>JAXMGB010000009.1:0-268713 GCA_046347485.1 Methylotetracoccus sp. | reverse complement strand
GGTAAGGCACTGTCGATCCCCCGGCCTCAGGGACGAGGCCGCTCCGAACATCACGCCACAACCCACAGCCGCCCGGACTCCCTCCAGGCGGCTTTTTCGTGCGTTCATCGAACGCCCTATCGGTCGACGTCGATTCGGCCCGATCCAGAGGTATCGTACATGCGCCGTCCGTGACCACGGCCCGAATTTACCGGGTCGCGCGGACGTCGGAGTAGAATCGCCGCGCTGCGGTCAACCCGGCGGGGACTTGCAGAGGCGATCGATGCCGGATGACCACCCCATTGCCGATCAAACCATTCGACGCGACACGCGAACTCGCGCGGAAGGAAACTCTGGTGCCGAATGAATGCTCGTTCGCACCGGGGGTTCAGCCGGACAGGAAGTCATCTGCAGATATACCCGAGGAGCTTCACGATGGACGTCCAGGAATCCTTGCGAATTCTGTTTCCAAGCCTCGAACTGGATAAGGATTCCGTGCTCGCTCGTCTGTTCGCGAGCGCACGCCGGCTGCGGATCGATGCCGGCGAGAGGGCGTTCTACCCGGGGGCGGCATGCGCCGGGTACACGCTCATCGTCGAGGGACGCATCCGATGTCAGGTGCTATCGGAGTCCGGCCGGCATGTCGTCCTGTACTTCGTCGGTCCGGGACAATCCTGCGTGCTGACGACATCCTGTCTGCTGGGCGGTTCACGCTATCCCGCCGAGGGAATCGCCGAAACGGCGGTGACCGCGTTGGCGCTGCCGCCGGGCCAGTTTCGCGAAGCCATAGAAAAATCCGCAGGCTTTCGCAGCTTCGTATTCGATGGGCTGTCAGCCAGCCTGTCGACCGTCATGGGGCGGATCGCCGACGTCGTATTCGGCGATATCGACGACCGTCTGATCGTTGCCTTGCTGCGCGATGGCACGCGATGCATCGCCAGGACGCATCAACAGCTCGCCGACGAACTCGGAACCGCCCGTGAGGTGATCTCCAGGCACTTGAAACGGCTGGAGATTCACGGTGCGGTTCGACTCGGACGCGGCTCGATCGAAGTGCTGGACGAAGCGAAGCTGCGCACGTTCGCCGGCCAAGAGTGAATCCACCGGGGGTCGAGATAACCCAGCGTGTGACTAGGTCACTGAAGCTCCCCGATGGTTTGGGCAGACTCGTCGCGTGGTTCAACTCGGCCACGGGCAGCAGCGAGGACGGTCGCCCCGATCCCCGTGCCTATCGTCACTCAAACTCACTCAGGAGTTCGGTCTCATGGGATTCATTCTCGACGCAACCGGAATCGCCGTCGGCTGGCTGTCAGCGCTGGTCGGCATCAAGCTCAACGATCCCCACGGTGTGCCATTCGCCGGTCCGCTGTTGACCGGTGCGGCCCTGGTCCTGATCGGATCGTTCGTCGTAAACCTCGTGCTCGAATGGCTGCATCCGGGCAACTCGCGTTCCCGGTCGGGCGCCGACTGATTCTCGGGCAGGCGACTTACCCGCCGCTTGCGCACGCGCTGCGCCGTCGGGTCGCCCAGGGGAGACTCTGAAAAACCCTTCCCGGCCTTGTTCAGAGTCATCCCCACGTTGCGGCAGGCGATGGATGGATGCCGAGCGTCCCCTTACGCCTCGGCCCCGCGGCGCGTCGGCGTGACCGCCGTATTGCTGACGGCCTGGTAGGCGTCCTTGATGATCTTCTGCTTCTCGAGCTCGGCATTGAGTTCAACGTCGATGTGGCTGGTCAGCTGCTTCATGATGACCTTGGCGATCTCACCCTTGATCGACTCGAAGTAGTCCAGAAGATCCTGCTCGAGTTCCTCGAAGTAGTTCTTGATGCCCCGCCGGGCGAACTTGTTGATCTGCCGTTGCTGCTTGCGCGTGTAGTCCAACAGGCCCGTCTTGTAACACTCGAGGGCCCGGTCGATTTCGTCGGCCTTGCCCTCGGGTAGCGCCAGGGCCTTCGGCGCATCCTTCAAGCCCTTGTAGATGCCGGTCAGCTTGTCCAGGCCGAGCGACAGCAATTGCTTCATCGTGTCGTCCGGCCCGAGCAGACGCATACTCTTCGCGACATCCAGCGCCGTATCGGCATTCTTCTGCACCAATTCGACGATGTCCTCCTTGGTCCGGGCGTCCTCCGTACTGTCGACCATCACGGCACGCCCGAGCTCGTCGATGATGCCACCGTACTCGAACAGAAAGACGTCGCACATCCCTTTCAGACGGTTCAACATGTCGCGTCCGCTCAGACGATCCCGCAACACCGCGACGACATCCTCCGGCAAGGCATCGGTCGCGGCGATGCTGTCGAGTAGCCGGAACAGGTGCTGCCGGACGATCTGCTCCTCGAGCAAGGTCTGCAGCTGTGCCCTGAAGGTCCGCTGGATGCGCAGATTCTCCTCGATCTTCTGCGGCAAGCGGCTGACGACGCTGTGCAGATCCATGCCCTTCAGCAGTTCGTTTTTCAGCGCCTTGCGGTCGAGCGTGTCGATCGCGCGCGTAATCTGCTCCGCCAGGCGCTCCTGGTCCTCGTCGCGCCAGAACACGAGTTCCGGCAGGACCTCGGTGCGCAGTTCCTTGACGTGCTCCTCGAGCAACCCCTTGAGCCTGTGCAGGACCTCGTCCTGGCGCCGGGACAGTTCGCCGGCAATGAACGTGCTTTTCATCGCATCGTCGTTGGTATTCTTGTAGGCCTGATAAAGCGGTTCCAGCCGCGCCCGCAGGCGCTTCGCGAGGTCCAGATACTCGCTTCGAGCCTCCTCGAGAAACTCGGCCTTCGCGGTATACGCGAGATACTCGAACAGGTTGGCGCGAAACGATACGAAACTTTTCGCTTCATCCAGCGACTTCATGACACCCTCGGCTTCCAAGCGCTCGGGAATCTTGCCGACTGATTTCTTCAGGGCATCGACGTGTTCGCGGATGCTGCCACTCTTGTCCAGCCGACCTTCCTGTATCAGCTTCAACAACAGGTAATTCAGCGCCGACACACGGAACACCCGATCCTTGGCGATCTGGAATCCATAGTGATCGATCTTCTGCTCGAAATTGGCGAGCTCCTCCTTCTTCTGCTGCCCGCTCAGGACATCCCATTGATTGATGACCCAGAATGCGCGCTGCAGTACGCGCTTACGCTGGCTGTGAATCTCCGCGAGCAGTTCGATCTCCTCGCCCTCGAGCAAATGGAAGACCTTCATCGCGATCACGAACGCCTTCGCGTCGTTCTCGACGTAGGATTTCGTGACCTTCCGGTGACGTGGGTTGACGACGCCGAGTCCCGGCAGATCGACCAGCACCACGTTTTCGGGGAGGTTTACGTTCGCGAGGTAGATCTCGGCCTGATCGACGAACAGGACGTCCTCGTAGTCCTCGGTCACGTAACTGGGCAGTTCGCTCAGCGCGATTTCCTTGTGCGAACCGGATAGGCGGTTCCAGCCGGCGATCAGCGCCTTCAGTTCCTCGTAGAACTTCTGTTTGTTGAATGAGCCGAACTGGCTTTTGTGCTGCTCTATGTCCTTGCCGAGTTGATTCAGGAGTTCCGCCTTGCTGGCCTTGCGGTAGACATCCGCACTCTTGCGCAACTCCTTCGATAACTCCTCGACGTACAGGCCTTTCAGCTCCTCTCGGGCCGTGTCATCCAGATAGTGGATAACCGCGCGATTGCTGTCGCCACGCCGGATCAGCGTCGGAATCGCGGTTAGTGACTTCGTCGCTTGCGGCAGAATGTCATCGCCGAGAACGGCATTGATGATGGTACTTTTTCCGGCCGAGAAGGCGCCGAGAAACGCGACTGGAAATTCCGGGGATTTCAGACGTTCCAGCCACGCACGCTTGCGATTGACGAAATACTTGAAATCATCCGTCACGCCGAGGTAGGGCGCGGCGGCGTCGTAGGCTTCGAACAGGCGGGTAAAAGCCTTGACGTAATTGTTGTAGTGATCGGCTTCTTTCATCGCGTTGCTTTCCTGATTGTTTTCCTCAGCCGCGCAAGCTCTCTTGCGGCCCCGGCGAGCGCCCTCGGAATTGCGCAATTGGGTGAATCTTTACCTGATCGTAGCGGCCGGCATCAGCGGCCTTCGGGAATGAGCCTGGGTTTCGGTTGCGCGCAATGACGCGTTACCCTCTGGAAGCCCCCCGTGCTGCGCATGATACGCCAGAGGCCCGTCGACCGCGCGGCTCAGTCGTGCCTGATGCCAGATGGGCCGGATTAGCCAGTCGCGGATACTTCCACCACGGCCCAGGATCAGTCAAGACTCACGATTGAGGCACATTTTCCGAACTCGGTCCTTGGCATGGGCGCGCGGGTCGAGGGGTTGGTTGCCCCGTTGCCCGGAATCGGTGGCACCTGCGACTCGTAATCCTGTTCGAAAATCTCGCGGCGGAACATTTCAATCAGCGCCCCGCTTGGACTAGCTCAGATCGAGCGCAACGAACATGCGCGTCACACCGCGCTGCACGAGTAAGGCGACATGACGGCTATCCGTATCGAGCAGGTCCCGCAGCTGCCGGGCCTCGGTCACCGGATGCCCGTTCAAGCCCAGAATCACGTCCCCCGGTTGTATACCGGCCTTGGCGGCCGATTCGACCGACTGCTCGACGACGACCCCCCCTGCGACATCGAGTCTGCGGCTTTCGTCGGCGCTCAACGGCCTGACGGCGAGACCAAGCGCATTGTGCCCAAGCTCCCCCGAGTGTTCGGCGTGCCCGGCAGGATCCTCGTACGTACCGACCTCTGCCGAAAGCTCGTGTATGGTGCCGTCGCGCCACAGCGCGAGCTTCACGTGCGCCCCGGGTCTGAGTTCTGCGATGATCGGTTGCAGATCGCTGAATTCACTCACCTTGCGACCATCGATAGCGACGACGATGTCTCCTGGCCGGACACCGGCCCTCGCCGCCGGGCTCAGTGCCTTGACCGTATCGACGAGCGCTCCGCGCGGTTCGGCAAAACCGAATGACTCGGCCAGAGCCTGATCGACTTCCTGTACGCTGATGCCCAGCTGCCCGCGGGTAACCTTGCCATCACGCATCAGTTCCCGTGCGACATTGATCGCCAGGTCGATCGGAATCGCAAACGAAAGTCCCTGATAGCCCCCGGTTTTGCTGAAGAACTGGGAATTGATGCCGATCACCTCGCCAGCGAGATTGAACAGGGGCCCACCGGAATTCCCCGGATTCACAGCGACGTCCGTCTGAATGAACGAGACGAAATTCTCGTCCGGAAGGGTCCGCGCCTTCGCCGAAACGATGCCCGCGGTGACGCTGTGATCGAACCCGAATGGCGAGCCGATCGCGAGCACCCAGTCTCCGATCGAGGTCCGTGACGAATCCCCGACGCGCACCGCCGGAAGATCGGTCGCATGGATTCTCAACAGCGCAAGATCGGTCGGAAGGTCGATCCCGACCAAGTCCGCCGAATACTCCCGGCGATTGGCCAGCCGGACGGTGATTTCCGATGCACCATCAACGACATGCGCATTCGTGACAATCAGGCCGTCGGCACGGAGCACGAACCCCGACCCCACGCCGCGCACGGGAATATCGACCGAACGCACGGCTCCGGGTCCGGGTTGTGCCGAAGGCGCGTCACCGAATTGTGACGCCCCGGCATCGGGCACACGCAACGCGACCTCGGTCGTCCCACCGACGCTGACGTTGACGACCGATGCAGAATTCTCCGCAACGATCGCCGCAAAATTCGGCAAGCCTACGGGTGATGAATGGGATTCGGCGTCGGCCTCGATCCGGGCTGACGGATGGCTCACGTCGGACAGCTTGTTTGGGGGTCGGGGACGCCCACCGACTGCCGCCAAGGCGGCGATCGCTCCGATAACCAGGATTCGATCGATGGTTCGAATGTTCATCTGCAACTCCAGACCGCGTGGCGTTCGCTTGGGCTCATGCTGCGTTGAAGCGAGCAAACCGCTCCGCAGGAATCCGCTGAGGTTTGCCATCAAGGAAGCACGGATCGGACCAATCCTCGACGCGATGCCGTTTCACCCGACAAGCCGAACGAATCGGGACCGACCAGCGCTTCCCGTTCCGGAAAGCCCACATGGCAGCGCAGGAAATGAACCAGCGCCGGCTGAAATAAACCGGGATCGCGATACTGACCGAATACTCCCGTAGCGAAATCAGATGCCATCGCCGGTTCGCGCTCGAGACACACCGATCGGATACCCGTGCGATACGGGGATGCCTCAGCCGTTCAGTTGACGGTGGAGTGGTCCGACCCGGCCCCGCACAACTGGTCGCGAAGCGTGGCCAGCGCGACCAGTTCACCGGTGACGGAGCCCTCCCGTCCCTGGCTCGGCTCCGAAACCGACCGTGCCGGACCTGCCGACGCGAACTGCCGCAGGTGGGTCTGTACCCCGTAGCCCGCCGGGATGAAGTGAATTCGCTCGTTACAGACCGGATTCACCTGGTTCGCGGCGCCGGACAGTTTGCGCATCCGGTCATTCAGTTCACGCAGATAACGCCCCAGATCCTCTGCGTACTGCCGCTCCGAGGCCCCCGGCGGCAGATGGGCCGGCATCATCAGGAACACCTTCAGATCGGTGTTTCGCAGCAGCCACACAGCACCGTCGGCGAACGTAGCCACGTTCGACGTCTGTCCCGCCAAGGGATGGTCCATCGTCCAGACCCCACCTTCGAACAGGACTCCATCGGGCAATCCCGATCGCTTCGGACCCGAGTACGCGCGTTCGTGTTCGGCGGACCAGCGGCGGATATTGACTATGAATCGCCCGGCGAACGGCTTCGGTGCGACCGATTGTCCGTCCGGAGCGCGATAACGGAGGAAGGCTTCCCGCAAGCCCGACACCGCCGATTCCGTCAGGGTGAGGCGACAACTCGGCGACGGGCAGGGGTAAAGCGAGGTTCCGTGCGCGGTCTGCAGACCGGGCTCCTGGTAGGCCATCGCGTAATCGATTTCGATGTGCCGCTCGACCAGATGCCCGAGCGTTCGTGGAAGCTGCGTCAGCTTCACTGACTGCCCGGCGCTGGCCAGGGCGAAATGCCGGTTGTCGAGCAACATCTCGCTGACGATGATCGCCGGTTCCGCTGAGCGCGAATCGCCCAGGCCGAGATTCGTCAACACCCGATCCGCCGCGCCGGCGCGCTCGCGGCGCAAGGCGGCGGACGACTCGGCGGCCTTTTCCGATGACTCTCGACAGTCCCGCTCGACCGATACGGCGCGAGAAGAGTCGACCGTCTCGCCGTCGAGGCTGATACGCAGATGGTTCAACTCGATTTGGTGGAAGTTGAGCGAACAGCGACTTGGGCGCTGCGGCCAGTACCCGAGGATGCCCCGCTCGATGAACAGGAAATAGAATCCGTCGACCAGTTTGCGCGTCCGCTCGACGATCGGGCGCGCATCGGATGGCAGATCGGCGAGTTCCTCGATTTGCGGCCCGACATGCCACAGCAGCTTGAAACGTGGACCTGCCGCCGCAGCGCCTGCCACGCCGGCAACGAGAACGGCCGCACCGAGTACCCGCAGCAGCGATCGTCCTGGACGTGAATTCTTCACAAGCTCACCGTGAAGTGGCAAACGGCGGTCTTTCCGGCCAGTCGATATCGTATATCCAACGTCGCTCATCCAGTTTGCCGGGTGGACACCATGCATCAAGCCAGTTTGATCAATCTGTTCGTCGCATTCCTCGCATCGGCCTCACCGGACAGCCAGGAAACCACTCGGACCGCACATCCGCATACTGGCGCAGCGCCGGTCGTCAGCACCGCGCGTGTCGATTACGACACCCGCACGATCACGATCTCAGGCCATGACTTCGGCGACGGTACGCCCAGTGTTCGTCTCGGCGGTAGGCGCCTCGAACTCATCGAACATCGCGACGAACTTATCATCGTTCAACTGCCCGACGCGATGCGCCCGTCGCGTTATCGGCTGATCGTCTCCAGCGGCACGAGCAGCCGCCATGAATCGCGGCCTTTCGACATGAGTATCGCGACGCTCGAACCGGACCCGGCGTTCTGACTCGCGGTTACTCCATCGAGCGCTACCTCTTTCCGTGTGACCTCCTCGCAGAGCCTTTGGGGCCAGGGACGGCCCACCTTCTTTACCCGCCGATCATCGACATCGGAGCAACCGGGCCTTCATCAAACCCGCGACCGACATCGCATCCGTGATCTCGCCAGCCAATGCCATGCGGACCGCCTCGTCGAACGGCAGACGCCAAAGCTTGAGATCCTCGGTTTCATCAGGGGCCGCCGCGAGCGGATACAGCCCGGTCGCCAGATAGATCAGCGCCACTTCGTCGCTGACGCTATTGCTGAGATCCAACTGCAGGATCAGCTCCCAGTGATGCGCGCCGAGACCAACCTCTTCACGCAGTTCGCGCCTCGCGCTGGTTAGCGGATCCACGTCGAGCGCTCCGCCACCCTCGGGAATTTCCCAGGAATAGCGGTCCTGGGGATAGCGGTGTTGACCGACCAGCCAGGTGTGGTCTTCGTCGTCGAGCGGTATGATCCCGAGTGCCAGATTCTTGAAGTGGACCGTCCCGTAGATCCCGTCGCCGCCCCCCGGATGGATCACCTCGTCGTGGTAGACCGTGATCCAGGGGTTATCGTAAACGCTTCGCCGCGTCTTGCGACGCCAGTTACCAACCGCTTCGCCCGCCAAGTCGACCTCTCCCTTGAATGTCATCCGATCGAAAGGGATACCCTCGTCCCGCAATGTCCGGTGATTTTCGCAGAGCGCCCGTCCCTCGTGCTAGGCTGACAGAAAGGTTCCCGCAGTGAGCGCAATCAGATGGCCGATGGAATCATCCGAGCCGCGATGGCCACGCTGGTGGCGATCGTCTGCGCGATGGACGGAGCGCTCGGGTCGCCGTCCTATTACGTCGCGCCGGATGGCGATGACCGCAACCCCGGGACGCTGGCGGCGCCGTGGCGTCGAATCCAGTTCGCTGCCGAGCGGGTAGCTCCCGGCAGCACGGTGTTCATCCGTGATGGCCTCTACAGGGAGCGCGTCACGATACGCGTATCCGGCAACCCCATTGACGGCTATATCCGATTTCGAGGCTACCCCGGAGAACGACCGATCATCGACGCCGCCGGCCTCGGCACTCCCTCTGCGCCCAACGGACTGTTCCTGATCGCCAACCGGAGCTACATCGCGATCGAGGGCTTGGAACTGCGCAACGCCCGGACCGCGCTCAGGGACCGCGTACCGACCGGCATTCACGTCCGTGGCGGCTCACACCACATTCAGTTGAACGACAACCTCATCCACGCCATCGCGCACGACGGAACGATGCGGATCGGGGCAGATGCGCATGCCATCGCGGTCTACGGGAGCGATCCGGTAGCGCCGATTCACGACCTGCAAATCAAAGGCAACGACGTGTTCGATCTGCGCCTAGGCTCGAGCGAGGCGATCGCCATCAACGGCAATGTCGCCGGCTTCGAGGTCACGGACAATCGCGTCCACGATTGCAACAACATCGGCATCGATGCGATCGGCTTCGAGCGGGTTTCACCCGACCCGTCGACCGATCAGGCGCGGGACGGCGTGATCTCCGGCAATCTCGTCTACAACATCGACTCCTTCGGCAATCCGGCGTACGGCCGGGATCGCAGCGCCGCGGGGATCTACGTCGACGGCGGGCGCGACATCGTCATCGAACGAAATCAGGTGCACGACGCCAACATCGGCATCGAACTGGCGAGCGAGCATCCCGGCCGCACGACCGATGGGATCACCGTGCGCAGCAACATGATCTATCGGAACGACATCGTCGGCATATACCTCGGCGGTTACGACCGCCGGCGTGGCGGCACGTCCCGCTGCGCGCTGGTCGGCAACACGCTGTTCGAGAACGACCGTCTGCGCTGGGGGATCGGCGAGATCGGGCTGCAATACCAGGTCACGGAAACCCGCATCGTCAATAACCTCGTCTCGGCCAACCCGCAGGGCGTGTTCATCACCGGCCGCTTTCCGGGCGACGGCAGCAATTTCGTCGACCACAATGTCTACTTCGCCCGAAGCGGGGCGGCCAACGGCCTCTGGCAATGGAACGGCACACGCTACCGGGGATTCGACCGCTACCGGGATGACACCGGCAACGACACGCATTCGAGCTTCGTCGAACCCCGCTTCGTCGACCCAGGCTTGCCGGATCTGCACCTGCGGCCGGACTCACCGGCGATCGGCTCGGGAGACAACCGCCAGGCCTCCGGTCGCTTCGATATCGATCATCAAGCCCGCGTCCGGAATATCGTGGATTCCGGTGCCGACGAAACCCGGTGGTAGCGCCTCGAGGTCCCGGCGCGATACAGGTGTGCATCGCCGCCATCGACTGTGGCGGACGGTTGATATCGTTCCGTGAGGCGAAGCCACCCTTTTCCGGACCGGCCCTGAGCAACACCGGGATGGCTTGTGTGCGGCGGATCGCTTACACGGATATCCGATTGTCCGCGCCGAGGCGACGAGGGTAGACTTGTCGTAGCGGCCCGATCCGGAACGCGGTGATCGGGCCAGGCATCAACATCGACCGCCAGGACTCACCCAGCACTTATGGACATCGAAACGATTGATCAAATGATTCGGAACGCTCTGCCCGATGCCCGTGTTCTCATCGACGGGGAGGGCTGCTCCTTCTCGGTGACGGTCGTCAGCCAGGGCTTCGATGGCTATACGACGGTCAAGCGCCAGAAAATGGTTCTGGCGGCCTTGGAACCGGCGTTGGCGTCGGGCGCGCTGCACGCGATCTCGATGAAAACCCACACACCCGGCGAATGGACCGATCGGGTGAGCCATGCGCAACCCATCCCCGGCTGAGGACTCCGCAGCATCACCGACGAATCGCTTGCAAGCCGGCTGCCGCCAGAACCTTGCCTGGCGGCGCCGCGCGTATTCGAATCGCGTCTCGCCCGACCGCCGGGCTCAATGACTCCGGATCTTGGTTCTGAGCAGGACGAACTGGTAGATCAGCAAGGCGCAGACCGCGCCGACGACGATCCACGAATGACCGATCAGAAATGCCGCGGTGCCGGTCTTCTCCGCACCCCGCATGCCCGAGAGGTAGGGACGTGACACCATGATCATCCAGATCCAGGCGGGCAACTGGTATGCGATCGCCCCGGCAAGCCCCCAGTGGATGGGCATCGCGCCCATTCGTTCCGCGGTTCGGTAATACCAATACGCGGCACCGACCGTCAGTAGCATCGAAATGAACAAAGGCATGACCGGTCTCCTCTTTGCGTGTTGTGATGTTGTTTTCGTTCTACGCCAAACCTTCTTGGCCGCCACTCGATGGCGCATTCGACGGTCGACGCATGACGCGGGCGCCACACCGCTGGCGCCTCCGCCTCTGTTTGGCCCGCGCCTGCGCGATGAGTTCCCGGGACCCGCGGATTGTCGAATGCTCTCATGCCTCGCGTGCGCTTCAGCAGCGCACGACTAATCGCCCGAAGACGCCTCGAACGGCTGGGCCTCTATCAGGGCCGCCGCGCGGCCCGCGGCGACGCGCGCGGCATCCACCGAGTCCCCGGACGCCAGCGCGACGCCCATCCGCCGCCGTGAATACGACACCGGCTTGCCGAACAGACGAATCTCGGTTCGGGGAATCGCCAGCGCGGCATCCAGTCCGTGGAATTCCACACCAGAGGCGTCGACTCCCCCATAGATCACGGCGCTGGCGCCCGGAACCCGGAGTTCGGTCGACACCGGAAAACCGAGCACCGCGCGCGCGTGCAGCTCGAATTCGTTCTGGTCCTGCGTGATCATCGTCACCATGCCGGTGTCGTGCGGGCGCGGACTGACTTCGCTGAACCAGACACGATCCCCGGACACGAACAGTTCAACCCCGAACAGCCCGCGGCCACCGAGTGCATCGGTCACCGCCCCTGCTATCCGGCGAGCCTCGTCCCATGCGATCGAACTCATCGCCTGCGGTTGCCAGCTCTCGACGTAATCCCCATCCTGCTGCCGATGCCCGATCGGTTCGCAGAATCGCGTCTCGGGCACCCCGTCTCCGGTGAGCGCACGGACCGTCAACAGCGTGATCTCGTACTCGAACTCGATCTGCTCCTCGACGATCACGCGGGCATTCTTCACGCGACCGGCTTCCTGCGCATGACGCCAGGCGCGTTCGACCTCGTTGGCGTCACGGATGCGCGACTGGCCCTTGCCCGATGAAGACATGATCGGCTTGATGAAGCACGGGTAGCCGACCGCATCGGCCGCTTCGCGCAACTCCCCGAGACTGCCGGCGAACGCGAAGCGCGACGTCGGCAAGCCAAGCTGCTCCGCGGCCAGGCGCCTGATGCCCTCCCGGTTCATCGTCAGCCCGACCGCATGCGCGGTCGGCACGACGCGCGCTTGGCCGGCGCGTTCGACCTCGGCCAGGACCTCGGTGGCGATCGCCTCGATCTCCGGAATGATCCAGTCGGGTTTCACGTGATCGATCAGATCATGCAACGCGCGAGGATCGGTCATGTCGACGACCCGCGCATCGTGAGCGACCTGCATCGCCGGCGCGTTCGCGTAACGATCGGCGGCGACGACCTCGACACCGTAGCGCTGCAGCGCGATCACCAGTTCCTTGCCCAATTCTCCGCTACCGAGCAGCAACACGCGGGTCGCGCCCGGACTCAACGGTGTACCGATCTTCATGTGTCGATGTCCTGCCTGATCATGTGGTGCCGCGCCGGTTCGGCGTACGCGAGATTGCGGAGTCCGGTGACGGCATGCCTCATCCCACCGCCGGGGCGCGGGAATCCCAAGCCTGTTTAAGGCGCTTCGCCGAAACCGGATACGGCGTCTTCAGCATCTGTGCGAACAACGATACGCGGAATTCCTCGACCGCCCAACGAAATTCGTCCCGCTCCGGCTCGGCCAGCGGGTCACCGCCCACACTGTCGAGATACCCGCGCCAGAACGGCAAGAGCTCGTGCAGCAGCCGCAGATCACGCGCCGGATCGCCAGCCAGCTTGTCGATGCGGTATCCGATCGCCTTGAGGTAACGCGGCATTTCCTTCAGACGCTGCAGCGGCGTCGCCGCGACGAAACCGCAGTAGACGAGCCAGTCGATCTGCTGCTTCAGATCGTTACGGGAAGCCGAGGCCGGGAGCGTGTCGATGCGCGCCCTGACGGGCGAATGCAACGCCATGATCTCGGCGACCAGTCGCGACAGCGACTCGCCTTCGAGAACCAGGGAACCTCGACGCTCCGATAAGCGGGCCTCAAACACCGCGCGCCGCCGAATGCCGCCGTCGTCGTCGAGGAACAGGCCGGCGATCAAGCGATCGACGACATCCTCACGCAGGTCCCTGTTCTGGCCCAGCGACGCATGACAGCACGGGTGTTTCGGCAGTTGACGGTATTGCAGTCCGGCCGCGGCTCCGAGCGGAAGATTCCGCGTCAGATACTTCATTTCCTTGGCGAGCCCGAGACGAAACAGGCGAATCAGGCCGCGCCGATGCTGCGCCGCGGCCTCGGCTTCCGTGCCGAAGATTCGCACGCCGACCGAGGCGCCTTCGTCGACGATCGCCGGGAAGCCCCGAATCATCTGGCCATCGACCCGTTCCTCGGACGATTCGGGCAGGTCGTCGAAGTTCCACGTGAGGCAGCCCGAAACCTTGCTGACGCTGTCGGCGAGTGTCGTGAAACTGCGGTCGGCCTGTGCCCGGTGAGCGGCCCGCAACGCGTTGAGATCACGCGACCGAGCGACGACCACGTCGTTCTCGTCGATCAGCTTGAAATTCATCCGCAGGTGAACGGGAAGAAGATCCTCGTTGAACGAATCCGCCGGCGGCCCGACCCCCGCCACCTTGCGCAGCGCCGTCGATAGCGCCTGATGCAGCGAGCCATCGCGGAAATCGAGCATCGGCTGGATGCGATCGACGTAATCCGGAACCGGCACGTAATGAATGCGGTAGGTCTTCGGCAAGGCCTTGACCAGCGCGATCAGCTTTTCCCGGTAAAGTCCCGGCACCAGCCATTGGAACGGTTCCGGCGACAGCTGCGTCAATGCGTGCAACGGAACGATCGCGCTGACGCCGTCGTCCTCGTGTCCGGGTTCGAAGCGGTATTGCAGCGGCACGCGAAGTCCACAGGCCTCGACTTCATCGGGAAACTCGGCCTCACTGATCGCGGTTTGCGCCTGCTGGGAGATGTCCGCACGCGTCAGTCGCAGGATGTCCGGGTTCCTGCGTTCGGCCTCGCGCCGCCAGACCTCGAAGCTCGGCCCGCTGACGACCGAGGCCGGCACACGCTGATCGAAGAATGCGTACAGCCCTTCCTCGTCGGCGACCAGATCGACCCGGCGCCCCTTCTGTTGCAGATAATCGGCCGCGGCCAGCAACTCGCGATTGTGCGCCAGGAAAGGCGCCTGACTGTCATAGTCCATCCGCACCAGCGCCGCACGCAGAAATATCTCGCGCGCAGCAGCCGGATCGATGTTCTCCAGCGGGACGGTTCGGCCACTCTGCACCGTCAGCGCGAACAGGGTCGTGCGCTCGTGCACGACCGCACGCGCGGATTTCCTCTCCCAGTGGGGATCGTAGTAGTGCCGCTTCAGCAGATGGGCCGCGCAGCGTTCGACCCACTCCGGCTCGATCTTCGCGACATTTCGACCATAAACCTTGGTCGTTTCGACCTGTTCCGCGGCGATGATCCATTTCGGTCGTGACTTGAACAGAAACGAACCCGGATGGATCTGGAAACGTGTTCCGCGGGCACCGATGTACTCGCTTTGCTCCTGCTTGAATCCGATGTTCGACAACAAGCCGGTCAGCAAGGCCCGATGCAGTTCCGGAAAGCCTGCCGCTACCTCGTTGATCCGCAACCCGAGTTCACCCTTGACGACCTGCAGGATCTGCTGATGGATGTCCTGCCACTCGCGCATGCGCACGTAGGACAGGAAGCTCTCACGGCAATACGCGCGCAGCTTGCTGTTCGACAGGTGCTTGCGTTGTTCCTCGTAGTCGTTCCACAGATTCAACAAGGAGAGAAAATCGGACTGGTCGTGGCGAAAGCGGGCGTGCCGCTGATCGGCCGCCTGAGCCTTTTCGACCGGCCGCTCGCGCGGATCCTGCACGCTCAGCGCGGCAACCACGACCGCGGCCTCGGCCAGGCATTGCTCGTCGGCGGCAGCCAGCAGCATCCTGCCGAGCCGCGGATCCAGCGGGAATTTCGCCAGACGTCGGCCGGTCTCGGTCAGATGCCCGCGCGCGTCCAGCGCATTGAGTTCCTCGAGCGCCTTGACGCCGTCACGGACCGCGCGGTCCTCCGGCGGCTCGATGAACGGGAAGTTGCCGATTTCACCGAGCCGGAGCACCTTCATCTGCAGGATGACTGCCGCGAGATTGGTACGAAGGATCTCGGGATCGGTGAATTCGGGGCGGGACTGGAAATCCTGCTCGTCGTACAGCCGGATACAGATACCCGGACCGAGACGGCCGCAGCGTCCGGCGCGCTGATCGGCGCTGGCCCGCGAGATGCGCTCGATCGGCAGGCGCTGCAGCTTGCTCCGCGTGCTGTAACGGCTGATCCGGGCGTATCCGGTATCGATAACCGCGCGAATGCCGGGAACGGTCAGCGAGGTCTCCGCGACGTTCGTCGCCAACACGATCCGCCGCTGCCCACGCGGACGGAATACGCGTTCCTGCTCGGCCGTCGCAAGACGCGAGTACAGGGGCAGGATCTCGCAGCCATTCGGATGATGCTTGCGCAGCGACTCGGCCGTCTCGCGTATCTCGCGTTCACCACTGAGGAAGACCAGGATATCGCCATGCTGCTCGCGCCACAGTTCATCGACCGCGTCGAGGATCGCGCGCTGCTCGCTGCGGTCCGTCTCGTCCGCCTCCTCGTTGAAGACCGGTCGATAACGAACCTCGACCGGATAGGTCCGGCCCGACACCTGCACGATCGGCGCGCCGCCGAAATGGCGCGAGAAGCGCTCCGGATCGATCGTCGCCGAGGTGATGATCAGTTTCAGATCCGGACGCCGCGGCATCAGCCAGCGCAGGTAGCCAAGCAGGAAATCGATGTTCAGGCTGCGTTCGTGCGCCTCGTCGACGATCAGCGTGTCGTAACGATCCAGAAAGCGATCGTTCTGCGTCTCGGCCAGCAGCACGCCGTCCGTCATGACCTTGATCAGGCTCGAGGCTTGCGTCTGGTCGACGAAGCGTACCTTGTAACCCACGGCCTGGCCGAGCGGCTGCCCCAGTTCCTCGGCGATTCGCGCGGCGACGGTGCGCGCGGCGATTCTGCGTGGTTGCGTATGGCCGATGTAACCGGCGACGCCGCGACCGGCCTCCAGACAGATCTTCGGCAACTGGGTGGTCTTGCCGGAACCGGTCTCGCCGCACACGATCACGACCGGATGCGCGAGGATGGCATCGCGTATGGCCTCGCGCCGCTCCGAAACCGGCAGTTCATCCGGGTAGTCGAGTTTCGGAATGCTCGACACCCGGGCCGCACGCCGTCCGACCGAGTCTTCGATCTCGTCCCTCAGGCGCCGTACCTCGTCTGCGAATGCGGGCGCGTTCCGATCCGCGGCACGCAGGCGATCCAGGCGCTTGCGCAGACGGAACTGGTCGCAGCGCAGGCAGTCGCCGAGGCGGCGCTCGATCCGGCGCAGTTCGTCCGGGCCCGACATGGTATTCACCACAGTCATCAGCGCTGCAACCGGCGCTCGAGCCGCCACTTCGCCAGCGCGAAACCGAGCGCGGCGTAGCCGAGGAGCACCGCGCCATGCCAGGCCGCACCGGCCTCGAACTCGCCAGCAACCAATGGCCGGATCAGTTCGACGACGTGATACAGCGGCAGACACGCACTGACCAGGCGGACCGGCTCCGGCAACGCGGCGAACGGGAAGAACACCCCGCTCAGCAACACCATCGGCGTGATCGCCAGGGTCACGTAGTAGACGAAGAAGTCGTAGTTTCGCGCGAACGAGGTGACCAGCAAGGCCAGCGCGCCGAAGCAGAGCCCGGCCAGGAAGACCACGGGCAATACCCCCAATGCCTGCCAGCCCGCGGCCAGGCCCATCGCGGTCGTTACGCCGAGGATCAGCACTCCGCTGATCAGGCTCTTGGTGCCCATCCAGAGGATCTCGCCGGCGACGACGTCGGCCACGCTCAGCGGCGCCGCGAGCAGCGCGTCCCAGGTCTTCAGGACCTCCATGCGCGTGTAGGCGAGGTACAGGCCTTCGAAGGTCGCGGCATTCATCGCGCTGGTCGACAGGATGCCGGCAGCGAGAAAACCGATGTACGACAGGCCCTCGACGCGACCGATGAAACTGCCCAGGCCGTAGCCCAGCGCGACCAGATAGAACAGGGGTTCGGCGAAACCGCCAAGTAGCGCGGTGCGCGCGCTCTTGCGCCAGACCAGCGCGTTGCGACGCCAGACCGCGATCCAACGTAACAAGGCCTCAGGCATCACGCAGATCCCGGCCGGTCAGCTTCAGGAATACGTCCTCCAGATTCGTCGAACGGAAGCTGTATTGCACGTCGACCCATTCGTCCAGCGACTGCACCAGCGCCTCGAGGTTCTCGCCGTAGAAGAACAGGCTTTCACCGACCCGCTCGCAGCGGATCTCCGGCGACAGTGGCGCGGCGTCCCGCCAGGCGTCGCAGGGGCCGCCATGTACTTCGAGCACATTGGCCTCGATACGCTCCCGTACCAGGGCCCGCGGATTCTGGTCGGCGAGGATTCGCCCGTGGTCCATCAGGATGATGCGTTCGCACAGGCGTTCCGCTTCATCCATGTAATGCGTGGTCAGAACGATCGTCAGGCCGTCCCTGCGCAGTTGCCTCAGGAGCTGCCAGATGGCCTGACGGATCTGCGGATCCAGGCCGGTCGTCGGCTCGTCGAGGATCAACAACTCGGGTCGGTTGATCAGCGCCCGGGCAATCGACAGACGACGCCGCATCCCGCCGGATAGTTCATAGATGCGCGCGCCGGTCTTGTCCTTGAGCGCGGTGATGTCGAGCAGTTCGTCGATACGCTGTTCGATGTCGCGCCGCGCGAGGCCGAAGTAGCGGCCGTAGACGCGCAGATTTTCCGCAACGGTGAAATCCGGGTCGAGGTTGTCTTGTTGCGGGACGATCCCGACGCGCGCGCGCATAGCCCGCGCCTGCTCGGGAATCGGAAATCCGAGCACCCGCAACGATCCCGCCGTCGCCGGCACGTGCCCCATCAACATCTTCAGGGTCGTCGTCTTTCCGGCGCCATTCGGACCGAGTATCCCGCAACACTCCCCGGGAAAGATCGCGAACGAGATGCAATCGACGACCCGCAAACGACCGTAAACCTTCGTCAGGCCATCGGCGAGGGCAATCGGGGCTGAACAGGACGTCACGCTGCGGAGTGGTCGGCGCAGAAGAACCAGGCATGGCCGACGCGGGTGCGCGGCACAGGCGGCGATTATAGCGCGGGCCAGCGCGCCCGGGGCGATTGGCTACCCCACCGGCCGCGGGCACGGCGCGCGGCCGTCGCCAACGTCGGCAGTGGGCGCTTTCCTCAACAAGCGCAGTCGTTTGCGTTAGACTGCGACATCGAATCGGGCACCAACGCGGGGATGACCAAGGAGCCACACTTACGGACCACTGCCGCAAAACGCGCGGGAGTCGCCCGAACGACACGTCACGCAGCCGAATTGGAGGCGGGGCAAGTTCGTCTGCTGTTCCAGCAGGCCCCCGTGGCATTCCTCGCGACCGCGGTCAACGCGGTATTGCTCGTCTACATGCTGCGGGACCAGTTACCCCTATCATGGCTGGGCATCTGGTTCGGCGCGCTGCTCGTGCTGACGCTCGTGCGTATGCGGCTGGTGCACCAGTACCGTCGCCAGGACCCGCCGCCGGCCGAGGCGGCTCGCTGGGGACGGTGGTTCGTCGCCGGCAGCCTGCTGTCCGGCATCATCTGGGGCAGCGCCGGTGCGCTGTTCTTCCCCGATGGCAGCGCCGCGCATCAGATGTTTCTCGCGTTCGTGCTTGGCGGCATGGCCGCGGGCGGCATGTCGACCTTGTCCTCGTATCGCGGCGCCTATCCGATTTTCCTGCTGCCGACGCTGCTGCCCTATGCCGCACGCGCAATGCTCAATGGCGGCGAGATCCAGTTCACGATGAGCCTGATGGTGCTGTTCTTCACCACGATGATGTGGACCATCTCGCTGCGCATCTACCGACGCCTCGAGGAATCGCTGTTCCTCCGCTTTCACAACATGGACCTGTTGAGCACGGTACTGCTGGCGCGCGACCGGCAACAGGCGGCGAACCTGGAACTGCAAGCGGAGATTTCCAAGAAACAACGCGCGGAGCAGGCCCTGCAGTCCGCCTATGTGGATCTCGAACGCCGCGTCAGGGAACGGACCGAGGAACTCGCGCTGTCGAACGACATTCTCGTGCGCGAGAAGGAGCTGTTCCGCATCACCCTCGCCAGTATCGGCGATGCCGTGATCACGACGGATTCCAACGGGCGCATGACCTACCTGAATGCCGCGGCCGAGCAATTCACCGGCTGGACCAGCGAGGAAGCGATTGGGATGCCGCTGCGTCAGGGATTCCTGACGCTCGACGAAGTTACCCGTGAGCCCATCGGCGATCCCTTGATCGCTTGCCAGGAACCCGGCCACGGCCCGGGGCACGGCAACCCCTGCATCCTGCTGCGCCGCGACAACCAGGAACTGGCGATTGATCAGTCGGTCGCGCCGATTCGCGACCGCAAGGGCAAGACGATCGGCGCGGTGCTGACGTTCCGCGACGTAACCGAACAACGCCAGCTGACCCGAAAGCTCTCGCACCAGGCCACGCACGACGCGCTGACCGGCCTGGTCAATCGACACGAATTCGAGCGGCGGCTGAGCCAGGTGCTGCTGTCGGCCGAGGCCACCGACCCGCACGCGCTGTTGTATCTGGACCTCGACCAGTTCAAGGTCGTCAACGACACCTGCGGACACATCGCCGGCGACGAATTGCTCCGGCAGGTCGCCGCATTGCTGCAGTCCAAGGTCCGGGTCCACGACACGCTGGCGCGGCTCGGCGGAGACGAGTTCGGCATCCTCTTGGAGCACTGCCCCCAGGCCCAGGCGATACGCATCGCCAACACGCTGCGCGAATTGATCCAGGGTTTCCGCTTCGGCTGGGAGGACAAGAGCTTCACGATCGGCGTCAGCGTCGGCCTGTTCTCGATCTCACGGCCGGGAGAGAGCCTTGCCAATGCGCTCAGCGCGGCTGACAGCGCATGTTACGCGGCGAAGGACATGGGACGGAACCGGGTTCACACCTACGAACCGGATGACAGCGTGTTGACGAAGCGACAGGGCGAGATGCGCGGGTTGCCGCGGATTCAGCAGGCCCTGGTCGATGAGCGCCTGCGCCTTTACTATCAGCCCATCGTCCCGATCGGCGAGGGCCACGGTGACGGTGACAAGCGGCATGGCGAGATCCTGCTCAGGCTGCTCGACGAGCAGGGCTCGCTGATTCCTCCGGGCGCCTTCCTGCCCGCCGCCGAGCGGTATGACCAGATGCTGGCGATCGACCGCTGGGTCGTGCGCAGTTGCCTCGAACGACTCCCGACGCCGGCCGGTGGCGAACGCGAAGTCCTGTATGCCATCAACCTGTCCGCCCAGGCGCTCGGGGACAGCGACTTCCTCGAGTTCGTCGTCGATCAGCTCAAAGAGAAGGGGCCGGCGCCCTCGAGCATCTGCTTCGAGATCACCGAGAATGCGGCCATCGCGGATCTGCGCCACGTGATGCGCTTCATCTCGACGCTGAAGGAATACGGCCGCCGGTTCTCGCTGGACGACTTCGGCAGCGGCCTGTCCTCATTCGGCTATCTCAAGACGCTGCCGGTCGACTTTCTGAAGATCGACGGACGCCTGGTCCGCGACATGGTCACCAACAAGGTCGACCGGTCCATGGTCGAAGCCATCCACAATATCGGACACGTCATGGGCATCAAGACGATCGCCGAATGGGTCGAGGATGCCGAAACCTTGAGCCAGTTGCGCGAAATCGGCGTCAACTTCGCGCAAGGCTACGGACTGGCCGAACCCATGCCGTTCGTCCCGGAGCGATTGACGCGCGCGGCGCGCATGAACTGAAATGCCGCGTGTCGAGGCGGGCACCGAAACCATCGCCAGACGAATCCGCACGCGCGGTTGGCCGAGATCGCGGGGCTGAGTAGAACATCATTGGCTGACGATCGAACCGGGGAAATCATCGTGAAAGCATCCATGTCCACCGTTGCGCTCGCCGCGCTGCTGGCGACGTGTATCCTGTCCGGCTGCCGCATGATGAATCGCGGCGGTAACGCGGTGACCGGAGGCGTAGAGGTCGCCGACGAAAAAGTCCGCGCGCCCCTGCCGACCCAGGGCCCCCGGACCGTCTACGTCGCCGACTTCGCTCTCGATGCGGCCGACTTCCATGGCGATCAGGGCGTTCGCGGCATGCTGCCGGGCGCGATGCGTGAGCAGCAAAGCGGGCTGGGTACGCGATTGCCACATCCGTTCGCGACCGATGATCCGCAGCAGGCGGCCCGCTCCATCGTCGAGGGAATGAGCGATGCGCTGGTGCAGAGCCTTACCGCAAAGGGGCTGCCGGCGCAGAGACTGGCCGAACGGAACGGGCCGCTACCGCCCGATGGCTGGCTATTGCAGGGGATGTTCACCGAGGTTGGCGAGGGCAATCGATTTCGACGCGCGATCATCGGCTTCGGCCAGGGCGCAACCAGCATGGACGTGCAGGTCGGCATCAGCGATCTCGCCGCGGCCAACCCGCGTGCGGCCTTCATCGTTTTCGGTACGATCAAGGATCCGAGCAAGCTGCCCGGAGCGGTCGTGACGATGAATCCCTACGTTGCCGCGGCGAAGTTCGTCCTCGAGAAGAACGCGACCAGCCGCGACATCCGCCAGACCGCTGACCAGATCGTCGGCGAGATCATGAAATACCAGCAGCAGATCCGCGACGAGGCGGCGACGCGGCACAAGACGTCGAACCGGTGAATCGCGACCGTGCGATCCTTAATTTCGGAACCGAGGCCCTGATGACGACGATCCGGATCACGCAACTCGCCGGGCAATCCTACTCAGTCGCGATCGACGCGGGGACGCCGACGACCCACGTCGTCACCGTCGACCCCGAGTACGCCAGGACGCTGACCGGCGGAACGATGTCGATCGAGGACCTGCTCAGGCAGTCGTTCGAATTCCTGCTTGAACGCGAGCCGAATACGAGCATCCTGCGGTCATTCGATCTGCCGCTGATCGGACGCTATTTTCCCGAGTACGAGCGGACGATTCGCGCACGGATGCACGACTGACGGCCCGCGCCGCCCAACCGGGAACGGACCACTGCACACAACCCCGGCAGTCGCGCCGGATGCATCGCCCCGATGAGGCTTGTTCAAGCCGGAAGGCCGGAAGCTCACGCGCGCAAGGGCGCGGAATCGGCCGCCGCCGGAAAGCGCAACTCAATCCGTGTTCCACGCTGCCGGGACCTGGCCCGAACGACGATGCCGGCACCGTGCGTGTCCGCAATCTCGCGGACGATTGCCAGCCCTAGCCCGCAACCATCTCCGGGACTGCCCGGAATCCGATAGAAGCGTTCGAACACGCGCTCGCGCTCCGCCTCGGCAATCCCCGGACCATCGTCCTCCACGCGCAGCATTGGCGCTGCGCCGTCGCGCAGAACGACCGCGATGTGCCCGCGGTCGCGGCCATAGCGCACGGCGTTGTCGAGCAGATTGTCGAGCAGTTCACGAAGCAAGGCCGCGTCCCCGTCGACCAGGACCGGCTGCCGCGGACCGTAGAACGCAATCTCGATCCCCCGCTGCAGCGCCCGTGGCACCCAGTCGATTGCGGTCGAGCGCGCAATGCTGCCCAGGTCGACGATTTTCAGCGCCGAGGCATGCTGCGCCGCCGATTCGGAGCGGGCGAGCACCAGCAACTGGCTGCTCAGGCGGGATGCACGCTCCACGCAGGCGTCGATCTGCACCAGCGCCGGTCGCCTTGTGGCGGCGTCGTCCTCGCCGAGCGCGCGTTCGACCTGGACCTTGAGGCCAGCCAACGGCGTTCGCAACTGATGCGCAGCATTGGCGATGAACCGCTGCTGCGCTGAAATCACCGAGGCCAGTTGCCCCAGCAGATCATTGATCGTACGGGTCAGGACCCTGACCTCGTGCGGCACCTGGGTATCGGGAATCAGCGTCAGATCGCGCGGTGAACGCTGGGCGACCGCCAGCGTCAGGGCACGCAGAGGACTCAGGCCGCGATGGATGCCGATCCAGACGTGGGTACCACTGGCGACGACCAGCATCAGTTGTGGCAGCAGCACCGCGAGCAGGATGTCGGTCATCATGCCACGCCGCTTGTTGATCGTCTCGGCGACCTGCACCAGCACCTCGTCGTCGCTGTCCTTCGGCACGACCAGCATCGAGACGACGCGCACGCGCTGATCGCGGATCGTCCGATCCAGGAAACTCGGCTCGCGACGGGCCTCGCGGCGCTTCGTCGGCATCGGAATCGACGGGTCACCAGCCAGGAAGCCGAACTGCATCGAGTCGATGCGGAATGTCGTCTTGTCGACTTCATCCCATTGAAAAATCTCCAGCGCGCTCGGCGGAAGTTCCAGGCTCGGTCGTCCCTTTTGCGCCTTCACTTCCTGGGCCAGCGATCGGGCGGAATCCAGCAGCCAACGGTCGAACGCGACGTTGGCGTAATGCAGGGCCACGAAATAAGAGACCGCCGCATCGACGACCACGAAGA
Source organism: Methylotetracoccus sp. (assembly GCA_046347485.1). GTDB lineage: Bacteria > Pseudomonadota > Gammaproteobacteria > Methylococcales > Methylococcaceae > Methylotetracoccus. The sequence continues at coordinate 245,016 of JAXMGB010000009.1, read as the reverse complement.
AAGCCATCGGTACCGCGAGACGCAGCATCAACTGCGTACGCAGGCTCGACGGCTTACCCATTGCCATTCGATTCCAGCATGTACCCGAGACCGCGGATAACCCGGATCCGGACGCCATGCGGCGCGAGGCGCCGACGCAGACGGCACACCAGAATCTCGATCGCATTGTCCGTCGGCGACTCTCCGTCGACGGACAGGCGATTGGCGATTCGCTCCTTCGACGCAACCGCACCGGGCGGGGTCAGCAGGGCCTCCAGCAAACCGTACTCGCGCGCGGACAGCGCGATCGGTTCGACGCCGGCGTAGACCCGGCACGCCCCAAGATCGACCGTCAGGTAACCGATCGAAACCGTATTGCCGAAGCTGCCGTAACGCCGTCGAATCAGCGCGCGCAGGCGGGCCTCGAGTTCTCGCAGATCGAACGGCTTCGCCAGATAGTCATCGGCGCCGCGTTCCAGCCCCCGCACGCGATCATCGACGGCATCACGTGCGGTAAGGATCATGACGCCGACCGGGTCCTTGCGGCGGCGCAGCCGCAGCAGCAATTCCTCGCCATCGATATCGGGCAGGCCGAGATCGAGCAGGACGATGTCGAAATTCTCGGTGCGCAATAGATGGTCGGCGGTCTCGCCGGTTGCGGCCCGTGTCACCGCATAGCCTGAACGCACAAGCAGGACCGTCAATCCGTCGGCCAGTGATTCGTCGTCCTCCACCAACAACAGACGCATTGTTCCGTAACCCCTGATGATGACAGTTTCGCGAAAGCTTCCCGATCTACACTGACGCGCCCGTCACGCCCCATTGTCCGATCAAGGCGCTTCGCATGTCGAGCGGCGCGCGGGCAGACCGCGACCGATGGCGTGGGCACTCAATTCTCACATGACGACATGCGTTCGCCGCGTACGATGAACACACGCCCGCGTAAGCTCGGCCTCGATTTCTTCCGCGGCATCGCGTTGCTGATCATCTTCGTCAACCACATTCCGCGGAACGACCTGGCGCGGTTCACTCCATCCCGCTTCGGACCGAGCGACGCGGCCGAGATCTTCGTGTTCCTGTCGGGTCTGGTCGCCGCGCTCGCCTACGGCGAGACCTTCCGTCGCGCCGGTCTCGCGCTCGGCAGTGTTCGCGTCCTGACGCGTTGCGGACAGGTCTACGCCGCACACATCGGCAGCTTTCTGTTGCTCGCCGCGATATGCACGATCGGAACCAGCGTCCTCGGCTACCCCGATTACGCCGAGCGACTGAATATCCGCTTCTTTTTCGACGAGACCGAGGTCGCGCTGTTGCATCTGCTGACATTGCGCTACGTGCCGAACTATTTCGACATCCTGCCGATGTACCTCGTCGTGATGCTGTGGATTCCCCTGTTCTGGGCGCTGTCGCGCGTCCACGTACTGGTGCCGGCGGCCCTGTCGCTGGGACTTTATGCGGCAAGCTGGTGGCTGGACATCGGACTGTCCGCGGACCGCGGCGGCCGCCCGTGGTTCTTCAACCCGTTCGCATGGCAACTGCTGTTCTTCGCTGGATTTGGCTTCGGCGCCGGCTGGTATCGGCCACTGCGATTTGGATCGGGTCGCCTGCTCCTGGCCGCGCTCATCATCGTCGTGCTGGTCCCCCTGGGCCCGGACCCGACGCTGCGTCCGAGTGGCTCACTTTCCCTGGTCCATGCGGCGCTGCAGCCGGTTCTCGAGAAGACACGCTGCGGGCCGCTGCGCCTGCTGCATTTCTTCGCGCTCGCCTACCTCGCCAGCGCCGTACTACGGGCGCGGAGCGACTGGTTCGACACGGTGTTCGCGCGCCCCATCGTTTTGATGGGGCAGCACTCCCTGGAAATCTTCGTCCTGACGATGGGACTCTCGTTCACCGGCGGGATCGCACTCGATGCTCTGGGACGTTCCACCGCCAACACCTTGCTGATCAATGCGTCCGGCTTTGCGCTGCTGATCTCGGCGACGAAACTGCTGGCATGGTTTCGATCCCGCCCATGGACACAGACGACAATCGGGTTCGAACCCGCGGTTGCCGAAGTCAGCCGGCTACGACTACGCGGCATCGCGCGTCTGCAGCGGATCGCGCTCGGCGCGATGCTGGCCAGTCTGGCCGTCGTGCCGATGGCCCTCGGCGCCCGCATGAACGGGGCTCGCACATTCTCGGTCGAGACCAGCAATCTCGCTCGACCGAGCGATGATGATCTACTGGCGAATAACCCGCTGTGGAGTCGGCTGTCAGATGCTGCAGGGTCTCCGCCGATCGACGCCGCGGTAATGGAGCTTCAGCAGCAGCGGTGACGATGGCGTCGTCCCGGCGATGACGAGTATCTAAGCGGCGTAGACATCGTTGCCCAGCAAACCCGACACACGCCCCATTTCGGCAAATACGAGACCCACCTCGCCGCGGGGAATTATTGCGATGCCGATCGCCAGGCATATCGACCCGGGACCCCGGGGCGAACAGCGCGCCCAGCGGCTTCCCGATCACCGCGACCGCCATCAGGCTCATCGACAGGGACGGAATGTACGGGGCGGTCCAGTCGAACCGGTGCAGATTAATCGACAGACCGACCATGTCACCGATGACCGCCGGCAGGCCCAGTCAGCCGAACAGTTCACCGAACACGCGGGCGCCGGTCAGCGTCGGCGCCCGCGTCAGAACGAATGCGTGGGCGGCCCGCGAGTCCATGGTTGGAAACACCCGACAAACCTGACCGGCGGTTCAATTGCACCAAATGCCGGACGACGCACGCGTCATGCGCTGCCCCCGGTACGGCCTGTTGCGCCGCCTCCGATGCAACTCGCGCACGTCTGCCTGGCACCCCGGGCAGTCACCGATCCATCCCCGCAAACCGGCGACCGGCGGGCCTGCCGCCTGCTGGTCAGTGCGATTCGCTCACATCCACGTCCGACGATCCTTTAGCACCGCTGATCGCATAGGAAACTGTTGCGGACGCAGTTCGTCGTGTCGGCTCGGAATTTGCATCCAATACGGTCGGCGGCCTCCGCGTCACGGCTGACTTCCAGGGCGCATCCCCCGGACCGGTTTCGCCCCGCTGCCGAGGGGCAACAGGTACGACCGCGCCCGGACACCGTAACCCAATCGATGACCGACCGCCTGAGCAAACCCGGCGGCGAGCGGCGCGCGCAAGAATTTCCACGGCCGGTGAAAGCTCGGTGAAACGAGTGCCTGTTAGCATGCTGCTCATGGACGACCGACACGCTCAATCAACGACCGCGAAGACGGCTAGAACGATCCGACACCGATCCAATTCCTACGGCAACCGGCCTGCCGTGCTGGCCTGCCTGCTTGCAGCGATCTTCGCCTCGCCCGGTATCCATGCCGAACTCGCTCTCAGCGAGGAGCGCGCGATCGGACTGTTCTATGCGCGCAGCCTGGAGTTGCTGTCGGCCGCATACGGACTCGACGCCACCAGGGCCGAACAGATCGTCGCGGCGGCCATTCCGAACCCGGAACTGAATCTGTACTCGCAGGAGATCGCGCCGCAGTATCCCGATTCGTCCATCGGCCCGGCGATCTATGCGAACTTGCAGCAACTGATCGAGACCGCGGGCAAGCGTCGCCTACGCATGGAAAGCTCGGAACTCGGCACACGCGCGGCCGAAAACGAATTGCTCGACACCGCGCGAACGCTGACGCAATGGGTCCGCCGTGCGTTCTTCGGCTTGCTGCTGGCGCAGAAGAACGCCGAGACCGCCCGAGATCAGCTTACTCATGTCGAAAAGCTCGCGGACGCCTACAAGAGTCGCTATGAGGCCGGCGACATCGCCGAACGGGATCTTCGGCGCATCGAACTGGAGGTCGACAAGGTGCGCTCGGACATCGACCGGATCGATGCCGATCTGACCGCGGCCCGGGCCCGCCTCGCGACCATGCTCGCCTGGCCGCGCGGTGCCGACGGTCTCGTCGCCGAGGACCGGTGGCCCGGAAGCGAGGCATTCGGCACGTTGACGGATGCGGCGGCCGCCAGCACCCAGGCGATCGATCGCCGACCGGATATCCAGGCCGCCAAACTGCGCCACGACCAAGCGAAGAAAGAGGTGGAACTCGCCAAGGCGCAGGCGATTCCGAATGTCACAATTCTCGCCGGCTTCGGCCACGACTGGGGCAACATCGTGACGAATGCCGCGACGCTTGGGCTCAGCGTGCCCTTGCCGTTGTTCTATCGCAATGAGGGCCAGATCGCAAACGCCGCGGCGCGGGCGAACGACCGCGAGGTGCAGGTCCGGAAGACCGAGAACACCGTCCGGTCAGAGGTCTACACCGCGATTGCGTCCTGGCGTTCCGCCAATTCGGTCGTGCTGCGTTTCGAGAACGATGTGTTGAAGAAGGCCAAGTACATACGAGACTCCGCCGAATTCGCCTATGCGCAAGGCGGTACCGACATCGTCGATCTGATCCAGGCGGAACGCGACTACCGCAACGCGATGCTCGATTATTTCCAGGCCGAGGCATCACGCGCATTCGCTTACGCCGACCTCAAGACGGCGCTCGGAGAAGATAATCCGTCCATCGAAAGCGTACCGGAAACGCAGCCATGACAGGAGACCGCGTTCTGCGACTGCTACACCCGATGCGGTGCCGAGCAGCCAACGCCTAGGCCATGATCTCCGACAACACCCCTCCGACCAACCGGATGCGACGCGCTGCACGCCGGACGTTCGTTACCGTCGCTCCCCTGCTGAGCCTGATTCTCGCGTCCTGTGACGGCGACTCCAGCCGCACGACGACAATCCCGACGCACGGCCAAACGAATAGCGGGGAAATCGTACTGGCGGCCGAATCCCCGAAGCGGGGCTACATCAAGGAGGCCGACGTCGCCTTTGTCGCGCGCCCGATACTGGAACCGCTGGCCGGCAAGCTGGTGTATGACGAAACGCGCACGGTGCGGGTACGCTCGCCGGTCCGCGGCCGCGTGCTGCGCATCCCGGCGACGCTGGGCAGCAAGGTCACGAAAGGTTTGGCCCTGCTGGAACTCGACAGCCCCGAACTCGGTCAGGCGCAAGCCGAATACCAGGATGCACAGGCCGACCTGTCCCTTCAGCAGGCCAACTTCGACCGGATACGCCGGCTGTTCGAGAAGGGCATCATCCCGCGCAAGGAGTTCGAGCAGGTACAGGATAGCCTGACACGCGCCCGGGTCGAAGCCGAGCGCAGCCGATTGAAACTCGACCATCTCGGCGTCACCGGGGATCGCACCGACAACCGATTCGTGTTGCGCTCCCCGATCGCCGGAACCGTGACCGAGATCCACGCCAACCCGGGCATGGAAGTCCGCCTCGAAGGCGATGACCCGCTGTTCGTGATCTCCGACCTGCACGTGTTGTGGCTGCAGATGGAAGTCTACGAGCGTGACCTGGCCGCGGTACACATCGGTCAGCACGTCGGCTTTACGGTTCCCGCCTATCCGGGCCAGCGATTCAGCGCCACCGTCGACGTCATCGGCAAGGTTGTCGACGCCGCGACACGCACGGTGACCGCGCGTTGCCGTGTACCGAATCCGGATGGTCGGTTGCTGCCCGCGATGTACGCGGTCGCCAATGTGGAGAGCGATCCCAGCGATCGCGCGCTGGTCGTTCCGCTGACCGCATTGTTCACCGAAGGCGAATCGGACTGGCTGTTCGTCGCACTCGGCGACGGTCGCTACCACAAGCGCGCGGTCGACATCGGCTTCCGGACCAAGGACAGCGCGGTCATCACCCAGGGTCTCGCGACCGGCGAGCGCATCGTCGTCGAGGGAGCCTTGTTGTTGCGCAGCGAGGAGGACAACATCGAACAGACCGGCGAGCAGCCCAGGCGATGATCAGCCGGCTGATCACGTTCTGTCTGAAGCAGCGGCCGATGGTCATCGGCGCAACCCTCGTGCTCGCGGTATTCGGCGCCATCTCGTTTGGCCGGCTACCGGTTCAAGCCTTTCCCGACGTACAGAACGTCTTCGTGCAGGTCGTGACCCAGATGCCGGGCCAGGCGCCGGAGGAAGTCGAAAAGCTGGTCACCCTGCCGATCGAGCGGGTCATGAACGGCTTGCCGCACCTGATGAACCTGCGGTCGGTCTCGATCTTCGGTCTGTCGGTCGTCACGATGACCTTCGACGATGATGCGGAGGACTACTTCTCGCGGCAACAGGTCCTGGAACGACTGCGTGCCGCGGATCTGCCGCCCGCGGTGCAACCCCTGCTCGGCCCGTTGTCGACCGGCGTCGGCGAAATCTACCGCTACCGGCTGCGGTCGAAGACGGCGGCCTTGATGGAACAGCGCGCGGTTCAGGACTGGCTGATCGAGCCGCGCATACGCTCGGTTCCGGGGGTCGCCGACGTCGTCTCCTTCGGCGGCGGGGTCAAGCAGTATCAGGTCGAGGTGGATCCCGCAAAGCTGAAGAACTACCGTCTCGGCCTGCTGGAGGTCTACCAGGCCATCGCACGCAATAACGGCAACAACGGTGGCGGCTATATCGAGCACGGCGACGAGGCGCTGGTGATCCGCGCGGTCGGGCTGATCCGCAACCTCGACGAGATCGCCGGGATCGTCATCGCCAGCCGGGACGGCGTCCCGATCCGCGTCAAGGACGTCGCGGCAACCCGTCTCGGGCCGCAACCGCGCAGCGGTGTCGTCGCATTCAATGACGGTGACGACATCGTCGAAGGGATCGTGCTGCTGGTGAAGGGCAAGGACGCCATCCACGTGCTGGATGGCGTAAAAGCCGAAATCGACGAACTGAACGCCGGTGGTCTACCTCCTGGCCTGCGGATCGAGCCGATCTACGACCGTACCGAACTCGTCCATCACACGGTGCACACCGTGCGGCACAACATGGTCGAGGGTATCGTGCTGATTCTCGCGGTGCTGATGGTGTTCCTGCGCAAGATCGTCGCCGCGCTGATCGTCATCGTCGTCGTTCCGCTATCGCTGCTGTTCGCATTCTCCCTGGTCGACGCCGGCCACGTGTCGGCGAATCTGATCTCACTCGGCGCCATCGATTTTGGTGTCCTGGTCGACAGCGCCGTGGTTCTCGTCGAAGCCGTGATGGTCAAGATCACGCTGGAACTGCGCAATCAATCGACCATCGGACACATCCGCCAGTCGCTGCTGATCACGGCGTCGGGAATGGCTCGACCGATCCTGTTCGCGAAGGCGATCATCATCACGGCATTCCTGCCGATATTCACGTTTCAGCAGGTCGAGGCGAAGATCTTCTCGCCGATGGCCCTGACCTTCAGTTTCGCATTGGTGGGGTCGCTGCTGGTCGCGATGACGCTGGTACCGGTGTTGCTCAGTTATGCGTTGGGCCCCCGTATCGCCGAGGCCCACAACCCGCTGGTGGAGTGGATGGAACGCGGCTACCGCCGGACGCTCGGATGGATCCTCGTCAACCCACGCAAGATACTGGGCTTGTCGGGGGCCGTCCTGTTGGGCTCGCTGTGCACCATACCGTTGATCGGCACGGAGTTCATGCCGAAACTCGACGAGGGCAACATCTGGCTGACCGTGACCTTGCCGACGCCGGTATCGCTGACCAAAGCGAAGGAAATCGAACGGGGCATGCGGGCCACGATCATCAGCGAATTCCCCGAGGCACGCGGCGTACTGACGCAGTTGGGACGTCCGGAGGACGGAACCGATCCGAAGGCGTTCAACAACCTGGAAATCCTCGTCGACCTGCAGCCGAAGTCGAATTGGCGCTTCGCCGCCAAGGACGAACTGGTCCGCGCGATGAACGAACGCCTCGCGGTCTACCCAGGCTTGCTGTTGAACTTCTCCCAGGTCATCCAAGACAATGTCGAGGAGGCGATATCCGGGGTCAAGGGTGAAATCGCCGTGAAGATCTTCGGTGACGACCTCAGGGTGCTGCAGCAGAAAGCCGACCAGATGACGCATATCCTGAAATCGGTCCGCGGCTCCACCGATGTCGCCGCGGAGCAGCAGTCGGGTCTGGCGCAGTTGATGATCAGCATCGACCGGGCGCGGATCGCGCGCTACGGAATCAACGTCGCCGACGTCGAGGATCTGGTCGCGATCGGCGTTGGCGGCAAGGCGGCGACACAGGTTCTCGAAGGCGAGCGGCGGTTCGATCTGTCGGTGCGCCTCACCGAAGAGGCCCGGAACGCGGTCGATGCGATCGCGTCACTGACGATCCCGAGCGCCGACGGCACCCGCATCCCCCTCGGGCAATTGGCCGATCTGCGCGTCGATCAGGGCGCGTCCCGTATCGCCCGCGAGGGAAACCGTCGCCGCATTGCCGTCAAGTGCAACCTGATGGGCCGTGATCAGGGCAGCTTCGTCGCCGAGGCCATGGAGCGAACGCGCAATGAACTGGTGCTTCCTCCCGGCTACGATATCGTCTGGAGCGGACAGTTCGAGAATCAGCAACGCGCGATGAAGCGATTGGCGATCATCGTACCGGTAAGTCTCGCGCTGATCTTCGCGCTGTTGTTCTGGGCCTTCCACTCGCTGAAGAATGCGATGCTGATCGTCATGAACGTGCCGTTCGCGCTGATCGGCGGACTGCTGGCGCTGTTGCTGACCGGAATCCACCTCAGCGTGTCCGCCGCGGTCGGCTTCATCGCATTGTTCGGCATCGCCGTGCAGAACGGCGTGATCCTCATCGACCAGATCAATCAGTTACGTCGCGAAGGCCAACCGCTGGCAAGCGCCTTGCTGAGAGGATCAGTGAGTCGTCTGAGACCGGTCGTGATGACCGCGATCATGGCGGCGCTGGGTCTGTTGCCTGCGGCGTTGTCGACCAGTGTCGGTTCGGAAACGGCCAAGCCATTCGCCGTCGTCATCATTGGCGGACTGGTCAGCGCCACGGCGTTGACCCTTACACTGCTCCCGGTGCTTTATCGTTACTTCGAAGACCGCGAACCGACGTGACGCCATATGAAAGAGATTCGCGCCTACATCCAGCCGTTCCAGCTACCACGCATCATGCAGGCCCTGCTCGAGATCGATGGCTTTCCGGGCATGAGCGTCAGTGACTGCGAGGGATTCGGTCGCGAAAAGACCGCCGCCGGCCAAGACTATTCGCCCTTCGTTCAAAAGAAGCGCATCGAGATCTTCACCCCGGACGAACTGGCGGAACTGATCTTCGAAACCATCATGCGCGAGGCCCAAACCGGCCAGGCCGGTGACGGCAAGGTATACATGCTGGAAGCCCAACGCGGCGGGCGCATCAGCAGCGGCGAGCGCGGCCGGGATCTGGCCTGAGCGCGGGCAACTCGGGCTCTCACCCCGAGCCTGCGGGAAGACGCGTGCAGTGAGCCGGCTACTTGCCCCCCTTCAATAGCGACTGCAGGTCCGCAAACGGGCGGAAGGTTGTCGTGGCGTCGGCCGCGCGATCCCCACCACCGATCGACGCGTTCAGGTAGCGGGCATGCTCGTTGTCGTGGCAATAAAGACACAGCAACTCCCAGTTGCTCCCGTCGGGCGGATTGTCGTCATGGTTGTGGTTCTTGTGGTGAACGGTCAGTTCGCGGACGTTCTTCTGCGTGAACTCCCGCCCGCATCGACCGCAAACCCACGGATACATCTTCAATGCCTGCTCGCGATAGCCACGCTCGCGTTCCTCACTCTGTCGTCGGGCATCGAGCACGACGCGTTCGAGTCGATCGGATCCGGTTCGGCTTTTCGGCGGCATGGGATACACCTCGCTGTCAGGTTGAACTGTTGCGCGGGAGCCCGCGGGGCGCACGAACCACGCATCGACGATACGAAGGGGCCGGCACGGCCCTACCGGGCCCAGGCTCTCGTGATTACCCGGGAAATTCTGTCACAGCCCGAGTTCGAGCGCATCCGGCGATGCGAACGACCGGATGGCACATTGACCGATGCTCCGCCAGCCGCCAAGGGATTGATCCGCCCGGCTATTACGGTAGACTTCGCGGTTCCCGCGGGAACCGCGGAATCGGTCGAACGTCGGGGTGCCCAGCGGGTCCCCGGCAGTTGAGGAGCGCGGCGTCAGGGTCGCGCGTCACGTGCGTCGTGAATTCGGGACCGTCACCGGGACCCGGAGAGTGAGCCATGCCTACAGCGCCTTTGACCCATCGGACACCTAACCCCCACATGTCTTGTGCCCCGCACCCGCGGCCAGCCGCGACTCCCGACCGGCCGGCCATGGACCATCGACTATACACAGCCGAACGCGGTACGACACGCCAGAAGATCCGGCCACGCCGTCTGGCCGACCAGGGACGCCTCGCGGCGCTCGGCGGCTTGATCCTGTTGGGATTGTCGGCCTGCAGCCTGTGGCCCAGGACGACGGGTGTCGGTGTACGGCTCGCGGCTCCGACCGACGGCCGGCCCGCCGATCCCAACAAGCCGGTCGTCATCGAAGCGCTCGGGTCGGAAATACGCTTGATGCGGGCCACCGCTCGCGACAGCCAGGGCAATGCGCTCCGAGGCGTGTTGCAGACGCAACGCTACGAACTGCCCCCACCACTCAGCTTTGGCGAAACCTACCGAATCTCGCTGACCTACGGCGACGTCGGGCGCGAGCCTCCGACGACACGCGAGTTCGTTGTCACGACACCAATCGTCCCTCGACTCGAAGGCCCGCAGCGACACTCGGTCGGATCGGACGGCACCCTGAGCTTGCATTTCGACCGACCCGTAGGCCAGGTCGAGATCAAGGGCCCGACGCCGATTCGGGCAGAACCCGACCCGCAGCACCGCGCATTCCGGATCCTGCCGATCGGCTATCCGCAGGGGCAGGTCGTGAACTTGAACGCGGAGTGGTCCACACCCGACGGAATAAGGCTGCCGCCGCTAACGATTCAATTGGAGACGCCGCCGGCGCTGAACGCACAACTGCAACCGAACAACGCCACCGACGTCGGTCTCGCGCTGCCACTCGATATCCGCTTCAGCGAGGATCTGCGTGATCGCGATGCCGCCCTCGGCCGCCTCAAGGTGCGCACCAAAGCGGGCGATCCGGTTACCGGTCAGTGGCGCTGGACCGCGGAACGTCGCGCCCGATTCACACCGGTGGATCGCTGGCCCGCATCGACCGAAATCGAGGTTACGGCCGAACCGGGATCAATCCGCTCGCTGCGCGGCGGTACCCTTGACCAGACACGACTTGGCCAGTTCAGCACCGGTGCCGCGCGGGAGATATTCGTCTACCTGGACGCCCAGAAGGTTGCGGCGGTCGAGAATGGAAAGATCGTCCGGACGTTCCGGGTCAGCACCGGGAAGCCCAAGACACCCACGGTCACCGGCTCCTACTACATCTATGCGCGATACCCCCTGAAAACGATGCGCAGCGAGGCGAAGCCCGGGGAGCCCGGACACTACATCGTCGAGAACGTGCCCTACGCCCAGTACTTTCACGCCGACTATGCGCTGCATGGCGCCTGGTGGCATAACGGCTTCGGACATCCCGCGAGTCACGGTTGCGTCAACATGGCGACACGAACGCATAACCGCCGCTGGCCGAATTCTCCCGAGGACGCCGGCTGGCTCTATCAGTGGGCCGCACTTGGCGTCCCGGTCACGGTCATGCGCCGCGAAGGCCTATAGGCTCCGCCTTCCTCCGCGGGGTGCAGGGGCGTGGCGCGGATTACCCCACCGGGGCGAGGCCAAACCGACGCAACGGGCGCTCCTATCATCTTGACGCGCTGACGTCGAGCCGATTAAATGACGGCCGGTTCATACCGCGCGCATGGCAGGGAAAGGCCATCATCGCGTTACCGGCCGCAGAAGCCGGAAACGCTCGGCGCAGGCTATTCGAGCCGTCCTCGGCAGTGCCCCGCCTGCGGGTGGCAGACCCCGCGGCGGCCTCGGGTTTCAACGAACGATGCGGAGACCTCTCGCCATGCAGACGACCACGCCTTCCCTGAAGAACATCCTGCTCGAGCAGCCGGTACAGTCGATCACACTGGTCGCATCGTTCCTGTTGCTGGTGTTCGTCAACGTGCCTTACCCGCTGTCGACGGTGCTGCTGCTGTTGGTCATGGGCCTGTCGTTCTATCTCGGCGGACGCTATCCGATTGGCGAAATCCTCACGGCATTCGGACGGCGCACCGCTGAACCCCTGTCGCGCGAATTCGATCAGGCACTCCGGGACGCCGGCCATGTCGTCGAATCGGTGGCCGACCGGGCTGCTGATCTCGTCGAATCGCTGACCGAGGAAAGTGCGCCCAAGCCGCGCGCGCGAACGACCCGCCGCAGGACGACGCGTTCGCGGGCCGGCTGACGACTCCGGTCCGCATCGGGCACCACGCGCCGGCAGCCGTGTTCGGCGCCTGGTGGTCATCGCAACGACGAGCATGCATCTTCCCGTGACATCGACCGGGTTCGGCCGGTGTCGCTTTCTCGCGCACCGTGACTACGTTACGATATCGGCTGCGAGAGAATACCGGAAATAGGGACGGCGATCGCGGATACCGCGGAGACAGGGGGCTCGATGATCGCGAAGAAGGACTTGCTCGACGCGCTCGAAAGCATCAGCGCGATGCACCGGGAACTGGCGCCTATCTACCGCAAGAGTTGGGAGGCACTGCACCCGGCAGACCGCCGCACCGACCCTCGCGCGCTCGCGCTGGCAACCCGCTACGAATCCGCGATCGCCGAGACCGAAGAGCACTTGAATGTGTTGAACAGGCTGATCCTGCATGTCAGCGGCGGGGCCGACGATGGCTTCTAAGGCCCGCGTGCTGGAAACTCTGGAGAGTGGTCTCGAGAACCTGCAGGGTTCGGCCGTACTGTTGGACCAGTTGATCCGACAGATCGAGAATCCTCGGGCGCTGTCCAGCCTGCGAGCGATCCTGGTCGACCTGATGGGGCACTGGGACACGCTCGGCATGCATCTCGACCTCTTGACCAAGCCACGAGACGAGCGTCGGCGCAGCGCGCGAATCCGCACGCTCGGGGAACTCGAACTGACCGACCCGGAGGCTCACCGTACCTTCGGCGGACGCTGTATAGACTGGTCGAGCGAGGGACTATGCGCCGCCGTCGACGTGCGGCTCGCACCGGGCGCCCAGTACCGGTTGTCGTTTCGGGTGCTCGGTTCGACGAGTCCGATGCAAGTCAGCGGCCGCGTCCGCTGGTGCCGACGCCGACTGGACCGGGTGTCCTACCGGGTTGGCTTCGAATTCCTCGTCTGACTGCCCCCAAGGCGGGGCGCCCGCTCGAGGTTGCCTTAGCCACGAGCCGCGAGCCAGCCAAAAACACTGCCATCCCCGTCGCGGTCCCATCGCTGCTTGATCTCGAGAATACGGTCCATGGAGCCCAGAAACACTCGGATCAGATCCGGATCGAAATGGCTGCCGGCCCCTTCCCGCAACGCGTTGACGATGCGCTCGACGGGCCAGCGCTGCTTGTAGGGGCGATCCATCGACAAGGCATCGAAGACATCGGCGATCGCGACGATACGAGCCGCTTCCGGGATGGCCTCTCCGGCCAGACCGCGTGGATAACCCCGTCCATCCCAGCGCTCATGGTGATATAGCGCGATTTCGGCCGCGAGCTGGAACACGGCGCCCTGGCTTCGGCACAGGATCTCATGCCCGATTTCGGAATGCGTCTTCATGATGGCCCACTCGTCGGCGTCGAGTGGTCCCTGCTTCGACAAGATCGCGCTCGGAATCCCGATCTTTCCGGTATCGTGCATCGAAGCGGCGAGTTCGATCAGTCGGCAACGTTCGGCCGTCCAGCCGAGCGCTTCGGCGAGAACACCGGAGTATGCGGCCATGCGCCAGATATGCACGCCGGTGCCCGGATCGTTGTAGTGACCCGCGACGGCGAGCATGTAGATCGCATCCCGATAGGACTCCTCCAACCGGCTCGCGCGTACCAGCGACAGATGGGTCCTGACGCGCGCGCGGACGATCGCCGGCACCGCCGGTTTCGGTATGTAGTCGACGCCGCCGGCGTCGAACCCCGCCTGCTCGTCGAACTCGCTGGACAGCACGGTCACGAAAATGACCGGAATCTCCGCCGTACGCTGATCCGCCTTCAACCGGCGGCACACGCTGTAGCCATCGATGTCGGGCAACTGTACGTCGAGCAGGATCAACGACGGCCGATGCTTCTCGACGGCGCGTAGACCCTCGACGCCGCTGGTCGCGAACACCAGCGGATACTCGTCCTTCAAGGTCTCACGCAACAACGCGAGGTTGGCCGGCTCGTCATCGACACACAGAACGGGTCCGGTCGGCAGCGGCATCGACTCAGTCCTCCTCGATCTCTAACGCAATGCCCAGCGCCGATGCGAGCCTACGCGTCGCCCGCTCCGCCTCGCGAAAATCGAAGTCTTCGACGGCATGACGCAGCGCAACCGTCTTCTCTGCCGGCAGGCACGCGGACAACTCCCTGATGATGGGTTCGGCCTGGCCAGGTTCGTCGCGGTCGAGCGCCGCCAACAGTCGGTGCAACAAAACGCCCATGCCCGCCTCGACACTTGCGGCACGGACGGCTCCCGGCGCTGCCGCAGCCCCCTGCAGCGCGGTGAACGAATCGATGGATTCGAGCGCATCCGCCAGCGCGCGTCGCAACGGACCAATCCGTTCGGGAGCCATACCCATACCCGCCTTCAGCTGCCCTTCGAGCGACGCGGCGACCGCGGCGACTTCAACCAAGGCCAGACTGCCGGCGGCGCCCTTCAAGCGATGCATCAGGGATTCGGCGCCGGCGCCATCGCCTTCGGCCAGCAGTTCACCCAAGGAATCGGCGGCCCACCGATAGTGTTCCTCGAAACGCTTCAGCAATCGGGCATATACCGCAGGATCCCGAAACGTGGCCAGCGCGCGTTCGAGATCGATCGACGGCGCGGACCCGAAGGCGTTTTCGGTCTTCTTCCCCGAGCCGGTCAGGCCTGAACCCAGGCCCAACAGGTCCAGCAGGCGGTCGGGGTTCAGCGGCAAGGACAGACAGCCGAGCATGCCAGCCGCTTGGCAAGCTTGCGACAAATCGACGGCATCCTCGCGCTCCGTCAGCGCGATCAGGCGCAGCGAACGCCCGCGCGCGTCCGCGCGTATCCGCTGCACCGCGCGGAATTCGTCGGCGTCCGCCGATTCAATTTTCAGCAGGACGATGTCCCCGACTGTCGACGTCGCGGCCAGATGCTCCAGCGCAGCCTCCACGTTGCCAGCGTGTGTCGTCGCGACACCCTTCGCGCGGAGCATGCGCATCACGGCCTCGCAGGCCGCGCCGTCACCACCGACGACCAGCACCCGAAGACCTCGCAAGGATGAATGGAGCGGCACATCGAACGCCCATCGCCCGGTGTGAGGCATTGCTCGCTACTTGTCCGAATTAAGGAGATACGAGTTTATAGCAGGACGTTCGTTCCGCCCACCCGCTGGAGCCAACCGGATCGAATGTGAGGTAGATTCATCGACCGGATACCAGAGCGGCCCAGATCGCGCGGAGTCACCGCTGAATCATGAAACGCCGACCGCCCGAGTTCGCAGCGGGCACGAGGACCCGCGGCACCGCCGTCGGAAGCAGGCGCTCAGTCGGACGAATTCAGCGTCGCGACGTCGAAGCTGGCCGTGACCGGCGCAAGCGTCACACCGCCAATCCGGACCCGCGCGGTGACATGATGGGGCCCGGCTTGAAGGCTCGACAGCTTCAATGGATTCGCGAGCCCGTTTGCGGCGGTGCCCACCAGATCGAACGGCGCCGTGCCTTCGATCCGCGCCGGAGCGCCCGTCGGATTCGATGGCGTAGGATCATCGATCCAGAACGAGACCTGTTCGATACCGCTATCGGGCGTCGTAAAGATGTATGCGTCGCCTTGCAGCGTGGCTCCTTGCAGTGGAGCCGGCTGGCGACGATCGGAGGCACCGCTGAGCATCAGCCTGACATTGAACTCGACGCCAACGCTGAAGCTGACGCTGACCGGCGGGCGCGGTGCGCCGTTCACCGTGGCCAGTGCCGTGACGGTGTGCAGCCCCGGCGCGAGCGCCAACGGAATCGCCGCGCCGTTCGCGGACGACCCGCCGAGGTCGAACGGGGCGCTGCGCTCGCTTCGCGTTACCGGGCCGGTCGGATTCTCGGGCGTCGAATTGTCGAGCCAGAAGTCGACCTGACTGACGCCGGTCTCCGGCGTCGTGAAGATCGCCGCGGGTCCGTAGAGCGACGCCCCGGCCAACGGAACAGCCCCGGTTCGGTCGGCGAGGCCACTGAAGAAAAACCGCAGGCCTTCCCCCGGATCGGCAGAATTCAACACGACGGAGTCGACGTAGCGCGAACCGGAGCGCATGCCGACCGCCTCGATGACATTGGCACCCGCGACTAGCGGGACATTGGTCCAGGCGAACGCCCGGCCGCCACCGCTCTTCGTCCCCAGCGAGACCTGGTTGACGCGGAGTTCGATCGTGTCGGTGTTGGCGTAGACCTTGATGGTCGCGGGACCGACAGGGCGTGGCTGATGGCGCCGGCCAGTGATGTAGACGATAGGATCGGCGGACCAGTTTGCCTTGTACCAGAAGAATGCATCCTTCCGAACTCGACGGTCATAGGACACCAGTCCCTTGTCATTTCGACCCGGCACATTGCCCTCGTAGCGCGCGTCCGACGCGAAATCGAACATCGTCCAGATGAACTTGCCCCAGAGGAACGGCCGCGATGCGAGCAGATTCCATTGCACCTCGTGGGCGCTCGCCTGATAGTCCTCCGGATGCCAGACACCGCCGGGTACCGGCCGCGGCGCGCCATCCTGATGCTGTCCGGGATTTCCACCCGCACCGTATTCGCTGAGCGCCAGCGGACGTTCCGGATAGATCCGGTGGGCCTGGTCAGCCCACGAGCCCAAATCACCGGCAATGCCGTTGTACCAGCCGAAATACTGATTGAACCCCACGGTGTCGGTGATCCGGACGATCCGGTCGGTCAGGGTGCCGTTGTGGGCGAGCACGGTGAACCGCGTGGGATCCTCTCGGTGTGCCAACGCAGACAGCCTCGACATCAACGGTCGCGGATCGGGCCCGCTGAACAGCAGGGCTTCATTCGAGACGCCCCACAGGAAAACCGACGGATGGTTATAGTTCTGACGAATCATTTCGACCAGTTGCCGCCGCGCACTTTCGCTGAACGCGGCCGAGTCGCTGATCCTGTTGGTCAATGGAATCTCGCTCCAGACCAGAAACCCCGTTCGGTCGCACAGATCGTAGACATACGGATCCTGCGGGTAGTGCGCGAGCCGGACCGCGTTCGCGCCGATCTCCCGGATCAGCGCGAAGTCCTCGTCGTGATCCGCCGCAGTCAGCGCCCACCCCTTGTCGAGACGATCCTGATGGCGACTGACACCATGCACATCGACGTGCGCGCCGTTCAGGAACAAGCCGGCGACCGGGTCCAGGTAGACCGAGCGAAAGCCAAGTGGCTGCTTGACCAGATCCGTCAACTGGCCCGCCGAACGGACCTCGACATAGACGGAATAGAGGTAAGGCGAGGCCAATCCGCCCCATAGATGCGGCTGGCCGACCGCGACGTCCTGCACCACGTCCCGGGTTTCACCGCTGTCCAGGGTTTGCGTGGTACTCGCGGTCTGCACGACGTTACCGTCGCGATCGACGAGATAGGCGTCCACCGTGGTCGGTCGGGACGTCGCGTAGCCGTTGGTGATCCGGGTCCGGATCGACAGCGAGGCCGACGCGGACGACACGGCCGACTGCGTCAGATAGATGCCCGGACCACCCTGATCGAGAGCGCTGACCTGCAGGCGGTCGGTCGCGAGCAGATGGACATGACGGTAGATGCCGCCGAAGAACGTGAAGTCGGCGACCAGCGGCGCGATATCGTTCGACGCCGAATTGTCGACCTTGACCGCGATCAGATTGTCGGCACCGACGCTCAGCAGGCGCGTGGCATCAATCCGAAAAGCCGTATAGCCGCCCTTGTGGGACCCGGCGGGCTTCCCGTTGACCCAGACCTCCGTCTGCGTGTTCGCGCCGTCGAACTGCAGATAAAGCTTCCTGCCGCGCAGTTCCGGGGGAATCACCAGATGCCGGCGGTACCAGCCGATGCCCCGGTAGTAGTTGGCGCCGCCATCCTGGCCGTCGACGGCGTTCCAGGTATGTGGGATCGCCACCCCGAACCAGCCGGAGTCGTCGAGCCCGGGAACCGCGGCACCGGCCAGATCTCCCTTGTGGAATTTCCAGCCGGCGTCGATCAGGGTGTCAAGCCGCGGTGAAGGTAGTGGCGTGTAGAGCGCCCCTTGCGTGGTCTGCGCCAATCCCAGCAGAATCAAGGCCAGACACGCGCTCAGCTGCGAACGGCGATCAATGATCAACACGACATCCCCCAACTTCCGGCCTGCCCCCAGCCCGGTATCGCAGATGGCTCGGGCGAAAAGCGCCCCGGCCATTCTGATATGCCCCAGGTAACCTCGGCGTACGCGAATCCACCCCCGTGTCGTGTCAGTCTGGCAGTCCTTCCGGCAGCCGTTCGCCGAACGCCGCCTTGACCGCCGCGAGACGATCCTTACATACCTTGTACGCGGCCAAAGCCCGATCGACCATCGGAATCAGCGCATCGATGTCGGGTTCTCGTTGCGCACGCAGCGCTTCGGCCACCTCTTTGAGGATCGCGTAATTGGCCGCAAAGGTATCCGCTTGTTCACTCATTCGGGTTTGCCTCCATCTGCTTCGATGACACGAACGGGAACGGTGCCATCATGGAATTCGAGCTCGAACCGGCCCGCGATGCGCGCATCGTTCGCCCCGGACAAGATCCTCCCGTCGCGCGCATGGGCCAGGGCGAACCCACGTTTCAACGTCGCCACGGGACTCAGGCCCAGAATCTCGCGCGCCAATACCTCGATGGTCTGTTCGGCATCGATCAGGCGCTGCCGCCCGACCTGCTCGAGCATCGCATGGACATGTGCCAGTTCCCGCTCCATCGCATCGATACGCCCGAAACTGCCCATGCGCACGGCCTGCAGGGCTTGTTCCAAGCCGTGTCCGGCCGTTTCGAGCTGGCGCTGCGCCTGATGGGCCAGATCACCGATGAGGCGTTCGACATCGTGGCCGGCGGCCAGCAAGCGCTGCCCACCAGTGGACTCGATGTGCCGCCTCAGCAATTCGATGTTCCGGTCATGGATCGCGATCGCATCGCCGGCCGCCTTGAGGATGCCGAGCAGGTTCTCGATCGCCCCGGTCGCGTTGGCGTAGACCGTCCCGGAAATCCAGCCGATCACCTTCGACGGCGTATCACATCGGTGCTGGCAGACCTCGTCCAGCACGGTATTGTCGCGTTCATGGCCGATCCCGGTAAACACCGGGATCGGCAGGCGGCACACGGTACGGGCGAGTTCGAGCTCGTTGAGCCAGTACAGATCGGTGACCGATCCGCCGCCGCGGATGATGCACACGGCATCGTAACCCGCCCCGGACTGGTGGTCGGAAAGCGCGTGATGCAGCGCCGCGGTGATACTGGCCGCGGCATCGGCACCCTGGAATTCGGCCGTGTAGTAGACGAACAGGCAGATTCCGGCTTCGTGCAGGCGATCGGCATCACGTCGGAAATCCCCGAGCCCGGCTGCATCCAGCGGACTGACGACGGCGACGCGACAGAATTCCCTTGGCGGTGGCAAGCGCTTGTTCAGATCCAGGATGCCCTCACCGGCGAGCGCGTCGCGGATCGCCTGCAGTCTGGCTTCGATGTCGCCCAGTGTGTAGGCCGGATCGACATCCTCGACGATCGCGCGCAGGCCATAGGTCGGGTTGAATTCCGCCGAGACCTGGAACAGGATCTTCAGGCCCACGGCCAATTCGGCGCCGGTCGCCTCGGCGAACTTGTGCTGCACGAACGTGCTGCGACCCGCCCAGACGAACGCCTGAAGACGGGCGACCAGACGCCCGGTCGCATCGTGCTCGACCAGTTCGATCGCCAGGTGTCCTCCGTTGATCGAACGCAACTGACTGATCTCGGCCCTTACCCACTGAGACCGCGGCACCCTCAGCGCGATCGCCTCGGTGACCTGCGTCATGAAGGCATTCAGCGCAATACCCCGCTCGGTCAGCACGCCATCGGCCAATAAGGTATCGACGCCGCCGGGTTCTTCGAGATCGATGTCCGGCGGCAACCAGGGCTTGAACGCCGTCAAATCCCTGGATCCCGCGACATACCACTTGCGCGCCACGGGATCCCAGCGCGCCCCGAGGCTTTTGGCCTGGTCCTTCGCCGGGAACGGCACATTCAGATAGATTCGGTCGGTGGTGGTCGACGACAAACGAGCTTACCGCTGCCCCGACGAACGATCGGTCGTCAAGGCGGGGCAAGCGATGACGAAGACGCGGCCTGACTCGCTCCGCGACACGCGCGCGAGCGTGGAACGGCCGGGCACGAAACGCGGGAAGGCGCGCAACACTGCACGGCGGGCGAAACCTGTTGGGGAGTCCCGGAAGGCGGACGCTGCCCCGGTGACGAGCGCCGCACGTGAGCGGTGGTTGCGGTGGATTCTACCACCCTCCGACGCAACCCGATGGGCGAACATACACGAGACGGGCTACCCCCGATCCGGTGTCGCGTACCCCTCAGGCGTCCCAGTTCGGCTCGGTCCAGATCAAACCGAGATGATCAGACAGTCGCGGCTCATCGGCATCGGGGGGCTGCTCGAATCGAGCAACGAATTCGGTCTCCGCGGCAACGGCCGCCGGAACCCGATCGAGCCAGTCCAGACGCCCGTCGCGCTCGATCGACCCGAGCCATTCGGCATGTTGCGCGTCGAGACGCGCCGCTGAACCGGCCACCGGAGGGCATTGTCGGGAAACGACGAGGCTTCGCATGGCGATGTACTGCTGCCCGGTGAACTCCGAAACGAACAGATCGCCGCGCCGCACGTAGATGAAGAGATCGGCGCTCATTGAAAACTCCCGGGTTCATGGTGACTGAACGGTGGCTACCCCGTGACGGAGCGTGTGCGTCTTCAACGCGCACCCTGATCCACCTTGCTTGCGACACCAGCAAGCACATACCATGCCGACATCATCTGCCTTGTAATCGGCGCCTTAAGGAGAAATTCGCACTCTCGTTCGGACGATATGCCCCGCGCCCGCGGTGAATTAGAACCACGCCTGAACCCATCAACGATGCCGCGGGGGCCAAAGGCGAATCGAGGATTGCCAGCGACCCGGCGCGGTCAGTCGGCGCCAGTCACGCCGGCGCGGTTCACATGCTGCCGAAGAGCGTCCAGCAGGCGGTCGATCGCGTCGGCCAGACTCAAGGCCAGCGGAATGCAGTCGGCATCGTCGGCACCGGCCGCGACTTGCGTCCGCTCGGCCAATGCCACCGCATCCGACGCCAGCAGGTTGCCGAGCGAACCTTTCAGCGAGTGCGCCATCTTGGCGATCTCGGAAAGATCCCCACGGGCAACCCGGGCGCGCAACTCGGCGGGTACGTCCGCGTAGGTCGTCATCGCGGTCGCCACGAGACGCTCGATGAACGCCTCACGTCCCCGGTAATGCTTCTGCAGTCCGTCCCAGTCGAGCGCATCGTCCGGCGGCTCCACGCCGATCCCGGTCGACTCCGAGGATCCCCGCGGTGCGATTGACTCGGGCCTCGCGAGACGCGTTCCAACATGTGCTCGTATCGTGGAGACGAGTGCGTCCAGATCGATCGGCTTGGTGATGACGTCGAGCATGCCGGCCTCGCGGCATTTGACGTGGTCCTCGAGCAGCGCGTGCGCGGTTTGCCCGATGATCGGCAGGTCCGGCGCGATCTGCAGGATCAGACGGGAAGCCTGCAAGCCGTCCATCTCCGGCATCTGCACGTCCATCAGGATCAGATCCCATGGATCATCATCGGTAATCGACTGAAGCGCCTCGCGGCCATTGGCGACGGTCGACACCTCCGCACCCTCGGACGACAGCATGTCTTCGAGCACCGCACGATTGATTGCATTGTCCTCGGCGACCAGCATGCGCAAGCCCGCCAGCCGTCGTTCGGATATTGCGATCTGCGATGCGGCCAGCGCGAGCCGGTCTACACCGTCCACGACGTGGCACGGCAGCCGGACCTCGAAGCTCGAACCCTGTCCGGACCGACTCTCGACCCGGATTTCCCCGGACATCAGGTCCACCAGACGTCGTGTGATCGCGAGTCCGAGGCCGGTTCCGCCGAACCGCCGCGTCGTGCTGCTGTCCGCCTGCTCGAATGGTTCGAACAGGCGGTCGATCTGATCCGGCGTCATGCCGATTCCGGTGTCCTCCACCCGGAACAGTAGACAGTCGCCGTCACGCCTCGCCGAAACCACAACCCGCCCCTGCTCGGTGAACTTGATCGCATTGCCGACCAGGTTTAGCAGGATCTGCGTCAGCCGGACCGGATCGGCCAGACACATCCCCGGGAGTTCAGGCGCCGTCGTAATGCTCAGAACGAGCCCCTTGGCGTCGGCATTCGGGCGAAGGTTGTCGGCGACACGCGCGACGAGTTCAGCCGGATCACAGGGCACCGCCTCGACCGAGAGCTTGCCGGCCTCGATTTTCGTGAAATCCAGGATATCGTTGATCACCGCAAGCAGGACCCGGCCGGAATTGAGGATCTGCGCGAAGATTTCGCGGCCTCTCGGAGTGATGTCCGGCAAGCGCTGGCCGGTCTGCGCCGATCCCAGCACACCGTTCAGCGGCGTGCGGATCTCGTGACTCATGTTCGCGAGAAACGTGCTCTTCGCAACGCTCGCGGCTTCGGCCATCTCCTTCGCTCGGGCCAGTTCGGCGGTCCTCGACGCGACGATCGTCTCGAGGTCATTGCGATGACGTTCGAGCTCGCGCGTCGCCCGCTCGAAGGCCGTCACATCCTCCTGGATCAGCACGACCTCACCGACCCCACCGTCCGAGCGCTTCGACGGATAGATCACCGTCCTCACCAAAACCGGGCCGCCGCCATCGGCCTGTTCGACCGGCTCACCGCGATCGTACTCGATCGTCATGGCCGAACTGGCGCGACCGGCGAATGCATTCTCGATCGCCTCCATGATCTTGCGGTCCTGCAGTTGCCGATCCTCAAGCAGGTTGTAGTTCCCCAGATCGGCGAAGCGAACACCCCAGAGGCGTTCCCATGCCGGATTCACGCGTAGCGTCCGGCCATCCGTCCCGACGATCTGTATCGCCAGAGGGGACTGGTCGATCAGGGTTCTGAAGCGGATCTCCGAATCGCGCAGGCTGGTTTCGGTTTCGTGCCGTTCGGTGATGTTCTGGGCTACGCCGACGACCCGGACGGGACTCCCGTCCGGGTGGTAATGAATCGCCCCCCAATCCTCCACCCATTGCAGTCCGGAGGCCGTACGGACCCGGTAGACCGCATGATAGGGAGTCCGGCTGGCTATCGCCCGCTCCATCGCCGCGTAGGCGATTCCTCGGTCCTCCTCGTGAATCAAGGTCTCCAGGTAATCTCGCGAACAATCCCCCGCGGGGATACCGAAAAGCGCGTAGATCTCGGGTGACCAGATCAGCGTGCTGGTCGAGAAGTCGTAATCCCAGACCCCCATCCGGGCGGCATTGAGCGCGATGCGCAGACGCTGTTCGCTGTCCATCAACTCGCGCTCCGCCCGTTTGCGCTCACTGATGTCGCGGAGAATGCCGAGGAAACGGCCATCCGGCAGTTCGCTGCCCGTGACCTCTCCGATGAAGACCGAACCATCCTTGCGTCTGCAGCGGTACTCGCTGACGGCGATCTGTCCGCTGGCGAAACGATCGATGTCCGGAGCGATTCGCGCCAACTCCGCCGACTCGACCATATCGGTAACACCGCGGGCCAGGATTTCCTCCCGGGTATAGCCGAGCATCCGGCACGCGGCAGGATTGACATCGACGTATCGCAACTGCGTGTCGTGTACGAGAATGCCATCGACGCTCTGTTCGACGATCAGCCGGACGCCTTCCTCGCGCAGACGCAGTTGCTCGATGGCCTGCTTGCGCTCGGTGATGTCGGTCAGTACGCCGGCCATTCGCGGCGCTCGCTGGCCCACGCCTTGAATCATGAGCCCGCGGAACTCGATACAACGATATCGACCATCGCCGTGCCGCCATCGCAGTTCCGCGTGATGGACCCGGTCGTCGTCGCCGGAGTGGCGCAGATACATCGTCGCGGCCGGCTGGTCCGCGGGGTGAATGAGGTTCATCAGGCGCGCCCGATCGATCGGTCGGCCGTCCTCGTCAACGCCGAGGATCGCTCTCGCCCGCGCCGAAAGCCCTAATTCGTCGGCCTCGGGTCGCCACTCCCATTCGGCGCTGTCCAAACAGCGCAGCAGCCGTTCGCAACGGTCTTCCGGCTCGCCCGCCGGTGATGCCGGTACGTCGATCGCCCTCAACCGACGATTCGAACGCCGCTTCCAGAGCAAGGAGCCGAACAGCGACAGGCTCAGGACAGCCAGACCCGATACCACCGGCAGCAACCGGCCCATGCGGTTCGATTCCGTCACGGACTCGACTCGAGTCACGCGCAACGATGGCAAGTCCGGAGGTAGGTTCGACGCAGCGACGAGTTCATCGCGCGGCCGCAGGACGGGGGTAGCCAGGCCCGGTGCCATGACCCGGACCGCAACTGCCGCCGAGGCATCAGCAGTGCAGGGAATCCGCGACGGGTCTTCCTGTCCTGCAGGCGGGCCGCGCATCCCGACGGTTGGCCGATGCTCTACACAGATCCCGGGACCCTGCGGGAACGGGGGATCTTCGGCGACAACCCGAGATGGTTCCGTAGCGACCAAGCCGGCCAGCAGCGCGGCTCGGATCCACGCGCAGCTCGCTCGACGGGGGGGCGCAATGGCGGACAAACGGGTCCTCTCCGGGACAATAGGAACTCACCGGGCCGCGGACGATGCCGGGCATCGGGCTGGCGTGCCTCGCGGAAATGGAAGCGTCCGGAAGCATCCCGAACCGCGCCTTGGAACAGACAGCAGTACTGTCCACCGTGACCGGCGACTCGTCAAGAACACGCGGCTGCCGTGAGCGAACCGCATCAGGTTGAAAGGCCGGACGCGATCGTGACGCGACCGCCGCGCGGGTGACGTGGACTTACATCCCGCCCGCGACACGCTGCTCGTCGAAGGAATGTGCGATCACGGCGACGAAGCGACGGTTCACCCGCTCGTATGCGCCATGCGAGACCCGTCGAAGGGAATCACCCGGGGGGGCGAGCCTCGCCCTCCTCCGCGCGCAGCAAAGCTTCCAGGTCCAGCAGGTCCTTCCTGCGCTCGCCGATACGCCGTGCAGGAATGCCGGAGAATATCTGGAATCCGTCGCAGTGCTTGTTGACCAGACTCAGCGCGCCGATTGCGGCGCCCTCGTCGATGACGACACCGGGCAGGACCACGGCACCCGATCCGATGATCACATGCCGACCGATGGTCACATCCGCGTGCCGCACATGGGTGTAACGACCGGGTACGGTCGGATTGGTCATCCATCGTCCGGAAAAATCATCCGAACTGGAATGGATGCTGACCCGAGACGACAGGCCGCTGAAATCTCCGAGCGTGATCCGCCCGGAGCCGATCAGCGAACAGAACACCGAGATATGCACGTAGTCGCCGATCTCGATTCCCCCTTCCCCGGCCGACAGCACGGTGAAATCGTCGATGCGCACATGGTTTGCGAGACGGATCCGGCCCGGATTGTAGATCGACGCGCGGCGCGACAGACGAACATCGTCGCCGACGCCGGCGAAACCGAGTTCGCGCAGTTCTTCAGGCGAGTAGAACGACACCGGTCGACGCTCCGGGGTAGACGGGCGCTAGTAAGCCGGCCGGCGACCCGGATGTCAGCACTCCGCGGCGAATCGCCGGTCGGAACGAATCATGCGCCATCCCGGATCACCCGTAACACGCGGTCCTGATCCTCGTGCCGAAGTCCGGGATAGATCGGCAGGCATAGAACCTGCTCGGCGATGCGCCTGGCGACCGGCAAGTTCGCCGGCGCCGCGCTCGGCAGACCGCGGTACATCGGAAAATCGCTGATCAACGGATAAAAATAGCGTCTCGCGTGGACGCCGTTGCTTCGCAGACTATGGTACAGGCCATCCCGGGTCAGCCCGTATCCGGGCTCGACGAGGATCGGGAAGTACGCGTAATTCGAAACCGTGTCGGCCGGCAGCGGTAGCGCGCGGATCCCGTCGATGCCGGCCAACTGTTCCCGGTAACGCGTGTCGATTGCGCAACGTGCGGCGATGCACTGCTCGGCGTAACGCAACTGTACCAAGCCGAGCGCCGCCTGGAATTCGCTCATCTTGCCGTTGATGCCCGGCGCGACCACAGTGACCTCGTCGGCGAATCCGAAGTTCTTCAGATAATCGATCCGTTGCTTGGTCTTCGCATCCTGGCAAATGATCGCCCCGCCCTCGAAGGTCGTGAACACCTTGGTCGCATGGAAGCTCAGGATGGACAGGTCCCCGTGCCGCAGCAGGCTTTCGCCCTGATAACGCACGGCGAAAGCATGCGCCGCGTCGTAGAGGACCCGCAGACCGTAGATATCGGCGATCTGTTGCAGGCGTTGCACATGGCTTGGTCGACTGTAGACGTGGACCGGCAGAATCGCCGTGGTCTGAGGCGTAATCGCGGCCTCGACCCGGTCCGGATCGAGGGTCAGCGTCTCGGGGTCAATATCGACGAAGACCGGCCGGATATCGTTCCACAGCAGTGCATGCGCCGTCGCGACGAACGAGAACGGCGTCGTGATGACCTCGCCGGTTATCCGCAACGCCTGCAATGCGGTCAGCAGTGACAAGGTTCCGTTGGCGAACAGCGCGAGATGTGGCACGCCGAGAAATGATGCCAGGGCCGACTCGAGCTGCTGATGCATCGGGCCATTGTTCGTCAGCCACTTGCTGCCCCACAGTTGCTCCAGCAATGGCTGAAACTCCTCCAGCGGCGGCAGGAAAGGCTGCGTGACGTAGATCGTGTCGTTGGTCATCGGATTGCGCGAGGTCATCCGTTACGCGGCGAAAATGACGGCCCACTGCCGGCGGGCAGTGAGCCCCGACGACCGCCCGAAACGCGCGCCGCGTGTAAGGAAGGTCGTACACCAAAAGAATAGACGAGGCGATGGGGCCAACCCACTCCCTGTGGCCGCGGCCATAGGCGCTTAGAGCGCGCGCTTGCGCAACACCCAGTTGTAGCCACTCGGCATCGGATGCCGGTCCACCGGACCGGCGACCGCGGCCAGCAGCCACGCAACCAGGTTGACCGCCGGAACAATCGCGGCGGCCAGTGCGATCATCGGCGCCTTGCGCCATCCGCCGACATGAGTCGCCTGCCAGGCCAATCCCAGATTGAACAGCAACGCGCCGGTCTGCAGCGGGCTGCCGCGCAACGCCGGTCGTTCGAAGCTGAAACCGGCGTCCGTGCTGAGCTGTTCCAGGCCGTGCACGGTCCAGCGCCGAAAATCGCCGGGCGCATCGTGGATCGGGTAGAGGAACGGCGTCGACAGCACGACGCGACCGGCCGGACGCAGGACCCGTCCTACCTCCCTCAACGCCGCGCCCGGGTCGGGCAGATGCTCAAGCACTTCCATCAACAGGACCGTGTCGAAAGACCCGTCGCGGAACGGCAGGTGTTGCGCGTGGCCGAACACATCGGGGCGCGCCGCATACGCGGACCCGGGATAGTCGAGCGCGAAGTAATCACAGCCGGTGGGCAACATCGGCTCGATGCGTTCCTCGGCCGATCCGACGTCGAGGATCGCCCCGCGGGCGACCTTCGCCGCCCAGCGCAATCGCCTGCGCTCCTGCAGATATGCGAACCATTGGGGATGAAGCGGCGTGTAGCGCAGGGTCCACAGCCAGCGGCGCAGACGGACGGTCAATTCGTTCATCGGAACAGCGTGTTGCCTTGTTCCCCGGGCCTGGCTCGAAGGCCTTTGCTGGGCGCCGTCACCGGTCCCGCTCGACGTTTCGATAGTGCAGCGACGCGACCTGCTCCGACAGGATGCCGATCAGGAATGTGAACAACGCTGACAGGAACAGTACCGCCGCCATGTTCGTGAACCGATGGTCCGTCAGGTAGGTGTATCCGTAGAGCGACACGCCGGCGGCAAACAGCAATCCGCTGATCGGCAGGAACAGCCGCATCGGCGAGAACAACGCGCCGATCTTCAGGATGATCAGGAAAAAGCGCGCGCCATCCGGCATCATCCGGATCTTGCTGCGTCCACCTTTCGGCCGGCGACGGGCCTGGATCGGGATATACGCGACCGGCAGTCCGGAGCGGAAGAATGCCATCGTGATCGTCGTCGGGTACGAAAACCCGTTCGGTAGCAGGTACAGGTAGCGACGAAACGACGAGGCTCTGACCGCACGAAAACCGGACGTCAGGTCCTCGACGCGGTAGCCGGTCATCACCGAGGCCAGTCGGTTGTAGAGAAAGTTCGCACCGCGCCGACTCCAGGACGCATGCGAGGACCCGCTTCTCGCACCGATGACCATTTCATAGCCCTGCGCGAGGCGTTCCAGCAATCGCGGTATGTCCGCGGGGTCGTGTTGCCCGTCGGCGTCCATGAATACGAGGATGTCTCCCTCGGCATGGCGCGCACCCGACTTGACCGCCGCGCCATTGCCCACGCTGTAGGGATGGCGGACGACCTGTACCCCGGCCGCCTTGGCCAGTTCGCCGGTTTCATCGGTCGAGCCGTCGTCGATCAGCAGGATCTCGGCCTCGGGACATCGCTGTTGAATCTCGGGCAGGAGCCGACGGAGCGAGGGGGCCTCGTTCCTGGCCGGGAGCACGATCGTGATGCGCTCATCCGCCGGCGTGTGTTCGGTCATCAATTCTCCGGGGCTTGTCTTACGTCCTGCAACGCGCTCGGCCGGGGCATCAGGCGCAGCAGCAGCATAGTGGGGCGCACGGGTGATGACAATAGTGGGCCGGATGGCGCGCGATCGGCTGCGGCCCTGACGATGCCCCCCCCGCGCGAGGCGCGGCCTGATCGCCCAAGCTTTCGCCGTACCGCGACCCGGGCCGGAAACGGCCAGGACTTGGGCGTTCCATCGGGCTTATGCATAATGGTCAGCTGCCGGACCCGACGGGCCCGGACTCTACTGCCGGATTCCATTCTGATATTGGGACCGCCGCGCCGCGGTCTTCCTTACGAACAAGCGATGATCAATCAGCACTCTAGGTTGCACGGTATCACGCGTGCCGCTATCTGGCTTTCAATCGCGACGGCGGGCGCGTCCGCGATCGGGGCGATTGCCCTCAGCCGCGGCGAGACGATCAATAGCACCTGGTTCGTCGTCGCAGCAGTGTGCGTGTACTCGCTGGGCTACCGCTTCTACAGCGCGTTCGTCGCGGCCCGGGTACTCGCGATCGACCCGACGCGGGCAACGCCTGCGGAGCGCTTCAACGATGGACGTGACTTCGTTCCGACGAACCGCTGGGTCGTCTTCGGACATCACTTCGCCGCGATCGCCGGCCCCGGACCATTGATCGGCCCCACGCTGGCAGCCCAGTTCGGCTACCTGCCCGGCACGCTGTGGATCCTGCTCGGCGCGGTGCTGGGTGGGTGCGTGCAGGACTTCGTCGTACTGGTCTGCTCGACCCGTCGCGACGGTCGCTCGCTCGGGCAGATGGCCCGCAACGAACTCGGCGCCATCGGCGGCAGCGCGGCGCTGTTCGGCGTCATGACGATCATGATCATCCTGATCGCGGTGCTCGGCCTGGTCGTCGTCAATGCGATGAAACACAGCGCCTGGGCAACGTCGACGGTGGGCGCCACGATTCCGATTGCGATGCTGATCGGCGTCCACATGTACTACCTGCGACCCGGCAGGGTCCTGGAATCGACGCTGATCGGCGTCGCGCTGCTGCTGCTCGCGGTGTTTTCCGGCGGCTGGCTCGATGCGCATCCGGCGCTGCGCGTCTGGTTCGATTACGACTCGCCGCATCTTGCGCTGATGGTCATCGCCTACGGCTTCGCCGCTGCGGTGCTGCCGGTCTGGCTTCTGCTGGCGCCGCGCGACTATTTGTCTACATTCATGAAGCTCGGCACGATCGCCGCGCTGGCGGTCGCCATTGTCGTGCTGCATCCGGAACTGAAGATGCCCGCATTGACGCGCTTCATCGACGGAACCGGACCGATCTTCGGCGGCACGCTGTTTCCGTTCGTCTTCATCACGATCGCGTGCGGCGCGATCTCCGGATTTCACTCGCTGATCTCCTCCGGAACGACGCCGAAGCTGCTGGCCAGCGAGGCCGACGCCCGCTTCATCGGTTACGGCGCGATGATGATGGAGTCGTTCGTCGCGATCATGGCGATGATCGCGGCCACGGTACTCGAACCCGGCGTCTATTTCGCGATCAACAGTCCGGCCGGCGTCGTCGGCGCGGCCGCGGCCGACGCCGTTGCGACGATCTCGTCCTGGGGCTTCCCCGTCTCGGTCGACCAGATGGACGCACTGGCGCGGGAAATGGGCGAGAAGACCCTGTTCGCGCGGACCGGTGGCGCTCCGTCACTCGCGGTCGGCATGGCGAGTCTGTTCTCGCGGGCATTCGGCGAGAGCCTATTGTCCCTGTGGTACCACTTCGCGATCATGTTCGAGGCGCTGTTCATTCTGACGACACTCGACGCCGGCACGCGGGTCGCCCGCTTCATGCTGCAGGACATGCTCGGCAACCTGCACCCGGCACTTGGTCGAACCAGCTGGTATCCCGGGGTCCTGCTGACCAGCGCCGCGGTCGTATCGGGTTGGGGTTACTTTCTCTACATGGGAACGATCGACCCACTCGGCGGCATTAACAGCCTGTGGCCATTGTTCGGCATCGCCAATCAGATGCTTGCGGCGATCGCGCTGTGCGTCGCGACGACGATCCTGATCAAGACCGGCAAGGCGGCTTATGCCTGGGTCACCGGCGGTCCGCTGGCCTGGCTGGTCATCGTGACGGGTTCGGCGGCGTGGGAGAAGTTGTTCAGCGCCGAAACCCGCATCGGCTTCCTGGCACATGCGCGGGACCTCAGCAGCCGCCTCGCTGACGGCACGCTGCCGGCGGAGCAGGTCAATCGAGCACCACAACTGATCTTCAACGACTACCTCGATGCCACGCTGACGGCGATCTTCCTGAGCATCACCGCGATCCTGGTCCTCGACACCTTGCGAGTCTGCTATTGCATCCTGGCGCGCCGCCCGCATCCACCATCGAGCGAGTCGCCGCACGTTCCGAGCAGACTCGCCGAGGAGTGGGTACGCGACTGAGCGCGCTGCATTTTTTCATGGTAAGCGGCCGGCGTGCCAGCCGGTGGCAAACCGCCGTACGTCCCGCGTCGCGCAATCGACCCGGCATCGGCGCCGGCTGCGCGGTCCTTGCCGCGCTGCTGCTGATGTCCTCGTGGGCCGCCGCGGCGGCGACGCCCGGCGGGGAACCGGAATCGCCGGTCAACCAAGCATCGGCGCTGGCCAAGGAGTGGAATGCCGAACTCGCCCGATTCGAGAAACAGCTCGGACGAGCCGATCTGTCGGATGACCGGCTCGACGAACTACGCGCCCGGATGGTTGAACTGCAGGCCGCGGCCCGCGCTCAGGACGAACGCCTGGCTCCGGAGCTGAAGGCGGCGCGCGCGGAACTCGACGCGCTCGGCCCTCCACCGACCGCCGATTCCCCGGCCGAGGTGCCGACGATCGCCGCGCGGCGACGTTCGTTCACCGAGCGCGTGCAGGCGGCCGAGGGCGTGGGCAAGGAGACGCAGCTTTTAGCCAGCCGACTCGAGCGAATGCTCGCGCGAATCTCCGAACTGAAGCGGCTACGGTTCACCGAACGGATCATGACGCGCGGCCTGTCGCCGATGTCCCCAGTCGTCTGGCGGCAGTCCGCGGACGAACTCGCCGGTGATCTGGCCGATGCCCGCTCCGCATTCGCCGATTGGCGGGCTTCGGAACAGGCTGCCACGGAACTCGCCACGCTGCGCTGGAGCCTTCCGCTAGGTCTGCTCGGGGCGGTGTTGCTGGCCTGGCCGCTCCGGATCTGGTTGATCCGACAATACGGCTACCTGGCCATCGAAGGCGAGCCGAGCTACGGACAGCGCCTGCGGACCGCGCTATTTACCGGCTTCGTGCGACCGTTGATTCCTACGGCCGCGGTTCTTGCGGTCTACCTCAGCCTGAGTGCCGCCACGACCCTGGCGCCGACCGCGGATGCGGCGTTGCGCAGCGCCGTGGTCGCGCTGATCGGCAATTTCTTCGTGGTCGCGTTCTGCTGGGCGGCGCTGGCGCCGGATTCGCCGAGCTGGCGGCTGGCACCGGTCTCCGACCCGACCGCGCGGGCGATCAGCCGGGCCGTGACGGCCCTGGCCGCGGTGTTCGGTGTCGACTGGGTGCTGACCGAAATGAACACCCAATTGTCGGCGTCGATGGAGTTGGTGACGCTGCAGCAGTTCCTGTCGGGACTGACGATCGCCGGCCTGCTGTTCGCGCTGTTGCGCCGGCCGTTGTGGCAGGCAAGCGGAGAATCCGCGGCGCCGGGCACCGAACGACTGCGCGGCTTGCGCGTCCCGCTGGCGATTCTGGTCTGCGCGATCCCACTGAGCGCGTGCCTGGGCTACGTCGCGCTCTCGCGCGTGCTGGCGACGCAATTCGTGCAATCGGCCGGCCTGTTCGTGCTGCTGGTGCTGCTCCGCGAACTCGGTGACGAGATGATCGCCGAAGCGTTTCGGAACGATCCGGTCTGGGGGCCACGCCTGCGGCGCTCGCTGTCGCTGAGCGATGAAGGCAGCGAGGTCCTCGTATTCTGGCTGAAGGTCGCGCTGCGTCTCGCAATCCTGATCGCCGGAATCCTCGCGCTGCCGCTGATCTGGGGTGCCGGGGGCAACGACATTCAGGCGTGGCTGCGGGACGTCGTCAACGGCATACAGATCGGCCACATCAAGCTGTCGCTCGCCGATCTGCTGTGGTCGATCGCGCTGTTCTCCGGACTGCTGCTCGCGACCCGCGTGCTGCAACGCACGATCGATCAACAGATATTCCCGAAAACCCGCCTGGATGCCGGATTGAGGAATTCGATCCGCTCGGCGATCGGTTACGTCGGTTTCACGATCGCCGCGGTCCTCGGGATCGCCAGCCTGGGCCTGGATCTGTCGAACCTCGCGTTGATTGCCGGCGCGCTGTCCGTCGGCATCGGTCTGGGCTTGCAGAACATCGTCAACAACTTCGTGTCCGGCATCATCCTGCTGATCGAACGGCCATTCAAAGTCGGCGACTGGATCGTCGTCGGCGGCCAGCAGGGCTACGTCCGGAAGATCAGCGTCAGGGCCACCGAGATCGCGACATTCGATCGCGCCTCGGTGTTCGTGCCGAACTCCGAACTGATCGCCAGCGCCGTCGTCAACCGGACCTACGCGGACCCGCACGGGCGCATCATCGTGCCGGTCGGCATCGCCTACGGCAGCGACACGCAGCAGGTACGGCGCGCATTGCAGGAAACCGCGACCGCGCATCCCGAGGTACTCGAGAACCCTGCGCCGATCGTGCTGTTTCGCGGATTCGGGGAAAGTGCGCTGCAATTCGAACTGGTCGCCCACGTGCGCGACGTCAACCAGTCCCTGCTCGTGACCAGCGACCTGTGCTTCGCGATCGACGAGGCCTTCACGCGATCCGGCATCGCGTTCCCGTTCCCGCAACGCGACGTGCAGATGACGTTCGGCGATGAGCAATGGGAACGGCTGGTCGCCGCGTTGCAGCGCGGCGTGGCCGATCCGGCGCCGCCTAAAAGCGGACCGAGCGCCTAGCGACCCCGATCGCGTCGGGGAATTCGCTCAGCGCAGGTTCTCGGTCCTGTGGGGAGCGATGACGTCGAGCATTGCCTGATGCAAGCGCGGATTGGCTGCGACGACGTTGCCGCTGTCGAGGAAACGGTCGCCGCCACCGAGTTCCGAGACGATGCCGCCCGCTTCCTGGATCATCAACACCCCCGCGGCCATGTCCCAGGGTTGCAGACCGATCTCCCAGAAGCCGTCGAGGCGGCCGGCCGCGACATAGGCGAGATCCAGCGCCGCCGACCCGGCCCGACGGATCCCGGCGGTGTCCTTCATCAGTTCGCGCAACATGCCGAAGTACGCATCGTTGAAGCTCTGATCCTTGAACGGCAAACCGGTACCGAGCAGCGCGCCGGCCAGTACCGTCTGCTGCGCGACGCGAATCCGGCGGTTTTCCAGCGTCGCGCCGCCACCGCGCTTCGCGGTGAACAGTTCCTGGCGCACCGGATCGTAGATCACGCCCGCTTCGAGCCGCCCACGGTGCAGCAATCCGATCGAGACCGCGAACATCGGAAAACCGTGCAGAAAGTTGGTCGTCCCATCGAGTGGGTCGATGACCCAGACGAATTCCTCGTTCCGCGTTCCCAGTCGACCGGCCTCCTCGGCCAGAAAGCCGTGTCCCGGATAAGCCTTCTGCAGAATGTACAGGATCTCGCGTTCCGCGTGCCGATCGACCTCGCTGACGAAATCGTTGCGACCTTTGGGACTGATCTTGTGGGGATCCACTCGTCCCAGCGAGCGCATGATCACGTCACCCGCGGCCCGCGCCGCGCGGGTCGCGATGTTCAGCATCGGATCCATAAAGGGGGTCTCTCCAGTGGGCGGGGTAGAATACCAAATCTGATACTATTTCGAGTTTTTCGATGCCCAGAGGGCCCGTCGCGCGTGCTATCGAACGTACGGATTGTACTCGTCGAAACGACCCATCCCGGAAATATCGGGGCGGTCGCCCGAGCGATGAAGAACATGGGTCTGTCGGATCTGGCTCTGGTCGCGCCGAAAATCTTTCCGAGCGGCGACGCAACCGCACGCGCCGCCGGCGCGGACGACATCCTCGCGTCCGCGGCGATTCATGGCTCGCTGCCTGAGGCGTTGAGCGGCTGCCGGCTGGTCATCGGGGCGAGCGCGCGGCCTCGCAGCATCTCCTGGCCCGAGGTCTCGCCGCGCCGCTGCGCCGAACTGGTCGGTTCGCAGCCTGCCGACAGCCGCACGGCGATCCTGTTCGGACGCGAACACTCCGGGCTGACCAATCAGGAACTCGAGCATTGCCAATTCCTGCTGCACATCCCGAGCAACCCGGAGTTTTCGTCACTGAATGTCGCCTCCGCGGTCCAGGTCGTCGCGTACGAACTGTATGCAGCTCAACTGGCTGCCGACCAGCCGCCCGGAGCCGCGCCCTTGCTCGCCTCCTCGGAGGACATGGAATCGTTCTTCGGACATTTGGAGGCGGCGTTGTGGGACATCGGCTTCCTGCACGAGCGCAAGACCTCGCCTTCGATCATGCGCAGACTCAGGCGCATCTTCAATCGCTCGCAGGTCGAGGAACGTGAAATACATCTCTTGCGCGGAATCCTGACGACGATGCAGCACCGCTTGAGGCAACGAGCCGAGGGAAATCCGCAATGATCGGCTATCTGCGATCCGAGTTCTCGTGCATCTTCGAACGCGACCCGGCCGCCCAGTCGTTCCGGGAAATCCTGACGACCTATCCGGGTGTGCACGCGGTGCTGGTGCATCGGCTTACGCACGCACTGTGGCGGCGAGAGTTCCGGTGGCTGGCACGGCTGATTGCGTACGTCGCCCGCTGGTGGACCGGCATCGAGATCCACCCGGGAGCCGTCATCGGCCATCGCATCTTCATCGATCACGGCATGGGCGTGGTCATCGGCGAGACCGCGACGATCGGCGACGACTGCACGCTGTACCACGGCGTCACACTGGGCGGCACCAGCTGGAAAAAGGGGAAACGCCATCCAACGCTGGGCAACGGCGTCGTCATCGGTGCCGGCGCCAAGGTTCTCGGCCCGGTGACGGTGGGCGACGGCGCGCGAGTCGGCTCGAACTCCGTCGTGCTGAAAAGCGTCCCGGCCGGCGCCACGGTAGTCGGCATACCCGGCCATTTCGTGAATCCCGACCGGCACGAACAGGAGGCCCGGCGACTCGCGATCGCGAGCAAGATCAGTTTCGAGGCTTATGGGATGACGCCCGACATGCCGGATCCGATCGCGCACGCGATCAATCACATGCTCGACCATATCCAGACCCTGGACGAACAGGTCGAGGCGTTGAAGCAGTGCATCGAGAAACACGGGATTGCGGTCGACCGACCACCGCTGCCGGAACTCGAGTCGTGCCAGATCAAGCAATGCGAGGACCGCTGCGGCGGCGACCCCTGACCCGGGGCCACGACATCGACCCGGGCCTTGCCGGCTAGCGAGGCCCGATCTAGCAACGCGACAACAGCCGATCCGGCGGACTCGCGCCAGCCCGCTTGCGGCGGGACCGCCGGCACCTGTTGAGTGAAGTCCCGCACCCGGTTCGCGGTAGCGTCGGGATATCCCGCAGTGCGATGTGGATAACTTCAGGCTCGCGCGGTTGCCGGGGCCCAGGGCGGCATCCTCCGGCGGTATCGAAGGAGACCGCCAAAACAACGACTTGTCTGGTACGACGCCGATTGCCGAGGCTGACCCGAATCGTCAAGTCATTGTTTTGTAAGAACGCCGGAACGATACCAGGGAATCCCCGAAAGCGCTCAGGCCTTGACAAGGGCTGCTCCGCCCGTTCGGGTCCGATGTCGATCCGACACGCGTTTTTCCACAGATCCTGTGGATAACTCTGTGTGCGAACTGCGAGTCACCGGCCCTCAGCCGGCGGAAATCGCGGGCTGTCTTCGAACTGTCAATTTTTTTTCCAGAAATCTGCTAGCCTTACTTCCTCCCGATTTTCTGCCTCCGACTCATGACCGATCTCGACTTCGAAACCGCCGTCATTCAGAAGAGCCATGCCCTTCCCGTGATGGTCGATTTCTGGGCGCCGTGGTGTTCACCGTGCCGCGCGTTGACACCGATCCTCGAACAGATCGCGGCACGCAACGCGGAGCGAGTCAGTCTGGTCAAGATCAACACCGAGGAACATCCGGAACTCGCCGACCGCTTCCGCATTCGCAGCATTCCCAACGTCAAGCTGTTCATCGACGGACAGGCGGTCGACGAATTCAGCGGCGCACTGCCGGCCGACCTGATTCAGCAATGGCTTGACCGGGCTCTTCCGAGCGCACAGAAGGAGTCCTTGCAGGAAGCGATTCGTTTGATGGACGAGGGTCGGGCCGACGAAGCGCTCGCGTTGATCGAGCGCGTGCACGCCGCCGAGCCGGACAATCATCAGGCGGCGGTGTTGCTCGCCGAATTGCAGTTGTCGACCGATCATCGCAAGGCCTCCGAGACGGTCGCGGGGATCGGACCGGACTCCGACTGGTACGCGACAGCCGAGGCGATTCGAACATTCGCGCGACTGTTCGACCTGACGGATCATCCCGAGTCCCTGCCGGACCATCCGGTCAAGCCGGCCTACCTCGCGGCCGCCGAGCAATTGGCGGATGGCAATCATGATGCCGCGCTGCAATCGTTCATCGATGTCGTCCGGAAGGCCCGCGGCTACGATGACGACGGCGCGCGCAAGGCCTGCGTGGCGATCTTCCGCCTGCTGGGCGACGAGCACCCGCTGACGCGCAGGTACCGCGGCCAGCTGAGCAGCGCCTTGTATGTCTGAACGACTTATCGGAGGAAGCTTCTTGATTCTTGCGATCGCCAGCGCCGCTTGCGCACCCTCGGCCCCGAACAACGGACTACCGGTTTACCCGGACGCGACCCGAACGCCCGATCTGGTCGAACTAAAGGCGCTGGACCCGGCATTCCACTTCGACATCCGCTACGCAACGACGAACAATTTCGTCGGCCGTGCCGTGTACCCGGAGGCCCGGGCGTTCCTGCAGCGCCCCGCGGCCGAAGCGCTGGTCCACGTGAATCGCCGACTTCAGCCGCACGGCTATGGCCTGCTGATTTACGATGGCTATCGGCCGTGGTCGGTCACGAAGATCTTCTGGGATTCGGTGTCCGGGGAGAAGCGCAACTTCGTCGCCGATCCGCAGCTGGGTTCGCGGCATAACCGCGGCTGCGCCGTCGATCTGGCGCTGTACCACCTGGCCAGCGGCGAGGCCGCGGCGATGCCGACCGATTATGACGAGATGACCACGCGCTCGTTTCCGGACTATGCCGGCGGTTCGGCCGAAACCCGGGCACGCCGCGATCTGCTGCGCGGCGCGATGGAGGCCGAGGGCTTCACGGTCCATCCCCGCGAGTGGTGGCATTACGATTACAAGGACTGGGCCGACTATCCGGTGATCGACGAGCCGTTCTCGGCGCTCGGCCAGCGAGCGGCACACGATTGAGCCGATCCGGGATCGTTGATGCAAGCCGGGCGGGGGTTCGGCACGCCGCGCCGAGCCCGTACCACCGACCCCGGCCATGAACCAGAACGAACGACGAGGCGCGCATGTTTCCGTTACGGGATGAAAACCCGCTGGTCCGTCAGCCGATTGCGATCCTGCTGATCATCGGCCTGAACATAGCGGCCTGGATCTTCGTACAGGGACTGGGCAACGGCCCACCGCTGGCGCACTCGCTGTGCCTCTACGGCCTGATTCCCGGAGAACTGTTCCACGCGGTACCGGTCAACACGCAGATCCCGCTCGGCGAGGGGCTATCCTGCGCACTCGACGGCAACACCTCGGCGCTGACCCTGCTGAGCCACATGTTCCTGCACGGCGGCTGGTTCCACATCATCGGCAATATGTGGTTCCTCTGGGTATTTGGCGATAACGTCGAGGACGCGATGGGCCCGATCCGTTTCGTCGCGTTCTACCTGCTATGCGGTCTCGCGGCAGCAGGTGCGCAGATCGCGACCGATCCATCCTCGGCAGTTCCGATGGTCGGCGCATCCGGCGCGATCGGCGGCGTCATGGGCGCTTACGCGAAGCTCTACCCGAAGGCGCGCGTCATCGTGCTGATTTTCTTCGGCATCTTCTGGACCACGGTGTCACTGCCGGCGATCGCGATGTTGGGTTACTGGTTCGTGCTGCAGATCGCGGGCGGACTGCCGAACCTGCAGGGCGCCGGAGGCGGCGTCGCGTTCTGGGCGCATATCGGCGGCTTCCTGGCAGGCTACCTGCTGGTGATACCGATGCATCGGGCCGACTACTACCGCGCCCACCTGTCACAGGCTCTGCGCCCATCGGCCCGCTACCGCTGGTAAGCAGTCCGCGCTAAGCCGCTCCGTGATGGGCATGCACGACGGCATGCCCGCGACCGCGCTGGATCAGCCAACGATTCACCGGATAGGCCGCGACCCCCGCGACCAGCAACGACGTCACCAGGCTACCCCAGAACAGCAGCGAAGCTAGCGTCGCGTCCATCGCTCCGGGAATCAACAGCATGACCAGGCTGTCGACCGCTTCCATGACGGCGATCGACGCTGAATCCGCCGCGAGCGCCAGGCGGCCGGCGACATGCCATTCGAACCCGGCCTGCAACAAGGGGCGCATCGTCAGCGCATATCCGGACAAAAACGCCAGCACGATCGACACGATCACCGTCGTGCCATTGCTCCAATCCAGCGCGGTGCCGAGGACCATGCCCAACACCTCCCCGATCGCGCAACCGGACAGGCAGTGCACCGTTGCCTGCAACGCGAGCTGATTCAGGGACCCTGTCGATTCGTCGTGTGAATGGGCCGCGTGGTGGTCATGATGTCTCATTGGACTTACCTCCGGGTTCAACGCGTTGAGGAATCTCCAAACGATTCGGGGCTTCCGGCGATCATGGGACATGGCGACCGCGGACCGGGTCACCCTGGCCTGGCCACGTTTTCGGACCTGCCACCAAGGCTCCCCGATGCCATCGCGCCAACGCCGGCGTCATGGCATCTCATTGATCGATCGCCGCCTCGGCAAACGCCCGGTGGTCTTCGCGCATGCAGCCAGCCATTGCCGACGCCGCATGCGCCAGCCAGTCGGGGCGGAATTCGCGCTCGATCAGGTGCAGGGCGTCGCCAAGCCGGGCCGGACTCCAGCTGCCGAGGTGGACATTCGCCGCCTCCCAGCCCATCGCCTGGATCAACTCCGGCTCGAAGCCCGCCCGGCCGGCATCCGGCAACGAGGCCAGATTGATCTTCTCGGCGTCCGGCGCCAGTTGCCGCAACAGCCAGTGCTCGTAGACCTGCAGATTCGGGTCCGGCTCACGGATCACCCGCTGCAACAACGAGGCGGTCTGGGATGGCATCGAATCACGGCGCTGCAACCAGTACGCCGCCGAGGGCACGAGCGCCTTGATCTCGCGGGCAAGTCGCCCGTTCGGGCTGTTCCAGATCGCACTGTAGCGCCGCCGACCGAGGCTGCCCAATCCGCCGGTCTTGCGTTGGCGTCTGAACTCCACCCGCGTGCCCGGCGGGAACGCCGCACGAAAGATCTCGACGATGACGTCCGGCAGCTCGGTCTCGTCGACGACCGGGGCATCCTCGTCGTCGAGCTTCTTGCGCCAGAAGGCCTCGGCATCCTCGGGTTCCCCGAGCGGCAGGTCGAATGGCGAAGATCCGGCGCCACGAAGGACCAGGGGCGCGCCCCCGGCGTCGAGGCAACCGCGATAGCCGCGAAGCAGCAGGTCCGGAATCGCCGGGGCGGGGGTCGCCAGCGAGTGCTCATCGACGGCCAACATCGCGCTGGCCGCCAGCCGCACGAGGTCCTGACTGAACGGCGCCTCACAGGCCTCGTCGAAATCATTGATCCCGAAGACGAGGCGCCCACGCGAATCGCGCCAGGTGCCGAAATTCTCGGTGTGCAGATCGCCGACGCACAACAGCACATCGCGATCGCGCGCGGCGAGTTCCGGACAGATTTCCGGCCACCGTTCGACCCAGCGGTAGAAACTAGCGCGGAGGAACGCGAACGCGCTGGCCGCCATTTTCCGGTGCTTGCGCTTCAGCGCGCGCTCGGACACGTCGGTCTTTTCGGCCAGCCAGTTCTCGTATTCGCGGGTCGACGAGAGGATGTCGCGCATCGTGGTGGATATCCCTTCAGCTATCGTGGCCGGTCACGGCCGCGCGGGAGGCCATCTGAAAGAATTCGATCAACAGGGCATTGACGCGATCCGGCACATCGACCTGCACCCAGTGACTGGCCTCGGGAATCCGTTCGACGCGGAGATCGGCGACCCAGCGGGACAAGCCCTCGGTCAGAGGCAACCCGAGATAGCGATCCCGTTCGCCCCAGATCAGCAAGGTCGGATGGTCGATCCGGCCGACCTGACGGAGCAGGGCGAACGGATTGCGGCGAAACAGCGCCCGATAATAGTTCACCGCGGACGTCAGCGCGCCCGGCATCGCGATGGCCGCGCGATAGGCCGCCAGATCCGCGTCGCTGAACGCCCCGACGGTGACGACATCCCGACTCATCGTCGCAAGCAGCCCGCGATACCGGTCACGCGCGAGCAGCCACTCGGGTAGCCATGGCAGCTGGAACAGGAACATGTACCAGGATCGACGGAGCTGGCGCGGCAGGCGCAGTTCCTCGGCCATGCGCCGCGGATGAGGTCCGTTCAGAACCGCCAGCCGACGCACCCGTTGCGGGTGCCGGATCGCTAGCATCCAGGCGATCGCGCCGCCCCAATCATGACCGACGACATCGGCCGCTGACTCGCCCAGCGCGAGGATCAGACCCGCGACGTCATCGACCAGACGTTCGACGCGATAAGCGTGCACGCCGGCCGGCTTTTCGGACAGGTTGTAGCCACGCTGGTCCAGCGCGACGACGCGCCGCCCCGCGGCCACCAATAGCCCGATCTGGCGGCGCCACGAATACCAGAATTCGGGGAAACCGTGAAGCAGGACCACCAGGGGGCCCGTTCCGGCCTCGACGAAATGGAGCCGGACGGCATCGACCTCGCACCAGCGGTGCTGCCAGCCCTCGGGTAGCGGACCGCCCGGGTCCGGGGGTGGTTCAACGGTCCCGGTCACGGCCGCGGGAAGCGCCGCGGATCGCTAACGCCCGCCCGATGTACAGGTGATCTCCGCCGACTGGGTCATCATGACCAGATCGAACGGGAACTCGTTCTTCTTGTTGAAGTGGATCGCGTCCGCCTTGCTGAGCCGCTTCGAGATCGTTCCCGCGATGCACTCGCACAGCTTCGTGATCTCCTGGTCGTTGGTCGGCTGCCCGTTGGCGGCGCTCTGCTGGGCCGCGATGCATTGTTCCGTATACTTCTGCTCGAACACCTGATGATCCGACGGCGTCACCGGGGCCGATGCCTCGGTCTTGCCACTCCCTCCACTACTGCCACCATCGCCGCCGCACCCAGACAGGGCCAGCGCGGTCACGACAACGGCCGCAAGAGCCGCGCCTGAACCCATCGCGTGCTTATTGCTGTTCATAGACTTTTCCACGTGTTTGAAACGCTCGTTCTTCGACTACATGAGTTCCATGCCGCCTGCTTGGCGCCGCGGCGACGCGTGATTCTCTCCGATTGAGGATGGTTTGAATAGCAATCGGCCGTCACGGAACCGACGCCCGCGGCTCGAGCATCTCGCCGATGCATCGCAAGGCAGGCTCGGATCGAGCCGGCGCAATCGTCGACTCCCGGCCGGAATGCGATCAAGCTATGGTATCGTCAGGTCTCCAATCGACAAGGAGGCTAGACATGAAAAGCTTCATCGTTTCCGGTAGTCGCGGTACCGACGATCCGACGATGGCGACGCTGCCGTTCATCGCGGCCAAAGCCGCTCGTGACCAGGGACACGATGTCGTGCTCTGGCTGTGGAACGAAGCCGTCGTACTGGCCCGGCGGGGCGTCGCGGACCACGTCACCGGCGTCAACCTGACCCCTCTCAAAGACCTGTTGTCCGCCCTGCAGGCGGCCGGCGTGCCGATCTGGGTCTGCGGCGCCTGCGCGATGGCGCGGCAGATCGGCGATGCAGATCTGGTAAGCGGCGCAAGCATCAAGGGCATGCCCGACTATATCGCCGCCGTGCTCGACCGGGACCGCAGCATCGCGTTCTGATCCGGCCCGCTCGGATCGATCCGCCCGTATTGCGAAGCGCCCGGTTCGGCGGTTCAACGCGGATGGGGCATTCGACCAGATCCAGCGTCTGCGAGGCCCGAACGGACTCGGCCGCGATGTACGCCGGACAGACGGCACCGAAGCCGCCGCCGATCGGCACAGTCATCGAGCGAGTCGGCGCAGCCACGATCAGCTTCGATGCCGACGGGTATTCGCTGACGATCAGCGGCGTAATCGGCGCCCGTCAGGCCGTGACGAGCGCACCGTCCTCGCCGAGGACATCCCGAGAATGCGCGGTGAACTGACCGAACGCGGCGACTTCATGACCGAACGCCATGCGCCGGACCGGCGCACGCTACGTGAACGGGGTGAAGTCGAACTGATGGAGGTGCGGTGCCGCCGCTGGGAATGAACGGCCAGGCGCCAAGGCCCGGCCGCGATCTGTCGTTACTCGGCGTGATCAAACGGCCTCGCGATGCGTCCGCTGCCGGATCCGTCCCTGCTCCCACTAATTCCTTGCCTGGAGTTCTCGCACTCTCGCAGTTAGCGTCCGGCTCACATCTTGTCCGGCTTGCCGTCGGCGTACGTGGGACGCGGCTACATCGCAATGCCGGGGCCACTTTTGAAGAACGCGCCGCGGATGTTCGCGACCATCCGCAATCCGTCGAGCCTTGGGGTTGTCCTACCGCAATCTCGCAGTTTTCGGCTTCGCCCGGTACTCTCTCCCGCCGTTCCCTGGTGTCGCGCTCGTCAAAAATGGCCCGCGCCTAATTGAAGATATAGCATCCGTTTCCCATATCGGGGATCACCCCGACGACGGCACCGACCATCGGTATCGCTGCATCTGGACGCACCCCCTGCACTGGTTCAAAATCCAGTGCATCTGGGGCTTGCCAACCCGCGGGATCAGCGGGGCAACCCCGCCGCCGACCGCTCGGTGGACCCCGCCAATCGGACACACCGGCCATGCCCCACGTCACGTTCGTGATCTCGCCCTGGATCTGGCCGATGTTGTTGACGGTGGGCGTGACGCTGGGCCTCGCCCTGCACGCTCGCGTCTTCCGCAACGATGCCGCCGCGCCGTTCGTGTGGT
This sequence comes from Methylotetracoccus sp., assembly GCA_046347485.1. Lineage (GTDB taxonomy): Bacteria > Pseudomonadota > Gammaproteobacteria > Methylococcales > Methylococcaceae > Methylotetracoccus. The sequence continues at coordinate 201,130 of JAXMGB010000009.1, read as the reverse complement.
TCCTGGCGGCCGCCGGGGGGGCATCGTTGCTGTACCTCCTGGAAATGAGCGCGACCTCGCTGCCGCAGAAGATCGCACTGTCGCAGTGGCGATTCGTGCCCGGGGCGCTGCTGCCCGCGCTGCTGCTGCTGTCGATCCTGGCCTGCACGGGATACGCCGACTGGCTCAGACCCTCACGGATCACGGCGATCTGCGCGATCCCGCTCGCCACCGCGTTGCTGCCGCTCGATCCAGACCTGTCCGAGGCGTTCCGCTCCAACTTCCGCATCGAGGACGTGGCCGGCCTTCCAACGCTGCGTTTCGACAGGGGGCCGTGGTTCGGCATCTACTTTGCCTACCAGACCGCACTGATCGCCGCGTGCTGCGGGGTGCTGATCCGGGCGGCGACCTTGAGGCGGCTCCGCCCTCGCGATGCGGCGCTGCTGGCCGGGGCGATTCTCGTGCCGGAGACCTTCGACTTGCTGTTCCAGCTTCGGCTGACGCCGTTCGGCGGGCTGAACCCCGCGTTCCCTGCATTCGGCTTCGCCAGCCTGGTGTTCGCCTGGGTGTTCCTCCGCGGCCGGATCCTGGAACTCGCGTCGTTCGCCCCCTCGCTCGTTCTCGACGGGGCGAGCGACCCGATCGTCATCTGCGATTCCCGCGGTCGCCTGGTGGATGTCAACCGATCCGCCGAGATCGACTGGGGTATTCCCCACGCGCTGATCGGCGTACCACTCGAGCGGCTGCCAGCACATGCCGGGGCGCTAATCCGCCAGGCCGCGGTCGACGAAGCCCGAATTTACCAGGCCACGCATGGCCAGCGCGGAACTGCGCGTCATTACCGCCTGCGCGTCAAGCCGATCCATGACCGGCGTCACGATGTCATCGGACGGGCGATCGTCGGTCAGGACATCACGCGAGAATCCGTCTGCGAACGCGCTCTGGCGGATCATCGTCTGCGACTGGATTACCTGTTGAAGGCCAGCTCGCTGGGAGTTTACATGGCCAAGGCATCCGGCCGCTTCGCGATGACGTATGCCAGCGAGGGAATCGCCCGGCTGTCAGGCTATCCGGCTGCGCGGTTCATCGAGGACGCGGATTTCTGGACGGCTCATATCCACCCCGACGATCGCGATCGCGTCCTCCAGGGAATGGCGGTATTGACGGACGAGCATGTCGAAACGAATGACTTCCGCTTTCTCTGCGCCGACGGCTCCTACCGCTGGATATGCGACCAGCACACGCTGCATCTCGATGCTGACGGCAGCCCGATCGAACTGATCGGCACCTGGCTCGGCATCGACGACCGAAAAGCGGACGAGGCCCGGTTGCGCTACCTCAGCGAGGCAGTCGATCAGGCCTTTGATGGAATCTGCGTCGCGGATCTGAGCGGCAGGGTCTGCTACGCGAACCGCGCGTGGGCCCGGATGCATGGCTATCAGCCCGGCGAACTGATCGGACAGCCAATCGCGATGTTCCACCCGGACGATGAGATGCGAACCGTCATCGAACCGGCGATCGTGCGGCTGGTGCGTGATGGACATGCGTCCGACGAAACCTGGCATAAGCGACGCGACGGCAGCCTGTTTCCGACGCAGATCACCGGCACATCGGTCCGTGACGCCAACGGCAACCCGATCTGCACCATCGGTGTCGCCGTCGACATCTCGGAACGCAAGCGCGCCGAGCAGGCGCGAAGGGCCCGCGAGTGGCATTTTCGAATGCTGTACGAGGAGGCGCCGACGCCGTTCCTGTCGCTCGACGGGGACGGCCATATCCTCGTCGTCAACACCGCATGGACGACGCTGCTCGGGTACACCCGCGCGGATGTAGCCGGTAAGCCCGTCGGCGACTATCTGGCCGCGGATTCGCAGCAGCGTCTGCGCAGCGGGCTCCTGCGCGCCGGATCGCAGGATGCGACGATTCTCCCGATGGAACTCGAGTTCATCGATCACAATGGCACGACGATTCGGGTCGAGGCGACCGGCCGCACCTACACCGATGTCGAATCGGCGGTGCTGCGCAGCGACCTGGTGTTGTTCGATATCACCGAACGCTACCACTCGGCGCGCCTTTTGCGCGAGAGCGAGGACCGCTACCGCACGCTGGTCAATCATCTTCCGGTTGGCGTGCTGGCGGTGCTGGACGGCAGCATTGCGTTCTGCAATCCGGCCGGTGCCCGGCTGCTAGGCGACCGGATGTCGCGCGTGGTGGGCAAGCCGCTCGAGAGCATCATCGACGATGACGACCAGGCCAGCGTGCGTGCCCGGATCACCGGGACCGGACACGGCCTCGTGAATCCTCCGATCGAGATCCGCCTGCGGCGCAGCGATGGCACGGCGACCGCGACCGAAGCCTCCGCGGTACCGATTCGATTCGGAGGCCGCGCCGGCTTCCTGTTCCTGGTCCAGGACATCAGCGCCCGACGTGCCCACGAGCTTGCGCTGCATCGCGCCACCGAACGCCTGAATGCGGCAATCGAAGGCGCGGAAATCGGTGTCTGGGAATGGGACCTGCGCAGTGAAGAATTGCAATGGGATCCGACGATGCGCCGGTTGTACGGCGTTTCGGCCGATCTCCCGCTCATGCAACGACAATGGCTGGATCTGTTGCTGCCCGAGGAGCGTGAACCCCAGCTACAACGTTGGGAACAATGCGTCGCAAACAAGACCGATTATCAGAGCGAGTTCCGCATCCAACGGCCCGATGGCGAGACACGCACGCTACGGGCCTTCGCGTTCGTACAACGCGACAGCAACGGTCAGCCGCTCCGAGCCGTGGGTGTCAACTGGGATGTCACCGAGCAAGCAAGGATCGAACGCGCGCTGCGCGCCAGCGAGGAACGCTACCGCATGCTGTTCGAGACCTCCCCGCTCGGCATCGTCTACCAAGATACCGAAGGACGAATCATCGGAGCCAACCCGGCAGCGGAGCGGATCCTCGGACGAAGCGCCCGCGACCTGTGCGCGATGGACTCGAACAGTTGCGACTGGCGCTCAATCCACGAGGACGGCTCGGAGTTTCCCGGTGCGACGCACCCGAGCATGGTCGCGCGGGCGACCGGGCGAGTGCTGCCGAGTACCCTGATGGGCGTCTACAACCCCGTGCACGGGGACTATGTCTGGATCGACATCCATGCGGTTCCGATAAGACCAGCGCCGAACGAGCCGCCACAGGCCATCTACACGATTTTTCAGGACGTCACGCAACGCAAGCAGGCGGAGCAGGAGATCGCCGAGCACCGCCGACACCTAGAGGATCTGGTCGCGAACCGAACAGCGGAACTCTCCCGCGCACGCGATGCGGCGCAATCCGCGAACCAGGCCAAGAGCGCGTTTCTCGCCAACATGAGCCACGAGATACGCACGCCGATGAATGCGATCCTTGGCTTCAGCCACCTGTTGCGTAACGAGCCATTGACGACACGACAGTCCGATCGTCTGTCGAAGATTGAAACCGCCGCGAATCACCTGCTGGACCTGTTGAGCGGCATTCTCGACCTGTCGAAGATCGAGGCCGACCGCATCACGCTCGATCGGGTGAGGTTCGAACTGACGCAGGTACTGAATCAGGCCTGTGCAATGGTCGCGGAACAGGCGCGAACCAAGGGCATTAGGTTGATCGCGGAACCGCCGGACGTGACCGGCCCACTGTTCGGCGACAGCACGCGACTGCGCCAGGCGCTGCTGAACTATCTCGGCAACGCGGTGAAATTCACGGATTCGGGGGCCGTCACGCTACGCACCCGTATCGTCGAAACAGCCGGCCAGACGCTGCTGATTCGCTTCGAGGTCGAGGACTCGGGTCCGGGCCTCCCGGCCGAACCGCGCGAGGACCTGTTCGAGCCGTTCGTTCAGGGCGACTCGTCGACATGCCGGAGTTTCGGCGGTGCCGGCCTGGGGCTCGCGATCACGCGATCGCTGGCCCGACTGATGGGCGGCGATGCCGGCGTCGAAACGAACTCCGGCGGCGGGTGTACGTTCTGGTTCACGGCCTCCCTGGAGCGCGCATCAGGCGCGACGTCGCACGATTTGCAAACGAATGCCGCTCCGGCCGAACAACAGCTGCGTCAGCGGTTTGCCGGAACTCGAATCCTGCTGGTCGAGGACGACCCGATCAACCGTGAAGTTGCCGTCGCTCTGCTCGAGGCGACCGGTCTGTCGGTCGACGTCGCGGCACATGGCGCGGACGCGCTGATGTGCTGTCGCAATGCCGCCTATGCACTGATCCTGATGGATCTGCAGATGCCGGTCATGGATGGACTCGAGGCCAGCACGACGATCAAACAGTTGCCGGGCTATAGCAATGTGCCGATTCTGGCGACGACGGCGAATGCGTTCGACGCCGATCGACGCGCCTGCGAAACGGTTGGAATGTGCGACTTCCTCGCAAAGCCGGTCGACCCGCCCACGCTTTACCGCGCATTGCTGGATTGGCTCGACCGCCGGGCCCCGGACGTCGAGCCCTGAATGATTCCTGCTTACCGGGGGCAAAACGCGACCCGGTCGTCAGGCTGTCGGCGCCGCGCGTTCTAGACTTATCGATGCCGGTCGATGGGACATGCGGCCGGCTCCCCTCTCGTTTCGCCCTTCCGGATCTCCGGGGGGGCATTTTTTTGAGGCGTCCATAACTGCGGGGATACGCGCCGAAACATCGTCTAGAATTTGGTTCGGAGGTTGGTACCACCTCCGTGTTCATCGACAGGCCTCGCCGGGCGCACTGACCCCGGCGGGGCCTGTCTTTTTCAGGAGGCGGGATGTCTCCCTAGCCCCACGGAGCGACGCAGGCCCTGGCAGCACCGGAGAGTCCGTCGGACCCGTGCGCGGTGAGGATCTACGGAACGCGGGCGGAGACGCCCCGCGGTCTCCCCTCAAGCCTGGCGGACGCCAGGTCGATCAACGGGGCACGCGTCGGTGCTTGTCGCATATCCTCACGGCGACGAAACTCAGCCACCCCCCGCCGAAGTACCGGAATCGGGCACTCAAGCCCGTCGGGACACCTCGATCCAGTCGCGAAGTCTGGCCCGGGCCTGATCGGCGGGACGGGGAAATCGTACCGTCCCTGGATAACTGGATCCCGGAGTCCAATCCGGGACGACGCGTACATCCGAAATCGTGGCCAGCCCCGTGGGTGGGTTTCACTTTTGCGCAAAACGGTCAAAATACCACCTACGATCGAACTTTCGACCGGTTGCGGCGCCTGCTGGCCCGACTGCCCCGTGAATCCGGCGCAGTAGTCTATCGCGGCCGAATCGGTTCGCGGCTGGCCGCACACTGACGCCCCTTCGCCACCTTGGCCGACACCGACCTGGACGACACCCCTGAGTAAAACCGCGGAACCCGCGCAGGGAACCGCACGATCACAGCCCGATGCTCGCACTCCATGATCCCGAACAAATCCACCGATAACGACCGAACGAACGATGACCTGAACGATATGCTCGCGCGAGCGCGCGAGGCACAACGCCGATTCGAGGAACTGCCGCAAGAAACCATCGACCGCGTGGTTCGGGCGATCGGCAAATACGTATACGACAACGCCGTGTTGCTCGCGCAGATGTCGATCGACGACACCGGCATGGGGAATCTGGATGACAAGATCCAGAAGAACCGCATCAAGTCCTCGATCATCTGGCACAGCCTGAAAGGCAAGAAAAGCCGAGGCATCATCGGCGAGGACCCGGAAAACGCGCTGATCTTCGTCGCCAAGCCCATTGGTGTCGTCGGCTGCATCACCCCGGTCACGAACCCGGTGGTCACGCCGATGTGCAATGCGATGTTCGCGCTGAAATGCGGCAACGCGGTGATCATCGCGCCGCATCCCAAAGGCCAGCGCTGCGCCGATCACCTTGGCGAAGCGTTCATGAACATCGTCGCCGAACATGGCGGGCCACCCGACCTGATCCAGGTCATTCGCAGCAGTTCGGTCGAGCGCACCCGCGAATTGATGCAGGCGGTGGATGTCGTCGTCGCAACCGGCGGCGCGGCGATGGTCAAGGCGGCGTATTCCAGCGGGACCCCGGCCTACGGCGTAGGTCCGGGAAACGTGCCGGTCATCGTCGACCGCGATGTCGACATTCCCGACGCGATCGCCAAGATCATCAAGGGCGCATCGTTCGATCACGGCCTGATCTGTTCGCACGAACAGTGCGTATTCGTGCCGGAGGAACGCTACGATGAAGCCGCTCAGGGCTTCATCGACAATGGCCTGGCCTGGTACAGCGCCGATCCGGCGGTCGTCGAGGCATTCCGCGCGACGATCTTCCACGACGGAGTGCTCAATCCGGATGTCATCGGACTGGCTGCGCCCCAGGTTGCCGCCGCAGCGGGCGTCAGGGTTCCCGAATCGACGCGACTGATCGTGCTTCGTGCCGACGGAGCGGGCGCCGCGGACATCCTGTGCCGCGAGAAACTGTGCCCGGTCGTCGCGATGCTGCCCTATGCATCGTTCGACGATGCCCTCGCGATGGCCCAGGCCAACCTTGAGGTGGCCGGCAAGGGGCACACCGCGGCCTTGCATTCGCATGACGACACCCACATCCGCACGGCCGGGCTACGGCTGACGGTCAGCCGCCTGGTCGTCAATCAGTCCTCGTCGACCAGCGCCGGCGGCTCATTCAGCAACGGCTTCGCACCGACGACGACACTAGGCTGCGGATCGTGGGGCGGCAACAGCCTTTCCGAGAACCTCAACTACACGCATCTGATGAATGTCTCCCGCATCGGGAAGGTCATTCCCGACAGCGCGATTCCGCCGCTTTCCGGCGACGACTGGTGACAACGGGGACCGCTCATGAAAGCGTTTCAAATCAAACCGGTCATCCACGCCTACGATTCGTTCGCCGAATTCATCGCCGACGCGAACCCCGGCCCCACCGACTGCATCTTCACGGTGCGTCATCTGCACGCATCCTGGCTCGCGCCGCGCGACCTGAAGTCCCCGGTGTTGCTGTTCGACGACTACGGGACGGGCGAGCCGACTGATGAGCTGATCGATCGGCTGCTTGCGGATTTCCGCAGGCTGTCCTGCAGTCGCGTCATCGCGATCGGCGGCGGCTCGGTACTCGACATCGGCAAACTGCTGGCGCTCAGTCCGATCGACGCGCCCGTATCCGAACTGTTCTTCAGCTCGGTACAACCGGTCAAGGACAGGGAGCTGATTCTGGTGCCTACGACCTGCGGTACCGGCAGCGAGATGACCTGCATCTCGATCGCCGGCATCCCCTCGCGCAACACGAAGAAGGGCCTGGCGAACCCGGCGCTGTTCGCAGACAGTGCGGCGCTGGTGCCGGAACTTCTGTTCGGCCTGCCGCGCGAGGTGCTGATCACGAGTTCCGTGGATGCGCTGACCCACGCGCTGGAATCCTTCGTCGCGCCGCGCGCGCACCCGCATTCCGAGTTGTTCAGCCTCGAAGCGATACGGCTCATCCTGAGCGCGCACCAGATTCTGCTGAAGGAACCCGCCGATGCGGCACGGCTGATCGCGCGGGATCTGCTGACGGCCAGCAACTACGCCGGCATCGCCTTCGGCAACGTCGGGGTCGGCGCCGTCCATGCGCTGGCCTACCCGCTCGGCCAAAGCTGCCACGTGTTTCATGGCGAGGCCTGCGCGCGCTTTCTCAGCGCGGTATTCGCCCTCTACCGACGCCGTGATCCACAGGGCAAGATCAGCCGGCTGACGGTCGCGCTGACCGAGACCCTGGGCTGTCACGACGGCGAATGCCCGTGGGAACGCATGGACGCTCTGCTGAACGCCCTGCTGCCGCTAAAGCCGTTGCGCGACTACGGCATGTCCGAGGCGGACATCGAAGCCTTTGCCGACAGCGTCGTTCGTGAACAACAACGCCTCTTGGTCAACGACTATGTCGACCTGAGCCGCGACGAGATCCGGGACATATACAAGCAACTCTGGTAAGCGCCCCAACGCGCTCGATCGAGCCCGCTCCCTCGCCTGATTTTCACCGAATAGGACATGCGACGATGAAGGTCTACATCCTGGACAACGGCTTCCTCGAATGCGATCTGAACTGGATGGTGGCGATGTCCGTACACGGCACGAGGGACGATCCGACACCCCGGACGAAGTGGATCCAGATCCCGGTGTACTCGGTGCTGATCGATCATCCCGATGGCAGGATCCTGTACGACACCGGCTGCCACCCCGACGCGATGACCGGACACTGGCCGAATGGCATGCAATCGGTGTTTCCGTACCATCACGAGACGACACAGCGGCTGATCAGCCAGCTCGCGCTGGTCGACATGACGCCGGACGACATCAAGACCGTCGTCCTGTCCCACCTGCATCTGGACCACGCCGGCAATATCGACCTATTTCCTCACGCGGACATCTACGTGCCGAAGGAAGACTTCGAGTACGCCGACAAGCTCGTCCACCGCTCGATCAACCCGGGCGAGCACGGCGCCTACATTAAGGCGGAAATCGAAGCGACCCCGCGTGGCGTTCACCTGATCGAGAAGGACACCGAACTCGCACCGGGCGTCCACATGATCACGTTACGAGGCCATACGCCCGGCCTGATCGGCCTGATCGTCGAGCTACCCAACGAAGGCACACTGATCTTCCCGCAGGATGCGATCTACACCCAGACCAACTACGGACCGCCGGCCAAGGCCTCCGGCCTGATGTACGACAGCGTCGCCTATTTCGAGTCGATCGAGAAGGTGCGGGAACTGGAGAAAACCCTGAACGCCCGAGTCATCTTCCCGCACGACATGGCGTTCTTCCGGACGCTGAAGCTAGCGCCCGCGTATTACGATTAGCAGGGTGGTGAAAAACACCTCTGAAATTCCCCTTACCCATCCCGCCAAACCGAAAATCGGTTTGGTCCGGGGGTGCTACGGTCGCCTAGGCGTTGTCGGAAGCCCCGTTTGGGGGCTCTCAGCGTCCCGAAACCCGCCTCTGGACGGAGTTCGGGCGCACCACCTCTCAGGCGGGCGCCACCCGTGCCACCGGAACGAAGGTCACGAGGTTCACCAACCGCGTCAGGTTGTAGGCGGCAAAGCAGAACACCGCCTGCCCCGAGACCTTGGCCAAACCGCGATGGCGGGTTTTGCGGAAACCGCCCACTGTCTTAAGCCAGCCGAAGGCTTCCTCGATCATCTTGCGACGCTTCAGGCTCAACGCATAGCCTTTGCCGCGAGCTGTGCGACCATCTACGGCGCTGCCCTTGGCTTTGCGGGCCACATGCGGTTTGATGCCGCGCGCCGTCAGCGGGCCGATGAAATCGGGCCGGTCGTAGCCCTTGTCCGCTGCGACCGATCCGCCTGCGGGCACGCGCCGCGCAATCATCACGGTGGCGGCTTCCACTTCGGCGTTCCCGGTCGCCTGGGTGGTTTCGACATCGACGATCAGACCGTGTCGGTTCTCGGACAGGGCATGGGTGATGTAGCGCAGCTTGGCTTCGGTGAATTCGCCCTTCTTGTACAGCCTGGCCTCGGGATCTGTGCTGCTTTCGTGAGTGGCGTTGCTCCGCTTCTCGCCCGAGAAGTCAACCGTCGGATTGCGTCCGCCAGGTTTCTCCGGACTACTGCCGTCCTTCCGCACAAAACTTTTATGCGAGGCCCACGCCTCGATCAAGCTGCCGTCCACGCTGAAATGCTCGGCCGACGCCAGGTCTTGCCATTCGGCAATCGCCAGCACTCGCTCGAAGAAGTCACGGGCTGCACCTTCCGACAACAGTCGATTACGGTTGACGCAGAACACTGTCCGGTCCCAGACCGGATCATCGATGCCGAGACCCACGAACCAGCGAAACAACAGGTTGTAGTCGAGTTGTTCCATCAATTGACGTTCACTGCGCAGCGAGTACAGCACCTGCAGCAGCAGTGCGCGCAACAACCGCTCCGGCGGCACCGATGGCCGCCCCGTGCGGGAATAGCGGCGGTCGAACTCCTCGGACATGGAACGCAGGATCGCGTCGACCAGCAGTTTTATCCGCCGCAGCGGATGCGTGCCCGGGACCCGCTCCTCCAAGTTCACGTAGCTGAACAAGGTGTCCGAACGAACGTCTTCGCCGCGCATCATCGATCCCAAATCAGGAGAGGCAGTATGTTACCCCGCCCACAACGCCGCAGCCCACGCCAAACAACGCCTTTCGCGTTTTTCACCAGCCTGTTAGCGAGCATACTCGACATACTACCGGTCTCCGCGTCCAACGCTTGAAAGATCGCAGATCTCGAGTCCAACCCGTGTAGACCGGAACCCCATAATAATATTACAGCGCCCGATACAAGATTGCCGATGGTCGCAACCGGCCAGTCAGTCCTCGCGGGCAACCGACGACCCGTGACCTTCGTTCCCTCCGCCTCGTCAGATTCGAATTGAATCTAAACGGCCGGCCTCGCTCCGCCTCGCTCTATTCGTCAATAGGCCGAATTACCTACAAGCAATTTAGTCTGGAATGGAATTTGCTGACGCTCGTGATCTGTACGGGGCGTTATTCACGGTAGCGCAACGCGAAGCCGCCAAGGCTTTATCAGACGATGAATAGGCAATTCTGCCTATTGCCGACCAACCCCCTCGCGCGCTAATTTTTCCCTTGATCAGGACAATATCAAGAACATCTATCAGCCATGCAACACTACAAAGTCATCTTACAGGGCGCAATAGTTATCGGATTGGCATGCAAGCCGGAAGATCTATTAAGCATTTTGCGAAATTGCCCTTCTCACGTATTAAGCGACAATATCAAGGGCAATGTCTTGCGGTCCGCGCGAACGATTACACGGCACGAATGGGATAACTCGGACTTTGATATCTGGTATCTGAATGGCGTGTGGTGTTGCAGGAACGAGGCAAACGACGGAACAAGCCAAGTCGTGGGCTATTAGCCGGTCCGTTGGCTGATTGGCGCTTTCCCGAGCGCGTATCTGAGCACCCGCTTGCGCCACGGCAGTCGCGGCATAATGCGGAGAGACAATACAAATCGCGGAATTACCGCATCGGTTGTATTCGCCGCTTAATCGCGGAGTCCAGGACTGGAACAGACGCGCTCGGTTGGGGCAAGGGACTGGTTACTGATGCGGAGGCGGGCGAAGGTGTTATGCGCTCATCGTCGGCATCTTTCAAACCGCGGAACGCCCACGCGTGAGTTTCGCCCTACGCGGCCAAGGCTTCCAGATCAGCAAGATTTGGGCTTACTACCATTCACCCCTTCCGTGGTTCTCTTCCATCAACGTTCCGTAGCTTGGCGACCGGAGTCCATTCGATGATTCAACCGATACAAGTCGTCACCACCGTTTACACGGATGGTTCGTATAGCGTGACCGGCACGAACTGCACACCTCTTGAGGTTCTGACGTATATGACAGACCCAAATAAGAAGGTAGCCGATCAGTACCTGCACATTCTTGAGTTGGACACCCCAACTCCTCTCAACCCGCCGCCTCAATGAATCTAGATCCACCCCAAAAGTATAAACCCGCAGGAGTACTGCCATCGCATCGAGCCCCCCCTAGGTTTAACTCCATCTCGATATGACAGTCTCGGCTACATTGTCCAGACTCGGCATCAGTAACGCCCCATTGATTCCTTCCCTATCAAGCAGAGTCAGCAACCTTCCAACGTGTTCTGCTTCGAGCCTATGAGATTGAATAAAGCGGGATGGTTCGCCTGACAGTTCGAACAGGTCTTCTAACGAAGGCCATCTTCCTCTGTCGAAAAAGAACTGTCTTGCGCCTCTGACCTCCGTTAGAACTCCACCCTGAGAGTGTAGGTAAGTGTTATCTCCTCTACTCGGCGTAAGGACGATTACACTACAGGAACCAAACTGCGTCCAGTTCCCCTTGTTATCTCGGATTGCATCCCGGTTCAAAGCCCATACTTTTATGGCCTTCGCATCATCCACCATGAATTTTGGAGAAGCAGCGAAGAACGCCGCGACCAGAGGATTCAAGGTCCAATCTAATAATCGCGTCGGTATTCCGTGGTGTTGAGCCTTCGAAAGGAACTCGGACTCCTCCATTTCTAAACGCTCTAACTCCTTAAATCTTCTGGTTTTCAGAGGACTGCGAAGTAGGTCCAGACTGAAAGGAGGAACCCGAAAGCCTATTTCATTCGCCAATACGGCGAAGTCGTATACCGCTTGTCGTTCTGCGGCACACCATTCGTAATAGTCGCGAGTCACTTTAGGGTCCGCCATAAGCTCTGCTTCTCGCAACTCAAGTTTCAAGTCGGAGAGCTTCTTTAGCAGCGGCACTAGCTTGCCATCGGGCCGCCAAGCCGATGGAAGCAACTCCCACTTGTCGGCATTCCCAATCCCGCGAAAGACCCAAGGACAATACCTTCCGTCATACGGCCACCATCGGTCGTTCGAACGCCTTAGAGCTTTCATGAACTCCTCAGCGGATTCGTAGCGATGTTCAACGATCGGGGGGCTTGCGTCCAAGGGGTGACTCTCCTTCAACCGATCGAGGTAGATGGCGTCGCAAAGGGGACCAATTCGGGGACCTTTCTCCCTTTTTCGCCACCTAAAGCGCGAGAGGCGACCAGCAAGACATTGATTTTATTGGAGCCGGTGACAGGATTCGAACCCGCGACCCACTGATTACAAATCTGTTTCCCTTACCTGCCTGAGGCAGGCACCATGCCAACAAGCCACTGTTAATACTTGACAAAATCCCACGCTCTGCTTAATTAGTGCTTGCTAAAGTATCATTTATGCGCGTACAGTCTCACCATAATCCGGACGTGATCCGGACGCAGACTTCAACGTGAGAGTCCTTAAGTTCTGCGGGATGCGGCCCGATTCTTAGCCGCCAGCAGTGGAGAACAGAGCGATGCAAACCCCAAGCGAAATCGAACCCACCAAGACGGACGCGAAGAAGATCAAGAAGACGCTCAGCGTCAAACAGATCGGAGCCGCCGCTGCCAAGGCCAAGAGAGATCAGAAGGACAATCGGCTCGCAGACGTAAATGGGCTTGTCGTTCGCATTTACAAGAGCGGCAATGCCGCCTTTTTTGCTCGGTATGAGATCGAAGACGGCGGGAAACGGAAGGACTGTAACCTACCGCTCGGTGTGTTTCCCGCCTTGTCTCTTGCCGACGCACGGCGGCTCGCGCTGGACATAACCGACATGCGTAGGCGTGGACTTGATCCGCTGGCCGAACGGGAACGTGGACAACGCGAGGCTAAAGCCAAGGCCGAAGCGGAAAAGGCGAAGCCGACCATTGAAACGCTATTCGCCACCTATGACGCCCTGCACCTGTCCATCCTGAGATCCGTGAAGGAGCGGAGGCGGATTTTCAAGACTTCGATTCTCCCTGCGATTGGAACTCTCCGCGCAGAAGATGTCCACCGCACCCATCTGGTGGAAGTCCTCAACGCCAAAAAGGCACAGGGGAAAAGGACCGCCGCCAACCGCATCCTTTCGGCTGCGACACACTTCATGAACTGGCTGATGAGAGAAGGGCATATCGACACGTCCCCGCTGGCACTTCTCAAAGCTGACCCCGAGAAGCCCCGAGACCGAGTGCTCAGCCTCGATGAGCTACGGGTGTTTTGGCTGTTCCTCGCTTCCGACAGATGCAACCTTGATCCCCGGACCATCGGAGCTTTCCGCTTGCTGATCCTGACGGGCGCTCGGTTGTCCGAAGTGCTCGAAATGAAGTGGTCCGACATCAACTTCGTCCTCGGGCGTTGGACGATCCCTGACACGAAAAACGGCACCTCTCACACGCTCCCCTTATCCACCCTTGCCAGAACCCATATTCAAGCCCTACGCCCCGTCACAGGCTCTCAGAGCTTCGTATTCGGCGGAAAGGCCCCCATGTGCAAGACAGCCCCCTCTAAGGCCCTCAGGAGGCTCTGTGAGCGCCAAGAGTTGACCTTGGCACCCTTCACCCCTCATGACCTACGCCGCACTGTCGCAACGAGACTAGCGGAAGACCTTCAGACCCCTCCGCACATCATCGAGGCGATTCTGAATCACACCCGCGAACGAATCGAAGCCACGTACAACAAGGCCAGTTACATCCAACCAATGACCAAGACCCTACAGCAGTGGTCCGATCAAGTCGGCAAGTTCACCCCCTCCGTGATTTCCCTCCTCGAAAGTTCCGCAGCCTAACCACTGGAGATTGAGCCATGATCCACTCAACAACCGAATCGACCATAAACACCGTCACGACGATCTACAAGGACGGCACCTATACCGTGTACGGGAGCAACCTGGAGACTCTGGACGCTTTGATTGCTCGCACTGATCCAGGCCGGGAAATCCAGGATCAGATTCTAGGGGTCCACACCGTAGACACCTCAATCCCTCTCAACCCTCAGCCAGATTGAGTCTAGTTTCACTGTCCGACGACGACCCGCCCTAGAGGCGGGTTTCTTTTGCCCGCAACCCTCCCCCTTCCCTCCGAACCGACGCCCGCTGTACACGACAAAATGTCGTAACCGGTTACGACAAAATGTCGCAACCACCTATGACAAATTGTCATAACCCTATATCAGAGAGTACGGATCAGCAGAAAACAAATCAGAGGGAGGACGGGGAGGGCTATCGCCCTCACCCCCCGGTGAACGAGGAGCACTATCTTTCCCCGGAATCCCCCCACCCCCCCTGTTGCGCGGCACCCCCCCTCCCCATCTCCCCCGGTGTCGTCTCACTCTATACCGGACGAACCTAGGAGGCCGCTTACTGTCGTAAGGTACTTAGAACGAAAAAAGGCGGTGCGAACCACACCGCCAGTCAGTAAGCCATTACGCAGAGAGGTAACCCCTGCATGTCCATTCTAGCCCTATCGTCAAACCCCGCACAACCGTCGCACCACTCGAAGGCTGGTTCTGCAAGCTCAAAGCTTGCTACGCCAGATACTCAGAAAGAGGCAATGGAGACGGCCAAAGACCAGAATACCCCCCCCTCGCTTCAGTCTGTTATATCTGTTGTAGGTGCCGGACACAAACCTGACCAAATGGCACACCAAGACCACCTTTCAACTCACCCGAAAACCCAGAATTCATGCGGGCTCGACACACACCCAATTGATACGAACGCCTGTTTACCCACAACACCACTTTTTGACCACTTATCGGCCCCAAAAGCCCCAAAAAAATGGCCCTCGTCCGTTTTGTCTAATGATCTTGCCCTTGCTCGTCACCATAACGCGCAAGCGCAAGAAGCACTAAATAGCTCCCGCAGGAAGGGACAGGCTCAACTCTTCGCAGAGGAACTCCTCTCCTCTCACTCCTTGACGACCAAAGAACGGAGGGACCGCTTCAAGCACGCCTTTCCCGAGGAATACCGCAACTTCGCTCGCATCCATCGAACAAAACAGCAAAATGCCTCGAAGGAACGGATTCCTGTCGGCGAATGCTTCCGCGATGTCCTAGCGTGCTTTGCCCACTTAGGGCCTCGTCCTTCGCCCGACCACCAAATCCACCGCCTAAACAACGACGAGGGGTATACCTTGAACAACGTCATTTGGCTTCCCTCAAGCGCTAACCGTCACTTCCGGGGTAAAGGACCTCTCATTGCAAGATACCGACTTATCAAGAATTGTTCCGAACGGACCGCCAGAAGGCATTTGGATGAGAACCCTACCGCCTTCTACCACACCCTGGATATGCCCGCACCGAAAACGCTGGATCACGCCAAAGAACTGTATTACCTCTGGCAGGGACTCCACTCTGATTCCGTTCCCAGAAATCCGACCATCAGGGAATTAAGGATCTTCGATGCTCTGCTAGGTCGCTACGCACCCGTCGCCGACGCCGTTCGAGTGGACGCATATTCTTATCTCTCTATTGCCATACACCAGATATCTAGATTCTGGGGCGACTTCGAATTTTGCTTCCGGGAATATCATTCCACCCACATCGGTATCGTACCCTCGCTGCGCCAATTCCTTACGCACTCCGATGACCTCTTGGATAAAGCCGCTCCCTTGCTCCGAGCATTTTTCGCCCCTGAAACAATCTTGGACCCCACATCTCCGGAGCACACAGCATTCGCAAAAGTGATAGACGATCCAAGATGGCCCGGTGAGACATCGGAAGACGGCTCTTGCTCCTCGGCTGATTATGCCCATAAGCACAAGGTCGTTCGTGATTGGCTAATAGATACGATGTGAATCTAGTTTCATTCTGAAGGAGTGTTAGATGGCAGCCCTTCGCCCTCAGGCTTCATTCCGCCCGTTACACCGAATGAATCTAGATTCACTCCGGCACGATAATTATCAACGCAGGGAAACTTATGAGGTATCCCCTTGTCGTATAGTATCTCCAACAAACCCACAACTCGGAGCATCAATGACACCCCCGACTACTTCCACTCGTATCCTTCGCCCGAAAGACGCAGCCGCGTTTCTGGGCATCGTCCGCTCCACCCTTTGGCGATGGGAGAAACAACCGGACTTTCCCCGCCCGATCAAATTGGGTACGCGGTCTACTGGCTGGTTTCTTCACGAACTAGAGGAATGGGCCAATGCTCGGCGTACTTCAGCCGAACCCAGCAACCCTTCCTAAAACGAATTAGGAGAAATCTAAATGCGATACGTGCACAGCCGTTCCCTTGCTGCGAACCTTACCCCTAAACAAACCCAGGCGGCTTTTCTAATTGCTTCCGGCATCCCTCAAGTTGAGGTCGCCAAGCAGGTTAACGTTTCGACCTCAACACTCTCCTTGTGGAAGCGTATTGATATATTCCGCGCGACTATCAATGCGTTCCAGAAGGAGATTCTTGAGCAACTGAGAGCGAAGATGGCCGTTATAGCCCAGAAGGCGACTGAAAGACTAGAAGAACTTCTAGACTCGGAGGACCCGAAAGTTAAGCTTGACGCCATCAAGATGGTGTATGCGAATGTACCTCTCTTCTCGGAAGCGCCCGAAAAATATATAGGCCCAACCGATCGGAATGAGGTATTTAGGAAGAGGGAATTGCTTGGAGACTACGTTTTGCCCCCGGACACACGAGAACTTCGTCTAGCCCAATCTGTCACGGTACTGCTAGAGGATTACCAAGCGGGCAATTTGACCAAGAAGGAACTCGACTTTGCTCTCGGGGTCTCTCTCTCAAAGAAAGATATCGACTACACCCTTGACGATCCCGACGCACTTATGTCCGTCGTGGACGCAATTGTAGATTCCGAACCGCGTTACACGGAGGAGGACATGGATTCCGAAGAAAGCTGGAGGGATGACACAGTAAAGGAAGAGTGAATCTAGATTCACTCTGCCCCAGCCATCAAACCAATGGAGAAAACCATGAATCAAATACCTGATCGAATCGTCAGACCCAAGGAAGCTTTGACCATTCTCGGAATAAGCAGGGCCTCGTTGTTCAGATTCAAAAAAACGGACCCGGCGTTCCCGCAGGCCATACAACTCGGAGAACGCGCCGTCGGCTGGCGTCTCTCAGCCCTGCAAGACTGGCTGAACTCCCGTCTTCAGGCTAAATGAATCCAGATTCACGCAATCAACCGGAGACCTCAACCTGGCAAAACGACAGTATTCACTCTAATGCGTCAAGATAAGCATTTAGACCCTAACGCAGAACCAATACAGGGCTCAGGCCGCCGCTATTTTCTATTACCTATTGAACCACTACCAAGTCATCAATCTCGCAACCGGAACGACTGGTTTGGCTATTTATAAGTCCCATATTGAAATCTTTTATAACCTTGCGCTCCTTGGCGGGTATTAACTCATAAATTGTGCGTCGGTTGCTGTCTATTTTCGTCCCACTGTTCGCATAGTTAGTGCACGTGACTTCGATATCCTTTATTTGATAATCCGTGGGATTTTCTATCTCAAAATCAACTAGCATCACATTTCCGAACCCCGACTTAGTCCAACTGGAACTGAGTTTCATCGAGTTGATGACCACTGCCTTTGGCGTAGCTTCGTATCTGGTGACCACCGGCGAAGTTTGTGAACTCGGAGCTAAAGTGTGATCCGATCCTTTATCGGGTGACGCAGCTACTCCAAGGAGAAACACCATCCAAGAGAACGACAGCAGCCTAGTTATTGTCGGGTAGCCTTTCCCGAGGGTAACCCATGAAAAGATATAAGGCATTACCAATATTCCCACGCCCAGCAGACAACCGACTTTCCTTTCGGGGGCTGTAGGCGAGGAAAGCTGAATAGCTGATCCCTGGAAGTTGGACGGCGATCCTATTGGCTGCGCGCATTTCGAACAAAACCGGGCACCTGTCTGAAGCTCCGCCCCACAGTTCACACAGAATTTTGGATATTCTTTTGATTGAGTCATTCCCTTGGTCCTTGCACAAAACAAACGGCAATTTCCATACCCCGGCGACTCATAAGGTAAACGGCGCTTGGCACGTCTTGCATGTCACCGTCTCAGATTATGAGACGTAGCGACCCGACACGCAGGCGCCGATCCCAACCAAGGCAAAAGTGAACCTGGATTCATTTCAGACCCACGGCCAGCAGCTGCAAGACTCCGGGCTTTCATAGTGACATGGACGGACCACCTCGTGCCGCTACTCTGCATTGCGCCCGAGTCCGAATCGCACCGGCAGGCGATCAAGAACTGCGGTACGTCCCATTGCAGCGACCCCGAAGTATTTGGCAAGCGCCTTGGATTCTTCGGTTTCGGAGGGAAACGTGACCCGCAGACCTTCACTTCGCGGCGAAACATACGTGACCAACAAGCAAAAGAGATCCAGCACGGACAACAACCGCGAGAAATTGTAACGAGTGCCGAAGTCCTCACCTATCGTAATGCCGTGTAAAAGGCCGTGGCGGTTTAGTGTCTCGCCTACCGGTCGCTCATCAGTGTCTTTCCAAAATCTCCCATCGAAGAACTGAGTATAGCTCCGGACAAGCAACTTGAGTTCACTATCCGCGTCCGGACTCGCAGCTCCGATCGCGCGCTCCCCGAGATCCTTCAGGACACACCGGATCAGCTTAGTGGGGCGATGCGTGAACCCCATGTCCCGATCCTTGGCGATCGCACGGGCGATACCCTCGATGACCGGAGCAAGACCCGTGGTAGCCACTCGGAGGAAACCGTAGCAGGAAGCCTCTATACATTCGCCGATCATCGCTGAGAAGTCGCGAACAAACGGACACTTCTGGTACCGGTACAAGAGCATGGCCGCCATGGCTCTCGGCGGATACAGACCGCAGACTCCATCAGCGAAAATCTTCTGTCGGGCCGCAACTGGTGATGTGTTGACCCTATCGACCAGCCCGGCCAAGTGAACACCCGGGATGTAAGCTGGAAGAAACCAACCAAGCGCGTTGAAGGTATCAGCCAGATCTTGCCAGTTCTGAAAGCTTGGATCGGTCGCCGTCACGCTCGGGGCCTCTTGTAATCACTCCCTCTACCGCCGAGCCTCGTGGTAAGAGATGAGGCCGATCCGGACGTGATCCGGACGCAAATCGACAAATTTCCTAAGACCTCTTAGATAAATATCTATAAAGCCTTGTTTTTTATGGAGCCGGTGACAGGATTCGAACCCGCGACCCACTGATTACAAATCAGTTGCTCTACCAACTGAGCTACACCGGCTTGATATCGATCGATGAGGCAGCGGCAGCAGCCCCAAGCCCCCGATGCGGGGCGATGTCGTCATGGCGATCACGAAGGGATCGACCGAGGAGTTCGTTGCGATCCGCCGTCCCACGGATCACGCGGTTGGCAGAATGATCGAACGCAGCCATTATAGACGCGATCGACCGACGATGCGCGCCGTGCGATTCAGGCCCTAGCCTTCGCCCGTATGGCCGGATCGCCGGCCTGCACCCCGGTCTTTTCGGAATACTCGCACAAATCGGCGATCGGACAGACGCCACATTGCGGCTTGCGCGCGATGCAGACGTAGCGGCCGTGCAGGATCAGCAGATGGTGCGCGTCCTTGCGGTAGGCTTTCGGCGTGATCAGCGCCAGCCCGTCCTCGACCTCCCGCACGTTGCGCCCCGGCGCGAGCCCGGTGCGATTGGCGACGCGGAAGATGTGTGTATCGACCGCGATCGTCGGCTGGCCAAACGCGGTGTTCAGGATCACGTTCGCCGTCTTGCGCCCAACTCCCGGCAGGGCTTCCAGTTCTGCACGATTCGCCGGTACCTCGCCACCATGACGTTCGAGCAGCATGCGGCACAACGCGATGATGTGCTTTGCCTTGCTGTTGAACAGGCCGATCGTCTTGATGTATTCCTTTAGTCCCTCCTCGCCGAGCGCCAGCATGCGCTCCGGAGTCGGCGCAGCCGGAAACAGCTTGCGCGTGGCGAGGTTCACGCCCTTGTCGGTCGCCTGCGCCGACAGCACGACGGCGACCAGCAACTCGAACGCGTTCTCGTAATGCAACTCGGTCGTCGGATTCGGGATCGCCTCGGCGAGCCGGGCGTAGAGCTTGCGTGCTTTCGCAGGACTCACCGGGGCACTCCGGAAAACCTGCGCGCGACCAGATGGTCGATCGCCGGCGCCGCCAGGTTCATCATCAGGATCGCGAACGCAAATCCGTCCGGATAGCTGCCGACGCTGCGGATCATGAATACCAGCGCGCCTACGCCGGCTCCGAACACGAGGCGCCCGGTCGGCGTCGTCGCGGCCGACACCGGGTCGGTCGCGACGAAGAACGCGCCGAGCATCGTGGCCCCGGACAGCAGATGAAACAGCGGATTCGGAAAGCGCGATGCGTCGAACACGAAGCCGAGCAGCGACGCCAGCATCAGCGTCGACAGCAAGGCCACCGGAATCTGCCAGGCGACATGGCGCCGCCGCATCAGCCAGAGACCACCCGCAAGATAGGCCAGATTGATCCATTCCCAGCCACTGCCACCGAGCCGCACTGACACGGGCGGACCACCGCCGCTCGTCGGCACGGCCTGGGTCTGGAGGATGCCGCCGATGCGTTGCAGCGGCGTGGCCGCGGTAACGCCTTCCCAGGACGACGGCGACAAGGATCCCGACAAGGCCGCGACGACATCGCTCCACGCCGGCGCATGTCCGACGACATCGAAGGGCGCCGGCCAGAAGGTCATCAGATGCGGAAAACACAGCAGCAACACCGCAAAACCGACCATCGCCGGATTGAACGGATTGAAGCCGAGCCCGCCATATAGCTGCTTGCCGAGCACGATCGATACGACGGCCCCGGCGACCGGCAGCCACCACGAAACCAGTGGCGGCAGTGTCGCGCCCAGCAACGCACCCGTCAGCACCGCGCTACCGTCGGAAAGCACGCGCCCGACACGGCGTCCGCGCAGCCGCAACATGATTGCCTCGGCAGCCAGGGCGGTCAGGATCGTCAGCGCCAGATTGACCGCGACGCCTGGCCCGAACTGCCAGATCTGCACGGCGACTCCCGGAATCATCGCCAGCAGGACCGCGCGCATCAGCGCACCGATCCGACCGGCCGAGCCGGTCTGCGGCGCCCTGCTGAGCCGGGGTGTCATGTCGTCAGCTCTCGAAGCGGCGAGCCGGCGCGGCGTCCGGAGTCTCGGCTACGGCCGGGGCCACTCCACGTCGGCGCGCGCGCGCGCGTTCGATGGCGTCCGTTATCGCGCCTGCACCCGGCCGCGCCAGGGCTTCCTTGCGGCGACGCGCATCGTCGATGCGCTGGCGCTCCTCGGCCGCGAGCCGGGCTTGGCGCGCATTGAATCGGGATCGGGCGATATCGGCGCGTTCGCGTTCGCGTCTCACGCTCGTGATCGAGTGCTGGGCCGCTCGAAACTCCGAGACCAGTTCGATCCGGCTCGGACACGCCGCATCACACGCGCCGCATGTGGTGCAGTCGATGAGGCGATAAGCGTCGGCCCGTGCCAGGTCATCCGCCAGAATCGCCGCATGCAGTTGTTGCGGAAACAAACCGACCGGGCAGGCATCGACGCAATCGCCGCAGCGAATGCACGGCAGCGCCCCGGACGCACCCGGAGCCGACATGACGCCGAGCAGCCCAGGCATGGGCATGGCCGGCCGGTCGGCGGTCGAGACGGCATCGTACGGAGCGGATCGTGAGCGAACCTCTCCTGCGTCATCGCTGACCACAGGCGAGGGCACGATTCGAATGCAGTCGACCGGGCACGGCGGCAGGCACAGCATGCAGCCGGTGCATTCCGCGGTCAGCACCGTGTGCATGAGTTTCGGCGCGCCGACGATGGCATCGACCGGACAGGCCTGGATACAGCGCGTACAGCCGATGCAGTCGGCCTCCTCGATCGTCACGATACGGTCCGGGAGGCACTCGCCGCAGCCTGGATCCACGGGCTTGGGCTCACGTCCGAGAAACGCCGCGAGCGTGGCGACGCCCCGATCTCCGCCAGGCGGGCAACGGTCGATATCCGCGGTACCCGCGGCGATCGCATCGGCATACGGGCGGCAACCGGCAAATCCGCAGCGGCCGCACTGCGTCTGCGGAAGCAGCGCGTCGATCTGAACCGCGAGTTCCTCGGACGTGATCGGCGCGCGCCGCGCGGCGAACCGCAAGGCCGCGAGAATCCCGACGAAACTCACGAATACCGTCAGCGTGGGCAGCATCAGGCGATCACGGACGGAAAAGGCCGGCCAGGCCCATGAAGCCCAGCGATGCGAGACCGGCGGTCAGCAACGCAACCGATATCCCGCGAAACGCGGCCGGCACATCCGCGGCCTCGATCCGCTCGCGGACCCCGGCCAGCAGCACGAACATCAGGGCGTATCCGGTACCGGCGGCGAACGCCTTGATCAGGCTTTCGACGAAGCCCGCACTAGTCGCGACGACGCCGACTACCGCGGCAAGCGCCAGGCCGCTGACTCCTAGCATCTGCGGTAGTCGGCCAAACGCGCGGTCCAGCGGCGGATTCATGCGTCCGGTGGCGATGGCGCCGAATTGCGTAGCGATTGCGACGACACCGACGAAGATCACCGGGCGCAACTCGCTGACGCCGAGCGGAACCACGACGAGCCTGTCGAGCAGTGAGGCGGCAACACATGCGAGGAAGCTCACGAGGCCGATCGCAGCCCCGATCACGGCCGCGTGCTCGATACGCCCGGACGCACCGAGCGCTGGACGCCACCGGAACAGATTCGCGAGCACGAGCATGTCCGCCGTAAGCGTGGCGGTCAGGAAAAACAGGTACTGATTCATCGAATGGACGCGTCGAATGCCGACGCGGCAGATTCTATCAGCATGGCGGAGGGTCCGTACCGAGCCGAGCCGGACCGCTCCGCGTTACCGGCCCCCGGTTCAGTCGCAGTAGCCCTGCTGGGCGTAGGTCTGTCCCGACCCGGCGTCCGAACCGCACAACTCGTTCACCAGTGCTCCGATGTTGCCTGCGCCGTAGCCGCCGTAGTCGGCATCCGGATACAGCGAATTCTGTCCGAATTGCGATGAGTAATTGTCCTTCGGCGCGTTGGGATCAGCCGAACCCCAGGAGGTCACGCCGACCACCGCCATGTTCGGCGAGGAACCCTGCACAGCCCCGCCGCTCAGCACGGGATCGACCGCCCTGAAGTTGACGATCCACGGCCCACCGCTGGAACCGCCGGTGAAGTTATTGCCCTGCCACAGCTGCGGCGCCCCGGAAATCGTCGTCGTATAGGTCGGGCCATCGGCGCGTTGCATGATTCGTCCGGAATCCATCAATCCCGGGTAACCGAGCGTCGATATCGCGCCGACCAAGAGGTTGCCGGTCTTCGGCGAGGACACGAACGAGTAGTTGTTCCAGCCGTAGGCCAACCACCCGACCGTATCTCCGAGGAACTTGCCGGCCCGCTTGGCGATGATGAAAACCGCGAGATCGTTCTCGCGAGCCGACCCGGTGCCGGGATCGGTGCCGTTGGCCCAGCTGTCGGAGCGCGCGACGAGTTTGGTCGTCCAGGTGCCGAACGGGGCCTTTTGCGCGGTTGTCGCGCCGGCCGCACCATAGTGTCCCGGCTGGAACTTCCAGTTCGAGAACTGGGTCGCCTGCCCGAAATTCTGCACGCAATGGGCCGCGGTCACCATGACGCTGCGACGGATCAGGCTGGCCGAACAAAACGCGGACCCTCCGGGCACAGTGAAGGTCAGCTTGCCGATCGCACTGTAGGGATAGGTTGTCGACAGATAGTTCGGCGCGTTGCCGGCCACATTCAACACCGGGAATGTCTGCACGCGGCCCGAGGTGTACGGGATGCCAAACGTACCGAACGCCCGTGTGCCGGTCGAACTGACGAAGCCGGGAATCCTGACGCCCGGCTCGTACCGGCCGGACGCCGGCAGCGCGCGAAGTTTCGAAGTGTCTGGGGCGGGAAGCGGATTGACGAAGGGCTGCGCTGCAGCGCTCTCGGCCAGCGACGAACTTCCGGACGATACCGGGGTAACCAGGGCAACGCCGGCAGCCCGAACCGGCGCAACCGAGCAGGCAATGACTCCAAATGCGGCGACACACAAACAGGATGACCTGATCTTCATAGCTTTCCCTCGTTGAAGGACGGAACTTGCGCCCCGGCGGCGCGGGACGAGGCTCCGACAATGCGTCATGCGTCCGAATCGCGTCAAGGCGGGATATCCCTTATTGACGGCCCTCCAGGGTTCTGCAGGATACGATCGGGCAGGTTTCGTGAACCGGAGGTGTTCCGGCGAGCATCGGGGGTTGACGTGCGTCGCTCACATGGCCGCCGTCGAGCGCGTCAGCCGATGGACTCCATCGGCCTCATCCGGACCGCGCGCTCACGCATCATCGTGACCCCGCGTTCGCGAAACCTCGGGCTTTCGGCCAAGGCATCGATATCAGCCAGCGTCTCGATCGAGTGGGTCCGCGCGAAATGCCCGGCGAGTTCCTCGGCCGACACGGCGAACGGCGGTCCGTCCATCTGCTGCTGCGGATAATCGAGCGTGATCACCAAGGCCGGGAGCGGCCGCGGAAACAGCCGCGCGAGATGCCCGACATAGCGGACCCGCTGTTCTGCGGGCAGCGCGATCAACGCGGCGCGGTCATAGAGCGCTGCAACGCCTGCCAGATGTCGCGGCTGCAGCGCGAAGAAGTCGCCGCACCACAGTTCGACGCCCGGCCCCCGGTAGCGCACGAGTCCATCGACCGCAGCGATGTCCGGCTCGATGGCCTGTTCGGCGAACCAGGATTCGACGGCCAGGCGACTCAGTTCGCAGCCGATGACTCGATGACCCCGGGCCGCCAGCCACGCGAGATCCGGCGTCTTGCCACACAGCGGCACGAACACCGGGGCCGGGGCCGGCACGTCGAGCGACTCCCAGAATGCCACCAGCATCGGGTGCGCGTCCGGCAGGTGCCAGCCGGTCTCACCACTCTCCCAACGCTCCAGCCAGAACTCCGTATGCATCTCGCGCTCCTTCCAATCGACAACTCACGTTTGATAGCGACCAAGCCACCGACGGAATCGAGCCGCGGCTTCCGCAAACATTAGGGCCCGAGTACAGACCTCGTGCTCACCGGCGGAAAACGGCCGGCAAACGCCCGCCGGTCCGAAGGTGCGGGGGCGGCATCACGGAAAATTCCTATGGCAGGGACGGCAAACGGGCTATCATGTCCGTTTGTCTTTTGTCGACCACAGGATTTGCAATGCTCGTCTCGCAACATAAAGTCGTCCACATCCACTATACGCTGACCAGCGAGTCCGGCGAACAGCTCGACAGCTCACGCGGCGATGAACCGCTCGCGTATATCCATGGGATGGGAAACATCATTTCCGGACTCGAAGACGCGCTCGATGGCCGCTCGGTCGGCGACAAGTTCCAGGTGACCGTGCCTCCGGAGGAGGCTTACGGCGTGCGCAGCGACGAATTGGTGCAGATCGTTCCGAAGAGCGCATTCCAGGGCGTCGACCAGATCGTTCCCGGCATGCAGTTTCGCGCCGAGTCCAACGAGGGCGTCCAGCTGGTCACGGTGATCGGCGTCGACGGCGATCAGATCACGCTCGATGGCAACCATCCGATGGCCGGCCAGACCTTGAACTTCGATGTCGAGGTCACCGAGATCCGCGACGCGACGGATACCGAACTGGCCCATGGCCACGTCCATGGACCAGGTGGCCACCACCACGACTGAACCGCCCTAAGGCTCGCGGGCCGTCGTTCGACCGGCGGCCCGGCCAATCAGACCAGATGGGCCCACAGGTCGTGCTCGTCGGCCTCCTCGAACTCGACCTCGACGAAATCGCCGACCGTCAGATAGGTCGCGCCGTCCAGGAACACCTGACCGTCGATATCCGGCGCATCACCGCGCGTTCTGCCGACGGCTCCTTCCTCGACGACTTCGTCGATCAGCACGATATCGTTCGTGCCGACCTTCGCCGCAAGCTTCGCCGCGCTGATCGCCGACTGTGTTTCCATGAAGCGCCGATAGCGCTCGTCGGCGACATCGTCGGGCACTGGATCGGCCAAGCCGTTGGCCTCGGCCCCGTCGACCGGGGAATACTTGAAGCAGCCGACGCGATCGAGCTCCGCGGCCCGCAGGAAATCCAGCAGGCAGTCGAAGTCCGCGTCGGTCTCCCCTGGAAAACCGACGATGAACGTGCTCCGCAGCGTGATGTCCGGGCAGATCGCGCGCCACCGCTCGATGCTGCGCAGCGCATTCTCGGCCGCCGCGGGCCGCTTCATGCGACGCAGCACATCCGGGCTGGCGTGCTGAAACGGCACATCGAGATACGGCAGGATTCGTCCTTCCGCCATCAGCGGAATGACCTCGTCGACATGCGGGTACGGGTAGACATAGTGCATCCGCACCCAGATGCCGAGCGCGCCCAGAGCCTTCGCCAGATCGAAAAACCGCGTCTTCAGCGGCCGGCATTCCCAGAATCCGGTGCGGTAGCGGACATCGACGCCGTAGGCACTGGTGTCCTGCGAGACGATCAAGAGTTCCTTGACGCCGGCGTCGACGAGATTCTCCGCCTCGTCCATGACCTCGCCGATCGGCCGGCTGACCAGATCGCCGCGCAGCGACGGGATGATGCAGAACGTGCAGCGGTGGTTGCAGCCCTCGGAAATCTTGAGGTACGCATAATGCCGCGGCGTCAGCTTGATGCCCTCGGGCGGTACGAGGCTGTCGAACGGGTCCTGCGGCGGCGGCAGATGCGCATGCACCGCGCCGACGACCTGCTCGTAGGCGTGCGCGCCGCTGATATCGAGTACGCCGGGATGGCGGGCGCGAATCTGGTCTGCCTTGGCGCCGAGACAACCGGTCACGACGACCCGCCCGTTCTCGGCGAGCGCCTCGCCGATCGCATCCAGCGACTCCTCGACCGCCGAATCGATGAATCCACAGGTGTTGACGACGACCAGATCGGCATCTTTGTAGGTCGGCACCAACAGGTAGCCGTCCGAGCGCAGCTTGGTCAGGATGCGCTCGCTGTCGACCAGGGCCTTCGGGCAGCCCAGGCTGACGAAACCGACACGCGGGGTGTTACCGCTCATCGCTGCGGCCCGCAAGGTTCAGTGGCGTGCGACTTCAACGGGCGAGAATCTCCAGGCCGGCTTCGACATCGCTGAACGCCTGTGATGCCGGAGCCTCGGCGCTTCGCAAGGCATCGAGTCCGACGAAGTCGAACAGTTGCCGATCCGCGAGCTGCGAGGGCGCGGCATTCTGCAGCGCCGTGAAGATCGTCTCGACGCGACCGGGGAAACGTCGCTCCCAGGTCTTGAGCATCTCCTTCATCGCCTGCCGCTGCAGATTCGGTTGCGAGCCGCACAGATTGCACGGAATCAGCGGAAAATCCTTGATGCGCGCGTATTCGGCGATGTCGTCCTCGCGGCAGTACGCGAGCGGTCGGATGACGATGTGGCGGCGGTCGTCGCTGTGTAGCTTCGGCGGCATCGCCTTGAGCGAACCACCGAAGAACAGGTTCAGGAAAAACGTCTCGATGATGTCGTCGCGGTGATGCCCCAGCGCGATTTTCGTCACGCCGTTGGCTTCGGCGAAGCCATACAGCAAGCCGCGCCGCAGCCTGGAGCACAGCCCGCAGGTCGTCTTCCCTTCCGGAACGACTCGCTTGACGACGCTGTAGGTGTCCCGCTCGATGATGTGGAACGGAATGCCGCGCTCCGACAGGTACCGGGGCAGCACGTCCGCCGGAAAGCCCGGCTGCTTCTGATCGAGGTTGACGGCGAGAATCTCGAAGTCGACCGGCGCGTTGACGCGAAGGCTCAACAGGATGTCGAGCAGTGCGTAGGAATCCTTGCCACCGGACAGGCAGACCATCACCTTGTCGCCGTCGCGGATCATGTCGAAATCCGCGATGGCTTCGCCGACCTGCCGGCGCAGCCGCTTCTGCAGCTTGTTGAACTCGTAACGGCGCTTTTCGCCGAGCGCTAGCCGGATCGGAACGACCGTCTCAACCGTCATAGCGGCGGAAGATCAGCGTCGCGTTCGTGCCACCGAACCCGAAGCTATTGGACATCACGGTCGTCAACTGGGCATTGTCGATCCGCTCGCGGACGATCGGGATACCGGCCGCGCCCGGATCGAGCGTCTGGATGTTGGCCGAGGCGCTGATGAACCCTTCGCGCATCATCAACAACGAATAGATCGCTTCGTGAACTCCGGCCGCGCCGAGCGCGTGTCCGGTCAGCGATTTCGTCGAGCTGATCGGCGGAACGCGCTCGCCGAACACCTCGCGCAATGCTTCGAGCTCGCGGATATCGCCGACCGGCGTACTGGTCCCGTGCGCGTTGATGTAGTCGATCGGTTCGTTGACGGTGGCCATGGCCTGCCGAATGCAGCGGACCGCGCCCTCACCGGACGGCTGAACCATGTCGTAGCCATCCGAGGTCGCGCCGTAACCGACCAGTTCGGCGTAGATCTTCGCACCACGCGCCTTGGCGTGCTCCAGCTCCTCGACGACGACGACGCCGCCGCCGGCCGAGATCACGAAGCCGTCCCGATCCGCGTCGTAGGGTCGCGACGCCGTCTGCGGCGCATCGTTATATTTCGAGGACAGCGCGCCCATTGCATCGAACAGCACCGTCAGCGTCCAGTGGAGTTCCTCGCCGCCCCCGGCGAACACGATGCTCTGCTTGCCGAGCTGGATCTGCTCGGCGGCGTTGCCGATGCAGTGCGCGCTGGTCGCGCATGCGGAGCTGATCGAGTAGTTGACGCCCTTGATCTTGAACGGTGTCGCCAGACACGCCGAGTTCGTGTTCGACATCGAGCGCGGCACCATGTAGGGGCCGACCTTCTTGATGCCCTTCTCACGAAACGTATCCCACGCGAGCAGCATGTTCGAGGTCGACGGACCGCCCGAGCCCATGATGATGCCGGTCAGCGGATTGGAGACGTCGCCGTCCTCGAGCCCGGCGTCGGCGATCGCCTCGCCCATCGCCAGGTAGTTGTAGGCCGCGCCTTCGCCCATGAAGCGGCGAACTTTCCGGTCGATCAGTTCGTCGACGTCGAGCTCCACCGGCCCGTGCACATGACTGCGAAAGCCTATGTCGCGGTACTCCTCGCTGAGCCGAAGGCCCGAGCGACCGTAGCGCAGACTTTCGACAACCTCATCGCGATTGTTGCCGATGCTGGAGACGATCCCGATACCGGTAATGACCACGCGCTTCATTGACTATCCCTCAGAACGCATCCGGGGAGG
The DNA here is from genome assembly GCA_046347485.1 of Methylotetracoccus sp. Taxonomy (GTDB): domain Bacteria; phylum Pseudomonadota; class Gammaproteobacteria; order Methylococcales; family Methylococcaceae; genus Methylotetracoccus. Next base: position 171,647 of record JAXMGB010000009.1, on the reverse strand, counting down.
TGAACAAACCGACCCGCAGGTCGGTCGCCTCATAGATCACCTTGTCGTCGCACGACATCTCCGCATCGGCGATGCCCATGACGAGCTTGCGCATCATGACGCGTTTCAGATGAATCCGATAGGTCACGAGTCGATGGCTGGGCAGCACCTGCCCGCGGAACTTGACTTCACCGACGCCCAACGCCCGACCGCGCCCGAGACCACCCATCCACCCCAGATAGAAACCAACCATCTGCCACATCGCATCGAGGCCGAGGCAACCGGGCATCACCGGGTCACCCTGGAAGTGACAGTGAAAGAACCAGAGATCCGGCTGAATGTCGAGTTCGGCGACGATCAGCCCCTTGTCATATTGCCCGCCTTCCTCGCTGATCTCGGTGATCCGGTCGAACATCAGCATCGGTGGCAGTGGAAGCTGCGCGTTGCCAGGCCCGAACATCTCGCCGCGACCACAGCGCAGCAGCTCGTCCCGGTCAAACTTGTTCTGTCGCTGCATGGCGCGCTTCAACCACTCAAAAGCCGGGCATTGTATCAGCATGTACCGCTGTCGAACCAGTCCGGCCCGGTGCGGCATGTGCCCGGATTTGCCGCACCGGGGGGCAGACCCTCGACCGCAGTGGCTCAGCTTCTTCCGGTGTGACCGAAGCCGCCCTCGGCGCGTCGACTGGCGGTGAACTCCGCGACGATGTCGAATTCGACCTGCACGACCGGCACGAACACCATCTGCGCGATCCGCTCGCCGACCGCGACCTCGAACGGTTCGCCGCCCCGGTTCCAGCACGAGACCAGAATCTGGCCCTGGTAATCGGAGTCGATCAGGCCGACGAGGTTGCCGAGCACGACCCCATGCCGATGCCCAAGGCCGGAGCGCGGCAGGATGACCGCCGCAAGCCCGGGGTCCTCGATATGCAGCGCGAATCCGGTCGGGATCAGCTCGGTGGCTCCCGGAGGCAGGCTCAGCGGCGCATCGATGCAGGCGCGCAGATCGAGCCCGGCAGCTCCCGGGGTCGCATAGTGTGGCAGCGGGAATTCACGCCCGAGGCGCGGATCGAGAATCTTGATCTGAATGCTCGGCATGGTAACGGTCCGCTATCAGGTCGATCAGTTGTCTGGCGATCGCGTGCTTCGACGCCAGCGGCAAGCGGGCGGAGCCTCCCCGCCAGAACACCGTCAGTTCGTTGTCATCGCGCTCGAACCCGCCGGTCGGCCCGCCGACGCGGTTGGCGGCGATCATGTCGGCACCCTTGTCGATCAGTTTGTCGATCGCGTGATGCTCGACCTCGTTCGTCTCGGCGGCGAAACCAACGACGAACGGGCGCGGATGCGTCGCCGCGACCACCCGCAACACATCGGTCGTACGCACGAGGCGAAGCGGCAATTCGTCGGCATGCTTCTTGATTTTCGACGCCGCGACCCGATCGGGACGGTAATCGGCAATCGCGGCAGCGCCGACGTAGATGTGTTGCCCGCCGAGTCGATCGAGCACGGCCCGGCACATCTCCTCGGCGGTCTCGACCGACACGAACACGACACCCGCAGGTGGCGGCAGAGCAGTCGGACCACTGACCAGCGTGACCGTGGCTCCGGCGCGTGTCGCCACCTCGGCCAGCGCATAACCCATCTTTCCGGAACTGCGATTGCCGATGAAGCGCACCGGATCGATCGGCTCGCGCGTCGGCCCCGCACTGACCAGTACGCGCAGCCCGTCGAGCGACCGCGTGGCGAGCGATGCCTGGAGTTCCGCGACGATCGCTTCCGGTTCCAGCATCCGTCCGGGCCCGATCTCACCGCAGGCTTGCCCGCCGCTATCCGGACCGATCAGCACGACGCCACGCTCGGCCAGCGTCCGCGCGTTCTCGCAGGTCGCCGGATGCAGCCACATCGCGCGGTTCATCGCCGGGGCGACGACGATCGGCACCTCCGATGCCAGGCACAGCGTCGACAGCAGGTCATCGGCCAGGCCGGCGCGAAGCCGCGCGAGGAAATCGGCCGTGGCCGGCGCGATCAGGATCAGATCGGCCCATCGGGCCGCGTCGATATGCTCCATCGCGGAGTTCGCCGCGCGGTCGAACATCGACCGCAGCACAGGATGACCGGACAAGGCCTGGAACGACAGCGGCGTGACGAACTCGGCCGCCGCATCGGTCATGACGACGCGCACGGCGGCGCCATCACGGCGCAACAGGCGGACCAGCTCACACGATTTGTACGCGGCGATCCCACCGGTAACCCCGAGCAGGATGCGCTTGCCTTCCAGATTGGACACCGGGTTCTCTCGGACACGTTGCGGGGGACCCGCGAAGCCGGCCGTTGCTGCCGCGGGGATTCGCCGCGCGGATGCCGGCGGGATTATGGCAAGTTTCCGCGAGCGCTTCTATTCTTACCCGCTCATTCCGGCTTCTAGCCGCGCACACGGCAGGACAGCGCGATGCCCATCACCGACTGGCCCAGCGACGAACGTCCGCGCGAGAAACTGCTGCGCCGCGGCGCGGAACACCTGTCGGACGCGGAACTGCTGGCGATCTTCCTGCGCACCGGGACACGCGGCAAGACCGCGGTCGATCTCGCGCGAGACCTTTTGGTCGAGTACGGCTCGCTGCGCCACCTGCTGGAGGCGGACTACCGGACGCTCAGCCAAAGCCGCGGCCTCGGCGCGGCCAAGTATGCTCAGTTGCGGGCCAGCCTGGAGATCGCCAGACGGCATCTCGAGCAGACGTTGCGCAAGGGCGATGCGATCTCCAGCCCGACCGCGACGCGGAATTATCTGAGTTCCCGCCTGCGCGCCTACGGGCACGAGGTGTTCGCCTGCCTGTTCCTCGACAACCAGCACCGTGTGATCGAGTACGAGGAACTGTTCCGCGGCACGATCGACGGCGCCAGCGTCTATCCGCGCGAGGTCGTCAAGCGCGCGCTCGGCCTGAACACCGCGGCCGTGATCTTTGCCCACAACCACCCGTCCGGCATCGCCGAACCGAGCGAAGCGGATCGTCACATCACGCAGCGACTGAAGCAGGCCCTGAGCCTGATCGACGTCCGCGTGCTCGACCATTTCATCATCGGCGAGGGACCGCCGTTCTCATTCGCCGAGCACGGGTTGATCTGAATCACGCGCGCGCTCGCCGATCATCGCCGCCGCCTGCTGATCGGCGTGGTAGCTGGAACGCACTAGCGGCGCGCTGGCCACGCTCGAGAAGCCCAGCGAATCTGCGATCGCCGCCAATTCATCGAATTCGTCCGGTGTCACATAGCGCTGCACCGGCAGGTGATCGCGGCTCGGCTGCAGGTACTGCCCCAGGGTCAGCATCTGGCAGCCGTGCGCCCTGAGATCGCGCAGCACATCGACGACTTCGTCGATCTGTTCGCCGAGCCCGAGCATCAACCCGGACTTGGTCGGCACCCCCGGCAAACGCTCCCCGACCTGCCGCAGTAGTTCCAGCGAACCCTGGTAGTCGGCGCCCGGCCGCGCGGCCCGATACAGACGCGGAACGGTTTCGAGGTTGTGATTGAAGACATCGGGCGGATGCTCGGCGAGCACCCGCAGCGCCGTCTCGGTCCGGCCGCGGAAATCCGGGGTCAGAATCTCGATCCGGGTAGCCGGCGTAGCCTTCCGCACGGCGTCGATGCAGGCGGCGAAATGAGCGGCGCCGCCATCGCGCAGGTCGTCGCGATTGACCGAGGTGATGACGACGTAACGCAGACCGAGACGCCGTACGCCCTCGGCCAACAGGCGCGGCTCGTCGGGATCGGGCGGACTCGGCCGGCCGTGAGCCACATCGCAGAACGGGCAGCGCCGCGTGCACAGGTCACCGAGAATCATGAAGGTCGCGGTGCCGTGACTGAAACACTCGCCTAGATTCGGGCAGGCCGCTTCCTCGCAGACCGAATGCAGCCGGCTCTCGCGCAGCAGCCGCTTGACCTCCTGAACCCGGCCATCCTCGCCGAGCTTCACGCGGATCCAGGATGGCTTGCGCAGCGGCGCCTCGGCCGGAACGACCTTGACCGGGATGCGCGCGAGCTTGTCGGCGCCACGGGAATGAGTCTCGGGACTGTGGCGGGACGGCGCCTGCAGTGGTTTGGAATCGGTCACCGGATCAACTCTCGATAGTCGAGTTCGTGCATCAGTTGCCGCAGCAGCGGTGCGGCCGCCTCACGGCACCTGACGGGGGCGCCGAGATCGGCCAGGCGGGTCATCGGCAAAGCCGCGTAACCGCAGGGATTGATCACGTCGAACGGGCTCAGATCCAGATCGACATTGAGGCTCAGGCCATGGTAGCTGCAGCCCCTTCGAACGCGCAAGCCGAGCGAGGCGATCTTGCGCCCGTCGACGTAGACGCCGGGCCGGTCGCGCCGGACATCGCCCTGGACGCCGTATTGTCTCAGCAGGCCGCACACCGAGTTCTCCAGCGCCGAGACCAGATCGCGGACACCGAGCCGACGCCGGGCCAGATCGACCAGTGTGTAGATGATCAGCTGCCCCGGTCCGTGGTACGTGATCTGTCCGCCGCGGTCGGAACGGACCACGGCGACGTCGGTCGGCCGCAGCAAATGCGCGGGATCGCCGTTCAGGCCGAGCGTATAGACCGGTTGGTGTTCCAGAATCCAGAACTCGTCGTCGGTGTGTCTGTCACGTTCGGCCGTGAAACCTTGCATCGCTGCCCAGATCGTTGCGTAGTCCTCGATGCCGAATTCACGGACGCGGGCCTTCATCGAGGCGCGCCGCCGGAGGACGGACACCGACGACTCACGCGAGGAAGACCGTCGCAAGCCCGAGGAAGATGAAAAATCCCATGCCATCGGTCACCGCCGTCAGCAGCACGCTGGTGCCGACCGCCGGATCGGCGCCCATGAGATTCCGCAGCAAGGGAATCGAAATGCCCATTACCGCCGCGACGAGCAGGTTCAACAATGTCGCGCCGGCCATGACGATGCTGAGCTTCGTATCACCGTACAGCAGGTAGGCCACCAGGCCGATGACCGCCCCCCAGACGACGCCGTTGAGCAGACCGATGACCATCTCCTTGGTCACCAGACGGCGCACGTTCGCGCGGGTGATCAACCCCAGCGCCAACGACCGGACGATCAGGATGCTGGTCTGATTGCCGGTATTGCCGCCGATCGCGGCGACGATCGGCATCAGCGAGGCCAGCGCGACGATCTTGACGATCGTGTCCTCGAACAAGCCGATGACCCGGGTGCTGGCGAACGCCGTGACGAGGTTGATGCCCAGCCACAGCCAGCGGTTCTGGGCACTCTTCCAGACGCCCGAAAACAGATCTTCCTCCTCCTGCAGACCAGCCTGCGCCAGACGCTCCTCGTCGGATTGCTGGCGTATGTAGTCGACGATCGCATCGACGCGGAGACGTCCCTGCAATGCGCGGTTGCCGTCGACGACCGGAGCCGACAACAGATCGTAGCGCTCGAACGCGCGCGCCGCTTCCTCGGCGTCGTCGTCGAGCTGGAAATAGACGACCTCGCGCGACATGACATCGCCGACCATCGCATCCAGGCTGTTGACCAGCAGGCGCTTCAGCGACAGAACACCCTGCAGGACGTTCTGTTCGTCGACGACGAACAGCTTGTCGGTATGGTCCGGCAGATCGCCGCGCCGGCGCAGGTAACGCAGAACGACGCGCAGCGTGACGTCTTCGCGGATCGTCACCATGCCGAAATCCATCAGCGCGGCGACGGTGTCGTCCTCACGCGCCAGGACCGACTCCAGGCGGGCGCGATTCTCCTCGTTCAGATGCTTCAGCAGCTCGAGCATGACCTCCTCGGGGAGGTCGGGCGCGAGATCGGCGATCTCGTCGGTTTCGAGCTGCTCGGTCGCGGTCAGCAGCTCGTCCGTGTCCATGTCCGAGATCAGCGTCGCGCGGACCGCATCGGACACATCCAGCAACACCTGGCCGTCGAGTTCGGACTTGACGAGGTTCCAGACCGTCAGGCGCTCGTCGAGCGGCAAGGCCTCGAGGATGTAGGCGATGTCGGCGCTGTGCAGCTGATCGAGCTTCTGCTTCAGCGCGACCTGATGCTGTCGGTGCATCAGCGTCTCCACCAGATCGTGGTGGGGCATCGGCTGATGCTGCAGGATGGTCTCCTCGAGTTTCTGCTTGGTCAGCAGCTCGATGACCTCGGCGAGATGATCCTTGAGGATCTCTTCGCTGCTGAGCTGGTCCGTGTCGGCCATGGCGACGTCGAGGGATTGATGGGCTACGGAAGGCGCCCGTGATACACCACGGACGCGGGCGGGTCGCCGGATCAGGTGATCAGCAGCCGGATCGGACCACCGTCAGGCGAAATGCTCACAACTCGGCAGTACCCCCGGCGGCGCATGAACGCGCCCGCCGAGCCAGCGCTTACCCGGCGCGCTGGCGAAGGGTTTCCTTGTAGGCCTGATACAGACCCTGCACGCGCTGCCACAAAGGACCCGGCGTACCGGCACCGACCGCGGCGCCATCGAGTTCGACGACCGGCATGATCTCGCGCGTCGAACTGGTCAGCCAGATTTCCTCGGCACGCGGCAACTCGTCGGCGCGAATCGCCCGCTGAACGGTCGGAATGCCGTCCGCCTCGGCCAGTTCCAGCACGAGATCGCGGGTGATACCGGGCAGCAACTCGAAGCCTTTCGGCGGCGTGACCAGCGTTCCGCCGATCAGCGCAAACAGGTTGCTCGCCGCCCCCTCGACCGCATGACCATCGCGCACCAGGATCGCCTCGGCGCAGCCCCGATCGATGGCCTCCTGTTTCAACAATACGTTGGCCAGCAGCGTCACCGCCTTGATGTTGCAGCGCAGCCAGCGGATGTCCTGCACTGTCACCGCGCGCACGCCCTCGGTCGGAAGCGGCGCGATCGGCGTGCACATCGCGAACACCGTCGGCGCGATTCCGGCCGGTATCGCATGATCACGCTTCGGCGCGGCGCCCCGAGTGACCTGCAGATAGATCGACTGGTCCTGATCCCCGTCGATCAGCCGCGCGAACACCGCCGCCCATTCATCGCGGCTCAGCGGAGACTGCATCTTGATGCCGCTCAAGCTGTCATCCAGGCGTCGCAGGTGCTCGTCCAGGCGGAACGGCTGACGGCCGTAGACCGGAATGACCTCGTAAACTCCGTCGCCGAACAGGAAGCCGCGATCCATGACCGAGACCTTGGCCTCGCACAGCGGCAGGAATTGCCCATTCAGATAAACCAGCGAACCGTCCAGCATTGTCGATATCCCGTTCGCCGTCACTTGAACCACAGCAGGACCGAATCGAACGCGCGGCGGAAGATGCCACCCTTGTCGATGGTCTTCAACGCGACGAGATCCTGTTCCGACACGACCGTGCCGTCGAGGCTGATCTTCAGGCTGCCCGCCTTGTCGCCCTGCGCGATCGGCGCGACGAACAGCGCACCGATCTCGCTGGTCGCCTTGACCTTGTCGTACTGCCCGCGCGGATACGTGACATGGAAATCCTTGAGGAAACCGATCGGCAATACCGTCGCATCGCCCTTGTAGATGCGTGCCTCGGCCACCGCCTCGCCCCCCTTATACAGTGGCTTTGTTTCATAGAAACGAAAACCGTAGTTCAGCAGCGTCTGATTGGCTTCCGCACGCAAGCGATCGCTCGCCGTCCCGAGCACGACCGAGATCAGCCGCATGCCGTCGCGCAGCGCCGACGCCACGAGGCAGTACCCCGCGCCTTGCGTATGGCCGGTTTTGACCCCGTCGACCGTCGCATCGGTCCACAACAGCCGGTTGCGGTTGACCTGCTTGATCTTGTTGAACTCGAATTCCTTGATGCTGTGCCACTTGTAGAACTCGGGGAAATCGGCGATCAGTGCCCTCGTCAGGATGCCGAGATCGCGCGCGGTCGTGTAATGCTCCGGATCGGGCAAACCCATGCTGTTCTTGAAATGGGTGTTCTTCATGCCGAGCCGCTCGGCCGTCTGGTTCATCATCTGCGCGAATACCGCCTCGTCGCCGGCGAGGTGCTCGGCCAGCGCGACGCTGGCGTCGTTGCCGGACTGCACGATCATGCCTTTCAGCAGATTCTCGACCGAGATCTGCGCGCCGACCTGCGCGAACATCCGCGAGCCCTCGGTCTTCCACGCCTTCTGGCTGACCGTCACCATGTCCTCGAGCTTGACCTTGCCCTTGGCGATTTCCTGGAACACCACGTAGGCGGTCATGATCTTCGTCAGGCTGGCCGGCTCCAGGCGCTGATCGGCATTCCGCTCGGCCAGCACACGTCCGCTGTTCGCGTCCTCGAGCAGGTATGCCTTGGCCGGCAGTTCCGGCGGAACCGGAATTGCTGCGGGTGCCGGATCGGCGGCGAACGTCCACGGCGCGATTGCCAATAGCATCAGCGCGACGGACCATCGCAGGCAGAGGAAAGTTGCTTTCACGGCTGTCCTTGACGTAGCAGTTGCGGAATGCCCTATGGTATCACGCAAGAGTCGGCGCGCACGGCGGACTGTCGCGCAAAAGGCGAAAGGCTGTTGCTTGAACATATACGGCGTTAAACCGGTAACGTCGTCGCAACGGTGGCACGAACGGCCACTGCCTCGGTTCGGCCATTCCGGGGTTGAGATGCGAGCCCAGTAATGTTCATCCACCACGGACGGTCCGCCGGCTCCGTGACGCAACGCACGGCTTTCCGCCAGCAGCAAAGTGCGCCGTTCAGGCGTATCCCAGCAGACCACAAGCCTCTGCTCCATCCCGTCGACGCAGCCGAGCATCGCAGGCGCGGCCGGAAAACGCCCGCAGGGTGACCGCTCGGGATGCGGTCATGCGGCTGCGGGCCACGGACGGCCCGTCAGCCGTACCCGGCCACGCCAAGACGCGCAGGGCACCGCGTAGCGGCAAGTCGCCGGGCGGCCTTTTCTTTGGGTACTTTCTTTTGGCCGCGCAAAAGAAAGTACCTAGCCCACGGCGACGAAGCCCCGATCCACTGAATGCATTTCAACCGCCGGCGATGCGCTTCGCTGCGCTCAGCGTCATCCTACCGGAACGATCCTGACAAAATGCATCGGAATCCATCGTCAGCGCTGCGCTAGGCAATATCCTGCGGACGCCGTGACATCCGTCTAATCCGCTACTCCCCCTCGACGGGCTCGCGGTGCCGCGCACTCAGTCGAAGTCCGTTTTCGGCATCAGGATCTTCCGATGCGTCTCGATCGACATCAGGATGCCGAACCCGGCCAGCAGCGTAACCATCGACGTGCCACCGTAGCTGACCAGCGGCAGCGGCACACCGACGACCGGCAGAATGCCGATGACCATGCCGATGTTGACGAAGACGTAGACGAAGAACGTCGCCGCCAACGCGCCGCTGAGCAACCGCGTAAAGCATTCCTGCGCCTGCAGCACGATCTGGAAGCTCCGACCGAGGATGAACAGGTAGACCGCGAGCAGCGCGAGGCAGCCCATCAGGCCGAACTCCTCGGCCAGAATCGCGAAGATGAAGTCGGTCGACCGCTCCGGCAGAAAGTCCAGCTGGCCCTGCGTGCCGTGCAACCAGCCCTTGCCGTAGATGCCCCCCGACCCGATCGCGATCTTCGACTGGATGATGTGGTAGCCGCGCCCCAGCGGATCGGCCTCGGGATTCAGGAAGGTCAGCACGCGCGCGCGCTGGTAGTCGTGCAGCAGGTACCAGCCGATCGGCAGCGACGCACCAGCAAGTACCGCCAGACCGAACAGATAGCGCCAGGCGATACCACCGAGAAACAGCACCAGGCTACCCGAGACCGCGACCAGCAAGGCCGTGCCGAGATCCGGCTGCTTGGCGATCAGCAGCGCCGGCGCGGCGATCAGCACCCCGGCGATCGCCAGCGTCGTGAAGCGCGGCGGCACACCGGATTCGGCCAGATACCAGGCGATCATCATCGGCGTCGCCAGCTTCATCATTTCGGACGGCTGGAAGCGGAACAGGCCGAGATCGAGCCAGCGCTGCGCGCCCTTGCCGATGTCGCCGATGACCAGGACCGCGCCCAGCAGCAGCACGCCGACGCCAAACAGCAAGGGGCCGTAGATCTTGTAATAGTGGGGGTGGATCTGCGCCAGACCGAGCATGACGACCGAGGCCAGCGCGAGCCGGCCCAACTGCCTGAGCAGCACGTCGATGCTGCCGCCGGAAGCGGAGTACAGCACGATGCAGGCGATCGCGATCAAGGCTGCGAGCCCGGCCAGCAGCGGCAGATCCAGATGCAGGGTCTCGACCCAGAAATTACGCCGACTGCGCACGATCGGCATGTCCAGCCAACGACCGTCCTGCTTCATCGCGTCTCCTGCAGGTAGCGGGTGATGATGCTGCGCGCGATCGGCGCGGCGACCGATCCACCGTGACCGCCGTTCTCGGCGATCACCGCGACGGCGATGCGTGGCGCCTCGGCCGGTGCGAACGCGACGAACAGCGCGTGATCCTTGAGCTTCTTGTCGAGCTTCAACGAGCGGTACTGCTGATGCTGTCCGACCGTGAAGACCTGGGCGGTGCCTGTCTTCCCGGCGATATGGAATGGCAGGCCATGGGCGATCCGCGTCGCGGTTCCGCGACCGCTGTGCACGACATCGATCATCGCGTCGATGACGACCTTCCAATGCTCGGGACTGGCCTCGATGGTTTCGCCGCCCGGTCCCTCGTCCGGAACCGGCAATTGCGTACGATCGCCGCCTTCGAGCCGATCGACCAGCCGCGGCCGGATGACCAGTCCTCGGTTGGCCATGATGGCCGCGGCTCGCGCCAGCTGCAAGGGCGTTGCCTGGACGTAGCCCTGGCCGATGCCGGTGATGACCGTCTCGCCGTTGAACCAATCCTGGCCGCGACGGAGCTTCTTCCATTCACGTGACGGGAAGAGCCCCTCCTTTTCGCCCTCCAGATCGATGCCGGAGCGTCGACCGAAGCCGAAGCGGCCCATGAATTCGTGCAGCCGGTCGATGCCGATGTGCAGGGCCAGCTTGTAGAAATAGACGTCGCAGGACTGCGTGATCGCATATTTCAGGTCGACCTGCCCGTGCCCACCGCGTCGCCAGTCGCGATAGCGGTGCGCCGATCCCGGCAACTGGAAGAACCCCGGGCAGTACTCGCGCCGGGCTGCGTTCACGTGCGCGGTTTCGAGTCCCGCCAGCGCGACGAACGGCTTGACCGTCGAGCCCGGTGGATACACGCCACGCAAGGCTCGATCGTACAGCGGGCGCTCCGGAGCCGCCTGCAAGGCCGCGTAGTCGGCCCGGCGAATACCGTTGACGAACGGATTCGGATCGAAGGCGGGCTTGCTGGCCATGACCAGCACGCGCCCACTGCCCGGTTCGATCGCAACGACGGCGCCGCTGTACTCGCCGAGCGCCTCGTAGGCGACACGCTGCAAGCCGACATCGAGCGACAGGCGTAGATCGGTTCCGGACACCGGCGCGACGGCGCCCAGCGTTCGCAAGGGCCGCCCGGTAACATCGGTCTCGATCTCCTCGTAACCCGGCTTGCCGTGCAGCACGTCCTCGTAACTGCGCTCCAGACCGTTCTTGCCGATGTGCAGCGTGCCGCTATAGGCGACCGGATCGAGCGCCGGCATCTCGGCCTCGCTGATCCGCCCGACGTAACCGACGACATGCGAGGTGATGAAGCCGTAGGGATAGGTCCGCACCATGTGGGCGCGCACCTCGACGCCGGGGAAGCGCGGCATTTCGACGGCGAAGCGCGCGATCTCCTCCTCGCCCAGTTGCAGCCGCAGCGGAATGCCCTCGAAGCCCTTGTGACGTCGGCGCGCCGATTCGAAGCGTTGCAGTTCCTCGTCGGTCAGCCCGAGCAACTGGGTCAGACGCGCCAGCGTATCCTTCAGATCGGGTGTTCGGATCGGCGTCAGTTCCAGACTGTAGGTCGGGATGTTGTCGGCCAGAACCTCGCCGTTGCGATCGTAGATGACCCCGCGCGTCGGCGGCAGCGCGGAGATCTTGATCTGGTTGTCGCGCGACAGTGTCGCGTAGTGTTCGTGTCCGACAATCTGCAGGTAGATCAGACGGACCACCAGCAGCACCGTCCCCACGCCGATCGCGGCGAGGCACAGCTTGACCCGACTCGGGAAGACTTGCGAATCGCCGAACGCGTCCCGATAGCCGGAGACGCGCCTACTGCCGACCGAACGCAACGAGTTCCTCCCGGAGCCGACGGGCTAGCCCGCCTGATCCCGTCGCCACAGTGCGTGCATCAAGTGCAGCACCGCCGGCCACAACAGCGCCCCGAGCGCCGCGGGAGCCAGCCACGGATAGCCGGCCAACCATTGCTCCGGCCGGGTTTCCTGCGTCCAGAACACGACGAACTGACCGAGCAGCAGCAGCAGTGCGATGCACAGGCACTGCTGGACCAGTGGGTAGTGCGGCAGCCGCCGCTGCAGGCGCAGACACAGATACGCGACGAGCACATAAGCCAGCGCGTGTTGGCCGAGCGCCCGCCCGGTCATCAGATCGGCCAGTAGGCCGGTCAGCCAGGCCCAGCCCAGCGCGACCCGGTCCGGCGCGGCGAGGACCCAATAGACCAACAGCAGCAGGGCCCAGTCCGGCAAGGTCATGGCGATCTCGCGCGGCAGCGGCAGGATGCGCAGGATCAGCGCAACCAGCAGACTCACCGCGATCAGCCAGCCCGGTGGCTCCTTGTCATCGTTCGGCGGCAGCATGCGTCCTGACCTCGGCGGGCTCCTCGCGGGCGGCGCTCTCCAGCGGCGCGCCGGACTGCTCGGGCACGCGGGGAATCGGTTCCGGCTTGCTCCAGACCAGCAGAATCTCGCGCAGACGGTCGAGCGGCGCGCTCGGCGTCGCGGTAACCTTCGCGAACGGCGTGCTCTGGTGGGCGACGTCGGCGACGATCGCAACCGGATAGCCTTGCGGAAACAGCCCCCCCATTCCCGAAGTCACCAGCAGGTCGCCGGCCTTTATGTCGGCGCTGCCGCTCAGATACGGCAGCACGAGCCGATCGATCTGGCCACTCCCGACCGCCACCGTGCGCAGACCGTTGCGATCGACCTGGACCGGTATCCCGTGATTGACGTCGGTGATCAACAGCACCTCGGCACCATGACGCGACACCCGCACGACCTGGCCGACGACCCCGTGCGCGTCGAACACCGGCTGGCCGACGTGCACGTCGAAGCGCGATCCCTTGTTGACGACGATCAGGTGCTCGTAGGGCGCGACGTTGACCGACAGCACCTCGGCGACCAGCATCTGCTCGCCGACCTTGAACGAGGTCTCCAGCAAGCCGCGCAGCCGGATGTTCTCGCGCTCCAGTGTTGCGAACTTCAGCAGGCGCGTGTTCAACACCAGTTGCTCGGCGCGCAGCCGACGGTTCTCGTCGAGCAACTGGCTGTAACTGCCGAGCGCTTCGGCGACCGCGCGGAACATGCGCGTCGGCGCGCTGACGGTCTGCTGGACGGGATAGATCAGGGTCGCCAACACGGAGCGGAACCCGACCAGCGCACCGCGATGGTCCGCGACCAGCAGCGCGCACGAGACCAGCGCGAACAGCGACAGGCGAAGATTGAGCGAACCCGGGCGCCGAAAGATCGTCTTGATATCACGGCCTCGCGCTGGGCGACGCACGGTGCCGACACACGGCAGCCGGCGACGCGTCGATGGGAGCGGAACGAATCACGGAAAGCTAGCCCGTCTGCGGCAGGCCTTGAGGCACGCGGCTCGAACGAGCGCTCACTCCAACGAAAAAGCGGTCGGTCCCTTCTCGTCCATCAACTCGAGCACACGACCACCTCCCCGGGCCACACAGGTCAGCGGGTCCTCGGCGACCATCACCGGCAGTCCGGTCTCCTCGGCGATCAACCGATCGAGATCGGTCAGCAGCGCGCCACCGCCGGTCAGCACGATGCCGCGTTCGGCGACGTCCGATCCCAGCTCCGGCGGCGTTTCCTCGAAGGCGCTCTTGACCAGCGCGACGATGCTGGCCAGCGGTTCCTGAATCGCTTCGAGCACCTCGTTGCTGTTCAGCACGAAGCTGCGCGGAATGCCCTCGGCCAGATTGCGGCCCTTGATCTCGATCTCGCGGACCTCGCTCGACGGGTAGGCGGTCGCGACTTCCTGCTTGATGCGTTCGGCGGTCGATTCGCCGATCAGGATGCCGTAGTTGCGGCGCACGTAGTTCATGATCGCATCGTCGAGCCGGTCACCGCCGGTTCGCACCGAGGCTGAATAGACGATGCCGTTCAGCGAGATCACGGCGACTTCCGACGTACCGCCGCCGATGTCGAGCACCATCGAGCCGCTGGCGTCCTGTACCGGAAGCCCGGCGCCTATCGCCGCGGCCATCGGTTCCTCGACCAGGTAGACCTCGCGTGCGCCGGCACCCGCGGCCGACTCCTTGATCGCGCGCCGTTCGACCTGCGTCGAGCCGCAGGGCACCGAGATCAACACCCGTGGGCTGGGACTGAACAGCTTGTTGCGGTGAACCTTGTTGATGAAGTACTGCAACATCTTCTCGGTCACCGTGAAATCGGCGATGACGCCGTCCTTCAACGGGCGAATCGCCGTGATGTTGCCCGGCGTACGGCCCAGCATGACCTTCGCGGCCGCGCCGACCGCGGCGATCGACTTCGCGCCACGCGCCCGGTCCTCGCGGATCGCGACCACCGATGGCTCGTTGACGACGATGCCCTGCCCACGGATATAAATCAGGGTATTCGCCGTTCCGAGATCGATCGATAGATCGTTGGAAAACAGACCGCGCAACCGCTTGAACATGAATTCTCTGCCCCCCGAAGAGCCTGCCGCCTGAGCAAGCCGGTGAATCGTCCAACACCAGATCGGGTATCATATCGCACAACTCAAGACGGAGGGATCGATGTCGCTGAACGCGGACGCTGTGCGAAAGATCGGCTGGCTGGCCCGGCTCGCGATCGACGAGGACAAGGTCGAGGCCTATGCGAAGGACCTTTCGGGCATTCTCGATTTCGTCGCGCAGATGGACACCGTCGACACCGCGGACACGCTGCCGATGGCGCACCCCCTGGAACAGATGCAACGGCTGCGCGCCGACGCCGTGACCGAAATCGACCAGCGGGCGCTGTTCCAGGCAAACGCACCATCGGTCGAAGCGGGGCTGTTCCTGGTCCCGAAGGTCATCGAATAAAGGCCGCGCCGCGTCAAGGACCCACGCCCCCACATTCTGCTCGCATGCACAACCACACCATCGCCGAACTGGCCGAAGGCCTGCGCACGAAGCGCTTCAGCAGCGTCGAACTGACCGAGTGTTTCCTGAAGCGCATCAGGTCCCTGGACGACAAGCTGAACAGCTTCATCACGGTCACTGAAGACCAGGCTCTGCAACAGGCGCGAGCCGCCGACGCCCGCCTCGCGGCCGGCGAGGCCGGACCACTGACCGGTGTACCGATCGCACAGAAGGACATCTTCTGTACGCGCGGCGTCCGCACCAGTTGCGGATCGCGGATGCTCGACAACTTCGTTGCGCCGTACGACGCGACCGTCGTCGAGCGCTTTGGCGAGGCCGGCACGGTCATGCTCGGCAAGCTGAACATGGACGAGTTCGCGATGGGCTCGTCGAATGAAACGAGCTATTACGGACCGGTCCGGAACCCGTGGGACGGTCAAACCGTGCCCGGCGGATCGTCCGGGGGTTCGGCCGCGGCGATCGCTGCCCGGTTGACCCCGGGCGCGACCGGGACCGACACCGGCGGATCGATCCGGCAACCGGCGGCGTTCTGCGGCATCACCGGCATCAAGCCGACCTATGGCCGCGTGTCCCGCTGGGGCATGATCGCGTTCGCGTCCAGTCTCGACCAGGGTGGCCCGATGGCCCGCACCGCCGAGGACTGCGCGTTGATGCTGCAGGTCATGGCCGGCTTCGACCCGCGCGATTCAACCAGCCTGGACCGTCCGGTGCCGGATTATCGGGCAGCGCTGAACCGGCCGCTCAGCGGTCTGCGCGTCGGCCTGCCGAAGGAGTTCTTCGGCGACGGACTCGACGCCGACATCGCCTCGGTGATCCACGCGGCGGTCGATGAACTGCGCCGCCAGGGCGCGAGCGTGCGCGAGATCTCGCTGCCACACATGCACCTGTCGGTGCCCGCGTACTACGTCGTCGCGCCGGCCGAATGCTCATCGAACCTGGCCCGCTACGATGGCGTGCGTTTCGGACATCGTTGCGCTGAACCGAAGGATCTGCACGACCTGTACATGCGTTCGCGCGGCGAGGGATTCGGCGCCGAGGTCCAGCGACGCATCCTGATCGGCACCTACGCCCTGTCGGCCGGCTACTACGACGCCTATTACCTGAAGGCACAGAAGATCCGCCGACTGATCAGCGACGATTTCCGCAAGGCCTTCGGCGAGGTCGACGTCATCGTCGGACCCACCGCACCGTCCGTCGCGTTCCGCTTCGGCGAAAAGACTGCCGATCCCCTGTCGATGTACCTGTCGGACATCTACACGATCGCAGTCAACCTGGCCGGACTGCCGGGCATGTCGATCCCGGCCGGCTTCGCCGGAAAGCTGCCGGTCGGCCTGCAATTGATCGGTGACTATTTCGCCGAGGAGCGCCTGTTGAACGTCGCGCACCGCTACCAGCAGGCTACCGACTGGCACCAGCGGATGCCGCCTGGCTTCTCCTGAACACGGCCAGCGGCCGGACCATGGCGCCGCGTCAACCGGGTAACGGAAGGATGCGCTCCACGCCATGCAGCCGAGCTGCCGCGACACGCCGCACGACCGCCGCCACCGCGATCCGCGAAACAGCGGCGCGGAATCGAACATAGACATATCGGGTGATCGGGATATGGATTGGGAACCAGTCATCGGGCTCGAGATACACGCCCAGTTGGCAACGACATCGAAGATTTTCTCCGGCGCGGCCACGGCCTACGGCGCGGAACCGAACACCCAGGCCTGCGCCATCGACCTCGGGCTGCCCGGCGTGCTTCCGGTTCTGAACGGCGAGGCGGTGCGCATGGCGGTCAAGCTCGGCCTCGCGATCGGCGCGCGGATCGCGCCGGTATCGGTGTTCGCGCGCAAGAATTACTTCTATCCGGATCTGCCGAAGGGCTATCAGATCAGCCAGTATGACCTGCCGGTCGTCGCCGAGGGCCGCCTCGACATCCACGTCGACGGACAGATCAAGACGGTCGGCATCACTCGCGCCCATCTGGAGGAGGACGCCGGAAAGTCGCTGCACGAGGATTTCCATGGCTCGACCGGCATCGACCTGAACCGGGCCGGCACGCCGCTGCTGGAGATCGTTTCGGAACCCGATCTGCGATCGGCCAAGGAAGCGGTTGCCTACATGAAAAAGCTGCATGCGCTGGTCCGTTACCTGGAGATCTGTGACGGGAACATGCAGGAAGGCTCGTTCCGCTGCGATGCGAATGTGTCGATTCGACCCCGTGGCGCCGAGGCGTTCGGCACGCGCGCCGAGATCAAGAACCTGAACTCGTTCCGCTTCGTCGAGCGCGCGATCAACCACGAAATCGAACGGCAGATCGAGATTCTCGAAGGCGGCGGGCAGGTCATCCAGGAGACCCGGTTGTACGACTCGGTCCGCGACGAGACGCGGTCGATGCGCAGCAAGGAGGAGGCGAACGACTACCGCTACTTCCCCGATCCCGACCTGTTGCCGCTCGAAATCAGGCCGGACTTCGTCGAGCAGGTCAGGGCCGATCTGCCCGAGTTGCCGGATCAGAAGAAGGCCCGCTTCGGCGAGCAGTATCAACTCGGGGACTACGACGCCGAGGTGCTGACGGCGACCCGTGAACTGGCCGATTTTTTCGAGGCCGTCGTCGCCCGCGCCGGCGTCGATCCGAAGCTCTGCGCGAACTGGGTCATGGGCGACCTGTCGGCCGCGCTGAACGCGGAGAATCTCGACATCGCCCAGACGCGGGTCGGCGCCGAGGCGCTGGCCGGCCTGCTGCGACGCATCGCCGATGAGACGATCTCCGGCAAGATCGCCAAGCAGGTGTTCGAGATGATGTGGCAGGATGGCGCCGAGGCGGATGCGATCATCGAGCGCGAAGGCCTGAAGCAGATCACCGATACCTCGGCGATCGAGGCGATCATCGACGGCATCCTCGCGGCGAACCCGGCGCAACTCGAGCAATACCGGTCGGGCAAGGACAAACTGTTCGGCTTCTTCGTCGGCCAGGCGATGAAGGCGACACAGGGCAAGGCCAATCCGCAGCAACTGAATGAACTCCTGAAGCGCAAGCTCGATGGCTGACGCGAACCTGGCGAAGCCGCTCGCGCGCTCGATCGCGCTCAATCAGGCCTACCTGGGAAACTGAATCCGTCATGGGTCATCGCCGCCGAAACCGTCGTCAACGCCGCGACATGCGCGGCGGTCGCAGCGCGCACCGGCGCCTTCCGGGAAAAACGCCCACACAACCGCCCGAGGAGTCGGCAACGCCGACTGCCGGGGAATCGACGACGGTGACACGCGACGAGTCGCCGACGCTGACGCCCCCGATCGCGGTTCCGAGCGCGCCGCCCAGTCATTCCGCCGAAACCTGGTGGCACTGCCTGCCGGCCGACGAGGCCATCGCCCGACTCGGCAGCGACGCGCGCGGACTCAGCGACGCCGAAGCTGCCCAACGCCTCGCGCACTCCGGTTACAACGAGATCGAGCCGAGCCAGCAGACCGCGACCATTCAATTACTGCTGTCGCAGTTCAGCAATATCCTGATCCTGATCCTGTTGGCCGCCACCGCCGTATCCGCATATCTGGGACACGAGGTGGAAGCGGTCGTCATCGCCGTGATCGTGCTGTTCGCGGTGCTCCTCGGCTTCGTGCAGGAGTTTCGCGCCGAACGGGCGATGGACGCGCTGCGAAAGATGGCCGCGCCGACGGCGACCGTGATTCGCGGCGGCCAAAGCCGCGAGGTCGCCGCGCGTTCGCTGGTCCCCGGCGACATCGTCCAGTTGCAGACCGGCAATCGGATTCCGGCCGACCTCCGACTGATCGAAGCGGTCAATCTGCGCACCGACGAAGCCGCGCTGACCGGCGAATCGACACCGATCGACAAGGACAGCAGCGCGGCGGTACCGGGTGCCGTCGCGATCGGCGAGCGGTGCACGATGGCCTACGCCGGAACGGTCGTCACTTATGGACGTGGCTCGGGCGTCGTCGTCGCCACCGGCATGGACACCGAATTCGGCCGGATCGTCCGCCTGTTGCGCCGCGCGACGCCGCGCCGGACCCCGCTGCAACAGAACCTCGACAAGGCCGGACGATCGCTGGCGATCGCCGCGCTGATCATCGTCGCGGTCATCGTCGCTCAAGGGGTGCTGCGCGGTGAGTCTTTCATCCAGATGCTGGTCTTCGGCATTGCATTGGCCGTCGCCGTCGTGCCGGAAGCCCTGCCCGCGGTCGTGACGATCTCCCTGGCGTTGGGCGCGCACCGGATGATCCGCCGCAACGCGCTGATTCGCCGTCTGCCGGCGGTCGAGACGCTCGGCTGCACCTCGGTGATCTGTTCCGACAAGACCGGCACGCTGACCAAGGACGAGATGACCGTCCGCAAGATCTGGACCACGGATCGCCTCGCAACCCTGTCCGGCACCGGCTACGAACCGTTCGGCTGGCTGTTGTCGAGCGGCGAGCGGGTCGCTCGCAGCAGCACCGAAGAACGGCTGCTGCGCGCCGCGACGCTGGCCTCCGACGCCCGGTTGGCGCGTGGGGCCGGCGACCGATGGCAGATGAAAGGCGATCCGACCGAGGGCGCACTGGTCGTCGCTGCGACGAAGCTCGGCCTGGACCGGAGCGAACTCGACACGCGGTACCCCCGCATCGACGAGATCCCTTTCACATCCGAATCCAAGCGGATGACGACCTTGCACCGCACCGAGGACGGCGGCACGTTGGCCTGCTCGAAGGGCGCGGTCGAGGTGATCCTCGAGGCCTGCGGAACAGTGCTCGGCGAGACCGGTGTACGTGAACTCGACGAGGATCAGCGCATCGGCATCCTGGAGCAGGCCCACGAACTCGCGGCGCAGGCGCTGCGCGTGCTGGCGGTCGCCGAGCGGCGTGATGCGCAACTCTCAGAGACCGACCACGACCTCGTATTCCTCGGGCTCGTCGGCATGATCGATCCGCCGCGCCCGGAATCCCGCGCGGCGGTCGAGCGCTGCGAGGCCGCCGGAATCCGCGTCATCATGATCACCGGAGACCACCCCTCGACGGCGCAGGCGGTAGCGAGCGAACTGGGCATACTGCGTCGCGGCCGCATCATCACGGGACCCGAGATCGACGAGATGTCGACGCAGGACTTCGCGCGTCAGGTCGGCGATTTCGACGTCTATGCGCGGGTGTCGCCGGAACACAAGCTGCGCGTGGTCGACGCGTTGCAGCGTCAGGGTCACATCGTCGCGATGACCGGCGACGGCGTCAACGATGCACCGGCACTGAAACAAGCCGATATCGGCATCGCCATGGGCATTGCCGGAACGGATGTCAGCCGCGAGGCCGCAGCGATGACCCTGATCGACGACAACTTCGCATCGATCGTCGCCGCAGTCGAGGAAGGGCGCGGCATCTTCAACAACATCAAGAAATATCTGATGTACCTGCTCGCCGCGAACATCGGCGAGATCGGCCTGATCGGCACCGCGGCCGCACTGGGCCTGCCGATGCCGCTGAGCGCGGTGCAGATCCTGTACGTCAACCTGGCGACGGATGGCCTGCCCGCGCTGGCGCTGGCGATGGATCCGAACGATGCCGCGCTGATGCGGCAGAAGCCACGCGACCCGCGGACCGGAATCTTCAACCGTGCCGTCGTCGCGCTGATGCTGGCGGGCGGGCTGTGGTCGATGGCGGTCAATCTGGCGCTGTTCCAATGGGCCGTCACGCGGCCCGAACACGGCGTCGACCGGGCCATGACGATCGTCTTCGCAGCACTGGTGCTGACCGAGTTCTTCAAGGCTTACAGTTATCGCAGCTACGATCGTCCGATCAGCCGCCAGCCGTTCGGCAATCGCTGGCTGAACCTGGCGATCGTCTGGGAACTCGGCCTGCTGGTCAGCTTGCTGTACGTGCCACCGCTGCAGCGACTGTTCGGAACGGTACCGCTCGACCTGAACGACTGGGCGGTCCTGGCGGCCTCGGCGTTCTCGATCGTTCCACTGCTCGAACTCGTCAAATGGACGCTGCGCCGCGCTGCCGCCCGGCGCGCCGAGCACGGCTGACGCCGCCCCTCAAGGCCCTCGGCGGCGACCCTCGCGCAGGCGCCGCGCCAGCACCCGGTAATCGGTCGGATGATCGTGGCCGGTCGTCACGGCATCATGCAGGTATCCCACGACGCGCGAAGCGATGTCGGTCGTGTAGTGATAGCCGTCGATATAGTGCGCGTCGTCGTTGGTGATCGGCGACGGCATCAGGAAATCGGCGACGACGATGTTGTCGATGCGCTCGGCCAGCCCGGTGGCCTTGCGCTTGCAGCCATTCCACAGTTCCGCCTGCTCACTCCCCGGCTCCGGCATGTGGAAGCGGTGGTATGGCGAGAAGAACAGGATCTTGACGGTATCCGCCGGCAGTTCCGCGAGCGCGTCGCCGAGCCGCTCCAGATCGGGGTATGTCGGCACCGGCGGGTGCTGTGGATTGCGCCACAACACCCCTTCCCGGGTCCCCTCGTAGATCCGCTTGCGGACCGACTCCGGATCGTTTCGCTTGTGCAGCGTCTTGGTTAGATCCTCGTAGCCATCGTTCCAGCGCTGATACGGGACCGGCAGCCCGAGCAGCGCCCGGGCCTGATCATAAGCTGCCTTGAGAGTGGTCTTGTTGAAGGGCGGCCAGTCGTTCCAGGGATCCGTGTCGTACAGCCACTCCGGAAACGCGCGCCGCAATACCTCGTTCGTGAACTGCGGACCGCCGTCGGGATGGCACCACAGGGAATCCACGCCGAAGACCACGACCCGCACCTGCGGACGGTAATGACGGAACAGTTCGAGCAGGCGCAGCTGTTCGAACGGCGTCGCGGCCGGCATCGACAGATTGACGAAACGCCCGCCAAAGGCACGATCGAGTTCGGCCGGCCTCAGCAACATCGCCGACGAGGTCCCGAACACCGCGCTGTCGAACTCCGGTTGGCGCACCAGCATCGCGTTCCAGTGACGATGGTCCCCGCGCACCGGATGACGTTGCCAGTTCGGTGAGAACGCGACCGAGTCGTAGGGATCGATGACGAGGATCAGCGCGTACAACAACACCGCCGGCAGCACGGCACTGGCCAGCGCGATCGCGCAGAAGCGCCGCCAGCGAGGCTCCGTCGCGGCCGACCGATCAGATGGCGCGCTCGCGGCCGACCCGGCCGACGGCGAATCAGAACTGGAAATAGATGAACTCCTGTTCAACGCCGCTGCCGATGACGAACACCGCGACGAACACCGCGAGGCCCACGGCAACTGCGGCGGGCCATGCCGGACGCATCAGGCGGCTCGCCAGGTCCTGGCTCGACGGACCCAGCAGCGCGACCGCGCCGCCCAGGATCAGCAAGGCCAAACCCCGAAGATCGACCCCGCCCACCGGCAGACCGGCGCCGTGCATCGCCTTCCACATCGTGAAATAGCTGGCGAAGCTGTCCGCGCGGAACAGCGGACAGGTCTCGAGCCAGAACAGCAGCGTCAGCGCAAGACCCAGCCAGGCCGGCAGACGCCCGCGGTAGCGGCGATCGATGATGGTGTAGATCGCCAGCCCCAGGCCGTGCAGGAATCCCCAGACGGCGAACGTCCACGACGCACCGTGCCACAAACCGGCCAGGAACATCGTGATGACCATGCCGGTGAACCGCGGGTACGGTAGCCAGTGGCTGGTCGCCATCGGCACGAACAGGTAGTCCCGCAGGAAGCGCGACAAGGTCATGTGCCAGCGTTGCCAGAGCTCGCGCAGCGAGGTCGCCCGATACGGACGATCGAAATTGACCGGCAACGTGTACCCGAACAGCAGCGCGACACCGAGCGCCATGTCGGTGTACGCCGAGAAGTCGAAGAACACCTGCCAGGCGAATCCGACCGCGCCGTACCAGCCCTGAACGAGGTCGAGTCCCTTACCCGCCGCGGCAGCGTACAGCGGGTTGATCAGGTCGCCGATCGGGTCGGCCAGAAACAGCTTTTTCAGCAGACCGATCGCGAATAGCGCGGAGCCACGGCCGAGCCGCTCCCATACGCCGCTCCGCAACGGGTCGAGATCGAACTGCGGGATCAATTCGTGGTGGCGGATGATCGGACCCGCGATCTCGTGCGGGAAGAACGTCACGTAGGCGGCGTAGCGCTCGAACGCGTAACGATGCCCGCCCTTCTTCCAGGTATCGACGAGAAAGGAAATCTGCTGGAACGTGAAGAACGAGATACCGAGCGGCAGGACGATCTTCGCCAGGTGGTACTGCGTGCCGATCGCCACGTTGAAGCTGTCGACGAAGAAGTTCGCGTACTTGAAGTAACCGAGCAGCAGCAGATCCATCGCGACGCCCGCGACCAGCGTGCCACGCGATCGGCGCCCGGCGGCGAACTGCCGGTTCATCAGCGCGGCCACGGCCCAGTTCATCAGGATCGAACCGATGATCAGCGGCAGGTACGCGGGATTCCACCAGCCGTAGAAGAACAGCGACGCGACCGTCAGCCCGTTGACCGCAAGACGTGCCCGACCGATATGCCACAGCCCGAGAAACAGGCTCAGGACGATCGGCAGGAACAGCAGGATGAACTCCTGCGAATTGAACAGCATCGGTCTTCGGGTTCAGGACGGGTCGGGGGCCGGCACGGCGGGCGTAGTCCACACGTCGCGTTCATTCGCGCGGGTCGCGACGACGGATCCGCGGCTCGGCCAACCGCGCGGACAGCGCCGAAAATCCGCCAGGTATTTTCCCCGGTCGGGCCCCGGGACACAAGCAAAGCGACGGCGTCCAGGAAAGCCGTGATCTATCCGGAGCGTCCCGCGCGACAGGGATGTATCCCCGCAATCGACCGTTCTCAACGGTTGATTTCGTCAGGTGAGGCGAAACGGCGCTTGGCCTCACCGCCCCCGAAGAAAGCCGGGAGGGCTTTCGTTCCCTAGCGTTCCGGCGCCGCGATCCTGACCTTGCGCACGGCCGGCGTCGCGCGCAGTAGTTGTTCGGTCGCGGCAGCATCCATCGGTCGACTGTACAGATAGCCCTGCGCCTCGTCGCAGCCCTCGCCGCGCAGGAAGTCGCGCTGACCCTCGTTCTCGACGCCTTCGGCGATGACTCGGAACTGCAGGCTGTGGCCGAGCGCGATGACCGCCCGCGCGATCACGGCATCGTTCGAGTCGTTCGGAAGATCCTGGATGAAGCTGCGATCGATCTTCAGCTTATCGATTGGCAAGCGCTTCAGATAGGACAAGGACGAGTGCCCGGTACCGAAATCGTCGATCGCCATCATCACGCCCAGGTCGCGAATCGATATGAAATGATCCATCGAACGACTCGGCTGCTGCATGATGAAGCTCTCGCTGATCTCCAGCACCAGCCGATTCGCCGGAAATCCGGTATCAGCGAGGACCTTTTCGATGCTCTGCCGCAACGTGCCGCGCAGGACCTGGGCCGCCGACACGTTGACGGAAATGGTCCCGAACTCCAGACCGGCATCGAGCCAGGCCTTGCACTGGGTACAGGCGGTACGGATGACCCACTCGCCGAGCGGCACGATCAGGCCGGTCTGCTCGGCGATGCGGATGAAGCGTGCCGGGGGAATCAGGCCCTTCTCCGGATGCGTCCAGCGCACGAAGGCCTCGACCCCAACGAATTCCCCGCTGACCAGATCGACCTGCGGCTGGTAATGCAGGACCAGTTCCTCCTGCTCGATCGCCCGCCGCAATTGCGCCTCGATCAACACGCGTTCCAGCGCGGCGATCGTCATCTCCTCGGAATAGAACCAGAACGTGTTCCGACCCGCCTCCTTCGCACGATACATCGCCGCATCGGCATTGCGCAGCAGGGACTCGGCGCTCTGCGCATCCTGTGGATAGATGCTGATACCGATGCTGACGCCTACGAACAGTTCGTGGCGCTGCACGGGAAACGGCTCGCCTAGCACCAGCACCAGCTTCTCGGCGACGTTCGACGCATCCTTGCCGCGCTGCAAGCCCTCCATCAGGACCGTGAATTCATCGCCACCGAGGCGCGCGAGCGTATCATCGCGCCGCATGACCGCCTTCAAGCGATTCGCGACCTGCCGCAGCAGAGAATCCCCGACGGTATGCCCGAGGCTGTCGTTGACGTCCTTGAACCGGTCGAGGTCGAGAAACAGCACGGCCAGCTTCGAGCCCGACCGGTCGGCCCGCTGGATCGCGTGCTCGAGCCGGTCACGGAACAAGCGGCGGTTCGGCAGCCCGGTCAGCAGATCGTGATGCGCCATGTGGTGCAGCTTTTCCTCCGACAGCTTGATCTGCGAGACGTCGGAGAAAACCGTCACGCGTTCGCCCGACGCCGCTCCGTCCGAGGCGATGCTGCGGACCGTCTGCCACTGCGGATAGACTTCGCCGCTCTTCCGGCGGCTCATGACCTCGCCTCCCCAGAAGCCGGTTCGCTTCAGCGCATGACTTCGCTCCGATGCGGCATCCGGGTCCGGCTGCTCGCCATACAGCAGCGCACTGTCGCCGCCGATGACTTCATCGATCTCATAACCCGTGATGTGGCTGAACGCCGGATTGACCGCGACGATCCGGCCGTCCTCGCCGGAGATCATGACCCCGTCACGCGTCGCGTCGTAGATGCAGGCGGCCCGCCGCAAGCGCACGGTCGCGCGTCGCCGCTGCTCGATGAGGATCGCCGGAATGATCGAGGTCAGCGCAAGTCCGCTCGCGAACAGCCCGTACAGCCGCAATCCGCTGGCGGCGACATCGGCGGCGAACGGCCCGCGTCCCGCGATCGCGCACCCCCAGGACAGCAGGGCCACCGATGCGACGGCCAGTGTCGTCATCCGCAAGCCGAGGCGATAGCCGATCCAGCTCAGCAGCGGAAACAGCGTGAAGGCATCGCCATAGCGGACCAACGGGCCGGCGGAGCCGTCGCCGAAACTCGCCCAGGCCCAGATCGCCAGCAATGAGAACGCGGCCCCGGCTTCGGCGAGCCGCTCGCAGCGTCCCGTGCCACCGGCCGTCCAGACCAGCAACGCGGGCGTCAGTGCCGCCACCGAGACCGCACCGCTCATCCAGTCGGCCCCCCAGATCAAGGCCAGCGGAATGGCGGTCGCCGCGCCGGCGGCCAGATCTCCGAACGCGTGGAACGACGCGCCGAGCACCGTGGCGAATCCACCCCCGGCGAGCAACAGTCCGAGATAATCACGAACGCCAGCGAATGAGCGGTCGAAGCGGAACAGGAACGAGCGCAGCAGAGCGGTCGCGGCGACCGGCTCGACGATGTCGCCGACCAGACCCAACAACGCCTGAACCGGCGAAGTGAATGACAGGCTCGCCGAGACCGCGGCACTCACCGCCACCCAGGGCCAGAGTCGAACGCCGCGACGCAACAATGCCGCCAGACCGACGGCCCGCATCAGGTCGGGCTGAACCAGCGGAGGATCCGTGGCCAAGGGCTCGATGACCAGCGCCGACATCAACCCAGTCAGCAGCAATGCCAGTGCCCAGGCGGCATCGCAGCGATCGAACCGGCGAGCACGGAAAAACGTGCCCAATCCGATCAAGGACATAAGCCGATGGAGATGAATTCCCGCGCGATGGAACATGGTCCCGTCGTGGCTGCCGCTTTGGAACGGAGCGGACCGTGCGGGCAGGGTGGCTCTTGCCTGACTGCTAGGACGACGAATCGGCATGCGCGGAGATTGTACGCCATAAGCCCTTGGGATACTGAGGAAATCGTCCGTCCACCCCGCTCGGAACCCGCGGACCTATACTTTGGATCAGTCCTCCGGCGCGCGTTCCCGCAACGGCACGTTCGGAGAAACCCGATGTAACGCCGTTCGCGGCGAACCGCCGATGACACCCCCGGCGAATTCGTGCGGCCTGCGATGACTGCCAGGATGTTCGGAAGTTCATCGCCATCCGTGCTCATGAGTCCGCCCGGGGGCTTCCCGACCCAGCCGACATCCCCCTGCCGACCGCGCCGATGCATCCTTGCGCCGGATCGATGCGGCCATGTTCAACGGCCGCCTGACAATGCTAACCGCTGCGGGCGACCGTTTCAAAGGGCCGTGTCGACCGAGACCGGCGTGACCACTGGGTCACCCTCGCCAAAACCGCCGCCGCCAGGGGTTTCGATGACGATCACATCGCCGGCCTCGACCGCGATTTCGGCGCAGCCCGGGACGATTTCCTCGTGGCCGTCGCGGCGCACGACTCGATTGCAGCCGGCGGCACCCGGCAGCCCCCCGGTCAGGCCGAATGGGGGGATGCGTCTATGGCTGGACAGCATCGCGACCTGCATCGGGGCCAGGAATTGAAGCCGGCGCAGCACGCCGTCTCCGCCGCGAAAACGACCGGCGCCGCCGCTTCCACGACGCACGAGGAATGCCTCGAGCCGAACCGGGAAGCGCAGTTCCAGAACCTCCGGATCGGTGATCCGGGAATTGGTCATATGCGTATGGACGGCGCTGGCACCGGCGAAGCCGGGACCGGCGCCGGCGCCCCCGCAAATCGTCTCGTAATACTGGAGCCGCGCGTCGCCGAAGCTCAGGTTGTTCATCGTGCCCTGTGATGCCGCGAGCACACCGAGCGCGCCAAACAAGGCATTGCAGACGTACTGCGAGGTCTCGACGTTACCCCCGGCGACCGCGGCCGGAAAGCTCGGATTCAACAGGCAGCCATCGGGAAGCACGATGTCAAGCGGTCGCAGGCAACCCGCATTCAACGGGATGTCCTCACGAACCAGGGTGCGGAACACATAGAGAACGGCGGCCTTGCAAACCGCCGCAGGCGCGTTGAGGTTGCCGCGATGCTGCGACGAGGTGCCGTTGAAGTCGATCACCGCGCGGCGCCGACGCTCATCGATACGCACCGCGACGCAGATCGCGCCTCCATCGTCGAGCGGATAGCGGAACTCAGCGTCGCGCAGCCGGCCGATGGCCTGGCGAACGGCCTCTTCCCCGTGATCCTGGATGTATCCGGCGTACGCGATCAGCGCAGCGAGGCCGTAGCGATCGGCGAGTGCCCGCAGTTCCCGCGCGCCGGCCTCATTGGCCGCGACCTGCGCCCGCAGATCGGCCAGGTTCTGATCCGGATTCCGTGCCGGGAATGCTGACCCGGCAAGCCAGGCCCTGACCGCGGGTTCGTCGAATCGCTGCTTGCGCACGATCCGGAGACCCGCCGACAGCACTCCCTCCTCGGTAATCGTCCGACTATGCGACGGCATCGAACCCGGGGTGATGCCACCGACGTCGGCATGATGCCCTCGCGAGGCGACGTAGAATTCCGGACGCTCGCGCCCGCCGATCGTGACCGGTGTGACGACGGTGATGTCGGGCAGATGCGTGCCACCGGCATATGGCGAGTTCGTCAGATGGACATCCCCCGATTCGATGGTGCCGCCGAGCTTCGCCAGCAGGCAGCGCACGCTCTCGCCCATGGATCCGAGATGCACCGGAATGTGCGGCGCGTTGGCGACGAGTTCGCCCCTGGCATCGAACACCGCGCAGGAGTAGTCCAGCCGCTCCTTGATATTGACCGAATGCGCCGTGTTCTGCAGCGTGTGGCCCATCTGCTCGGCGACCGCGCGAAACGCCTGCCTGAAAATCTCGAGCCGCACCGGATCGCGCTCGGTGCCGATTCCGGGCGAGCCGCGAACGGCATCCGACGCGCGCCGCAGGATCAGGTCGGCGCTGGCGGCAAGTTCACCCGACCAGCCGGCTTCGACGACGATCGTCGCGGTCGGCTCGATGACGATGCTCGGCCCGTTGATCCGCGCGCCGGGTTGCAGATCGGCCCGGTCGTACACCGCGCAGCGGTGCCAGACATCGCCACTGAAAAACCGCGTCGAAGCGATCGGCCGGGGCGGCGACGGCACCGCAACCAGCGGACCGACCGGCGGCAGCGGCGTACCGCCACCGATCGCCTCGACCCGCAAGCCATCGACGAACAACGGACGGTCCGGGTCGATGAAGCCGAAACGCCGCTGGTGTTCCTGCTCGAACCGTGCTCGCACGTCATCCAGCTCACCCCAATCGACCGTCAGGCGAGTGTCGCTGCCCTGATACCCGAGCACCAAAAGGCGCCGGGTGACGATCCGTTCGGCGGCGATATCCTGAGCCCGCAGTTCAGCGACCGCATCGCCCGCCAACGCATCGAGTTCGGACGCGCAGCGCGCGAGCAGCACGTCGCCGAGCGGTGCGACGACGGCCTTTCCCGTTTGCGCGCGGTATTCGGCCAGGCCCATGCCATAGGCCGACAACACACCGGCCAGCGGATGCAGCAGGACGGTCCGGATGTCGAGCAGTTCGGCGACGCTGCACGCGTGCTGTGCACCCGCGGCGCCAAAGCAACACAGGACGTGGTCCGCCAGATCGTGGCCGCGCTGCACCGAAATGGTCTTGATCGCGTTGGCCATGCTCTGCGCGGCCACGGACAGGAAGCCGTCCGCCACCTCCTCGGGCGCCGGCGTCCGCCCGGTTGCCGCTGCGACCTCGGACGCCAGGTGCGCGAAACGCTCCGCAACGACAACCGGATCGAGCGGTTGGTCGCCACCGGGTCCGAAAACCCGCGGAAAATACTCGGGCAACAGCTTTCCGACCAGCAGGTTGGCATCCGTAACGGTGAGCGGTCCGCCGCGCCGGTAACATGCCGGTCCGGGATTGGCGCCCGCAGAGTCCGGCCCGACGCGAAAGCTCAGTCCGTCGAAGCGGAGCAACGAACCGCCGCCGGCAGCCACCGTGTGGATGTTCATCAACGGCATGTTCACGGTGAACCCGGCAACCGTGGACTCGTCGTTGCGCTCGATCTCCCCGGCGAAATGCGCGACATCGGTCGATGTGCCGCCCATGTCGAAGGTGACGAGCCGGTCGAATCCCGCCCTCGCGGCGGTCGCGACGGCGCCGATGACGCCGCCGGCCGGTCCCGACAGCAGGCTGTCCTTGCCACGGAAATGGCCGGCATCCGTCAACCCGCCGTTCGACTGCATGAACGACAGCCGAATCGGTCCTGGATTCGGTTGATCGGCGGCGAATGCCGCCAGTCCGGACCGGACGCGGTCTACGTGTTCGCGCAATACCGGTGACAAATAGGCATCGACGACCGAGGTGTTGCCGCGTGCGACCAGCTTGATCGTCGGGCTGACCTGATGCGACAAAGACACCTGCTCGAAGCCGAGGTCCCCCGCGAGTCGGCCGATCGCCGCTTCATGATCGGGATTTCGCCAGGCGTGCATCAGCACCACGGCCAGCGACCGGATGCCCGAATCGCGCAGGGTCTGCAACGCGGCGCGCGCGCCAGTAGGATCCAGCGGCTCGATCTCGCGCCCGGCGGCATCGAGGCGACCATCGATCTCGATGACTCGTTCATACGGAAGTTCGCGCGGCACTATCTGCAGCGCGAAGATATCGGGGCGGTTCTGGTAACCGATCCGCAGCACGTCCCGGTAACCGCGATTGGTCACCAGCGCGGTGCGCGCGCCCTTTCGTTCCAGCAGCGCGTTGGTACCGACCGTCGTCCCCATCTTGACGCCCGACACCACGAGCCGGTCCTGGGCGGCACAGGAGCGGCCGAGAATGTCGCGGATGCCCTGCAACGCGGCGTCGCGGTAATGCTCAGGATCGTCCGACAGCAGTTTGTGCGCGACCAGCGCGCCATCGGGCGCCCGGGCGACGATGTCGGTGAAGGTACCGCCGCGGTCGATCCAGAATTCCCATCCGCGTTCGGACCGGCTCACCGGCAGCTCTCCGAAGGCGCGGCGAGCCTTGCCGGACGGCCGACCAGCTGCCGCAAATAATTGACTAGTTTGGTGGGATATGCCCTAATGGGACAACCTATCCGAACCTAATTCCAGGGGGTATGAGTCGTGCGGTTGACCACCAAAGGCCGGTATGCCGTAACGGCGATGCTCGACCTCGCCTATCATAGCGAAAAGCGACCCGTCACGTTGACCGATATCGCCAAGCGGCAGCAGATCTCGCTGTCCTACCTCGAACAGTTGTTCTCGAAGCTGCGCCGCTCCGGCATGGTCGAGGGCGTCCGGGGCCCGGGCGGCGGTTATCAGTTGAGCCGTGATTCGCGGCAGATCAACATCGCGGACATCATCACAGCGGTCGATGAGCCGATCGATTCGACACGCTGCGGTGGCGAAGGAAACTGCCAGAACAATCAGCCGTGCCTGACACACGACCTGTGGATGGGCCTCAGCGAGCAGATACGTGTGTACCTGTCGACGATCAGCCTGCACGACCTGTTGCAGCGCAAGAGCGTACGCCAGGTCGCCAAGCGCCAGGATCGCCAGTCGGCGCAACAGCCCATCGAAATGGTCTTCCAGCAGCGGGAGCAAGCCGCCGACTCGGGGGGATGATCTACCTCGACCACAACGCGACGACCCCACCCGATCCGCGGGTGGTCGAAGCGATGCAGCCCTATCTCGACCGACTGTACGGCAATCCTTCAAGCCTGCACCGGCTTGGACGACTGGCCCGCGGAGCGATCGACACGGCGCGGCAACAGGTCGCGGCCCTGGTCGGAGCCGACCCGTCCGGCGTCGTATTCACCAGCGGCGGCACCGAGGCCGATAATCTCGCGATCAAGGGTTTGGGTTTCTCCCTGCCACGCGGCGAAGCCTGGGTCGGGCCGACCGAGCACCCGGCCGTGACCGGCCCGATGAGCTTCCTCTCCGATCAGGGATGGACCATCCGCGAGCTCGCCGCCGACACGTTCGGGCGGACGACCGTCGAAGCGCTCAGTGGGCTGTACACGCAATCAACTCCCGCGTTCGCATCGATCATGTGGGCCAACAACGAAACCGGCGTCGTCAACGACATTCCGGCACTCGCCGGCGAACTGCATCGACTCGGGGCTTTGCTGCACTGCGATGCGGTGCAGGCGGCCGGCAAGCTGCCGATCGACCTGCCCGCATCGGGCGTCGATCTGCTGAGCCTGTCCTCGCACAAGATCTGCGGCCCGAAGGGCGCAGGCGCGCTGGTCATGGCGAATCCGATCGCGCTGGTACCGCTCCTGCACGGTGGCGGACAGGAACACGCGCTGCGTGGTGGCACCGAGAACGTCGCGGCGATCGTCGGATTCGGCAAGGCCGCCGAACTCGCGCGGACGGAACTCACACAGCGCCGCGAGCATCTACTGGGTTTGAGGACGCGGCTCGAGCAAGGTCTGAAGGGCCTTCCGGGCGTCACGATCTACGTCGAGCGCGCCGAACGCCTGCCGAATACCGTGCAGTTCCGTGTGGCCGGATATGACGGCGAAATGCTCGTCATGATGCTCGATCGCGCCGGCTTCGGTGTGTCCAGCGGCTCGGCATGCGCCAGCGAGGGCGGCGAACCCAGCCCTGTTCTGCTGGCCATGGGCATCGCGCCCGATGAGGCGCGCGGCGCCGTGCGGGTCAGCCTCGGACACACGAATTCCGAGGCGGACGTCGACCGCTTCCTGTCGCAGATCGCGAACCTGCATGCGACCGGAGTCGCCGCCTGAGCGTCCGCGTGCTGCCGATGCACCGCGACGCGCAAAACCACTCCCACCGTTGAAGATCGCGTGCCCAGACGCGAGGAATCGAGGAAATCCGCCATGGCGATGAGCCTGACCGAAAAAGCAGCAAATCAGATCAAACGTCAACTGGCCCGGCGCGGCCATGGCCTCGGCCTCCGGCTCGGTGTCAGGAAGGCCGGGTGCTCCGGCTTCGCTTACGTCGTCGACTACGCCGACGAGATCACCGCCGACGACTGCGTTTCCGAGCATCACGGGGTGCAACTGATCGTGCGCAACGACGACGTGCCGCTGCTCGACGGCATCGAGGTCGACTACACGCGCGAGGGCATCAACGAGGCGTTCCGCTTCAACAACCCCAACGTGAAGGCGAGCTGCGGTTGCGGCGAGAGCTTCACGGTCTGAGCGCAGGACCACCGACGAAGCTTATCAAGCGGGCAAAAATCCTTTAGAATTCCCCTGTTTTTTTGCCCGCTGGGGCGCCGTCGCCAAATCCGACGCGCAGAACCCGGCCGGAGAAGGCGCCCGGCCGTCGTTGCCAGGTCGCCGGTCAAACCAAATTCCCGAACCAGAACAAAACGCTAAGGAGACCTCATGGCCGTTGAACGTACGCTGTCTATCATCAAGCCGGACGCCGTCGCGAAGAACGTCATCGGCGAGATTTATAGCCGATTCGAGAAAGCCGGCCTGAAAATCGTCGCGGCGAAGATGAAGCAGCTGTCGCAGGCCGAAGCCGAGGGCTTTTACGCGGTCCACAAGGCGCGGCCGTTCTTCAAGGACCTGGTGACCTTCATGATCAGCGGTCCGGTGATGATCCAGGCACTCGAGGGCGAGGATGCCATCGCGCGGCACCGCGACATCATGGGCGCGACAAACCCGAAGGAAGCCGCTCCCGGTACGATTCGTGCCGATTTCGCCGTCAGCATCGACGAAAACGCCGTACACGGCTCGGATGGTCCGGAAACGGCCGCCACGGAGATCGCGTATTTCTTCAGCGCCGATGAACTCTGCCCCCGAACGCGCTGACGCGCCGCCCAAGGTCAACCTGCTGGATTTCGATCGGGCGGGGCTGGAGACCTATTTTCGCGGGATCGGCGAGAAGCCGTTCCGCGCCGCGCAGGTCATGCAGTGGATCCATCAGCGCGGAGTCGACGACTTCGCGTCGATGAGCAATCTCAGCAAGCCGTTGCGCGAACGGCTCGAGGCGCAGGCCGAGATTCGTGCGCCGGTCATCGTCGATGCGCAGCATTCGACCGACGGCACGCGCAAATGGCTGCTGCAGGTCGATGCCAACAACCGGATCGAGACGGTGTTCATTCCGGAACCCGGCCGCGGAACCCTGTGCGTATCCTCACAGGTCGGCTGCGCGCTGGCCTGCTCGTTCTGCTCGACCGCGAAGCAGGGATTCAACCGCAATCTCGGCGTGGCCGAGATCATCGGCCAACTCTGGGTCGCGCGCCGCGAGATCGGTGATGACGGACGCATCACCAACATCGTGTTGATGGGTATGGGCGAGCCCTTGCTGAACTTCGACAACGTCGTCGCGGCGACGCGGCTGATGATGGACGACTTCGCCTACGGTCTGTCGAAGCGGCGCGTGACGCTGAGCACCTCGGGTATCGTGCCGGCCCTGGACCAGCTCGCCGAGGTCAGCGACATCAGCCTTGCCGTATCGCTCCATGCACCCGACGACGCGCTGCGCGACGAACTCGTTCCGGTCAACCGGAAATACCCGATCCGGCAGTTGATCGACGCGTGCAAACGCTACGTCGGACGCGAAAACCGCCGCAAGGTCACGTTCGAATACGTGATGCTCGACGGCGTCAACGACTCGCCGGCCCATGCCCGCGCGCTGGTCCGATTGCTGAGCCACGTGCCGTGCAAGGTCAATCTGATCCCGTTCAATCCGTTCCCGAATTCCGGCTATCGATGTTCCCCGCCCGGGACGATCGAGCGCTTCACGGAGATCCTGCACCAGGCCGGGCTGATCGCCACCACGCGCAAGACGCGCGGCGAGGACATCGACGCGGCCTGCGGTCAACTGGTCGGACGCGTCGGCGAGCGAGCCCGCCGGCATCATCGCTTGCATCCAACAGCCGTATGAATGTCCGCCTGAGCGGCCTGCTCGGCGGCATCGGACTGGCCGCCGCGGCCTGCACGACGACGCCGACCGAACCGGAGCGCAACACCGATCCGTACGCGTCGATGAGCCCATCCGACATCTACGTGCAGATGGGTGTCCAGTACATGGAACAGGGTAAGTTCGAAATCGCCGATGCCGACCTGCGCCACGCGATCGAACTGGACGACGACAACAGCGAGGCCTACAACGCGCTCGGCGTCTTGTACGATCGGCTGAAGCGTGACCGCGACTCCCGCGCGTATTTCGATAAGGCGATCTCGCTGAAGCCCGACAATTACAGCGCACGTAACAACTATGGCCGCTTCCTGTGCTCGCGCGGTGCCTACCAGGACGGCATGGCGCAATTCCAGAAAGTCATCGCGGCACCGCTGTACGGGCAGCCGTGGATTCCGCTGACCAATGCCGGTCTCTGCGCAAAGAATACCGGTCACGGTCGCGAAGCCGAGCAATACTTCCGCGACGCGCTGCAACGCAACCCCGCATTTGCGCCACCGCTTCTCGAAATGGCCAAGATCAGCCTCGCCTCACGGCAATACCTGCCGGCTCGGGGCTTCCTGCAACGCTATCACGCGGTCGCCGCCGACACTCCGGACTCGCTGTGGACCGGCGTGCAGACCGAAGTGGCGCTGGGCGCCGACGATAACGCCAGGATTTATCGGGACCGGCTGAAGAAGCAGTTTCCCGACGCCGCCGAAACCCGCAAGGCGGAACGTTACGGACGTCTCGACTGAACCCGCGAACCGATCGATCGACGATGGAAAAGATTCAAGCGATCCGCGGCATGCACGACATTCTGCCGGAGCACACGCCAGCCTGGCAGTGGTTCGAGGCGGTCGTGCTGCGCGTCATGGCCCAATACGGGTATCACGAGATTCGTTTGCCGCTGGTCGAACGCACCGAGCTGTTCAAGCGGTCGATCGGCGAGGTCACCGACATCGTCGAGAAGGAGATGTACACCTTCGACGATCGGAACGGCGACTCGCTGACGCTGCGGCCGGAGGGTACGGCCGGCTGCCTCAGGGCCTGCCTGGAGCACGGTCTGCTGCACAATCAGGTCCATCGGATGTGGTACCGGGGCCCGATGTTCCGCCACGAGCGCCCGCAGAAGGGGCGCTATCGCCAGTTTCACCAGGTCGGCGTCGAGGCCTACGGCATGCCCGGCCCCGATATCGACGCCGAATTGTTGTTCCTCAGCCGCCGCCTGTGGATCGAGCTCGGCATTGCCGACAAGCTCGAACTGCAATTGAACTCGCTCGGCACGCTGGCGGAGCGCCTCGTGTACCGGGAGCATCTGGTCAGCTATTTTCGCCGCCACGAAGCCTCACTCGACGAGGACAGCCGCCGCCGCCTGGACAGCAATCCACTGAGGATCCTCGACAGCAAGAATCCGGCGATGGCCGGCCTGATCGCCGACGCACCCGAACTCGGCGACCATCTGGGCGAGGCATCGCGAGACCACTTCGAGCGCTTGCGCGCCGAACTCGACCGCGCCGGCGTGGCCTACGTTGTCAATCCGCGCCTGGTGCGCGGACTCGACTATTACTGCAACACCGTGTTCGAATGGGTCACCAGCGAACTCGGCGCCCAGGGAACGGTCTGCGCGGGCGGCCGCTACGATGGCCTGGTCGAGCAACTCGGCGGCAAGGGCTCGGCGGCGATTGGGTTCGCGCTCGGCATCGAGCGCCTGATCGACCTGATCGGCGAGCGGCCGGCAATCGAGCGCGAGGCCGCGCCGCACGCCTACCTGATCCGCGTCGGCGACGATGCCGAATCACGCGGAGCGCAGCTCGCCGAGCGCCTGCGCGATGAAATTCCGGGCTTGCGCCTGCTCGTCAATTGCGGCGGCGGCAGCTTCAAGAGCCAGTTCAAGCGCGCCGATCGCAGCGGCGCCTCGTGGGCACTGATCCTCGGACACGACGAGGTCAGGGACGGAACGATCGGCCTCAAGGCGTTGCGCGGT
This sequence comes from Methylotetracoccus sp., assembly GCA_046347485.1. GTDB lineage: Bacteria > Pseudomonadota > Gammaproteobacteria > Methylococcales > Methylococcaceae > Methylotetracoccus. The sequence goes on along the minus strand of JAXMGB010000009.1, from coordinate 134,976 downwards.
GACGGCGAACAGGTGGTCCTGGAACAGCGCGGACTCGGGCTGCATCTCCAAGGCTTGCTGGCGGGCTGAGGCGGCGACAGGAACCGGGCGATGTCCGCTGTTCGACGTGCCAATGGACAATCGACCCCAAATGAACGGAGGATGATGTGAGCGAATACTTGACCGAGGAAGAACGCCTCGACGCCCTGAAGCAGTGGTGGAAGGAAAACGCCCGCTCGGTGGTGCTCGGCATCGGCTTCGGCGCAGCGATGGTGATCGGCTGGAACGTCTGGCAACAGAAGCAGCTCGACACCGCCAGACAGGCCTCGGCGGTATTCCAGCAATTGTTGAAAGCCGAACAGGAAGACAAGGCGGATGCCGCGCTGAAACTTGCCGAGCGCCTCAAGGACGGCTTCGGCTCGACGACCTACGGTGTCTACGGAAAGCTGATCACCGCGAAACTGAAAGCGCAGGCCGGTGACGTCGCGACGGCGAAAACGCTGTTGCAGGACGTCATGACCAACACGCAGGATGAAAACTTCAAGCACCTCGCGCGCCTGCGGCTGGGGCAGGTCATGCTGGCGTTGCAACAGCAGGAAGAGGCGCTGAAGCTGATCGAAGCGGCCGACACCGCCGCATCCGGCGCCTATCAGGGCCTCTACGCGGAACTCAAGGGAGACCTGCTGGTCGCGCTGAAGCGGACCGACCAGGCGAGGACCGCCTACGAGCGGGCACGGCAACTGGGACAATCATCGGCCGTGCTTGAACTGAAGCTCCAGGACCTCGGACCGACCGACTCGTGAACTCGGGCGACCCCGCGCGAAGCGGACGACGCTCCGCGCGCACCTCGTCGATGCCGCGCAGCGAACGCCGGCGCCTGACCGCGCTGTTGCTGGCCGCATCCCTGCTCGGCGGCTGTGCCGGACTCGGCGCGGTGCAGGAAGGCATCAGCGGCCTGACCGAGTTGTTCGGCAGTTCGGAACCGGTCGATCCGCCGGCCGAACTGACCGAGATGGAACCGAGCCTGTCGGTCCACGTGCTCTGGGACGAAAGCATCGGCAAGGGGTATGCCGGCCAGTTCATCAATCTGCGTCCGGGCGTCGGCGACGGCAGGGGCTATGGCCGCGGATCGCCGCGGACACTGTGCCGAGGCCCGCGACCGAGCTGACCGGCGGCGAACTCGGACCGCCGAGACCGAACTCGAACTGACCGCCGGGCCGGCCGTGGGCCGCGACGTCATCGTGCTCGCGTCGACCAATGGCGATGTGCTCGCGCTGAGCCCGGTCGATGGCTCGACGGTCTGGAAGACCAACGTCTCGAGCGAGGTCCTGGCCGTGCCGCAGATCGGCCGCGGCAAGGTCGTGATCCGCAGCAACGATGGCCGGATCAGCGCGCTCGACGAGAAGACCGGATCGACGCTGTGGTACCACGAACGATCGGTACCGCCGCTGTCGGTGCGCAGCCGCGGCGCGCCAGTGATCGCCAAGGACCTGGTTCTCGATGGCTATGCCAGCGGCAAACTGCTCGCGCTCGGCTTCGATGATGGCAAGCCCGACTGGGAAGCGGTCATCGCAATTCCGCATGGGCGCTCCGAAATCGAACGCCTGGTCGACGTCGATTCAACCCCGGTGATCCGCGATGACACCGTCTATGTGTCCGGCTACCAGGGGGGTATCGCAGCGGTCAACCTGAAGGACGGCGAGGTGCAGTGGCGACGCGAGAACCTGTCGACCGCGACCGGGCTGTACGCTGATCGCCGCGCGCTGTTCATGACCGATGGCGTCAGCGACGTCTGGCAGCTGGATCTGTCGAGCGGTGCCGACCTGTGGAAGCAGGCCGCGCTGCACCAGCGACGGCTGACGGCGCCGGTGCCGATCAAGAACTACATCGTCGTCGGCGACTTCGAAGGCTACCTGCATTTCCTGTCCAAGGAGAACGGCAGTATCGTGGCGCGCGTTCAGATCGACGACACGCCGATCGAAGTCGTGCCGGTAGTGTCCGACGACATCGTCTACGCCTACAGCAGCGACGGCGTCCTCGCCGCGGTCGCGGTCGACTGAGGTGCTACCGGTCGTCGCCCTGGTCGGGCAACCCAACGTCGGCAAATCGACCCTGTTCAACGTGCTGACGCGAAGCCGGGACGCGCTGGTCGCGGACTACCCCGGGCTGACCCGCGACCGGCGGTACGGCCGGGTGCAGACCGGCGAGCGCGCGTTTTTCGTCGTCGATACCGGCGGCATCGTCGAATCGGCCGACGGCATCGAGGAAGAAGCGATGCGCCAGGTCGACCACGCGTTGCGCGAGTCCGACCTGATCCTGCTGATCGTCGATGCCCGCGCCGGTCTGAGCGCGGCCGACGAGACCATCGCCGCGCGCTTGCGGCGAACCGGCAAACCGCTGCTGCTGGTCGCGAACAAGACCGACGGCCTGCGACGGGCCGAGACCGCTCTGGCCGAATTCCATACGCTGGGGCTCGGCGAGCCGCAACCGATCGCGGCCGCCCATGGCAGCGGCATCGGCAGCCTGATCGCGACGCTGCTCGAACGGCTGCCGGCGGCCGACGACAGCGAGACCGAACCCTCCGAAGCATCGGGAATCCGCGTCGCCGTCGTCGGACGGCCGAATGTCGGCAAGTCGACACTGGTAAACCGCATTCTCGGCGAGGACCGCGTCGTCGTCTACGATCAGCCCGGCACGACCCGTGACAGCATCTACGTGCCATTCGAGAAGGACGGGCAACGCTACGTGCTGATCGACACCGCCGGCATCCGGCGCCGCGCCAAGGTCTTCGAAGCGATCGAGAAATTCAGTGTCATCAAGGCCTTCCAGGCGGTCGAGGACTCCCACGTCGTCATCTACCTGATCGACGCCAGCGAGGGCGTCACCGATCAGGACGCGAGTCTGCTCGGGATGGTGCTCGAGATAGGCCGTGGACTGATCATCGGCCTGAACAAGTGGGACGGCCTCAGCATCGACCAGCGTGACCAGGTCCGGCGCCAGATCGACATCAAGCTCGCCTTCATCGACTTCGCCGAAACACGCTACCTATCGGCGCTGCACGGCACCGGCGTGGGACATCTGCTGGACTCGGTCGACGACATCTATCAAAGCGTTTCGGCCGAGTTCTCGACCTCGAAACTGACCCAGGTGTTGCAGGACGCGCTGACCGCGCACCAGCCGCCACTGGTCCGCGGACGCCGGATCCGCCTGAAGATGGCGCACATGGGCGGCCGGATGCCGCCGTCGATCGTCATTCACGGCAACCAGACCGACGAACTGCCGGGCGCGTACAAGCGCTACCTGGCGAATACCTTCCGCAAGGCCCTCGGGGTCAGAGGCATTCCGATCAAGCTCGAGTTCCGCAGCTCGGACAATCCGTTCAAGGGCCGGCGCAACGAACTGAGCGAGCGGCAGGTGCGCAAGCGGCGACGCCTGATGCGCTTCGTCAAGAAGAAGTAGGGAACCGGCGGGCCGGTGCCGACCACGCACGCAGCGCAAGCGGCACCGGGCGACACACCCGTCGGTCCCAGCATCGCCGCGCGCCTGGAGCGGCTTCCACTGAGCGGCTTCCACCGCCGTTTCGTCGCGCTGATCGCGCTCGGCGGCTGGTTCGACTTCTACGACATCTTCATGATGGCGTACATCGGCGCGGCGTTGCAGGATTCGGCGTTCCTGACCCGCGACGAGTTCAGCCTGGTCATCGCCGCCGGCTTCGTCGGCATGTTCGCCGGAACCGTGCTGTTCGGCATCGGCAGCGACCGCTTCGGCCGCCGCGGTGCGTTTCTGGTGATGCTGTTGATCTATTCGCTGTTCACGACGCTCGGCGCATTCGCGCGCGAGCCTTGGGAACTGATCGTCCTGCGCGCGCTCGCCGGCGTCGGAATCGGCGCCGAACTGGTGGTCATCGACACCTACGTCACCGAGATGGTGCCCGGCCGGGTCCGCGGGCGCTACGTGGCGATCACGCAGGTCGTCGGCTTCACGGCGATTCCGGTCGTCGCCTTCCTGTCGAAGCTGCTGATCCCGACGCACTGGCTACTCGACGGCTGGCGCTGGGTCATGCTGATCGGCGGGGCCGGCGCGCTGTTCACGTGGTATCTGCGACGCCGGCTTCCGGAATCGCCGCGCTGGTGCGAGATCGCCGGACGCCTCGATGAAGCCGAGCGGATCCTGGCCGGCATCGAGGCGACGGTCCGCCGCGAAACCGGCCGCGCGTTGCCGCCGCCGATCCCGTTGACGGTCCGGACCGGTGAACGGGCAGCCTTCGCCGAATTGTGGCGCCCGCCGTACCGCCGGCGCACGATGATGCTGACGCTGTTCCATCTGCTGCAGACGATCGGCATCTACGGCTTCGCCAACTGGGCGCCGACCTTCCTGATGGCCCAAGGCAATAGCCTCGGGCAGTCGCTGGAATACGGCGCGTGGATCGCACTGGTCAGCCCGATCGGACCGTTGATCTGCGTACTGACGACCGAGACCTTCGAGCGGAAGCGAGCGATCGTCGTACTGGCGACGCTGATGGCGATCAGCGGGCTGGCGTTTCCGTTCGCGCGAACCCCCGGTGAAATCGTCGTGACCGGCGCGCTGATCACGCTGTTCAGCTACTGGTTCTCGGCCGTGCTGCATGCCTATCAGGCCGAGCTATTCCCGACGCGCGTCCGGGCGACCGGTGTCGGTTTCACCTACAGCATCAGCCGGCTCAGCGTGATCCTCTCGACGCCGTTGATCGCCCTGCTGCTACAGCACAGCGTGCTCGCGGTATTCCTGTTCATGAGCGCCGCGATGCTTGGAGTCGCCGTGCTGATCGGCCTGTTCGGTCCGCGGACCAATGCCCGCGCGCTGGAGCAGGTTTCCGGTTGACCTGATACGCCGGCGACGCGGCGAGGCGCGGACAGGCCGCGATCGCCCCGCAAACTCCCGCCGACCAGATACCCCCGGCCGGCCGATGGCGGTCAGTGCATGAACCGGACGGGCGGTCAAACATTGGCGACGCACGATCAAGTGCCGCGCACGATGAACTCCGAAAATGGCACCGCCAGCGTGGGAAATGCCGCGCGGGCTGACCGAACACCGCCAACGGAGACACGCCGATGAACATTCCGATGAACGCCCACGTCTGCCCCGATACCCTGCCGCGAATGCCCCTCGACGGCGATCCGGTCGACTTCGACGCGATCAAGCGGCGGCAACAAGCCGTCTGGTCCTGCGGGGACTTCGCGGTGATCGGCACGACCTTGCAGATCGTCGGCGAGACGCTGGCCGAAGCGGCCGACGTGCGCGCCGACGATCGTGTGCTCGATGTCGCGGCCGGCAACGGGAACGCATCGCTGGCCGCGGCGCGGCGCTTCGCCCGCGTGGTCTCGACCGACTATGTTCCGGAACTTCTCTGGAAGGCGGCGATTCGCGCGCGGGCCGAGGAACTGGACATCCGTTTCGAGGAAGCGGACGCCGAAGCGCTGCCGTTCGATGACGGCAGCTTCGACGTGGCTTTGTCCACGTTCGGCGCGATGTTCACGCCGCAACACGAGCGCGCGGCGGCCGAACTACTGCGCGTGGTCCGCGCGGGCGGACGAATCGCACTGGCCAACTGGACGCCCGAGGGGTTCATCGGGCAGTTGTTCACGCTGATTGCCGCGTATGCGCCACCCCCGGCCGGTACACGGTCGCCGATGCTGTGGGGCACCGAGCCACACATCGTCGAGCTGTTCGGCGCCGGGGCGGCGGATATCCGCTGCGCGCGGCGCCACTTCAACTTCCGCTATCGCTCGGCGGAGCACTGGATCGAGGTGTTTCGCAAATACTACGGGCCGACGCACAAGGTCTTCGCGACACTGAGTCCCGACCGCCAGCAGCAACTCAGCTCGGACATCACCGCGCTGCTCGACCGCTGCAACGTCGACTCGCAGTCGCTGGTCGTGCCCGCGGAGTACCTCGAGATCGTCGTCATCAGGAACTGATTGGATGCAGCACCTTGCGCGGATGCCTCCATGGGTTTCCGCGCCTTGCCGGACCGCCGCGGCCGAACGTCAGGCCTGCCGAATCAGGCCAAACCACCGAAACGTGCTCGGTAGTCGGCCGGACTGGCGCCCAGTTGGCGCATAAACGCCCGACGCATGCGCTCCGCGTCACCGAATCCGGCTTTCTTGGCGACATGCTCGACTCGCAAGTCGGTCGACTCCAGCAGTTGCCGCGCGGCGTCGGTGCGCGCACGCTCGACATATTTGGCTGCGGTCATGCCGGTTTCGGCATGGAAGATCCGGCTGAAGTTCCTGGGACTCATCGCCAGTCGCTCGGCCAGGGATTCGATCCGAAGATCCTCGTGCAGGTGCTCGACGATCCAGCATTGTAGGTCGCGCACGCCGCTGTGCGTCGCGCCCTGGCTCGCCAGAAAGGCACTGAACTGCGACTGTCCGCCCGGACGCTTCAGGAAGACGACCAGATAACGTGCGATGAGCAGCGCGAGCCGCGGGCCATGATCCTCCTCGACCATCGCCAGGGCCATGTCGATTCCCGAGGTCACCCCGCCCGAGGTCCAGACGTTGCCGTCACGCACGTAGATGCGATCCGGATCGACGCGTACCGAGGGGTAATCCGCCTGTAGCTGGTCGCAGAATACCCAGTGGCTGGTCGCGCGCCGCTCATCAAGCAAGCCGCAGTGGGCCAGCAACAGCGCTCCGGAGCAGATCGACCCGAGCCGGCGCACACGCGGGGCCATCATGCTGACCCAGTTCCGCAGCGCGGGATCCGCCAGCAGCGAGGCGCCGCGCGGGGCGCCCGAGATCAGCAGCGTGTCGATGCCGTCGGTAACGTCGGAATAGGCGCGATCGGCGATGATCCTGAGCCCACAGGCGGTCTCGACCGGTCCGGGCGCGGCCGCGAGAATCTCGATGCGGTATGCGGGAACACCGTCGCGCCCCTGCATGCGCAGTCCCGTGTTCGCGTAAACGAAGACGTCCAATGGGCCGGTGATGTCGAGTATCTCCGCGCCCGGGAACGCGACGATCGCAATGCGACGCGAACCGGGCGGAATCTCACCCATCACCACCGCCGCGCATACGGGACTCCGCTCCGCCATGCGTCATGACTTGTCTCCATGCCAGCCTTCCGTGGCGCCATGGTCAGGCAAAAGCAACGGGGCGGCAATGACAGAGTGCCCTCAAAACAGGACAGACTGCCCGCCGCCTGAACCCGGCCGCTCAGGATGCCTGGGACTTGCCCATCGTTGTACCCTCGAACCAGGCCAGCTTGTCGCGCAGTCGCACGACGTCCCCGACGATCACCAGCGTCGGAGCGGAAACCTTGGCCTCGGCGACGGCGGCGGCGAGCGTGCCGACCGTCGCGGCGATGACCCGCTGGCGTACCGTCGTGCCCTGCTGGATCAGTGCGGCGGGTCTTTCCGGCTCACAGCCATGGCGGATCAGTTCGGCGCAGATCTGATCCAGCCCGTGCAATCCCATGTAGATGACGACGGTCTGTCGCGGCTGCGCGAGGCGCTGCCAGTCCAAACCGTCGATCGTGCCATAGCGCAAATGACCGGTGACGAACGTACACGACTGCGCGAAATCGGTGCGTCAGCGGAATCCCGGCGTAGGCCGCGCAGCCGGCGGCTGCGGTGATGCCGGGCACGACCTGGAACGGGATGCCGGCGTCCATCAACTGCTCGATCTCCTCGCCGCCGCGCCCGAAGATGAATGGGTCCCCGCCTTTCAGACGGACCACGTGCCTGCCCTCGCCGGCCAGACGCGCCAGCAACTCGTTGATCTCATGCTGCGGCATCGTGTGGTCATCGCGCCGCTTGCCGGCGTAGATGCGCTCGGCGTCGGTCCGGACCAGGCGCATGATCTCGGGGGAAACGAGCCGGTCGTAGACGACGACATCGGCCTCCTGCATGATCCTGAGTGCGCGCAGCGTCAGCAGATCAGGGTCCCCCGGACCGGCGCCGACCAGCGATACCATGCCGGTAGTTCCGCCGGCCTGCCGCTCGAGCAAGGTGCCGAGCAGCTTCTCGGCCTCGTCCTGACGCCCGGCGAATACCAGTTCGGCCACCGGCCCCTGCAAGGCGTCTTCCCAGAAGCGGCGCCGCGCCATCGAATCGCGTATGACATCCTTGACCCGCGCCCGGATGCGCTCCGCGGCCTCGGCGAGGCGCCCGTAGGCAGCCGGCAGCAAGGCCTCCAGGCGCGCGCGGATGAGCCGCGCCAGCACCGGCGAGGCGCCCCCGGTCGATACCGCGACGATGACTGGATCACGGTCGACGATCGCCGGGAAGATGAACGAGCACAATTCGGGGTGATCGACGACGTTGACCGGGATGTTGCGCTGCGTCGCGGCGGCCGCGACCTGCTCGTTGACCGCGCCGTTCGAGGTTGCCGACACGACGAGCGTGAAGCCATCCAGATCGCCCGGCTCGAAGGGCTTGCCGCGAACGGCGACGCGGCCCTGATGCACCAGTTCACCGACGGCCGGCCCGCATTCCGGCGACACGACCGTGACGCGTCCACCTGCGCGCAGCAACAGCCCCACCTTGCGCGCGGCGACCTCGCCGCCGCCGACGACCAAGCACGGCGCATCCTTCAGCTTGACGAAAACAGGCAGGAAATTCATGGGCGCACCTTCTTGAAGTCAGGCACCGAGCAAGGTCGCGACTTCATCGGCCGACGGAATTCCGCTCCGCGCCCCGAGTCGGGTGCAACACAGGGCGCCCGCGGCACTGGCATAGGCGAGCAAGCGGTCCCAGCTCAGGCCGAGCGCGAGGCCGGCGGCGTAGGCGCCATGGAACACGTCGCCGGCGCCGGTCGTATCGACCGCGACCACCGGGCAGGCGCCGAGCGCCCCGTGCTCCGTGCCTCGGCGCCACAGCAGGCCGCGATCGCCGAGTGTCACGACGACGACCGGCGCGAGCCCGGCGAGCCGATCGACGGCCGCGGCGGGATCATCGTGCCCCAGCCATTGCCGGGCAAACTTCTCCGAACACACCAGATGCTCGACCTTACCCATCAGGGCCTCGGTGCCGGCATGCAACGAACCGGCATCCAGCACGGTCGGGATCGCCGCCCTACGAGCCGAATCGAGCAGGTCCACCGAGACCAACGGCTCGTGTCCATCGAACAGCACGACCCGCGCGGCCGGCGCGACCGAGGCGAACGCATCGGCCGGAAGCGGCGCGGTCTGCCCCTTGTAATTGACCAGCGAGCGGCTGCCATCGGGCTTGACCAGGATCACCGACAGCGGCGTCGGATTCGTCCCACGCACGACAAGCTCGGTGGTAATGCCATGGGCCTCGAGTTCGGCCAGGTGGCGCTCGCCGAACAGATCATCGCCGAGGTAACCGGCAAAACTCGCGCGAAGTCCCAGGCGTGCGACCGTGACCGCCGCGTTTGCGGCCGGACCGCCGCCGCAACCGAGAAAGCCGTCGGCTAACAGCTTGTCGTCGGCATCGGGCTGCCGCGGCACCGAGAAGATCAGGTCGTAGGATGCGTGGCCGACGCACAGAACATCCATCATATCCGCGGGCTGGTCGGCACGCTGCGGCGCTGGGGCCGTCACTGGAATCCCAGGGTGTCCCAGACTCGCTCGGCCACGGTCGGATTGACGATGTCCTGAGACTCGGGCGGCAGCGTATCGCCGTAGTTCAGCGCGTAGACCCGCGCCGCCGCGTCGGCAAGCTCGACCATCTCCAGCTTGCGATAGGCGTCCTCCATGATCTTCAGAGCCTTCGGCACCGCCGGCGTGCGCTGATAATTGCGGACCACCTCGGTCGCGCGGCGCGCGGCGGCCAGATAGGCCCAGCGGCGCATGTAGAAATCGGCAACGTGCAATTCGTACATCGCGAGGTTGTTGCGCAGCGCGGTCACGCGCTGGCGCGAATCATCCGCGTAACGGCTGTTCGGAAATTTTGCGATCAGTTCCTGGAAGTCGCGGTAGGCGTCACGCGCCGACCCCGGGTCGCGCTGCGATGAATCGGTCGGCACGAAGCGGTCGACGAACGAGATGCCGCGGTTGTAGTTGACCAAGCCCTTCAGATAGTAGGCGTAGTCGACGTTCGGGTGCGCCGGATTCAGCTTGATGAAGCGATCGACCGCGGCCAGCGCTGAATCGGGCTCGCCGTTCTTGTAGTACGCGTAGGCGATGTCGATCTGAGCCTGCGTCGCGTAGGGGCCGAACGGATACCGCGCCTCCAATTTCTCGTATAATTGAACGGCTTTACTCCACCGTTCCTCCCGCAGAGCGGTCTTCGCCTCGTCGAAGAACTCCTCTTCGGTCCAGTTCGCATATTCGTCGGGGGTCTCCTGTTGCTCCTCATCCTTAGAGAAGAACGGGATCAACTCCGACAAGCTCGTGGAACAAGCCGTCAGAGTGACGGCGAGCAGCGGCGCCCAGAGCAGGAACAGCGGCGCATATCGTCCGCTTCGGTGGGGCGAGGATGACATCGGATCGGGCGCTGACTGGAAACGATCCGCACGATTATACCCGTATCGGAACCGATCCCCTATCCGTGCAAGCACTGGCAGACATCGCGGTGGACATCCCGACTGACCTCGGCGGCTTGCGCATCGACCAAGCCCTCGCGGCGCTGCTGCCGGAGTATTCGCGAAGCCGGCTGCAGGACTGGATCAAGCAGGGCCTGGTGCTGGTCGACGGATCACCGATCAGCGCGAAACAGCGCATCGCCGGCGGCGAGCACGTCTCGCTGCGACCGCAGATGCCAGCGACGACGACATCGCTGGCCGAGGATATTCCGCTGCGGATCGTCCACGAGGACGAGGACATACTGATCATCGACAAGCCGGACGGCCTGGTCGTGCATCCGGCCGCGGGACACGCCGCCGGAACCTTGCTGAACGCGCTGCTGAACCATGCGCCGGACCTGGCCTCGCTGCCGCGATGCGGCATCGTGCACCGCATCGACAAGGATACGACCGGCCTGTTGATGGTCGCCCGCACGCTGCGCGCACACAAGGCACTGGTCGATCAACTCCAGGCACGGAGCGTGCATCGCGAGTACCTCGCGCTGGTGCAGGGAACCCCGGTGGCCGGTGGAACCGTCGACCTGCCGATCGGCCGCCATCCGGTCGATCGCAAGCGTTTCGCCGTAATCCCGGATGGTAAGCTGGCGATCACCCACTACCGCATCGAGCGTCGCTTCGCCGGCCATACACTGCTGCGCATCAAGCTCGAAACCGGACGGACTCACCAGATCCGCGTTCATATGACCCATCTACACTACCCGCTGGTCGGCGACCCCAGCTATGGCCGACTGCGGTTGCCGGCCGGGGCGAGCGACGCGATGATCGATGCCCTGCGCGCGTTCCATCGACAGGCCCTGCATGCCGCGGTGCTCGGCCTGACGCACCCGGCGACCGGACAGTACTGTCAGTGGACGTCCCCGCTGCCCGACGACTTCCAGCAACTGCTGGAAGCGCTCGATCCCTCGCCATGAACTCGTGGATTGAACCGGACTGGCCGGCGCCGAACGGCGTTCGGGCCGCGAGCACGCTGCGCGCCGGCGGCGTCAGCAACGGCCCGTACGCCAGCTTCAACCTCGGCGGCCATGTCGGCGACGACGCCGCGAGCGTCGACCAGAATCGTCGCCGTCTGCGACAACTGCTGGAGCTGCCGGACGAGCCACGGTGGCTGCAGCAGGTTCACGGGACCCGCGCGATCGATGCCGATGATGCCGATCGGACCGCCGATGCCTCGGTGAGCACGCGGCCGGGCGTGGTCTGTGCGGTCATGACCGCGGACTGTCTGCCGATCCTGCTGTGCAGTGGGGACGGGCAGCGGATCGGCGCGGTGCACGCGGGCTGGCGGGGTCTGGCCGGCGGCGTCGTCGCGTCGGCGGTCGACCGACTCGGTACACGCGAACTGATGGCCTGGCTCGGGCCGGCCATCGGCCCCTCGGCCTTCGAGGTCGGCGATGAGGTCCGGCACGCTTTCACGGAGCAGCGACCCGCGCTCGCGCCGGCCTTCCGAACGTCCGGGAACAAGCGCTGGCACGCGGACATCTATGCGCTGGCCCGCGCACTGCTGGCCGAAGCCGGCGTTACCGCCTGCTTTGGCGGCGACCACTGCACAGTGAGTGACACCGGCCGTTTCTTCTCGTACCGACGCGACGGCGTAACCGGTCGCATGGCGACGCTGATCTGGCGCAAACCCTGAGTCAACCGGAGCTAATCGGAATGGGCCTACTCGCCTGGATCGTCCTTTTCACGCTGGCCGGCGGCCTGCTGAGCATCGTCGCGGCATCGTTGTTCCTGTTGATCCCCAAGCACCGGCACCCGGAACTGCTGCCGCACGGCGTCAGCTTCGCGCTCGGTGCGCTGCTCAGCGTCGCCTTGCTCGACCTGCTGCCGCACGCGGTCGAGCGCGCCGGAATCGAGAATGCCGGACGACTGTTCGGTACGGTGCTGGTCGGCCTGCTCGGGTTCTTCCTGCTGGAGAAATTCCTCGTCTGGCGTCATTGCCACTCGAGCCACTGCGAAGCGCACAGCGACGATCTCGAGCACCATCCGGCGGGTACGCTGATCGTGCTCGGCGATGGCATCCACAATTTCGTCGATGGCGTCCTGATCGGCGCGGCGTTCCTGGTCGACGTGCAACTGGGCATCGTCACCAGCCTGGCCGTCGCGGCGCACGAGATTCCGCAGGAAGTCGGCGACTTCGTGATCCTGCTGCAGAGTGGCTACAGCCCGACGCGGGCCTTCGTCTACAACGTGCTTTCGAGCCTGGGCACCGTCATCGGCGGCCTGCTGGCCTACTTCAGCCTCGGCAGTCTCGACGGCGCATTGGCGTATTTCCTCGCGATCGCGGCCGCGAGCTTCATCTACGTCGCGGTCGCCGACCTGATTCCGACTCTGCACAAGAAGAGCAAGGGTTCGGAGACGCTGTCGCAGATCGTGCTGATCAGCGCCGGCGTGCTGCTGATCTACTGGGCCCATGAAGCCGCGGAACGCTACGAGCCGGCCATCCCGGTCGGGCAGGCGACACCCGCGTCCTCCGGGCAACCGTTGCCCGCGGCGGGACGTGTGCCATGAGCGAAGCTAACCCGAAACGCATCCTGATCGTCGGCGGCGTCGCCGGCGGCGCATCCTGTGCCGCACGTATCCGGCGCTTGTGCGAGCAGTGCGAGATCGTCATCTTCGACCGGGGACAGCATGTCTCGTTCGCGAACTGCGGACTGCCGTACTACGTCGGCGACGTCATCCGGCGTGAGGACAAATTGCTGATCGCCACCCCCGAAACGTTCGCCTCGCGCTTCAACATCGAGGTGCGACTGGAAACCGAGGTCACACGGATCGATGCCGAACGACGCCGGATCGAAGTTCACGACCGGCGCACCGGCGCGATTCGCCAGGAGCATTACGACGCCCTGGTGCTGTCGACCGGTGCCGACGCCATCATTCCGGAGCTTCCGGGCATCGACCTGCCGGGAATCTTCGTGCTCCGGACGATCCCCGACAGCCGCAAGATCCGCGCCGCGGTCGAGAACGCCTCGCGCGCGCTGATCGTCGGCGGTGGCATGATCGGCCTGGAAATGGCGGAGAACCTGGTCAATCGCGGCCTCGCGGTCAGCCTGATCGAGCTGAGCCCGCAGATCCTGCCGGTACTGGATCCCGAGATGGCGGTGCGCGCCGACGACGAGCTTCGCCGCCACGGCGTCGACCTGCACCTGAATGCCGCGGTGACCGGATTCAGCGCGCTGGAACCGCGCGGCATCCGCGCAACGACCTCGCTCGGCGAAACGATCGACACCGACATCGTGATCCTCGCACTCGGCGTCAAACCATGCTCCGCGCTCGCGGCGGATGCGAACCTCGACCTGGGCAGCCGCCAGGCGATCGTCGTCGATGAGTTCATGCGCACCAGCGATCCATGGATCTGGGCAGTCGGTGATGTCGTCGCCAACACGGACATCGTCACCGGTGCGCGGCAGCCCGTGCCGCTCGCCGGACCCGCCAACCGCCAGGGCCGCATCGCCGCCGCGTCGATTCTTTCCGCGCTCGGTGACCCGAGCTGCCGACTGCGGCCGCCGATGCGCTTTCGCGGCGTACAGGGAACCGCGGTGTGCGGGGTATTCGGCCTGACCGTCGCGACCACCGGCGCCAACGAACGGTCACTGCGTCGCAACGGCATCGAAGACTACGAGAAGGTCTACCTGCATCCGGGAAACCACGCATCGTATTTCCCCGATGCCAAGCCGATCCACATGAAGCTGCTGTTCCGCGCACCAGATGGCAAACTGCTCGGAGCGCAGGCCATTGGCGAGGCCGATGTCGCCCGCCGCATCGACGTCATCGCGATGGCGCTGCAGATGGGCGGCTCGGTGTTCGACCTCGAAGAGGCGGAGCTGTGCTACGCGCCGCAGTTCGGCGGCGCGAAGGACCCGGTGAACCTGGCCGGCATGATCGCGGCGAACCACCTGCGCGGCGATCTGCCGCTGGCGCGCTGGGAGGACGTCGGTCGGACCGACGCGCTGATTCTCGATGTCCGCAGTGCCGAGGAATATGCCGCCGAACACGTGCCGGGGGCGCTGAACATTCCGCTCGAGGACCTCCGCGCGCGCATCGGCGAATTGCCGTTGGACCGGCCTTGCTGGCTGGTCTGCGGAGTCGGTCAGCGCGCCTACTACGCGCTGCGCGCGCTGCGGCAACGCGGCGTCGATGCGTTGGTGCTGCCGGGCGGCATACAAACCTACCGAACGTTCGCCGCGCTTGACGCGCCGCGCCCGACGTAACGCATCAAGGCTCAGCCGCACCCCCCGACGACGACCCGGACCGCCCTCCGCGTGACGTGGTACTGCCCGCCGGAGCGCGCCACGGCCAGCACATCGCAGGACTCTGCCACGCGGATCCGCAGGCTGACGAATGGATCGGTGCCGGCAGCGAAATCGAAGACTGCGGCGAGCGGGACCGGATTGCGCTCGACGAGCAGCAGCACGCGGTCGGTACCCGGAATCCGGCTCTCGACGGTCACCGGCACGACTCCGCCGTCCTCGGCAATGCGGGGAATGTCCAGTTCGATCGCCGTCGACGGCAATGGCGCCGCGTCGCCGAGTTCCCGCTTCATCGCCTCGCGCAGCGCATCCGGCCTACCCGGCCCGGCGCGCGCCGCATCGGCCGCGCGGGAAGCAAAGGAGGCGGCGACGACGAGAAAGCCGGCTACGCGAACCAGGCCATCACGCAGGAATGCGCGCCGATCGATCCTCATGGCCTTACGAGCTCGTCCGGGGTGTTCTGTTGCATCCATCGGGCGCAAGGAATACTCTACCGCGACCGCGAAGACAAGGCCCGGGCGTCGTCCAGTCGCCTGACGCCACAGTTCCCGCGGCGATGAGGCCGGAGACTGGAACCGAGGTCGATGTCGACGATAAAGGTCCGCGCCAGACAGGTCGACGGCATCACGCAGATCCGCATTCTGATCACGCATCCGATGCACAACGGGCGGCTCAGGGACCCCGAAACCGGCACGATCCCGGCACCGCTTTACATCGAGCGGCTGCGAATCGAACACGGTGCGCGGCTAGTCGCGGACTGTCGACTCAGTACGTCGGTGTCGCGCGATCCATACCTGGCGTTCCGCTTCCGCGGAGGCGCTCCCGGGGATCGGATCCGCGTCTCGTGGACCGACAACCACGGGCACAGCGATCAGTCCGAGGCGGAGATCCGGTAAACCCGCCGCCAGAGCCACAAGACGATAACCACCAGCACTAGATAGAACGACCCAGCAACCATGAGCGCGAATCAGCCGCCTGCCCAAACCAATCCCCGTCAGCCGTTGATGTACGGATGGTTGAAAACACTGCTGATCATCGGCGTACTCGGCCTGATCGCATTTGGCATCATGCTGTACATCGCATCGCCGACCCGGGTCCCGGAAGGACTACAGCCGGTGGTGAAATTCGATATCGAGCGCTTCCTCGGCAAATGGTACGAGATCGTCCGCCTCGACCACTCGTTCGAACGCGGACTGCAGAACGTCACGGCCGAGTACGACAAGTCCGACGATGGGACGATCCGCGTGCTGAATCGCGGCTACAACATCAAGCGAGCGCGCTGGGAAGAAAAAGAGGGAACCGCGAAGTTCATCGGTGACCCGACCGTCGGCAGCCTCAAGGTCTCGTTCTTCGGGCCTTTCTACGGTGGTTTCCATGTCATCGCGCTGGACCGCGACTATCGCTACGCGATGGTCACCGGACCCTCGCGCAAGTACCTGTGGATACTGGCGAGAGAGGACAAGCTGCCCGAGGAGATCGTTCAGGGCCTGTTGCATCAGGCGAAGGTCTGGGGTTACGACACCGCGAAGGCCATACGCATCACGCACAATCCGGCGCTCGCGACACCCGGAGATCAGACCCCGACCACACCACCAGCGGAAGAAACCCCCTGAATACCGGGCCTACCGAGGTCGCCGCGGAGGCCGCGGCTACCGATAGCGGAGTGGCGCAAGCCACGGGCTCAGATGTCCGGCCGCCGATCCTGGCGCCTGGGGTCCGTCCCGTCGAAGTCGTGTCCTGGGCGATGTACGACTTCGCCAACTCCAGCTACACGACGGTCGTCATCACGGCGATCTTCAACGCCTACTTCGTCAATGTCGTGGCCGCCGGCCAGGATTGGGGCACCTTCGCGTGGACGCTGTCGCTGGCCGTGTCCTACGCGATGATCATGGTCACCGCTCCGCTGCTCGGTGCCTACGCGGATGCGCGGGCCGCGAAGAAGCGCCTGTTGGTCGTGACGACCGTCGGCTGCGTGACGTTCACGGCGCTGCTGTCCCTGGTCGGGCCCGGCGACCTGACGCTCGGGATCGCGCTGATCGTGTTGTCGAATTATTGCTTCGGCAGTGGCGAGAACGTCATCGCGGCATTCCTCCCCGAACTGGCCACCGAAGCCGGCATCGGCCGGCTGTCCGGCTGGGGCTGGAGTCTGGGCTACCTCGGTGGGCTGCTGAGCCTCGGGCTCTGCCTGGGCTATATCGCCTGGGCCGGCGAACAGGGCATCGACGCGAACGCCGCGATCCCCGCGACGATGCTGATCACCGCTGGCGTGTTCGCGTTGGCCAGCCTGCCGGCGTTCCTGATCCTCAAGGAGCGCGCACGCCCCGCAACGTCCGCCGCGGACTTGTATCAGGCAACGTTCGCCCGCCTCGGCGGGACGCTGAGACGGGCCCGCCGCTATCGCGACCTGTGGCGCTTTCTGATCTGCATCGTGTTCTTTCAGGCCGGTATCCAGGCCGTCGTCAGCCTCGCCGCGATCTATGCCCAGGTGGCGATGGGTTTTACGACGACGCAGACCCTGCTGCTGCTGCTCGTCACGAACGTCACGGCCGCCATCGGCGCATTCGCGTTCGGCCAGGTACAGGATCGGCTCGGCCATGTACGTACGCTGTCGCTGACGCTGATGGGATGGTGTCTGGTCGTCATCGTCGCGTGGCAGGCGCACGGTCCGGTCATGTTCTGGATCGCCGCGAACCTCGTCGGCATCTGCCTCGGGTCCAGCCAGTCGGCGGCGCGGGCGCTGGTCGGCTACCTGTCTCCGCCGGCCCACGCGGGCGAGTTCTTCGGCCTCTGGGGCCTCGCCGTCAAGCTGTCTTCGATCCTCGGCCCGATGACCTATGGCAGCCTGACCTGGGTATCCTCGGGCGATCATCGGCTCGCGATGCTGTTGACCGGCACGTTTTTCGTCATTGGCTGGATGCTGCTGCTCGGTGTCGATGCGGAGCGCGGCCGACGCGCGGCGACCACGGAAACATCCGCGGTCGCGACCGGCGCGAACTGACAGTCGGCGACCCCGTCGACGGGTGCGTGCGGCCGGTATCGTCTGATAGACTTCGCTGAGCGTTCGCGCATCGCCGACCGGCGATCCGCCCATTACCAGATCCCGCCCACTGGACCCCATGGAGAGACCATCGATGTCCGTCAGCCTCACCCGATTCAACGCCGCCCGAGTTCTCGGCCGCTCGCTCCTGCCGATGATCGCCGTTGCCGGCCTGGCCGGCTGCGCTACGCAAAAGGCACCGTCTTATCAGGCGCTCGGCGGCGTCAAGTCGCAGAAGGTCGTCACGGCATACAAGGAGGCACTGCAAGAACTGCAGGAATCGTTCGCGATGGAGGAAACCGACCGTCGCGACGTCGTCGCCGAACAGATGAACCTGACCCCCGATGAGGGCAAGCGGTTCTGGCCCTTGTATAACTCGTACCGCAGCGAGCAGTCCGCGCAGGGCAAGCGGCTGGCCAGCCTGATCGCCGACTACGCGGCCCGCCTCGGTTCCCTGCAGGATGCCGACGCATCGGCGATGACCCGCGAGTTCATCGACATCGAACAGAAGTCGCTGGACATCAAGAAGGCCTACCTGCCGAAATTCGAGGCCATCCTGAAGCCCAAGCAGGTCGCGCGGTTCTTCCAGACCGATCAGAAGGTCGATGCCGGCGTCAAGTTCGGGATCGCCGAGGGCGTGCCGCTGTTCGAATGATCTCAGGGTCGGCTGCCCGCGCACGGCGGGCGTGAGCTTCGCAGCAACGCTGGCGGTGTTATCCGTCGGCGTGGCCTGTGCGTCGACCGCGTCGACCGCCGTCTACCGGTATCGCCTGAGACACCCGCGACCCCGGTCCGCCGCCGGCGACGCGATAACGCTGATCATGGCCGTGACCGGCGACGCGGAGCAGCTTGCCCGCCTCATCGACGAGCTTGCGTCGCAGACGATACGCCCGCGAAGACTGATCCTGGGCATCGAGTCCGAACTCGATCCGGCGTTCCGGGCCGCGAGTCGTATCGCCTCGTCCAGTCCGATTCCGATCGAGATCGCCATCGGCGGCGAGGCCAGCACCTCCTCGCAGAAGTGCGCCAACCTGATCGCCGCGTGCCGGCGAATCGACGACCGCGACCGCGTGGTCGTATTTCTGGACGCCGACATCCGGCCACCTCGCTGGTGGCTCGAAACGCTGGTCACACCACTGTCGAAGGGCCGCGCGGACATCGTCACGGGATACCGCTGGCCGATGATCGAACTAGCCACGGCAGGCTCCCACTTGATCGTCGCGATCGACCGCGCGGTCGGCCTGTTGCCGCGACTGCGCTGGGCCGAGGCTGTGTGGGGCGGATCGATCGCCGCGTCGGCGGACGCGCTGAGGCGCATGCGCCCCGATCGGATGTTCGCCGCGACCCTGTCGGACGATCTGGCGCTCGGCCGCGCCGCCGCCGAACTGGGACTGCGGGTTCTATGGCGCGGCGCACTGCTGGTGCCCACACCGCTGAGTCATGATCTGGCATCGGCTTGGCGCTTCGGCCGCCGACAGTATCAGATGGTGCGGTTGTATCGCCCGGCGCTGTGGGCCGCGGCGCTGTCGCTCGTGGCGCTGCAGTTGCTGGTCTGGTGCCTGCTGCTGGCCGGTGCGAGCCACGATGAGACCCTGCGCGGCGCACTCGCCCTGGTACTGCTGCTCGGCGTGGTCAGGCAGGCCCTGACCCAGAATGTCGGCACGCGGCTCGACTTCGGCGATACGGCCACGACGCGCGCGTTGCAGTATGTTCTGAGCCTCGCGAGCCCGCTGGTCGATGGATTTCACCTCAGCATGATTCTCGGCGCCGCGCGCGTTCGTCGCGTGACCTGGGCCCATGTTCGCTACCGGGTCGACGCGCGGCTTAACATTCGCATCGAGCACCGCACCGCATGGCCCCGATCCGCGCCCTGATCCTGCGCGCGTTGACCGCCTGGCCGGCGCTGATCCGGCTGGCCGGATGGCTCGCGCCGAACCCGTTCGCCTACGTCCAGGGCAAGCCGCTGGAGCGTTGGTTGCCGGTCTACCGGCTCGGCGCGCGCAAGCTCGCGCTGACCAACGATCCGGTCAACGTCGAGCTGGTCATGCAGGACCGGAGCGGACAGTACCCCAAGGCGCATGCGCTCGAGACCCTGCTGGAGCCGCTGATCGGCCGAGGCGTGTTCGGGCAGCCCGGCGGAGCGTCGGTCCGGGAGGCGCGCAAGCTCTATATCCGGTCGCTCGCGCGGATCGACGACGGCGAAATCATCCGCGCATGCCGCGAACTCACGGACGCATACGTCGACCGCTGGCTGGGAAATCCGCAGGCACCACTCGCCCTGTGTACCGAATTGTCCCGACTGACCGTCGACGTCGTGTCGCGGTGCACGCTGGGCCGAACCTTCGAACCGCATCAATCGGAGCGCTTCTCGGAGCTCTTCTTCCTGTATCACCGGCGCTGCGTGCCGCTGTTGCTGTTGTTGTCCGATGGCCACCCCTCCAGTGATGAGGCGCTGGTCCGCGGCATGCGGCTGCGTCCGATCGGGACCGAGATGCGCCAACTGATTCGCGACTGTTTCGTCCGACCGCTGCTGGCTGGCGATCACGCGGCGCTGGCGGCGCCATTCGCCGTCAGTCTTCGCGAAGCCGGTCTGCTCGAGCCCGGCGATGATGGCGAACGGACGCTGGACGAGATCGCCGTGATGCTGCTCGCCGGCCATGAAACGACCGCATCGACGCTGAGCTGGCTGCTGTGGGAACTCGCGCGCCGTCCCGAGCAGCAGGACACTGCGGCCGATGCGCTGATACCGGAGGTCGACGATATCGACCGCGCCGCATCCGGACCCGACACCGTTCGCGCGATGATCCGCGAAACCTTGCGCCTGTACCCGCCGATTGCCTTCTTTCTGCGCCAGGCCGAGCAGGCGACCACACTCCGCGGCAAACCAGTCGCCGCCGGCGATTTCGTCGTCGTCTCGCCGTGGACGCTGCACCGGCACCGCAAGCTGTGGACCCGGCCGGGTGAGTTCATCCCGGAACGATGGCTGGCACCGGATGCAGGGCCCACCGCGCGCACCTCGTTCATGCCGTTCGGCATGGGACCCAGGACCTGCCCCGGCGCACACTTCGCCGACGTCGAACTGCGCGAGATCCTCCGGCCGATCCTCCGCCGCTGCCGGTTGTCACCCGCCGGGGGTCGCGCGCCCCGGCCGCTTGGCAGCCTGACCTCGCGTCCCGATCGGGAGATCCGCTTGCGCATCGCGCCCCGGGGCACGATGCGATGAACCCGACTGAGAAACCGAGTCCTGACGACGACGCCGCGATGCCGCGCTGCCCGATCACGGGACAACCAGCGCGCCGACTGATCCAGAAGATCCCGCTGAAGTTGCTCAGGCTGCTGTGGCGATTCGGTCTCGGCATCGACATTCGCCGCTCGCTGCATGGTCTTCGTGGCATCGGCCTGTACGAATCGCCGTGCGGACTGGTGTACTTCTCACCCGCGATCGCCGGAGACGAGGCCTTCTACGACGCGTTCTATTCCCGCGTCGGCATGCACGAGCTGTTGAACGCCCACGGTGCGGAGCGCGCGGAGTTCATCGCCGCGGCGCGACATGCGGCTTCAGGCGCGCGGATTCTCGACGTCGGCTGCGGACGCGGGGGATTCGCCGAGCACGTACCCAACGCCGAATACCATGGGCTGGATCCTTATGCCCCAACCGATGCGGACCCGCGAATCATCCGGGCGAGGCTGGAGGACCACGCGTCCCTGTACCCCGGGCACTACGATCTGGTCACGGCCTTCCAGGTCATCGAACATCTACCGGATCCGCTGGGGTTCGCCGGGGCCATGCTGAAGACGCTGAAGCCCGGTGGCCTGCTGATCCTGTGCGCGCCGCTACATCCATCGGCGACGACGGCGATCCCGAACTTCCTGTTGAACGCGCCGCCGCACCATCTGAGCTGGTGGAATCGTGAGGCATTCGCCGCGCTGGCCGAGACGCTCGGGCTCGAGCTCATCGAACTCGAGGAGTTGCCGGCATCGCCGCATGAGGGCCTGATCCACTGGATGCACCGGCTGAACCCTTGCGCTGGTCGGAACGGGACCGAGCGCTACTTCGCCCACCGCTGGGCCTGGCATCTGGCGACGGCGTGGAGCTTCGCCGCCGGGCGCCTGGCAAGCCGGATACGGCCTCTGCCGGCGCGCGCGGGGCGCATCGGTGTGTTTCTCGCCGCGCGAAAGCCCGCGTAATGCGTGGTGTTCTGGCATACTGGACCTCGGCGGCACGCAGAGCCGCCGAGGTTTTTCGGCCGCCCGCGCTTCAAGCGCGGCCGGTACGGCAGGAACGATCGTGAAAAAGAAAGGCAAGCGCGAACCCTTGTGGCAGCTGATGGGGCTGCTGTTCAAAGCCCATCCATGGCACGGTGTGCCCCTCGGCGAAGATGCTCCGCAGGTCGTTACGGCCTACATCGAAATCGTACCCAGCGACACCGTCAAGTACGAACTCGACAAGGCCACCGGCTTGCTGAAGGTCGACCGGCCGCAGAAGTTCTCGAACGTCTGTCCCTCGCATTACGGCCTCATCCCGCAGACCTTCTGCGGGGAACGCGTGGCCGCGCGACTGGCCGCCCGCAGCGGCGGCCGCGAGGGCATAGTCGGCGACGGCGACCCGCTGGACATCTGCGTGCTGACCGAGAAGGTCATCCCGCACGGCGACATCCTGCTGCGGGCAAAGCCAATCGGTGGGCTCAGCATGATCGATGGCTCCGAGGCCGACGACAAGATCATCGCCGTCATGGAGGGCGACGCCGCGTTCGGTGCATGGCAGGACATCGGCGATTGCCCCGCCTCGCTGATCGAACGACTGCGACATTATTTCCTGACCTACAAGGACGTGCCCGGCGAACATCCTGCCCGGGTCGAGATCACCCAGATGTATGGCCGCGACGAGGCGCTCGCGGTGATCGATGCAAGCCACGAGGACTACCTTGCGCGATTCGCCGACATCGAGGGCATGCTGACCACCGCCTTGCGCGGATGATGGCGCACGACGGTTGACAAACAAGCCCTGGTCGCGTATCAACCGGCTGCAGTACAGAGCGCTCACGCACCCCCCGGCCCCGCGCCGAACCACGTCCTGAATTCCCAAACTCGATCGAAGGTCCCGCCTCAACGGCGGTGGCCGCATTGACACCTATCGGAGACACCAGATGAACAGCCCATCGCTGAGCTTCAAGCGAAACGGCGACAAGAGCAATTCGCCATTCTTCGAGGAGTACCTCGAAAAACTGCTCGAGGAGCGCGACCGCGTCGGCCTGACCGAGATGGTTCGCGAAATCGACGTCATGATGATCACAGTCGAACCCGGCTGCTCCGCGGCCTATGTCGGCGAGTTGAGCCTGATGACGCCGTATCACTACCTGGTCACGCTCGAATCGAAGTCTCACCACACGCACATCCTCCGCGTCGACATGAACGCGCCGGACATTCTGGTGCGTGAGGTCAAGAGTCCGTCGACGCAGGGCATCTTCCGCAGCCTCAACGAGGTGTACCCGGTCGGCGCGCACAAGCCGAATTCGCGTTACATGGGCGAGGTGTTCCGCGTGACGAACCTGCACGAGGTCGTCGAGCAACAGAAGGCCCGCGAGATCCGCTTCTTCACGCAGGATCAGATCCGCAAACTGGAACTGCCGGGCAACATGGCGGTCGTCAAGCCTTCGCCCTACACCCACAACATCCTCGGCTACTGGGAGCGTCCGCTGGATCAGCTGCGCGTTTATTCGCTGGGCCTCAGCAGCATCCGCCCCGACGTGCAGGAAGCCTACATCGTCGCCAAGGAACTGCAGAAGAAGCTCGAGATCGAGAACCTGATCCTGCCGATCGACCACCTGGCGACGCGGGTCTACAGCCAGAACCGCGAGGCGGCGATCCTCGAGTTCCTCAGCCTGACGAGTTACTACTACTGGGGCTCGTACGACATCGCCGATCAGAACTCGTCGACGAACGTCACGAAGAGCGTTCACTACTCAGAAGAGCGGATCAGCCCGGCCAAGGTGTTCACCGCGGCGAACTACCCCTACTTCGTCAACCACCTGTTGCAACTGCCATCGCCGACCGAGAACTTCGTGCGGAACTACGGACCGCGACTGCACCATATCGCGTTTGCCGTGGCCGACGGCGAGCGCGGCGACCGGACCAACATCGACTATGTCGTCGACTCGATCCGCGAAGCGGGCAAGGATTTCCTGCTCGAGGTCATCGGCTCCCAGGAGGAGGGCCTGAAACAGATCTTCTCCAGCGCCTCCGAACATTCCTCGCTGATCATCGAGTACGTGCAGCGGTTCAATGACTTCCGCGGCTTCTTCACGAAGCAGAACGTCTCGGAACTGACGCACGCGGCCGGCGTCGAGGAAACCTTGCAACAACTGCAGGCCGAGGCCGCGGCCGGCGGGCAGGTCGCAACGCCCTGAGCGCCGATCGCCGCACGATCCAGCGGTCCCCGCTCGCGCGGCAGGCATCGCGCCCACGCTTCGAAACACCATGGCCTATTTCGCGAGTGATTTTCAGAACGTCGACGCGGCCGGCACGACCGAACGATTCGCCGGCTGCCTGCGGCTGCAACTGTCGCTGCCGTTCTACCGCGCCTACAAGCAAACGACCTTCGAACTGATGCGGCTCCGCCCCGGCGCATCGGCGCTGGAGATCGGCTGCGGCACCGGTGACGATGCGGTCGCGCTGGCCCGACTCGTCGGACCGCAGGGGCGGGTTACCGCGGTCGACCGCAGCCGTGCGATGCTCGATCAGGCCGAACAGACGAGCCGCGGCCTCGACCTTGCGTTGCACTTCGAGCAGGCCGACGCGCGGCGCCTGCCCTACGGCAACGACCGATTCGATGCCGCGCGGGTCGATCGGACCTTGCAGCATATCGCCGAACCTGCTGCGGTGATCGGGGAAATGGCGCGGGTCGTCCGGCCCGGCGGACGGGTCGTCGCGATGGAGCCCGACTGGGAGACGTTCACGGTCGATTCGACCAACCGGGCGCTGACCCGAACGCTGATGAACCATTGGTGCGACAGCTTTCCGGCGGGTTGGATCGGACGTGCGCTGTCCGGTTACTTCGCCGCGGCGGGCCTGACCGAAATCGATGTGCTGCCGGTCACGCTGGTCCTCCGCGAATTCGCCCTGGCCGACCAGATCCTCGATCTGGTGCAGACCGCGCGCAGTGCGCTACAGGCCGACATAGCGGAGGCCGCGGCCGTGGACGCGTGGCTGGGTGAGCTCGCCGAAGCCGACCGGGCCGGTGCCTTCTTCTGCTCATTCACCGCGTTCATCGTCGCCGGCACCAAGCCCGCGTAGACGACCGCTCGTCCGTTCGACGAGCGGCCGGCGGGGGATGCCTTCAGGGCTCACGAGGCGTCGGAACGCTCGCGCCGACGCCACCTCAGGAAGCGGAACAGGGCGTAACCCAGCACACACGCGCCGCCGACCAAGTACAACGCACGATCGGCCAGCCGGGCGATCCTCGCTCCCTCCGGCGGATCGACTCCGACCAGTAATGGAATCCTCAACGGGACTTCCGCCGCCGCCACGTCGCCCACGACGCGGCGCAGGTCGATCGCGTAGTACCCCTTGTGGTCGACATCGAAGCGCGCCTCGATGACCCCCTTCGCATAGTGCTGCGGCGGAATCTCGAGGATCGGCCGCAGATCTTCGAAACCCGACGGGTGCCCGGCCTCATCGCTCTTCGGCGCCCGCTCGACGACCCGGACCGCGATCGGCTCGCGGCTGGACTCCGCCCCGACCAGATCCACCGTCAGAAACACAGCACCCGGCCCCGGCAACAGATCGCAGTAAGAGCGGAAGCGCTCCGCAGTCACCCGGGCGTCCTCGGTATCGCCCACGGGTTGCAGGTGTACGGTGTAGTAAACCGTAAGGGAATCGGTCTCCGCGGGACAGCCCAGGCGCGGATCGGTGATCTTCTGCGACGGGTTGTCGTTGTAGCCGGGGCTGCTGCAGCCCGACATCGAAAGCATGGCGATCGTCGCCGATACGAGCGCGATTCCCCTCGATGAAACCCGGCTGATCTCGCCCATCGGCACCCCTCCTGTCACGCGCCGGGACTATACCGCGAAACGATCGGCAATCCGAGGCCCTGCGGCGCGAACCAGGCCATCAGCGCGCACCGCCCGGGATCGCCATCTGGCCCTTGCGCAGCGCCTCGAAAGCCTCCGGTTCGATACTCAGTTCGCCGACGAACGGGTGATCCATGGCGATGATGAAGAAGATCATCAAGCCGATGAACGTCGAGACCAGGCCGATCAGCAGCATATGGGTCCGCAGCGGCTCGATGCGCAGCACATACAGCAGGATCATGTTCAAGATCGCGCCGGTCAACACGATACCCCAGAGGATCCGCGGCAAGCCGTCATCGATGCTGGCCAGTCGATCGCGGCGCAACTGCACCATGACGTTGAACTGGTTGATCGCCTCGTTGAACAGTACCGACTCCCTCTCGGTGCGTGGCTCGAACACGACGAGATGACGCTGGAACGCATCGATGCGAACGTCGGAGTCGGCCGGTATCAGGCCCTTCCGATGGGCTGGCCATGAGTGATCGATGACGAAGTCGAGGTAGTCACGCAGCAGACCGCGCAGTTCCTCCCCGGCGGGCTCGGGCAACGCGGCCACGTCACGATCGAGCGCCGCCAGCGCCGACGCTTCCTGCATGATCAGGTCCTCGGCCGCATCGAAGTTGTCCCAGGTCGCCACGGCGATCAGGCCGAGTGTGATGCCGTAGAACACCCCATAGGACCCGATGATCGCACCGACCGCCTCGTTGTGGTCCTCCAGCGCCTGGGAAAAGAACTTCCGGATCACCCGGCGCGTCAGGTACTGACCGAGCAATGATCCGCCTGTGAACAACGTCAGGATCGCCACGCACAATTGCCAGATCGGCAATTCGTAGAGCCACATCATGTATTGGTACCGAAATTGAATCAGATCGACCGGAACGAACGATCGTCTCATCGACGGATCGCGCCTCATCTGCGGCGGGCGCGCTCCGACGTGATTATGCCTTGCCTTCGCCCCCAGTTGCTGCAAGACTCGACGAGCAAACCGTTTCAACTCGACGGAGGGCCATCATGGAACGAAGGCTGGAAGGCAAGATCGCGCTGGTGACCGGCGCATCCCGGGGGATAGGCGCGGCCATTGCGCATGCGATGGCGGCCGAGGGAGCGAGCCTGATCGTCAATTTCCGATCGGCGAGCAAGGCGGCCGAGGCCCTGGTCGGCACGATCCGCGCGGACGGCGGGCAGGCCGTCGCGGTGCAGGCCGACCTGTCGCGCGAGGCGGACGTTCGTCGGTTGTTCGCCGAGGCCCGCTCGAACTTCGGCCGGCTCGACGTCCTCGTCAACAACGCCGGAGTCTACGGTTTCGAACTGCTCGACGACATCACGCCGACTAGCTTCCACCGGATGTTCGACCTGAACGTGCTGGGCCTGATCCTGGCCTGCCAGGAAGCGGCGAGACTGTTCGGTCCCGGCGGCGGCAGCATCATCAACATCAGTTCGCTGGCCGCCCGCGCGGCGCCGCCGACGGCGACCGTCTACAGCGCGACCAAGGCCGCGGTCGATTCGGTAACCCGGTCGCTATCGCAGGAACTCGGCCCACGCGGCATCCGCGTGAACTCCCTGAATCCGGGGCTGGTCGACACCGAAGGCGTACGCGCGCAAGGGCTGAATACCGGTGAACCGCTGCAACAG
Source organism: Methylotetracoccus sp. (assembly GCA_046347485.1). Classification (GTDB taxonomy): domain Bacteria; phylum Pseudomonadota; class Gammaproteobacteria; order Methylococcales; family Methylococcaceae; genus Methylotetracoccus. The sequence goes on along the minus strand of JAXMGB010000009.1, from coordinate 107,486 downwards.
GTCGAGGCCCTGACCCCGCTCGGTCGGATCGGTCAGCCGACCGATATCGCGCCGGCCGCGGTATTTTTGGCGTCCGACGAGGCCGCATGGATCACCGGTGAAACCTTCTACATCAGCGGCGGATATCGCTAGGGAATCTCCGGCCCATTCAGGCATTCACGCGGCAAGGGCATTCATCGCCGGAATCGGCCGTCGGTGACGCCAGGGCAGGCGAAACCGGCCAGCACCAGCGGCCCCGGAACGACACAGGGCTGGCCTTTGTCCGGAGCTTCGCCGGACCCGCGCCCCGCACGCCCTGTATCGTCCGGCAAGCGACGACATATCGATCGTTCCGGATTGGTCCTCATCGCTCCCCGATTGCATGCCGGGAAACCGAAATACCCTGAGCCATGGCATGGTTGACAAGGTCCGAGTGCCATAGCATCCTGCGGACGATACTCACGCCCAAGCGACTCGCAACACCCATCGATGCGTATCGATCGATCTCCTGGAATCCGCGTTTCAAATCACCACGACCCGTACCTTGCAGCCACTGGATTCCAATAACGGCAAGAATCACCGAGCGTGGACACGCGTCGGCGATCCGTCTTCAGTGCATGTTGGTCGCCCCGACAATTCGACTCGAGCAGCCGAGATACCCGATGCCGATTAGCAGGGTGTGCTCGATCGTGATTCCTGCTCTACTGACGGGCTGCGCGGTCTGGGGTCCCGATTATCAGGATCCGGCGACACAGACTCCGCCCGTCTGGCGATCAAAGGATGCGTACGCGTCGATCAGCGCCAAGCCGCTGCCGGAAATGGCCTGGTGGGACAAGTTCCACGATCCGCAGCTGCAGCGCCTCATCGACAAGGCGCTGGAGCAGAACAACAACGTACAGGCCGCGATCGGCAGCATCTACAAGGCGCGCGCGATCTTGCAACAGATCCACATGAACTGGGTGCCGACCGTCAGCGCCGGCGCCGGGTACATGGCGATCGACCACGAGAAGAACGATGCGACCTATGCGGCCCTGCCGTTTCCCGGGGCGTTCACCGCGGGGTTTCTGCCGAATTATTCGTTGAACATCCTGCAGCAGTTGCGTACGCAGGAACAGGCGGAAGCGAACATCGCCAGCGCCGTCGCCGCCAAGGACGCGGTCCGATTGGCGATCATCAGCCAGGTCGTCGGCAGCTACTTCAGTCTACGCGAGGAGGAATATCGCCTGGAGCAGCAACGGCGTCTGGTCGACAGCCTGACGGCGGTCGTCGCGAAGTATTCGGAGGCGAAAAGGGAAGGCCTGATCTCGTTGTTCACGCTGCAGCAATATGAGATCCAGCTGGCGCAGGCGCGGGCCGAAATACCCGTTATCGAATACAATGTCGTACGACTGAGTAACGCGATTCATCTGCTGCTGAATGAAAACCCCGGAGCGATCGATCCAGGCCCGTCGTTCATGGAGCTGAATTCGAAAGGCATCATCAGCGGCAACCTGCCATCCGCGGTGCTGAAGAACCGGCCCGACGTGATTCACGCAGCCGCGGTATTGAAACAAGCCAATGCCAATATCGGAGTCAATACCTCGTTCTTCTTCCCGACGATCCGGTTGACGACCCCGGTCGGGTATGCGTCGAATTCGTTGACCAACCTGTTCTCCAATGGCGGCAGCTACTGGCAGTACCAGGGCGGCATCAGCATGCCGGTGCTGAATCTCGGCGCGTTCGGTGCGATCAAATCGGCCAAGGCGCAATACTACGCCGACTATTTCAATTACCAGGAAACGGTCCGCTCCGCGTTCGCCGCGGTCGACAGCGGCCTCGCGTCGCACCAGAAGCGCACGGACAGTCTCGATCGGATGCTCGAGTTCTACCAGACGACCGACAAGCGTTATGAATACGAGCAATTGCGTTACCGCGAAGGACTCGTCGGATTGCCCGATGTCCTTGCGCTCCGGGTGACCCTGAACGAGGCGGCGATTCAGACGGCACAAGCGAAACTGGCCCAGCTTCTCAGCATCGTCTCCCTGTATCAGGATCTGGGGGGCGGCTACCGCTACCACGACAACGAGAATGCACGGGATCTCGGGGATGGCCATCGCTTCGGAGACCTTTTCTGACATGACGGCGATGCGCGTGCGGTGGCTCGGCGTCTGGATCATGGCCGCGACCCTGATCGCCGGCTGCGAGAAGAAGAAGCCGCCACCGCCACCACCGATGCGCGTCAACGCCCAGCAGCTTCTCGCGCACGACATCGAGTACGTGTACGAATACCCCGGAGTCGTTCAGGGCGTCGTCGACTACCCGGTGATTCCGCGCGTCAGCGGCGCGATCTTCAAGCAGCTGTACAAGGAAGGCACGCTGGTCCAGAAGGACCAGCCGCTGTACGAAATCGACCGGCGCCCCTACCTGTTCGCGCTGAAGGCGTTCGAAGGCCAGTACCACAAGGACGTCGCGGCACGCGACAACTACAAGATCATCTACGACCGCTACGCCAGCCTGTCGCAGAAGGACGTGACCTCGGTCCAGGACGTCAACACCGCGCTGATCAACTACCAGTCGGCGGTCGGCAACGTCATGACGGACGTCGCGAACATCGACAACGCCAAACTGAACCTCGAATACTGCACCGTGCGCGCGCCGGCCACGGGTTACATTTCGGAACGCGCGGTCTCACCCGGAATGATGGTCACGGCGTTCGAGACCCAGTTGAACGTCATCAACTCGCAGGACGCGATGTACATCGCGTTCTCGATGCCCGAACTCGACCGGCTGGACATCGAGAACGGCAAGCTCGACGGGCTCTACGAGGTTCCGGCCGACTACCGCTTCACGGTCGACCTGGAACTGGCCGATGGCACCCACTTGCCTAAAGTCGGCAAGGTCGAGTTCAAGGACATCCGGGTCTCGTTCTCCGATGGCGTCTGGCAGCTGCGCGCGACGATCGACAACCAGAGCCTGCCGCGCAACAAGCTGCTCGCCGGGCAGTTCGTCCACGTCCACCTGCGCGACCTCTACGTCCGAAAAACGTACGCGTTGCCGCAGGAAGCCATCTTCCGCGACCACGAATCCTCCTACGTGTTCGTCAAGGACGGAGATCGCGCGCGCAAGACGCGTATCGAGGCCGGCAAGTATCTGGTGGACGGAACGCAATTCGTCGATTCCGGACTGCGCGACGGCATGATCGTCATCACCAACGGCGGCGTCCGCATCGCCGACAACGACCCGGTCGCGGTCGATGAACTGGTCAAGGACGATGGCAACCGCCAGGTCGCGGAGCCTCCCGCCCAGAACTAGGACGACGTCGTGATCTCCGAGAAGTTCATCTCGCGCCCGGTGCTGGCGATCGTCTGCTCGATCATGATCGTCATCGGCGGCGTCATGGCGGCGCTGTACGCCCCGATCGATCAGTACCCGCTGATCATCCCGCCGGTCCTGAACATCAACGCGACGTTCCCGGGCGCGAGTTCCGAGGCGATCGCGAATTCGGTCGCCGCGCCGATCGAGGACCAGATCGCCGGCACCGAGGACATGATCTACATGCAGTCAGCGAGCCAGAATGGCAGCAACAGCGTGTCGATCAACGTCTACTTCAATGTCGGCACGAGCCTCGGCATCGTCGAGGCCGACACCTTGAACCGCTCGCTGACGGCATCGAACTCGTACATTCCGGAGCAGGCCCGCGCCCAGGGTATCCGCATCCGCAAGATGATTCCGGACCTGTTCCAGGTCATCCCGTTCTATTCCGAGTCGGGATCCCCGGACCCGCTGTACATCGCCAACTACGTGCAGCGCTACATCTACCCGGTCATCGAGCAGATCCACGGTGTCGGCTTCGTCAATATCCTCGGCCAGCGCTCGTACGCGATCCGCATCAACGTCGATCCCAAGCGACTGGCGTTCTACAAGATCGGCATCCCCGAGATCATCGAGAAGGTGCGCGACCAGAGCAATCAGTACGCGGTCGGGCAGAACGCGATGCCCCCGACCTATGGTCCGGAAAAATCGAACTTCCTCATCACGACGACCGGCTACTACACCGACGTCAAGCAGTTCGAGAACATCGTGCTGCGGGCGAACCTGGACGGCAAGAACGCCGTGACGCTGAGCAATGCCGATCAGGTCCAGCCATCGAAGTTCGCGCTGTCCGGCAACGCGCAGATCGTCAAGCTGAAGGACGTCGCGCGCGTCGAACTCGACGCGAACAACTACAACAACTACTTCCACGTCCACAAGCGCGACGAGGAGACCGGCGAGGTCAAGACCTTCGAGGCCGTCTCGCTGCAGCTCTATCTGGTTCCGGGCGCCAATCAGCTGGCAACGAAGGCCGCGGTCAAGAAGGCGATGGACCGGATCGACCAGTTCCTGCCGAAGGGCATCAAGTATTTCTACCACTACGACTCGTCGATCTTCGTCTACCAGGCCATCCAGGGCGTCGTCGTGACGCTGCTGATCGCGTTCGCGCTGGTCTTCGCCGTCGTGTTCATCTTCATCCAGAACCTGCGCGGCACGATCATCCCGATCCTGGCGATTCCGGTCGCCGTCGTCGGCGCCTTCGCCGGCATCTATGCCAGCGGCTTCAACATCAACACCTTGTCGCTGTTCGGGCTGGTGCTGGCGATCGGCATCGTCGTCGACGACGCGATCGTCGTGCTCGAAAACGTCGAGCGAATCATGGAGGAGGACAAGCTCGGCTCGTTCGACGCGACGGTCAAGGCGATGCGCGAGGTCTCGGCACCGGTCATCGCGATCGTGCTGGTGCTGAACGCGGTGTTCGTACCGGTGGCGTTCCTCGGCGGTTTCAGCGGCACGATGATGCAGCAGTTCGCCGTGACCATCGCGATCTCGGTCGTGATCTCCGGCTTCGTCGCGCTGACGCTGACGCCGGCGCTGTGCGTGATCTTCCTGAAGAACGTCAAGCACGATCCGGACAAGCAGAAATTCGTATTCTTCCGCTGGTTCGACAAGGGCTTCGCGAAGCTGCAGGGCGGGTACATGGGCGCGGTGGTCTGGATCATCGACCACGCGAAGCTCGGCATCGCGTTCTGGGCCGTGGTGTTCGTCATCACCGTCGGCATGTTCATCAAGATCCCGACCTCGCTGATCCCGCTCGAGGACATGGGTTACTTCTACGATGTGCTCCACGTCAATCCGGGCGGCGCGCTCAAATACGCGGTCGACGAGTCGAACAAGGTCGCCGCCGAGATGATGAAGCGCATCCCGTACCTGAACCGGCTCGTCGTCATGGGCTCGCAGGACATCATCGACAATGGCACGTTCAAGACGAACACCGCGACGATCATGGGCGTCCTCAACGACGAGGACAAACGCGACATGGTCCACCAGACGATCGACACGGCGATCGAGGAAACCGGCAAGATCAACCTGGAAAACAAGAACATCAACGGCTACGCGTTCAACCAGCCGCCGATCCGCGGCCTGAGCCCGTCAGGCGGCGTGACCTTCTACCTGCAGGCGACGCAGCCTGTGTCGATCAAGGAGATCCACGACGACTCGGTCAAGCTGGTCAAGTATCTCGAGGCCAACTACCCCTCGGTCAAGCGTGCCAGCCAGTTCTACGAGATCGATACCCCGCAGTTGCGCGTCGACGTAGACCCGGAGAAGGCGTACTACTACAAGGTCGACTTCAAGAACGCCTACAACTCGCTGCAGGGTATCTTCGGCCTGTACTACATCACGTTCTTCACGAAATGGGCCGACCTGTTCTGGGTCGAGATCACCGGCGAGTACGACTACCGGAAGAATCCGGAGTTGCTGAACACGGTCTACCTGAAGAACTCCGACGGCCAGATGGTTCCGGCCGGCAATGTCATGAAGCTCACGGAGATCACCGGGGCCGAGGTCGTAACCCGTCTGAACGACTTCCTCGCCAGCCAGATCGTCGTCGACCCGGACAGCGACAACGGCCATACGTCCGGCGAGATCATGGACATCATCGAGGACGTGGTGCCGAAGGTCCTGGGCAATCGCTATGACGTCAAATGGTTCGGTCTCGCCTACCAGCAGGACATCGCCGGCAACCAGTCCGTGATCGCGCTGTCACTCGGCCTGATCATGGTGTTCCTGATACTCTCGGCGCTGTTCGAGATGTGGTCGCTGCCGATCGCGATCGTCATGGCGCTGCCGTTCGCACTGTTCGGCGCCGCGTTCGTGCTGCTGGTGTTCCGAATGCCGAACGACCTCTATTTCCAGGTCAGCCTGCTGACGCTGATCGGCCTGTCGGCGAAGAACGCGATCCTGATCGTCGAGTTCGCGATCGAAGGCGTGCGCAAGGAAGGCATGTCGTACCGTGACGCGGCGATCCACGCCGCGCGGCTGCGCTTCCGGCCGATCGTCATGACCTCGATCGCCTTCATTCTCGGCGCGGTGCCGCTGATCACGGCGAACGGTGCCGGCGCCCATGCGCAGAACTCGGTCGGCGCTGGCATCATCGGCGGCATGCTCGGTTCGACCTGCGTCGCGGTGCTGTTCGTGCCGATGTTCTTCGTCGTCATGATGGGCATGAGCCATAAGGAAAAGTCCGACGAAGCCGCGCCCGAACCCGCGGAGACCAGTCATGGTGGATAACGGCACGACCGATCCGAACGCGGCATCAGCGCGGAGTGGATCTGCGCCTGGCCCAGGCGCTCGGCACGACCCCCGGCTTCTGGCTCCGCATGCAGATGCATCGCGAGCTTTGAGTCGCGCAACAGAATGGCATTCCTCCGGTGTGATCGCTGATCGAAACCCTGGCTTGAGGCGACTACGCCCGCCGTCCGACGCCGATTCGGACTGACCCGCCACCGCCGCCGAACCCCTTCCGTCTCCGGCCGCTGATGGCGGGGATCGCTCTTCCCGCTCGACCCGTACCTCGTTCTGAACAACGTCGATTGAACGTTTTCATCTCTCCTGGGGATCTACCGCGGTGTCCACAAGAAAAGCCGGCACCCCTGTCCACCCAAGGAGACCTGATGAAGACCACGCCCCCCGCCTCGTCCCGCCGTCATCCGCTTGCCGGCCTTGGAATGATCCTCGCCGCGGCCAGTCTGTCCCCCGGCGCATTTGCGCAGTCGTATCGCGCCGTGGAACTCCAACCGGTGCTGCCGCTGAGCACGGCGACGACGATCGACGGCGCGACCGTTGCCGGTTACGCCGCAACGAGCAATGCGTTCACCGCAACGCACGCGACCCTGTGGGACGGCACGAATCAGGTTGACCTGCACCCCGCGTTCGTCGGCAGTCCAACGACCGGGGTCGCTGGCAGCTCCGCGGTGCAAGGCAGCGCAGCGGGCCTGCAGGTCGGATGGGCGTTCGGACCCGGCTCGAACAACCGGTCGGTCCCGTTGACCTGGACTGGCAGCGCACTTTCGGCAACACCGCTGACGATACCCTTCGCGAACGCCGGCGGCCGAGCGTTGGCGACCGACGGTCCGCAGATCGTCGGCTACGGCAGCCCACTGGTCCAGGAAGACGCATCGATCGGCCCGGCCCATGCGCTACTGTGGGACCGAAGCACCGGCAGCGTCGTCGATCTGGGCGAGGGCACGGCGTATGGGGTGGCCGGCGGACAGCAGGTCGGGTACGCACTCAAGGGAACGCAGAACGCCGCGCTCTGGCGAGGTACCGCGAAGAGCCTGATCAACCTTCACCCCAAGGGCGCGGTGCTGTCGATCGCCAATGGCACCGATTCGGTAACCCAGGTCGGTTACGTCGGCTACGATATCCGCGTACGGGTGGAGGCCGCCAAGGGGAAGAAGTACAAGCGATTCAACTACGCGATGGCCTGGTCGGGCAGCGTGGGCAGTGCGCTGAATCTTCATCCCTACCCGTTCACGCACAGCTACGCGATGGCGGTCAACGGTAGCTGGATCGTCGGCCACGCCAGCGACGACGCGCGGATCAACACCCCGGCCTACAACCATGCGATCGCCTGGGACGCCGGGTATCAACCCACCGACCTGCAGGCGTTCCTGCCGGCTCGATACGTCGGATCGCAGGCCCTGGCGGTCGACGCCCGAGGCAATGTCGCCGGCGTCGCGCTGGCGGCCGATGGGACGCGGCGGGCAATCTACTGGCAGATCCAGCCGGGCAACTAAGCCCTAGGCAGCGGAGAAGAATCGCCCATGTCCCCATGCCGAAGTTCCGGCGGGGGGACGCCGCGGCGATCATTCGAGCACTGCGCAGACCCCTAGCTCCTCGGCGCGCCGCAGCTTTGCCAGCACGTGCGGCGCGACCGTTTCGCTGAGCTGGCGATTGACCGACACCGTGATCGAGCGCGTACCACTGCGGTCCGCGGCGATCAGCTGCGTATACCCGGGGTAATTGCCGGTGTGGCCGAACACGGTGCCGCAGCGCGTCACGTAGCGGAACACCGCGAGCCCCGCGCTGTTGTCACCCGGGCCCGGCGGCTGCGAACTCGCCCCAGGAATCCACGCGAACTGTTCAGTCTGCACGGCCCTGCCGAACAGCTTGCGTCCGAGATAGCCGCGAACGAATCGGGTCTGATCCAGCGGCGTCGAGACCATGCCGCCCGAAGCCCAAGAGAACGAGGCACTCAACAGCTCGGTGACATTCTCGGGCGGTTGTCCCTGGACGATACCGTAACCCTGGATAGCCGGAGGCCGTAGCTTGAATCCCCGCGGCAGGCTCGTCGCGTGCAGGTCGAGCGGCTCGAACACATAGAGCTGCAGCAGGCGGTTATAGCTGAGGTTCGTCGCCGCCTCGGCGATCAACCCAACCGCGATGTTGTCCGAGTTCGAGTACGCATACTGGCTTCCCGGCGTGAACGACAAGGGGTACTTGTAGACGTAGGGCAGGAGTTCGGACGGCGCCATCGGATCGTGTGGCGCCGCGAGGAAGCGCCTGACGAACGCCGGGTCCTGCAAGTAGTCGCGGATACCGCTGGTGTGGTGCAGAAGCTGCGCGAGCGTGATGCCGGCCCAGCTTTTCGGCGTCCCCTTCAACCACCGCCCCACGGTGTCGTCGAGGTTCAGGATGCCGCGATCGACCAGGGCCAGCGCAACCGCGCCGCTGTAGGCCTTGGCGGTGCTGGCGAGCCGCATGTGTTGATCGGGGTGCGGCGCCGAGCCACTCTCGACATCCCCGCTACCCACCGTGAAGACTTTCACGGAATCGCCGCGCTGCAAAACCGCGACCGCGCCGGGTGGACCTTCCGGATCAGCGACGACCCGTTGCAGCGCCGCCGCGAAGGCATCCTCCCGCGCGGTGTTCGGAATCACCAACCCGTCGCCGGACAGATCCGCCGCCCAGGGCGTGGACGCCGCCAACAGGCCGAGCAGCAGAACCTGTACTGATCGGGCCCCAGGCGCACGTCGTCGCGATGCGGGGCCCCGCCCACCGGCTGCGACCAGGTCACGTCGCGGGCGGAGATCAGGAAATTCGAGACCGAAAAACCGTGGCATCGTAGCGTCCCCGTTCGTCGTTACCCTCACCAGGCCCGGAGCGCAACCGTCGCCGACGAAGCGCAGACCGGCTGCCCGAACCGTACTGCCGACAAGGCCGCCCGCACCGGGTGCTTGCGAGGAATCCCGGACCGAGGTTCCGCCGATGTCGACAACGGGCGCAGCATAGCGTGAGCCGTGTCCATTGCCTAGCAGCGCGGTCCGCGCCCCCGACATCACATCGCGCGAGACTCACTCGGCGGTGGCACAGCCCCTGAGGAACAGGCCGACGCTCGCCGCGACCCACGCATCGATTTCCTGCTCGGTCGGCGGATTCTCGAGGCCGAGTTGCATTCGGTGGAAGCGCTCGCCGCGCAACACGGTCAGGAACTGCCCGGCGAGGATCTGACTGTCGGTCGCGATGATGCGACCCTGGCGCTGTTGCGCGTCGAAGAACTCCGCGAGGCGCAGCAAGGTCCGCTCCGGTCCGTTGCGGTAGAACTCCGCCGCGAGCTCCGGAAAGCGCTTCGATTCGGCCTGGATCTGCGCGCGCAGGCACATGCAGCCCGGTTGCGTGATGCGACGCAGGTAATGACGTCCGAACTCGACCAGCGCATCTTCGACCGGGCGTGAAAGCTTGTCATCCAGCGGCAGGCTGGCGACGAACTCGTCACTGAGATGCCGGATGACCGCGCCGAACAGTGCTGCCTTGCCACCGAAATGCTGGTAGATCGTCCGCAAGGAAACATGCGCTTCCCGGGCAATCATCTCCAGCGAGAGATTGCCGTAGCCGTGCTCGGCGAACAACTCGATGGCCCGCTCCAGCAATTGGTCGCGGCGCGCGGCTTCCTCGCCGCGACGAGGGCGGCCGGTACGGGGCGTCGTCATATCCTGTGTTACTGTCATCAAACAAACGAAAGGGTATGTTACCATTTCAGTCCTGATATTAGCCAAGCCGCCATCCGGAGGGCCGATCATGGCCGCAGCACTCGACGAGACCCCGACTGGACGCTACACGACGCCGACCGGGTGCGGACGTCGGGGCTGGCCTGCGGTCGGCTGGCTCGTCGTCCTGGTCCTGCTCGCCGGCTGCGGCCGATCGAGTGACCGGACAGCCGGCGCGATGCCACCGCCTCAAGTCAAGGTGGCGCAGCCCCTGGCCCGGGACGTCATCGACTGGGACGAATATCCCGGGCGCATCCAGGCCGTCGAATCGGTGGATGTGCGCGCGCGGGTCGATGGGTACCTGGAGAAGGTCAATTTCAAACCCGGCGAACGGGTCAACAAGGGCGACCTGCTGTTCCTGATCGATCCTCGCCCCTTCCGGGCCTTGCTGAACCATGCGCAGGCGGAACTGGACCAGGCCAAGGCGCGCCTCGAACTGGCGAAGAATAACCTGGAACGGGCCGACCACATGTACAAGTCCAAGGCCATTTCCGAGGAGGAATACGACGCCCGCAGCAAGGGACTGACCGAGGCGCTGGCCGAGGTGCAATCGGCCGAGGCCACGGTCTACACGGCCCGCCTGAATCTCGAATTCACCGAGGTACGCGCGTCGATCGGCGGACGAGTCGGTCAGGAACTGATGACCGCGGGCAACCTCGTCAAGGGTGGAGGCGCCGACGCGACCCAGCTGACATTCATCGTCTCGACCGACCCGGTCTATGTCTACGTCGACGTCGACGAGCGTTCGGCGCTGAAATATCGACGGCTCGCGAGCACCCGTTGCACTACCGGAGGTTCCGACCCCACGCGTGGCTGCATGCCGGCCGAGATGGCGCTGGTCGATGAGACGGGCTTCCCGCATCGAGGCTACGTCGCGTATGAATCGCCCCGACTGAATCCCGGTACCGGAACCCTGACGCTGCGCGCGGTCTTCGCGAACCCGGACGGCGTGCTGAGCCCGGGGCTCTTTGCCCGCCTGCGCATCCCTGGCAGTGCACCCGTACCCGCGTTACTGATCCCGGACCGGGCGGTCGTGACCGACCTCGCGCAGAAGTTCGTCTGGGTCGTCGGTGCCGACAACAAGGTCGAACGCCGTCCCGTCATGCCGGGAATTCTCAGCGACGGACTGCGCGTCATCACGGACGGATTGAAACCCGACGACTGGGTCGTCATCGAGGGCATCCAGAAGGTGAAGCCAGGCGCTCCGGCGAACCCTGAACGGGTGACGATTCCGGCCAACGGACCACGCTAGACGGAGCGGCGCATGGCCGGATTCTCGCACTTCTTCATCGACAGGCCGATCTTCGCGTCGGTGCTGTCGATCGTCATCCTGATCGTCGGCGCGCTGGCACTGCTCGCGCTGCCGATCGCCCAGTACCCGGAAATCGCCCCGCCGAACGTCGTCGTCACGGCCATCTATCCGGGTGCGAACGCGAAGGTCGTCATGGACACCGTCGCGACCCCGATCGAGCAGGAGGTCAACGGCGTCGAGGACATGCTGTACCTGTCCTCGCAATCGACCAATGAAGGCTCGATGGTCCTGACGATCACGTTCAAACCCGGCACGAACATCGACAAAGCCCAGGTGCTGGTGCAGAACCGCGTCGCGCTGGCCGAACCCAAGCTGCCGGAGGAAGTGCGCCGCCTTGGCATCAGCGTCAAGAAGCGCAGTCCCGACCTGAGCCTGGTCGTCAACCTGATCTCGCCGGATCAGCGTTTCGACAGCACCTATCTCAGCAATTACGCGCTGCTGCAGATCAAGGACACGCTGGCCCGCCTTCCCGGCGTCGGCGACATCCTGGTGTTTGGTGCCCGCGACTACAGCATGCGCGTCTGGCTGGACCCGGACCAGATCGCCGCGCGCAACATGACCGCGTCGGATGTCGTCCGCGCGTTGCGCGAACAGAACATCCAGGTCGCGGCCGGGGTCGTCGGCGCCCCACCAACGCCCGGTGGCGTCGATTTCCAGTACACCGTGACGACGCTCGGCCGCCTGATGGAAGCCGAGCAGTTCGCCGACATCGTCATCAAGACTGGTGCCGACGGCGCCGTGACCCGTCTGTCCGACGTCGCCCGCATCGAACTCGGCGCCAAGGACTACAGCACCTCGCTGCGCCTCGACGGCCAGCCGACCGTCGGACTGGCAATCTTCCAGCTTCCCGGCTCGAACGCGATCGACACCAAGAACGCCGTCGTCGAGGCCATGCAAACGCTGAAGACGCGCTTTCCCGCAGGACTAGAATACGACCTCGTCTACGACACCGTGGTGTTCATCAAGCAGTCCATCGAGGCGGTCGTCAAGACGCTATTCGAGGCCCTGCTGCTGGTCGTGCTGGTCGTCGTCGTCTTCCTGCAGAACTGGCGCGCCAGCATCATTCCGCTGATCGCGGTGCCGGTCTCGCTGATCGGTACCTTCGCGGTCATGGCGGCGCTGGGAATGTCCCTGAACACCCTGTCGCTATTCGGCCTGGTGCTGGCCATCGGCATCGTCGTCGATGACGCGATCGTCGTCGTCGAGAACGTTGAGCGTCACATCGCGCTCGGCGAACCGATACGCGAGGCGACCCGGCGGGCCATGGACGAGGTCATCGGGCCGGTCATCGCGACGACACTGGTGCTGGTTGCGGTGTTCGTGCCGACGGCCTTCATCACCGGAGTCTCCGGTGCGTTCTACAGGCAGTTCGCACTGACGATCGCCGTGTCCACCGTAATCTCCGGCTTCAACTCGCTGACGCTGAGCCCGGCCCTGTGCGCGCTGCTGCTGGAGAGAGCCCACCACGATCCGGACTGGCTGACGCGTGCACTGAACCGCATGTTCGGCTGGTTCTTCAATGGCTTCAATCGGGTGTTCAACGCATTCGGCGAGGGCTACGCGCGCTTCGTTGGCCGCGTGACCCGCATGGCCGCGCTGGTGCTGATCCTTTACGCCGGACTGAACGGCCTGACCGTCCTCGCGTTCCAGACGGTGCCGACCGGATTCATCCCACAACAGGATCAGGGCTACCTGATCCTGTTTGCGCAGTTGCCGGACGCGGCCTCGCTGGACCGCACCGACGCCGTGGTCACGGCGGCCACGAAAATCATTCTCGACACGCCCGGCGTGCGGCACGTCAATGCCTACGCCGGGTTCTCGATCCTGACCAGCACCAGCCAGTCGAACGTCGCGACGCTGTTCGCACGCCTGACGCCATTCGAGGACCGCGCCACCCAACCGGAACTGTACGCGGACGCGATCGTCGCCAACCTCCAGCAGCGACTCGGCCAGGTCGCGGATGCCCGCATCGCCGTGTTCGCTCCACCCCCGGTACGCGGCATGAGCGCTGTCGGCGGATTCAAACTGCAGATCCAGGATCGCAACAATGCCGGGATCGAGGCGCTGCAGCAGGCGGCGGCCGATCTGATCGCCAAGGCCAGTCAGGCCAATGGGCTCGTCGGACTGTTCACGACATTCCGCTCGGGTGTCCCGCAACTCTACCTGGATGTCGACCGGGTGCGCGTGAAGGCCATGGACCTGCCGCTGAGCGACGTATTCGATACCCTGCAGATCTATCTCGGTTCGCTGTATGTCAACGACTTCAACCGCTTCGGCCGCACCTACCAGGTCACGGCCCAGGCCGATGCGAAGTACCGCATGCACCCCGACGACATCGGCAGGCTGAAGACGCGCAACCGCAACGGCGAGATGGTCCCGCTCGGCTCGGTGCTGAACGCTCACGAGATCGCCGGCCCCGACAAGCTGACGCGGTACAACATGTACCCGGCCGCGGAGGTCAACGGCGCACCTCGGCCCGGTATCAGTTCGGGCCAGGCGATCGCGATCATGGACGGAATCGCGAAGTCAGAGCTGCCGCAAGGCTTCGGCTACGAATGGACTGAAATCAGCCTGCAGCAGGTGCTGGCCGGCGATGTCGCGCTGCTGGTCTTTCCGCTCAGCGTGCTGTTCGTGTTCCTGGCGCTAGCCGCGCAGTACGAAAGCTGGTCGCTGCCGTTCGCGGTGATCCTGATCGTACCGATGTGCCTGCTGGCCTCGATGACCGGTATCTGGCTGCGCGGACTCGACAACAACATCTTCACGCAGATCGGTTTCATCGTGCTGGTCGGCCTGTCGGCGAAGAACGCGATCCTGATCGTCGAATTCGCCAAGCGCCGCCATGAGGAAGGGGTCGAACGGTATCAGTCGGCCATCGACGCGGCCCGTGTGCGGCTGCGCCCGATCCTCATGACCTCGTTCGCGTTCGTCATGGGGGTATTCCCGCTGGTCGTCGCGACCGGCGCCGGCGCCGAGTCGCGCCGAATCCTCGGCACCGCGGTGTTCAGCGGCATGCTCGGCGTGACCCTGTTCGGACTGCTGCTGACACCGGTGTTCTACACCGTCATTCAGGGCTGGGTCGATCGTCGCGCCCTGCGCCGACGCAAGCCCGGAACCACGCTGCACGCGACCGAAGCGGAGGACCCGTCGCGATGAGGCAACCCGAAACCGGGCGATTTGGCGCGCGGGCGCTGGCGCCGTTAATCGGGGCCGCGGCCCTGCTGGGCGGTTGCGCAGTCGGCCCGGACTACGAACCCCCCGTCCCGATCAACGGGGGAGCATCGTTCACGCACGCCGGGTACCCGGAATTCTCCGAACGCGCGGCCGACATGTCTTGGTGGCGGCAGTTCAAGGACCCGTTGTTGAACGGCATGATCGGACGCGCCCTGCGCTACAACCGGGATCTTCATGCGGTCCAGGCCAACCTGCGCCAGGCCCGCGAACTGTTCCTGCAATCCGGCCTGGACCTGTTTCCAGTCGTGCCGGCCCGCGCGAGCTACATCACGCAGAACCGCAGCATCGGCATCCTGAACGGTCTGAACTTCGTACCCCGCGAGCTGAGCCTGTTCAACGTCGGATTCGATGCGTTCTGGGAACTAGACGTATTCGGGCGCGTGCGGCGCAACATCGAATCGCGCGGCGCCGAGGTCGAGGCGCAGAACGCCGGCTATCGCGATCTGATGGTCAGCCTGATCTCGGAGGTCGCGCGCAACTACTTCATCGTCCGCGGTTTACAGAACCAGGCCGCGGTCGCGCGCAAGAACGCCGACAACCAGGCGGAGACCTTGAAGCTGACCCAGGTTCGCCTCGAGGCCGGACGCGGCACCGAACTCGACACCTCGCGCGCGAAGGCCCAGTTCGACACGACACGCGCGACAATCCAGCCGATCGACTCGGCGATCCACCAGGCGATCCACCGGCTTGGCGTGCTGACCGGAGAACCGCCCGGCGCGCTGCTTCCCGAATTGCTGAAACCCGCGCCGCTGCCTGAACTGCCGGAGTCGATCCATATCGGCAGTCCGTCGGAGTTGTTGCGGCGCCGCCCGGATATCCAGGTCGCGGAGCGACGACTGGCAAGCGCGACCGCGCAGATCGGCGTCGCGACCGCCGACCTGTTTCCGCGCGTGACCTTCGTCGGCGCATTCGCCTTGGAGGCGAGCAACTTCGGCAACCTCGGCACCGCGGGGTCGGACGCTTATTCTCTGGGGCCTCGAATCACCTGGCCGGCCTTCGACCTCGCGCGGACCTACGCCCGCATCCGCGCGTCAAATGCGCAAGCCGAAGCCAGCCTGGCACTCTACGAACAGACCGTGCTCAATGCGCTCGAGGAAACCGAGAATGCGCTGGTCAACTATAACCGCCAGCGTGCTGAACGGGACATCCTCGCGGAGGCCGCGCAATCGAGCCAGCGGGCTCACGAACTGGCGCACTTGCGGTTCCGCGAGGGTGTCAGCGACTTTCTGACGGTGCTCGACACCGAACTCCGGCTGCTGCAGGATCAGGAGCGGCTGGCGCTCCGGCAGACGACGACGGCGACGGCTCTGGTCGCGCTGTACAAGGCGCTGGGCGGCGGCTGGGAGAACTTTGCCGCGCCGGAGAAGCCCTCGCTGCTGAACTCGCTGACCGGAGGGTCGGGCGATCCGGCGAGGCCGCCGGAACCGGCTCCGACCGGCCCTTGACGCCATACCCCCGTCACGGCAGACCATTGCCCCGGCACCCCGGCGGAAGCCGGGGTCCAGCGCTACATACGAGCGTTGCTCCGCGGCACGGTGCGGTCCGCATCGCGCCGACCCGGCTTCCAAAATCGACGGACCGAGACGACATCGCGTGTTGACATCCGTGTCACTGGATGCGGGTGTCCCACCAGGCATGACGGACAAATACCCCGTCGTGGCGGACCATAATCCCGTCACGGCAGACCATTCCTCCATCACGGCGGACCCTTCCCCGTCACCCCGGCGAACGCCGGGGTCCAGTGCTCCATACGAGCGTTGCACCGCGGCACGATGTGGTCCGCATCGCGCCGAACCGGCTTCCGAAACCGACGGACCGAGACGACATCGCGTGTTGACATCCGTGTCACTGGATGCCGGTGACCAACCCGGCATGACGGACCAATCCCACGTCATAGCAGACCATGCCCCCGGCACGGCAGCCCATTCCCCCGTCACCCCGGCGAACGCCGGGGTCCAGTGCTGCACAGGAAGGAGGCACCGGGGCACGATGCGGTCGGCATCGCGCCGACCCAGCTCCCGAATTCGACGGACCGAGACGACATTACGCATTGACATCCGTGTCACTGGATGCCGGTGTCCCACCCGGCATGACGGACCAATCCCACGTCATGGCGGACCATGCCCCCGGCACGGCAGTCCATTCCTCCATCACGGCGGCCCCTTCCCCGTCACCCCGGCGAAAACCTGGGTCCAGTAAGGAATCCCTCCGCACCGGAATCCCGAATCCACGCGTCTCGAGAATCCAGGCGTTCCCATGCCGCGAATCCCTGTGCCAGAATGCGACGGACTGCCCGCGATATCCCCCTATCGTTCACCTAGACCACGACGAGAGGAACATCGATGCCCACGTTCAAGAGATTCTGGCTGGCTCCGACCCTCGGCGCCATGCTCACCTCCGCGCACGCAGCCCCGTTCTCCACCGTGTATACCTTCAGCGGAAAGGACGATGGCGCCACACCGAAAGCCGGCCTGGTCGCATACAAAGGGGCCCTCTACGGCACGACCTTCGAGGGCGGCCCCGATTGCTTCAGTCAGTCGAACTGCAATGGAACGATATTCCGCTTCGACCCGGAAACAGGGAACCTGAAGACCGTATATGCGTTCACCGGAAATGACGATGGCGAGTCTCCTTCCGCGCCGGTTTGCTTCTTCGGTGGCCAGATCTACGGTACCACGAGCAATTTCGGGAACCTCTCAGGCACCGTGTTCCAGATCGATCCGAAGACCGGAACACAGAAGACGCTGCACACGTTTACCAACGGCAGCGACTCGTCCTATCCGATCGCGGGTGTCAGCTTCCACGCCGGCAAGATGTTCGGCACGACGGCCGGTGTGGATGATGGAACGTATATGGGGTCGGTGTTTCAGTGGGATCCGACGAGCCAGCAGTTTACGACCCTGTACGGATTTTCGCCGGACTATCCAAGCCCCTCATCCCCGATGGGCGGCGTCGCATTCCGCGGATCGAAGGTGTACGGAACGACCTCCTCGGGTGGCGCGGTACTGCCCACTGGCTTCGGATGCGGCATCATTTTTCAGATCGATCCGGACACCAAGGCTTTCCG
This sequence comes from Methylotetracoccus sp., assembly GCA_046347485.1. GTDB lineage: Bacteria > Pseudomonadota > Gammaproteobacteria > Methylococcales > Methylococcaceae > Methylotetracoccus. Next base: position 89,557 of record JAXMGB010000009.1, on the reverse strand, counting down.
CACGATCCACGAGTTCATCCGCGATGACGGATGCATCCCGACCGGCGATCTGCTGAACGTCAGTGGGAACTTCTACGGCACGACCTCTGAGGGCGGAGCCAACAACTACGGTACCGTGTTCCGCTTCAACCCGGTCACGCGAAAGCTGGCGAGCCTGCATTCATTCAATCTGACAGATGGCGCTTATCCAAGGGCTGGACTGATCCTGCATGGCGGGTTTCTGTACGGTACGACAGCCGGCATCAGCACCGACGGGACGCCGAACGGCAATGGCACGGTGTTCCGGTTGAACCCGCGCACGAAGGTTCTGAAGACCTTGTATACGTTCGCCGGCAGTGACGACGGCGCCAACCCGCTCGGTGCGCTGGTCGAATACGGCAACGCCTTATACGGTACGACCTCGACGAAAGGCGCCCAGGGCAACGGCACGGTGTTCAGGATCGACCTGCCGAAGCCGGCCAGTGACGAAGGACTGTAGTTACCCACGCGTCACCCCGGCGGAAGCCGGGGTCCAGCGGGGCGTATGGGGGAAGCGCCGTCGTGCGGTCTGCATCATACCGATCTGGACTCCGCGATCGACACGCCAGGACCATGTCACGCGTTGACGTCCTTGTCACTGGATGCCGGTGTCCCGCCCGGCATGACGATTAAGCCCCCGCCATGACGAACCATTCCCCGTCACCCCGGCGGAAGCCGGGGTCCAGCGGGGCGTATGGGTGAAGCACCGCCGTTCGGTCCGAGTCATACCGATCTGGACTCCGCGATCGGCACGCCCGGACCATGTCACGCATTGACGTCCTTGTCACTGGATGCCGGTGTCCCGCCGGCATGACGGACTAAGCCCCCGCCATGACGAACCATTCCCCCGTCACCCCGGCGGAAGCCGGGGTCCAGCACGCAGCTCACCGCGCATTGCCGTCTCGACCGGGTTCCGGAGCACCGTCCGGCACCGAAGATGATGCTTTCCCCCCTCAAGCAGCACCGGGTTCAAGTTGCGGTGCAACGCTGATCGAAACGCCCCTGGTCATTCGATAGGGCCCCGATTTGCCGCACGGCTCCCCGATCTGACAAAGCGTACCGTTGGGTGCCGTCCGGTTTCCGGACAGTGTTCGACAGTCCGGTCGACGGCCCGTCCGGATTCCGGACACCCACAAGGCCGGCTTCCACCGGGATACCGTAAACGGCTGTTTTTCATGGCCGTGATTTGGCTGTCTCGGATTGGTACGGCGCTTGCACCAACGGCGGATGCCTGGCACCAATGTGGCGCCGGCAGGAACAGACCCAAACCTTTCAGGAGAAACCCATGGCCATTAGTGCTGCGACTAAAGCCGCCACGGATGCCCTTGCCGCGAATCGCGCGCCCACATCCGTCGGCGCCCAGGAAGTTCACCGCTGGATGCAGAGCTTCAACTGGGACTTCAAGAACAATCGGACGAAGTACGCCACCAAATACAAGATGGCGAACGAGACCAAGGAACAGTTCAAGCTGATCGCAAAGGAATATGCACGCATGGAGTCCGTCAAGGACGAGCGTCAGTTCGGCAGTCTGCAGGATGCCCTCACCCGTCTGAACGCCGGCGCCCGGGTTCATCCGAAATGGAACGAGACCATGAAGGTGGTTTCCAATTTCCTGGAAGTCGGCGAGTACAACGCCATCGCCGCGACCGGCATGCTCTGGGATTCCGCTCAGGCCGCCGAGCAGAAGAATGGCTACCTGGCCCAGGTGATGGACGAGATCCGCCACACCCACCAGTGCGCCTACGTCAACTACTACTTCGCGAAGAACGGCCAGGACCCGGCCGGACACACCGATGCTCGCCGCACGCGGACGATCGGCCCGCTTTGGAAGGGAATGAAGCGGGTGTTCTCGGACGGTTTCATCTCCGGTGATGCGGTCGAATGCTCGATCAACCTGCAGTTGGTCGGTGAAGCGTGCTTCACGAATCCTCTGATCGTTGCGGTCACCGAATGGGCCGCGGCGAACGGCGACGAGATCACACCGACGGTATTCCTGTCGATCGAGACGGACGAATTGCGGCACATGGCGAACGGCTACCAGACCGTCGTATCCATAGCCAATGACGAGGCCTCGGCGAAGTACCTCAACACCGACCTGAACAATGCGTTCTGGACGCAGCAGAAGTACTTCACACCGGCTCTGGGCATGCTGTTCGAGTACGGCTCCAAGTTCAAGGTCGAGCCCTGGGTCAAGACCTGGAACCGGTGGGTCTACGAGGACTGGGGCGGCATCTGGATCGGCCGGCTGGGCAAGTACGGCGTCAAGTCGCCGGCCTCCCTGCGCGACGCCAAGAAGGACGCCTACTGGGCACATCACGACCTGTTCCTGATCGCCTATGCGCTATGGCCGACCGGCTTCTTCCGCCTGAGCCTGCCCGATCAGCAGGAGCAGGAATGGTTCGAGGCGAACTACCCCGGCTGGTACGACCACTACGGCAAGATCTACGACGAGTGGCGCGCCCGCGGCTGCGAGGACCCGTCTTCGGGCTTCATCCCGCTGCAATGGTTCATCGAGAACAATCACCCGATCTACATCGACCGTGTATCCCAGGTTCCGTTCTGCCCGAGCCTGGCGAAGGGTGCCTCCACGCTGCGGGCGCACGAGTTTAATGGTCAGGTTCACACATTTTCCGACCAGTGGGGCGAACGCATGTGGCTGGCCGAACCGGAGCGTTACGAGTGCCAGAACATCTGGGAACAGTACGAAGGACGTGAACTATCCGAGGTCATCGCCGAATTGCACGGACTGCGCAGCGATGGGCGGACCCTGATCGCTCAACCACACGTTCGCAGCGACAAGCTGTGGACTCTGGACGATATCAAGCGCATCGGCTGCGTATTCCAGAACCCGGCGAAAGCGCTCCGGACCTGAGATCGCAGACGGCTTGAGGGCAAGGCGGAGGCCGGAGGTTCGGCATACGCCTCAGCAAAGGAGGGGCTCGCGGCGTAGGGCCGGAGCCCCGAGCATTATCGCCTTAGCACAGGATGATCATCATGAGTTTGCTCGATGAAAAACGCCGGGGTCTGACCGACCCGGAAATGGCCTCCGTTATCCTCGGCGCGCTGCCGGCGGAACCGCTCGACAAGCAGCACCGGATGGGGTACTTCGTCACGCCCCGTTGGAAGCGCCTGACCGAGTACGAAGCCCTGACCGTCTACGCCCAGCCCAACGCCGACTGGATTGCCGGCGGGCTCGACTGGGGCGACTGGACGCAGAAGTTCCATGGCGGACGTCCGTCCTGGGGCAACGAGACCACGGAAATCCGCACCGTGGACTGGTTCAAGCACCGCGACCCCCTGCGCCGCTGGCACGCCCCTTATGTCAAGGACAAGGCCGAGGAATGGCGCTACACCGACCGCTTCCTGCAGGGTTATTCCGCCGACGGCCAGATCCGCACGATGGATCCGGCGTGGCGCGATGAGTTCATCAACAAGTACTGGGGCGCTTTCCTGTTCAATGAATACGGTCAGTTCAACGCGCACTCGCAGGGTACCCGCGAAGCCCTGTCCGATGTCTCCCGGGTCAGCCTGACCTTCTGGGGCTTCGACAAGGTCGACCTGGCGCAGATGATCCAGCTGGAGCGCGGCTTCCTGGCGAAGATAGTCCCCGGTTTTGACGAGTCGACCGCGGTGCCGAAGACGGAATGGACCCAGGGGGCAGTCTACAAATCCGCTCGCGAGACCATCGAAAAGCTGTGGCAGGACGTGTTCGACTGGAACGAAAGCGCGTTCTCGGTCCACGCGGTCTATGACTCCCTGTTCGGTCAGTTCGTGCGCCGCGAATTCTTCATGCGGCTGGCACCGAGGTTCGGTGACACGTTGACGCCATTTTTCATCAATCAGGCGCAGACGTACTACGGCATCGCGAAGTTGGGGGTTCAGGACCTCTACTACACGACGCTGGCGAACGATCCGGAGTTCGGCGACTACAACCGGACCCTGCTGCGCAACTGGACCGACAAGTGGCTCGAACCTACCGTGAACGCGCTCCGCGATTTCATGGGACTGTTCTCGAAGTTGCCGAAGGGCACGACGACGAAAGAGGAGATCCAGGCGTCACTGGAACGCGTCATCGACGACTGGACCGAGGATCACGCCCGCAAGATCGACTTCAAGGTGGACCGCGACCGGATCGTCAGCACGATCATGGCAGGCCTCATCTGAGAACTTCGAACAGGAAACAACCCATGAGCATATCCAACAATTCCTACTACTCCGGCACGACGGGCCTGGACGGCAAGGAGTTCGCCGAATCCTTCTTCGCGGAGGAGAACCAGGTCGTCCACGAGAGCGACACCGTGGTACTGGTGCTGAAGAAGTCTGACGAAATCAACACATTCATCCACGAGATCCTGCTGGAGGAGTACAAGAAGCACGTCAACCCCACGGTCAACGTCGAGGATCGCGCCGGATACTGGTGGATCAAGGCCAACGGCAAGATCGAGGTGGACTGCGACGAGATTTCCGAACTGCTGGGCCGTTCATTCAACGTCTACGACTTCCTCGTCGATGTGTCGTCGACCATCGGCCGGGCCTACACGCTCGGCAACAAGTTCACGATCACGTCGGAACTGATGGGTCTGGACCGCAAGCTCGAAGACTACCACGCCTAAGGAGACCCGCGATGGCAAAGCTCGGTGTACATGACAACGCGACCCGCGACGCCTGGGTCCTGAAGATCGGCCAACTGAACACGCTGGAAAAGGCAGCGGCGGCATTGAAGCAGTTCCGTCTCGACCACACGACGCCGTTCCGGAACACCTACGAACTCGATATCGACTACCTATGGATCGAGGCAAAACTGGAGGAGAAGGTCGCGGTGTTGAAGGCTCACGCCTTCAGCGCGGAGGACTTTCGCCACAAGACGGCGTTCGGTGAGAGCGCGAAGGCGGTTCTGGACTCAGTGCTCGCGAAGATGGCGGCAACCAGCGACAAGTGGGAAGCGGAGCGCATTCATATCGGCTTCCGCCAGGCCAACAAGCCGCCGATCATGCCGGTCAACTACTTTCTGGACGGGGAGCGGATCCTGGGAACGAAGCTCATGGAACTGCGCAACCTGAACTATTACGACACCTCGCTCGCCGATCTCCGCAAGGAGCGCGGCGTGCGCGTCCTCATCGCGCCGGCCGTGAACTGAACCGGCGCCCCGGCGATACCGGTCGCGGGGCGAAGGACGACGTCCTTCCGCCTCGCGCCAATCACCTCTTCACGTCGCGCGGCGCGTTGCCGCGCTCGATCAACCTGCAATCAAGGACGTACCGCCATGCTCAAAGATCTTCGCAACATCCCCCAGCTGCTCGCATTGATGTTCATGTCGCTACTGGCCTCGTCACTGGCCATCCTGGTGACGAAGCTGCTGTAAACCCGACGCTCACCCTCCCGGAAACGCCGGGCACCTTACCGACCACCACACCGTATCGGAGATGCCTACCATGTTTCTTGATGATGCCCTGTTCGAAGAGTTGGACGAGAAAGCCGCTGAATTCCTGTCCGTCAGGTCGACCCATATCGTTCCGTCGGGTACCGAAAAGGTCGAGCTGTTTCGCGAAGGACGTTACGCAGCATACGCCCAGGACCTGGGTTTCGGCTGGCGCTGGACCGTCACCCGCGACGAACTCGAAATACAGGAAGGATCGGCTTTGAGCCAGCAGTCGGCCAACTGGTCGGCGCGGCACGTGCTGTCGTTCTTCCTCAAGATCGATCACCGACATCCGGTCTGAACGCTCACAGGCCGATGAGCATGATTCGCCGAACGTATTGAACGCACGCCGGAGTGCCTGTCCATGTCCGCCACGCACACTATCAAGATAACGACCGAGGACGGCGAAACCGTCTGTTTCGACTGCGGCACCGACGAGGACGTCATCACGGCGGCCATCCGTCAGGACATCTACCTGATGTCATCTTGCCGGGCGGGTGGCTGCGCGACCTGCAAGGCCTTCTGCGCCGAGGGTGACTACCGTCTGGTCGGTTGCAGCGTACAGGCGTTGCCGCCGGAAGAGGAGGAAGAGGGGCAGGTCCTGCTATGCCGATGCTTTCCGGACTCCGATCTGGAAATGGAGGTCCCCTACACCTACAGCCGTATTTCGTTCGAGGCCACCGCCGACGAGTTCCCGGCCGAGGTCGTCGAACTGACGCAGGTGTCGATCAACGCGATGCGCCTCCTTGTGCAGAAATCCGGTTCGATCGGGGACCGTCAGGTGAACTTTGACTCCGGCCAGTTCATGGAGATCCTCGTACCCGGAACGGACGTGACCCGCGCCTATTCGCCCGCCAATACGTCCAACGACGATGGCTTCCTCGAGTTCCTGATTCGCCTGTTACCGGATGGTCTGATGTCGAACTGTCTGCGCGATGGGGGCATGAATCAGGGTCAGGCCATTCAGCTGAAGGGCCCGCTGGGTGTGTTCGGCCTCCAGGAGAACGGCTTTCGCCCCAGATACTTCGTCGCCGGCGGCACCGGCCTGGCGCCGGTCCTGTCGATGATTCGTCATATGCATGACTGGGACGCACCCCAGGAAACCCGTCTGTACTTCGGCGTCAACACGGTACCCGAGGTTTTCCTGCTCGACGAACTGAAGGCTCTCGAACAGGAGATGCCGAACCTGGGCGTTCGCGTCTGCGTCTGGCGAGCCGACGAGAGCTGGGACGGCGAACACGGCAACGCCATCGAGGTGCTGCGACGAGACCTGGAACAGAACCCCGCAAAGCCGGACGTCTATCTGTGCGGCCCGCCCGGAATGGTCGATGCGGCATACCAGGTCTGCGCGGACTTCGGCATCCCGAAGGAACAGATTTTCCTGGAGAAATTCCTGCCATCGGGACCTTGCGGTGAGGCGTGCGATTCAACCCAGGTGCACGACCGCCACCAGCACGTGAGCTGAACTGCTCGGGGAGTCTTATGCATATGGCACTTTCGCTCGAAGATGCACAATTCCTCGAACAGATGGTCCTGCAGCTCGAGGAGACCATCGCCGAGTTGGTGGTACGCGAAAGGCAGATCTCGGACTCCCTCGGTGAAGAGCGTGTCAGTGAGTTGGCCGCCCTGTGGCACAAGCAACTGGATCATGACGAGGAACTCGAACTTCGTCGCACGATGGACTGGACCGACCGCGAGCTCATCTGGATCTGGGCCAGACTGCAGCGCGCACGATCAGCTCGTGCCGAAGCAGGCAAGGCCATCATGACGCGCTTCGATGCGACCGGCGACGCGCCCGACGACTCGTAGTGCCGGGCGCGCCACCCGTTCGGCGTGCCGCCGCAGGCGAGTCCGATCGGGATCTATGGCGGCCGCAGCCACCCCATTTCCAACGCATCCAGGAGATCGAACGTATGTCCTTATGCTCACTCATCTACGTCAGCCAGGCCGCCAAGCCGATGTCGGACGACGATCTGAAGATCCTTCTGCAATTCGCCCGGCAGAAGAATGAACGTTTGGGAATTACCGGGATGTTGCTGTACCGCGACGGCTTCTTCATGCAGGCGCTCGAAGGACAGCACGAGACCGTGGACGCGCTCTTCGAGCGCATTCGTCAGGATCCCCGCCATCGTGATGTGCTACGGATCTACCGTGATCCGGTCAAGGCGCGCTCGTTTCCCGATTGGACCATGGGATTCAACAAGGTCGACGACGAGACACTCGTGAACATGGAGGGCTTCACCGAATTCATGGATCACCCGAATCCCGGCTTTTTTCATGGCGAACCGGCGAGGGCCAAGGCCCTACTCGACAATTTCCGCAATCACATTTTCTTTTAACCCACACCCCGGCATCAGCCCAATTCAATGAGCAAGAGACTGGTATTCGAAGGCGAGGCCCGAGCAGGCATTCTGAAAGGGATTGAACTCCTGGGGCAGGCCGTGGAGACGACCTATGGGTACCACGGACCATGCGTGATGGTTCAGCATCGGGCGCGCGGCCTGCCGCCGGTCTTCACCCGTGACGGAGTGACGGTGGCAAACGCGCTGGTTCTAAAGGATGCGCTTGCCGAAATCGGTGCGCGGATGCTGCGTGACGTCGCCAATGCCGTATCTCGTCAGGCCGGAGACGGGACGACGACGGCGGTGATCCTGGCCCGCGCGATCGCCCGTGACCTGCTCCGCAGCCTGGCCGTCGGCGCCGACCCCCTTCGCCTGCGCGATGGCATGGAGACAGCGGTCCAGTTGGCCATCGCTACGCTCGAGCGTCAGGCGGAACCCGCCATCGGTGATCGATTGGCCGCGGTCGCGAACATCTCGATGCGCGGTGAGGGCTCGGTCGCTGAATTGATGCAGCAGGCCTACACCGAATTGGGCACCAATGGCATCGTCAACGTCGAGGCGTCATGGACGGGCATCGACCGCATCGAGTTCAACGAAGGCTTCCGTTGTGAACAGGGCCTGCTGTCACCGATGCTGATCACCGACGAGGTCCGACGAATCGCCGAACTCGAAAACGTCAGGGTCCTGCTATACCACGGCACCGTCCAGGACTTCATGGACCTCGTACCCGTGCTCGAATCGGTCAAGGACTCAGGGCAGTCCCTGGCCCTCGTCTGCGAGGGTATCGACGAACGGCCGCTGCAAACATTGGTGATGAACGTTCATCGGGGTGTTTTCCAGGCCATCGCTGCGAAACCAGGCCTTGGGGATCGAACGAAAAGCGGGCGACGATTGGCTGGACGACCTCGCGTGCGACCACCCGGCACGCGAGTGCTGGTTCCTTCCACAGCAGGAGACCGACTCGAGCAAGCGAAGCCGATCTGGGGCACTGCTCGCGTGTCAACGCCGACGTTGACACCGCGACGTTCATCGACGGAGCCGGGGATCGTTCATCCATCGCAGCCCGGATTCAGGGCCTGCGCGGCCAGGCGGACGAGATCGACGCGCGCAAGCGGGGCAAGGCTCACCGACAGGCAATCGCCGCGATCTCCGAGACCTCCAGGCAAGAGTTGCCGCGCTAGACGGACGTATCGCCACGGTGTTCGTCGGCGGTTCCAGCGAGGCCGAGATCAAGGCTTACCGGCGCGCCGAGAATGCCCGGCGTTCCGTACGGGCCGCTCTGGACGAAGGGGTCCTGCCGGGGGCGGAGTCGCCTTGATGCGCACACAGCGCCGTGAGCCGTCTGAGTCTGGGTGACACAGACCGGCAAAGCGGGGCCGCCATCGTGGCTTCTGCCCTGCTGCAACCGTTTTGCCGACTCAGCAGGCCGCCGGACTCACTCCCGATGCGGCATTCGCTGAAGTCGAGCGGCCGGTAACCCATGGTACGGGTACGATGCAGCGACCCGGATGTTCTGCGATCTGCTCGACGCCGGCATACTCGACACGACGAAAGTCCTGCGGATGGCGCTGCGTCAGGCCGTGGGCGTCGCGGGTACGGTGCTGGGCAGCGGCGCCGTCGTGCTGCGCGAGAAGTCGGGCTTACCGGATCTGCCCGGTTTCAGCGCCGAATGGGCGGCCGCCACTCGGGAAGATGCGCGCGCCTGAGGCCGGGCGATCGATAGCGATCGAGCAAGCACTCGCGAAGGTACCCTCCATCCTCATCGTCGGCAGGCAATGCGGCAATGTGCCGCATTGCCCGCGCCCGGCAAAACCTGAATAGCATCGTTTCCATAATAATAAGGTCGCAGGCTTTGTCCGCGACGCGGCTTCGATGACGCTATGCATGGGCCCTATTCGATGAAACGAATGAAATCCTGTGCACGCCATGATTGTTCGCCTGATCGAGACTCCTCACCGCCGCCGTCTCGCAGAACGTCCGGGACAAACACGCCGCTCATCCAGATCACCGAGGCGCACGCGATGGCACAGGAGCAGATGCTGCGTACCGGGCAGGCGCCCGACAATCCCTCGAACTGCGTTCTAAGGCCGCTCAGGCGCGGCGGCGCTGTCGAGACCCACCGCCTGCCCTTGGGGCGTGACCGTGTACCCAGCACCTTCAACCACCCTATCGCTGCGGCATTCGCGGCGCAGACATCTGGCCGTCGTCGATCGCATCAGACCGGTGCTCGGCAGTGCGCAGTTGTCGCTGGTCGACCGCCGAGGCGTCGATCCTGTACATCGCCGAGGACACTGGGCCGTACGCCGACGATGAGGACCTCGCACACCACCGCAGCGCGGACTGGCAAGGAAGGCCATCGTCGGCAACAATGGGCCCGGAACGGCCGCGCTGACCGGCCGGCTCGCGGTCTTCAACAGGCGCGGCGCGGCACTGCTCCGACCGGCTGCACCCCTATGCCACCGTGGGCTATCCGGCACCGAGGATCGCAGCGGCTGCATGGCCGGTCATCGGCCTGCTCGGCGACCACAATATCGGCGCCCCGGTGCTGTTGGGCGTGATGGGCCTGATCGTGCGGCTGTTAGTATCAAACCCGCTCAGGCGGCCGGGTGGATCGGGGTCGACGGCTCACTTCAGCAACCAAGACCTGAGCTGCCCCGACCAGACGGTGAAACCGCGGGCGAACCATGCATGCGCCCGGCGGATATACCGACACCGTGGCGGAGAAGTCTGGTGTAGAGGCGGTGAGCCTGCAAAGCCGAAATATCCCAATCCTCATCACCGGCGAATCCGGTTCCGGCAAAGAACACCTGGTCAGACCATTGCCATGCCGCTGGCTGTCGCAATCGAGGGCCTTTGATCGCAATCAATTGCGCCTCGATCTGACTGGTCGAGTGAATGGCTGGCTATGACGGCGGTTCACCCAGGCGCGCATGGAAGGCGAAATTCAGCTGGCAAAACCTGAAAGTGCTGTTCTCGGCGATCGGCATTATGACTTCGACTTGCAGGCGACGCTGCTTCGCGTGCTCGAAGTACCTCGAGTTCGTTCCGGTCGAGCACGCGACCGATAAAGGTCGACGTGCATGTGATCGCAGCAACCAACGTCCGCCTGCTGGATGCGGTCGAGCAGGGACGCTTCCGCCGGGACCTGTACTATCGGCTCAACGGAGCACAGCTGCGCCTGCCGCTGCGCGAACGCTCAGGCAAGCGGGAATTGATCCGCCACATCCTGACGCGCGAGTGCGAACTGGCTGGGTGCCGCAAAAGCACCTTAGCCCCGAAGTGATAAGGACTCTCTTCGATTGCCACCCCTGGCCGGGGAATATCCGTGAACTGCGTAACCTGTTGCGCACCCTGGCCTCGGTTATTCCGCGCGAGTCCTGACGGTGGAAGGCGATCTGCCCGAGGCCCTCGAGGAATTGCATTCGTCCCCGCACCAACGGTCACCGGCCCGCGCCGAGAATACCACGTCATGAAGGCCCGGTCGCCTCGCTCGATGACTGGGAGCGCCATGCGATCGAAGAGGCCCTGCGACGTACCGGCGGCAACGTGGCGGAGACCGCCCGCGCGCTCGGCATCTCCCGGAGCACGCTGTACGTCAAGTTGCAGCGACATAAGCTCGCTCCGGAACGGCGCTGCCGATGACCGCTCTCGAAGCCATCGAAAAGCCGCGACGACATGACTGCTCGCTGGATCGACTGCATGCAGTCGTCGCGGCCGGATACGTCGGACTTGCCTGCCGCTACGCCTGCGACGCCGAAGCGGCCGATCCGATGCAACTGGAGCCGCTGATCCTGGCGTCTACGCGTCCGCAACCGATTTGCGATTGCGGGGTGATCGCGAGCGATCGCGGCCTGAATCTTGCGCGTCGTCAGGATGCCATCATCCATTCCGGCGACGGGACTGATGATCCTGTTGGCTGCCGACGTGCCCGGCGCCGACATCGAAGCGTTCGACGATGCGATCAGCGCGCACCAGGATCCGGGTACGCATTCTTGTTCGAGATCGAGATGCGTCAGAAGGCCCGGTACTAAGCCGAAATGCGAACCGCCACGGTGCGCGATGTCGACGGCCCAGACCAGGCCTTCCCGCAGACCTGCGCCCCGCAAGCGGATTCGAACTAGTTGGGCACCTAAGGATTTGGGACTCGACAAAAGGGGGCTGTCGGGCGTCCTTGCCCGACATCAATACACAGGACGTGGCGCGATCCGCGGCGAGTTCAGGGAGGGGTGTGCTTGTAGGCGGAGTTCGTTGAATCTTCCGCGATGGCCCGCTGCGCCGTGGCGTACTTGTCGTGTTCGCTGCTCTTGACGACGTACAACGCGACACCGGCAGCCAGAACGACACCGATGATGTAAAACCAGTAGTCTTTCTCTTGTTCATTGCCTCTCCTCTTGCGGGAAGACGGAGCGTCGGAATTGGCGCGCAGCGCTAAGATAGCAGGGCCGCGTCGTCGGTTTATTGATCCAAGTCAACGAACTGCATCGCCCGGAGGTCTGCTTCCGCATCATCGCGCAAAGAGATTTGACGGAGATTATTTTCCATAATAGTCTCATGGTCTTTGCGGACGAACATGAACGCACCGCCCCCGTTCAGCGGTACCACGCGGATGCCGTCGCCTGCAGCCACTGCAATCTGGCCCGGATCCATCCGTGCGGCATGAGCGCACGCGAGGTCAGGCCCCTCAGCGACACCGTTCGGCGCAACCGCACGTTGCAGAAGGGAGAAACCATCTACCATGCCGGTGATCTGTTCAGCGGCGTCTTCGCGCTGAGGTCGGGCACGGCGAAATTGGTCCACGGCGACCGCAGCGGCAAGGAATCGATCATCAGCATCATGCTGCCGGGGGAGATTCTCGGTTTCAACGGCATCTCCTCGGGCCGTTACGGCCCTGCTCGCTGGTATCGCTCGAGACCAGCAGCTACTGCAGGCTGCCCTCGCACCAGTTGCCACGGCTAAGGCAGTTCATACCGGCGATCCACAGCATCCTGCTACAACGGACGAGCGAGCGGTTCGAGGAGAGCATACGGCGCCTCGCATCGATTCAGCGCACAGCCGATGAACGCCTCGCCGGCTTCCTGCTCGATCTGTCTCGGCGCTACCAGGCATTGGGATTCTCGGCCAGTGAGTTCCGCGTGAGCTTGACGCGTCAGGAGATTGGCGACTATCTCGGCTGGCACTGAGACCGTCAGCCGTCCTCAGCCGTTTCGAGGCCTGGGCCTGATCGTCGTGCAGGGCAAGTTGATTCGGATCCCGTCAATGCCGGGCTGCGTGGACATGCTCGCATTGACGTTCGCGTACGCCGCCGATTCGACCTGGGTCAGTTTTTTGCCGTGCCCGATTGACGGCCATCAAGTCAGCCAAGCGCCGAGCGACTTAAGCTAGCGCCCCGAGTCAAGGAGGACTTATCCGGCTTTCCCTCGATTGCCTCGACAGAACCTACTCCGGGGGTGACCGCCGTCTATTGCCGGCAGCGCCCTCGCGCTTTTCCAGGCGGCACGGTCGCCCGACCGGCACCGAGCACGCCACGTCCATCGCGGACCACGGACACGACAGCTGCGATCCGGTAAGGAACTCCGTATCTCGCGCGGCATCAGCCGGATGGTATGCTGCGAGCCAACGACAACGGTCTGGAACCCGAGGATGACACTCGCACATCTGTTCACCGAAGCTTGCCGCCGATCGCCCTCGGCCATCGCACTGATCGATCGCGACCGCCGCTGGACCTATGCGGAACTGGACGAACTGACCGACCGGATCGCCGCCGCCTGGCTAGGAGCAAACATCCGGGTCGGCGATCGGGTCGCGCTGTTCATGCCGAACTGCGCTGAACTGGCATTTGGCTATCTCGCCTGCTTCAAGGCCGGCGCCATTGCCGTCCCGCTCAACCCACGTTACAAGTCGGCCGAAGTCGCCTGGGGGTTGAAGGCATCGGGGGCTCAGACGCTGGTGGTACATACGAACCGCTGGGCCGAAATCGACGGCCTGGACCGGGGTAGTTTGGATGTCCAACACTGTTACGTCGTCGGGCAACTCGATCTTCCTCCCGGAACGATGCCGTGGACATCGTTGCTCGAAACACCGGCCCCTTCGCCCATTTCCACCGACTTCCCCTCCGATCATCCGGCCGCGATCCTGTTCACGTCGGGAAGCACCAGCCGGCCGAAGGGCGTCGTCTATACCCATGCGACCTTGGCCGCCGGGATCGACATCCAGACCGCGGCCTGGCAGCTCGACTCAACCGATATCCAGCTGCTCACGCTATCGTTCGCGCACGCCGCCGCATTAACGACGCAACTCCTTCCGAGCCTTGCACTGGGAGGAACCAGCGTGCTGCTCGACACGCCGAAGCCGGGCGACATCGCCGATGCGATCGGCGCCCATCGCTGCACCCGTCTGGTGCTGCTGCCCGCGCTGCTCGAGGACCTCGTCGAACACCTGGAGCACCAGCCGGCCGAACTGGCATCGCTGCGCAGCGTCGTCGCCGGCGGCGACATCGTGCCGCTGCGGGTCCAGCAGCATTTCCGGGACATCACCGGACTCGAGATCAGCGAGGTCTGGGGCATGACCGAGTGCCAGGGTTCACTGAACAACCCGCCGTTCGGTCCGAAGCGGGCCGGGTCTATCGGGCGTCCCGCACCCGGCGTCGAGGTCAGACTGGTCGATACCGCTGGTCGCGATGTTCCGGACGGCACCGAAGGCGAGATGTTGATTCGAAGCCCGGCAGCGACCGTAGGCTACTGGAACGACCCGGACGCCACGGCTGCGGCGATCGTCGACGGATGGGTCCGTACCGGGGATCTGGCGCGCCGGGATGCCGAGGGTGTCTACTGGTTCGTTGGACGACGCAAGGAGATCATCGTCCGCGGTGGATCAAACGTCTCGCCGCTCGAAGTCGAGGACGTCATCGCTGAGCACCCGGCTGTGGTGCGCGTCGGTGTCGTCGGTCTGCCGGATCCGCACCTGGGTCAGGTCATCGTCGCCGCGGTGATGCTGGATCCCGATCATCCGGTGCCGGACGAGGACGAGTTGCGGCAATTCACGGCCCAACGCATCGCCGCGTATAAGACGCCCGAACGCTTCCATATCCTCGACGAACTACCGCTGAATCCGGTCGGCAAGGTCGACCGACACGCGCTGCTCGACCGGCTGCGATCGATCGACTAAGGCTTTCGGGAACGAAAGAGGCCGGCGCCGCATCGCGACGCCGGCCCGGTCTACAAACCGCTCAACGGCTCAGGTAACGACCTCGACCCTTGAAACGGGCCGAGGTCGGCGACCCTATCCGGTATCGCGGAACACCCTGAATGGATCAGCGCGTCCCCGACCGGGGCTGACGATCAATTCGCATCGCTCGCGGGGTCATACAGGTTGGCACCCTTGTCGTAGCCGACGGTATCCCAGAACCCGCAGTTCGCCCCGTTGTCCTGCGTCTGGCCCGGCGTCAGATTCAGCACCTGTCGGGTACCGTTCTTCGTGAACTGCGGCCAGGCCGGCGTCGTCGGCGAGCTATCGCTCGGTCGTCCATTGGCCGCGAAGCTGGTCCAGTACTGCGTGATGCTGTTGATCAGCGGCCGCTCGGCCGCAGTGAAGTTCGTACCCGGCGGCACCTTGCCGTTCGGCGTCGCCGCCGCATCCACGGCGATCGGGTTACGGAATACATACGGCATCTCGAAGCTGTGGCAGACCTGCCCCTGGCCCCCATCGGCGACCGGTTGACACGGCAGCGGAATCGCACTGCCCGGCCAGACCGCGAACGACGGTCGGTGCGAGAACAGATAGGCGAAATTCCGGTTCGTCGCGGACGACATCACATGACGTGTCGCGCAGGTGAACAGGTAGTCCGTGACGATGCGCGCGAGTTCCGGCCGGTTGTCCGTCGGATTGGGTGCATAACGCGGCAGCTTGATGATGTCCGCTGCCGTATCCTCACCGAACAGCCTGGTCAGATAGAACCAGTAGCCACCCGGCTTGCCCGGACCGCCCGGCTGAAGGGGCAGCGGTAGAGTGATGAACAACGCGCCCTCGTTCAGGTTCGTCCCGGCGATGACCGGCTTCTTGATGACCGCCTCGTTCGGCTGGACCGGGACGAGATTCCCGTCGACTTGCGGGTTCCACGTCAGCAGTGCGCTGAACTGGCCCTGCATCGCCGGCAATTGCGATGCAAACGTGATCTGCCCCTGCGCCGCAACGATCTGCTGCCAGGTCAGCGACTTCAAACAGGCCAGCGAACCCGGGGGCGCGGCCGGCGAGGTGCATCCGCCGGTGACGGCATCGGAGTTGTTGAACAAGGTGCGAACGGCATTTGCCTGGTCCGCGGTCTTGTAAGGCAGCCCATACGGGTTGCTTTCCATGATCGCGCTGTTGAACAGCCCCTGAACGGCCGGCGCGGTCAGATGAATGCCGATCGACATCGCGCCGGCGCTCTCGCCGAACAGGGTGATTCGCGAGGGATCGCCGCCAAAGGCCGACGCGTTGTCATGCACCCACTGTATGGCCAGACGCTGATCGGCGAGGCCCAGATTCGGCGTGATCTGGTTCGGGCCGGTGCCACCGGTCAGAAATCCGAGCGCACCTAGCCTGTAGTTGATCGTCACGATCACGGCCTGACCGATGGCCGCGAGACGCGTCCCCATGAAGACGGCCTGTGAACTCGCCCCCTCCTGAAATCCACCGCCGTGGATGAAGACCAAGACCGGCAGCGGGGAAGTGCTTGCTTGCACCGGCGTCCAGACGTTAAGGAACAGGCAATCCTCGCTGACCGGCGCGTTCGCCGGCAGGTTCGCCGGATCCTGCGGACAGACATTGCCCAGCAGCGTCGCCGGTGCCTCGCCACTCGCGGTTACCGGCTGCGGCTGTGCGAAGCGCCGCGCGAAACCATAGCGCATTCCCATGTAGGCACGTACCGCCTGGGTGCTTCCCCCGCCGGTGTTGACCTGTTGCGTCACGCCGCAGAATCGTCCCGCGGTCGTAACAACGGCCGGAGCCGAACACGGTGGCGGCGTTGCCGCGACCGGTTCGGACACCGAGGCATGCGCATCATTCAGCAAGCCATAAGTCAGGGCTGCCGAGAGGAGCATCAATGGCGTGGCCGTCTTGCCACTTCGATAGGTCTGCATTCTGGTCTCCGGGGAAATGAATTCGGTCCGAGTCGTGAATCGCCGTCCGGCGACGGCGTCGCGGAATTATCCTGTTGCCGGGGACCCGTGACAAACTCGCGGGGCTTCCACACCGGGCATTGCGCCGAACGGACGAGTCGACCCGAGAGCAAGGACTCGGGCGATTCTCTCGATCGAGAGGTAGCCAAGTCTTAATGTTTCTTGGTTCGAGCGGGCGCCCTCGAGGCTCGACCCCATCGTCAAGCCGACAATGAATGCGCGAGACTCGTTAAGGATGAGCGACATGCGCCGTATACTGGGCATCGCACGGATGCGATCCGGCGGGATGCGGTCATGCGATCGACCCTGGTGCGATCAGACGCGGCCAGGGAGCTACCGCGGTCGATCGACAGCAGCGACGAAATAGCTTAATCACCGACAACCGCATGCGATTGCGTGTCTCGATCATGCCGCGAGGAGATCGGCAAGTCGCCCGACGACGATCGGTCCAAGGCTAAGTAACGAGGGCAGGATTGCAAACTTATTCTTCGTCGAGAGCAGTCCGCGGCGTCGCCGTGTTCGAAGCCCTGAAGGGCGTTCTGGTATTCATTGCCGGGTTCGGCGTGCTGTCGCTGATGCACAGGGATGTCGAGCAACTTGCCGCGGATGTCCTGACGCATTTTCATCTGAACCCCGCCAAGCATTATCCGCGAATCTTCCTGGACGCCGCGGCGCAACTGACCGACGCGCGCCTATGGACACTCGCCGGCTTCGCCGCATCGTATGGCAGCTTGCGCTTCATCGAAGCATACGGACTGTGGCGCGAACGACGCTGGGC
The DNA here is from genome assembly GCA_046347485.1 of Methylotetracoccus sp. Lineage (GTDB taxonomy): Bacteria > Pseudomonadota > Gammaproteobacteria > Methylococcales > Methylococcaceae > Methylotetracoccus. The sequence goes on along the minus strand of JAXMGB010000009.1, from coordinate 71,845 downwards.
GGAATGGCTGGCCGCCGGCAGCGGGACGATCTATATCCCGTTCGAACTATACGAGTTAGCGCACTCGACGACCTGGCTATCGGCGATCGCGTTGGTGGTCAATGTCGTGATCGTTGCGCTGATGGCCGACGCACTGCGCCGGCACCCGGGGTCGGCATCGTGAGTCGTGCCGGTCAACGACCCTTCGCGAGCATCACGGCCAGCGTCTCGGCGGGAACGCTGGAAAGCCCGCCGTCGCCGTCAAGCTTCAGCCGGCCGGTCGGTGTCCGGTCGACCAGCTCCGGGCCGTGCGGTCCTAGCCGGCAGATATCACCATTGGCGATGACCCGGCTGACCGGCACGTGGCAAGCCTCGGCGATCGCCGCATTCGCTGCCAGATGCCGCGGCGTTCCATGGACCGGAATCACCACCGGCGGTCGAACCCAGTCGTACAGACGCTTCAGGTCATCCTCCGCCGGATGGCCGGACACATGCACGTGCGCATCGTGATCGGTGACCACCTCCGCGCCGATTTGCTTCAGTCTCGTCTGCAGTCGCTCGACCGACCGTTCGTTGCCGGGGATCATCCGCGACGAGAAGACGACGGTGTCGCGCGCATCGAGCAACAGATGCGGGTGGCGATCCGTCGCGATACGCGCCAGCGCGGAGTTATCCTCGCCCTGGCTGCCGGTGCACGCGGCCAGGACCTCACCGGGCGGCAGAAAACCGAGATGGCGCGGATCGACGATGTCCGGGAGACCAGCCGGCCAGTAGCCGGTCGCGCGGGCCAGCGCCAGCATCCGCTCCATCGCCGGACCGATGACCCCGAAACGCCGGCCGACGGCTGCGGCGACGCGCGCCAGGGTTGCGAGCCTGGCGACATTGCTGGCGAACGAGGTCACCAGTACGCGGCCCTGGGCCTGCTCGGCGATCTCGCGCAGCGGTTCGTAGAGGCTGGATTCGGAGCCCGTGTGACCGGGTACCACGGCATTCGTGGAGTCACAGACCATCGCGAGCAAGGGCTCGCGTCTCAGGGACACCAGCCGACGCCGATCGTAATGGCGCCCGATGACCGGTTGGTCGTCGAGCTTCCAGTCCCCGGTATGGAGTACCGCGCCGCACCGCGTTCCGATCAACAGCGCATTCGGCTCCGGAATCGAGTGCGTCATGCCGATGTATTCGATCGTGAACGGACCGGCATCGAAGCGTTCGCCGAGAGGGATTTCGACGACCGGCGTCTCGTCGATGCCCGCGCGTACCAGCTTCGCGCGAGCCAAGGCCGCGGTAAACGGCGTCGCATAGACCGGGCATTGTAGGCGGCGCCACAGGTAGGGCAAGGCGCCGACGTGATCCTCGTGGGCGTGCGTCAACACGATCGCGACGAGCCGCTCGCGCCGACGGGCGATGAAGTCCGGATCGGCCATCATCACGTCGTATTGCGGAAACTCGTCTCCGCCGAACGTGATGCCGATGTCGACCGCCAGCCATGCGCCGTCATGGCCGTAAAGGCTCAGATTCATGCCGATTTCGCCGGTACCACCGAGCGGCAGGAAAAGCAGTTCGTCGGCGGTAGGCGTCATCGGGTTGCGAAATACATGGACCGAAAGGGGTGGACGAGAATGCGATCACGTCCGCGCGGGATCTGGACCAAACTGGCACGTGGTCCGGGCGACCGGGCTTGCCCACATCGAGGAAGCAAGCTCACACCTCATGGTGGACTGGATACCGGCTTTCCGTCGAAGGGACTGTCCCGTACCCAACTCGAACCTGGTTCGGAGGGACATGGAAACCCGATTTCCGGGTTCCACCCCGGAATGACGCTTCGATGGCTTTCCCTCCCTGGCGAGCAGCCAACCGGCGCGGCCACGACGGCGGCCCTCCTCGGGCCAGACCAGCCCGTCGTCCCGACGAATCCTCGGGCCGATACCCGGGAACATCATGAGCGCGTGCAGGATGCTCTGCGCGGCGCGGCCTGTCAATCGACCCGAGACCAGTGGCGGTATGCCGCATAGTCCACCGGCGCTCAGCAGCCGGTGCTGCACGCGTGCGACGAAGCTGGACGGAAACCGCCCCGACATCAACCGCCAAACGCGTCGACGCGCGCCGGACCGATCAGTCGTCGATGTAAAGCGCGATCGAAAGGATGTGATGCAGCTCGTTCGGCGCACCGTCACGATTGCTGAACTGGTTCAGGTAGCCGATCTCGGTGTGCAGCGTTTCGTTGAGCCGGTATGAGAGCCCGGCGAAGATGCGGTTCTGGTTGAACCCCTCGTTGGTGTAGCTGGTCCGGTTCAGGTTGATGAACAGTTCCTCCGACAGCACCCAACTCCAGCCATCCCAGTCCGCGATCGGCCGCGCGAACTTGACCTGCTCACGAATGCGCCAGCCGATCTCCGAACCCTCAGGGCGGTAGCGCTGCTCGAAACGTGTTCGCAGGTTCCAGTGACCGGTCTCGCCAGCCGTACCCCACAGGTACTGTTGCCACGATCGCTGTTCATTGCGGCTATGCGTCGTGAACGGCTCCATGGTCGGTACGTAGGCGTAGCCGAGCCTGACGCTGCTGTGGTCGTCGAGCGCATAGCCCAGGCCGGCCCTAAGGATGCCTTGCGACAGCGTCGTCGAATCGTTGCCGTACCGCCCCTGGGCCTCGAGCCAGAACCGCAACGGACTGTCGTGTCGATCGACCAGACCGAGCGTGCCCTTGGCCGTGATCGCCGTCCAGATCTGGAAGTCCTGAAACGGAACTGCTAGCGCCAGGCCAGGCGCCATCGACGACAGCAGACCACTCAGGAGCAGAGCCGGACGGACGACTCGGCCGCCCGCCACCACCGCGTCAACGAACGGAGCGGCCGTCGAGCCCGGTAACCCCGCGAAGGCACCGAGATTCCCCGAAGCGCATCGCATCAAGCACTCTGCTCACTGATCAAGCGCACTCGCGCGGTACCCTTCTCGTGACGCGACGATCACCAATAGGCCGTCAAGCCGGCAAACGGGCCGTTCAACGTCATGTTCGTGTGCATGCGGGAGTTCGGTTCGGCGGACACCCGCAACGCGCGATACCCCAACTCGACGGACCCTGGCACACTGCCCATCAGGAAGCGGTAGCCGACCATCCCCTGCAGGGTGCCGGTGAATGTGACGTTGTCGGCGCCGAACCCACCCAGATTGCCATCGGCCAGAATGAACCAGTCGGGCGTCAGGTCGACACCGAAGCGCCCGCCGATCAGAGGCGCCGTCACGGTCGCTCCGCTCGACCGCGAGCCGAGGTGCTTCGGGTCCAGCGTGTTCGTCAACCACAAGGTCCTGCCGGCGACGTAGACGTCCAGCCGGTTGGAATGAGACACGCCGGACCAGTTCGAATGGTCGGCCGGCGACGGACCGAACAGACGGTACATGAATCCGTAATCCATCAATCCCAGCTGCGTCGACAGACCGACGCCGACCAGGCCCCGTGGCCCGGTCTTGTCGCGAAAGTCGAGGTCCATGTAGTTGCCGTCCAGGTAGAAGCCGAAGCGTTCGTAATGCGCCTCGAAACGTCCCATGAAGGCCAAGGGTACCGAGCTGAGCTTGCCGGCGATATCGACGAAATTGACGTCGACGGAGCGCTTCAACGGCCCGGCGCTGAAGTCGCCGGTTAGGCCCGGCAGCCATGCGTAGGCCGTCAGATTGAAGGACCACGGATCGGTTTCAGCGACGCCCGGCGCGGGGCCAGACTCCGCGGCGCCGGCATTCCAGGCCGCGGCGATCAGCGGCAGGGCACACAGTGCCGACCGGCCATGAGTCGCACGTGCCTCACTCACGTCTTCTGCCACGCTTGCTGTTTCCCTCATTGACAATCATCCCCCTGTTTAATCGACGTCATCTGACCTCCACGGTGATCTTGTCGATCTTTCCGGTGAAACGGGTTGCACGGCCCTCGCCGATGCCGCTGACGACCGGCGTGGCATCGTCCATGCCGACATCGGCCGTTTCATCCGCCGAGAAGATGCGCGGCTGCGTGTGTTCGATTCGGCCTTCCGCCAGCTTCTGGCCATTTGCCGAAAGCACGCCGGTGCCGCCCTTGCCGACACCGCCACCATCGTACTGAAAATCGAGCACCAGCGTGGTTTTTCCAGCGGGCAGAGGCTGCGGCGCCATCACGGTGAACTGCTCCAAGCCGAGGAAGTTGTAGGTGTAAGCGGGTTTGCCGTCCTTCACGTACAGGCTCCAGCCGCCAAACCGGCCGCCCTGAGCGAGAATCACACCCTGGGCACCGCCCTCCGGAATCTCGACGTCGGCGGTAATGCTCAGCGAACGGTTCTTTACGTCGATGAACACGTTTTCCATCATGCCGATCATACCCTCGGCCAGCGTCAGGCTGGTTCGTCCGGCCATGACGTCCGGGCGCCCGACGGCCGATGCCGACAGGCGCTCCAGGAAGCGGTCGTCCAACGGCAGCACGTTGTATTTGACGGCCTCCGCGAGAAAGCGCTTCTGCATCTCGGCCAGCTTTTTCGGATTGTCCTTCGCCAGATCGCGAGACAGGCTGAAATCGTGCCGGACGTCATAGAGCTCCCAGACGTCATGCTCCAATGGGTGGCGGGCCGTCGGCTCCCACGGTGCGCGGTGCACCGTTCCGGCAAGCCAGCCATCGTGATAGAGCGCGCGGTTGCCGAAAATCTCGAAGTACTGCGTCAGATGCCGATCTTTGGCATTCGGGTCGTCAAAGGTATACCCGAGGCTGACGCCCTCGAACGGGGCCTGCTTGACACCGTTGACGACTCTCGGCTCGGGCAAATGCGCCGCTTCCAACACCGTCGGCGCGATGTCGATCACGTGATGGAACTGGCTGCGCAGCCCGTTCTTCGCCTGGACGCGCTTGGGCCAGTGAACCACCATGCCGTTCCGCGTCCCGCCGAAATCCGCGGCCACCTGCTTGGTCCATCGGAACGGCGTGTCGAATGCGACCGCCCAACCCGCCGCCATGTGCGGATAGGTTTCGGGCCCACCCCATTGCTCCAGATGCTTGAGCTGATCCTCAACGGTCTCCTGCACGCCATTGAAGTAGGTTCCCTCGCTGAACATGCCGGACATGCCGCCTTCGGCACTGGCTCCGTTGTCGCCAGCGATATAGACGAACAAGGTGTTGTCCAACTCACCCAGGGCTGCCAGGGCATCGACCAGGCGACCGACTTCGTGGTCGGTGTGTTCGGCGAATCCCGCGTAGACCTCCGCCTGACGCGCGAAGAGCCGCTTCTCGTCGGCGCTGAGCGTGTCCCAGTCCCTAATCGCTTCGGGTTTGGAGGCGAGCGGAGTACCTGGCGGAACGATACCCATCTGAATCTGGCGCTTCAGCGTCTCCTCGCGCAACCGATCCCAGCCCGCATCGAAACGGTTCCGATACTTGTCGGCCCACTCTTTCGGAACATGGTGCGGGGCATGCGTGGCACCGGGCGCGTAATAGATGAAGAACGGCCTCTCGGGCGTCAACGCCTGCTGATACCGAACCCAGGCGATCGCCTGATCCGTCATGTCGACCGTGAAATGGTAACCGGGCCGGCTGGGTGCTTCGACCTTCGTGACCCCGTCGTACAGCGAAGGCGCCCACTGGTTGGTTTCGCCACCGAGAAACCCGTAGAACTTGTCGAACCCCTGAAGCGTCGGCCAGCGGGTATAAGGTCCCGACACGCTGATTTCCCATGGCGCCGTTTCATGCCACTTGCCGAAAGCAGCGGTGCTGTAGCCGTTGTGCCTGAGGATTTCCGCCAATGGGGCGACACTCCCGGGCAGGACGCCGGTGTCACCCGGAAACGCGGTCGCCGTTTCCATGATCGAGCCGGTGTTGCCGGTGTGGTGGTTCCGCCCGGTCTTCAGTGCCTGACGCGTCGGCGAGCACAGCGCGGTGGTGTGAAAGTTGTTATAGCGCAGACCGCCCTGCGCCAGCCGGTCCAGCGTCGGCATCGGTACCGGTCCGCCGAAGGTACCGGGTACCGCAAAGCCCATGTCGTCCAACAACACGATGACGACATTCGGCGCCCCATCCGGCGCCTTGATCTCGAACCTCGGCGGAGCCTTGGCATTGCGGGCGTCCAGAGTCGTGATCGCGGGGTATTTCGGTTCGGGAATCGGCAGTACCGTGCGGTCGAGAGTGCTGCCAGTGTTCTTAGATGGGGTGGCCGGCGCGGCCACCAGCAGGCCGTGAAACCCCACTATCAGAAATCCGGTTACTCTGAGCCAGACTCTATTACGCATGCCTCGGGATCCTCGTGGGTCATCGCTCGATCGGGGTGGAGATAGCTTTCCGTTGAAGATCCATTTCATTGCGATCGTTCGCACGAGGGTGATCGACAGTGCCGGAAGCGTCCTTGAGCAGGAAGCCGAAATTTGACCACAGAAGCGATGTTCTTGGCCATTCCGCGTGAGATGGGCGGTGCATTTCTCATCATCTGAACAAAAGCCATGCTTGCCGATGTTCAGGGCGGTGAGACCCAACGTGATTTCGACTCAACCGACGAAATCGACCCTGGGGAATCGTCGATTTCGTCCTTGGCTCGCGTCGTTGCCGCATCGGACGACCTTGCGCGGGGATGCCGCCAATGCAACAGCGTTCAGTGGAATGCTGGAGCCGGATGTTTACAGATACTGCGCAACACGCAGCCATCCAGTCCACGTACGGGATCAGGCGGGAACGGAAACCAGTGTCGGTGGGCGATACGCGACCGCGACACTCGGTTCCCCTACCGGGCCCGACATCCGGCGATAAGCAGGTACCCGGCGGATGCTACGGATTCTCCTTGATCCCGAAGGCCTTCAGCGCCACGTTCGGTCGCGCGCCGATCAGTTTCGAATCCAGTTCGGTCACGACATCGCGCCATGCTGATCCGTCGGTGCTGACAAAGCTCTCGCCTACTGCCGCTTTCGCCGCGCTGCTGTGCCCATCCACATGGGTCTCCAGCGGTACCGGGTACTCATAGCCTGGCGTCGTCAGTCTCACGACGACCGCGAATCGCTTGAACGCGGTCACGGGTGCGGACTCTACGAGTTGAATCGTGTGATAGCCGGGCAATCCGATAAGCCCCGACCTTCCGCCCACCTTGCGGCCCGACGTCGGATTGCCGGGGTCCACCTTGTCGTAGATGGCTATCTCATAGTCACTGTTGACGACGGGCGTATAAAAGCTCACTGCCTCGATCGTGGAGCCGACCACCGAGGCCAGGAAGATATTGCCGAACCACGCGGTGTCCTTGCTCTCGAACCCGAGCGAACTGGTCCATCCCAGAGGATCGTACTCGTAGCTCTGCGTATAGTTGTTGACGCTTTCCACGCCGTGGAACGCCGTGAAGCTCGACAAGCTCTCGTCGTAATAGGAGATGTAGAAGTAGCCGTTCTTGCCCCACTGGCCTCCCCAACTGTTCTTGACGAGGAATGCACCATTACCCGACGGCTGCTGAGCGCCAGGGGGCGGCAGGAAGCGCTCTTTCGGATAGTTGTCGTTCCAGCCGATCAAGACGATCGCGTGATTCGGCTGATCCTCGCCGTAGTAGTAATACGCGGCGGTGTCCTTGTTGTAGTAGGCGCTATTGTGGCGGTACGCGGCCAGCATTCCACCACCTTCCTTGATCACACGCTTGACGAGATCGTTGTCCTTAGGGCCGCTTCTGTCCGGCAGGAATGACACCTCCTGCACGTGCTTCTTCTTGGCCATCGTGTCACCGCTGCCTCGACTCGTTTCGTCGATCTGGTAGGGATAGGGAACCTGTCCTTCGGCGTACGGACCTGCCCAGCGCACGAGGTAGGCGGCGGCCATGAAATTGTCGCCACCGAAACACTCTGCATCGTCGAATCCGTGCAGCTTGTTCATATCCTGTTCGGCAAAATTCCATTCCTGTTGTCTCAGGTATTTCAGATTGGACTCCAAGGAACCGATCGCCGCGAAAGCCCAACAGGAACCGCATTGTCCCTGGTTCTTGACCGAGGTCACGCCGCGGAATTCCCGCAGGTCGAACGCCTGCGGCAAGGGTTCCTGACCGAGACCGGCGATGGTCGCCGGATTGCCACCGTACCTGGGCAAGCGAACCGGAGAGGCGTGAAAGCCCAACTCCCCGGTGGCCCCGCCATTGGCCTCCTGCCCTCGCTGAACGAGTGCTTTTGCCGACCAGGCCAGAAACGCCGGGTTCATCGGGGACTGCGTCCATTGCCCAGCGGCAACGCTCATCGATGCGGTGAGCATCGCCACCGCTACTACGGTACGGCCATGTCGGTGGGCCGAATTTGCTTTCATGGAAATCGCGCACATGGTCTTACTCCCAACTATTGTCGTTGTCGAATTGGCGTCGGATCGAACCGGGAGCGCGCACGCGAGGGTGGGCCGTCGCGCCACGGCCGATCCGCCCTTTCAGGGGGTGGAAACGGTCACGAGGCCGTTCGAGAGCGGCCCCGGTGAGCCTTAGGTGTCCGCGGAGAAGCCGACGAACAGCTTTCTAACCGATAGCCTCGTCAGCGTCTGATGAGGCGCGCGGTGATGATCCTGTCGAACGCTTCGAGCCGGTCGACGGTGTCCATGCCGTAAATCACCTGACCAAACAGCGTGTATTGCCCATCGAGATGCGGCGCCGGCACATGCGTGATGAACAGCTCGGAATCTCCGGTGTTGAACAGATCCGAACGCGACATGCCGATCGCACCGCGTCGGAAGTGCCGACGGCCGATCTCGGCACGCAAGAAATACTCCTGAGCGGCGGCGCCCATGACGCTCGGCGAGCCCCCCTGGACGACGAAGTTCGGCACCACGCGTTGCCAGGTCTTGCCGTCGAACAGGCGGTCCTGAACCATCCCAACGAAATTGGCGACGTGAATCGGCGCATTCACGGCATCGAGTTGCAGCAGGATCACCCCGCGCTCGGTGTTCAACACGACCAGCGGGTGATCCGAGACCCTCAGATCGCGATACGGGGTAAACGTTAAGGTCTCCGATGGACGCACGATGTCGGACACCCCGCGAGCGATCAGCGCGTCAAACGCCAGCATGCCGACCGCGAAGACCTCGTCCTCCAGCATCGCGCGCAGGTAGCGACTGCTGTCCTCGCCGGAAAACTTCGCCATCGTCTGAACCGCCGCCATTCGTAGGTTGGTCTTGCCCCAACCCGGATTCGCGCGATAGGTGCGCCAGCACAGCCGGGGGGCATCGGCTTCGCCGCGCGCCGCGAGGGCCTGGAGGGCGGATGTGCGGATGTCGATGTACGGAGATTCCAGTCGACGTCCGATGAAGGCGTAGGCCGCCGGGCCGTCCACGGTGGCGAGCAGGTTCAGCAGGGCATCCTGGACGATCGGGTCGGGATCCGGCTTCGCCGCGCCGATGACCAAGGCCCGCTGGTCCTGCGTCAGGTACCGCGAGGCGCGAATGGCGGCGGCCCTTAACACTGGACTCGGATGGTCGAGCGCGGTCTCGACATCGGACCAGGCATCGCTTCCGAGACCTCGGGCAAGACCGTTGACCGCTACAGCGCGAACCTCGATGCTGGAATCCGCCGCGAGTTGTCGCAACCAACGGATCGTCCGATCACCAGGCCTATTGGGCACATCCCCCAACACCGCGGCGACAGCCGAGCGAACATGAGGGTCGGGGTCGCTACGCCGACTGCCGGCATATTCCGGCTGCTTCAACGCGGCAAGCGCGTGGACAGCGGCCCAGCGGACACGGGCGTCGGCGTCGTCGAGGCGGAGCCGGACAGCCCGCAACGCGACCGGGTCTCCGATGCGGGCCAGGGAATTAACCGAATGGAGCCGGACCCAAGCATCCGCGTCGTCGACCAGGCGCAACACGATGGGTAGGCCGCGCGGATCGACGTAGCGGACGAAGTTGTAGGCCAGGTTGCGGCGTACGGCCACGTCCGGATCACCGACCAGGGCCGGCATGCGCTCAAGGCTTTCCTGTGGCAACATCGGGACGGGGGTACCCGGGTTCCGCCGCATGTAGACGTAGCGATAACGAAACAGCGACATCAGCGCTTCGGCGCGGATTTGCGCGACCGCGTCGGCGAGCAGCGGAGTCACCAGGCTCGGTACCCGCAAGAAGCCGATCTTCCCCAGTGCTTCGACCGCGGCCGCGCGCACGTACTCGTCACGCTCGCCCAGATGCCCGGCGATCCGGTCGGCGATTTCGTCTTCGCGTCCCAATGCGAATTCGGCACGCCAGGCGAACTGGCCGAGCGCGAACAAGGCCTGCGCCCGAACGGACGGGTCGCGATCCCCGGAGAGCCGGAGCAAAGCATCGATGCCTTCGGGCTTCTGCATGCGGCCGTACGCCAGGGCGACGCGGCCGCGCATGTCAGCCGAGGGTGAGCCGATTCCCTCGATCAGAACGTTCGCAAAAGGATCGAGTCGGTCCTCGGCGTCCAGGATCGGGTCTAGATGCGCCCGGACCGGAGTCGCGAGCACGTGGAGGCAGGCGATCAGGACGAGACGGATGACGAACAAAGTGGATCGGAGGGGATTCTTCATGGACCCCGACCTCGAGCGGCACAATCGACCAACAGGGGGGCTGTCCGGAACTATAGGTCAACTCCCGCGGCAAAATGCGCCCGCATGCAGGATCTCGGCGATCCGATCCTACACCCCGGTTGCGCGGGTTCTTGAGCACTCCCCAGTTGTGGCACCATGTCCGGATAACAACGGAGGGAACATCATGTTCGTCAGGCTGTTCGTCATGCTCATGGGACTCGCCGCCAATCTGCCGTCACCAGCGAGCGCGGCCGGATCCGGCGACCTGTGGCAGGACGTCGATCCCGGCACCGTCCCATCCCCGGCCCAACCGGACAGCCCGCCGGCGCCCGACCGATATCGGCTGCTCCGGCTCGATGCGACGCTCGCGAAGCAGCGACTCGACGCGCGAAGCGGCGGCCAGCGGACCAGCCCGGTCACGATCGCGTTGCCGTTGCCCGATGGCGGCTACAAGACCTTCCGCATCGAGCCTTCGGACGTGATGCCCGAGTCCCTGGCCGAGCGCTACCCGGAGATTCGCAGCTACGCCGGCGTAGCCATCGACGACAAGACCGTCCGGGTCCGGCTCGATTGGTCGCCGTCGGGCCTGCACGCGATGATCATCGGACCGCGGGACGTCGTATTCGTCGAACCTTTGGGGCCACAGCAGGAAGGTCTCTATCGCAGCTTCTTCAAGCGGGATGCCAGGCGCCTGCCCTGGCGTGAACTACCGCCGCCGATCGACCGCGGGGACTCCGGATTTCCGCAGCGCGCGCCGGGCGATGCCGACGCATCGGTCAACGGCAGCGCGACCGGCGCGCAGCGTCGCGTCTATCGGCTGGCCGTGGCCGCCAACTACCGGTACTCGGATTATTTCGGTGGCTCGATCCCCAAGGTCCTCGCCTCAATCGTCCAGGCGGTCAATCGCATTGACGGCATCTACGAGGCGGAGCTCTCAATCAAATTCCGCCTGGTGCCGCAAAACGACAAGATCATCTTCACCGATCTGAATACTGATCCCTTCTTCAACGTCGACGAGGAAGACCTGCCGACGAAGAACCAGCACGTCCTCGATCGCATCATCGGCTCCGATGGCTATGACATCGGCCACGTGTTCGTCCGATCGAGCGGCGGGCTCGCCGAGCTAAGTTCGGTCTGCGTCGCCGGTCACAAGGCGCAGGGCATGACCGGTTCGGAAGTGCCTGAGGGAGACGCATTCTGGGTCGACTACGTCGCGCACGAGATCGGCCATCAACTCGGCGGCAACCATACGTTCAACAGCCCGCTCGGTAGTTGCGGCGACGGCAATCGGGAGCCGAACAGCGCGTACGAAATCGGCAGCGGCATCACGATCATGGGCTACGCGAGCCTCTGCGGATCGGACAATGTCGCTAAACATTCGATTCCCTATTTCCACGTCCACAGCCTGGACGAGATATCGTCGAATGTCTGGTCCGGACCGGGTAGCGCCTGCGGGGTCATTCAGGCGACCGGCAATACTCCTCCGCGAGTCAATGCCAATGTCGCGGCGGGCTATTACATACCCCGCCAGACGCCATTCTTCCTGGAAGGGACCGGAAAGGATCCGGACGGGGATACGCTGACGTTTTCGTGGGAACAGCACGACCTCGGCTCCCGCCCGGCAACCGTGCTGCAAACCCTCGCACAAACGCCTCGATCGGGGTTGCAGCCCCTGTTCCGATCGTTTCCGCCCACTCTCGAGGGCCGCACCCGCACGTTACCGCGTCTGGCCGCGGCGCTGCGCAATCTGCCGTGGGGCGCCAAATTCGAGGTACTCCCGAACTACGGTCGCACGATGGCATTCCGGCTGACGGCCCGGGACGGCCGGGGCGGGGTCGCGTCCAGCGCGGTCCGGACCGTCAATGTCGTCAACAACGCCGGGCCGTTCGCGGTGACGGATCCTTTGGAGGGCAATGATTGGAAGGCCAATCACGACGAGATCGTTCGTTGGGCCGTCGCCGGAACGCGCGCCAGCCCGATCGCCTGCGAGAACGTCGATATCGATCTATCGATGGATGATGGGCAACAGTTCCGCTATCCCCTGGCCCGCAAGGTCGCGAACACCGGTCGCAGCACCGTCCACGTACCGGCCGGACTCAAGTCCTCCGGGGACGCGCGAATCCGCATCCGCTGTGCCGATAACATCTTCGGCGCCTTCTCCTCGAAGTTTGAAGTCCAAGGCGACACGCCGTAGACGGAACCGGGAGCGCGCAGGTCCACAGCGCATTGCCGGCCCCGCCTCGATCACGGTAGCGCCGGAAACTGCCGGCATGCGCCGTCATCGAGCCGGCCGGCGGCCCAGATCGCTACCGGGTCGACCGGTGCCTTGTGCAAGGATTCCGATTCCGGGACCTGTACACAGCGGCAGTTCCCGTCCGGCAGCGTGACGTTCCGCAGCAGGTATTCGGGCACGACCGAGCGCTGCAGCATCGCTCCCGCGGTCAGTGGCGTCGTCGGCGTATCGGGCGTGGAACTTCCCCAGACGGTGAACCCGAGCCCGCTGAATGCATTGCCGATGCTGAAATCGTCCCACAATGCGTTCCGGCTGAGTTCGGTCGCGAAAAGCTGCGCGGCGAGATCCAGCGTCTGCTTGAGGCCCTGCGTATAACTCAGAAACTTCCGGTCCCGATAGCGCCCTGCGACGACGCAGATCTCCTGCTCGCCCGGCGTCAGCGTCCCGGCTTCGCAGTCACCGAGGTCATTCTTGATCAGCGGCAGCACCTTCGGCCATGTCGCCAGGATCGGTTGCGTGACGGATACGTCATCGACCGGCGGACGGCAGACCATCAAGGCGAGGTCCTGGCCCTCGCGGTACGAGGCGCCGACGAAGCTGACGACCTGATCGACCGTCGCCGGTGGACTGAGAAACGAACTGGCCGTGAAGAACGCGCGCTTTGCCCGGGGCTTGCCGACCGTAGTAATCCTGAGCCCCGGCGGCACCCAAATCACTCGAAGGAAATCGTGGTAAGCCGCGGCGCGCGATCGGCGTGTCAGGCTGGCCGCGTTGGACGCCACCTCTCCGTTCGGCCTTGCGAGATCCCATGCCTCGTCGACCACCGCAATCGATGCAGGCGGAATACCAGGGTTGGTACCGCGCGGTGCAACATCCGCATGGGCCGGGTGAAACCCACCACCGCAAACCGCTGCGATCAGCAGCGTCAGGGTACCCCGTGTCACTCCGACGAGCGAATGTCTTGCCGAACCGCGTATCGATGATGTCATGGCTGAACTCCTCAAATCGCCGCTTCGATTCCGTTGCGGATTTATCAAGCGTCCCACACCGCGCCCGCGGGATGGCATCAACCGGGCCGCTTTACGCCCGATCGCGACCGGGGCTCGATCTCCGCTGGCGACGATGTCTGAACGGATACGGCGCCGTTCCGTCGTTGAACGCCGCGCGGTGTCGTGCGATATCCCTCGATGATGACACCCGTCACTTCGTCAGTCATTTCCTGGGGCTGCAACACCGCGTTGGATCGCCCGTCAAGACTCCCCGTCCCAGTGGAACCGATGCAGCAATCGATGAAGCAGTGGGGTCACGAGCAGTGCCGCCGTGACGACGAAGACCAGGCCGGCATAGAGCGCGTAGATACTGGCAAAGACCTTGCCGCCCGGCGTGACCGGAGGGTCCACTGGACCCATGCCACCGAGCAGCATGGCCGAATTCAACAGGCCGTCGATCAACGACAGATGTTCGAACATGAGGTATCCGACGATACCGATGCCCAGGGATGCGCCGAGCAGCGCTATCGCGGCGAGCAGGTGTGCCAGCATTCTGCTGGCGAACTTAAACCGCGACAGCGGTGTCTGGTGTTTGGACTCGTACATCGGCCGTCTGAACCCGGCTGGTAGACAAATGGCTATGCGTACCCGACGCTCACGGGGATTGTCGTTGTGGGACCCTGCATGCACCGCATCGCGGATGGCACCAGTTCACGCGCGCGTCTCGAAAGACCGCGCCGTTCCAACCGGCGGGTAGCGGCCCATCAGCCGACGCCGTGCGTATTCCGCTGACCAGAACGACAGGAACCTGGGCGTACCGAGAAGGTCCTTGGTCTCGCTCGTTTCGATCAGCTCGCCAAGGAGCGGGCGTCAGCGCTTCCGGTCCCCGAGCCCGGCCAGGCCCTTGAACTTGTTCGGCTCGGCATCGCGGGCGGCTATGACCCGCAGAAACTCCGCGTCGTCGTCCGACAGAAACGCCGCAAAGAAGCGGCGCAGATCATGCTCGAGCGCCACGAAGCTATCCTGCACCGTGCCACCGAAGTTCGGGTAGTCTTGCGAACCCCAGGCGCCCGTGTAGCGCAGGTAGTCCTCGTGACTGATGCACAGCCGGCCAAGCCGGTACTCGACCAAACCCAGCCCGGTGCGAACACTCACGCCAAGCACCCGGTCTCCCCGGGTGAATTCTCCCGCGGCAAATGGACCGCCGGAACCGTTGCCGATCGCGGTCAGCGAGAACGCAAAGCCATGCGCCTCCATCAGGGGGCCGAGGTGCTCCACGCCTCGCTTCAAGTCTTCTTGCGGAGTAGCCATGCACGCTCTCGGTGATGCGGGTTACGGCCCCCCGCATTCGCGATCGACCGTTGCGCCGATCGACAGTCGATCACGGCGCGATGGTGCGACAGCAAAGCCGGACCAGTCCCAGAACAGACAGCGACGGATCAGCCCACCGATCGTCGCCTTCGCGTTCGGGAACCCGCGGCGTGTCGGGCATCGTTGCTATCAGTCACCCCCAGGCGACATTCCTAGTTGCTACGAATAAAGCCACCCATCTCGGTCCAGCCTTGGTTGCCGACATAGTAAGTATATTGTCCTACGACTACCCCTGAGCCATTAATTCCCTTCACGAAGGTTCCGAACCTTGCCTGGCCTGGAATTTTGAACACCGTGAAGACCCCGTTCTTACGGACGAATCCGCGCCACGTGTAAGTGTCATCCACATAATGTCCAGCAATCGTCTTGTTAGCGAACGCTGTCGGGAAGGTGCCCTGGTCCACGCCCGGGCCACCAATATTTGGTACGTCAAACTGATGCACCACGCCAGTGGCGTCAAAATTGACCCAGAACCCGTGAACCATTGTCCCCTGCGAATCTAAATACCAGCCTGTGATCGCGCCGCCTATCGGGGCTTGAGCCGTGAAGTGGGTGCCCGACATGTCGGTATTCTTACCCGCACCGGGAATAGAGAACGAGTCCATGAATCCACTATTGTCCGCCCTGAAGCCATGCGCGATATTATTGCCATCTATATAATACCCTATGATAAGGGAATAATTATTGACTACCCCACCACGGATAGAAACAGGGAAGGTGCCTTGCTTGTTGCCGTTGCCTGCGCCGGGCGCATCGATTACGCTGATCGCTCCCGAACTAGTGCGCAAAAAACCGTGTGAAACACCCGCCGCATCCAGGTAGGTTCCGGTAATATCGCCCGCCTGATTGATGGCGACAGCTTTAGTTCCCTGATTACCGGACGTTCCGGGATTCGACACATCGAATATCGTGAATTGCCCATTACTGCTTCGCACGAAGCCGTGAAATGCGTCATACCAATCCTGGAAATACCCCACTATCGCCCCGGAGTCACCGATGGCATTCGGGTAAGTTCCGTTAGTATTAATCCCATTCTGAGGCGGAACGACGAATGAAGTAATGTTTCCGTTCACCGCACGCACAAATCCTTTTACCACCAGATTAGCTTGGACAACTTTCGCACAATATCCAACAACCACCCCCGCGTTGTTGATACCAGTTGCAAAGGTACCCTCGCCCACACCCGCACCTGTGCCTGCGCACGGGGCCAGGAACGTCGTTATTTTACCTGATGGAGTTGCGGCTAATGCGAATGTCGGCACCACATAGGCAGCCCATAAGAGAACCCAACCATTTAATCTCATATTGCCTCGCAAGAGAAATGACGTGCATATATAACTCTGGTATTGGGTTTGCGCTTGTGATCTCCTCCCGAAGAACCCGGACTCCAAAGTCGTTGTGGAACTCCCCAACTCCATGGCGCAGTTCCTCAGGGTGCCACTGAACTAAAGCTGCGCTGCCGTATTCCGGATCGATCAATCAGAGCCCGCAGGAGGCTCTGAAAAGAGCAATGCCCCCCTCGTCTCGCGCGTCAACCCAGGCGTGATGATTGCACAAACCGGTTACACGGTAGCCTTTCTTCTCGGACAGCGCAAGACGAAACCGGAGGTAGGCTGACAGCCGCGAGCGACACCGCCAACTGCAGCAGGGAAACGATGTACATCTGAATCGGTCAATTGCCAGCTGACGCCTGCTGAAAGCCAACTCCCTCAAATTTCGCCCGGGGAAGGCGGGAGGATGGATCAGCGTGCTCGAGGGGTTCGCGCGGGTGGGGGTTATATCAGCTAATCCAACTCATCCCGAGACGGGAGATTCCGTGCAACGCGGGATAGTATCCGACAACCGCGGTCCTGCAAAAAGACGTGTTATATCGGACGGCTGGTCGGCAACAGGACCGTTGCCTTTGATTTCTTAATAAGCTTAGGTGCCCCCCGTCCTTTCTCCGGTCGTTTCGACACATGTCGACCAGAATGTGAGCCATTCCCTGGACACACGCGGCTTAAGTGTCAGTGGCGTGTCAGGAACAGAATGGAAGGCCGCCATTTCCAAAATGCACCCAAGCCCAGCAGGCAACCGCCAGTAATGCAATGTACTTGATATGAAACCGGGTAAGTACTTGCAGCCACCATGAACTCTTGGGCCGGAGCTCCTTTCGCTCGACGATTTTTCCCTCGACGATCACGGGGACCCAAAACTCGTTTATGAATTCATCGGTGAAGAAATCGCTGTGGGCCAGGTTATGGAAGCGATCTTTGACGGATCCTGACTGGAACCCGAATCGACCGCTGGAGCCGAATCCCCAGGTAAACGTCTGTGCAAAGACAGGCCAGATATCCCGCCAGCCGCAGTCATTGAGAATGCGGAATCCGGGATAACGATAGTCGATGTCCGATAGCTGACCATCGAGAAGGGACCAATCGAAGCCGCCCGGTACCACGCTGCCGCAGAGCACGACACAATTGACCTTGACATTCGGATTCCGCTTGAGTGCATAAGCAATCAGAAAGGTGCCGAAGCTATGTGCAACGATCGAGAGCTTCTTCGTGGTAGCGAGATTGTGACAACGAACCAGTTCCCGACCGATACGGTCGATCAGATGATTTCGTATCCACCCTACGGGTAGCAGGAAACTCAGAACGTCGAAGAAGCCATATCCGACCGGCACCGGGTTTGTCGAAAGATCCGCCTCGCGGAGGATACGTCCCACCTTTTCCATCCAGTCGCCCGCGGTCCGTATGCCGTGCACCATAAAGACGGTATGGTCGCGCACGATTCGTCCGTCCCACTTCGCGGCGGCGTCGAATTTCTTGAAGAACTCCATGAAGCTCAGATCGCTGCCGAAAGCCTGGTCGCTGAGCACGATTTCCACGTTGAGCTCTCGCTTGCCGTCGGCCAGCAGCTCGTTGAGCACCCGTGCAAATGTCGCCGCCACTTCGGTCGGAGAATGTTTCGCGTACCCGGTGCCGATCGCCGGGAATGCAATACCGTGAAAACCAAGGCCATCGAGCAGCTTGATGCTATTGGTCACGGCGCGCTCGATCACGCGTGCCGTCTCCACGAGATCCGGCGCATTCGGTCGGCCGTCGATGCGCGAAACCGCATGGAAGATCTTCTTGTAGCCGAGCACCCCGGAGTTTGTGACCACGATCGCGCCCAACTTGAGCTCGTCCGCGCGGTCTGCTTCTTGCCGGACGTCGGTCTCGTACGTTGAGCCGGCGGCGAGCCGGATGGCTTTTGACACGCCGCCACTCATCGTAAGCCGATGGTCGTCGGAACTCACGATGACATCGGTCTGAGAATCAAGCAGGTTGCCGACCCTCAGCGTGACGCGCGATCGCCCGATCTCGTACGTCTGGGATTCCTTGGCCATCTTATGCTCCTGCCAGCGCCGCCTGGTGCGAGTTCGCCGGATTGACGATCAGGGCCTCTATGTCGTCGCGGAACTGCCAATGGGGCACGGATTGCGCCAGCCAGCTCGCCGCCGCTCGCTCATGCCAGCCCTCTCGGTTTCGGTCTTCGACCCGCGAGGCCAGGAGCGCAGCAGCAAACATGACGATGTCCATGGTTCCCGGCACGCACTCAGCAAAGGCCGAAGGCGAACTCACGAAGGTGGCAAGCAGTTCACCCACACTGCGACACGCGGGCTCGACCCGGACGTAACGTGGCAACGGCCAGCTGAACATCGCGTCGTAGCGATCGGACATGTGGGAATGAAGCACCACGAGGTTAACGGCGGGCCAGAGCTGAGCGAGTTGCAAGTTATCCCAGAAGCGATCGGCAGCGGTCGCCGGATCCGCGGTCGTCGGCTGCCAGCGCAGCGCGAGCTGAGCGAACAAGACGCCGTCGATATCGGTTTGGCGATCCTGCGGCACCAGCGTGAGCGTGCGCTTGCGGAGGTAGTCACTGGCTATCGATCGCGCGGGTTCCTCGCAGGTGAACCACGCGTTCCACACGCCCAGCTCGCAAAGCGCTGCATCGAGTCCGATCGCCGCCTCTTGCCACTGCCTGAACGCGGGACTCCGCAGGCCGAATCTTGGAATGCCGTCCAGTACGGTGGCAAGCACCTGAAGCGCGCCACTCTGAACCGGGCCAAATCGATCAGCCGCCACCGCATGCACGGCGGGTTCGAACGTGAGAGGCAGCTGATTGCCATGAAACAGGGCGAGCGGAACGGGGTCCTCCACAAGAAGCGCGGCCCCATGCATCCATTCGTCCATGAAACGGTCGGCAACCGACGCCTCTCCGCCACCGGACGGCGGCGGCCCTTCGGGCCCGCCTTCGAAACCGATGGCTCCTCCCCCGTCGCCACCGCGATTGCGGCTGCTGCCAACGAAGGCGCGCCGCACGAAATCAGCAACGGCATCCGCGGTGGCGAACTCGATCTCGTCTGTCTCCGGATCCAGAGGCACCCGAGG
Organism: Methylotetracoccus sp.; assembly: GCA_046347485.1. Taxonomy (GTDB): domain Bacteria; phylum Pseudomonadota; class Gammaproteobacteria; order Methylococcales; family Methylococcaceae; genus Methylotetracoccus. The sequence continues at coordinate 52,379 of JAXMGB010000009.1, read as the reverse complement.
GTCGAACGCCCCGGAACGGCGCGCACTCAGTGCGATACCGATATTGGCGATCTGTTCGGGACGAAATGACGGCGGCCCGATGAATACGGTCGGCCCCCAGGTCTCTCCGTCTGGCTGGCCGATGTCCGAATTGCGCGATCGCTGCGTCGCAAACGCGCGGCCACCGGTAGCGTCCCAGGCGTCGATGTGCCACTCCACCCTAACTGCCTCGCAAGCGTCCAGAGGTGGTCACGATCCGCACGGGAATGCGCGCGGCGGCAAGCGCCTTGCGCGCTCGCCGTCTCTGGTCACGCCACTGAAGCTCGTGCATGCCGGGCCCCTCGCCATTCCGTTCCCGACCGGTGATGTCACTTTCCGCCGCCGCGTCAGCAGCCGAGACCCTGACTTCCATCAGTTCATCGACATCGAAACTCCGCGGAAACAACACTTCGCAGTAATCCTCATCATCGAGGATGACGCGGGCGATCTCACCGCTCGTCCAGCGACGTTCTTCCACCGGGAGCTCATTCAACACCCGCAGCGCGACCATGTCGATGAGCTGGCCCGACCAACTGGCGACCCAGTCCTCGACGATCGCCACGCGTGCGGCATCCGGATTCGCGGAGCCATCGACCTCGGCAAGCAGCGGTGCACGCACCAGATCGTATGAGTTTCGTTCGAGGACGAGAGTCTGTTGATCGAGCGTCGGATCTACCGGCGGATTGCCATCCTTATCCCAGTCCGGCCGGTAACGCATGACCAGGCACAAGTCGCCAAAAAATCGGATGCCGGTGCCGGTGGTCTCGACGGCGCCGAAATAGATCTTCTCCTTGGCGAGACCCACGCCGCACCCAACGCACGCGGATTCCAAAGCCTCGTCGACCATCTGGCGCTTGTTGCCTGCCTTCTTGAGGTCGTAGGCGTTCTGATAGGCCGATTGCATGCCGGTGCTTTCTGCGCACAGGGCCGGCACGTGTGTGCACGAGATGTTGAACACGATGCATGCCCCGGCACCGGCGCTGGGCACGGTGTCATCGGGACCGATGCCGCGCAGCAACTGCCGTACCGAATCGACGTTCGCGCGCAGGTAGGTTTCGAGGCGCCTGTTCCCCGCCGCCGCGTTGACGATGGCTTGCTCCAATTCGTCCTTCCAGTCGCGCACTCGGAGCACTCTCGATGTTGTCTTGTTGCCGATTGTCGAGCGCGCCAAGGTTCCATCGAAGAACCGATGGGCATGGCGGGCTATTCCATTGCGGGATCAGAGGGTGCGCCCGAATTCCTAACCCCCGCAAGACTACTCCGGTAGCATTGACATGCTTCCCACCGGCTAGCCAGAAACCACATCCAGCGCTGCCAAACCCGGGCGGCCATGTGCAGGCCGTGCGGCGTTGACCTGACCCGGTCATCCGCCGCCGGCCAGGCAAAGCGCCCCGCTTCCAGGCGCTCGTACCACAGGCAAAAGCCATTGCGGTGCCAGTAAAAGGCCTTCAACATGAGATGCCTCAACTCGCTCAGCCAAAGGCTGCTTCAGCAGCTGGAACCGATGAGTTGGAACGCCCGGGATAGGACAACCAGCGCAGGGTGACATTGAGGTCGTCGATTACGCTGCGTGCCTGCACGATGCGACCTGACTCCGGTTGCATGTCTTGCGTGGTGTGAGCATCGCTGAGTAACGTGACGTCGAACCCCCGATCCAGGGCTCCGTACGCGGTAGCCCGGATGCACCAGTTGCTTGCTGCTCCGGCCAAGAATACCTGCGAGATCGCAAGTCGATCGAGTTCTGGCAGCAACTCGGTGTCCTCGAAGGCAGAGTTGAAGCTCTTGTGGATACGAATCTCACCCGGCAGGGGGTGGAGTTCTACGACAAGCTGCCAAGCCGGTCAGTCGCGCTGCAGCTCTTCATCCTGGTGCTGTACCCAGACCACGGGCACGCCGGCTTCTCTGGCGCGGCGAACCGCGACAGCGATGTTTCCAACGATGCGCTCGCGATCCCAAGCCCGCTCGAAGACTCCTGTTTGCACGTCGACGACGAGGAGTGCACTGCCTGTGCCTGGACGGGTAGCCATTTTCTGCATACTCCGATAGAGGTGGTACGTTCGCAGTGATGGACTTTTGGGGCCTGACGTCTGAGCTGCGCCGATCGATGGAGCCTCACGGAATCGGGTCGACTTGAGCGCCCGTTCAGGTGCAAGCGACTTATTTAACTTAGCGCTTTTACGAAGCTAACCAAATCGTTCAAATTTTTTCCAACAGCATCGGGGAGAACGCCGAGTTGCTCGCGGGGAAGATTTGACCGATTTACCCAGAATGTTTTATAGCCAAACCACTTGGCTCCGGCAGCATCCCACCCGGCGAACGCGGCGAAGAGAATTTCCTCTCTTGTAAGGCCAAACGCATCCATTGCCATTTGATATGCGCGCGCATCGGGTTTATAGGTTTTGATCTTGTCGGTACTGAGAACATGCTCAAACACACCGTCAAGGTCGGAGTTCTTGATACCGGCATTAAGTATCTTTGGGGTCGCGTTTGACAGAATCGCCAAACGGATGCCTGCGCTCTTGAGCGATTCTAGTGTCGCCGGAGCATCAGGCCACGCCTTGAGAGCAAGATAAGCTTCGGTCAGTTGTCTGCGCTTATCCTGGGTTAGATCAAGCTTTAAGAGCTCGCTCGCATATACCAGACTATCCTCGGTTGCCTGCCCGAAGTCCACGTACCGTCCGGATAAGGCACGCAGCCATTGATATTCAAACTGCCTAGTGCGCCAAGCGTTGCTTAACTCAGTGCCTTTTCCGGGGAATAGATGTTCGGCAAGAGCAAAGACCGGACGCGGATCAAGAATCGGGAAAGCATCAAAGGCAATAGCTTTGATCTCGGATTTTTTAGCGCCGTGCGTCAATGGCATCGACGTCAAGGCCCCAGCCGCAACGCCTGCGGCAGACAGGTTTAGAAACTCTCGGCGACTCAGTGGCACTATTAGCTCCTTCACAGCCATGTGTTGACGTTGGTTACTATATTTTCGAAGCTTTCTTAGCACATACGTTTGAGCTGAGTGAAGGGTTAGGCCTCAGCGCGTTGCCACGCCTCAGGGTGAGTAGGGTTCCGCGACCGTACGTTGCGAAATCCACCAGATGTTCCCGTGTTGATCCCGAACGCCACCTTGTCGGTCACCGTAGGGCATGTCGCCGACTGGCATTTCCAGGGCTGCCCCGTTCTCGAGCGCGCGCTGCATCGAAGCATGGGCATCCTCAACATACAAGTAGAAGGCGCAGCCCATCTGCGGGTAGCGAGCAGTGGCCTCGCTGACCATCAGGGTTGACGTGCCGATTTTGACTTGGACGTTTTGGACCTTGCCATCTGGCTGCATTGTCCGCAGCACTTCCTGGCCCCCAAGTGCATTGACCAGGAATGAGATGAACGCCTCCGCGTCCTTAACGAAGAAGTAGGGCGTGACTGTGTTGAACCCGGGCGGTATGTACATGGCGCCACCGTTTTGCGTGTGAGTTGGTCAGAGGCCTAATGTGATCGCTCAGGGGCGCGAGCCGCGAAGCGGCGCAGCGTCGCTCTCGACCGCGATGCTAGGCAGCGGAACCAATGACAGCCCCCAAGAAAGCGGTAACGAGCGGATGAGGCATTACGGGTGTGGAACGTGCTTGCGGCACAAACAACGTACCGATAAAAAATGGATGTCCGGGATACTCGATGACGCGGGCCTCGCCCTCAATATCTGATCCGGAAATATTCAAAGGCCCTTGCTTCAACTCAGGAATGCAGCCTGGATTTACTCCGAAGTTGCAGTAGTAGTGTTCCGTCGCGGACAGGTTTCCGTAAATGGTGGCCACCTGAGACTCAGGTACAAAGCTTAGCTGCATTTCACGGCCAGCAAGCGAACAGGCCAATCGCGAAATAAAGAGATTTGAGGCGTATGGATCGTATTCGGCATGTTGAGCGTCCTTGAATCCAAGGACGTTCCGGGCGTATTCCATAATGATGTGTTGGAAGCCGCCGCAAGTGCCAAAGCAGGGGATGTTATTTTCCCTCGCATAACGAATAGCCCATAGCGTTTTTTCGATGCTCTTGTATGGGCTTCCCGGAGCAACCCAAATACCGGAGTAACGCTCAAATAGCTTTGGCTGAATATCCGCGGTTGAAACCCAGTCCGTCGATATATCCGCCTCTAGCTTCCTTCGAGAATGCTCAATCGCGGCATTGGTCGAAGCGTGGGGCTGAAATGTTGGGGTGTATTCACCAAGGACAGCGACAGATTTAATCATACTGTTCAATTCTTATGAGCAGCCTAACGTTCGAGCTGAGCGGGCCGCCGGGGGAGATCCGCCCGAGCGAAGGGTTAGGCGTCAGCGCGCCTCCAGCCGCTGGCAAACGTTGTAAAGGAAGAGGTACAGGCCGAGGAAGCCCTGCTTGGCTTCTGCTGCAGACACCGACGCATGCACGCCCTTTGACGCGACGTTATTTAGCCGCGTGGCGAACACAAGAAGGTACTCAAGTTCAGCGCGCAGGAGTTCCGTCGATGTCGATTTTGGAAAGCGCGTGTAGATGAACTCGCGTAGGCGGTTCAGATACTGCTCGTCCCCTAAGTGTCTCTCTTCTCCATCGGCACACCTTCTAAGTGTGATTTCCGGCGGGAAGAAGTGATCCGCGGCCGCTTTGATCGCCCGACGAACCTGCGTTAGCAGGAGGGAAAGATCCTCCGATGAGGTCGAATCAATGAGTTGATTCGCCTTCTGCAGCTTCTCGTAGACGTCGTCCGATCGAGTCTTGAAGTAGTTTTGGACCTCGTTTTGAACCTGCTGAAGAAACTGTATGGACTTCTGCTGAGAGAGCAATTGGCGTTCTACGCCGATGGCAAAGTTCAGGCACCTGTTGAGTACTCGATCCTTGATTGTGTTTATGCCCTGTATCTGTATGCGGAGTTGAGCTTTGATCTGGTCGTATCGGTCTGTGAAGGCTGCGCTGTCGTACTCCCCCATGCTTGGAGAAACTACAAGGTCAGCGATTGACTTCTCATATTGGCGCAGCTTTTCGGGAAACTCACCGACCGAGATGACGAGCACATTCTTTGAGTTCTCATCAGCTTCGCTGTCACCGAGAGCGTACGGCAGCGTTCTGGACTTCAGCCAGCGCTCGAAAGAACTGGTGAAGAGATACTTCTGCGCTTCTTCCTTGAGGTGACTCGTGTCGTCAAAGATCACCCGAGCGATCTCGTGCTTGTCATCCACCAGTTCGCGGAGGAACAGTGCGGTATTCATATGGTCACCGATGTGGCGCGACAAGCGAAGTGACGCACGGACTGCTCTGTCGACTTCGCCTTGCTCGACGTAGTCGAAGATTCGTTGAACTAGTTCTTGGTGCACTCTGCCGCCTAACGTGATGTAGAGACCCTAAATGACGCCATACTTTGTGCCACATGGGGTGTGTAACGCGGCCCGATCCGGGAGAACCGGCATTATTTTGATCGCCTGCTGTCGTTATTGGAGTCGCCCCATCATCGTCTTATACACTTCGCCTAAATGGCCGACAAGCCGCGTTTATTCGATCAGGTTCGCGACCGGGTGCGTATGAAGCACTACAGTCTCCGGACCGAGTAAGCCTACGTTCAGTGGGTCAAACGATAAGTTCTGTTCCATAGCAAGCGACATCCGCGCGAGATGTCGGCACCCGACGTCGAAGCCTTCCTCTGGTTGTTATTAATCCGGCCCTATTTATTCGTACGCCAAATTGGCTGGAAGCCACGATTGGCGCGCCTTGGGCCGAACGGTAGATTCGGGCCGGAGTAATAGTGCCTGCACCTTGCCATCCCTGGACGACTGGATTCCGGGCTCCCACCCGGAATGACGGGAGGGACAGACTGGCTGTTGCGGAAGATGGGGCGCGCGGGGCTTTACGTTCTCGTGAACACCCACGCCTTGCCATCCCTGGACGACTGGATTCCGGGGTCCCACCCGGAATGACGGGAAGGGCGGACTGGCTGTCGCGGAAAACGGGGCGCATGGGAATTTACGTTCTCGTGAATACGCACGCATAGCCATCCCTGGACGACTGGCTTCCGGAGGCCCACCCGGAGTGAACGTGAAGGAAACTCATCGTATGGGCCGCCAGTCAGTTCCGCGCGTCGATGACCACCTCCGAATGCTGACTTACCAGGCTCCGACCAGAGGACGATCACCGCTCTGCCCAAACGGGCCTTGACACCTGTCTATCAAACACCCTTGCCAGACAAAATTGCCGTTGTCGAGCAACCAACTGCCGTCGCTGGGTCGGAACACGCCAATCGCCGTGCGCCCGGTGCCGGACCAGTCGCCCGCGACAGGCAAATCCCCAGGGGACCCAAACGTTACACACCTGTCAACCTTACAATCATCCAGCTTCCCATTGGCGTTCCAGTCCAGGAGAAACTGTCCCGTGGTGGGCCGGAAAACACCAATCAACGTTCGCCCTGTCCCCCGCCAGTCGCCCACCACCGGAAGATCGCCATTCTGCCCAAAGACGCCATAGCACCGATCGATCGTGCACGGGTCGGATTTCCCGTTGCCATTGTCCAGAATCCAATTCCCCGAGCTGGGCCGGAAGACTCCGATGCTCGAATACCCGAGCCCGAACCAGTCACCACTTACGGCCTTATCGCCTGGCAAACCAAAGGGTCCCAGGCAATCATCGATCGAACAACCATCCCACTGACCGTTGCCGCTGTCGATGTACCACGATTGATTGCTGGCGCGGAACACGCCAACCGTGCTGTGGCCCGAACCATTCAAGTCAATTGCAACAGGAAGATCACTGCGGGGGCCGATGGGACCACCGCACTTATCCGGTGGGCAGCCATTGAAGAGCCCTTCGCCTGTCGCATCCAAGAACCATTGTCGCGTCGTGGGTTGAAAGCTTCCAAGCCGCGCTTCTGCAATCTGATATCCAAAAACGCCCGTTTCCGACGCGGCGTGTAGTATTGACCCGGTCGTGTCGATCACAAGATCAAATAGGGTATCGCGTTTCGTGAACGAGGTCGGAAGCCTAGCCACCTGAACCCACGAAACTCCCCCATTCGTGGTTTTGTAGACGCCATCATCTGCGTCCCCTGTCTGACCATCTACGGCGATGTAGAACGTAGCTGACGCGGACGGGTGCTGTACGATCCTGGTTACCCTTCCGATAGGAATCCCGCTACTGAGCGGTGTCCATGGCCCGCTTCCTCCTTGGGTGTTCTTGAAAAATCCCGATGAACCCGCGTAGACGATATCCGGGTTGGCTTTATCAACGACGAGATCATACGGAGAACCGAAGAAATTCCCGTTGTTCACAGGCACCCAATTAGCACCGCCATCCGCGGTTTTGTAGACGATCTGCCCGGTACTGGCATACAGAACCTGCGGGTTGCTCGGCGCAATTGCGATCTCTTCCACATGGACGTTGGCGGGAACGATACCGTTGCGACGAGGAAACCATGTATCGCCGCCATTGGTACTCCAGAACACACCACCGCCGCCACCGCCACTCGTAGCCGCATAGAGGGTCAAGGGATTCGTTGGGTGCACCGCTATTGCTATTATATCGATTGCGCCCATTCCATCATTATCGAGCAACCAGCCACTCCCACCGTCGGTGCTTCTATAGACTCCATCACGGGTCGCGGCGTAAAGATACTCCGCATCACTTGGCGCAATTTCCAGGTCATTGACGGCAACGCCGCTCAGCCCACTGCTAAACCAACTCAGACCACCGTCCGTACTTTTATATGCTCCGCCAGTATACCCGGAGACAGAATCAAATCGAATTGCCGCGGCATAAATTGTCTGAGGCGATACTTTCGAAATGGCCAAGGACCAAGCGAACCTTTCGGCCAACCCAGTGTTGGCGGATTTCCAAGTGCCTCCTCCAGAAACCGATTTGAAGACTCCGCCCCTCGCAGCGGCGTACACCGCCTGGGGGGCTAGGCGATGGAGGGCGAGCGCGGCCACATCGAATCCATCGAATTCAGGGGCGCTCCGATTCGTCCAGCGCCCACCCCCATTGATCGTTTTGAAAACGCCGCCGGCATTGATTCCCGCATAGGCAATTTGTGGGTTGGTAGGATCAACCGCCAGGGAGTTCACGAAAATCGGGGCGGCGAATCCATTATTCACGGAAAACCAGCTAGTGGCGCCGTTGGTGCTTCTATATACCCCCCCACCGTCCATACCGATGTAGAGAATGTTTGGGTTACTCGGCGCGACTGCCAGGGCTTTGCCCAACGTCGCCGGGGGCAAGCCCACGGATCGTGGGCTCCAGCTCCCGCCGCCATTGGTCGTTTTGAACGCGCCGAAGACTCCCGCCGCATATAAAGTCGTCGGCGAACCCGGATCAAAGGCGAGCGCATTGATCACTACACCGACAAGCCCCGTATTTGCAGGGAACCAGTTCCCACCTCCATCATTGGATTTGAATACGCCGTTGGCCGTCCCTGCGTAGACCGTCGTCGGCGCCGTTGGGTCAATCACCACGGTATTGACGAAGAGATTGGTAAGTCCGTTACTCATCAACGTCCAGTCGACACCCCCGTTCGAGCTCTTGTACACGCCTTCGCCGGCAACGCCGACATAGACGACTTGTACACTGGCGGGGTCAACCGCAACAGTTGAGATACTCTTGCCCACCAGGATATTCAAGGTATCGACTGGATTGAGACGGAGCAGCCAGCTCATACCGCCATTGGTGCTCTTGTAGAGACCGCGAAACGTTCCCGCATAGACGACACCCGGATTTGTGGGCGCGATAGCGATGGCTTGGACGCCTGGGAGATCTGGTCCGTTGCTCGACCAGCGGTTCACTTCTGCGTGTGCGAAGGCAGAAAGGGTTAGGAGGATCAGAGCGATCAAGCGGAGAAGACGACACGGCATGAAACCTCTCCCGATACACAACTAACACTATGGTTAGTAAGGGAATTTACAGGGCCACCGATACGCCCGGGAAGAGCAAGATCAGCCATCGGCCCGCCCAGGTCAAGTGCACGGTCGCTCTGATTCCGGGATTTTTGACGCTACCGGGTAGATGGAGCGGTAAAAGGGGGCCATTGACGTTACCGCGGCCGTTGGATGCCATCATGATCGAGGGCGCCACCGAGTCCTCTCGCATGCATGTCGACTGATTCGGCAGACCACGCCGCACATGGTCGTTCTCGATGCGCTCGAAAATCGGGGCACGAAAATCGGAGTCAGGTCTGATTTTCCGAGCTTCTGACGATTGTTTGGTTAAGCCATTCCGACGATCGACGCGGGGAACCGGGCGTGCTTCCGACGAACTCGATCCCGGGGCAGATCGGGCGTGCGGTTCTTCGCGGCAGGGGTTCGACCCGAGTCATCGACCGGACCCGCCGACGACCCTCCGATGGTCGTCCCAAAGGTCGAAGGTCGCGCGTGGTACCCGGTCCATGATGGCGAGAGACAGATCCCTCCGGTTGCATCTGCCTGGGCTTGGTTGAACGACTGCGCCTTGCCATCCGTGGACGACTGGATTCCGGGGTCCCACCCGGAATGACGGGATGGGCGGACTGGATGTTGCGGAAGATGGGGCGCGCGGGGTTTTACGTTCTCGTACACACCTGCGCCTCGCCATCCGTGGACGACTGGATTCCGGGGTCCCACCCGGAACGACGGACGGAACGGACCGGCTGTCAAGGACGACGGGGGCGCGTGAGGCTTCACGTTTTCGTGGACACCCGCGCCTTGCCATCCGTGGACAACTGGATTCCGGGGTCCCACCCGGAATGACGGGACGGTCGAACGGGGTCCGACATCGGTTCTGCAGACCCGGAAGACCACGCCATATCCGGCCGTTCTCGATGCGCCGCGTACCTCGGCGCATCCTGCAGGTTCGACCAGTACCTCGTGAGCACTGCTTGTCGATGCGATGAATCTGTCGCGCGAGGGCGATGCCGAATTCGACGTCGTCTAGCCCGACTGTCCTCGCAGTCTTACGCACTGACTGCCCGGCTCGGCGTGTTGCGTCAGAGGATGCTATCGCTTCCGAGCGACTCGACCCAGACACCACGCGCCCGATCCCTCCACGGTCGGTCTTCCGGTACGCAATCGCGGAGTTCGACATGGACGATCTCGTATACCGCCCACGGTCTGCCCCAACCCGACGAACGGACCCGCATCGACATACGCCGAGCTGAAACCCCGCAAACAGGAATGGCCGGCCGGACGATATTTTATTCATCGACGCGTCGGCCGCATCTCGCGAACGGCCACAACCCGTTATAACGACCTTTGGCAAGCCAGCCGGATAAAACTGCGTTATTTCCCGCAATTTGACATCAAATACAAAGCCAGATTGTGTCAATTCCCACACCTCTTGCACTTATGTTAAGCCTTGTGCGTCTCAACGCGCGCGGATCGTAGACAAGGAACCGACACATAACCGATACTCTGACCCCACCCGGTGGGGCGCCCTGTTAGAGGAATGCTTGTTGGTTTCAATCAGATCGTAGGTGACACCAGGTACTCTTGGGGACGGGAAGACGCCTCTGAGTAAAGGGTGTTTCAGTACCGCCTCACGCCATTCAAATATTGTCGCGTCTTGGGCCAAGGCCCTTCAAGCGCGTACCGAGGTCCCATTAATGACCAAAACGAACGAAACTCGCCGGAGCTTCGGGCTTCTGCCGTTGCTTTTATCCCTGCTCGCGGCATGCGCCGCGCCCGCTGCGTGCTTTGCTGTTGCGCCTGATAGGACGAGCGCAGCGTCGACGGGGCCGACAACGAAGCGATACGTCTTGAAGCAGTTTCCATCAGTTGCGACGGAAGGAAGGGCCGACGCGCCCGCGCTGCCCCGCAAGAAACCGGATTCGCCGAAGTTTCTTGGCGTAATCACCGGGGCCGGAATATACCCTAGATCTATTGCAGTTTCAGAGAAGCGAGACAAGATTTACGCGATCAGCCCTTACGACGGGTACGTGACCATTGTAGACGGAAAGACGAGAACAGTAGAAGGCAGGGTATTTACGGGTAACGACCCGAATTATTCTGTGATCGATGACCGCAGGGACCGCCTGCATGTATTGTCCGATGGAAGATCGCAAGTCATATCGATCGACACGAGCACTAACAAGCTTGTCGGAACTCCGATTCGAATTGGCGACCCCCATCGCCCCAAAGGTTGCAACAATTTTGACATTCCCTGCACCGATCCGGGATCGGACTCTTACACCATCGCGATGAACCACAGGACTGGCAAGATTTATGTCGGCAACATTGCGGATAAAACCGTCTCAGTGGTAGACGTCGAACAGAGAAAACTGATCCGGACCATCCCGATAGATGCCTCCGCCTATCTGATAAAAGTCAACGAGACCACAAACAAGGTCTACGTGGCCACAGGTTTATTTGCGTTGATGGTAGTCATCGATGGAGACTCGGACCAAGTGATCAAATCGACGCCAATTGGGTTTCCCGGCTTGCCGACCAATTGTTACACGACGTTCGGGTGCGAGGAATGGGGGTCCTATTCATTCAATCTCGCGATCAACGAAAGGACCAACACGATCTACGCATCGAACTTTTTCTCAGGCGATATGATCGTTGTCGATGGCAAGACCGACCGTGCGATCGGCTCCCCGATTAAAATCGGCAGGACGGCAAACTTCCTGACCGTGGACGAAAGCAAGAATGTCATTTACGTCGGTAATATGGACGATGCGACGGTCACGGTGGTCGACGGCAAGACGAACAGAATCTCCGGAGCCCCGATCATTCTTGGCGAACCCGCGGGGCCTCCCGGTTGCATTCTCTTCGAGTGCACCGAATATTCGACGACTTTGGTCGAGATGGCGATCAACAAGACGACACAGAGGCTGTATGTGCTTGACCAGCAGGAAAGCGGGCTGATCAACGTTCTGGACAGTGGCATCCAAAGACCGATAACCGACCCGATAAAACCGAGGAACATCAGAATATCGCTGCATGATCTAGGGCTCATGCAACTGGTTATTCATGACATCTACAATGTGGACCGCGGTAGCGCAATCAACGCCGAGGATGGGCGGTTGCACTTGAGCACGGTATTGGATCACGGTGACGCGAACATCGCTAACGGCGGCGAGCCCCGAAATATGGAAAATCCGGCGACGTTTACCATCGCGCAACGGATCGGGCTTGAGTACCTGGACTTGATCCGCGCGGGAAATACGGAAAGCGCTGCTCGCGCTATCGTTGTGGAGCGATACCTGAAGAACGTCAAGCAGACCTATGAGAGGATCTTCGATGTCCCGTTTCCGCGGCCCTCATCGACCGATGACAGCCGTGACCTGACCGGAAATCTTGCGTTTCGTACCTTGCATGATCTGATCCCGGGTCAGATCTGGGTCAACGGGGTTAAAAAGTCGATCCTCGATCCGAGCCTGGCCGGTACACCACTGAGCGCCAAGGATATGCAGCAGTTATCCTCTCCGCTCGATCGGGTTTATGATCCCGAACTGCGTGACATGGAGAACCCGATGAACGGTGAGCATGTCGATCTGCTGGAGAGGGATTTCAGTTTCGCGCGCGAGTTCGAAACCCGGTATACATTCGGAAAATTGCTTTCCGGACAGGGTGATGGTGACTATGACTCGTTCGACCTGTCTTCGATATTGATGTGGAAGGCACTTTCCAGCGCGCAAGGATCTCCGGAAAGCCTGCATTAAACGCCACTGGCAAGGGACAAACACCCCGCCCTTTACCTGTTGGTCGATATTTAGCGCCGGGGGCGGGCCAGATGGCCCTTTCCATGCCGCAAAATGCGGTCCCGTCCCCCGTCGCGTTCCATGCTCACACGGAATGACCGTACGGTCGCGCATTCGGCGTGGCCCCGCATACGCATCTTGCGACGGCGCGACCTGCGCCGATTGAACCGCTTCACTCCGGACCCGGTACCGCGGGTCGGGACATTGGCCTAGGCCGACCCGCGCCGCTTACCCTCGTCATCCCGGGACATTTCGTTTCTGGCGTCCGATCCGGGCGCCTGTCGTCGTCCTGCCGTCCGAATGAGCGGCAGGCACTCGTCATCCGCGGCGCCGATTCATCTGCTACCATCGCCGGCAGACGGCGCACCGGTTTCAGGACTCGGCCGCGACCGTGAATGCCGCTGATCGTCACGAAGCCCGCGATAAATAGCCAGCCGATGCACGTCCGCCCGCTCGCCATCATGCCGCACGACACCGCTTACGCACACCGGCCGTAACAAGATGGCGGAGCACATCCTGTTCCTGACCGGCAAACTGGCCGAGCCGCAGCTTCGCCAGATCCTCGCCGAGATCGACCCGGAGTTCGACTACACGGTGCACCAACTCGGCATCAGCGTCGCGGCGTTGATGACGGCCGACATGATCCGACGGCGGCTCAAGGACTTCTTCGGCGCCGATCGCGTCATCGTGCCGGGGCGCTGCCGCGGCGATCTGGACCAGCTGTCGAGCGACCTCGGTGTGCCGTTCGAGCGCGGTCCGGAGGAACTGCGCGACCTGCCCGAGTACTTTGGCCGAAAGGCGCGCAAGCCGTCGCTCGATCGCTACGCGGTGCGGATCTTCGCCGAGATCACCGATGCGCCGAAGCTTGCGGTCGATGGCATCGTCCGGCAGGCGGCGGACTTCCGGGACGACGGAGCCGACGTCATCGACCTCGGCTGCCTGCCGGAAACCCCGTTCGAACACCTCGATGCGGCGATCGCGGCGCTGAAGGAACAGGGCCACGAGGTCAGCGTCGATTCACTGGAACACGCCGATCTGCTGCGCGGCGGCAAAGCCGGCGCCGACTTCCTGCTGAGCCTTCACGAGGACAGTCTGTGGATCGCCGACGAGGTCGCCTCGGTGCCGGTGCTGATCCCGGCGCGGCACGGCGATCTGGATTCGCTGGACCGCGCGATCGACGGCATGCGCAAACGCGGCCGGCCGTTCATCGTCGACCCCATCCTCGATCCGATCCATTTCGGCTTCGCCACGTCGCTGGTGCGCTATCACGACGTCCGTCGGCGCCATCCGGACGCCGAAATCATGATGGGCGTCGGCAACCTGACCGAGCTGACGCACGCCGATACGATCGGCATCAATGCTACACTCTTGGGCCTTTGCTCCGAGCTCGGTATCCGGCACATCCTGACGACCCAGGTCAGCAAGCACGCGCGCAGCGCGGTCCGCGAAGCCGATCGGGCCCGCCGCATCATGTACGCGGCCGCGGAGCTGAACACCTTGCCGAAGCACATCGACGACGGACTGCTGGCCTTGCACGAACGCTCCCCGTACCCCTACGACAGCGCCGAGATCAACGCGCTGGCCGGACAGATCCACGACCCGAGCTACCGCATCCAGATCAGCCGGGACGGCGTGCACATCTTCAACCGCGACGGTATCCATACCGCGACCGATCCGTTCGAGCTGTTTCCGCATCTGGGCGTGGAGCAGGACGGCGGACACGCGTTCTACCTCGGCGTCGAACTGGCCCGCGCGCAGATCGCCTGGGCCCTCGGCAAGCGCTACGTGCAGGACGAACCATTGCGCTGGGGTTGCGCGACAAAGACGATCGGGCCGGTGACCGACCCACATGCCTACAAGGAAGCCGGAACGACGCTGCGCCGCCGACGCCCCGACGAAACCGAATGATCCTCGAAACGATCGTCACCAGCGCCGGAGTCAACGGCGCCGCTCACATCGCGCCGATGGGCGTGCATACGCATGGCGCAGATTTCGTGATCCTGCCGTTTCGTCCGTCGCGCACGCTCGACAACCTGCTCGAAACCGGCGCGGCCGTGTTGAACTTCACCGACGACGTTCGCGTGTTCGCCGGCTGCCTGACCGGCCGGCGCGACTGGCCGTTGCGGGATGCCGATCAGGTGCCGTGCAGGCGCCTGCAGGATACCCTGGCGCATACCGAGTTGCTCGTCGACCGCATCGAGGACGATGAGCTGCGGCCACGCATCTATTGCCGCGCGGCGCACTCGGTCAATCATCGCCCGTTCCATGGATTCAATCGCGCGCAGTACTCGGTGCTCGAGGCGGCGATCCTAGTCAGCCGCCTCGGCATGCTGCCGGACGACAAGATCGACCGTGAGATCGACTACCTGCGCATCGGCCTGGACAAGACGGCCGGCCCGCGCGAACTCGAAGCCTGGCAGTGGCTGATGGACGCGATCGCGACGCACCGCGCGACGCCGCGTGCGGAGGCCCGATGAGGACCGGCTTGTTGGCCAGCGTCCGGACGCTCGACGAGGCCCTGATCGCGGCCCGGGCCGGCGCCGACATCATCGACATGAAGGCGCCCGAGCACGGCAGCCTGGGCGCGCTGCCGGCCGACGAGGTCCGGCGCATCGTCCTCGCGCTGGACGGCTTGCGGAGGACCAGCGCGACGATCGGGGACCTGCCGATGGACGCCGGAATCATCGTTCCGGCGGTCGAAGCGATGGCCGCGACCGGCGTCGACTACGTCAAGATCGGCATCTATCCGAACGGCGACGCCGATGCCGTCACGCGCGCGCTGACGCCGTTGTGCCTTGGCGGTTGCCGCATTGTCGCGGTGCTTTTCGGCGACTGCGCACCCGGTCTGGACTGGCCGACGCGCCTGGCCGAACGCGGCTTCACCGGCTGCATGCTCGACACGCTGGACAAGGCGCTCGGCCCGCTGACGGCGATTTGCTCGCCAGACTACCTTGAGGATTTCGTCGCCGAGGTCCGCGCGACGGGCCTTCTGTGCGGTCTGGCTGGCTCGCTGGGAGCCACCGACATTCCGCGGCTGCTGAAGAATCCGGCTCCGGACTATCTGGGGTTCCGAGGCGCCCTGTGCACCGGACGCGAACGGACCGCTGCGCTGGACCCCGCGCGGGTCGAAGCCCTGGTCGCCCGGCTTCGCGACAGCAACGAACACTCGCGGCCGCGGATTCCACCGGAAACCGCCGTATCGCACGCCAACGTCCCGAACTGATTCAGGAGAGCCACGCCCGTGTACCGAATGATGCGCTCGGCGCTGTTCCGCCTCGACCCCGAGACCGCCCACCGCGTGAGCCTGCTGTCCCTGGACCTGGCCGCGCGGCTCGGACCGTTCAATCCGTTGCGCCAGGCGATCCCGGCGAGCGAACGGACCGTCATGGGGCTGCGCTTTACGAACCCGGTCGGCCTGGCTGCCGGACTCGACAAGGACGGCGACTGCATCGATGGTTTCGGCGCGCTCGGCTTCGGCTTCGTCGAACTGGGCACGGTAACGCCGCGCCCGCAGCCGGGCAACCCGAAACCGCGGCTATTCCGGCTGCCGGCGGCGGAAGCCCTGATCAATCGCATGGGCTTCAACAACAAGGGCGTCGAACATCTGGTCGCGCGCGTCAAGGCCGCACGCTTCGGCGGTGTCATCGGCATCAACATCGGCAAGAACCTGCTGACGCCGCTGGACCGCGCGCTCGATGATTACCGCGCCGGGATGCGCGCGGTCTATGCGCACGCCGGGTACATCGCCGTCAACATCTCGTCACCGAACACGCCCGGTCTGCGCGACCTGCAGCACGGCGCGGATCTGGACCGCCTGCTGGCCGGGCTGACCGAGGAAGCCGCGGCGCTCGCGGCGAGCCACGGACGCAAGGTGCCGGTCGCGCTGAAGATCGCGCCCGATCTGGGAGACGATGATCTGGATCAACTCGCCCAGGCGCTGCTGCGCCATGGGCTCGATGGCGTCATCGCGACGAATACGACCTCCTCTCGCGGCGGTGTCGCCGGCCTGCCGCACGGTGACGAAGCCGGAGGTCTCAGCGGCCGACCGCTACTCGACCGTTCGACCGAGATCGTCGCGCGCCTGGCCGACCGCCTCGCCGGTGCGCTCCCGATCATCGCCTGCGGCGGCATCTTCAGTGGCGCCGATGCACGGCGCAAGATCGATGCCGGCGCAAGCCTGGTGCAGATCTACACCGGACTGATCTACCGCGGCCCCCGCCTGATCGCCGAAATCGCCGAAGCCATCGGCTGATCGATCGCGCCGCGGAGCCACGCGGCGCGCGGCGCGTGACCATTGACCGAAAATTCCGGATGCGTTTTGATAGCGCGACCGGAGACCGGCACTTTGACCGGCCGCGGATGTCCGATCATCGAGAGGAGGCCCGCCATGACCGTTCACCAACGATTTGCAGTGCTGCTGGCCTGCGCGGCCGCGATCACGACCCCCGTGGCCTGGGCCTATGGTGGGGGAGGTGGCGGCGGCAGTAGCTGCGCCGAGCCGAAGTTCTTCAGCCCGGCTCCGGCTGACGGATCGACGGTCGCGTCGCTGGACCGATTCACATTCGTCGCGTCCGACTCCGAGGCCGACAGTCTGGCCGTCGAAATCGATGGTCAGAAGGTCCCGGCCAACATCGCGCCAATGCGAAACGGTGATCTGGACGTCACCGTGACACCTTCCACGCCGATCACGAAGCCTGGCAGGCTGCGGATCTCGATCACCGCGAAGAGCAAGGACGGCTGTTCCGGCTTCAAACCGTATTACATCGACATCAAGCCGTGATGACCGGCGGGTCCGGCCCATCCGCATTGCCTGCCCGGTTTCGGCCGGCGGATCCACGCAACCCGAAACCGCGGCGCCGGCACGATGCGGACGACGCGGCTGCGCGACGAAGCGCGGGGTAACCGGCATGTTCGAGACTCTGTTCAGCGAGTTCAATCACTATCTGATGCGCAATCCCGGCGCGTTCGGAAAGCTCAAGCTGCTGTTCTGGATCAAGTACTGGGCGCTATTGCTGATCTTCAGCGTGTTTCTGTACCTGGTCTACCGCGAGCAGTACCTCCGCAAGCGCCAGCGCCGGATGCCGACGAACCGATCGGGTCGCCCCGACTATTGCATGAAGGCCTGAGCATCACGCGCGACGCGCGAGGATGCGCACATCGATCGTCCCGCGGAACCGGACTATCGCGTAAGGTCACGGAGCCCGTCGGGCCACGCGTAACGGAAAACGAGGGATCCGGCGCGCCGCGAAGCCGGGCCACCGCCGCCACTGACGCCAAGACGCGTCGGCGGCGTTCCCGAACCGAGACGCCAATCTAACCCGCGCCCGCACCGTCAATGGGTATGCTCATGCTTGTGCCCGTGGTGCGTATGCTTGTGCGGCGGCGGGCTGGCCGGTGCCGTGGGCGCATCGGGCGGGGCTCCGACCGGTGGAAACATCTGCAGGCCCGAGTCCGGAGGCGGCATGGGCTGGGGCGTCGCAAGCTCCGGTGCCGGTGGTAAGCGCACCGCCGTCGCGTGCCCGTAGACCATCAAACCGCCAAGATCCGCACCGGCCATCATCAGGCCGACCATCAGGAAGCCCACCGCCAGATGGAGTGCGCGAGCGAGACCACGCATGCGTCCGCCGATCATCAGGCGCCAGACCGACAGCAGCGCGGCGAGCCCGAGCACGGCGATGCCGAAGGCCTCGTGACGCTCCATCAGCAGGTGGACGACCTCGTCGTGCTCGACCGACTCGGAGGCCAGCAGACCGGTCGCGACGGTCGCGGCGGCGCCGACGGTCCCGAAATACAGCATCCACGAGGCCGCGCCGACCAGGGACGTCCGGCCGGTGATCCAGGCCAGGGACTCGGCGATGACGAAGCTGAGCAGCAATGCGATCGGCAGATGCACGAACAGCGGATGCACGTTCGACATCGCCGCCAGACCCGGGAGAAACTCGCTCATTGCGGCGGACATCGAAGGCACTCCATCATCAGCGGATCAGGGTTCACCAGGCACATCGCGACAGGGTCCGCGTCAATCAAGGCCGGTGTGACATGGGGGCATTTCGTTTCGGGTGCGACATCCGGCGGCTCACAAGGTCTTGATGTACTCGAGCACCGCCCGACGTTCCGCATCGGTCAACGCGTCCCCGAATCGATGCCCGGCGTTCGAGTAACCCGGCAGCGTCGTGTCATAGACGCGCTTGCGCTGCTCGCGATCGGCGGTCTGTGCCTTGCCCTGCTGCAAGGTCTGATAGCGCCATCCGAGTGTCCGCGGGTCGTAGTCGTCCGAGCGGAACGAGCGCGTCCAGTAGCGCGGACGCCGCGAACTGTCGAGCAGCGCCTCGAGCGTCGGCACCGAACCATTATGCAGGTACGGAGCAGTCGCCCAGACCCCGTCGAGCGGCGGCGCGATATAGCCCGGAGCCGGCGCCGTATAGGCCAGCTCGCCGTAATATGAACCGTTGAACCAACGGGCGAATCGCAACGGGTCCTCGTCGCCGGGGTACAGGGCCAGATCGGGGTCGGTGCCGACGACATCGAGCGCGACGACCAGATTCGGATAGCTGGACTGTTCGCCGTAATGCCCGTGACAAGCCGAACAGGTTCGCTCGAACACCTCGCGCCCCGTGGCGGCCAGGTTGCGGTCGACGTCATACGGCCACTGCGGCGGCGGGATCGAGGCCAGGTAGGCGCGGATGTCCGGCGCGTAGACATCCACCTCCTCGACGGCCCGACGGTCCTCGTTGCAGAACAGCGCCGCGAGCATCATCGCCCGCGCGTGATCACCACGCGCCTCGGTGTTCGAGAACAGCGCATTCTTCTTGCTCATGCGCCACCACGGCGGCACGCTGGCCGGGACCGCGCGGCGCGGCGGCAGCTTCAGCAGCGGCTCGTCGGACCACGCCAGGGTTTTCGGGTCACGGTGCGCGATCAGCGCCAAGGTCAGGGTCAGCGCAGGATTCGTACCGACCGTATCGGTCGTCGCATAGGCCGAGGTCGCGCGGATCACATCAGCCCAGCGCCGCCACTCGGCGGCCTCGGCCGAGGTCTCGACGTAGGCGCCGGCCGCCTCGGCACGACGCGCCGGTTCTTCGGTGAAGTCGAGCGATTCGTTGCCGAGCCCGACGATCAGCTTGCCGTTGAAATAGCCGGCATGGCAGGTCAGGCAGTTGTTGACGACAAGTTCGACGCCGCTGCGGGCGGTATAGGCCGTCAGCTGATAGGGCAATTCGGCGTTGCGGCCCTCGCGTCCGGGCAGAAGCTGATCGTTGGATGGTGGCGCCGCGGCCTTGCGGTACGCGTTCCACGGCAGGCCGCAATGGATATACGGCTGATTGATCAGGGCCTTGTAGCCGCGCGCTGGGTCCCCGGCACGCTGCGGACTGGCCGGCACCGGACCGACCGGGGAAGTTTCCGCCGGCGCCTGTCCGCGCTGGCCACAGGCGCCGAGCAGCGCGACCATCGCCATCGCAATAGCAGCGCCCACGCCGCGGCTACGCCGCGAGCACGCGACATCCGCCCCCGCGTTGCCGTCGATCATCGTCATTCCCCCGTCAATACCCGTCGAGCTCCATGAAGCCCCAACCGGTCAGCGCCTTGGCATCACGCGTTCCGTCGACCCGCACCGCGATGTCTGCGCTTCCCGCGACATTCCGCGTCGACTGTTCGATGACCGCGCGGATGTCGAGTTCCATGCGCTCGCCCGGCCAGCGCAGACGCCAGTGCGGCGGCGGCCCCGACAAGGACCCGTCAGCTTGCAGTTCCAGGTCGCTCGCATCACGCGACACGGCGTGCCCGGACATGTCGATCACTACCGCATCGTACGACGGTCGGCCGCTGCCGTCACGTCGTCGCCACTGGACGATCGCCAGGGCGCTGTCGTCCGAAAGTTGCAGAATCCAGTGATTGAAGTACAGCTGACCGCCAACTGGTGGCACCGCGCCCCAACCATGGCCGAACCAGCCGCGTCCCGACACCGCGACATCCCGCTCGCCGTCACCGAGCATTCCCTCGACGCGCAGCGCCGGAATCAGGTAGGCGCGCCATTGCCCGCCCAACGCGCCGGAGTCGTCGAGTTCGGATGCCGCCGATATCGCCGAAAATCGCAGATCGGCCCGCGTGCCTCGACCGCTGACATTCAGGCGCCCGGAATCGCCGCCGGCCCACTCGAGCCGGTCGCTCAGGGTCCACAACGCGGGCGGACTGGACTCGAAGCCGCTGAGTCCGAGCGCGACACGGTCGAAGTGTTCGTGGGTCCGCAGGCTGTCTCGTCCGATCAGCCCGAGCGTCAGGCGTCGGCGGACGACGCCCCCGGCCGCCCAGCGCGATGTACGCCGCGGAGCGCTGGCGCCCAGTCGATCGAACCGGGCACGAAGCACGTAGCGTTCGGAACGATCGGTGGACTCGAGCAACATCGCCAGATCCCATTGCTCCGCGGCGGCGCCGGAGTGAAACCCGTGATCATCAGGCAGCGTGAGCGGCCGTGTGACCGTCCCGACCGTCGGCCGGTCGATGCCGGAATGGTCTTGCCAGGCTTTCAACAACGCGGCATAGTCCGGGCCGTGCACCGGCTCGGGCTCATGCCGTGCCGCGACGAGCCATGCACCCGCCGCGATCACCGCGAGGATCGGCAACGCGAACGCGAAGCGCCGCTGCCAGGTTGACGCGCCACGCAGCTTCATACGCTCCGCGACGCGGGGCGCGGTACGTTGGGGCGCCCGCGGCCCGCGCCCGTCAAGGCTTCCGCGAGGTTTCGATGATGATGGATTCGATTCCACCCGACTCCCCGTTCGCTCGTCTGTCGAGCGAGGAACGGCTGATGGCGCTCGGGCCCGGCCGTCCGAACGAGGCGGCTCGTCCGCTGCTCGACGCGCTGGAGTCGCCATCCGCATTCGCACCGCACTCGATCACGGACCGCGCGATGGCGCGCGCGTGTCTGGCCGGAATCTGGCTGTATCACGACTTTCTCGACGAGAGCCACCGGATCAGCCAGGACATCGCGACGCCGACCGGCAGCTACTGGCACGGCATCCTGCATCGGCGCGAGCCCGACAGCTGGAACAGCAAGTACTGGTTCGACCGCGTCGGACGGCACCCGGTGTTCCCCGCGCTCTGCGAACAGGCCCGCGCGCTCGCCGCGGATGACAACGCGCCGGACACGCGTTTCCTGCGTGAACAGCGGGAATGGCATGCCCCACGCTTCATCGACCTGTGCGAGGCCGCGCGGCTCGGCCAGACTCCGGCCGATGAGCTGTGCCGGCGCATTCAGCTCGCCGAATGGCGCCTGTTGTTCGAGTATTGCTACCGTCACGCGATCGCCGCGTGAGGATGCATGGCCTTGCCGCGATTCATGCGCCGATCCGCAGCACCTTGGCGCCCCGTACGCGCCGGGTCTTCAGATCGAGCAGCGCGCGATTCGCGTCCGCGAGATCATAGAACTCGATCTCCGGGCGGATCGACGCGCCCGCCGCCAGATCGAGGAATTCCCTGACGTCGCCGCGCGTGACGTTGGCGACGCTCTTGATCTCGCGCTCCATCCACAGATGGCTCGCGTAATTCAGCTCGAGCAGCGCGTCCTTGTCGACTCCCTCCTTGCGGATCGCGTTGACGACCAGGCGCCCCCCCGGTTCCAGGTGTTCGAGCGCGCGGACGATCGGCCGCCAGACCGGCGTCGTATCGATGATCGCGTGCAGCATCGCCGGCGCGCGCTCGCCGACGTCGCCGGCCCAGACCGCGCCGAGCTCCAATGCGAAGCGCCGCTCCTCGGGATCGCGCGCGAATACGAAAACCTCGACGTCCGGATGACGGTAGCGGACCATCTGTAACACCAGATGCGCCGACGCTCCGAAGCCGGTCAGGCCGAGCCGGCTTCCCGGCATGACGCCGGCCAGCCGCAGCGAGCGGTAACCGATCGCGCCCGCGCACAGCAACGGGGCCGCATGTTCGTCGCTGATCGTCTCGGGCACCGGATGTGCGAAAGCCGCCGGTACCCGCAGATACTCGGCATATCCACCATCGACGTCTCGACCGGTCGCACGGAACGCCGCGCACAGATTCTCGTCACCGGCCAGGCAATGGCGGCACGCGCCGCAGGCCGCATGAATCCAGGCGACACCGACGCGCTGGCCCAACACCGGAGCACGAACCGCCGCACCATGGCCAACGACGCGGCCAACGGCCTGATGGCCGAGCACGATCGGCAGCCTGCTTGGCGTCAAGCGGCCTTCGATTTCGTCGAGTTCGGTATGACAGACGCCGCAGACACTGACGCGGATCAGCACCTCGTCGTCCATCGGAACCGGTTCCGGAAGCCGCGTCTCGATCAGCGGGGGGCGCTCCGCCGACAATGCGCCGATCCGTTCGAGGAGCATCGCCCTCACTCTGGCCCGCCCTCCCGATCGCGACTCCCTGTCACACCCGACGGGGAATCGGCGGGGTAACCAATGCCCGACAGCATGCGCGGAACGCCCGCGGCACACACCAGCCTAGGCGCCCAGCCCCTTGCTGGCGACTTCGAACACATCGGCCGACAAATCCGGGATGGCCGCGACGCGCGCAAGCTCGCGGCGCATCGCCTCGCGGCGGGTCTGCTCGAGTCTTCGCCATGCGGTCAACGGCCCGAGCATTCGGGCCGCCAGTTGCGGGTTGATCCGGTTCAGCTCGATCACACGATCGGCGAGGAACGCATATCCGCTGCCGTCGGCCGCATGGAAGTTGAGCGGGTTCAGCTGTGCGAACGCGCCGAGCACGGCGCGAACCCGATTCGGCACGCGGATGTCGAAATCCGGGTGGGTCAGCAGCTCGCGGACCGCCGGCAATGTGCCGGGACGCGACCACATGGCCTGCAACGCGAACCATTTGTCGATGACCAGCGGCTCCGCGCGCCATTGCGAGAAGAAACGATCCAGGCTCGCGTGCCGTTCCGGGTGCTCGCTGTTGGCGATCGCACCGAGTGCCGCGAACTGGTCGGTCATCGTTCGGGCGGTCTCGAACTGTGCCAAGGCCAGCGCATGCGCATCCGGGGTCTCCCGGCACACCAGGTAACCGAGACAGACATTCTTCAACCGGCGACGACCGACCGCCGCGGCATCGAATACATCAGGCTCCTCGCGGTGATGCTGTTCGTAAAGCGCCCGCAGACGCGCCTCGAAGGCGTCGGCGAGTTCTCGACGGATCTGCTGCCGGGCTTCGTGCACGGCGCTCGGATCGACGGGGTCCAACCCGCTGGCAAGCGAGTCGTCGGACGGCAGGCTCAGCAACAGCGCCAGGTAGGAAAGATCCGTCCATTCCTGCGCGAGCACATTCGCGAACCCGTCGCGCAGGGCATCCGTCGCGGGAGCCGCCGCACCGGTCTGCAGCGCGCGCATGCGGGCGTGGATCGTCAGCGTCGCGAGCTGCTGCGCGGCCTCCCAGCGGCAGAAGGGATCCGCGTCGTGGGCGAGCAGAAACCCCAGTTCATCCGGTTCCCGTTGGATCGTGAGCTTTACCGGGGCTGAGAACCCGCGCAGAGCCGACAAGACCGGCCGCGCCGGCATGTTCGGAAAGCGGAAGCTTTGCTCGGGTTGGCGCACATCCAGCACTCGCGTAGTTCCAGCGAAGTCGGTGGCGTCGCCGTCGAGTCGGACCGGGAGTTCGACGCCGTCGGGTCCGAGCAGGCCGATCGCCAGCGGAATGTGGAACGGGGCCTTTTCCGCCTGACCCGGCGTAGGCGGACAACTCTGGCGGACCCTTAGCGTGAACGAGCGCCGCTCGACATCGTACTCGGTGTGGATATGCAGTTCGGGCGTGCCGGCCTGGGAATACCAGCGCCGGAACTGCGTCAGATCGGCGCCGTTGGCATCCTCCATACAGCGGACGAAATCGTCGCAGGTCACGGCCTGGCCGTCGTGACGCTCAAAATAAAGATCGGTGCCGCGACGAAAGCCCGCGGCGCCGACCAGCGTCTGCAGCATCCGGACGACCTCGGCACCTTTCTCGTAGACCGTCACCGTGTAGAAGTTGTTGATCTCGATGTACGAGTCCGGCCGCACCGGGTGCGCCAGCGGCCCGGCATCCTCGGCGAACTGGCGAACCCGCAGGTGTTCGACGTCGTCGATCCGCTTGACCGCGCGCGACGTGAGGTCCGCGGTGAATTCCTGGTCCCGGAAGACCGTCAGCCCCTCTTTCAGGCTCAGCTGAAACCAGTCGCGGCAGGTGATGCGGTTGCCGGTCCAGTTATGGAAATACTCGTGCCCGATGACGCCCTGAACGTGCTCGTAATCGGCGTCGGTCGCGGTATCGGGGCGCGCCAACACGTATTTCGTGTTGAACACGTTCAGCCCCTTGTTCTCCATCGCGCCCATGTTGAAATGGCTGACGGCGACGATCATGTACAGATCGAGATCGTACTCGCGGCCGTAGCGCTCCTCGTCCCAGCGCATCGCGCGCTTCAGCGAGGCCATCGCATGCGCGCATTTGTCGAGATCGTGCGCCTCGACGTAGATCTGCAGCGCGACCGTTCGATCCGAGGCCGTGACGAACTCATCCTCCAGGCAGGCCAGTCGGCCGGCAACCAGCGCGAACAGATAGCAGGGCTTCGGGAACGGATCTTCCCAGCGCACCCAGTGGCGTCCATCCGCGAGATCGCCCGAGGCGACCGGATTGCCATTCGACAGCAACACCGGATAACGCTCACGGTCGGCGCGCAGCGTCGTCGTGAAGCGCGCCATGACATCCGGACGATCGAGGAAATACGTGATCTTGCGGAAGCCCTCGGCTTCGCACTGCGTGCACAGCATGCCGTTCGACACGAACAAGCCTTCGAGGGCGCTGTTGGCCGCCGGATCGATCCGCGTGAGGATGCGCAGCGTGAAGGGTTCGGCGGGCACGCTGGTCACGGTCAACCCGGTATCGCTGACGACATATGCCGCGGGCGCCAGAGCCGTGCCGTCCAGTTCGATCGCTTCGAGGATCAGGCGCTCTCCGCTCAGTTCGAGCGTCCTGGACGGACTCACCGCCGCCGGATTGGGCCGCATTCGCATCGAAGCACTGACGGTCGTGGTGGACTCGTCGAGCTCGAATACCAGATCGACGTCGTCGATCAGGAACGCGGGCGGAGTGTAGTCGCGGAGCAGTACCGCTTTGGGGGTGGGTTCTCGCACGGCGGGCAGCTCGGTTCGGAGGATCGCCGCATTATACGGCGGCACGACCAGGGCGTGCGGGACTCAGGACGAACGGCGGATGAAATGAAGCGCCAGCAGCAGCCATCCGCAAAGCAGGGACACACCGCCGAGAGGCGTGACCGCGCCGAGCCAGCGTTCTCCGCTCAAGGCCAGCGCGTACAAACTGCCCGAGAACAGTACGATGCCGACAACCATCGAACGCCCGGCCCAGACCAGAGCGGCGCTGCGGACCGAGTGCAGGGCGAGGACCAGCAACGCGATGCTGTGCCACAGCTGATATTGGACACCGGTCTGGTAGACCGCCAGCAGATCCTCCGGCAGCCGGCTGCGCAGCGCGTGCGCGCCGAAGGCGCCCATCGCCACGCCGGCGAAGCCGCTGAGCGCGGCGAACACCGCGAGCGGGTTTCGCGCCGGCGCGCCGCTCATCGACCGGGTTCCGGCGCAACCACGGTGTTACTCGCTGCGCGGAAAGAACCGACGGAAGTGATCGACGACAAACGCGACCAACCAGATCACGAACATGACGATGACGCCGATGAGAAAGTTGTCATTGCTGTCGGCGTACGCATAGCCCGCAAGCAGTAGCAGCGCGATGGGGAAGAGAATGTTGAGGTTCATGATGGCTTCGTATCGATCGAATGGCGCCGCCGCATGTCCGGCGAGCCTTATATGAAATTTTATAACCGTTCGGCGTCTATGGAAAAATCCGCATCATCAACGGGCTGTTGACATGTCGTTTCGCCAACGGTGCGTAGACCACCAGAACACGGATTGGTTCCACGGCACGATCGCCCCGCGGGATCGGTCCCTCGATCACGTTCGTCATTGCCGCTGTTGCAGTGCGCGAAGTTGGCGGACGTTTTCCTGAGCCTTCTCGTAGTAGATCGGAGAGAGGCGAATCGACTCGGCGAGCAAACGATCCGCCTCCGCGTAGTCGCCCTGCAACATGCTGATGTAGCCCACGTCGTTGTATGCGGCGTGAGACTCCATGACCCGCGACAACATGCCGACCGCCGCACGGTAGTTGCGCTCGCGCGCCTCCAGCAGCCCCATGTTCCTCACCGCGCGGCTGTAACCGGAATCGATGTCCAGGGCCGCGGCGAAATAGCGCCGCGCCTGGGCGTGATCGCCGGCGAGATAGTACGAGTACCCCAGATTGCTGAGCAACATCGGCGACTGCGGCTCGGCTCGCAAGGCGCTACGATAGCATTCGGCCGCGTGTTGGTGATCCCCGCGAATGTCGGCGATGATGCCCAATCCGTTCCACGCACGCCAGCGGCGCGGATCCACGGCGACGGCCTTGCCCAGAAGCTGCTCGGCATCACGGTAGCCGCGCGCGTCAAGGCGCATCAGCCCGAGGTTTTCATTGGCGTCCGCATGCGAGGAATTGAGCCTCAGGATCTCCCGGTAAGCCTGTTCGGCGCCCTTGAAATCCCGCTTGTTGCGGTACACCGCGGCCAGTCGTTCGAGCGCGATCTGGTTGGTCCGATCCAGATCGTACGCCCTGAGGTAGTAGATCGTTGCGAGATCGGGCTTTGCTTCACCTAGCGCCTGATCGCCGAGCGTGATCGCGCGGCGCGCGTCCTTCAGTTCAGGAAACAACTGGTCGAGTTGCAGGTTGCCCGTCGCGAGCGGCGCCGCGGCGGCTCGCGGCGCCTGCGCCGGGGGCTTGGTCGCCGTACAGCCGACCGGACCGGCGAGCACACAGCCCAGCACGATCGACAGCATCCACCGATCGCGGCGCTCCACGCGACCGGGCCGGATGCGAGGTCGAGCGACCGCGGCCGCCATCACATGCCCGCCAGGGAGCGCACCAGCGACAGCACGGCGGCTCCGGTCGTGACGATCAGGAAACCCGGCAGGAAGCAGATCGCCAATGGCAGGACGATCTTCACGGTCAGCTTCGCCGCTTCCTCGCGCGCACGCTGCATTCGCTTGACCCGCAATTCATCGCTGTAGACGCGCAGACTGTCGGAAATACTCGTACCGAACCGCATGCTCTGCGCCAGGGTCATGACCAGGGCCTGGATGTCGTCCAGCCCGGTCCGCCGGCCCAGGTTGCGCAGCGCCTCCAGGCGGTCGACACCCGCCCGCATCTCGGCGATGACGATGTTCAGTTCATCCATCATCTCCGGATGGCTGATGTCCATTTCGCGGCAGACCCTCTGCAAGCCGGCGTCCAGGCTCAAACCGGCCTCGGTGCAGACGACCAGCAGGTCGAGCGCATCGGGCAACGCGTTGCGGATCGCTCGCTGGCGTCGGGCGATCCGGTGGTCCAACCAGAAGCTCGGAAGGATGTAGCCGACCGCCAGCAGGATGACGATCGGCGCGATCAGGGCACGGATGTCGGCGCCGGAGGCGAACGGCAGCAGCATGCTGCCGAACAGCGGCAGACCCAGGCTCAGGGAACCGCGCACTCCGTAGTACATCGGAACCGCGAACTGTGAGCGAAACCCGGCCTGGAACAAGCGATCACGGGTGCGAATCACCGTGTCGCGATTGCGCGGCGTAAGCCATTGGCCGAGATCCTCGAAGCGGCCGACCCAGCGCGCCGGGGCGACTTCGCCATCCCCAGTACCGATCCGCGCGAGTCGTCGGCGGATCGGGTCCTGAGCGCTCGAATAGATCTCGAGGCCCGCCATCACCAACAGGAAGATCGCCAACCCGGCAAGGACGATCGCGACCCACAGCAGACCGTTGCCATCAAACCACGCGCCACCGCCACCCACCCGTCAGACCTCGATCCGGACCAGCCGGCTGATCCAGATGATGCCGAGTAGCAACAGAAGAACACCGAGAGCCAGAAGATCACGCCCCTCGGCCGTGGTCACCATCTGCTTGTAGTAATCGGGGTTCATCCAGCTGATCAGTCCGAATATCAGCAAGGGCATCAGCGACAGGACCCATGCCGATACCCGTCCCTCGGCCGTCAGCACGCGCACCTCCCGATGAAACCGGAAGCGTTCGCGAAGCAAGCGCGAGATCTTGTCGAGTACCTCGGACAGGTTCCCGCCGGTTTCACGCTGGATCAGGATCGCGGTGCTCATGGCCATCAGGCTCGTACTCGGCACGCGCAGCAGAAGGTAATGGAACGCCTCGGACAAATCCCGGCCGTA
Source organism: Methylotetracoccus sp. (assembly GCA_046347485.1). GTDB lineage: Bacteria > Pseudomonadota > Gammaproteobacteria > Methylococcales > Methylococcaceae > Methylotetracoccus. The sequence goes on along the minus strand of JAXMGB010000009.1, from coordinate 23,430 downwards.
ATTGACCTCGTCGCAGATGATGCCGAATTCCTCGCCGAGCGGTGAATCCATCTCGCGCGCCGCGTACGACAGCGCGACGTTGAACGGATTCCCGGCCTTCAGCGCTCGGGTCATGATGTCCAGCGCCTCGGGCAACTGCGCTTCGAACTTCTCCAACCGAGCCCTGCGGTCCATGCCGATCTTGACCGCCGGAACGAACAGCGCGATCAGGCCCAGCGCTGCGCCGGACCAGGCGTGGCCGATCGTCAGATAGGCACCGAATCCGACGATCGCGCCGAACACCGCGCTGCCGATCAGGAATCGATAGGCCGGAAACATGCGTCCCGATTGTTCGATCCACAGATCGACGACCTGCATCCCCGGCAGCCGGTCCATCCATTGCTCGAAGGGCAACAGGCGCCGCAGGTACTTCTGTCGCACCAGCGAGATCGTCCGATCGGGTCGCTCGCGCGCCAACTCCCCGAGCCGCCGGCGAATACGCTTGCCCTCGCGGGCCGACGTACCCATCGTCGGGATGATGATCAGCTGCGACACCAGCAGCACGGCGACGAACACCAGGGCCGTGAACAGCAGTAGGAGAAGATGGTCCTGCATCGCGGCGCTTGCCGTCCCCGGTTCCTAGATGCGGCGCTCTGGGTTGTAGATGTCGATGTCGATCTCGACACCCTTGCGGTGCAGCACATCGTGACAGCGCGGGACGACCCCGGTCGCGACGAACGTGCCGAGCACACGCCCATGCTCATCGAGACCGCGTCGATCGAAGCGGAAGATTTCCGACATCGTGATGACATCGCCCTCCATGCCATGGATTTCCTGCACGCTGGTCACCCGACGAACGCCGTCCTCCATGCGCTCGAGATGGACGACGAGATGCACCGCCGATGCGATCTGCGAACGAACGGCGCGTATCGGCAGTTCGAAGCCGGCCATCGAGATCATGTTCTCGACCCGCGACAGCGCATCGCGTGGTCCGTTCGCGTGCACCGTCGTCAGCGAGCCGTCATGACCGGTATTCATCGCCTGCAGCATGTCGAACGCCTCCTCGCCGCGGACCTCGCCGACGACGATGCGGTCCGGCCGCATGCGCAGACAGTTCCGTACCAGATCGCGTTGCGTGACCTCGCCCCGACCCTCGATATTCGGCGGGCGCGTCTCGAGCCTGACGACGTGCTCCTGACGCAGTTGCAGCTCCGCCGAATCCTCGATCGTGATGATCCGGTCGGTGCGCGGAATGTACTGTGACAACGCGTTCAGCAGCGTGGTCTTGCCGCTGCCGGTGCCTCCCGAGATGATCAGGTTCGTCCGTCCGCGTACTGCGGCCTTCAGGAAAACGGAAATCGCCGAGCTCAGTGAGTGCGTACGCCCGACCAGATCATCGAGCTGCATCCGGTCTTTCATGAAGCGGCGGATCGACAGGATCGGCCCGTCCAGTGCCAGCGGCGGAATGATCACGTTGACCCGCGAGCCGTCCTTCAATCGCGCGTCGACCATCGGCGACGACTCATCGACCCGGCGCCCGACCGACGACACGATGCGGTCGATGATCTTCAGCAGATGCTCGTTCGAGGCGAAGCGCAACGGCGTTGCCTCGAGCTTGCCGTAGCGCTCGACGAATACATGGCGGCAACCATTGACCAGGATGTCGGAGATGCTGGGTTCGGCCAGCAAGGGTTCGAGTGGACCGAGACCGAGGATGTCGTCCTCGATCAGCTGGCAGACACGAAACCGCGATTGCGCGCTCAGCGGACACGAATGTTCGTCGAACAGGCGCAATGCCGTTTCGCGGATCTGCTTGCGCGCCTGGGCCTGGTCCACCGCACCGATCAGCGACAGATCGAGTATCTCGAGCAGGACCTGATGAATCCGCTCCTTGAACTCGAGTTCGCGATCCGTCAGTACCGGAAGCTCCAGTGACTTGGTCTCACCCTGTGACTCTCCGTCCGCTGGACGGACTCGAGATTCATTCGGGACCTCGCCATCCGCGGGTTCGACCGGCGCGTCCGGACGCTTGCCTTGCCCAAGCATTCCCAGCCTGCTTCGGAGGCTCATCGTTCACCTCGCCGTCGTGGCATCATCGCTCAACGCCTGATCATCGCAGCATGCGCCCAGCCCAACAAGATCGGCCGCGGGGGACGCACGTTCAGCCGCGAAAACGGACCCATCGTCGGAATAAGCCCTTCTCCCGTTTGCGCGCGCGGCCGGTCAACAGTTCCGACAGCTTGAGCAATTCCGCCGCGATCTCCGAATTCCGCGCGCACTCCAGCAACGGTCGGCCGATATTCGTCGACTGCGCGACGTTCTGATAGTCGTTCGGCAAGGTCACGATCTGCGAGAAATTGAGCGCCTCGGACAAATCCCTGACCTGCATCGCGCCGCGGTTGGTGTAACGGTTGAGCACGACCAGCAGTCGATTGTCCGGAACGTTCATGTCGTTGCGCAGGATCTGCAGCAAACGCTTGGTATCGCGGATATGGGCGATGCTCTGCTGCAGCACGAGCACGAAACGATCGGCCTCGTCGACGACCTGGGCAAAAACAGGATCGAACAGACGCGGCATGTCGATGACGATCTGGTCGTACAGACGCCGCGACAGATCGAGCAGGCGCTTGATCCGGAGTTCCGAGATCTCGCCCGGCAACGTGATCTCCTGGGACGAATGCGTCAGGACGTTGAGTCCGCTGCGATGCTTCGCCATGTAGGCCTCGAGCGCGACCAGGTCGACCTCCTCGATGTCGCGGATGACGCTCGCGGTGGTGTGTTCGGCGTGCAGATCGAAATTCAGGCCGACCGAGCCGAACTGGAAGTCGAAATCCAGCAGCCCCGTGCGCACGCCGCCCTCGACCGCCGTCGCCATCATGTGCGCGACGTTGGAGGCGATGAACGTCGAGCCCGAGCCTCCCTTGGCGTTCATGAATGCCGTGACCTGCCCGTAACGAGCGCCTTCCTCGAGCTTCTCCTTGACCACGCGCCGCAGCGCCGTCGTGACTTCGATCGCATCGGCCGGACGCACGAAGAAATCCCGAACCCCGGCCTGCAGGGCCTTGCGCATCAGGCTGGTGTTGTCCGGAGGGCCGACGAGGAAGAGGATGGGTCGCAGCGCGAGCGGCCTCTTCGCCAACTGATCGAGTTCGGTGACCGGATCGACCCCGAGCTCGAGTATCAGGATATCCGGGTTCGTCGTCAGGTGCGCCAGGGGATCACTCTCGACCGCCGGGATCCACAGGCTCTCGAGTTCGGTATGCGGCACTCCCTGCAAGTCGATCTCGAGCTTCTTGAGCCCCAGCTCGCTGCGGCCCACCAGCACGACCTTCAGGTTCTGTTGCGTCATTCCGGTAATTGGCTCGATATGCAATCACGGCGCCGCGGATCATCCGCATGCGCGCGGTGACGACCGCTTGTCACCGTGCGTCCCGACGAACGGCGTGTCTGGTACACCGTCAGCTCCGTCGCCCCCCGGTCCCGACCTCCCCCTGTCGGCTGTTTCGCCTGAAGATGCGCCGAACCTATCGGGGCTTCCCGCGATACCAGGACGTGTCGCCGAAATCGACCGCTGTAAACCGCTGATTTCGCGCGGCGAGACGGAACCCTGCCTCGCCTGACCGGCTCCGGATAAAGCGAGGATGCCTTGGACTCCGCGCCTCCGCGAGAGTTCATCCAGCGCCCGAACCGCAGCCGCACCCCAGTGCCGGCCAGTCAAGCATGCGTGTCCGGGGCGGATTATACCCCAGCGCGTCGACCACCAAATCAGCGCGATCAAGGGATCGGAGGATATGGCCCGAGACGTTCCCGACGCCATATGCGGCCATCGGCGCGGCGCTCGTCGGGATCGGTGAACGAATAGCGAAACAGTACGGCGCGAAGCAAGCGCGGCCCCCCGTCCGCAAACGGATTCGACTCCAGCAAACCCATGACGGCGGGGGTTCGATCACGCAGGCGTTGCAGCAACCGCGGGAACCACCGGGTGTGAAAGCCTCCCGGCAACGCGGCGAACCACATCTGCCAGTCCAGTCGCGGCTGGTGCGGAATGAGCCACACGAGCGGTCGGGCCGGATCCCCGGGCTTGTAGCGAAACGGGTATTCACGCCAGTCGACCCCATCGTTCGAGCCTTCGATGACGATCTCACTGCGCTCCGTCGTCATCACCGCGAACGGACCGTACCCATTGACGATTCCGAACGTCGACGCCGTCCGCGCGAGCCATGCCAGCGGCGCCGGCGGAGGCCCGACCCGCGCGCCGATCCACAGCAGGCCGGCACATGCGGAGATCACGCCGACGCTCAGCGCGGACGCGGCGGCTGTCGCCAGCATGCCCGGAGACCTGGAACCGACGAGCTGGCGCCTGCCAGGCAAGCCTTGCAGATCGCGGTCGTCGAGCAGGAAGACACAGAGTGCGACCGTCAGAAGATTGAAGAACGTGAAGTTGCCGGTCAGCATGATCGACACCTGTAAGACCACGAAACCGAGTGCCGCGGTCAGACGCAAGCGACGACCCAGGACGATGAAGAACGGCAACACCAGTTCGATGACGAGCGCCGACGCGGTTGCGGCGCGCAGCACGGCGTCGGGCAGTTGATGCGCCCACCAGGCCAGCGGACTCGGCAAGGGCTGGGTCTCGAAGTGATAGGAAAGAGCATCCAGGTTGCGCCACGCGGGATCGCCGCTGGCCAGTTTGACGACACCGCTCATGAACATGTAGCGCGCCAGCAACCAGCGGAAAAGCCATGCGACGAGCAGCGGATGCAGGCGCAGGAAAATCGCCAGGAAGCCCGATTCGAGCAGCAGCAGATCCCACTGGAAACTGGTGAAGTCCTGGCCCGCGACGACCAGGGACAGGTAGAGGACGTAGCTCGCGACGAGCCCGAGTGTCTCGAACACGCCAAGGACCACGAGGATTGCGGCGGCGATACCGGCGAAACAGGCACCGACCAGCGCCGCGTCCGACTCGTCGAACCAGAACAGCGTCGGCAACTGCCAATACGCGGCATGGCCGTGCTGAGCCAGGGCCGCATCCAGGTATGCCGTGACCGACAGAATGCCGTCCTGTCCGACCAGACCCGTGATCTGCACCGACAGCGATGCGAACGCGGCGACGTAGATCAGCCCGAGCAGACGAACGAATAGCCAGGCAACCCGAACATCGGGTCGGTTCGCCTCCGCTTTCACGACCGACGGCCATTCATCGCGAGCCTCGAACATGATGACCCCGTCGTTCAGTTGATTCGCGCGGGCTCACGTACCCGGGAACGGTGATTCCGGGCCTCGAGCTGAAATGCGGGTGAACCGCCGTGCCGAGCGCAATCGGCCCGGGTGAACGGTATCACAGGGATTGCAGCGGCTGGTGCCGCGACGTCTGGACCGTAGGACGATGGAGAAGCCCGGCGGCTGCGTGATCTACCGGTTTCCGCCGGCCCAGTCACAATCGGGCCGAAGTCGGCTTTTCCGCCTGATTCTCGTGGCGGTGAGTGAACCGGGCTTGTCAGGAATTTACGCGGCTCGGCAATGTCAGCCCGCCGCACCTGCACCGGCGAGAGTTCGACTGGCCGCTTCAGACCAGCCGAACACAGGAAGCCGCCGAACCCACGACGATGGATCAGAAATCGCGGGTTCGGATCGAGAGGCTACTTCGTGACTTTCAATGTGATGGACTTGACGCGGGTCTGCCCGCCACCGCGCGTCAGCACGTTCACGACATAGCTCTTCGCGGCGGTCGACGGCGAGGTATCCAGGCCCAACGTACTGGATTTGGTCTGGCCACCATTGACGGATAGCGTCGCCGGCGTGAACTTCGCCGTCGTGGCGCTGGGCCTTCCGGACAGCAGACACATGTTGACGGCTTGCCCCGTTCCAACAGTCGGACCGACGCCCTTGACGGAAAATTTGAACGTACCGACATCTCCTGCCTTGACGCTGGTGGTCGCCGGAGTCACCGTCGTCGTCTCCCCGAACTGCCGGAAACGCTGTACACGGTCGTTGCCCGCTTCGACCACGTAGACGAAGCCCGCGTCCGCACTGACCGCGACTCCCCGCGGGTCGTTCATCAGACCGTCGTTGCTGCCATAGCTGCTCCACCGGGTGATGAAGCGCCCCGACGAGTTGAACTTCTGGATTTTCGGCTGGCTGTACGAGTCGACGACCAGCACGTTGTGCTCGCTGTCGACGACGATGCCCGTCGGATACTGGAATTGGCCGTTGCCGAGTCCCAGACCACCGAACGCCCCGAGAAACGCGCCGGTCTTCGCGAGCTTTTGCACTCGCTTATTGCCGTAGTCAGTGACGTAGATCACATGGCTCGATTCATCGACCGAGACGCCCCAGGCACCATTGAACCAGCGGTTGCCGGGACCGTACGACGGGGTCGGCAGATCCTTGACCCAAACCGCTCCATTGGCAACGCCGAACTGGAAGTCGCCGTTGCTGGCCTTAAAAACCATCACGCGGCTGTTGTCGGTATCCGCGACATAGAGCCGATCGTCGGACGAATCCACGGCGATGCCGCGCGGATTGTCGAACTCCCCGTTCAGCGTCGCCGAACCGCCCCAACTGCGCAGATACTGCCCTTGTTTAGTAAACGCCTGCACACGCGAGTTGCCGTACTCGACGACGTAGACCTCGTCCCTCAGCCGATTCACGGCGATGTCCGAAGGCTGGTTGAACTGGCCGGCGCCGCTGCCGAAGGTGCCCCATTTGCGCTTGAATATTCCCGACTTGTCAAAAACCTGGATGCGGCCATTATTGGTGTCGGCGACATAGACGTCCCCGTTCGTCGCGTCGACCGCGACGCCAGTCGGGCTCGAGAACAAGCCGTCACCGGTTCCCTGCGAACCCCACTTCAGGGAAAACAGGTGCGTACGGTCCGTCGTCGACGGATCGAATAACTGTATGCGGGAGTTATCGCGGTCAGCAACGAGAACCCTGCCACGATAGTCGATCGAGATCGCACGCGGCGAATCGAGTTGTCCAGCGCCGCGTCCCTTCCAGCCCCAGGTCGTGACGAAGGTGCCGTCGGAGCGGAACAACTGGATGCGATCGTTGTTGTAATCCGATACGAAGACATCCCCGCACGGGTCGATCGCGAGATTCACCGGACCATAGAAATGCCCCTGGGGGAACGGCGGCACCGTCGATGAAAGGGGCTGGAACCGGCTGTCACCGTTGCCGTAGACGCCCCATTTGCGCAAAAACCCGCCATTGGCGTTGAACACCTGCACGCGGTTGTTGCTGTAGTCCGCCACGTAGACCTGACCGGCGGCGTCGATTGCTACATCGCTCGGCGTATTGAACTCGCCGTCGTCGCTGCCGAAGCTGCCCCACGCGCCGACGTTGCTGCAATTCGCGAGATTGACCTTGACCACGCTGTGGCTACCGGTATCCGCGACATAGACCAAGGAACTCGTCGGATGTGGACCGATGCCCTGCGGACGCGACAAGCCGCCAAGCTTGCACAGGAAATTGCCATTCCCGTCGAACTTCTGTACGCGGCTATTTCCGGTATCGGCAACCCACAGATTGCCATCGCGATCGACCGAGATATCGTAAGGCTCGGAGAAGAGCCCGTCAGCACTACCGTAAGCGCCGAAACTGAAAAGGAATGTCCCGGCCGCATCATACTTGACGATCCGGTCATTGCCGGTGTCCGCAACCCAGATGTTCCCTTCAGCATCGAACGCGGCACCATTCGGCGTGTTGAATTCATCGTTCAGGTTACCCGGGCTGCCGAATGAGCCCGCGGAAACGTAGCTCTCGGAATTCGGCGCGACGAAGCTCTGCGGCCCGACGTCTGCGGCCATACTTGGCGCCGCAGCGAGAACGCCGCTGGCGATCGCGCTCAGCAAGCTGATGCGCCATGATCCGAAAGACGCGCCGGCGCGCGGCCTCGTTGCGAAATGTTGATCCATGGGTGCTACTTCTTCGGGTTGGCGTACGGTGACTCGAATGGCACTAATTAACGGTGACACCCAGGCTTGTCAACCACTTCCGGAATTGCGCAGGGTCCGTGCGGCATCCAACCCGGCCTGGCGGGCCTCTGAATAAAACCAGGATGGCCGTTGTTCAGAGCCCGTGAGGCCAGGCGCGGTATCGCCGAACCTCCCGGTACCGCCGGATGCCCCGCACATATCCGAGTTTCACTAGAGCACGCGCCGGAAACGGAACATCCGGGTGTCGGCGGCCACTGTGGACTGACCCGCGTTGCCGCCCCACTCTCGCGTGCGCCGCATCATGTAGCTCTCGGCCCAGCCGTTCAGCATGAAGAACATCGGAATGGTCTGCTGCCCCATGAATACGGTTCCGATCGCGACGATGAACGCCAGGTTGATGCCGGCCAGGGTGAACGACAGAGCCGATCCCGGCGGTCCGGTCGGCGGCTGACGCATGCCGTAGACGACGAGCCGGATCATCATGCCGAGCAGGAGCATCAGGAAGAATCCGAACGCCCAGCGGCCATGCATCAGCAACAGCAACAGGTAGTGGTTGTCGATCGAGGCACTGCCGGGGATCGTCGGAAACTTGTTGACGCCCCAGCCGAAGTTCGGCCGCTCGTTGGCGATCTCCATGTAGTTCGTGATCAGTTCATAGCGGTATGCCGCGGTCTCCTGATTGTCGTCCCCGGCATTCGCGCGTCCGACCGACGCATACGAGATGAACTTGATCGTTGCCGGGACACCGACGGCGACCAGCGCACCGAGGATCGCCGCCATCGCCAGAACGCGGTTTTGCTTCGCGCGTCCGACCGCGGTCAAGGCCGCGCCGATAAACGAGGCCAGCCACGAGCCCTTGGCCAGCGTCAGGAACAGACCACCCGCGGTCGCCAAGGTCAGAATCTGCGCCGGGCGTAGCGGTAACCACGGAAAACGCTGCAGCCGGCTCGGCCAGGCATTCGACCATTCGAGCCAGCGCTGGAACCGAAATGCGACGATCATCATCATGCCGGCCAGCAATGCGTGCGCGTACGGGCCGGCGGCCCGCGCCAAGCCGAAACGGAATGTCGTTCCCCAGGACTCGCCCTGCCCGGGAAAAAAACGGTCTAGCGTCATATGCCATAGATTCAGGCCCAGCCGCGTCTCCAGGGAACTCAACACGGCGACCCCCGAGAAACACAACACGCAGATGCGCGCGAACCGGAATCCGTTGCCGAGCGGCTCGATCAGGCTTTTCGCGAAGATATACGGGAAGATCGCGCCGAACAGCATGCCGAACATCAGGTTCTGCGCATCGGAGTAACCCGATGCCCTATACTCCGAATACGACACGCACAGGGCATAGCCGTACACCCATAAGTCATTGGTACTGAAGCGGTATCCCGGAAATCGCGCCATCGCATAGCGGATTGCCAGGGCCACGCAGACCGCCTGACTGAAGGTTGGATCCGGAAGTCCCGGCGTGATCGCCCGGTAATAGTCGGGCAGCAGTAGAACGACCGGCACGTAGACGCGCAGGAATCCATAGGCGACCGTATGCCGTCCGGCAATCACGAAAGCCAGGATGGCCGGTAGCAGGATGATGTAGGTCAGCATGCGCGACGAGTCTCTGATCGCTTGACGGCAACCGAGCGCGCGAGGCGCGGCACGATGCGTCGCGCACCGCCAGCCGAACTTGAGATGTTGCTTTCCCAGGACATGTCGCGCGATCGTAGCGATGCGGACTCGCCGGATGCAAGGCCCGCGCACCGACTGAATTTGATGGCGTAAGGCGCAGGAAGCGATTGGAGTATCCGCCCATGTCACGCGAACGCAAGCCACTGAAGAGAGCCGATGCGGTCCACGGCCGCGCACTGCCCTTGATGCTGATCGGCATCGTCGCCTTGGCCGCAGGCTGCGATCGCTCACCGCGCCGCAGTACGGAAGGGGCGGCGGGAGGCTACGCGCTCGGCATCAATACCGACGGCCTCGCGTATTACGGCACCGAGGTTCCACTGCTGAACTCGTTCAAGCTGTCGGCGCCGTGGCTGACGCAATGCAACCCATTCCGCGATCCGAACTGCCAGCCGGGGAAATTCGTGAACTCCGGCGGCAACAACTGGAACACTCGCGAGCAGGACAAACTGGATCTGGACGCGGACGGCTATCCGCGCACGCTGCCGCAGCCGGCGGAACACCCGGATTGGAACTTCACGACCGTGTCGACGCTGGTCCCGACCGGCCTCAATCCGGACCACCCCGCGGGTCGCTTCGTCGTGCTGTACGAGGGCCAGGGCGCGCTGGCCTATAGCGGCGGCGCGAACCGCAACGCGAGCCTGTCCGCGCCGGGGCGCGACGTGCTCGACATCACGACCGACGGTCGCAAAACGGTGTTCCAGCTGAGCATCAACGCGACCGATCCGGGCCATACCGGTGATCACATTCGCAATATCCGCGTGCTGCCATCGGGTACGGACGGGGTTTGCAGCGACGACCCCGCTCGCCAATGCTCGACATCCGGCACCGACCCGGCCTGCGGAACCGGAGCCCGTTGCATCGGCTATGAACAGGCGTCCGCCGACCACCCGTTCCATCCGCGGTTTCTGGCCAATCTGAAGGGATTCCGCGCGATCCGCCTGATGAGCATGCAGAACATCAATAACGCGCTGACCGAAAACTGGCAGCAGCGAGCGCGGATCGAGCGGGCGACCTGGGTCGCGGATCACGGCGACACACTCCCGGTCGAGACGATCGCCGATCTCGGCAATCACTCCCGCATCGATATCTGGGTCAACATGCCAACCCGCGCGGACGACGATTACGTCCGCCAGTTCGCCAGCCTGCTGCGCGGACGACTGAGTCCCGAACGCCGCGTCTGGGTCGAGTACAGCAACGAGGCATGGAACACTGCCTTCTCCGCGGGAACCTGGATCGAACAGCGCGCCCAGGCCCGCTGGCCCGCCGCGACCGACCCACCCTACGACAAGCGACTTCAGTGGTACGGCATGCGCTCGGCGCAGATCTGCGACATCTGGAAGCAGATCTGGAGCGGCGCCGAGGACCGCGTGGCCTGCGTCATAGCGACACAGGCGGCGAATGCCGCATCGGCGCGAAAGGCCCTCGATTGCCCGTTATGGGCTGCCGAAGGCAACGGAACACCGTGCTATCTGCATCATATCGGCGCTCTGGCGATCGCGCCTTACTTCGGCTATTACCTCGGAAATCCACGCCACCTCCCGACCTTGCAATCCTGGGCGCGTCAGCCGGACGGCGGACTCGACGATCTGTTCGGGGAACTGTTCGACGGAGGCGGATTCCCCGACAGTCCGGCCGGCGGCGCGCTCGCCGATGCCCGACGGCAGATCGAGCAGAGCGCTCCGATCGCTTACGACCGCGGCTTGGCGCTGGTTGGTTACGAAGGCGGGCAGCACGTGGCCGGACTGCGCGAAACGCTGCAGGACCGGACCGTTACCGATCTGTTCTCGGCCGCCAATCGCGACCCGCGCATGGGCGATGCGTATCGTCGGCATCTCGAGGACTGGCGCGAATCAGGTGGCACGCTTTACAACCTGTGGCTCAGCGTCGGACCGTACTCGATCTGGGGTAACTGGGGCCTGCTGGAATATCGGGATCAGGGCGCCTCGCCGAAATATGACGCGGTCCGCGAGGCACTGTCCGGTCAGCCGCCCGTGGCGCCGCCGGCAAAGCCCTGACGGCGCGGCCCTGCTGCTATGATTTTCGTAGGCACGGGGAACGCGTGCCATCACAAACTCACGAGGAGGCGAACACCATGTCCTGGTTCATTTTCGGCCTCACCCTGATCAGCGTCACGATATCGGCGGTCGCACAGATCGTCCTGAAACACGGCATGTCGTCCCCGTCGACGCAGTCGGCGCTGGCCGATGGCGGGCTCGCGGCGGCCCTGGGCATCGCGTCCAATCCGTTCATCTGGCTGGGATTCGGTCTTTACGGATTCGGCGCCGTGCTGTGGCTCGGCGTGCTGGCCAAAATCGACGTCAGCCAGGCGTATCCGTTCGTCGGCATCGGTTTCTTGCTGACGATGGCGTTTGGTGTATTGATTCTCGGCGAATCCTTCAACCTGACCCGACTGGCCGGCACGCTTCTCGTCGTGTCCGGCGTCATTCTCGTCGCCCGGCCCGGTTGAGTTCCCCGATCGCGGACGATCCGCACCGCTGCCCGCCATCGTCCGCTCCCGTGCTTCGGCAGCACTGATCGCCGCCCTATCGCGCGGCGCGTTCATCGGGACGGGTCCGACCGGGATTCGGACCCGCGAACGCATGGAGAACCGAGATGGCTCATGCAGATTCGCCCACGACGACGGGCGTGACCGGCACCGCTCGGGTGCCATTGTGCGTCGACCTCGACGAAACCCTGATTCGCACCGACCTGCTGCTGGAATCGCTATTGCTGCTGGCGCGTCAGAAGCCCCTGCTGCTGTTGTCGCTGTCCTTATGGTTGATCCGCGGTCGCGCGTACTTCAAACAACGAATCGCCGCCGCGGTACAGTTCGATCCGGAACTGATCCCTTATGACGAGGAGGTGCTCAGCTGGCTGCACGCCGAGCGTGATGCGGGGCGTCGAATCGTCCTGGCGACGGCCTCGAACCGCCGCCTTGCCGAGCCGGTCGCGGCGCATGTCGGCCTGTTCGACGAGGTGCTGGCGAGCGACGAAACGACCAACCTGAAAGGGCGCCGCAAGCTCGCCAAGCTGATCGAGCGCTTCGGTCGGCGCGGTTTCGAGTACGCGGCCGACGCCCGCGCCGATATCCCGGTCTGGCGTGAGGCGCGCGGCGCGATTCTGGTCCGACCCGCTCCGGGCGTCGCCGCGGCACTGGAGGGGACCGTGCCGATCGTTCGCGAGTTCCCGCGGCGCAGCGGGCGCGTCAAGGCCATCGTCAAGGCCATGCGGGTCAGACAATGGGTCAAGAACATCCTCGTGTTCCTGCCCTTGCTCGCGGGCCAATCATGGCACCAGCCGGCGCTGCTGCTCAAGGCGCTCATGGTGTTTTTCGCGCTGAGTCTGTGTGCATCCAGCATGTACGTCCTGAATGACTTGCTGGATCTGCCGGCGGACCGGCAGCATCGCAGCAAGCGCCGGCGCCCGTTCGCCAGCGGAGCGCTGCCGATCAGCCTGGGGCTCGTACTGTTGCCCGGCCTGTTGATCGCGGGGCTCGCCATCGCGGCGATAGCCTCCCGGGGCGCATTGGGGCTGGTGATCGTCTACGTGCTGGTGACGACGCTGTACAGCTTCTGGCTCAAGCGGAAGATGCTGATCGATGTGTTCACGCTGTCGCTGCTGTACACCTTGCGCGTGCTGATCGGCAGTGCCGCGACCGGACTGCTGTCGTCACCGTGGTTGCTCGGCTTCTCGGTGTTCACGTTCCTGAGCCTCGCGGCGGCCAAGCGCGGCGCCGAACTGATGTATTCCGAGCAGAGTGGGCGTGAGGGCCCATCCGGCCGGGATTACTTCATTTGGGACCGACAGGCAGTTTCGGCACTCGGCGAGGGGGCGGCATTCGGCGCGGCCTTGGTGCTCGCGTTATACCTGCAGAGCGAGCAGGTGCACGTGCTGTATGCGCAACCGAGCTGGCTATGGCTGCTGGTCCCGCTGATCCTGTATTGGCTGACACGCATCTGGATGCTGACTCTGCGCGGCGCGATGGACGATGACCCGATCGTGTTCGCGACGACCGACCGGCTGACGTGGATCGTCGCGGCGCTATGCGTCCTCGTCATCGCGGCTGGCACGTTGGCGCCGTTTCCGCTTCCGGGAGCGCAGCCATGAACCGCATCGATGAGTCGCGGGAGCGTCTGTGGCTCGCGGGGTTCACGCTGCTGTTCCTGCTCGTCAACCTGGCGACGGCGACGCGTTATCCGATGCCGTGGGTCGACGAGATCCAGTTCGCGGATGCGGCGATCAACCTCTACCTCGGGCACGGATTCACGTCCAGCGTCTGGATCGCACAACCGGCGGATGCGTTCTGGGCCGGCAACACCCCCCTGTATACCGGCCTGCTGTACCTGTGGCTCAAGTTGGCGGGCCTGTCGATCGCCGCGGTGCGTTCGCTTAACTTCGTGCTGATGTCCCTGGTCGTCTGGCTGGTCTGGGACCTCGCGAAGCGACGCGGATTCGTCGGCTCATCGCGCTACCGGCTGGTCCTCGCGGTATTGCTGTTCACCGGCCACGCGCTGATGTTCAGTTTCCGCATGGGCCGCTACGACGTCCTCGGCATGCTGCTGTTCGCGGTCGCGGCGATCGCCTGGACCGGCCCTGCGACACCGATGAGACTCGGCGTACTCGCGCTGACCGCGTTGCTGGCCCCGCTTGCAGGCTTGCAGTTGCTGCCAGCCGCGGCCCTGTACTGCGCGCTGGCGCTGGTGTTCCAGGGACGCCCCGCGATCCCGAGGATCATCGCCACCGGCTGCGGGCTAGGTGCCGGCATCCTGCTGCTTTACGCATTCTACGCATCGCACGGGGTCTGGGACGCTTTCCGGGCCTCGACCTCGGCGGTCGGTGTCATCGGCCAGAATCTCGCGGGCAAGATCGCCGCGCTACCGAAAATCTACACGGCCGACAAGAGTTCCTTGCTGTTGTTGTGTGCCGCGCTGCTGCTCGCGGCCCGATCGTCTAAAGACCTATCGCGCCGCGGCCCGCTGGCCTTCGGACTCGTCACAGCCGCTCTGATTCCGACGGTCCTGCAGTTGATCGCGAAGTTTCCCATCTACTACTCTTGGATGGTTTACGGACCTTTGGCGATCGGGATCTGTTCGACGCTGGCCACGACTTCGCCGCCGGTCTCGATCCGCGGCGCAGCGCACCTGCTGATCGCCGGCGCCTGCCTCGTCGGCCTGCCGTCGCGCCTCCTCGCCGTGACCTCGCAATGGGCGAACCGTGATCCGGCGTCGATCGACCGTTATGTGGCGTCGCGACTCGTTCCGGACGACCGCGTCGTCGCCGACTTCAAGGCCTATTACGCCGTAAAGGCGCGGGCGACGGCGCTGTACGCGCCGACCGCCCTGGGCGTCATGAGTCCTGCCGAGCGGGAATCGATCACGGCCCTGCTGATTCAGCCAAAGGACCTGAACCGGGTATCGACCGCCATCGGCGGCGTGTGGCAGGCGTCTGGTCCGCTTGCAGGTGCCGGCATGGCGCCGTCGGGCCTCGTGCCCAGGCTCATGCGCGAGTTCGCCGAGGAAAGCTACCCGCTGCAGTTCTACCGCCGCGCCCGCTGAGTACTCAGGCCGCCGAGCCTACCGCGGAAGACCTGCGCTTGAATGGCAACAGCGCGAGTCCGATCAGCCGGACGCGTCGGGCCAACTCGAACACCACCAGGGGCACGATCAGCCCGGCGGCGAATGCGAGCCACGCCCTGACCAGGTCGGTGCCAATCTGCCGCGCCTGCAGCCCGGTAAACACGCGATCCTGCGCGTAGTCGTGAAAGATCAGCACGAACAGACTTGCCGCTCCGAAGTAAGCGAGCACCGCGCCCAACACCGGCCATTCCGCGATCGCCACCGATATCCACAAGACGATATACGTTCCCGCCAGGGCTTCGATCGTCGAGATCACCAGGCTGTCGTAAACACGGAGATTGAGGTCGATCGTCGCATCGAAGAAATAGTGGCATGCGGCGAATGCGGCGACGGCCAGCAACATCGGTAGCGCACGTGGTCGCATATCCAGCATCCACGATCGGGTGAAGACACCGAGCAGAAAAAAGAAGCTGCTGACGCCAAGGAGGTCCAAGCCCAACGGCAGCCCATATAGCGTCGTCGATGTTGCGAGGCCAAACCCGGTCAATGGCACGTTCCAGAACGAGTGCATCGACCAGAAACCCACGCCGAGCAGCACGGCCAGCAGAACGCTTCGCCCAAACCACCCGGCGCGGTCGTACGCCCAGAGACGCTGCAACAGGCCGGCGAATACGAATACGCACCAAAGGTGCGCAAGAAACCATAGCGACACCCAGCCCCAAGGAATGCTGACCCCTGTCGCGTACAGCACGCCGGACGCAAACGCCGTCGGATCATCTGCCTTGTACAGCACACGATAGGCACCCACCGCGGCCAGCGTCACGAGGTAGGGCTTCAGCAGCGCATCGGCCTTGCCGAGAACGAGACGCCGCAGCTTGACGCGCGGGTCGAACCAGATTCCCGACAGGAAGAAGAATAAGGGCATGTGGAACGAGAAGATGACCCGGAAGAGTTCGCCCTTCTCGCTACGGACGATCCAGTTGTGCCCGAACACGACGAGTATGATGCCGATGCCCTTCGCGACATCGATGTGCCGATAACGTGCTTTCATCGCGCGCCCCGTGAGGTCCGTGTCGATCGAATCAGAAATCGCCGGGAGTCTCCCTCGTCGGCGCGTCGTGCGAGTTCAGCCGTAATGGCCTCGAAAAATTGCTCGGTCGAGTTCCATCGCATCCGGTTGGACTCTCAGATCACCGGAGAACGGCGCTGCGAACAACACGACCAGATAGACATTCAAGGCGATCAGCAGCGAGACGAACGTAGTCATGACCGTCTGCGCGCGGATGCTCTCCACGCTGAAAAAGTAGGTGAACGTGATCGTCACGACTCCACCGAGAACGAGCACGAGCCACTCGATCGGCGGCACGCCGTAGATGGCCAGGTTGGTCCGCGCGCGCCGGTTGTCCCATAGTTCGAAGGCCTCCTCGAGCACCAAGGGGTAGACTGCCTTGTGGTTTTCGCTGACCGGCTCGAACTCGCTGATCCGACGGATCAGCGCGAGCGAAACTGCGCGCGCCTTCAGGCTGACCTCGCCCCGCGCCATCGCGGGCCATTCATCGTCGATGACCGCGGTCACGTAGTCCACGCACAGTCTTCTGACTTCTCCCCCGCGCTCGGACCCCAGGCGCTCGGCCAGCAGATAGATATCGGCCAGCGAATTGGCCTCCTTCTCGACTGCCGTACGGGCCGACTCGAAGCGGCCCATCGCATCGACGACGATCAGCCCGAGCAGCACCGCATACATCGTACCGACCACCGACAAGAGATAGCCTGCAACCTCATGACAGCGGCGCAACCGATCGAAGTGGAATGCGCGGCGCACAACGAAAAGGCCCAACAATGCACAGAACGTGACCGTGGCGATCACGACCGCGCCCACGATATATTCGTCGATCTTCATGTACTGGCCTGGAGTGCCGGTTCGATCGGTATGGCGATGGAGCGGGATCGGCCCGGTTCGGGTGTTTCGTGATCAGCCAAGGAACAGCGGCGGCATCCGTCAGCGTTCGCGTTCCGAACCATGGACCCCGGGGGTTCTCGCCTCGAGCCTCTCCAACCGTTCGAGATGCCTGCCGATCGGCGTATACGACACCAGCAAGCTCAGCATGGCGGCGCCCGCCGCAGTCAGCAGGGCCTCGGTCCACGGTCCGCCGTAGTGCGAGGGATGGGACCAGCGATCGGCGAACAAGGTACCGAAGAACGCGATCGCAGCGAACGACCAGCGGCTGTCATACAGACGGATCAGCGGGCCTATGCTCATGATGACGCCGAACAGCCCGGCGACCAGCCCGGTGGTCAACGCCACGCGCCAATGTTCCAGCGTCAGCTTCTCGAAATCTCCTTCGGTCATCGCCGTAAGGCACGCGGCCGCCGACTGGGCCACGTGTCGCGCAAGAATCGTCAGACGCAGATAGATAACGCCCCACATACGTCCTCCCTATTTATCCTTACTCGAAATGACCGGATTGCTCTGCACGGAAGCTCCGACCCGCTCAAGGCTGCCCGCGAAGGGCCATCAATTCGATCGACGCGGGGTCGTCGAGAAACCGTCGCCACAGATGGCGAAACGTCCCGGTCAGTCCGGAACCACCGTCGCGCTCCCATCGGGCGAGTTCATCGAGCGTCATCCACACGCCATCGTCGATCTCGCTGGCCTGAAGCCTCAGGGGTCCGGCATGCGTTCCGCGAAAAACCGCGATGAACTCCCAGCCAGTATCCTCCGACGCCGGCATCGTGAACAGAAAATCGAGTTGCTCCACGACGATACCCAACTCCTCCATGAGCTCTCGCCGGGCACATTCCCCGTAGGTTTCGCCGGGTCCGACGTGCCCCGCCGCGGAGGTATCCCACAGACCGGGACTGCTATCCTTACGCATCGACCGCTTCTGCAGGAAGATCCGGCCGCCCGGATCGAACAGCAGCACGTGCACGGCACGGTGACGCAAACCCAGACGATGGATCTCGCTGCGCCGCCGCTGGCCGATGACTACATCGGCTGCGTCGACTTCCTCGAGCCACTCGTCGAACATGGGACCGTCGTCGTTCATCGGATGATCGTGCGGAAACTCAGGTCAATCCTCGCCGCCACCGACCACGCATTTGGGCACACAATGACACCAGCAACGCTGCAGCGCGCGCCGGCCATCAACAGGGAGTTCGCTTCCTCGGCATGTCGCGTGTGTGGTTGTGCCGCAACACGAAAGCGGCGCGGCGCGCCGAACTCAATGCGGCGATACGCGGCTCGGCGCCGGAGTTGCTCCTTGTCGGCGTACCACTTCGATCGAATCCACGCGCCGCGCGACCAGCCAGTTCCCCAGCACGCTGTTCGACGGGCAGGCCGCACGTTCGGCGATTCGCATCCGCAGCTCGGCGAGTTGCGGCGTCCACGGCAGCGGATCGTGATCGACCTTGAGCATGGCGATACGAGGCCCGGGATCGCCGTACCAGCAGACCAGCCGCGGCACGAGGAGCCGCCGGCCGGCAATAGCGATTGCTTCTTCCGCCCAGGCGAGCGAGTCCTCAGTTCGACGAACAAACGTCGCGCCTCAGCAGTCTCGACGAAGCCTTCGATAAGGCGAACCTCGCCGTCAAAGAGCGCTAAGATTGGGCCCCAAATCGAGCAAGGGAGAGCCTCAGGAGAGTTCCACGCCGTAACGACGCAGAGCCGCCTCCCATCTGCTCAAGCCCCAGCCTCGATTGGCCTGCGGACTCGCGGGGCTGGGGTGCGGCGCGCCCCCCAAGATCGCGATCGTCCCATGCAAGACCTCGGCGATGCGGCGTTCGGCAAAGCGCCCGATGCCTAACACGAAACGGGGATTCAGGGCCTGGACGACCTCGGCGGGCGCGATCGCGGTGGATTCGATTCGCGCCGCTCGGCGACCGGCAGCCGATCCGGTGTCAGATTGGCCCCGTCTGCCGAGAAGAAGCACAGAGGGCAATAGTTCCAGACGAAGAAGCGCGCGAAGAACGCTTGCGCGAGCTCGAAGCGTTGTTCGGCCCAACCCCCGCAAGCGTCGCCCGCTGGCCTCACGGCGCTGACAGGCGAAGCCGAGCACCGGCCGCTTCGGATGTTCGCCGACAGGCCGATCCACCCGTCCGTTGCGCCGAGCCATGTCGACACCATCTGAGCCTCGCCGAACGGGACGCCAGTCTGCACCATTCCCCAAGGCCCGGGACCCATGCCGACCAGCAGAATCTCGGGCGACGCCAACGCGTAGCGCTCCAGGTACAGACGGTGCGGCTCCCAGGCGTAGTCGAGCACGGGTTGTAAACATAGGCGACTGTGTCGCGAATCACAACCGGGCCAGATCCGCACTCAGGCGCAGTACGCCCTGGACCAGGCCTGAGGACGGGGGCAGCATCGTTCCGGTCGATCGATCATCATCGCGTCGCATGCGGCGGATTATCGCATGCGCCCGCGTTGACGCGGCGATCGCAGCAACGGCCGGCGAGACGCATCGAGCTCGGGGAATATTCGTATAATCGCGGGCAGATCACCGCGCGGACGCCGGTCCGGCTCTGCCGAAGCGTCGGCCAGGCCCCGGCGCTCCGCTTGGAACTGGTCGACAGTGGAGCGGGGAACTCTACCTGGCCGGGTCGCCAAGCGTAAGCGCTGCTGGCTGCGCGCGGTCAGACCCATGGCGGACAGGTAGACGCAATGCGCGAAGGACATGCACCCGGCGATGTCGACGGTCAGGAGTGGAATGAAGACAGCTTTGCCGCGCACTGGAGCCGGCACTCGAGGTCGCCGACGAATGAGCTGATCACCGCGGCGAAGGTCGCCGCGCCGCGATCCGCGCGATGCTCGAACAGCAACGGCAAGTCGCCGACGGCGTACCGTTGGTCCAGGCGATCGAGGCGGCCCATGGAAAATTCGAGGCCGCGGCGGAAGGCATCGGCGCGACCGGCATGGGCACGACAATCGTCGCGCTGAAGTTGGAAGGCCTGTCCTATCAGATCGCCTGGGTCGGCGACAGCCGAGCGTATCTATGGAACGGTGCTCTCAAGCTGCTGACGAAAGATCACTCGATCGTACAGATGCTGATCGACGCCGGCGCGATCGACGAAAGGACGAGGCTGCCGCGCACCCTGCCGAAACGTCATCCCGCGCAAGCCCTGGGTACCGGTGGCGCGGACCCGGAGCGTATCACCGTCGCGAAGACCGTCGGAACCTTGGCCCAGGGTGACTGCCTGCTGTTATGTTCGGACGGACTCACCGGCGAATTGTCGCCGCAGGCAATGTCCGAGATCCTCGCGACAAGCGATGACAACCAAGATCCAGGTCGACCGACTGATCGACGCAGCAAAGCGTTGCGGCGGCCGAGACAACATCACGGTCATTGCGGTTTCACCGTAGCTCTGCCTCCCGAGGCCGAAGGACGCCGCTCTGGCTCAGCGCGACAGCGAACGGACGATCTACACTTTGCTGTGACACTGCGCCGGCAAGCTGCCACCGGACGGCAGACCATCCACCGATCACCGGTCATCCCCACGTGGCGAAAAACGCCGGATACCTGCCCGCCCCTCCGGTTCGCATCGCCGACAGGCCAATCGTGCGGGCTGTCTTGAGCTGGTCTGGCGGCGCCATCCGGCCGATCGATCAGCCGGGACCCGAACGCGCGGAACTCGACGACCTGATCACCGACTTCATCGACGCCGATATTCACCCGGAGAGTTCCCCGTTGACGCCCGGCGAATTCGCCCGACTCGCGGCGCATCGCGCGGGACCTTGAAACTGCATGTGCGATCCGCGCGAGAAGCCTGCGCCACACTCGATTCCGCTGCCATCGATCGCCTACCGAGTGAACGCGGCATCGGCCTCCTGGGCGAGGTCGTCAACGTGGCTGCGGCCAGGGCGTTCGAACGGGGTTTCGATCGCTTCGGTCTACCGCGTTGCGCGTGCCTGACGCCGGCGAAGCACTATCGCCTTCAGGTCGGCCAGCGTCAGTAGGCGATCAATGAACGCGGTGGCCCCGTTACCGTTGGTACCCTCCGGCCGGTCATCTGCCCCACGATCAACGCGTCGATCGACTCCGGTGGCGGTTTCGCGGCCGCGCTCCCGGACCGCAACAGCGTACTCGATCTGCCGATTGGCGGTCGGATGAACACCGCAGATGTCGACTCGGTGGCGAGCCAAATCGCAAAAGTTTGCGCGATGGCGCGGAAGCTGGGATGCCAACTGCGCGCTCCGTTCACGAGTCTGTTATTCCTCGCCCCTCCGGTGATTCTGAGTTACGGCTCCGGCGCGTGCGGACTTTGGGATGATATTCGGTACAGGTCAACGGACCTGCTCTCGTTCACGGATGACGAAATTCACAGGCCACCGCGTCGATGAGCAGAGGTCCATGGCGAACGCGCCGATAACCGATTTGTTGGTCACGCGGAAACCACCGTGTCCGGCTTCACTTGAACTTTTCGGACAGTTTGAGGGTATGCTATGGAAACGCAGCGATCCGGCGTTGCCGAGGGCGCAAAATTCACCGGCGAAGCCGGTCTCGGTTCGATCGGTCGCGGCGATGATGCCAACCGGGGTGATCGTCGCGGTCGACCGTATTCGGCCCACGGATGTCGTAGATACAATGCGCGCCCCGAACACCCTGCAACTGGATGGCATATCGATTAGCGAGTTTGTTCCGGTCATCGAACAGCCGAGCAAAAGCAGGATGGAGAGCCGCTGCGGTACCGTCCGCTCGTCCTCTTCCGGGAGTTACCATCCGCGACACGGTCCCTGATGATCGGGTAATCATTTTCAGGCGAATCAGGGTTCGAGTACATGACTCGGAATGCATATCCAACGTGGCAGTTTTACATTCGCGCGGCCTTCGATCGGCGCTCATCGTCTTGGTGGGTATCGGATTGAGTTGTTGCAACCTGATCAACAAGGACACGCAACTGGCATCGGTGCCGGAACAGAACTACGAATATCTGATCGGCCCGGAAGACGTTCTCGACGTCTTCGTCCGCGGAAATCCCGATGTATCGGTCAAAGAAGTCCCCGTTCGTCCGGATGGCAAGATTTCCTGCCCACTCGTCGGCGACATGATCGCGAGCGGCAAGACCGCCAAGCAACTCGGACAGGAAATCGAGCACGAGTTGTCGACTTACATCAAGGACCCGTTGGTCACGGTAACCGTGATCAAGTTCAAGGGCGGCTATGAGCAACAGGTCAAAGTCGTCGGCGAGGCGATGAAACCCAAGGCTCTACCCTATCAAAAGAACATGAGTCTGCTCGATGTGATGATCCAGGTCGAAGGCCTGACGACGTATGCCGACGGCAATGGCGCGAAGCTGATCCGCCGCGTCGACGGACATGAAGTGGAAACGAAGGTCCGGCTCGAGGACCTGATCAAGCGCGGCGACATGAGCGCGAACATGAAGGTATCACCGGGCGATATCATCATCATTCCGGAAGCCTGGTTCTGAGCCTCGCTCGACAAGGACCCCGCAGACGAGAGATCCGCCACGATGCATGAAACTGTCGAGGAACTGCTTCATTACCTGCGACTGATCTACTCGCACCGGCGCATCGCTGTCATCAGCGCCTTCGCCGTCTGCCTGATCGGCTGGGCGATCGTCGCAGTATTGCCGAATCTTTACCGGGTCAAGGCGACGCTTCAGGTCGAGCGCTCGTCGATGTTGCAGCCCTTGCTGAAGGGAATAACCGTCGAGAGCGACGTCGCCAGCGAGCTTGCCGGAATGATGCGGCAGACGATGCTCGTGCCGAAGACGCTCGAGCAGATTGCTCTCGAAGCAGGAGTCATCGCAGACCCCGAGGACAAGGTGGCGCTCGAGGAGTTCGTCGGGAAGATGGAGACCGATATCGACATCTCGTCGATCATGGGCAAGAAGGGCTTCTACACGGTCACGTATAAATACTCGGATCCAGTCGTCGCGCAACGCGTCGTCGAGGTTCTGATCAATCGGTTCCTCGACAGTATCGTTGCGGCCATCCGTGCCGATTCCGAAAACACGCGTCATGTGATCGACCAGCAGGTGGCCGAGTACAAAGCCAAGGTGGAAGCCGCCGGATTGCGCGTCAAGGAATTCAAAAAACAGCATATCGACGTACTGTCCGAAGACGGGCGCCCGTATTACACCCGCTTGATCGAAGCGAAGTCGAAGTACCAGGAAGCCATGCTGGAATTGCGCGAAGCGGAGCATGAACTGGATTCGATGCGCGACCAGCCCGTTTCAGCCGACAGCGGCACCACGACACGTGGCCACGATGAACTGGTGATTCATCCCGAGGATACGCGACTGCA
>JAXMGB010000008.1:0-296616 GCA_046347485.1 Methylotetracoccus sp. | reverse complement strand
GGGATTGAAACGATGCGCAGGCGATTAGCCGCGATATACAGCGACCAGGTATCCGCCCAGCCGTTGTAGTCCTCACCAAGTCGGTTATATCCGGTGCCGGCGCCGTTGATCCATACCATGACCAGTTTGTCGGCGATCGTCTTGTCTTGTAGATAGGCATCGACGACCGTGGACGCCGGCCCTCCGACGACGACGACAAGAGGTTTTTGATAGGTGCACTTGCGCGCTTCGGCGACGATCAACTTGCCGCCGTCCGTCCACAACGGGCTGGTGCTGTCGATCAGTCCGTTTGAGGGTTTTGTCACCCGCCCCTTGACGCCTCGCGTCGCACTGGCCGGTAGATTCATGAAGCCGCTCTGCTTGGCGCTCGTCAATGCCGAGTTGTAGAAATTGACGGCATTCTCATATGAAAAATTGGTATTCGGCGCATCGATGATGCTGGTGACGACCATGCCTTTCAACGCTATTTCTCCGGCGCTGGCCAGAGCCATGACATAGTCCTCGGCATAGACATCTCCCTGGGAATCATTGTCATAAATGATCGGCGAGGTCTTGTCGTATGGAAGTGTCACCGCCGCACTGGCGTCCCAGGCGAACCCTCCTAGAATCAGCACGATCGGTTGAATGAATTGGCGAACGTTCATGGTCTTTCCTCTTCGACTCCGCATAACCACCGGAAAGCATCGCCATTGCTCGCTCCTGAATAAGAGTGGAGAAAAGAAAGCCGGCTTTCGCCGGCTTGATATATTCCACTCGTCATTCGAACGTTTACTACCGCAATGTATGCCCTATGGTTTGAGTCTATTCGGCGCCCTCCAAAAAAACGCCAACCCCGTCACAGTCTTTGCGACGAGGTTTTGCGGAGCGATCAGGAAACGTGATTTCTCGGTACGCCGCTCTCGAAGTCGAGTGATGAACGGCATACGAACGGGGGATGAGGGGTTCGATCGAATGAACGCTTCGTGTCAGGCGAACGATGCGGCGAGAAAATCACGAGGCGAGCATTCACTGCCGACCGCGATCGCTAGCACATAGATCGCACCGGACTCAAGACAATAGGCTCGATCGACGAAGTCGTTGCGGCCTCAATAGCCGCCGCGGGGCGGAATCAGACGGGCACAGGTCCGGCGGGCGGGATCGCCCGAAGCCCGGCGCGGTCGGGGCCCGCCGCCGGGTAGGTTGCGATCACGGCTTCAGCATCATCTCGGCGTTCAGGTCGTACATGATCCACAGCGTGCCACCGACCATCAGCGCGCCGATGACGAACGTGAACACGAGGCTGATCATCAGCCAGGCATTGCCGCGCGAAAATCCGAGATGCAGGAAGTAGCGCAGATGCACGAGCACCTGCGCGATGGCGCAGGTGACGATGAGGCCATGCATCGCCGCGGCCGGAAGCGCCTTGGCCGCGACGACGCCGAACGGAATCACTGTCAGGACGACCGCCAGAACGAATCCGGTCAGGTAGTCAGCGAGTCTAACCGTGTGCGCCGTGGCCGAGGCTTCCATCAGACGACTCCGGGCAGATAGACGACGGAAAAGATGCCGATCCAGACCAGATCGAGGAAATGCCAGAACAGGCTCCAACGCGCCAGGCGCGAGCGAACTGCGGGCTTGAGCCCCTTCAGGTGGATCTGCGCGATCATCACCGCCAGCCAGATCAGGCCCACCGTGACATGCACGCCGTGGGTACCCACCAGCGTGAAGAACGAGGACAGGTAAGCGCTGCGCCCCGGGCCTGCACCCAGGCCGATCATCCGCTGGAACTCGGCGAGTTCCATGCCGACGAAGCCCAGCCCCAACACGAAAGTCACGACCAGCCAACCGATCGCATGCGCTGCGCTGCGCTGCTCGACGGACAGCATGACGAAACCGCAACTCAGGCTGCTGGCGAGAAGCAACGCGGTCTCGATGCCGGTCGTACCGAGGTCGAACAGCTCCCTGCCGGTCGGCCCGCCAGCGAAGCTGCGACTCATCGTCGCGTACGTGACAAACAGCAGCGAGAACAGAACCCCGTCGCTCATCAGGTAGATCCAGAAACCGAGCGCGCGCGATGCGATCGCTTCGTGCAGATGATCCTCCGAAGCGTGCGCACCGCGCCGCCTTTGGCGCGCCGGACGTCATGCGCCGACTTCCTCGATGCCTGCCGGGTCGGCTCGGCGACCAGCCCTGCAGCGGACAAAACCACGCGTCGTGCGGCTTCAATGCGCTCGACCTCATCGGCCGTGATGACGTACTCGGTATCGTCGTCGAAACTTCGCGCGATCAACACGGCGAGGATGCCCAGCGCGGCGCCGATCACCATCCACCACAGATGTACCAGGATCAGCGCGAAGCCGAGCACGAACGACAGCGCGCCGATGACGGGCCCGGCGGCGGAATTTCCGCGGCAGATGAATGTCCTCGTAGCGATGCTCGGCCGGGGTACGCGTTCCCGTTTGCCTTCATCCGGGTGAATGCATCGGTGTCCTCGACGTTCCCGCGCAACACGGCGAAGTTGTAGACCGGCGGCGGAGACGCGAGGGCCCATTCCAGCGCGTGCGCGGCCATCCCAAGGGTCGCCGGTCGTGTCACCAACAGGCAAGGCGGTCGCGGATGCTGACGACCAACTGCGTGATCAGGCAGACGAAGCCGATCATGATCAGGTACGGCGCCCGCCGCGGCGACGATCAGATAAGGCTGGCCCACCCGATTGCCGTAGTGTTCCATGCCGGCCGCGGCATGCCCATCAGCCCGAGCACGTAAAGCGGCAGGAACGCCAGACAACGACCAGCCAGTTCCAGAATGCGCGCTGTCCCCCAGGTTGTCCTCTCGTGTCGAGCCGGAAGCCGAACACCTCCTTGGGAAACCACGATGTACCCGGCGAGATAAAGCCGGAACAACGCAACTGGGATGATCAGTTATGCCAGGAAATGCGCGACGAGGGAATTCGCTGTGTTGTGCAGCATCACACATGAAGTCGACTCCGGCGGCACGGCGAGCACGACACCGGCGACACCGCCGAGCGCAAACGACGGAATGAAGCCGAGCGTCCACAGCATCGGCGTCGCGAAACGCACGCGTCCGCGGTACATCGTCAGCAGCCAGTCGAACAGCTTCACGCCGGTCGGCACCGCGATCAGCATCGTTGCGATGCCGAATGCCGCATTGACGTTGGCGTCGGCGCCCATCGTGAAGAAATGGTGCAGCCAGACGGTGAATGACAGCAACGCGATGACGGCGGTGTCGCCCAGACCAGCGAGCGATAGCCGAACAAGCGCCGCTTGCTGGAAAAGGTCGCGACGATCTCCGAGAAGATGCCGAACGCCGGCAGGATCAGGATGTAGACCTCGGGATGCCCCTTGCATCCAGAACAGGTT
This sequence comes from Methylotetracoccus sp., assembly GCA_046347485.1. Lineage (GTDB taxonomy): Bacteria > Pseudomonadota > Gammaproteobacteria > Methylococcales > Methylococcaceae > Methylotetracoccus. The sequence goes on along the minus strand of JAXMGB010000008.1, from coordinate 293,257 downwards.
GGCGTAGCGGCGATGCCGCCGGCCGTGTTCGGTGAAGAAATGCATGCCGGTGAGCGATCCAGCGCCAGCATCGCCAACACCGCGGTCAGGCCGGGAAACGACACGACGATCAACGGAATGCTGGCGCACAGCGCGGTCCACGTGAACAAGGGCATCCGCATGAAGTGCATGCCGGGCGCGCGGTTCCGCAGGATCGTCACGAGGAAGTTGATGCCGGTCAGCGTAGAACCGACACCGCTGATCTGCAGCGACCAGATCCAGTAGTCGACGCCACTCGACGGGTTGTAGCTCAGCTCCGAATACGGCGGGTAGCCGGTCCAGCCGGCGGTCGAGAACTGCCCGACGGCGAGCGACAGCATGACCAGCAATGCCCCGGCGGCCGTGAGCCAGAAACTCACCGAGTTGAGGAACGGGAAGGCCACGTCGCGGGCGCCGATCTGTTGCGGCACGATGATGTTCAAAAGGCCGGTCAGGAACGGCATCGCGACGAAGAAGATCATGATCGTGCCGTGCGCCGAAAAGATCTGATCGAAGTGATCCGGCGGCAGATAGCCCTGATCGGCCCCGAGCGCGATAGCCTGCTGCGCACGCATCATCGCGGCATCGACGAAGCCGCGCATCAGCATCACCAGCGCCAGCACGACGTACATGACGCCGATGCGCTTGTGGTCGACGCTGGTGAACCACTCGCGCCACAGATAACCCCACAGCCGGTGGTAGCTCAGCAGCGCCAGCACCGCCAAGGCCATCAGGGCCATCAGGATCACCGCACCGACGATGATCGGGCTGTCGAGCGGTATGGCGTCGAGTGTCAGCTTGCCGAGCATGGGATCTCCTGATTACAAGCGATCAATGCGCCGGCGGCATCATCGCGGACGAATACTTGTCGATGATTCGGGTGAACAAGCCCGATTCGACGGCACGATAAAGCGTCACCGGGTGCCGGATGCTCGGCTGCTCGAGGCCCCGGAACCGGCTGGCGTCGAGCGTCATCGGCGCCAGCCTCGCCTTCTCGACCCAGGCGTCGAAATCATGGTCCTTCATCGCCAGCACGTCGAAATGCTGGAACGGAAAGCCACGGCCGCTGTATTGCGTGTTCTCGCCGAAGAAGTTGCCCGGCTTGTCGGCGACCAGATGAAGCTCGGTCCGCATGCCGGCCATCGCGTAGACCTGCCCGCCGAGCTGCGGAATGAAGAACGAGTTCATGACGGTGTCGGACGTGATCGCGAAGCTAACCGGCTTGTCGACCGGCATCGCGAGCTGGTTGACCGAGGCGATGTTCAGCGTCGGATAGATGAAGAGCCATTTCCAGTCGAGCGCGACGACCTGGACCTCCAGTGCCGCGACGCCCGGATCGACCGGCTTGTATGGATCCAGCCGGTGCGTATAGACCCAGGTCAGCCAGGCCAGCACGCCGACGATCGCTCCGGGGATCAGCCAGATCGCCAGTTCGATCCCGAGGGAAGACTCCCAATCCGGTTTGTATTCAGCTGCCTGATTCGAAGCGCGGTAATGCCAGGCAAAGCCGATCGTCATCGCGATGACCGGCACCAGGACCAGCAGCATCAGCACGAAGGTCGCAAGCAGCAACGTGCGCTCCTTCGCAGCGATCGGTCCTTCGGGTTCGAGGTCGAGTAAGCCACCGGCGAGGCAGGTACCGCCGATGGCCCCGAGGAAGAGCACGGCCAGCAGAACGTGTCCCAAGCGGCGAGCACCCGGATTCATCGCGCGGGCTCCGGAGCTGCGAACACTCCTGATACGACCGGCGCGGTGACCGCCGAGCGCAGACCCAACACGGCACGGGGAATGGCGAATAGCCTGGCGTATGGCCCGCGTAGGAATCCCCTCACGAACCGATCGTTTCCATGACGGACGGCATGTTTTCCCCAGTGGTGAGCGTTGCGGCAGGGTGCCATGACGCAGTGACCGACGCCCATATTTAGCCTGCTGATCGGACATCGGTCAACTCGAAGCCGGTAGCGCGGGCCTTGCGTTTCGCTTCAGACGCGATCGGTCGTCGCAATACGGGCTTTCCACGACGCAGGCCCATGCATATGCTCTTCACTGCGGAATCGTCGACGCGCGCCGGCGTGTCTCGTCGACGACGCCAGGCGCACGGCCTTTCCCCCTCTGAACACAGACCAAGGAGCAAGCATGGCTTCCAACGCGACGACCACGGCCGAGGACACCCTGAAGCGCAAGAGCCGGGACGCGAACATCACCTCGGGGGGCCGACTCGTCGCCCGCGCGTTGAAGAACGAGGGCGTCGATACGATTTTCACGCTGTGCGGCGGCCACATCATCGACATCTACGACGGCTGCATCGACGAGGGCATCCGGATCGTCGATTTCCGCCACGAGCAAGTCGCGGCGCACGCCGCTGACGGTTACGCGCGGCAGACCGGAAAGCTCGGCGTGGTCGTCACGACCGCCGGGCCCGGTTGCACGAACGCCGCGACCGGCATCGCGACGGCATTCCGCTCGGAGACACCGATGCTGCATATCGGCGGTCAAGGTGCGTTGACGCAGCATATGATGGGCTCGCTGCAGGATCTGCCGCACGTCGACATGATGAAGGCGATCACGAAATTCGCCGCCGGTGTCCGCTCCACCGAGCGCATCGCCGACATGGTGTCGATGGCCGCGCGCGAGGCATTCAACGGAGCTCCCGGCCCGTGTTACCTGGAAATCCCGCGTGATGTGCTGGATCGCGAAATCGACATCGACAAGGCGGTGATACCGGAGCCAGGCCGTTACCGCGCCTCGACGCGTTCGATCGGCGATCCCGCCGACATCGAGCGCCTCGCCGACCTGCTGGTCAACGCCGAACGTCCGGCAATCCTGTTCGGCCAACAGGTGTGGATCGCGCGCGGCCACGAGGAGGCCGTGGCGCTGCTCCGGGGACTGGAGATCCCGGGCTACTTCAACGGCGCGAGCCGCGGGTTATTGCCTCCGGGTGACCCGCACCATTTCGATCGGACCCGCTCTCTGGCCTTTTCGAAGGCGGATGTCATCGTCGTCGTCGGCACGCCGTTCGACTTCCGCATGGGCTATGGAAAACGCATCGGCAAAAATCTGAAGCTGGTGCAGATCGACATGGGTTACGGCACCGTGGGCAAGAATAGGGACATCGACATCGGCCTGGTTGGATCGCCGGGCGCGATCCTCGGCGCCGTGCTGCAGGCCGCGAGCGGTCGCATCGATTCCGGCAAGCGTCAGGCCCGGCAGGCCTGGATGAAGGAACTGGCCGAGGCGGAACGCGTCGCGACCGAGAAGCTGCTGCCGCTGTTCCATTCCGACAGCATGCCGATCACGCCGTATCGCGTCGCCCACGAGATCAACGAGTTTCTCGCCGACGACACGATCTACATCGGCGATGGCGGCGATGTCGTGACGATCTCGGCGCAGGCCGTTCGCCCGCGTCGTCCCGGGCAATGGATGGACCCCGGCGCGCTGGGCTCCCTGGGCGTAGGCACCGGCTTCGCGATCGCCGCGGGCCTCGCGAGTCCTGACAAGGAAGTGCTGTGCTACTACGGCGATGGCGCATTCAGCATGACCGCGTTCGACATCGAAACCGCGAACCGCTTCGGAGTCCCGTACATCGCGGTCGTCGGCAACAACTCGGCCATGAACCAGATCCGTTATGGCCAGATCGCCAAGTACGGCCCCGAGCGCGGCAACATCGGCAACCTGCTCGGCGACATTCCCTACGGCCGCTTTGCCGAGATGCTCGGCGGCTACGGTGAGGAGGTCCGCGATCCCGGACAGATCGGCCCGGCACTGCTGAGGGCCCGAGACGCGGTGCGCTCGACGCGCCGCAGCGCGGTCATCAACATCTGGGTCGACCCGAGCGTGTACGCGCCGGGCACGATGGCCCAGACGATGTACAAATGATCTGTCAATCCGATGCCCGTGCGACGGACGCCGCTGCGTGCTGGCCGGAGGCGAGGAAATGTTCCGCGACGGTTCGCCGCTGGATCTTCCCCGAGCCGGTCATCGGCAGGCTGTCGGCAAAATAGAACCGCTTCGGCACCTGGAACTCGGACAGGTGCCGCAGGCAGAATTCCGTCAACTCGTCCGCGGTGAGGGTTACTCCGGACTTCGGAATGATCGCCGCGGCAACCTCCTCGCCGTATTTTGGATCCGGCATCGCGAACGAGACGGCCTGCGCGATGCCGGGATGGGCCAGCAGCACCTCGTCGATGCGGCTCGGCGAGATCTTCTCGCCGCCGCGGTTGATGATTTCCTTGATACGCCCGGTGATGAACAGGTAGCCATCCGGGTCCAGATAGCCCTGGTCGCCCGTGTGGAACCAGCCACCGGCGAACGAGGCCTGATTCGCCTCCGGGTTGTTCAGGTAGCCACACGTGACGTTGCTCCCGCGAATACAGACCTCGCCGACCGCCGCGGCCGGACATGGCGTCCCGGTCTCGTCGAGGATCGCGATGTCGACGCCCTGCGCACGGCCGACCGATCCCGGTTTATGCGGTCCGTGCTGGGGCAGCGGATTGGAAGCGACCTGATGCGCCGCCTCGGTCATCGCGTAAGCCTCGAGCACCGGCGCGCCGAACGAGGCTTCCATCTCCGACAGCAGCGCCGGCGCCAGCGGCGAGCTACAGCTGCGGATGAACCTGAGCTTCGGCGGATCATCCCGTGGATAGTCCTCGGCACGGCGCGTCAGCAGGATCTGATGTATCGTCGGCACCGCGGTGTACCAGGTCGCGCCGCTTGCGACGACATCACGCCAGAACGTCGAGGCCGAGAACCGTCCGGACTGCGGAAGGTGGACGCTGGCTCCGAACGCCAGCGGCGCGAGCAGCCCGGCCATCAGTCCGTGCACATGAAACAGCGGCATCACCAGCAGCGAGCGGTCGTTCCGATCGAACGCGTAGGTTCGTCCGATGTTGCCGATCGATGCCAGCAGGTTGGCGTGCGTCAAGGGCACGCCCTTGGGCCGTGAGGTCGATCCGCTGGTATGCAGGAACAACGCGACGTCGGACTCCGGCTCGACCGGCGTGGTCGCCACGGCAGGACCCAGCGGTGCGGTGGCATACAGCGACACGGAACCCTCTCCGTCAGCAACGACGTCCCAGACCGGCAAACCCAGCGCGGCGGATGCGGCAAGCGCCTCGGCGTTGCCCCGCTCGGCCGGCAGATCCATCACGACGACGGCATGTTGATCCTCGAGGAAGAACGCGAACTCGCCTTCCTTGTAGGCCGGATTGAGCGGCGCCGCCGTCGCCCTGACACGGGTGATGGCGAGAAACGCGATGACGAACTCCAGCGAATTCGGCATGACGATCGCGATCGTGTCCCCAGGCTCAACGCCGGCGGCGCGCAGTTCGTCCGACAACGCGTCGATCGCCGCATCGAGCTGTCCGAACGATAGACCCAAGCCGCCGACAACCCCCAGCGCGATACGGTCAAGGTGTTCCGGAAGAAGCGGATCGAGGACTCCATTGAGACCTGGACGAACATCGGGCATCGTCATTGCCGGTTTCCGCGAGTGAGGTGGTTGAAGCGTTGGAGGGGCGTGGCGTGCCGGTCGATCAAGCGGTCAACGGATGATGCCCGGCCACAGCAATCCGCCGAGATAACAGACGATCGGCATCGTCAGCACCATCGCCAGGGTCGTCACGGTAACCACTTGAACCGACTGTCCGACGAACACCCCGTACTGCATCGCGATCGGCGGGATGCTCTTTGCCGTAGGCAGAGAGGCCATGATGACGAACGACAGCGCATAGCCGGGCGCCAGATCGAAGACGATCGCGAGCAGGAAGCCGAAGGCCGAGGACAGCACGATGCGAAACAGCATCAGCACCGTGATCTGCCGAAGATTGTCGCGCAGCAACGCGAGGTCGATGCCCAGGCCCACCGCAAACAGCGAGGTTGCGAAGGTCGCCTCACCGACTTTCGCGAAGGTCTCGTGCAACCACGCCGGGATCGGAACGGCGAGCAGCGAAATCAGCAGCCCGGCGATAGCCGACAGCACCAGCGGATTCTTCAGGACATCGAGGAAGGTACGGCCCAGCGTCGCCCACAGGCTGACTGCTCCGCGATTCTTCGACATCTGGATCAGCAGGATCGTCACCGGAACGGCCGTGACCAGGCTGATGACCGTGTTGGCGATCACCGGAACGAGCGTATACGTCGGCCCGATTATGTCCAGCATGATCGGCAGACCGACGATGCCTGCCGACACGAAGGAGCCGCACAGCGCGGCCATCGCCGCTTCCGCGACGGAACGGCGAAACCACAGGCGGTAAACGGCATACACGCCCGCGTAAAGCACCGAGACGAAGACCAGTGTGGCGATGGAAAACGCTGGCTGGAACAGCGCGTCGAGCGGCTGATCCACCAGGTGATCGAGGATGACCGCGGGAAACGTCGCGTACAGCAGGTACCGCAATAGCGCCTCACCGTCCTCGTGGCGGAAAATGCCGCGGCGCACGAACAGCTGTCCGAGCGCTACCGGAATGATCACCGGCATCATCAACGCGAGAATGTGCAGAAATTGCATGAGGTGCTCGCACTACCATCCGGTTCGGTGATAACAGCGCATCGAGGACCGCGCGTGTGAGCGGCGCGCTGTCACTCGGCGGCGTCTGAACTCTTGGCGAAACGCTGATTCATTACACGCTTCCCGCGATACCGTGAAAGTGCCGCCGCAATGGATCATTGTCGCGGGCTGATGTCGTCCGAGGAGACAACGCTGCATCGTGCCTCGCCAACCATGAACAAAGCCGGCATGGCCATTGTCATTGTGCGGAGATTCGCCCTGGGCGCCGGAAACGCGCGTTCAATGATCCCTGACCCGATCAATTCGCCGGGCGAACGCGGCCGCCCCGTGCAAAGCCCCCGATCCGGGGCTCCCGGCCCGCGGATTGCTTTTGCTCGCCGATGCGGAGACAATGGCCCACGCCTTTTCGAACTTCCCGGCCTCGCCGTCGCCAACCTCCCAGATCAGCGTCGTGGGTATCTCGATACCGGATTTTGCTCGCCTGCTCGATCGAATTCCACTCCGCTTAGCAGCGGTCGCCGCGATTTGGGGAACTTATCAGGCGAGCGCGGTCGCGGCCAGTCCGTATGTGGGTTCGCCTGCGGCCGATGCCTATTCCCTGCCGAATCCCCGAGTTTACCGGGCGCCCGAGGAAGATTACATCTATTACGCCTTTCCGCCAACCGAGCGGACCTTTCAGCCTTTCCTATGGAATTCGTTTTCCTACGATAGCAATTTGTTTCGGCTGCCGAATTGGGCATCGCCCGATACCAATCCGCCGAGCAAGGCTACCGACCTATTCAAGAGCGACTTCATCAACAAGGCCTCGGTCGGTACACGCCTGATGCTGCCGTTCTCGCGCCAGATGGTCGAGGTCTATCTGCGCGGCGACCAGAATACTTACGCCCGAAATACCAATCTCGATTACACCGGATGGGAAACCAAGGGCATTCTGCACTGGGAACTCGGCGATGGATTCAACGGCACGCTCGGCGCTCGCTACGGCCGTGAACTGGCAGCGTTTGGTAACTTTACGTTCACCGCCAAGGACCTGCTGCCGAACTGGACGTATTTCTGGGACGGAAACTACCAGATTGCGCCGCGCTGGCGGGTAACCGGCGGCGTCGATTACTACTCCGTCTACCACACCTTCGACCAGGGCCCGAATTCTCGTAAGGGCGCGGACTACAACGCGTTGACCGGACGGGCGGGTGTTACCTACGAATTCTCGACCGGTGGGCTGGCGATGCTGCAATACGAGCACATCCTCGGTGATTATCCGTACGGCCAGTTGAATTCGATCCCGATCAAGGGATTCGACCAGGATCGCATCGCCGGGTCGGTCAAGTATTACATCTCGGCAAAAACCGTCGTCGAAGCCAATCTCGCCTACGTTCAGCGCATTTTCACGACCGGCAATGTGCCGAATTTCTTCGGGCCGACCTGGCGCCTCGGCATGACCTACTTTCCGACGGCGAAGACGCAGGTCAGCGCCTACGGCTGGCACCTGCTCGATCAGTTCATCGAGCGCGCGTCGACCTTTTACACGTCCGACGGCGCCGCGATCGAGCCGTCATGGGCGCCGACCGAGAAGATGTTGCTGTCGGCCCGTATCGTCTGGGAAACGCGCGAGTATCCGGCCGGAGCGAATACCAACGACACCAGCCAGGCCAGCACACTAACCGGGGGCGGACGCAATCCGGTATTCAGCGCCGGCGTATCGTGGAGCTATGAACCGGTAACGTTCGCCAACTTCCGCATCGGCTACGACCACGGGTTCCGCTCGCAGCAGGGCAACGCACCGTTTTCCGGATACTCGTACGATGCGGTCTACGGCCTGATGCGTCTGTCCTACTGACGATTCCAACGCGCGGGGACGCTCAACGGCGACGGCGCGTCGACGTGCTCGCGCCGAGCAGCGAGCCCATCAAGCCCCGCATCAGTTCCTTGCCGAGTGAATTCGCCACCGAACGCGCCGCGGTCTTCGCGAATGCCTCGAGCACGGTGTCGGTGCGCCGCGCCGCTTCCCGCACCGGCTTTGCCTCGGCGACCTCGGTCGCCCGCTTCATCAGCAGCTCGTACGCGGACTCCCGATCCAGCGTCTCGTCGTAGGCGCCACTCAGAGGGGATTTGGCGATGACAGCCTTTCGTTCCGTCTCGCTGAGCGGCGCGAGGCGGCTGTGCGGCGGCAGCACGAACGCCCGCTCAACCACCGCTGGCTGCCCTTTGCCATCCAGAAACGACACCAGCGCCTCACCGACACCGAGTTGTCCGATGACCTGCTCGACATCGAGCGAGGGATTCGGGCGAAACGTCTGCGCGGCCGCCCGAACGGCCTTTTGATCCTTCGGCGTGAAGGCGCGGAGCGCATGCTGCACGCGGTTCCCGAGCTGGCCTAGTACGCTGTCGGGGATATCGACCGGATTCTGCGTGACGAAATAGACGCCGACGCCCTTCGAACGGATCAACCGGACGACCTGCTCGATCTTGTCCATCAGCGCCGGCGAGGCATCATCGAACAACAGATGTGCCTCGTCGAAGAAGAACACCAGTCGAGGCTTCTCGGGATCGCCGACCTCCGGCAAGGTCTCGAACAATTCGGCCAGCAGCCACAGCAGAAAGGTCGCGTAGAGCTTCGGAGCCTGAATCAGCCGGTCGGCCACCAATACGTTGATGCAGCCGCGACCGTCGGCATCGGTCTGCATCAGGTCGGCGAGATCCAGCGCCGGTTCGCCGAAGAATTTGTCGCCGCCCTGCTCCTCGACCACGAGCAGGTTGCGCTGGATCGCCCCGACACTGGCTTTCGAGACGTTGCCGTATTCGGTCTTGAACTCGTCGGCATGGTCGCCGACATATTGAACCATGGCGCGCAGGTCCTTCAGATCGAGCAGCAGCAGGCCGCGATCATCGGCGATCCGGAACGCCATACTGAGCAGTCCCGACTGGGTCTCGTTGAGATTCAACACGCGCGACAGCAGCAACGGCCCCATATCGGAGACGGTGGTTCGCAAAGGGTGCCCACCCTCGCCGAATACATCCCAGAAGACGACCGGGTAGCCGGCGTACTGGTGATCGGTCAACCCGAGTTCGCGGATCCGCGCATCGATCTTCGGGGTGGCCTCGCCGGCCAGCGCCAGTCCCGACAGGTCACCCTTGACGTCGGACATGACGATCGGCACGCCGATCGCGCTGAACGCTTCGGCCAGCACGCGCAAGCTCACGGTCTTTCCGGTTCCGGTCGCGCCGGTGATCAGGCCGTGACGGTTGGCCATCGACGGCAGCAGGCCGCACAGATCGGCGCCCTTCGCGACGGACAGCATCTCGCTCATCGTTGAGTTCCCTCATTCAAGTCTCGGCGGTCACGGGGGCGCGGCGCGCTCATTTAAGGGCCAGCATTCCGCAGAAGTTGTACCAGCGAAAGAAACAGTCGCAGACCGAGAAGCCGTTCCGCAGCAGCAGCTCTCGGTTCTCGTCGTAGTGATAGGGGATCAGCACGTTCTCGAGCGCCTCGCGCTTTCGGGCGATCTCCAGATCGCTATAGCCGTTGCGACGCTTGAAGTCGTAATAGTAATCGATGAACAGGCGGTTCAACGTCGAATGATTGCCGAGAACCTTTTCGATCAGAATCAGGCATCCCCCCGGCAGCAGGCCGGCGGCAATGTCGGCGATCACGTGCTGACGGCGCAGCGGCCGGACGAACTGCAGTGTCAGATTCATGATGACGACCGACGCGTTGCCGATCGGAACGCCCCGTTCCAGATCGCCGCAGACCAGTTCGCACGGTCGGGCGAGCCCGATCTCGCGAAACTTGTCGCGTGCCCTGTCGAGCATGTCCGGCGAGGAATCGACGCCGACGAAGCGGACATCGGACGGCACGACGCTGTCCAATGCCAACAGAGTCGTGCCGGTCGAGCATCCCAGATCGTAAATGGTTGACCCTGGTACCGCGAAATCGGCGGCGATCTCGCAAATCATCCGCTGCAGTTCGACATAGAACGGCACCGAGCGGTCCAGCATATCGTCGAAAATCGCCGCGGTCTCGGGACCGAAGTCGAACGCCGCAGCCGATGAATGGCGTGGGCGCTGTGTCGATTCGTCAGGACCCAACGGGCGCCTCTGCTGCGTCCATGACGCCTGTCCAATCAATGTGAGATCGGCAATCTCGCTGCCGGTGCCGGCTCACGACGAGGAGAACTTCAGACGCTTGTAGGCGTTGATCAGCCCGTTCGTCGAACAGTCGTGGCCGGCAACCGGCTCCGGGCCACCGAGTTCGCGCTGGATCGTCCGCGCCAGTTGCTTGCCGAGTTCGACCCCCATCTGATCGAACGAGTTGATGTGCCAGATCTCACCCTGCGTGAAGATCTTGTGCTCATAAAACGCGATCAGCGAACCCAGCGTTGACGGCGTCAGCCGTCGATACAAGAACGTGTTCGTCGGCTTGTTGCCGGCGAAGCTCTTGGCCGCGGCCAGCGGCTCGAGCTCGTCGTCCGGCGGGCTTTCCGGCTGGGTGGCCAGCTCCGCCTTCGCTTCCTCGTGCGTGCGCCCGCGCATCAGGGCCTCGGGCTGCGCGAGGAAGTTCGCGATCAGGATGTCGTGATGGCCGTCCAGCCCGTGATGGCCATCGGCGGCGGCCAGGAAATCACACGGAATCAGTTTGCTGCCCTGATGGATCAACTGGTAGAACGCGTGCTGGCCGTTCGTGCCCGGCTGTCCGAAGATGATCGGACCGGTGTTGTAGTCGATCGGCTGGCCGTCGATGTCGACGGTCTTGCCGTTGCTCTCCATGTCGCCCTGCTGCAGATACGCGGGCAGGAATTCCAGATACTGGTCGTAGGGCAGGATCGCGTGCGTCTGCGCCTCGAAGAAATTGTTGTACCAGACGCCCAACACCGCCATCAGCACCGGGATGTTCCGTTCGAACGGCACGCCGCGGAAATGCTCGTCGGCGCGGTGCGCGCCATCCAGCAGTTCCTCGAATCGATCGAATCCGATCGCCAGCGCGATCGGCAAGCCGATCGCCGACCAGAACGAATAGCGCCCCCCGACCCAGTCCCAGAACTCGAACATGTTGCGCGGATCGATGCCGAACTCGATGACGCGGGCGCGGTTCGTCGAGATCGCGACGAAATGGCGCGCTACGGACTTCGGATCGCCGAACCGGGCCAGCAACCAGGCCCGCGCGGAGCGGCCGTTGGTCATCGTCTCCTGCGTCGTGAACGTCTTCGACGCGATGCAGAACAGCGTCGTCTCTGGATCCAGCGGCGCCAGCGTGTCGACCAGATCGGCATCGTCGATGTTGGAGACGAAATGCACGCGCAGATCCGGACGCGTGTAAGGCGTCAGCGCGCGCACGACCATCTTCGGGCCGAGATCCGATCCACCGATGCCGATGTTGACGACGTCGCGGATGGCCTTTCCGGTATGACCGAGCCATGCCCCGCTGCGGACCGCGTCGCTGAACTCGCGCATCTGCGCCAGGACTCGATTGACGTCCGGCATGACATCGCTGCCATCGACGTAGATCGGCCGGTTGGAGCGGTTGCGCAGCGCGATGTGCAACACCGCGCGATCTTCGGTGACGTTGATCTTCTCGCCAGTGAACATCGCCTCGATGCGGCGCGCCAGATCGGTCTGCCGGGCTAGCGCAAGCAATAGATCGATCGTCCGCTGCGTGATGCGGTTCTTCGAGTAGTCGAACAGGACCTCGCCGAACTCGACCGAGAAACGTCCGAAGCGCTCCGGGTCCTCACGGAACAGATCGCGCATGTGGCTCTCGCCTAGCTCTCTCCGATGATCCAGCAGAGCCTGCCACGCGGGAAGCCGGGTCGGTTGGGTCATGAACGCCTCGTTCTCCTGGTCGGTCGGGTCGACCTGCGAATGCTACTACAGTGGCCATCGAAGTTGCACCGCGCGCAACGGCTACTTTCCGGCCGTTTCGCCGCGCGGGAACGATGCTTGCTTTCTAGCGTATAATCCTGAGGTTTCCCATCCTTCCGACACGGTTATGAGCACCGAACACAAGCCCTGGGCCGGTCGCTTTACCGAGGCGACCGATGCATTCGTCGAGCAGTTCACGGCCTCGGTCGGCTTCGACCAGCGGCTAGCGCTCTACGACATCCAGGGGTCCATCGCACACGCGAAGATGCTCGGCGCGATCGGCGTGCTCAGCGACAGGGAACTGAGCCTGATCGTCAAGGGACTCGAGGCCATCCGCGAGGACATCGAGCGCGGCGACTTCTTCTGGTCGGTCGAGCTCGAAGACGTGCACATGAACATCGAAGCGCGACTGGTCGACCGCATCGGCGATGCCGGCAAGAAGCTGCACACCGGCCGCTCGCGCAACGATCAGGTGGCGACCGACGTGCGGCTGTATCTGCGTGACGAAATCGATGCGATCCGCGCGGAAATCCATCGCCTGCAGACTGCCCTGGTCGATCTGGCGGAGCGCGAGGCGGACACGATCATGCCCGGCTTCACGCATCTGCAGGTTGCGCAACCGGTGACGTTCGGCCACCACATGCTGGCCTGGTACGAAATGCTGGCCCGCGACCGCGAGCGCCTCGGCGACTGCCGCCGCCGCCTCAACGTGATGCCGCTCGGCGCCGCGGCCCTGGCCGGCACCAGTTTTCCGATCGATCGGCATCACACCGCCGCCTTGCTCGGTTTCACGCGGCCGGCCGCGAATTCGCTGGACGCCGTCAGCGACCGTGATTTCGCGATCGAATTCGCCGCATGCGCGAGCCTCGTGATGATGCACCTGAGCCGGTTCGCCGAGGAGCTGATCCTGTGGACCTCGGCCCAGTTCTCGTTCATCGACTTGCCGGACAAGTTCTGCACCGGATCGTCGATCATGCCGCAGAAGAAGAACCCGGACGTACCGGAACTCGTTCGGGGCAAAACCGGCCGCGTGTTCGGGCATCTGTTCGGCCTGCTGACACTGATGAAGAGCCAGCCGCTGGCCTACAACAAGGACAACCAGGAAGACAAGGAACCGCTGTTCGACCTCGCCGACACGTTGCGGGGCTGCCTCAGGGCCCTAGCCGACATGATGCCGCAGTTGCGGACGAATCGACGGGAGATGCGCGAGGCCGCGAGCAAGGGCTACTCGACGGCGACCGACCTCGCCGACTATCTCGTGCGCAAGGGGTTGCCGTTCCGCGACGCCCATGAAGTGGTCGGTCGCGCGGTCCGCCTCGGCATCGAGACGCAGCGTGATCTGCCGGATCTGAGCATCGCTGACCTCAGGACCCTGTCGCCACTGATCGACGACGACGTGTTCCGCGTGCTAACACTCGAGGGCTCGGTCGCCGCCCGCTGCCACCCCGGCGGCACGGCGCCCGAGCGGGTTCGCGATGCCATCATCGAAGCGCGTCGCCAGCTCGCCGAGGACAATGCATCGTGATCACCAACGAACGCGTGACCACTCTGATCGACCTGATGCGGCACGGCGAGCCGGTTGGGGGCAGCCGTTATCGTGGGCAGATCGATGACCCGCTCAGCGCGAGAGGCTGGGATGAGATGCGCGCCGCGGTCGGCCGGCACTGTCCGTGGGACGCGATCGTCACCTCGCCGCTGCTGCGCTGCCATGCGTTCGCGCAGCAACTGGCGGCCGACCGCGGCCTGCCGCTGGAGATCGAACCACGCCTGAAGGAACTGGGATTCGGCGCCTGGCAGGGCAAGACGCGCGAGGAAATCAGCTCGCTCTACGATCCGGGCGTGTTGCAGCGCTTTTATCGCGACCCGATGACGCATCGTCCCGACGGCTCGGAGGGACTGGGCGATTTCTACCAACGCGTCGTCGCAGCCTGGTGCGACCTGTTGAACCATCATGCCGGCAAACACCTTCTGGTTGTTTGCCATGCCGGGGTCATCCGCAGCGTGCTGGCTCACGTGCTCGACATCCCGATCGCCAACCTGTTCCGGATCAAGGTGCCGAACGCCGGCATCACGAGGATCGAATGCCTGGAACAGGGCGACGAGTTTCTCGGACAGCTGGTGTTTCACGCCGGGCAACTCTAAGGGAAGCGCCGGTTTCTTCAGGGCTTTCGGCGATACCGGCAGGTATCGCGGAAATCGATAGTTGTCGGCCCGTGATCTGGCGAGCCGAGGTCAATCCGCGATTGGCCTCGGCGGCCTGAACAAGACAGGGACGGCCGCGATTTCAGCGTTTTCCTTCGCGCGGCACCCACGCCGCGGGGTTCAGTCCGTCGTCGTACGAATCAGCGTTACGAGCACCTTGTCGACGCGGTTGCGGTCCATGTCGATGACTTCCAGCCGGAGCCCCTCGAATTCGAACGTGTCGGTGACTTTCGGGACGTTCCCGAGGCGAAGCATGACGAAGCCGCCGACCGTGTGGAAATTCCCCATCTGCTCCTCGGGCAGGTGCTCCAGGCTGAACAGTTCCTTGAAGCGGTCCACGTCGAGCATGCCGTCGACCAGCCAGGAGCCGTCCTCGCGCTGCACGACCTGAGGCTCCTCGGAGTTCATCTCGGACTGGATGTCCCCGACGATGGCCTCGAGGATATCGCTCAGCGATACCAATCCATCGAGTTCGCCGTACTCGTCGACGACCAGCGCCGTGTGCAGGTGGGACTTCTTGAATTGTTCCAGCACCTGCATCAGCGACAGCGAATTCGGCACGTAAAGCGCCGGCGTGATCAGCTCCATCAGGTCGGCCTTCTGGCCGACGAGCATCCGATTCAACAGATCCTTCGTCTTGACGAAGCCGACGACGTTGTCGAGCCCCTCATTGCACAAGGGAATGATCCAGTGCGGATGATCGATGATCGTCTGCCGGTTGCGGTCGAACGGCTTCTGCGTGTCCAGATAGATCACGTCCTTGCGCGGCGTCATGATCGCACCGACCTTCCTGTCGTCCAGCCGCAGGATGTTCTCGACCAGTTGCTGCTCGGTCCGCTCGAACACCCCTTCGACCGTGCCCTGCTCCAGCAGCACCTTGATCTCTTCCTCGGTCACTGTCGGCTGCTCCGGGCGTCGGACCCCGAGCACGCGTAACACCAGGTCGGTCGAGAAGCTCAGCAACTTGACCAGCGGCAAGGCGATCCTCGACAGGCCATGCATCGGCCGGGAGACCAGCGTGGCGACCGTCTCCGGGTGGATCAGCGCCAGGCGCTTCGGCACGAGTTCGCCGATGATCAGCGAGACATAGGTGATCGTCACGACCATCGAGGCCAGCGCCAGTTCCTTCGCATAGGGAGCGAGCGAAGGGATCGCGGCGAAAGACGCCTGCAGCTGATCGGAAACGATGCGTTCACCGAGTGCGCCACTCAGAATGCCGATCGACGTGATGCCAACCTGGATCGTCGACAGGAAATGACTTGGCTGCTCGGCGAGTTCAAGCGCGCGGGCGGCGCCGCGGCTGCCTTTTTCGGCGGCCTGCCCGAGGCGAACGCGTCGCGCGGAGACGATCGCCATCTCCGACATCGCGAACAGGCCATTGACCAGAATCAGTACCAGAATCAGCCCGATATCAAACCACATGCAACGACCTGCCTGGCAATCCACAGCATGAAGATGGAGGACACCGTCGAGGTGTCATGGGACGAGGAAGCGAATCCGCACCGGTTGACCGCAACGGTCGTCGGACGGGCAGCGACTAGCGGCGGGACTGGAACTGTCCAAGCAGAAGTAAATTCAGGGGATACATCGGGCGATTATAAGGGATAGCCTGCCATCGATGCAGCGGGTCCCGCACGATGGCCCGCGGTCGAGCGTCGTCTGGGCCGATGTGCACGGCTTGTACCCCAACGCCTTTTGCTCTAACTTACATGCTTTTGAACCAGCGGCGAGCGATCCATCGCGGCGATGCTGGTCGACCGGATTCTCTAAGAAGCGCCGGTCAATCAGGCGGCGGCAGGGGACCGCACAAGGGCTGTCCAGCCCCCACATCCAGCCAACGATCGAACTCCCGCGACGCAGAACGCCATAGCGGCGTTGGCTTTTTCGACGACAGCGACGACTCGTCCGCCCTCAGGCATCGGCCGCCAAGCCCGACGCCCAGTTCCGACGTTCCCACGGGCGCGCGCTCCGTAACGGTGCCAACCAGGCCGTCCTGTTCCGGGCTTACCAAAACACATTAGGAGAACTGCCATGTCCATGTCTCTCGTCGCCTGCGCCCAGGAGGGCTTGCAGGTCGTGCTGGACGACCGGCGCACGAGAATCATCACCTACGTCGGACTCGTCGACTTCGTGCTGATCGGTGTCACGATCGATTGGGGTACGGCGTTCGCATTCGCCTCGGCCATTGCCGCACTGATCTTCGGCATTCTGTCGATCTCCTGGATCAACTCGCAGCCGCCCGGCAATTCGCAGATGGTCGAGATCGCCAGCGCCATTCAGCAGGGCGCGCAAGCCTACCTGAACCGGCAATATCGAGCCATTGCCGTCGTCGGCGTCGTGCTGTTCTTCGTGCTCGGACTGACCCTTGGCTGGAGCGTAGCCGGAGGCTTCGCGGTCGGCGCATTGCTGTCGGGCGTCGCCGGTTATATCGGCATGAACATTTCGGTTCGCGCCAATACCCGGACCGCGCAGGCGGCGACCCGCGGCCTAAACGCCGCATTCACGGTGGCGTTTCGTGGCGGAGCCGTGACCGGCCTGCTGGTCGTCGGACTGGGCCTGCTCGGCGTCGCCGGCTATTACACGGTACTGAAAGGACTGGGCGACAACGAACCGCTGCATGCGCTGGTGGGACTGGCCTTCGGCGGGTCCCTGATCTCGATTTTCGCGCGCCTCGGTGGAGGCATCTTCACGAAGGGCGCCGATGTCGGAGCCGATCTGGTCGGCAAGGTCGAGGCCGGCATCCCCGAGGACGATCCGCGCAATCCGGCCGTCATCGCCGATAACGTCGGCGACAACGTCGGTGACTGCGCCGGCATGGCAGCCGACCTGTTCGAGACCTACGCGGTCACGATCGTCGCGACGATGCTGCTCGGCAGCCTGCTGACCGGGGGACGTGAAACCGCGGTCGTCTATCCGCTGGTGCTGGGTGGCCTGTCGATCATCGCCTCGATCGTCGGCACCTTCTTCGTGCAGATCACACCGGGCAAGAAGATCATGAGCGGCCTGTACAAGGGCGTGGCCGTCTCCGGCGGCCTCTCGGCGCTGGCGTTCTTCCCGGTCACCTGGTGGATGTTCGGGCGCGGCATCGCATTCGACGGCACGACCATCTCGATGTTGAACATCTACGGTTCGGCGCTGATCGGCCTGGTGTTGACGGCGCTGATGGTGGTCATCACCGAGTACTACACCGCAACCGAGTACAAGCCGGTGCAACATATCGCGGCAGCGTCGACGACCGGCCACGCGACCAACATCATCGCCGGACTCGGCGTATCGATGAAGGCCACGGCGCTGCCGGTCATCGCCGTCTGCGCCAGTATCTGGGCGGCATCCGCGCTGGCCGGCCTGTACGGCATCGCGATCGCCGCGACCTCGATGCTGTCGATGACCGGCATGGTCGTCGCTCTCGATGCGTACGGGCCGATCACCGACAACGCCGGCGGCATCGCCGAGATGGCGAAGATGCCACACGAGGTCCGTGCGATCACCGACCCGCTGGACGCCGTCGGCAACACGACGAAAGCCGTCACCAAGGGCTACGCGATCGGCTCGGCCGGACTCGCCGCGTTGGTGCTATTCGCCGACTACACCCACGCGCTGGGCGGAAAAACCTGGTTCGACCTGTCGAACCACATGGTCATCATCGGCCTGTTCATCGGCGGACTGGTGCCTTACCTGTTCGGCGCGATGGCGATGGAAGCAGTCGGCCGCGCCGCCGGCAGCATCGTCAACGAGGTGCGCCGACAGTTCCGCGAGATTCCCGGCATCATGGATTTTCACGCCAAGCCCGATTACTCGCGCGCCGTCGACCTGCTCACGAAAGCGGCGATCAAGGAAATGATCCTGCCGTCGCTGTTGCCGGTCGTCGTGCCGCTGATCATCGGACTCGCGCTCGGCAAGGAGGCCCTCGGCGGCGTGCTGATCGGCGCGATCGTCACCGGTCTGTTCGTCGCGATCTCGATGACGACCGGCGGCGGCGCTTGGGACAACGCAAAGAAGCACATCGAGGACGGTAACTTCGGCGGCAAGGGCTCGGCCGCGCACAAGGCGGCCGTCACCGGTGACACGGTCGGTGACCCTTACAAGGACACCGCGGGTCCCGCGGTCAACCCGATGATCAAGATCATCAATATCGTCGCCTTGCTGATCGTTCCGCTGCTGAGCTGACTCGATCCGCAAAAGACAAAAAAAAGGGCCCGATCGACGGGCCCTTTGAGTTTGGAGGGAGGGAACTACAAGAACTGGAACGTGGAACTACCGTTTGACCGCCTCTACATCCGCATCGGTCAGCCCGGGAAAGAACCGAGGCCGGATGCGGTAGTCTTCCCGTGCGACGACGGCCCGCCGCGGCGTACGTGCGAACGACGGAGCCGGAAGAGCACCGAAGAACGACAGCACAACCGCGCAGCACATCAGGAACGTCGGGTAGATCAGCAAATAAAATCCCAATACCGGAACCAGCGATTCGTGGCTGAACGTCGCGGCATAGGAAAGAAAGCAGAGGAAAATCAGAAAGTACCCGGTCAGGATCAATCTCAACATGGTCTTCGCGTCAGGATTTGAACACGTGAGTAGTTTACTGGGTTAATCATGACGTTTGTACGTCAATCCGGAAACAATCACCGAAAACAATGTTGAATATACGTTCATAAGTTAACAAATATTGGCTTCATAATATTCTCTTATGGATAGACGCTACACCATCAGCAAAGCGACGCATCAGAGAACGCCGGCGTCAGTCTTCGTCGCGCCGAAGCGCGGTACCATGGTATCGGCCGGTCTCCCCCGCCCGATCGCGCCGACACCGACCACAACAACAGGACCCATGTCATGAAACTCGCCGCATCGCTCGCCATCGTCCCGCTGCTGTCGGCCCTTACGGGCTCGGTCCAGGCCGACGGAGCGGTCTATGTACCGGCCCTTCGGGCGACAAACTGGGCCGGACTGATCGGCGTGGACTACAGCCCGAACCACTATCCGGCGGGTTCATCGTTCAACAACCACGACGTGTTCTACGTCGGCAATGCCCCGAGCGGTCAGGCGCTGACCAACGTCCAAGTCGAACTCGCGCAGCTAAAGGCCGCGGGTTTCACGGCCGTACGCTCGTACCAAACGGTCGAATACGCGTGGATCGACCTGATCCAGCGAGCGCGGGCGCTGGGTCTGTCGGTCGTATACGAGGCCGCGATTCCGATCAATGGGGGCCCCAGCGACATCAGCAACGCGAAGAACGTGCTGACCAACGTCATCAATGCGGTCGGGACTCAGACATTCCAGAACACGGTGATCCTGGTTCTGGCCGGTCACGAAAACTATCAGACGGGCAAGGTCGCATACCTCTCGAATGCCTTGCGGCAATTGAACACCACGCTGTCGAATGCCGGCCTCTCGTCGATCGCGGTCACCACGGCGCTGGTCAGCGGCAATCTCGTGACCCCGAGCAGTCCTTCGGACATGCAGACGCTGATCGACGCCGCCTCGCCGGATGCGCCGCTGGGCTTCGATCCCTACCCGTTCCAATGGGGAACGACGCCGCCGGCGCAGGCGGCCAACAACGCGGGACTGACGAACTCGATCGCCTGGGACTATACGCAGGTCGAAGCGCAGAGCTTCTATCCGGCCGGGCGGCCGATCCTGATGGCCGAGTCCGGATGGGCGACCGCCGGCAGCGGGCAGTATGCCAACTACTTCTGTTACCAACAGAACAATTGCAAGCCCGGGGTGGTTCCGGCCGCGACCTACCTGCAGGCCCTTTACCGCTACGTGGGGCAGGTTCGCAACAATGCCGGGCTTCTGGTGTTCGAGGCCTACGATGAACCGGCCAAGGATGCCGCGAATCCGAACGACGCCGAGAATTACTACGGCGTGTTCGACACCAACTGCGCACTGAAGAAGAACAATACGAACCTGCTGCCGAACACCACGTACGATCCTTCCACGCCCGCGGCCTGCCAGGGGTTCGTCCAGGGCATCAATGTCACCGTCGCCGGCACGCAGCCCGGCGCCACGACCAACCAGCCCCCGTTCACGGTCGCGATCACGCAGACCAATCCGGCCAGTGGACTCGACGGCTCGATGAACGTTAAGGTACCGAATCGCGACCGCAGCAACCTGAACGTGACGCCGTGGCCGTACTTCCTCGTCTACGACGGCGCACGTATCAAAATTTCCTCGGTCAATACCGCAGGCCGCTCATGCACCGTTCGCGCCACCGTGTCCGGGCAGACCGTCACCTGGGGCAACGTGAACTGCACCGATCCGGCCTACGCCGTCAGTTGCTCGGGCAACGCCTGCTATCTGCCGTGGAACGATTTCTGACGCCGCGGCGGCTAGACGCTTGCATCGATGATGCCGAGCACGAAATCGGCAATTTGTCCGGCGCCCGCTTCCGCACCCGGCGGACGGCGCGGCAGCGCCAGCAGTTCGCCGACTCGGTCGATCCATGCGCCGTCATCGAATTCCGGCTCGGGAATCTCGAAGCTCGGAATTTCCCGATCGACGAAGTCCTTCAGCACGACACTCTCGCGGAAATTGCGCGCGACATAGGCCATTGGACACCCGGCGGTCCAGACTTCTGCAACCGTCCCATACCCGAGCTTCGCGACGACGGCGTCGGCGCAGCCAATCAGGTCCGGCATGTAGATGCGCGTCCGTTGGTCGATCAACAGCAGGTTGCCGTCGCGCCGATCCTCGGACCATCCACTGATCAGAAACTTCACATCGGGCCAGTGCCGAAGTTTCGGCAGAAAGCCATGCGGCTGAGGAACGCCGCCCATCGTGATGACGACGAGCTTGTCCCGTTCGTCCAAGCTCAGACTCGCACGCATGTCTTCGCGGCCAATCCGGGCAATTCGGGCAACCGGCGACGAAACCAGATCGACCTCGGCTGGAACGCAGGCCGGCGTGGTCTGGACATGATGGTCGGCACGGTCGAACCAGCTTCTCAGGGTCGCGCAATGCGTTATGAAGCCAGGCGCGGACTCG
The DNA here is from genome assembly GCA_046347485.1 of Methylotetracoccus sp. Classification (GTDB taxonomy): domain Bacteria; phylum Pseudomonadota; class Gammaproteobacteria; order Methylococcales; family Methylococcaceae; genus Methylotetracoccus. The sequence goes on along the minus strand of JAXMGB010000008.1, from coordinate 271,692 downwards.
CGATACGGCTCGTACAGCCAATCCCAGGTGAAGTTCTCGATCAGGATCGACGGAATGCCGGCCGCGTCCGCGACGGCGATACCGAGCGGCGAGATATCGCAGAGCACGGCTCGGCAACCGTTGACGCGAACGGTCCGCGCCAGAGCATCCACGAGCGACTCGTCGAACGGCAGGAAGCGGTTCAGCGAATCCAGCGTCGCGGCGAAATCGATCTCCAGCGCCGAACGCTGCACGAACCCGATATCCGAAAGCGTCTCATGGTAGTGGAACACGCCCGGGATCGATTCGTCGAAGAACCACGCGGGTACCCGGGTGAACAGGTCGAATCGAAGATCCGGACGTCGCTCGCTGCAGCGCCTGAGGATCGCCGACGATCGCGCGGCGTGGCCGAAGCCATGAGGCGAAATGAAACAGGCCAGCCGCATCGCGGCACCCCCCTCGATAGGATCAATCATTTATCGTCACCAAGCGCCGCGCATGGTATCCATTCCAGGCCGCTCCGATCGACGCGCGGAACCCCGGAGGCGGCGACATGACATCGACCCCGGATTCAAGGCACCCCATGCACCGGATTCTGATCATCGGCTGCGGCGACATCGGAGTTCGCGTCGCGCGCATCGAGTTGGCCAACGGATACGCGGTGGCCGCATTGGCTCGGTCCGACGATGCGGCGCAGCGGCTCCGCGTTCAGGGCATCGATGTGATCCGGGGCGATCTCGATCAGGAGCCCCCATTCGATCCACCGGATCGCGCGCCGACGATACTTTACTATTTCGCGCCGCCGCCGGCAGCGGGAAACACGGACACACGCATCGCGCGGCTGCTGTCACTTCTCTCGGATACGCGGTCGCCGGAGTGCCTCGTCTACATCAGCACCAGCGGGGTCTACGGAGACTGCGGCGGCGCGTGGATCGACGAGAGCGCCCCGCTGAATCCGCAGTCGGAGCGGGCACGGAGGCGAGTGGATGCCGAAACGAGATTGATCGGCTGGGGACAAGCCAGCGGCTGCCGCGTGGTCATCCTGCGCGTTCCCGGCATCTATGGACCGGGTCGCCTGCCGGTCGAACGCATCCGCAAGGCAATTCCGGTGCTGCATCCCGACGAAGCCCCGTTCAGCAACCGGATACACGCCGATGACCTCGCGGCGGTGTGCGTCGCCGCCGCGCGCCATGGCCGGTCGGGACGGGCCTATAACGTCTCCGATGGTCATCCGACGACGATGACCGACTATTTCTATCGTGTCGCCGACGCGATCGGGGCACCGCGCCCGCCGACGATCTCAATGCAGGAGGCTCGCCGTGTGTTCAGCCCGATGATGCTGTCGTTCCTGGACGAGTCGAAGCGGCTCGACAACCGGCGCATGCTCGAGGAACTGGGCGTGAGGCTGCGCTTTCCGGATCTCGCCACCGGTATCCCGGCATCCGTCGCGAGCGATTGAAGGAGGGGCGCTCACGGCTGCCAAGCGCGAAGGTCGGCTGGCCGATTCTCGCAGCCGCTTCGGCGCCCATTCGATGAATCCGACGAGTCCCGTACCCACCTCGTGTTGGGCGTACTGTCCGGCTGGCTGGAACTTCGACTGATGCGGGGCGGGGCCTCGGACGGATCGGCAATGTCGGCGAAGACCCCGCCAGCTCGATCATCACCGCGACTGCCGGAGCGATATTGTCGTTTTCCTGATCCGACCGATGACGAGCGCATGACCCGGCTTGCCCGGATCGGGGCGGGATCGTCGGCCGGCGAGGACTCAGCGCATCGCGACCTGCGTCGGCGGAGAACCGCGCGTGACGGTCACCGGGACGCCGAGTGACGCCCAGTGGTAAAGCCAACCGGCGTCCTCCGGAACCCCTGGCCAACGGTTATTGTGGCTGCGCGTCGACATGTTGACGCATCCATGACTGGCCGGATGTCCGAATCCGTTGTGCCACCAGGCGCCATGAAACGCATAATCGGCGTGAAAATACTGCGCGTACGGCACGTTCTCGACGACGTAATGGCCGGGCTGGCCGGGCTTGGCCTTGCTGCGCATCGTCTTGATCGGAAAACGGGCGTAGATATAGAACGAACCGGTGACGGTCGGCGTCGCCGGCTTGCCGGTGCTGACCCTGAAGGTCTTGACGACCTGACCGTTCTCGATCGCCGTGGCACGCTGGGAATCCAGATAGACGACGATCTTCCGGTCGGTTCCGGTCGAGAATGACACCGGCGCGACCTCGGTCAGCAGGCCTCCCTGAACCGAGCGCAGCCCCTTGCGGTCGACCGCAACCTCGATCGTCGACGACGCCGGCCAGCCCGGCTGCGGGATGAACTGAATCTTCGTCTTGTCGTACCAGCGCCATCTGCCGGCGACGTCGCGACCGTCTCCGGTGCGCACACTGATGTGGCTCCCGACCACGTCCCGATCGGCAAGCTGCTCACTGAACGTTACCTGGACCGGCATCGCGAGACCGAGATTCTTCTCGCCTCGCGGACTGATCTCGGCATTCAGCGCGGGCGGTGTCGTGATCGCCAGCTTCAGCGGCGGCAACGGGACACCTTCGGCGGACTGCCAGGCAACCTCGACCGGAACGGTCTGGCCGTGCGGAAAATCACCGGCGACGAGTCGAAAACTGCGGCGCGACGCGTCCGGCTCCACGCTCATCGCAAGGTTGCCCGTCGTCTGCAGTTCACCGACCGGTCGATCGAAATGCAAGGTCACCGATGCATCTGGTGCCAGCGACAGCGCATCCGACTCGAACAGTTTTGGCACATCGACCGTCTTCAGGCTCAGCTGATGCAGGCGCGTCTGTCCGAGCCACGGCCGTTCGACGGTCACGTCGACCTGGTAGCGCGTCCCGAAATCCAGCGGCCGCTCGAACGCGATGCGACGCTTGTCAGCCGCCGACGCGAGCACCCGGCCGTCCGCATCACGCAGCTCCGCCCGGGCGATCCGAGCCCCTAGACCGAGGGCGTGGATGAGGATCGGTTGGCGCGGGTCGGCGGCCTGGATGCCATCGACCGGCGTCATCGCGACCCCCATCGGCATCAATTGATCGCGGACATAAAGGAAACCGCCGCCGACCGTTGCCGCAACCAAACCCAGGAGCAGCCAGCGGTTCAGGGGTCTTCCTACCGACATCGTTACGCTCTCCCCGAAAACGATTAAAAAAGCGATGATTCACACCGCTTTACAAACTATTTTCTCGGCGTCAAGCCGATTTGGCAAGTCGGCGCCTGGTCTGGGCCGCCGCCGGGGTCGATCCAGAAGCCTCGCCGTATACGCAGAACCCCCGTGCGGCACGCGACTCCGCCCGGGGGTTCGGTTCTAAATGGCAACGCATCGCGCTGGCCAGATCAGCATACATCGGGACCGCCGTGTCCCCGGCCCATCCCCTCATAGTTAACTGGGCGACTGGTATACGCTGTCTGGTTTGGATCCGGCGCCGATGCCGACGACGGGCCCGATTGCCATGCCCCGCGGCAGGGGATCAGACCGGGGACACTTCAAAGTCTAGACGATGCCCGCGTGTCGTGGATGTCACGAAAGCCCCGTGACGGGATCATCCGCGACCCCCATCGCCGTCCGGCAAGCCGAGCCGGTCGACCTTCTGGAAGCCGCGTGGCAGCGGATTCCCACGCCGTCCGCGCGGCCCGCGGTAGTGCTCGACATCTGCGGCTTGCAGCGTCAGATAGCGCTTTCCGGCATAGACCCGCAACTCGCCGGTCGGCGGCAACCCGAGGGCCGACTGCAGCAGATCCTGCCGCGCCGCCAGATCGGCCGCGCGGATGTCGATCAGCTTGTTGCCCTTGCCCTTGCTGAGACGCGGCACCTCGGACAGCGGAAACACCAGCAGGCGCCCCTGTGCCGTCACGACCGCCAGCGAATCCGTATCGGGATCCGCGATACGTACCGGAGTCATGACCTGGGATCCATCCGGCACGGACAGCACGGCCTTGCCGGCGCGATTCTTCGCCGCGAGCTCGCCGAGCTGTACGAGAAACCCGTAACCGCTGTCGGTCGCCAGCAGATACCACTGCTCCTCGGGCCCGGCGAGGATCGCGCGGAATGCAGCCCCGGGCGGCGGATTCAGTTTGGCCGTCAGCGGCTCGCCCTGGGTCCTCGCCGAAGGGAGTTCATGGATCGGCAGGCTGTAGGTCCGGCCCGTCGAGTCCAGGAAATAGACGAGCTGATTGGATCGTCCTTCGGCGGCGGCGAGAAAACCGTCCCCCGAGCGATAGGCCAGTCCGCTCGGATCGATGTCGTGCCCCTTCGCGGCTCTGACCCAACCCTTTTGCGACAGTATCACCGTCATCGGATCGCTGCCGACCAGCACGGTCGCGTCGATCGCCTGCGACCCGCGGCGCACGACGATCGGCGAGCGCCGCGCATCGCCATGCTTCGCGGCATCCTCGCGCAATTCCTTTTTCAGCAGCGTATTCAGCCTGGCCGCCGAACCGAGTGTCGCCTCGAGTTCCTTGCGCTCCGCCTGCAGTTCGTCCTGCTCGCCACGGATACGGATTTCCTCCAGCTTCGCCAGGTGACGCAGCTTCAGTTCGAGGATGGCCTCGGCCTGGATGTCGCTCAGCCCGAACCTGGCCATCAGTTCCCGCTTGGGCTCATCCTCGTGGCGGATGATCGCGATGACCTCGTCGATGTTCAGGAACGCGATCAGCAGACCTTCGAGCACATGCAGGCGCGCGAGCACCTTGTCGAGGCGATGCTGCAGGCGCCGACGCACCGTCGCGGCGCGGTAGCTCAGCCATTCCAGCAGGATCTCCTGCAGGTTCTTGACCTGGGGCTTGCCATTTAGCCCGATGACGTTCAGGTTGACGCGGTAGCTACGTTCGAGGTCGGTTGTCGCGAACAGATGAGACATCACCTGCTCGGCGTCGATCCGTCGGGAGCGCGGCATGATGACCAGACGAGTCGGATTCTCGTGATCGGATTCGTCCCGCAGGTCCTCGACCATCGGCAGCTTCTTCGCCTGCATCTGTGCGGCGATCTGCTCCAGAACCTTGGCCCCGGACACCTGATACGGCAGCGCCGTCACGATGATGTTGCCGTCCTCGATTTCGTAACGGGCGCGCAGCCGGACCGAACCCGCGCCGGTCTGGTACATGCGCAGCAGGTCGGCGCGCGGCGTGATGATCTCGGCCTCGGTCGGGAAGTCCGGCCCCTTGATCAACGCGCACAGTTGCTCGACATCCGCGCGCGGATGATCGATCAGGTGGATGCAGGCCGAGACGACCTCGACCAGATTGTGCGGCGGTATGTCGGTCGCCATGCCGACGGCGATGCCGGAACCTCCATTCAGCAGCAGGTTCGGCAGGCGCGCCGGCAGCAGCGCCGGCTCGTCGAGCGTACCGTCGAAGTTCGGCACCCAATCGACCGTGCCCTGATCGAGTTCGGCGAGCAGCGTCTGTGCGTAGGCGGTCAGGCGCGCTTCGGTGTAGCGCATCGCCGCGAACGATTTCGGATCGTCCGGGGAACCCCAGTTGCCCTGCCCGTCGATCAGCGGATAGCGATACGAGAATGGCTGCGCCATCAGCACCATGGCCTCGTAGCAGGCCATGTCGCCATGCGGGTGGAACTTGCCCAGCACATCGCCGACGGTGCGGGCCGACTTCTTGTGCTTGCTCTGCGGGCCGAGCGCGAGTTCCGACATCGCGTAGACGATGCGCCGCTGCACCGGCTTCAGCCCATCGGCGATGTTCGGCAAGGCCCGGTCGAGGATCACGTACATCGAGTAATCGAGATACGCTTTCTCGGTAAAGTCCTTTAACGGAATGCGCTCGTAGGCCGCAAGTTCGCTCATCGCGTGGAATGTTCAGGTGCTGTGGATTGATCGGGCGGCTAAGTTACCACAGTCGGCTACCCGCAAAGTTCCGGTACCGTGTGCCGCGGCCGAACATTGTCGCGCGTACGTAACACTCGATTTGCTAAAATCCAACAATATCGGCTACGATAAGCAGCTGGTAATGTGGCTTTTCGAGGCCCGAACGGATTGTTGATGACGGTATCCCCTCGCAGACGACGCATCTCGACCATCGCCGCCGCAGTCGCAACGCTCGCGATCGCCGGCCTTCCGCTGTTGCTCGCCCTGCCCTTCGCCGACTGGCACGCGCAGGCGATGGACATCAAGACTCGTCTGGATGCGCTCGGCCCGATTGCGCCGGCGGTGTTCACGCTCGTCGCCACGCTGTCGATCGCGCTCGGTGCCCCGCGGCTGATCTTCTGCACGCTCGGCGGCATGTTGTTCGGTTTCGCCTGGGGTTTCGCGTTCAGCCAACTGGCGACGATGCTCGGCGAATACCTGACGTTCCTCGCGGCGCGGCGCTTCGCGCGCGGCTATCTGCTGCGGCGCTTCCCGAGACTGCGGGAATTGTCGCACCGCATGGAGCGCAGCAACTGGTGGTCGGTGATACTCGTCAGGCAGATGCCGATCAGCGGTTTGTACAACGATATTCTTCTTGGCTTGTCGCCAGTCACCCATCGTGACTTCTGGCTGGGCAGCGCACTCGGTTTCCTGCCGCTCGGCGTGACCGCCAGTCTCGTCGGGGCCGGCACGCTGCAAACCGACCTGTCCTCGCTCGGCCATCACATCGCGCTGGCGGCCGTCGCGTTCGTCGCGCTCAGTGCCTCGTGGAACTGGGTCGTCGCGCAAGCCAGAAAGCACGGCACGACCTGACGATCGCCGGCCGATCCGGCCGGGACATCAACGAGGCCCCGATACGATGGACGCCGATCCGCGCTATACCCCGCACCGCGAACTCAGCCCGCATTACCGGGACCTGAGTGGCAAACAGCCGTTCCTGCGTCAGGTCTTCGATGATTCGGCCGCACATTACGAGCGCATCGCCAGTTGGAGCTTTTTCGGCACAGGCAACTGGTATCGCAAGGTCGCGCTCCGGCGCGCCGGCCTCGCCTCAGGCATGCGTATCGCCGACATCGCCGCCGGCACCGGCATCACCGCGCGGGCCGCGGCCAACATCGTCGGCGGTCCCGAACTGGTGACCTGCGTCGAACCCAGCCTCGGCATGCTGCGCGAGTCGGAGCGGCGACTTCCCGCGCGGCACGTACAGGGCTGCGCCGACGCGCTGCCGTTGAACGATGCCGAATTCGACTTCGTCAGCATGGGCTTCGCGCTGCGCCACGTAGAAAACCTGCACACGGCCTTCGCCGAGTTTCGCCGCGTGCTGAAGCCGGGCGGGCGTCTGTTGATCATGGACATCACGAAGCCCGAGGGTCGCCTCGGCAACCAGTTCGTCAAGTTTTATTTCCGCGACTTCGTGCCGCGGTTCACGCGCCTGATCACCGGCAGCCGCGAAGCGCACTACCTGATGGATTACTACTGGAAGACGCTGGACCAGATGGTCCCGCCGAAAACCGTGCTGGACGCCCTGAGCGCGGCCGGCTTCGCGGAGCCCCGGCGCCACGTCGAACTCGGAATCTTCAGCGAGTACACGGCGAGCAATCCGTGAACCAGGACGGCGCCGCGGTCCGCGACCTCGCGGCGGGTGCCTTGCCGTGGGCAGCCTACGGCCTTGGCGGACTCGGTTTCGACGGCGGCGTTCCGGCCGGCCTGGGCGCGGCAGCGCTGATCGCCATCCGGCTGCCCGGCTGGCGCGACACCAAGATCTTTGATCTGGCGGTACTCGTCTACTTCCTACTGATCGCGCTGGCCGACTGCTGTCTCGCCGCGCCGATTCCACCGACGCTGCGTGCTGCGCTGTGCCCGGCGTTGCTCGCGGCCACTGCGCTCGGTTCGCTCGCCCTGGGACGTCCGGCAACGCTGCAATATGCGCGGCCGATGGTCGATCCGGCGTGGTGGTACAACCCGCATTTCATGTTCGTCAACCGCGTGCTGACCTGGACCTGGAGCGCCTGCTTCCTGATCTGGACCGTCGTCGCCCTGTTGCTGCGACCACAGACGCTGGTCGAGAACGCACTGGCCTCTGGGTTCGGAACCGCGCTGTTCGCCGCAAGCGCATGGTTCTCCTGGTTCTTCCCGCGCTGGTACCGCTACTACCGCTACCTCCCGCTGGTTCGCGCCGGACGCGAGCCGTTTCTGCCGACACGCCGCCCCCATTAGTCGGACGCTCGTCAGGACTTCCGCGAAGCCGGCGATTTTTTCCCGGTCGGCCGGCTCGGTTATCATCGGCGCCGTTCAGGCCCATCCAACGACAGATTCGATGCACGACGAAGGCATACCTGGCAGCCGCTCATCGCACCGATCAGGCTCGCGTTCGACGTCGAAGCATCGCGGTGGACCGAAAGGCAGCAGCGTTTCAACGACGGAACGACGCACCCGTCGCTGGCCGGGAGCAGTTCTCCGCGGCGTCTTGCCGAGCGCGATGGCCCTGACTCTCGCCGCCTGCGGCACGACGCGGCCAGAGGCGAATCCAAGCAGCGACTACAAGGTCACCGCGCAGGTCGTCGACAGCCGGACCGGCAAGCCCGTTCCCGAACACAAGCCGGTCGCTCGGCCGCGGCCCTCACCGGCGATTCTGGACAAACTGGGACTGGAACCGAACCCACCGACGCCGGAAGCCATTGTGCCGCCCGAGGGCGGTGCGACTGAACCCAGGCCGCTGGAGCCCGACCCGATACCACCGCCGGTCGCCGAACCAAGCCCCCCACCGGAACCTCAATTCACCCCCGACGAGGAGTTTCTGCTGCGCGTCGCGCGCGAGCACCCGATCATTCCCGTCGAAGGTACGATCAATGGCGAGTTGGTTGTCGCCAATGTCGTCAACAGCGATGCCGTCTGTGCATTGATCGCAGTAAGTTCGCCCGCACGCTCGTTTTCCGAGATTTGGCGGGTCTGCCAGAAGGGGCCGATCGAACTCCACAGGGGCGCCGAACCGCTGCCGCCGATTCCCCGCGGGGCCGAACTCGATGCCGCACAGCAGATGACGGTCAACATGGCGTACGAAGGCGGCGAGGCCGCGATGCCCCTGGGCGACTACCGGATCACGGCGAGGACGATGACGCCGAAGGACGAACGAGGCTGTGCGCTAGTCCGCAGCGCCCTGCTCTGGCGGGGTATCGCGCTGGACATCAAGGATGTCGCCGCATGCCAGCAGCCGGAATGAGCGGGCACGAACGAAACGGATCCGCGCCGCGGCCTCCGCTGCCGCGTTCGGTCATCGTCTATTACAGCCTGCCGCACCTCGTGCACGCGGTCGTCACCCTGCCGATGGCCCTGTTCATCCCGTCTTATTACGCCGACGAACTGGCATTGCCCCTGGCGGCGGTCGGTACCGCGATGGCGGCATCGCGACTGCTCGATGTCGTCGTCGACCTGCTGATCGGCGTGGCGAGCGACCGGCTGTACACGCGCTGGGGACGACGCAAACCCTGGATCGCGCTCGGCACTCCCGTGCTGATGCTGGCGACGTGGATGGTCTTCGTGCCGCCACCCGCGGTCTCCCCGATTTATCTGTTGGTGTGGAGCGGACTGCTGTTCCTGGGCTTCACGCTGGTCGACCTGCCGCACAAGGCCTGGGGCGCGGAGTTGTCGACCGACTACACCGAACGGACTCACGTCGCCGGATGGCGGGAGGGCTTCGGCGCGCTGGGTCAGATCGGCTTCCTCGTGCTGCTGCTCGGTCTCGATTGGACCGGCCACGGCGACGCGCGCTCTCAGCTCATGGCGATCGGCCTGACGATCGTCGTCGCGTTGCCGATACTCGTCGCTGTCTCGCTGGCCAGAACCCCCGAGTTCCCGCCCGACGACTGGTCCGAGGGGCCGCGTGGCCTGGCCGCGCTGCGCCTGATCATCGCCAACCGCGCATTCATCCGGACCGTCGGCACCTTGCTGCTGTTCGGCTCGGCCGTGCTGATCCAGGCGACCCTGCACCGGATCGTGCTGACGCATGTCGTCGGCCGCGCCGACCTGTTCACGCCGATGATCCTGGCCGAGAACCTCGCATCACTCGCGGCGATTCCGATCTGGATCGGATTGTCCCACCGGATCGGCAAGCACCGGGCAATCACGCTGGCCTCACTGTGGGTCGGGCTGTGGAGCCTCGGTCTGCCGTGGATCGGCCAGGGTGACGTCGTTCCGTACATCGCGCTGATCGTGCTCCGCGGCAGCAGCCTGGCATCGATCTTCCTGCTGGCGAATGCGATCGCCGCCGATGTCGTCGACCACGACCTGTTGGTTTCCGGACGCCAGCGCACCGGGCTGTTCTTTGCCGTCTGGGCCGTCGCGATCAAGCTCGCCGTCGCGCTGGGCGTGCTGCTGGCCACGGCCTTGCCGGCCGCATTCGGCTTCGAACCCTCGGCGCCGTCCAACACACCGGAAGCAAAGCAGTGGCTGATGACGCTGTACGGCTGGCTGCCCTGTGTCATCATGGCGCTCGGCGCGCCGCTGATGTGGAATTTCCCGATCGACAGGAACCGCCAGCGCGCGTTGCGCGATGAAATCGACACGCGCCGCCGGCCCACGCCCGGCTGAGCGACGCGGACACCGACCGACGGGGCGCGAGACCAGACGATGAGCAGCGAACGTAAACGGGAAACCTTCGAGGATCAGGCCGAACGCAACATCGACGATGCGGCGATGCGCGTCGCCCGCGGCATTCAAACCCCGGGACAGACGAAGGAGCAGACGCGGCTGATCGCCCAGGGCATCGCGAAAGGTATCGCCCAGTACAAAAAGCAGCAGAACGAGAAGGCCCGGGACCGGGACAAGGCTCGCAAGCGGCTGCTGAAGCAGAAATCACTCCAGTCGACCGCTGAAGCGGATACCGACCACGCGGACTACAGCCCGGAACGGGACTATCCGGTCGCCGCGCTGCTGCTCGGCGCATCGGTGCTCGCCACCGGCGCCATCGCTCACATCGTCCGCTTCGCCGCCGACCTGCAACTGACGATCGGAACGTTCACGATCCCTCGCTGGTGGTCTCTTCCGGCGGCGCTGCTGGCCGCCGCCCTCGCCGCGTGGATGCTGGGCCTGGTCTGGACACACCGCGATCGCGACGAATGAGGGCGAGCCGCGGACCGCGCCATTCATGTAGCAGCAGCGCGCCGAGAATCAGCGCGGTTCCAAACCCGACGCGCTCGGGTATCGGCTCGCCGTTGATCTGGTTGCCGAGAACCAGCGCGATGACCGGCGATACCAGCGTGATCAGCGCGACGCGGGTCGGCGACAGTCGCTGCAGCAGGTAAAAATACAGGACGAACCCGAGGCCAGTCGCAACGACGCCAAGATAGAGGATCGACCACAGGCTGGTCTCGGCGATGCGCGCCGGCCATTCCGCGTCGAATGCGACCCAGGTCAGCAGATAGGCCGGCATCGCGACCAGCAAGGCGCCGCCGAGTTGCGCCAGCGCCGGCACCTTCGCATCGACGCGCTTGATCCATATCGCCGAGGCCGCCTGGAGCACCGCCGACAGCAGCACACCGCCGACGCCGAGCGCGGCAAGCGGTCCGAACTCCAGCGCCGAGCCGTACATCGCCGCGAGCCCGCCAACACCGAGACCGTAGGCCAGCAGGCGCGGCGCGGTCAGCGAGCGCTCGCCGAGCCAGACCGCGGCCATCAGCGCGGTCAGCAGGGGCGAGAGTCCGTAGATCACGGAAATCCAGCCGGACGGCAGATATTGCGCGGCCCAGTACACGGCCAGCATCGCACCGAAAATCTGCAGCGCCCCGGCCACATAGCTGAGCAACGCCTTTCGATGCAGCGGCAGACCGACTCGCAGCAAACCGAGCAACGGCAGCACGCAAAGGGTGCCGATCGCCATGCGACTGATCACACCGAACAGAAATCCCGGTCCCTCTCCACTCCATTTGATCGCCAGCGGCGTCGTTCCCCATAAGGCGACGACGGCGGCATACACGGCAAACACTCGCATTTATGACACCCCGGAGCGCTGGCGCAGGCACCAGCCCGATCAGACCGAACACCTATCGGGCACGGAGAACGCTTCGGCCGGCGCCTTACCGATACGCCGCGCGACCTCTAGACTCTCGCCCGTCACACTGAATAGAAACCGACCGGTACGCCCGTGGAAGGTTCCGTGAACCGGAGGTCGATCGACGCGCCGGTTCGTCGAAACCAGCCTCGCCGTCGCGCCGAACCGATGCCGGCGGCTTGCCGAACGCGACCTGGACAATGCATGCTAAGCCGGTGGAACCCAGCCGGAAGACCCGGGTCGAGCACCACTCCCGAACCGCGACACCCCTCACGACACGGCCAGGCACGATGATGACGATCAAGAATACGCTGGGGACGATCCTGGCATCCACCATGCTCCTCGCGGGCTGTCAGTACCAGCAGCCCGAATACGTTCGCTCGATCACGCCGAGCGAACTGCGCGCGCTGATGCAGCTCGAGGATGTCTTCCTGGTCGATGTGCACACGCCGGAACAACGGCATATTCGCAACACCGACGCGTTCGTGCCTTACGATCAGGTCGGCCGTTACCGCGATCGTTTTCCGGGGGACCCATCGACGCCGATCTATCTGTACTGCGAGAGCGGCGGGATGGCAAACGCCGCCGCGCGCACGCTGCACGAGTTCGGCTATCGGAACCTGTTCAACCTGTCGGGTGGCGCGGCGGCGTGGCGCGCCGCCGGCTACGAACTCGATGGTTGATTGCCGGGCACGCGCCCGGTACCGGGTTCGAACACCCTAGCGGATTACCACCTGTCCACGAGGGGGTCAGTCCGGGTCCTGCGCCACGCGGAAACCCAGGTTGGGCTCGCGCAGATCGGGTGACTTGGCGACGCGCGCCGCCGAGCGCAGTTCGGACGAACCATCCAGCCAGGACCCGCCGCGCACCACCTGACGCCCGGTCGCGCACTCGCCATCGTCCAGCCATGGCTGCTGATTGCCTGGCGCGCCGCGATAGCCATCGTGATAGCAGTCGGCGAGCCACTCCGCGGCGTTGCCGAGCATGTCATGCAGCGCAAAGGCATTCGGCTCGAACCGGTCGACCGGCGCCAGTAGATCAAAGACGTCCGGCGCTCCGCAGGCGAATGGCTGTCCAACCGCCAGTAGTCCTTTGGCCTTCAATGCCGCCTCCGCCGAGGCGTTGAGAACGTTCGCATAGCGGCAGGCCTCGCGACGCTCGGGATCATCTCCCCAATAGCGCGTCGTGTGTGTCCCGGCCCGCGCGGCATATTCCCATTCGGCCTCGCTCGGCAGGCGATAGCGCCCGCCGGTCGCTGTCGACAGCCACTCCACATAGTCCCTGGCGTCAGCGAAGCTCACGTTGACCACCGGCAACCGGGCCAACTGGTCGGGCGTCAATGCCTCGGAACCGGCCGGGAGGGCGGGCATCGCCCGATTCGTCGCGCGCGCGAAGCGCTCATATTCGGCGCGTGTAAGCTCGCTCCGGGCAAGCCGGAACGCGCGCTCGACCCTCACCGGGTGTACCGGTCGCTCGTCGAACTGCGCTTCGGGGTCCTCACCTTGCCCCGCACACTCGGGCGAAACCGGCTGGCCGGGACGCCGCGCGCCGACACACACGCTTCCCGCCGCAATGTCCAGCATCTGAGGCAGTAAGGGCCCCTGGTCGACCCGGGATCCGACGAGCCCGACGACCGCCGACGCGGCCCATAGGCCCAGCAGCAGTGCGAGCACGGCGGGGCCGGCCATGGCAAGTAGCCGGCGCCCCCAAGGCCGATCGTCCGGGCGTTCGAGATACGAGCGGAGCCCCCGCGCGATCGCGTCATGGGACAGTTGCCAAGTTCCACCGGACGCAGTGCTCGGCCGCGCGAGTCCGAAGCTCCGAAGGCCGTTCAACACCGCACGGATCTCCAACGGAGACAATCCGCAAGCCGTCGCGAGCTCATCCTCCGTGCGCCGCCGGCGGGTACCGTGCTCACCGATCAAGTGTTGCAGGACCGGTGTCACCCGATCGGCCAGCCCATCCGCGCCGATGGCCTCGGCGTAATAGCGCGTGATCAACTGCCCGGCGTCGGCGCCGCGTATTGCCTTTCGATCGCGGCCGAGGATGCGTCCGATGAGATTCAGCGTGATCGGTTTCACGCGTCCCGGCAGGCCATCCAGCGCCATGGCGCTGATCAGCAGCGGCCGCAGTCGCTTCATCGCCACCGGAAGCCCCGCGCCGTCGACGAAGCGCTCTGCATCGCCAAGGGAAAAGCAGTCGACCGCAAACCAGTTGCGGCCGAGTTGCGGGGCCGGATAGCCCTCGCGTCCGATCTGGCCGAGAAATTCGCTCGGAAGCACGAACAGCAGGTGCGCCGCGGAAACCGGACGCGCGACGAGTTCGTTGAGCTCGGCGACGAAGCCCTTCCGCACATCGTCGGCCCCGGCCAGCAGGAATTCCTCGAAGTCGTCGAGGATGAGCAGCACCGGACCGTCGACGCGGTCCGCCGCGGCTTCGAGCCGTTCGCGCAAGCCGACGGATGTTCCCGATCGAAGCAGCCGAGCCTCCGACAGGGCTCGACCGATGGCCGCGCCGGGATTGGCCCCGGGATGCACCGTGACCGGCGTCCAGCCACGCCGTTCGAGTTCCGGCAACACGTACGCACCGAGCAAGGACGTCCTGCCGCAACCGGATTCACCGCTCAGGTACGCCGGACCGACCGGGCAGTGCGCCAGCCACTCCAGTACCTGGACATGAGCCTGATCGGCGCGATCGAACGGCCGGTTCACGCGGTGGCTGGCGTCGTACGGCCCGATGCGGAAGTAGCCCGCGGGCTCGACGGCATCGTCCAGCAATCGTCGCCGCAGCGCGGCGTTGCGCCGCAGCCTCGCGATCTCGAACCATAAGGCCCAGGCGCACACCGACGCAAGGCCGGTGGCCAGGACCAGCCACTGCCAACAATCGCGCGTCCACATATCGGCGGCGACGGCGCGAGGCGACAGCAGCGATGGGTAGACCAGGCCACACAGGGCGAGAAGCGCGATCAGGCCGGTCAGACGATGCACCCAGGTGCTACGTCGGTCGGGACCGTGGAGACTCTGATCGGGCGGGGTTATCGTCGGGAGGTCGTGGCCGGCATGGCTCGATTCGGTCATCGCTACATCCTGTCTGCGGTGTTTCAGCGGATCACGCGGCGGCGCCGGCCGTCGCGCAGCGACACGATGTCGGAATCGGCGCGCTTGCGCAAGCCTCTCGGGCGGAACGACGGCCGCAAGGCGGTTTTCGTCCGGTCGAGTTCAGTATCGGGAGCGGGAACCGCGGTCCACCCGGCCCGCGGGACAAAGCTGGGGGTTCGGGAGTCGTCAGGAATCGAGCGCTTCGGACAAATAGGGCCGAAGGCGTTCGGCCTCGGCTCGCACCGCATCCAGCAAGTCGGTGACGCTGTCGAATGATTGCCCCACCCCGGCCTCCTGCAGTTCGACGGCGAGCCTCAACAAGGGGCCGGCGCTGAAGTTCGAGCACATGCTCTTGAGGATCCGGGCCTGCCGATATAGTTGTTGTCCATCCTGCTCCTCCGCTGCCTCCTGCATCGCGGTGATCCGCTGCGGCAATTCGGTCAGGAAGCCCTGCAGGATCTCCCGGAAGAATCGCCCGTCGTTGAGGAAGCGCGGCATGGCCTCGGCGACTTCTATCGGCGCCTCAGACACCGGCTGCTCGGCCGCGTGTTCACCGGGTGAGTCGGTCGATCGCTCGACCCAACGGTCGATCGTCGACAGCAAGGTGTCCAGATTCAACGGCTTCGAGATGTAGTCGTCCATCCCCTGTTCGAGGCAGCGTTCGCGATCGCCTTT
Organism: Methylotetracoccus sp.; assembly: GCA_046347485.1. Taxonomy (GTDB): domain Bacteria; phylum Pseudomonadota; class Gammaproteobacteria; order Methylococcales; family Methylococcaceae; genus Methylotetracoccus. Next base: position 256,021 of record JAXMGB010000008.1, on the reverse strand, counting down.
CATCGCATTCGCCGTCATCGCGATGATCGGCAGGCGGGCGCCGGGCGCCTCGCGCGAGCGGATCGTCCGGGTAGCCTCGAAGCCATCCATTTCCGGCATTTGCACATCCATCAGCACGGCGTCGTAGCGCTCCGCGGCGACCCGCTCGACGGCCCGCGCGCCGTTCTCGACGACATCGACGTTGAAACCGGCTTTTTTCAGCAGCATCAGCGCGAGTTTCTGATTGACCGGGTTGTCCTCGGCCAGCAGCAGCTTGACGCCCTGACGACTCCGTTCGGAAACACTGTGCCGCGTGACGATTTCCCGCGCCCGTCCCGTGACCGCCGGCCGCATCACGGTGTGCAGCGCCTCCTGCAGGGTCTTCAGCTTGACCGGCTTCAGCAGATAACCGGCGCAGCCCTTGGACTGCAGCCGAGCGACATCCCCGCGCTGTCCGATCGACGTCAGGATGATGATGCGCACCGCGCCGATGGTCGGATCGCCCTTGATCAGTTCCAACACCCGCTCGCCGTCCATGCCGGGCATCTGCATGTCGAGCAGCACCGCCTCGAACGCATCACCCCGATTGAAGCCATCATGCAGCCTGTCCAGCGCGGCCGGACCGTCCTCCGCGGTCGCGACGCGGCAGCCGAAGCCGGCGACCATCTTCGACAGGATCATCCGGTTCGTCGCATTGTCGTCGACACACAGAACGCGCAGACCTTTCACCGAGGCCTTCGTCCCGCTCGATTCCGGGTCCTCGTCGACCCACGTCCGATCCCGCTGCAATTCGACGATGAACCAGAAGTTGCTGCCTTTGCCCGGGTGGCTCAATACGCCGATCTCGCCACCCATCGCGTCGACCAGATGCTTGCTGATCGCAAGGCCGAGGCCGCTGCCGCCATACTTCCGGGTCGTCGAGCCATCAGCCTGACGGAAACGCTCGAAGATCTGATTCTGGCGGTCGATTGGTATGCCGATGCCGGTGTCGCGGACCGAAAAGCGTATCGTCTCGGTCGTCTCGGTCCGGTGCAGGGTTTCGGCAATGACGGCAATCTCGCCGTTGTCAGTGAACTTGATCGCGTTGCCGACCAGGTTCGCCGCAACCTGACGCAGCCGCCCCGGATCGCCCTTGAGGCGCGTATGGATCTGCGGATCGACGTGACAGAGAATCTCCAGCCCTTTCGCCTGCGCGCGGCCGGCCATCGAATAGGCGACATCCTCGACCAGCGTCCGCAGATCGAACGAGATATGCTCGAGATTCAGGCAGCGGGCCTCGATCTTCGAGAAATCGAGGATATCGTTCAGCAGCGTCAGCAGCGCCTCGGCACTCTGCAGCGAAACCGACAGATAGTCCGACTGCTCGGCGGTCAGCGAGGTGTCTAGCGCCAGTTCGAGCATGCCGATGATGCCGTTCATCGGCGTGCGGATCTCGTGGCTCATGTTCGCGAGGAACTCGCTCTTCGAGCGGCTGGCCTCCTCGGCCTCCTGCTTGGCACGGACGTGATCGCTGATGTCGTGGTAGATCGTCAGCGTACCCGCGCGCGTACCGGCCACGTATACCGGGGCCGAAAAGATCTCGACGTCGACCAGCGTGCCGTCCTTGCGGCGGCGATGGCTGACGGTGTGCACGGTCTCGTTCTCGAGCACTCGCTGCGTCAGCGAATCAGCCTCCTGCTTCGTATCCGGGGTCGTGATCCGGCCATTCAACACCGTACCGAGCACTTCCGCGGCGCGGTACTGGAACAGTCGCTCGAATGCCGGGTTCAGCGAGGTCACGCAGCCCAGCGCGTCGGACACGACGATCGCCGCCGGACTGTTCAATACCAGCGCCTCGAAAAACTGGCGCTGGTACTCGACCGCCATTTCGGCGCGTTTGCGGTCGGTGATGTCCCGCATCACATAGATGCTCCGGGAGCCCGCGCCATCCAGTGGCATCTGCCGGAGAAACACGTCGAACACACCGCCCAGACAGGGTATCTCCACTTCGCCGGCACACATGTTCGGTGACTCGGCGTCGCCGCCACAGTGGTTCAGCAAGGTTCGCAACGGCGTGCCGACGACATCGAGATAGGTCGACTGCAAATGGTCGATGACCGAGCGATTGCAGCGCTGGATCACACCCTCCGCATCGACGACGAAAATCAGGTCGGTGATCGCGTCGAAGGTCAATTCCCATTCCTTCTTGCCTTTCATCAGCACCGCTTCGAGGCGCTGCATCTCCGCGACCTCGACCTCATGCCGATGGCTCAGATCGCCGACACCGCGGCGCAGCCGGCGAACCTCGGCGCCCTGCGACTGCGCCAGATGAAAGGCCCACAACGCCTGCAGCAGAACGAACCCCCACGGCAACATCCAGAGACCATCACCCGCATCGCCCTGCGCAATCGCTGGAACGATCAGGTCCCGCGGCATGACCTGCAACAGCATCAACAGGGCCAGCAGCGCGCTGCCCCCGAAGATCAGCAGGGACAGCCAGCGCACGGCGAATTCAGCCCGTCTGGACCACTCGCTGACCGGACGCACGGGCGTTTCTGCGGTCAACGGATTTTCTGCGGACATCGGAGTTTCCTGAGTTTACGGACGGCGGCGCTAAGCATGGATCGGCGCCCCGGTTTCGATAGGTCACACGGGTCGATGGTCGAGTGCGCTCGCCCGACCACACGCTCCGGCGACGAGTTCACTTAAACTATAGCCGCCGAACCGCCGGCCCCGCCGCGGCAAATGCGCGCGGCCGGCTCCCCGCCCACACCGAGACTCCTACGATGCCTGAAAGCCTGTTGTTCACCGAATTCCGACTCGGCCCGCTGAGGTTGCCGAACCGTATCGTCATGGCCCCGTTGACGCGCTCGCGCAGCCGCCAGCCCGGCAACATACCCGGCGAGTTGAATGCCCGCTACTACGGCCAGCGCGCCGGCGCCGGCCTGATCATCTCGGAGGCGACGCAGGTCTCGCCGCAGGGACAGGGTTATGCGTGGACCCCCGGAATCCACTCGCACGAGCAGATCGAAGGCTGGCGCATCGTCACCGACGCGGTCCACCGGGCCGGCGGTAGGATCTTCATGCAACTGTGGCATGTCGGCCGCGTATCCCACCCGGCGCTGCAACCGGGTAACGAACTACCGGTCGCGCCCTCGGCGATCGCCGTCAGCGGGCTGGCGTTCATCACGGATGCCGATGGTCGACCGCAGATGGTGCCGTTCGTCGCGCCAAGAGCGCTGCGCGAAGACGAACTGCCCGGCATCGCCGAGCAATACGCCACGGGCGCCCGCCACGCGATGGACGCCGGATTCGACGGCGTCGAGGTGCACGGCGCGAACGGCTACCTGCTGGATCAGTTCCTCAACACGAGCAGCAATCAACGGACCGATCGTTACGGTGGCACCGTGGAGAACCGCTCGCGGCTGTTGCTGGAAGTCGTCGATGCCGTCCGCGAAGTGTGGGGAGATCACCGCGTCGGCGTGCGACTGTCGCCGCTGGGGACGTTCAACGACATGGGCATGGACGATCCGGAGGCGCTATTTGGCCATCTGGCCGGAAGTCTCAATGAACGGCCGCTGGCCTACCTGCACGTCGTCGACCCGTCCGTCGCGGGCAACCAGGATCGTGAGGTCGAGGACCCGCGCGCGGCCCCGATCATGGCTTTGATCCGCGAACGCTTCCACGGGCCGCTGATCGTCTGCGGCGGCTACACGCGCGAACGCGCGGAGGCGACGCTGCAATCGCGGCGTGCCGACCTGGTCGCATTCGGCCGGTCCTATCTGGCGAACCCCGATCTGCCCGAACGGCTCCGCCGCGGTGCTCCGCTCAATCTACCGGATCCGGCGACATTCTACGGTGGCGGCGAAGCCGGCTACACCGACTATCCAGGCCTGGATGGGGCTGATTCATGACGCAAGACGCCCGACCACGCCGCCAACTATGAAAAACCCTCCGCGGCGGGCGCCAGGACGCGCGGCCGCGGAGGCGTTGATGCACGATTAAAGCGTGGTGCCAGGAACCGGTACTGTCGGGTACCAATCTGGCGTGAACCAGCACTATTTGAACTGAGGCAACAGCACGCTGTCGATGATCCAGACGGTGCCGTTGCTGGTCTTCACGGCCTTGCACGAGGCGGTCGACTGGTTGATCTGCGGACCATCGTCGTAGTCGAAGAACACCGATTGCCCGTTCAGCGTCGCTACTTCCCGGGGCGATTTCGACCGCCGCGGGTCCTTGTAGCCGACGGACACGTGGTAGGTCAACACCGAGGTCAGGACCTGCGTATCTGCTCCGATCGCGCCGAGGACATCGGTGGGGATTTTGGCGAACGCCGCGTTCGTCGGCGCGTACACGGTCAACGGGCCGGGACCGTTCAGCGCATCGACCAGATCGGCCGCGGTGACCAGACTGACCAGCGTGCTGAGTTCCGGCGTGGCAACCGCCGCGTCGACGATCGTGCCGTTGAACTCCGCCGGGCGCGTCGCCGCGCATCTCGCGTAACCCGGGGCGGCCTCCGCGACGCCTGCCGACAACAGGACTCCGCTTGCTACGGCGGCAAACAGTTTGCGATAGTTGCGCTGCGTATTCATGATCCGTGCTCCCATTCGTAGGTTTCTGCTTGATCGCATGCGCGGATTGGCCATCGGTACTTCGTGACCGGTGTTCAAGACCGCGGCTTGCCGAACTTTCCGCCCGACCGACTTGCTGTGCCGAGCGTGGGTTCAGTGTGACGAAGGACGGGTGAAGGCGCCGTGAAGGCCGCGTCAAGGAAGCGTGAAGACATCACAGCACGCATCCGGTCGCACCAAGCCACGTGATCAAGATACGAATCGACGACCGCAACCGCCGATGCTCCATCCGGGACAGCTACTGCTGATCGAAGACAATCGCGACATCGCCGAGATGGTCCACGAGTACTTCGATGCGCGGGGCTACACGGTGGACCACGCCGGCGATGGCATCACCGGCCTGCATCTCGCGGTCAGCCATACCTACGACCTCGTGATCCTCGACCTGATGCTGCCGGGTCTGGACGGCATCGCGCTGTGCTCGAAACTTCGCCAGGAGGCGCGATCGTCGACGCCGGTGCTGATGCTTACGGCGCGGGACACCGTCGACGACAAGGTTCTCGGTTTCGAATCCGGCGCCGACGACTATCTGGTCAAGCCATTCGACATCAAGGAACTCGAAGCACGGGTACGTGCGCTGATCCGCCGCCATCGCAGCGAGGTCCATGCCGATATCCTGCGCGTCGGCACGCTGATCTTCGATACCTCGACGCTCCGCGTGATGCGTGAAAACGTACCCCTGGAGCTGTCGCCGACCGGCGTGAAAATCCTGACGGTGCTGATGCGGGCCTCACCCCGGCTGGTTCCCCGGGCCGAGCTGGAACGCGAAGTCTGGGGTGACGAACTACCGGACAGCGATACGCTCCGCAGCCATCTCTACAACCTCCGCAAGGTCGTGGACAAACCGTTCGGGCGGCCGATGATCCTCACCGTGCAGAGCATCGGCTACAGACTGATCAATCCGGATGAAGAGCCTCCAGCGCATCAATCGTAGGCTGGCTCGAGCCTTCATCCTGCAACTTGCGCTGATCAGCCTGACGGCACTGCTCGGCATTTACGCCGCGAAGAGCGTGCTCGAAGACATACTGATCCAGCAGGCACTCCGCGATGAGGCCGACTATTTCTGGCAACGCCGCGCCCGCGACCCCCATGCCGGCCTGCCCAACACGCGCAACATGACCGGCTTCCTGCAGCCAGCCCTGGATCCAGAGACGATACCGGGCGAGTTGCGCGGGCTTGCCCCCGGCTTCCATCGGCTCCAGTCCGGATCGGCGTTCGCCGCTGCCTACGTGTCCGAGTCCGTCGGCGAGCGACTGATCCTCGTATTCGATGGCAGCCGGGTCGAGGAACTCGCGGTGTTCTTCGGCATGGCGCCGCTCGCCATCGTGCTGATCGTGCTGTATTCGGCAGCGCTGATCACGTACTGGACCGCGCGGCGAGCGGTGTCGCCCGTCATCCGGCTGGCCGAGGACGTCGAACGCATCGACCTGCAGTCACCGGACCAGGGACTCATCGCGCTGGAGACCCGGCCAGCGTCCTCGGAACCGGAGGTCCAGGCCCTGTCCAGCGCGCTCGCCGACCTGGCGCGACGAATCCGCCATTTCATCGAACGGGAACGGACGTTCACGCGGGATGTCAGTCACGAACTGCGCAGCCCGATCACCGTGATCCGGGTCGCGGCCGATATGCTGCTGGGTGACACGCGGCTCGATCCGGGGCTGCGGGACAAGGCGGCGCGCATCCGTCGCGCCTCGGCGCAGATGGAGGAATTGACCGCCGCATTCCTGCTGCTGGCGCGGGAAGCCGAATCCGGGCCGCGGGAAGCGTTCGAGTGTGTCAACGACGTCGTGGCCGAGCAGTTCGAACTCGTCCGGCCGCTGCTGGCCGGAAAGCCGGTACAACTGTGCATGCAGGCCAGCGGCCGCCTGTTCGTCGCCGGATCGGAAAAGGTCCTGTCGGTGCTGATCGGCAATCTGCTCCGGAATGCCTGCAGTTACACAGCGAGCGGCGAGGTTCGGGTCATCATCGAACCTCGGCGCTTGACGGTAGAGGACAGCGGAAGCGGCATCCCGCAGGAACAGATCGAACGCGTGTTCGAGCCCTTCTATCGCGGCAGCGCATCCGGGGAAGGCCATGGCGTCGGGCTCGCGGTCGTCAAGCGCCTGTCTGAACGATTCGACTGGCCGGTCTCGCTGCACAGCGACCCAGGCCGTGGCACGCGCGCCCATATCGATTTTCCAAGATCGCGTTTCGACGCGCTCGATTCTCCGCCAGAGAACGAATGAGCGAGTCATCAACCCGCACCGCGGGCGTCGTGCATCTTTTCTGGCGGCCCGTTCCGAACGCGGATTTCGTCCGACCCGGCGAGTTTCGTCTATGGATCGAGACGAACCGGCACGGTGAACCGAAGTGCAACGAAACCGACCGCCACCCGCGACACTACGAGTTCCGGCAACTCGCCGCCTGGCTCACGGAGATCGATGGCTTCCCCGTCGACGACAGCCGGTTCGAACGGCTGGCTGTCCCGCTGCCCAGCGCCGACGGTGCGCCCCTGCCCTGCCCCGAACTGCTCGATCCGCGATCCGACGAAGTCGCGCCGCGCTGGCAGAACTGGCATATCGACGCCTATCGCCTGACCGAACGACCGATACAGGCGATCAACGAGCTTCATTTCCGCCTGATCTTCCAGGGCGAGACGCTGCGGGCCGGGCGAGATTTGCTGTTCTGGTACTGGTTCACGCAGGCCCTGCGCGACCTGTTGCTGCGCGATCAGTACATTCCATGCGTGCGCTATCGAACGGCGGTCGACGACACGCATCGTTATGAATTCCATGCCGGCTGGGAGTTCGCGCCCGAACCGTTGGAGGCCCTGGTCGCCGACGCCGTGCCGCGCATGCCGGGCAGTGCCGCACCGGGCCTGGACGCGGAGTCGACGCTACGCCATTGCGCCGAGGTTCTGTTGCACCGCTCGGTCGGCACGAGCCGGCTCACCCAGGCACTGCAGAAGAAGCTCGACGAGACGCCGCTGGCCGCGGCGTGCCGGTACCCGGACGACACGCTCTGGCGCAGATCCGACACGCTGGAGCCGGGGCGGCACTGGACACGATGGCGCCGGCGCGTGGTCGGCGGCGAGACGACGCGGCGCTTCCAGCTCGGGCTGCAACTCCGCGAACCGGGCGGCGACGGTTCGGACCTCTGGATCCTGGAGTTCCGCGTGATCGCGCGCGAGGACCCGTCGCTGCAGGTAGCCCTCGCCGCATATTGGAACCTGATCGACGATCCTCAGGCACCCGCCGACGAGCGTGATGTGTTCACCCGGGATTTCGGCGCGGATTTCGAATCCGCGTTGCTGCTGGACCTGGGCCACGCGGCCAGCATCTATCCCCCGCTATGGGAGGCTCTGGAGACCGCGCGCCCGACCGAAGCGACGCTGACGCTGGAAGACGCCTTCGCGTTTCTGACCGAGACCGCCTGGGTATTGGAGGATTCCGGATTCCGCGTCATCGTACCCTCGTGGTGGACGCCGCAGGGACGACGCCGCGCGAAGCTGCGGATGCGCGGCACGCGCACCGGCAAGAAGCCCGGCGCGGCCGCGAACCCACGCGCGCTGAGCCTGGATGAACTGATCAGCTATCGCTACGACCTGACGCTTGGTGGAGAATCGGTCGATCCGGACGTATGGTCCCAATTGGTCGATGCCTAGACGCCGCTGGTGCGCTTCCGCGGTGAATGGGTCGTGCTGGACCAGGCGCGGATGACCGAGATGCTGGCGTTCTGGAAGCAGCAGGGCAGCTCCGGCGACGCCCTGAGCATGCAGGACCTGGTGCGCCGCACCGCCGAGGAGTCTGACCTGTTCGAAGTCGATCCCGGCGACGCGCTGGCGGCGATGCTCGCCAAGCTGCGCGACCACGGCCGGCTGCAACCGGTCGATGAACCACCGGGCCTGGTGGCCAGGTTGCGGGACTATCAGAAGCGCGGCGTCGCGTGGATGGCGTATCTCGAGGAACTCGGACTGAACGGTTGCCTGGCCGACGACATGGGCCTGGGCAAGACGATGCAGGTGATCGCGCTGTTGCTAGCGGAACGCGTGTCCGGCATGCCGGACGCACCGACACTGCTGATCGCGCCGACCTCGGTCATCGGCAACTGGCGCAAGGAAATCGAGCGCTTCGCGCCGGACCTGCGGACCCTGGTACACCACGGCGGTTCCCGACTCAAGGACGCCGGAGAATTCATCGAGCAAAGCGGCCGGGTCGATGTCCTCATCGCGTCCTACGCACTGGTGCTGCGCGACGCATCGCTGTTCCAGTCCCGTCGTTGGCGGCGGGTCGTGCTGGACGAGGCGCAGAACATCAAGAACCCGGAAGCGAAACAGACCAAGGCCATCCTCAGGCTGGACGCGGACCACCGCCTGGCCCTGACCGGCACGCCGGTCGAAAACCGCCTGCTCGACCTGTGGTCGATCTTCAACTTCCTGAACCCCGGCTACCTCGGCCGGCAGACGCAGTTCCGCAAGGCCTACGAGACGCCGATCCAGCGGGAGCACGACGGTGAAACCTCGATCCGGCTGAAACGGCTGGTCGAGCCGTTCATCCTGCGGCGCGTCAAGACCGATCCGGCGATCATCCGGGATCTGCCGGACAAGATCGAGAACAAGCAATTCTGCAATCTGACGCGCGAGCAGGCCTCGCTGTACGAGGCCGTCGTTCGCGACGTAGAGCGCGACCTCGAAGCGAGCGAAGGCATCCAGCGGCAGGGTCTGATGCTGTCGACCTTGATGAAACTGAAGCAGATCTGCAACCATCCTGCGCAATTCCTGCAAGACGACAGCCCGTTCACGCCGGAGCGCTCGCACAAGCTGGAACGACTGACCGACATGCTCGGCGATGTCCTCGCCGAGGGCGAAAGCGCGCTGGTGTTCACGCAGTTCACCGATGTCGGCGAGCGCCTCGAACGCCACCTGCGCGAGCGATTGGCCTGCCGCACGCATTACCTGCACGGCGGTACGGCGCAGCCGAAGCGAGAACAGATGATCGCTGCATTCCAGGACACGGAGGCACCCCCCGCGGTGTTCATCCTGTCGCTCAAGGCCGGAGGCGTCGGCATCACGCTGACCCGTGCGAACCATGTCTTCCATTTCGATCGCTGGTGGAACCCGGCAGTCGAGGATCAGGCCACCGACCGCGCGTTCCGCATCGGCCAGACGCGCAAGGTCTTCGTCCACAAATTCGTCACGCCCGGCACACTGGAGGAGCGCATCGACCAGATGATCGAGGACAAGAAGACGATCGCCGGGGCCATCGTCGGCGATGACGAGTCCTGGCTGGCCCGCCTGGACGACGGGGCGTTCCGGCAGCTGATCGCGCTGACTCGCACCGCGATCATCGACTAGCCATGAAAGCCATACGTTCCTGGTGGGGCCAGCGTTTCATCGCCGCCCTCGAAGCCTTCACGGATCAGGCCCGGCTCGCGCGTGGCCGCGGCTATGCGAACGGCGACCGGGTCAAGAGCTGGAAACTGGTCACGGGCGGCATCGACGCGACGATCCGCGGCAATACGAATCCGTACTACGGCATCCACGAGGAACCGACCTACCAGACGCGCATCGCGCTGAAGCCGATAACCGCCGGGGACTGGGCCTTGCTGATCCGCCATCTCGGCAGCCGCGCCGCGTTCATCGCGCGTCTGCTGAGGAACGAGGTGCCGGACAACATCGAGAAGCCGTTCCAGGCACTGGACCTCAACCTGCTGCCTCATCGCGCAAAGGATCTCGAAACCCGCTGCTCCTGTCCGGATTACTACAACCCGTGCAAGCACGTCGCCGGCCTGTGCTATGTCGTCGCCGCCGAACTCGACCGCGATCCGTTCCTGCTGTTCGAACTGCGCGGTCTGGCGCGCGAGGATCTATTCCGGCAACTGCGCGAAACCCCGCTCGGCAAGATCCTGGTCGAACATCTGGACGCGCAGGGCGAGCCCCCGGTTACCCTGTGCGACAGCTATTTCACCGAACCGCGGCCGAACGACCCGCTCGAACCGGCGGATGCGGCGTCGTTCTGGCTGGGGCGGAAACGTCTTCCGGACGAGTTGTCGACGACGTCCACGCCGTCGATCTCAGGCTTATTGGCCAAGAAGGGCGGCGCGTTTCCCGAGTTCTGGACCCAGGACACGCCATTCACCGAGATCATGGAAGCCCTCTACGAAGCCGTCCGGAAGCGCGCGAAGGACTGGTGACGCTTTAGCCATCGCAAGCTTGCCACACTCAGCGCTTGTTGCCGGAACAGGCGTCAGACACTGGCTTCTTGTCGATCGCGACGCATGCATGTCCCGCTGAACGACGGAGCCACATCGAGCACGATCGTCGCCGACGCGTTCAGACCGCTGGCCCGGGCAGCATCCCGTCGACGAGAAACTGCTCCACGCCGAAAGACACGAACGTGCTCGGCCGCGAGCAGAAATAGCTGACTCCGCTGGCCGAGGTGTCCGCCGACCAGTCCTGCAGCAAGCCCGGCGTGGTGCCAAACAGCGCGGCCGGCGTGAACAGCGCGACATTGATGCCCCCCTCGGCATCGCGGGCGGACACGAACTCGAAGGCCTGCACGCCAGCCTCCCGCATCGCCGATCCCAGCGCCTGCGTTGCGCGATAGTCGCTCCGATCGGTAAGCCCCTGGCGGTAAGCATCGAACGGCGCTCGCTGAAGCCGTATTCCGCGTTCGCAGGCGTATTCGGCGCTGAACAGGGTGTGCCGGGTCCGGATACCACGTTCCGGCGCCCGTTCCATGCCACTCCAGAACACCATCCGGTAATAGGCCGCCTCGGCAAGGACGGTTCCGACGTGCAGCGATCCGTAAAGCAGGCTGGGCTCGAAACGACGACCGAAGCGCGAACCGTGCGGCAGCGGAGGATAACGGAACGGTGTTGCCAGAAGGTAGTGCAAGCCTCGCGCATCATCGGGCATCGCGGGCTTGCTGGTCTCCAGCAGGCTTTCCAGTTCCGCCTGCTCTTCCAGGCTCAGGCCGAGGTGGGACGTGGCGATCTGCGCCTGGCTTTCGACCAGGCGCAGCAAGCTGCCTTCAAGCGGCGCGATACGGTCAGGGCCGGAGCAGGCGCTCCAGATCCCGCTCAAAGCTTGCCGCGCAAGGCGTCGAGGTAGTGCACCAGATCCACGAGCCCTTCGGTGCTGCGCAATTGCTCCGCCGGCACGCCTCGCGTGTGACGATTCGCCGTGTGCATCCAGTGCCTCATTTGCGCGACATCGCCACCGACCAACGCGAATAGCGCGCGATAGACGCGAATCACCAGCAAGGCCGCCTCGCCGGGTTTGCTGTGCGGATTGATGCCCTTACGGTAGATCGACGAGCGGTCGCGGCCGATGGCCTCGGCAAGCTCGCTCTGGCTCAAGCCTAGCGCCTCGCCGGCCGCAGCCAGCGCCTTGGACAGAATCTGCGCCGGGGCTGGCTTCGCGTTGATTACCGAATTCATGTCTATCGCCGATGGAGCAGGCCAATATGATGCGTATGCATACATTGAACCCGCCCTAGTGCATAGTCAACATACTATCCATAACCCCGTCCGTCCATGCCCGCGCACCAAGCGCGGCGACGAACACACCATTGCATCGTGTGAACGAGCCATTCAGCGCGCTCGCAGTCAAACTGACCGGGCGCGCGGCGATTCTCCCGCACGGCGGGACTCCGGCAGGAAGCGATCGGATCGCAACCAGCGCACCCGGCAGGCAAACGGCCGCGAGCGCGGGCAGTCCTGTCCTTCGGACCCGCTCGACGCGATCGAACGGCCACGGCATCATCGGTAAGCGGTGACGCATCGGCGAGACTTCGGCCCCGGATCGCCGGATGTCGACGGCGGGCCGCCATCACTCACATTCCCTCGGAGCCAATCATTCGATGCATCATGTTCCGCTGCTGATCAACGTCGGGGCCGCGCTGGGCATCGCCTTCATCGGCGGACTGCTGTTCCAGCGGCTCGGCCTGCCGACGCTGGTCGGCTACCTGCTGGCCGGCGTCGCGATCGGCCCGTTCACGCCGGGCTTCGTCGGCGATGCCGACACGATCCGGCAACTCGCCGAACTCGGCGTGATCTTCCTGATGTTCGGCGTCGGCCTGCACTTCTCGTTCCGCGACCTTTGGGAAGTCCGTGACATCGCGATCATCGGCGCGCTCGGCCAGATGGCGACGACCGCCTTCATCGGCTACTACGTCAGCCAACAATGGGGGTGGTCGCAGTCATCCGGAATCGTGCTCGGGCTCGCGATCTCGGTTGCCAGCACCGTCGTGCTGCTGCGCGGCCTGATGGATCACGGACTGCTGAATACGCCGCACGGACAGGTCGCGGTCGGCTGGCTGATCATGGAGGACCTGGCGACGGTGCTGGTCCTGCTGGTGATGCCCGGCTTCGTCGGCGTCGACCACACACCGAACTGGCAGCAGCTGAGCTTGACCGTGCTGGCTGCGGCCGGCTTCCTCGCATTCATGTTGCTGGTCGGCTCGCGCTTCATCCCGTGGCTGCTACTGCGCGTCGCGCATACCCGTTCGCGCGAGCTGTTCACACTGGCGATGCTGACGGTCGCGCTCGGCACCGCGCTGGGCGCCGCCGAGCTGTTCGGGGTGTCTCTGGCGCTGGGCGCGTTCGTTGCCGGCGCCGTGATCAGCGGCTCACCGCTGAGCCATCGCGTCGGCGCGGACCTCTTACCGTTTCGCGAAGCCTTTTCGGTGCTGTTCTTCGTATCGGTCGGGATGCTGCTGGATCCGCACTACCTGATCGACAATGTGCAACCGATCGTGCTGCTGACCGCCATCATCGTGTTGGGCAAGTCGGCCGTCACCGCGATCTGGGCGTTCCTGTTCCCGCGTCCGGCGCGGACCGCGCTGATCGTCGCGGCCGGCACCAGCCAGATCGGCGAGTTTTCGTTCATCCTCGGGCAGACCGGTATCGAACTCGGATTGCTGGAACGCAACCAGTATTCCCTGATCCTGGCTGGCGCCCTGCTGTCGATCGTCATCAACCCGTTCATGTTCCGGATGGCCGGAACCGCCGAATGGCTGCTGCGCAAGATGCCACCGCTGTGGAGGCGACTGAATCGCGACGCGCGGCCGCAGCGCTTCGGCAAGGAGACGCTGACCGACCACATCGTCATCGTCGGCTACGGCCGGGTCGGTCGGCACCTGGTCGAGGTCGCCGAGCATTTCAGGCTACCGTGCCTTGCCATCGAGAATCACGCCGACCGGGTCCAGGCGCTGACGGGCCGGGGCGTTTCCGCGCTGCTCGGCGATGCGTCGAAGCCGGAAGTGCTGATCTATGCCGAGCTGACCCGCGCCCGTCTATTGATCGTGACCCTGCCTGACCAATATGCGATCGAGCAGGTGGTTTCCGCGGCCCGCGAGCTGGCGCCGGAGCTGGCGATCATCGCGCGTGCCGCAACCCGCGAAGGCGTCCGCAGCCTCGCCGAAATGGGGGCGCAATATGTCATCCATCCGGAACTGGAAGGGGGCCTGCAGCTCGTGCGGCATACCTTGCTGCAACTGGGCTTTCCGATGGAGCATGTCCGCGAGTACGCCGAATCGGTTCGGCGCGAGCGCTACGCCGCGATGGCCAGCGTGCGCGACGAGCACCGCCTGTTGAGCGAGTCGCTCGACGGCATCGACGTCATGCGCATGCGCTGGGTGACGCTAGGCAACGGGAGCCCATGGATCGGCCGGACCCTCGGTGACGCGATCGCCGCATTACCACGCGGCGTCACACTCGAAGTGCTGTTGCGTGGGGACGACCTGCAAGCCGATCCGGAACCGGACACGGCGCTCGAAGCCGGCGACCGGCTCGGCTTGATGGGCGTAGGCGAAGTGTTGTCCCGGGCGGCGGATGCCTTCCGCGAATCGGCCAACTGACGCGAGCCGGGTCGAACCACTCAGGTCGTTGGAACCCACACGTCGGCCGGCGAGAATCGCAACTCCACGAACGGCGCCGCAACGACCTCATCGACTTCCTGCCGGGCGTTCTCCATGACGCAGCGGCCATCGCGCAGCCGGAACACTTCGAGCGTGTGCTGGTCCAGATCGACCAACCATTGCCAGGCGACACCCTTGGCGGCGTAGATAGGCATCGTGACAGCGCGGACCGTGCCGAACGCCAAGACCTCGCCGACCAGATGCTCCGGACAGGCCGACACTTCCTCGTCTGATTCGAGGCAGAGGATGCGAAGCGCCACAGGAGAGGAGCGCGCTCCCCGGGTGTCTCGCAGTCGGCCGAGCCCGCCCTCCCCAACACCGCATGGATAGCCGGCGTAGGATACCCTGAGGCACGAATCGCATCGTCCGTATTGGCGAATCAGGCCCATTGCTCTGCAAACGCGGCCTGACCAACACGGTAGTCTCACATCGACTCGTGCCAGTTCACCGACCCAACCGTCGCGGAACCGACATGCCACGACTCGATGGACGTGCGTCGCGTTAGACGAATCTCAAATATGCAATGATGACCGGCGAACGGATCGCTCGACCCGCAAGCGGGCGCAAGCTCGGATTCTGCACTCTCTCCAAGCGTCTCGCCCTACTTCGTTTAGCTCCCTGACCATTGACATGTCACCCAGGTAAAAAAACATATCACTGGTCATGATTATTGAATATCGGGCGATTTTGCGAATAGCCGCGCAGGGCACCCCATAACATGCGCAAGATTATGTTGATGATCCTAATTGCGACACAAACGAGTGCGTGCTTTTTTACGACAAGCAGCCTAAAGGACACCGGCACATTGCCGCCGTCGCCATGCGCCCAAAAGGCATCTGTTCTTTTCAGCCTGACGCCCGACCTGGCGAAGAGCGCGCCATATATTGAAAAACTCGCAGAAGAATCCAACGCGTTAGCGAGATTCGAAATTTCGGTTAACGGTAAAACGAATACGGCATACGATATGAACGTCCTAATATTTCAACCCAGGACGTACACCCTAGGATTTTTCAGCAGTCTCTGCACCATCACCTATGGCATGGTGCCTTGCATTGACACGGAAGATGTTGAAGTTCGCGCCCAAGCCATGTATCCGTCAGGCATAATCCGCCACGTCTATTCTCAGCCAATGACGCTGACAATATATTATGGAGGGATACTAACATTACCTCTCGCACCATTGAGCTTCTATTTTTTGACCGCGATGAAATGACCATTAGGCAGCCTCTGCGAGCGCTCTTTGCGCAGATGGTCGCAGATCGGGCGTTCTGCCGGTCCAATTAGATTCGCACCTGTATACATGCGGCAATCCCGGAACCGCGTGGGTAGGATGCGCCGAGGCACGAAGCGCATCGATCGCGTCGCGATCAATCCCTGCCGCACGGTGAAGCACATCACGCAGGTAGCAAGCCCCACGCGGCGCCAAGCATTCAGCGGACCAAATCGCCGCACCGGACGTCACCCGTCGGACGCGCGGTAGAACTCGACGTAGAATTCCACCTCCCCTTCCGGACGGACCTCGTGCGGGACCAGCGGCTCGACAATACCATTCAGCTCCGGCGTCAGCAGGACTTCTTCCAGTTCCGGCGCCAGAATGCGATACCGGAGCCGACCGCGCAGCACGACGATTCGTCCCCATGTCCCATCCTTGGTCGTGTGATCCTTCAAAAGCCCGGCCGGAACGGTCGTCTCGGTGAACGTCGGGGTCCGCTTGTACGCGACAAGGTGTTTGGGCAGAGTCTGCATATCATTTTTACCGGATGGCGGCCTGGTTCAGAAATCGAGGGGGAAGTTGGCGTCGTTTACCGTCCGCATTCTTCTGTGCGATTCGAGGCAACGGGTGCACCTGTTATTGCACAGTCGTCTTGCCAGGGCGAGGTCGATTTTTCAATGCAAGCCAGCGCATTAAGGTTCGAAAACCGACAGCATGGTACGATCAGCATGCCCACCTCGATTGCCCACACATACCATCGCCGGAGTTCGATTTCCAACTGGAAATCCGGGAGCTCCGCGCCTGACCGCCACTCGGATCAAATTATAACGTTCGGAGCCTTATTCAATGAGTGACCAGCAGACCAGGTGTCCTTTCGAGGTAGGCGATTCAGTGGTTTACAGGCCGAGTCACAAGGGTCTTGCGTCAGAGTAGATGACACCGCTTTCTCAAAGGCTTGTACCTGGAAACACCTACGTCATAGACAGAATAGACAATGACTGCTACGTGACAGTTGAAGGGTATCACCACCCCGGCGACGGAATACACTGGTCTGAATTTGAAGCGGCGCCGGACTAATCACGTCGACCTCTACCGAATCAATGCCTCGCCAAATGAAGCATCAAGAAAGGACCTGTCAACGCATTGACGAAGCGATTCCGCGAATTTCTGCAGGCAAGCACTCGCCCCGAAAATAAGGCCTACCATGTAGGCGGAACACCGAAACCCGAAACGGTAGCACTGCTACAGGTGTTCCCAACGAAATCGTGGTTTTCTCTCATCATTAGAATCCCCGATCGACATACGTCCCAGTCGTGCGAAGCGTCCGCTTGATGATTGCGAAACCGGCCGCGCCGGATGTTTTGGGCCAAGGTCTCGGGCGTAACCGGGCCTTGCCATCCGTGGACTACTGGATTCCGGTTTCCCAACCGGAATGACAGAGGAGATTAAAAAACCTCGGCTCGCCAAACATGGACGGCTGGATTCATGCCGGGCTGTCCTGCCCGGCACCCTTCGGGCGAGTGCGCGCTCCCGGCGGATCGGTCCGGAAGCCCACCCGGAATGATGGGACGGTTCGTAGGATGTGCCGACGAAGGAGGCGCATCGATCACGAACGATGCGCTTCGCAAGCTCAGCACATCCTGCGACGGACCGGACTACGAGAGCCTATCCGGAATGACGGGAGGATGCAGCCTGCCTAGCGATAGAGTCACCGGTCGATGACCATGGGCGACGCCCCGCCTCCTAGTCCACCAACTTCACCGGAATCTCGGCCCGATCGCTGACCGCAGCGGCGACCGAGCCCATCAACAGCGTGGCGATCACGCCGTGACCGTGCGATCCCATGACGATCTGGTCGCAGCGTTTTTCCCGGGCGTATTGCAGGATGGTCTCGGCGGCATCGCCGACGCCGATGTGGAACGCGTAGGGAAGGCCGGCATCATCCAGCCTCTTGCGTGCCGCGGCCAGGGCCTTGAGCCCTTCCTCGCGATGAAAGGCGCGTATCTGCTCCTGATCGAGAAAGCGGCCGACGCCGCCAGTCAGTGTATGCTGCACGTTCAGCAGATGAAGCTCCCGGACCTCGCCCGGGGTGCGACTCGCGATGATGTCGTCGATGGCGTGCAGGGAATGTTCCGAGCCGTCGACCGGTATCAGTATCGTTTTCATCGGCTACTCCGTTGGCTCGGTGGCCGGACCGGTAGATTGTTCTTCGTCGATGGCCAGATCGATCAATACGGGCCGCCGGCGCAGCAGTGCGCGATTCGCCATCCACTGACCGATGGCGATGACCAGGAATGCGGACAGCAGCGGGATGACATCACGCAGCCAGAATATCTCGGTCGTCGCGAACCAGGGCTCGAGGATAGGGTCGGTCACCATCATTTCGCCGGCGATGAAGCCGAGCAGTGCCGCGCCCAGAGAAATGACGACCGGTAGCCGATCCATCAGTCGCAGGACGATCGCGCTGCCGAATGCCACCAAGGGAATGCTGATCGCCAGACCCAGGACCAGCAGCATCGTGTTGCCATCCGCGGCCGCCGCAACGGCGATGACGTTGTCCAGGCTCATCAACAGGTCGGCGAGCAGGATGGTACGGATGGCGGCAAGTAGATGGTCCCGGCTGCCGAACGTCTGACCGTCTTCCTCGTCGGGAACGATCAGCTGCAGCGCAATCCAGAACAACAGGCCGCTGCCGACCAGTTTCAGGTAGGGCTGCCGCAGCATTTCCAAGGCCACCAGGGTCAGCACGACGCGCATGAAGATCGCCGCGACCGAACCCCAGATGACGGCCATCCGGCGTTGATGCGCAGGCAGCGAGCGGGCCGCGAGCGCGATCACGACGGCGTTGTCTCCGGACAGGACGATGTTGACCAGGATGATCTGGCCAAGGCCGATCCAGAAATTCAGATCGGAAGTGATTTCGGGCATTGTTGTTCTCCGAACCGGAACCCAAGGGCTCAGGGTCAATTTGGCCTTCCTCGTTCCGGCTCGGCCGGATCGGACGACATGATACGTGTGAGTCGAACCTCGTGCGCGCGAAATCGAGCATCTCCCAGAAATCCCGGCAGATTTGTCCGGTTTCCCAAGCGGACTCACGGCGAGGTTCCCAGGAGCCGCCCACGGAGGAGGCAACATCGATCGCGAACCATGCGCTTCGCAGGCTCAGCGCATCCTACAACTGCATGGTCACGTCGCGTCCAACCCCGGCGCCGGCGTGGTGGGCATCGTTCAATCTCGCGTTCGACGGCGCGGCCACGAGCGGTCGGGCTTGGCGACCGCAGACCGGGCGGCGGGCATCACGGCTTAGCGTCACCGACCTTTTTGGTGGCTTGTCTCAAGAAAAGCTGGTGTTGACGAATCGACACGTAGTAACGTCGCGAGCACGCCTCCCCAAACCCAAACGGGTGCCGACATGCATCGATTGCTCGCCGCGCTAGTGACGCTGTCCCTGTTGATGCCGCAGGCCGTCGGCGCCACGGAGGGAGGCGACTCCACCAATGCCTCGCCGGGCGCTGCCGCGCCGCAAAAGGCCACCGGCCAGCTTCTGGTCGACGAATGGTATTCCGACCTGCCCTGGCACCAGAAGCTCAGCACCAAGGACAGCAACCTGATCGATACGCCCTTCGTGATGCCCTTCGCGGCGCTGCCCGCGAGAATACGCAAGCTCGCGGAGTGCAACGATAGCACCGACCCCGCGGCGGACACGGTCAGGAAGTCACGCTGCATGCTGCGCTACGGCATCGTCAATGTCATGGCGATGCACCGGACCGACCGGCTGTACAAACCCGGCGAGGCGCCGACAGGTCAGGACTGCTCGAACGATGATTGCGTCGAAGTCGCGACGGTCATCCAGCGGTTCAATACCTTGGGTCCGAACGGCAGAAAGCAGCCGGATACCATCATGAACGACTCCTGGCCGAGCCCAAATAATCGAAAAATCCCGAGTCTCGGATTTGCCCTCACGGAATCGACGATCTTCGCGCCGTGGCGCCCGTGGTACAGCGGACATTACTGTGCCGTCAAAGACGACAACATCTCCGATTCCGTTTGCTACGAGGATTATTTCACGACCCAGTTACAGGCCGGCACCGACAAGGCCAATGGGCAAGTCTGGCTGAACGACAGGCCGGCATTGTTCGTTCCTCAGGGAACGGAGCCCGGGTTCACGCAATTCTGTGGAAGCGGCCGGACCGACTGCACGATGTATCTGGGCAAGGTCGAGTGGATCAAGGGTGCGACCGCGCCGACGATCTCGACCTGTGGAATCGGCGGGCCGGCAAAATGCAAGGCGGAAGTCGACGCGAAGACCAAGCTACTGGACGAGCAGTTCAATGTCTCACTCAGCAAGTTCAAGGACATCGGGCGATTCCCGTGGAAAGAGTCTCCCGTCGTTCTCGGCGACCTGATCGAAACCAACCCGTTCCTGGGCTATTACAAACTGAAATGGTTCAGCAAAGGGGGTAGCGGCGGATCATCGTTGTTTATGGGCGACCGCTACGTACTGCCAAAGCGCTGCGTCAAGGGCCACCTCGCGAATGCCCGGCACGGCGGACAGAATGCGATCGCGCAGTTGCGCGACTGCACGCTCAACTACGAGATCCACACCAGCGGCTATCACGAGCAATGGAACGCGCTCTACGGCGGAAAGCTGACCGATCAGGCGATCGGGGAAATAGACAAAGTCCTGAAGGGAACCGCGGCCAATCAGTACGGCCGGACGATGTTCATGTACTCCGGCATACACGAACAGCAGATACCGGTCCCGTTCAAGCTTCTCGACGATGGCGAGAGCGTTCGCGACAAAATGTATTCCGCCAGCATCTATACGCAGTATCTGCCGATGGTCAACCCGGCCGATCTGACCTTGTTCAGCAAGAGCTACACCAACGAGTTCTGGCACGCGTTCTTCATGAGCGATCACATGAACCAGACGCCGGATCATTTTATTCGCGGCATACGCGGCCGAACCTTGTGGCATAACGAGTACCGCGCCAACATCATGTATCTTGCCGAGGAAACGCGAAAGAATGACATGAAGGGCACAGCGTTCGAAGACGTACTGACCCATGTCGACTTCCCGGCAGGCTTTCAGGTCAAGAGCGCGCGCACACCGTTTCACGGCAATACCTGCGACTCCTGCCACATCCGCAACGGCAGCGGCATTCCGCTGATGCCGAATGGGCAGATACCGAATGTCCAACAGGCAAATGGAATGAATGCAGGATTCATTATCCATCGGGATTATACGTACTCGAACAAGGAACTGCCGTCGATGAAGATGGTGCTGTTCGATCTGAAGGACGACTCGGACCGGAACGAGATCTGCGACGACAATAACCACTCGATACCGAGTGCTCCGGCGGCCGGCGGTTATTACCAGAACAAGATCATGAATTTTTACGGCAACAGCTTCCACGTCAATCAGCAGGGCCGGCAGCCCGGCTACGACATGAGTTACGTGGACATCAAGCCGGGCGACGGCTTCGAGGTCGTCGATACCACGCCGCGGTCCAGCATCGTCGGAAAGGTCTATTCACCGATGCGGGTCAAGCTCGGTGCGATCGATGCAACCGGCGCGTGCGCGAAGCTTCGGCCGAAACCCGCGGGCGTCGCTCCGCGGAACTGGCCGACGTCGTGCAACGAGGTGTCCGGCACCGCGGTCAGCGGAGCCATCGATTCGGGAGAGATCGGCTTCATGCAACTGATGGGCCGGCGCCTCGGGAATACGCCACTGATCGAGATGATGCCGACGGCCAGGGTTCTCGAAGCTCAGAAGCAGCAGGCGACGGTGACCAAGAGCGCCGACTTCGCCGGCTGTTTCAGCCTGGCACCCGGAACCCGGAACAATGCGAGAGCGAATTACCGGACCTGCCAGTCGGGCCAACTCGGCGATCGGCGGCAGGATTGTTACCTCGGTCGGTTCGGCTGGATCGGCGATCGGGCGTCGCTGGAGGATCAGATCGCCAACGCGGCCAGCGTCGAGATGAATGTCAGCTCGGTCGAGGGTTACGACTTGATCCACCCGACGCCGGTCGACGATGCGGCGCTCGTGCGCTACAAGGACGTCGTGTGCGGCGCTGCCGATGCCGGCTGCAGGAGGGCCGATTCCAACAGCGACATCACCGAGGAGGAGATCGGTGACATGGCGGCCTACCAGCGATGGATCGGAATTCCGAACCGCTCGGAATACCAGGTCTCGAGCGACCCGGTTCAGCGGGGCGAGAAGGTCTTCAAGAATCTCCAATGCGATAGTTGCCACATCATCGAGCGCGTCGTCTTCGATAAAGGCGACAACATGCTGCCCGACGAAGATAGGGAACATCTCGAGAAGCTGAAGCAGCTGTATCAGCAGAAGCCCGATTATCCATTCTTCAGCTACCTCGGCACCGACCTCCTGATGCACGACATGGGCTATCTGTCGCAGGTCGCGAAGGCACCGGCCGGTGTGAAGCTGCGCGATATCGAAGGCCGGCTGACCGACCCGAAGTACAAGGCCTACATCCAGCACATCCGGACACCGGCGCTGAAAGGGATGCGTCTGAACCAGTTCGTCACCGATTCGAACCACAACACGATAAATCCGATCAAGAAGGATGCGGCGACGATCACCCCGGGTTGCGACTTCCTGTTGCACGACGGTCGGGCCTGCGACGCCATCGAGGCGGCTTTCCTGCACGACGGACCAGCCGTCAAGTCCCTGGACCTGATCACTCGCCTGAGCAGCTTGAGCGCGCGGCAGCTGACCGATCTGCGGGCGTTCCTGTACTCCTTGTAGGACGGAGCTTAGGGTCTTCCACGCCGCGGGGCCATTCCGGCACCGCGGCGCTTGACCGGAGTGCGGACCCGTTGACGGGCATTCCGGTTACGAAACCCGATGCAATCGCTGGAAGCCCATCGCAGGCAGTGCCGAGCACGCGAAGCACATCGTTCTCGATCGATACGACTCCCGTCATTCCGGGCGGGACACCGAAACCCAGATGTGCAGGGATGGCCAGGCCGCCGCGCCCCCTGCCCTTGCGCCGACGAATGGCGCGGAATCCATGCGAAGCGAGGCGGCCCCATTATCGAATCGCGCGACCTACGGACCGCGCAAGATCTTCAACTCGTAACTGACTCCGGTCTCGAACAGAGGGTTACCGGTCTTTGCATCACACCGGGCGCCGTGCATCGCCAGGACGTGCTTGCCCGGCGACAAGGGCGGGACCATGACCCAGTATCCATCGGCAAGCTGCCGTCCCGTCCTTCCCGGAGGGATCTTCGGTGTGCAGTCGCCGGCGCCCAAGCCGTTCTTCGGCAGAACGCTGTGGAACTTCGTCGACTGGGTCCTGACCGTCAGCAGTTCGTGAGCCGCGATCGGCACGCCATCCAGCGTGGCACTGATCTGGCAGTCCAGATCGTCGACACCGGCGAGTATGGCCCTGACTTCGGCATCGGTCAGATCCTCATCCGGACTATTCGGACAGTCGGTCCACATGATGTTGACCAAAGGAAACAACAAGGCGCGATTCGCTGGTATCGTGCATTGCCTCTGCACACCAGCCTTGCCTCGCGTTCCCGCCAGGAACCAGACCTTCTGCTTGGGTTGGTTCGATGCACAGAGTGCGCCGGTCTCGTCATCGAGCACGTTGCTCGATTCCGTTCCCAACAATACCCATTGCCACCATTTCGCGGTCCATTCGGCATAGGTTCGCCCGAAAACCGGCGGTTGCGAGTTCGCATCCGTCGACGTGAGAAGCGGCGAACCCTCCACCACGTGTTCCGTGACTGCCGGGGTCACGGCTTGCGCCGGGTCTATGCCCGCGCTGACGGATGGCGCGGCCAACACCGCGCCATAGAAGGCAAGCAGTTTGCCGGCCCGGACGGATAGTCTTCTCTCATTCATGATCGATCCCCCTCAGCGCGTGTAATCACACGCCATGTGCCGTATCGGAGCCCCACCGCCGAGCGCTGCGCCGGTGGGGAATCGGACAACGGGCGCCCCCGATCACGCGAATCGGGGGTAGTCCCCGTGCCCCACGGCAATCGTACGGTCCATCCGGTTACAGATCGGTCACGGATCGCCCTGTTCATCGCTGATGTGTGCCTGATGGTCACGAAGGCGCCTCATGCGGATTCGGCCTGTCCCGGCGTATCATTTCGCACCAAGGCCGCCGGTCATCGAGGCCGTCGAGACGAGGAGTTCCGAGCATGCAAATCTGGGTCGACGCCGACGCCTGCCCCAAGCTGGTCAAGGACGTGCTGTTCCGCGCCGCGGAGCGGGTGCGGATGCGCCTGACGCTGGTCGCGAATCAACCCGTCGCAACACCACCATCCATGTGGATCACGTCCCTGCAGGTTTCCAAGGGCTTCGACGTGGCCGACAATGAAATCGTCCGACGGTTGGAAGCAGGCGATCTGGTCGTCACCGCGGACATCCCGCTCGCGGCCGAGGCCATCTCCCGCGGCGCGTCAGCGCTGAACCCGCGCGGGGAGTTCTATACCAAGGAGAACATCCGCGAACGCCTGAACATGCGCGACTTCATGGACACGCTGAGGTCCAGCGGCATTCAGACGGGCGGGCCGGCCGCATTGAGCCAGCGGGACGTACAGAGCTTCGCCAATGCGCTGGACCGGTTCCTGGCGCGCCAGCAACGGCCGGGATGACTCGATCGCCGCGGCCAATCTTCACAACGAGGGAGACTCGCAGATGAAAAAGACGAGCTTGCTGATTCTGCTCATGGCCGCCAGCCTGTGCGGCGGCGTGTCCGCGGCCGCGGTGGACACCTCACAGCCGCCGGATCCTCAAGGGTCGGGGGGCCCGGTTGGCGACGGCGAGGATTGGGCAGGTGATGGGCGCGCACCGTTGACCGCCGAGGATGCGGCCCAGTCAAGCGCGCAGAAAACCGACGCTCCTGGCGCGCCGAAACCGGCGGCGCCGGGCGCCGAAAGCAAACCGGCAAAAAAGCCGGCCAAATAATCGAGTCCGTCGGGCTGCGCGGGTGCCGTCCTCTGGCCGCACCCGCTCATCTAGATCGCTGACGTCGATTCGGAAATAGGTCGTCGAAGCTTCTCGACCAATCCACGTCTGGCCGTCATTTCGGCTCCCAGTCATCCTCCCACATGTCGTGGCGGATCGTCTGCCGGTTCGCGATCAATTCGTCGATCGTCGGTTCGTCGTTCAGCGCGCGCCGAATCGCCAGCTTCGTCGCCTCGTAGTTCGTCCGGTACATATCGGCCTTGTCCAGGTTCGGATCCTTCGCGCAGCGAGGCTCGATCCAGACAAGACTGATGATGCACAGATCATTGACCTGATCCTTCGGGATCACGCCCTCGATGACGCAGTCGAGCACCGCGTCCGCGGTCGCCGCCTGCACGACACCTCCGAACAGATCGATGTTGCCGTAATCCTTCAGGGTGACCTTCGGCACGATCATCGTCGCCGGCCGCACCATCTGGTTGCAGGCGCGGATCGCGAACATCGCCGTGTGACCGCGCGACTGCGCCATCAGGTTCGCGAAGGCTGCTCCGACCGGTCCGTCCACCGAACCGATCAGAATCTCCGGCATCGCATCGGTCGCCTGATCGTCGGCCGCGAGCACCGTTGCCTCGCCCGCCTTGAATACGATTTTCGCGCTCATGAGCCTTCTCTCCTGTTGTTGTTTCGGGGCGACCGTTTCGGAGCCGCGACCTCGCCCCGGGTCAGCGGTTCCTGATGAGTCGACGTGTCAGCGGCACGGACTCGGCGCGGCGCGGATGCCGACCGAGCGGAGCCATGCACAGAGGACGCCGACGCGCAGGTCGCGCCCGTCCTCGCCGTTCGTCAGTACGACCAGACCACTGCCCTCACGCGGGAATACCGCGAACAGGCCGTGCCAGCCGGGCGGGTTGTCACCGAGGTGATACGCGAGCATGCCATGCGGCGGCGGCAGTTCCCTCAATGCGTAGCCGAGCCCGAACGTACTGCCCGGAAACAGCATGTCGTTGTCCGAGTGCGGCTGCGGCGTCAGCATCGCGCGCAGGCTCTCGGGCGGCAGCACACTACGGCCCGGAACGGCCCCGTGAGGTCCCGGCGCCGTTGCCGCGACGAAGCGCGCGAAATCGGCCGCCGAGGTCCATAGACCGGCCGCGGCCTGTGCGGTGAATCGCCGCACCGGCAAGGACTGGTCGCGCCGGTCGTACGGAGTGGCGCGCTGATCGCCCGGTCTGGAATCCCCGAAATGGCTGTCGCGCATGCCGAGCGGCTGCAACACGCGCTGCGCCGCGGCGTCCGCGAAACACTTGCCGGCGGACCGCTCGATGACACGCTGCAGCAGGGTGTAACCACCGCCGGAGTAGCGCCAGCCCTGACCCGGTGGTGCGATGATCGCCAGCGCGGCGCCGCCGGAGTCGTCGGCGGATCGCAGCGAGGCATCAAGGTCCTGCGGCTGCCGATCCGGCGGAAAGCCGAGGTAACCCGGCACCGACAAGCCGGCGGTATGGCTCAGGATGCGGCGGATCGTGACCCCGTTGGCATCGAATGCGGATGCCGGAAGCGACCACGCGCTGGACATTCGTCCGACTGGCGCATCGGCGTCGAGCCGACCCTCCCGGACCAGGGTCATCGCGGTCCACGCGGCGACCGGCTTCGACATCGACGCGGCCTGGAACAGCGTATCCGGCGTCACCGGACGGTGAGCGTCGACATCGGCCCATCCGAAGCCCCGAGTCCAGACGACCTCGCCCTTGTCGATCAATGCCGCGGCGACGCCGGGAACTCGCCACGCGCTCATCAAGCGCGGAATCTCCCGCGCCAGCGCGCGCTCGGCACCGCCCTGTGTCGCGACGGCCGGCCCGGCCCACGACCAACCGGGCGTGAGCACGAGCCAGCCGATGAAACCGGCGGTGCGCAAACGCATCGCCCGTCTTCCGCCGGCCGCGTGGATCAGAACGGGTGGTACTGGAACAGCCAGGTTTCGGACATCACCTTGTCGCGGAAGCGCAGGAAGCAGCGCATCTCGACCGGTTCCTCGCCGGTGGCCTCGACGTCGAAATGCGTACGCCAGTGCCCCGGCACGTCGTCCGGCACCGGCTCGATCTCGACCCGCGACAGCTCGCCGCGCGAAATGGTGATGACCGCCTCGGGCTTCTCCCCATACGGAATGGACTCCAGGGGCTTGCCAAGAAACTCCACCATGAACTTGCGCACGCCCTGTGGACGCGGCCGGCCCGGCTGTCCGCCATTGCCGAGACGCGTCGCGACACAGCGTGCCAGCGGCGTCGGAAAAGGTTCGTCGGCCAGCCAGTGCAGCCGATACTTGAACTCGTAGCTCTTGCCGGCGCTGGCCGGTTCGGCCGGCACCCACATCGCGCAGACGTTGTCGTGAATCTCGTCGTCGGTCGGCAGTTCGGTCAACTGGATCGCACCCGCGCCCCAGTCGCCGAGCGGCTCGACCCAGGCCGAGGGTCGCAGGTGGTAGCGGACGCCATCGAGATAGTGGTCGAACAGGCGGTCGCGTTGCAGCAGGCCGAAGCCTTTCGGCGTCTGATCGACGAAGCTCGACACCATGACGTGCGGCGGGTTGTTCAACGGCCGCCAGATGTGCTCGCCCTTGCCGTTCCAGATCGCGAGGCCATCGGAATCATGAACCTCGGGACGCCAGTCGACGGCCTTGGCCTTTGCCGTTTCGGAGAACCAATACATCGAGGTCAGTGGTGCGATGCCGAGCCGGTCGACGGCCTTGCGCAGGAACAGCGCGGCGTCGATCGTCATGACGACACCCTTCGTGCGGCTCAGCGCGAAGCGGTAGGCGCCGCTCACGCTGGGGCCGTCGAGCAGCGCGTAGACCAGCAGCGGATCGGTCGGCTTCGCGCCGGCCTCGAACCAGAACGACACGAAATCGGGAAACTCCTCCGGCGTCGCGGTGCCCGGCCCGAGCGCGATGCCGCGCGCCGACAGGCCGACCTGGCCGAGCGCGCCTTCGCCGCGAAAGTACGACGCCCCGAGGAAGGTCGCCCAAGGCTCGAACTTCTTCCAGTCGGGACCGGTGCGCCGCTCATGGACCCAGAAGCCGGCAAAGGCCGAGGGCTGGGACGGCAAGCGCCGCGCGACGTGGTCCGGTCCGCCGCCGAACAGGTTCGGATCGTAGAGGATTTCGCGCGCGATGCCGTTCTCGACCAGGTTCATGCGGACGGTCTTCGGAAAGAACATGCCGACATGCTGGAACGTCACCGGATAGACGCTGCCGGAATCGGCCCACAGCGCGGAATCCTTGTTGTACTTGAGCTTGCCATGCGCGTCGTAATCGATCTGCTGGACGATCTCGGGATCGGGCCGGGGCGGCGGAACGTATTCCCGCGCCGCGAGATCGCGCGCCATCGTCTTCAGCGCGTCGAAGCTGAACGGCGCCTGCGGCCCGTATTTCAGCGTCGTGCGCGGCGCCGCCGCCGATGTTCGGCACAGCGACAGCACGTTCAGGGCCAACGACAATTGCAGGAAGTTTCGGCGTGTCAGGCTCATGGTCCTAGTGTCCAACGAAGTCGGAAAGCGCCCGGGCCGGGCGGTGAACACTATTTACCAGAAAACAGGGTCGCGCGGCACACCCGATGCGATCGACCAATCACCGTTCCGGTGCCCGGACGACGGCGAACGCGATGCCCATGACGATGAAGAACAGCGTACGCACGACGAGGATCATTCCGGTCGCCGCATCGGCCGGCACGCCGAACAGCACGAACAGACCGACCGTCGAGACCTCGTAGACGCCAAGACCGCCGAAAACCGTGATCGGAATGCCGGCGATGAACGATGACACGACGCCGATGAACGCCGCCTCGACGAAGCTGACATCGAGATGGAACGCATAGGCGTTGCAATACATCGCGACCGCGATGACGATCTGCAGGATCAGCGAATAAAGCAGCGTTGGCGGCACGACCAGGACCAGATAACGGGCGTCGAGCCGGACGACCCGCACGACGAAGCCGATCAGCTTCCGGACGAATCCAGGTTCCGCGCCGCCCTCATCGACGACCGGACGCACCCAGGCATCGGGTATCAGGCGCGCGGCGATGACGGCCAACGTGGCACCGATCAGCACCGCGAGCGAGAAGCCGATCGCCAGACTCATCTGTGGACGCAGCGTCTCCAGTTCCCGCCAGGCCAGCGCCGCGAGCACGCCGGCGGCGACCATCGCCATCAGCATCTCGGCCAGCCGCGCGACAATCGTCGACTGGACCGCGAGTGCGGTCGGCACGCGATAAACCTTGGCGAGGATTCCGATATAGCCGAGTGACCCCGCCACATTCGCCAGGAAGGTGCTGATCGCGGCCTGGAACACGACCAGCCGCAGCATCGCCGGCAGGCTCACGCGCTTGTCGATCAGGCAGCGGTAACGAACGGCGATAAACCAGATTCCGACCGGAATATAGAACAGGCTGATCGCGAGCCACGGCAAGGACACCGCGCGCGCCGACGCCCACACCTTCGGCCAGTCGACGCTGAGCGCGAGGTACGCCAGCAAGCCTGCCGCCAATACGTACTTGATGAGCTGCCAGCCGCGCGCGGCGATCGAGCGGCGCCGTGGCACCGCGACCTCGAGTTCGCTTTCCGGAATCACGTTCGTGCGCGTCGCGGCTATGGAATTCGGTTCGTCAAGATCCTGCAGGATCGGTCCGGCCGGGGACCGACCGTACGGGCATACCCGGGACGACCTCCGATCCGCCGGCTCGGGTAACTGGCATCAGCCGGAACGGTCGACGCTGCGCTATTATAAGCGGCGCGCCGGGCCGGCTGACGGTATGTTCCAGGTTCTGTCCATCCGCAGCTTTCCCGACCGCATTCGATTCATGCCCGTCCGAACCTATCGCATCGCCCTGATCATCGACAGCCTGGCACGGGCCGGAGCTCAGCGTCAGGTCGTGCTGCTGCTCGAAGGACTTCGCGCACACGGGCACCAGGTACTCGTGCTGGCGCTGAACGATGACACCGATCCGGATAATCGCATCCGCATCGGCGCGCTGGCCGACCTCCACATCATCGGCAAGCTGCGACTGGCCCTCGAACTCGGTCCGATTGGTCTGTGGCACAGGCTGAGGGAATGGCGCGCGGACCTGATCCTGACGATGCTCGACGTCAGCGACGTGCTCGGCCGCATCGCCGGACGACTCTACCACCGGGGACCGATCGTCTCGTCTATTCGCGGTCCGAATCTGCACAAGCGGCCGTGGTGGCTGCTACTGGACCGGCTGACGATCCCTTGGGCCGATCGTGTTGTGTTCAACAGCCACTCGGTGGCCGCCGGCTCGCGCGAACGACTGGGCCTGCGCGAAGAACAGATCCGCGTCATCGCCAACGGCATCGAACCCGCTTTGCACATCGCCGAGCCCGCCGATCGCATGGAACTCGGAATACCGCCGCACGCGCGTGTCGTGCTGACCGTCGGCCGCCTCTATCCGGAAAAGCGCTTCGACAGCCTGCTGGATGCATTTGCCCGCCTTCCCGCCGATACGCATCTGTTGATCGTTGGCATCGGCATCCTGCACGAGTCCCTGGCGGAACAGACGGCGCGGCTCGGGCTGACCGGGCGCGTGCACTTCCTCGGCCGGCGGCATGACGTGCCGGCGCTGCTCGCGCTGAGTGAGGTCTTCGTCCTGCCATCGGCCTGGGAAGGCATGCCGAACGTCATCATGGAGGCGATGGCTGCCGGTTGTCCGATCGTCGCAACACGAATCGACGGCACTCTGGAACTCTTGCCGGACCCCTCGTTCGGCTGGCTGGTCGATCCCGGACAGCCCGAGCAACTGGCCGGTGCAATCGGCACGGCGCTGGAAGACCGAGCCGAAAGCAAGGCGCGAGCGCGCCGCGCACTCGCCCGCATCACCGACGAATTCGGCGCCGGCCGTATGGTTCAGCGGTATGAGGCCTTGTTCGATGAACTCCTCGGCGGGATGCCGGACTCTCGCACCGCTTCCGACTGATTTCGAATCTCACGGCGTCGCCTCTCAAACATGGGCGCGACCGCGGACGCAGGAACCGGATCGCGCACTCGGCTCGCCGAAAGGGCGCTTGCCCGCGCCGGACTGCGACCTGACGGCGTGCTTCAACGCGGATCTGCCGGGCGGTCGGGCCGATTTGCTTTTTCGGCGACTAAATGTTCCAATTTTGCAACTAGACATGCATATCGCGATGGAGTCCCGATGAACACCGCACATCAACGCCTGATCCGGCTGGGCGCGTTCGGCCCGCTGCTCGCCCTGTCGCTGGCCAGCCCGGCAAAGGATGTCTCGGAAACCGAAAACGCCTGGGAATGGGCATTTCCGAAGGCGACGAAACCGAAATGGATGGAGGACATGGGGCTGACGTTCGGCGGCTGGATCGACGCCGGTATCGCGACGAACTTCAACGCCTCGCCGGACAATTTCAACGGCCCGGTCGGCTTGATCGACCGCACCGCCGAACCGCGCATCAGCCAGCTGTACTTCAGCCTGGAGCGCCTCGTCAGGAAAGGCGAGGACTGGGACGTCGGCGGCCGCTTCGACGTGCTGTACGGCACCGACGCGTTCATCGCGCAATCGACCAACAACTGGGACAAAGGACTGATCACGACCAGCGTCTCGCGTTTCTATAATCTGGCGTTGCCGCAACTGTACGCCGAGATCTACGCGCCGTTCGGCAATGGACTGACGACCAAGGTCGGCCACTTCTACGGCCTGACCAACTATGAGTCGGTCATGGCGACGAAGAACTTCTTCTATTCCCACAGCATGAGTTTCATGTGGGACGGCCCGTTCACGCATACCGGCGTGCTGCCGAGCTATCAGTTCGACGATAACTTCGAACTGACGGCCGGCGGCGTCATGGGCTGGAACAACGTGAACGCCTACATGTCGGTCTGGAACTTCCTTGGCAAGTTCCAATGGACCAGCGACGACAAGGACACGAACGCGAGCTTTGCGATCATCACCGGCGATCAGCCGAACCTCGACAACCTGACGCGATATACGCTCCGGATCGAGCACAAGTTCCTGACCGACTGGCAAGGCGTCCTGCAGTGGACCAACGGCATCCAGCAGAACGACCCGCTGCGCAATGGCAAGGACACGTCCTGGTACGGCATCCAGAGCTACCTGTTCTACAACGTCAACCAGGAATGGGCGCTCGGCCTACGCGGTGAATGGCAGCGCGACCAGGACGGCGTGCGATTCCGCTACAACGACCGCCCCGGTAGCGCTCCGATCAATGCGGTCGGACCGGCGAGTTCGACCCCCGGCATTGGCTCCAGCTATTACGAATTCACGCTGGGCGCGCGCTGGACACCGCTGAAGTGGATCACCGTGCGGCCTGAACTGCGTTACGACTGGGCCGACAACGCGAATGCTTTCGATGCCGGGAAGCGACAGGACCAGCTGATGTTCGCGACCGACGTGATCGTGCAGTACTGAGGGAGCGGGACGCCCGGAATCGGTCGGGGCTGCGTCAGGTCTTGATGCCGGTTCCCCAGCGCAGCAGCAGCAGCGCCCAAACGCCGAGCGCAACGATCATGCCGCCGATGACCAGGAATGCGACGTCGAGCGGCACGTCGGACACGCCGAGAAAGCCGAAGCGAAACCCGTTCACCATGTACAGGATCGGATTCGCCAGCGACAGATTGCGCCAGAACTCCGGCAGCAGATCGATCGAATAGAACACGCCGCCGAGGTAGACCAGCGGTGTCAGCACGAAGTTCGGCACGATCGAGATCGCGTCGAAGCTTTCGGCGTATACGGCGTTGATGAACCCGGCCAGCGAGAACAACGTCGCCGTCAAGACGCCCATCGACAACAACACGCCGGCGTGGGCGACCGGCAGCGCGGCAAACGGCGATGCGATCGTGATGACGACGCCGCCGACCAGCACCCCGCGCGCGATGCCGCCGCCGACATAGCCGGCCAGAATCACCCAGTCCGCGACCGGCGCAGTGATCAGTTCCTCGATGTGGCGCTGAAACTTCGTCGAATAGAAGGACGAGACGACGTTGCTGTAGGCGTTCGTGATGACCGCCATCAAGGTGATGCCGGGCACGATGAAGTCGATGTACGAGACGCCGTTCATCGCGCCGATGCGCGGCCCCATCAGCGCGCCGAAGATCAGCAGGTACAGGCCGTTCGTCACGGCCGCAGGCAGCAGGGTCTGCGGCCAGATTCGGACGAAGCGGTGGATTTCCTTGAACAGGATCGTCTGCAACGCGATCCACTGGGAGCCCCGCGGCGTGTCCACGGGCGTAGTCTCCGCCTGGCGCGTCCGCCGCGGGTGTCGCTTGGTCATCTCGCCGACCACCCCGTCGAGCAGGTCGGCTTCGCGTCGCTCCGCATCACTCGTGCACGCTGTCGCCGACGCGTTCGCCGACCAACTGCATGAAATACTGCTCGAGGCGGTTGGACGCATTGCGCAGACCGCGCACCTCGATGCCGCGCGCCGCGAGTTGCGTGAACAGCATGCCGACCCCCTGTTCCGGCGGCACGTCGACGGCCAGCGTGCGCGCATCGAGCCGCTCCATCGGAAAACCTTCGACGACCGGCACGAAGTCGATCGGCTGGCTCAGTTCCAGCACATAGCGGTGCGCCTGAACCTGCGCGAGCAGGTCCTGCATCGCGCTGTTCACGACGATCCGGCCATGGTTGATGATCGCGATGTGCCGGCACAGGCTCTCGGCCTCCTCGAGGTAGTGTGTCGTCAGGATGACCGTCGTGCCGTCACGATTGATCCCCCGCAGAAACTCCCACATCGAACGGCGAATCTCGATGTCGACGCCCGCGGTCGGTTCGTCGAGGATCAGCAATCTGGGTTCGTGAACCAGAGCCCGCGCGATCATCAGCCGTCGCTTCATGCCACCGGACAACTGCCGGGACACCGTGTGGCGCTTGCTCCACAGTTCAACCTGCCGCAGACTGCGCTCGGCGCGCAGCCGCGCATCGCGCCGGCCGATACCATGGAAGCCGGCCTGGTTGACGACGATGTTGAACACCGTGTCGAACTGGTTGAAGTTGATTTCCTGCGGCACCAGACCGATGCAACGCTTGGCGAATGCCGGATCGCGATCGAGATCGTGCCCGAATACCGAAACCTGCCCGGCCGTCTTCGTCACCAGTGAACTGATGATGCCGATCATCGTCGACTTGCCGGCGCCGTTCGGACCGAGCAACGCGAAGAATTCCCCCGAGGGCACATCGAGGTCGATGCCCTGCAAGGCCTCGAATCCGTTGCGGTAGGTTTTGCGGAGATTGCGCAGCGACAGTGCGAGCATCGGGTAATTTGATCCGGCTTTCGTTACACTATCGGCCGGGCGGAAACCTGTTCGACGAGGCGCGCCATTTTAACAGAACGGCGATGCGCCGCCCCATGCCACTCGATGCGGTGACCACCGGCACCGTTGACCGGATCCAGAATTCCCTAGACACCTGAAAGCACGGCCCGCGTGAACACCACCGCGCGCCGAGCCCTGCATCGCGGAGGTTCCAGTTGAGCAACGTCCCGACCCCTGATGTCATCGCCGCTGTCGACCTCGGGTCCAACAGTTTCCACATGCTGGTCGCCGGGCTGCGCAACGGCAACATCACGGTGATCGACCGCCTGCGTGAAATGGTCAGGCTCGGCGCCGGCCTGGACAGCCAGAAGAACATCACGCCGGAGGCTCAGGCCCGCGCGCTGGGATGCCTGGAGCGCTTCGGCCAGCGTCTCAGGCAGATGCCGCTGGGCAGTGTCCGGGCCGTCGGCACGAACACGCTGCGCGTCGCCACCAATGCCCAGCAGTTCATCGAGCGCGCCGAGGACGCGCTGGGCCACCCGATCGAAATCATCGCCGGCATCGAGGAGGCGCGACTGATCTACGCGGGCGTCGCCGAAAGTCTCGCGCCGAACGGCAAACGCCGCCTGGTCATGGACATCGGTGGCGGCAGCACCGAGTTCATCATCGGCGTCGACAAGACGCCGCTGCACAAGGAGAGCCTGCACATGGGCTGCGTGTCGAGCAGCCTGAAGCATTTCTCCGGCGGCAAGATCTCCGCGAAGCGCTATCGGCGCGCCGTGGTCGCCGCGCAGCAGGAGCTCGAGCCGTTCGAGCTGGCGTTCCGCAAGGGCCAGTGGTCCGAGGCGGTCGGAGCATCCGGCAGCTTGCGGGCGATCCAGAAGATCATCGTCAGTTCCGGATGGAGCAAGGCCGGCATCACCGCGGAAGGCCTCGACCGATTGGCCGAGGCGACGATCGCCGCCGGCGATGTCACAAAGCTGCCGTTTCCCTCGCTGAATCCCGAACGCGCACCGGTGCTGCCGGGCGGGATCGCGATTGTCCACGGCGCGTTCAAGACACTCGGCATCGAGTTGATGCACGTGTCCAATGGAGCCTTGCGCGAAGGCCTGCTGCAGGACCTGATCGGCCGATTGCAACATTCCGATATCCGCGCGCAGAGCGTCACGGCCATCGCGGCGCGTTACCACGTCGATCAGGAACACGTCGCCCGGGTGCGCAAGACACTCGAAATGCTCGCGGCGACCGCGCTGGACCGGCTCGCCGTCGACCGCGAAACCGCATGGCAGTGGCTCTCGTGGGCGGCCGAACTGCATGAGATCGGACTCGACATCGCGCACAGCGGATACCACAAGCACGGCGCCTATATCGTCGAGAACGCGGATCTGCCCGGCTTTTCGCGTCCGGAACAGAAGGTGCTGGCGAC
This sequence comes from Methylotetracoccus sp., assembly GCA_046347485.1. Classification (GTDB taxonomy): domain Bacteria; phylum Pseudomonadota; class Gammaproteobacteria; order Methylococcales; family Methylococcaceae; genus Methylotetracoccus. The sequence goes on along the minus strand of JAXMGB010000008.1, from coordinate 220,655 downwards.
ACTCGTCCGCTCGCATCGCCGCAAGTTTCCGAGCAAGCTGTTCAAGGAACTGGCCCATCCATGGCCTGAGATCGCGCCGGCGCTGTCGGTCGTGCTGCGGCTCGGCGTGTTGCTGAACCGCAGCCGCCACGCGCTCGAGCTTCCGGCGGTGGCGCTGGACCTTCGCCCGACCAGGGCCCAGCTGAGATTTCCGCCGGATTGGCTGTCCGAGCACCCGTTGACTGCCGCGGACCTCGAGACCGAGGGGGAATTGCTGGCGGTCGCGGGGATCGAGCTCAGCTTCAGCTGATGCTCTCGGGCACCGCGCCAAACGTGCAGACGTAGTCGACCATGTCCAGGGCCTCGATATCGAAGCTGCTGTCACCAGGGATGTGGAACGAGTCCCCGGGACCATAGTTCGACCAGTCGGACTGGCCGTCCAGACGGACCCGGCAACGGCCATCGGTGATGTCCATGCGTTCCGGCGCCGCGGTCGTGAACTTCAGCGTGGACGGGAAGATCACGCCGACCGTGCGACGCGTGCCGTCGGACGACAGCACCCAGTGGCTGATGCATTTACCATCGAAATAGACGTTGGATTTCGTGACGATGTTGACGTTGTCGATCTGCGACATGGCCGCTCTTTCCTTGGTTTCTGGTGTTCGGGATTATACCGGCTGCGGCGCCGCGGCGACCGCCGCAATCTCGTGAACGGCAGACGCTGATTCCGCCATCCCCGGACGACGAACGTGCAAGCGAACGCCTATACCGCGCAGGGCAAGGCCATGTATGCATACTGCTCGGCGAACCTGGCCTCCACGGAACCGCGGCGCGTGCTGTCGATCCGCGCGACCGCGCCGGAGCCGCTGAACGCGCTGGCCGGATGCAGTCTGGAGTGCCTGCAGACCGATCGCGTGTACGCGGACCGTCTGCAGGCCACGGGCCTGGCCATCGTCACCAACGCCAGTGGACCGTTCGATCTCGGCCTGGTCGAGGCGACCAAGCACCGCGACGAAAACCACTACCATGTCGCGCTCGCCTGGTCGCTGTTGCGCGAAGCCGGCGAACTGGTCTGCGTCGCCGCGAACTCGCTCGGCGGCGAATCGCTTGCGAAACGGCTGGTCCTGGCGGGGTTTCCGGTCCTCGCGGTGGAGTCGAAAGCCAAGTGCCGGATCATCCGCATTCGCCGCGACGCCGGTCGGGCCGATCCCGAAACGCTGGCCGACTGGCTCGCGCTCGGCGACTATCGCCGCAACGCCGACGGACTGCTGAGCTGCCCCGGAAGCTTCTCCCATCATGCCGTCGATGCCGGGACGAAGCTGCTGTGCGACACGCTGCCCTTGCCGCTGCGGGGTCGGGGTGCCGATTTCGGTGCCGGGTACGGCGCGTTGAGCCTTCACATCGCGCGCGGATCGCCGGACCTCAAAGGCATCGACCTGTACGAGGCGGAATGGAAGGCGCTCGAAGCCGCGCGGCGCAATCTGTCCGATCTAGGCGGAGCGAGCGATATCGCTTACCACTGGCAGGACATCACGCGGCTCAAGACCACGAGGCGTTACGACTGGATCGCGATGAATCCGCCATTTCATGCAGGCCGGGAGGCGGTCCCCTCACTCGGGCGCGCGTTCATCGCGCGCGCCGCCGAGGCGCTGTCGCCGGGCGGCACGCTGTTTCTGGTCGCCAATCGTCACTTGCCGTACGAGGAAACACTGGCCGAACACTTCGCGGAGGTCGTCCCCACGGCCAACCGCGACGGCTTCAAGACGATCTCCGCACGCGGGCTACGCGCTCCCGGGCGTCGTTGACAGGGACGCTCGGGACGAACCGCGATCCGTGTGAGCGCCGAACACGGTGCGTCGGCGTCCTGGCGCTTGCGCCAGGGCGGCCTCGTCGTCAGACCAGCTGCCGAGCGTTCTCGAAGGCGTCGCGGAAATCGAGAAACACCGGCTTCTCGGTCTGCAATAGAAGGCTCAGCATGCGATTCTGCAGCTGATATTTCACGTTGCCGATCGCCAGGGCGCCTATACCGACCGCGCTCGGACTCCCGACGGCATGGACCAGGGGATCGCCGCAGTGTTTCAGCTTGATCCCTTCGATCCCTAGCGGCGGGACCGCATTGACGTCACCGGCAACCTTCAACTGGTGCGCGTCAGCGAGCACCGATGAGTTCAGCACCTCGACCCCGGCCTTGGCGGTACAGAACACGATATCGGCGTGACTGATCAGCCGCGCCTTGTCGGCATCGGATCCGGCGAACGTTCCCTTCAGCGAACTGCCGCAACGCTGGTTGTACTCACCGGCCTTGTCGAGCGCCGTCGCGATGTTGAACGGATCGACCAGCGTAACCTCGGCCCCGGCCAGCGACGCGATCACCCCGGTCGCGACTCCGACCGGACCGGTCCCGCCGAAGACCATCGCGCGCTGTCCGGCCAGTGTCTGGTCATGACAATCCTTGAGCTTCTTCTCGACCAGTGCGACCAGTGCCGCCGCGGTCGTGAACGCCCCGCTGGGGTCGGCCAGCACCGAGACCTCGAACGGCGGGACCATCGCCTTCCGCGCGGCGTCGAGCATGTTCAGCGCAACGCCGATGTCACGGCCGCCGATGAACACGCCGGTCCGCTTCACGCCAGCCGGCCCGCGCGAAAAGATCGCGTCCTGGATCAGGCCGGGGACCTGCTCCAGCAGCACGTTGTCGTAGGGGAAAACGGCATCGAATCCGGCGTCGACCGCCATATTGATGTCGAACGGGCTGGCGTGCGGCATCGGGTCCAGCAGGTGGAGGATCGATCGCTTCTCCATGATGTCACCCTGAGTGGGAACGCGTTGGGGCGATTGCGGAATGTCCGCGCCGCCGTGGATGCCGAGCCCGACACAACGAAGCCTGCATGACCGAAACCGAATGGCCGAGCGTATTCAAATTCGCCGTTTCGAATTTTCCCAGTGAGCCCGTCGCCGAATCAACCGGCGACCGCCTCCCGCGCGAGCGTGAAGGCATCGTTGTGATCGAGGTAGACGGCTTTGCCCTCGCGCATCTTCTGCAGCAGACGGTGCTGGGCCAGGTACTTGATCTTGCCGATCGCCAACGCGCCGATGCCGACCGCTCCGCTGCGCGAGCCGGCGATCGGCGCCCCCTTGTGGTGGGCTTCCAGGCCGGCGATTCCCGGCGGCGGAACGGCATTGACGTCCGCGGCGACCTTCAGGTTCGGGCCGGCCGCGACCAATTCCGCGCCGAGAACCTCGATACCCGCCGCGGCCGTCGCGAACACGACGTCGGCGGTCTTGATCAATTCGGCCTTGTTGGCGTCGGCATCGCCGACGATGCCGGTCTTGCCATCACCGTACTCGGCGTTGCACAGATCGGCGACCCGCTGCGCCTTTTCCAGTTGCCGGCCGATGATCTTGACGGAAGCCCCGGCCTTGGCGGCGAGCACCGCGGCAATCTGACCAACCGGTCCGGTGCCGCCGAGCGCCAGCACGGTTTTCCCGGCCAGATCGGTCTGAAAGCGTTGTTGCAGTTCGCGCTCGACCATCGCGACCATCGCCGCGGCGGTCGTGAACGAGCCGCTGGGATCGGCCAGCGCCGACACTTCGAAGCCGAAATCCGGCACCATCGACGCGCGCGCCGCGCGCAGCATGTCGATCGCGACCTTGACGTCACGGCCACCGATGAAGATACCGGTGCGCTTGACGCCCGAGGGGCTGCGGGAAAAGATCGCGTCCTGCACCAGGGCCGTGATCTCGCCGAGCTCCACGTTCAGATACGGTACGGCCGCATCCCATCCCGCATCCAGCGCCATGTTCACATCGAACGGGCTCAGATTCTTCTCCGGGGTGAACATGTGCAGGATAAAGGGCTTTTCCATCGCTCGTCCTCGTTATTAGGCGTTCTTCTTTTCCCAACGGGCGCACCGAGTGGCCCGGGGTTCCCGGGCAGCCGCGGAGTCCGGCGACCACCGGCTCTCTCACTCGGTCGATTCGACCGGTTTTGGCGAAACCGCCGCCAAAACCGCCTTAATTCACCGCACATGCGCGTTTCCGGCGCGCCCGGCGGCGAGAAATGAGCGCGGAGGATACCACAGATCGCCGGCACGGCCGATCGAACCGGCCGGCGACCGGAATCACCGCATGGACACGCGCGGACGACGCGTGATCAACGCCGCCCGCGGGTCCCGTTCAGGACTTCAGCGCTGCATGCGCGGCCGCGAGGCGGGCCACCGGCACACGCGGAGCCGAACACGACACATAGGTCAGGCCGACCTGATGGCAGAACTGGATCGACTCGGGGTGACCACCCTGCTCGCCGCAGATTCCGACCTTCAGATCCGGTCTGGTCCTGCGGCCGTCCTCGACGGTCATCTTCATCAGCCGGCCGACGCCGGCAAAATCGAGCACCTCGAACGGATTGTCGGCCAGGATTCCGGTCTCGGTATAGAGTGGCAGGAACTTGTTCTCGGCATCCTCGCGCGAGAATGAGAACGTCGCCTGCGTCAGATCGTTGGTGCCGAACGAGAAGAACTCGGCGACATCGGCCAGCTGTTCGGCGCCGGTGCAGGCCCTGACCGTCTCGATCATGCTGCCGAACTTGAAATTCAGCGTGACGCCATACCGTGCCTCAACCTCGGCCTTGATCTCGTCGACGAAGCCGCGCACGCGCTTCAACTCCTCGACGTTGACGACCTGCGGAACCATGATCTCCGGCGCGACCGGTTTGCCAGCCTTCAGGCATTCGGCCATCGCCTCGAGGATCCCCCGGATCTGCATCCGGTAGATCTCGGGATAGGTCAGGCCGAGGCGCACACCGCGGTGCCCGAGCATCGGGTTGACCTCGTACAGCTCGGCGACCTTGCGCAGCATCGCTTCCTTGCGCGCGATGACGGCATTGACCTGATCCTCGGTGATATCACTGATCGGCAGCGGCGCGGCCAGCGTCGCGACCGCGGCATTGCGGCCGCGAACGCTCAGCCGATACTGCTTCAAGGCCTCGATCTCGTCGTGCAGCTGGTGCTCGCCCGGCAGGAACTCGTGCATAGGCGGATCGAGCAGCCGGACCGTGACCGGCCGCGGCGCCAGAATCGAGAAGATCGACTTGAAGTCGTCGCGCTGGATCGGCAGCAGCTTGTCCAGCGCGAGCTGCCGTTCCTCGGCATTGTGCGCCATGATCATCTCGACGACGATCGGCAGGCGATCGGTCGCGTTGAACATGCGTTCGGTGCGACACAGGCCGATGCCTTTCGCGCCGTAGTCGCACGCAAGCTGCGCCGCGGTCGGCGTGTCGGCATTGGCCATGACCTTCAGCTCGGCATACTCGTCGGCCCAGGACAGCAGGGTCTTCAGTTCCTCGGAGAACACCGGGTCGATCGTCGGAATCGCGCCCAGATAGACGTTGCCGGTGCTGCCGTCGATCGTGATGACATCGCCCTCGCGCAGCTTGACCTCACCGACCGTGGCGACCCGATCGCGCGAGTTGACCTGGATGCCCTCGGCACCGGCGACGCAGGCCTTGCCCATGCCGCGCGCGACGACCGCCGCGTGCGAGGTCTTGCCACCGCGGCTGGTCAGGATCCCCTGTGACGCGAAGAAGCCGTGGATATCTTCCGGCTTGGTTTCCTCGCGCACCAGGATGACCTTCTCACCGGCCCGACCGAGCAACTCGGCCTGATCCGCGTCGAACACGCACTTGCCGCTGGCCGCGCCCGGTGAGGCCGGCAGTCCCTGCGCGAGCGGCGTCTCCCCATGCTTAGGATCGAGGCCCGGGTGCAACAACTGCTCCAGCAAATCGGGCTTCACGCGCAAAAGCGCCTGCTCCTTGGTGACCAGCCCCTCCTGGAACATCTCGACCGACGAGCGGACCATCGCGGTCGCGTTCATCTTGCCGTTGCGGGTCTGCAGGCAATACAGCACACCCTTCTCGATCGTGTACTCGTAATCCTGAACCTCGCGGTAGTGCCCTTCCAGCTTGTCGCGCAGATCGACCAGTTGCCGGTAGAGGTCCGGCATCTCCCGGGCCATCTCGTGCACCGGCTTCGGCGTGCGGATGCCGGCGACGACGTCCTCGCCCTGCGCGTTGACCAGGTACTCGCCGAACATCTCGTTCTCGCCGGTACCCGGATTGCGCGTGAAGCCGACGCCGGTCGCGCAGTCATCGCCCATGTTGCCGAACACCATGGTCACGACATTCACGGCCGTGCCATTGGCCATGTCCGGCGTGATGTGGAATTCGCGCCGGTAATCGACCGCACGCTTGCCGGTCCACGAGTTGAACACCGCCTGGATCGCGATCTCCAGCTGCTCGAACACGTCTTCCGGAAACGGGCGTCCGGTCGACTCGCGCACGACGCTCAGAAAACGCTCGCTGATGTCGGCCAGGTGCGCGGCGTTCAGGCCGATATCGGCCTTGACGCCGGCCTTGCGTTTGACCTCGTCGAACTGGTGATCGAACAGTTCGTCCGGTACGCCCAGCGCAACCTTGCCGAACAACTGGATGAAACGCCGGTACGCGTCGTAACCGAAGCGCTCGTTGCGCGTCTGGGCGATCAGGCCTTTCAAGGTGCTGCCGTTCAGACCGAGATTCAGGATCGTGTCCATCATGCCGGGCATCGACATCGCCGAACCCGAGCGCACCGACACGAGCAACGGGGCCGCGGCATCGCCGAAGCGCCGTCCGGTCGCGCGTTCCAGCCCCGAGATCTGCGTCTTGACCTCGTCGATCAGCCCGGCCGGCAGCCGTTTCGCGTCGAGAAATTGGAGGCAGGCCTCGGTCGTGATGACGAAGCCGGGCGGCACGTTGAGACCGATCTGCGTCATCTCGCAGAGGTTCGCGCCCTTGCCACCGAGAAGGTGCTTGTTCTTGCCGTCGCCTTCGGTGAACGAATAAACGAATTTCTTGTTCATCACGAAACTCTCCTTGAAAATCCGGGCTTTATTTATCGCTACGCCCAGCCCGGCGGCGTGCCCATGATCCGCTTCGCATGATAGCGCAACGGCACCCGGCACGGCCGCCGCGCATCGGACCCCCGCTCCGGCATGCGATGAGTGGGGCTTCGTCCACCCTCAGGCAAAAGCGCCATTTTCCACATCAAAACTATGGACATAGGACCGCACGGAAGCGCGCGACCCGAGCCCTGACCGGCTATTGCAAGCCTTGAGGAAACAGTATCGACACCATGCGACAGCTCAGCGCTCGAGAAGGCACCGTCGCGAGCGACCCGAGAGCAAGACGCCCGGAGCGGAGAGCCTGCCGCGGACCCGATCCAGGGAACCGGAGTGGACGCGCCGTCCATGAGGATTGCTCGCCGCTTCCTTGCGGCTCGGGCTACGCCCCGCACTTCGCACGGCCAAATCCGCTCCCGGCGGATTAGTCCGAGTACCGCGCAACGCAGCAATCCGGCTGCGCAGCAGGCTTATTCACCAGCGCTCACACGATCCGCAGCACGATCTTGCCGCTGACGTGCCCATCCTCGATTGCCCTGTGCGCGTCGGCGGCGTCGGCCAGCGGCAGGACGTCCGAGACATGGATCAGCAGGGACTGGGCATCCAGCCATTCACCGCATCGACGAAGAATCTCGATCTGGTGATCGCGCGCGCGCGCCAGATTGCGTAGCTGCGGTGTCAGCATCAGTTCGAACCCGATCCGATGATTGCGCATCCGCGATTCGGCCATCGATGCCGACCCGAGGTCCAGCAACGTGACCAGATCACCGAAATGCGCCGTGCAACGGGTGCTGCGCGCCAGCACCTCGGGCCCAACGGTATCCAGCGTGACATCGACACCGACGCCTTCAGTCAATTCGTTCGTCCGCGCGACGAAATCCTCGTTGCGATAGTCGATTGTCTCGTCGGCGCCCAGGCCCTGCACGAACGCCGCCTTGTCCGCCGAACCCACGGTCGCCAACACCCGGGCGCCGCGCAGTTTCGCGAGCTGGATCGCCACATGCCCGACCCCGCCGGCCCCGGCGTGGATCAGCACCGACTGGCCCTCACGCAAGCGCGCGCGGTCATACAACGCGCCCCACGCCGTGATCAGCACCAGCGGCGCGGCCGCGGCCTGTTCGTACGACAGGCGCTCGGGCATCCGGACCAGCCAGCGCTGATCGATCACGGTGTACTCGGCATAGTTGCCCGGATCACCGCCGAGGCCGCCATTACAGAACCACACACGATCACCGACTGCGAAGAGATCGGCGTCGGGACCCTTCTCGACGATCTCACCGGCTCCGTCGCAGCCTAGAATCGCCGGCAACGGATTCGGACCGAGCAGCCCGCGGCGGCGGATCTTCGTATCAATCGGGTTGACGCCGGCGGCATGCAGCCGCACCTTGACTTCGGTCGGACGAACCAGCATCGGCTCCGCGACGTCGGCCAGTTGCAGAACCTCGGGACCGCCGGTCGCGGTCATCAACATCGCTTTCATGCGCGATCCTCTGGATAGGTCAAATCGGCCATCGGGCGGCCGGCAGAATACGAATTCAGCGGCGCGGCGGCGGAGGCCGGCCGACCGCGACCAGGTGTTCACGCCAGTACGGCTTCATCAGGCTGGAGACGATCACGCGACCGCCCCCGGCGCTGGAGGCATGCACGAATTCGTCGCGGCCGAGATAGATGCCGACGTGTGAAACCGGTGGCGTGCCGGTATCGAAGAACACCAGATCACCGGCGCGTCGCGCATGGAATGGCACGTTCGGCACCCATTCGGCCTGTTCCACCGCGCGCCGCGGCAGGTAGACGCCGTAACGCGAAAACACGTAACGCACGAACCCGCTGCAGTCGAACCCCTCATCGGGTGTGTTTCCGCCCCAGCGATACGGGGTGCCGGTCAGGCTCAGCGCCAGCGGGATGACCGTCGGGGCCGTCGCCCTGGCTCTGGGCGCCGCGGCAACGGGTTGCTTCGGCGCGCTCGAACAAGCCGCGAGCAGCAGCGCGAACGACACGATGATCCAACGACGCGCGCACGCATCAGCGGAGCGGTGGCTCGGAAAAGTCGGTGCCATGGCCCTCATTCGACCGCGTAACGTTGCGCTTTTTAACGCCAATCGGCACGTGATGTAAAGCGCGCCGACGGCATCGCGGCTTCACGCGCCGAAACACCAACAGCACCTCCGCGACGATCAGTCTCGCTGTTGACCCGACTCGGCATTTCCCGTAGCCGAAGGGTCATTTCCCGCAATCGCGCGACCGCGGCAGCATCATTTCTATCTCCCTCGAAACCCCGCAACGCCCGCGCGGCAACAGCAAGCGGCCCGACGGACCCGACGGCGTCCCGCTGGCGCCGATCTTGCGTCCGACCCGGCTGCGGATGTCCGGAACACTCCGGACACTGCGCTAACACAAACTCAGGAGAACACCGATGTCGATGAAAACGTTCGCCCCCGCCGCAACGGGTCCGCTTTTCGCCGCCTTGCTTGCAGCTGCTGCTCCAAACGCGGCAGCACATTCGTATATTGCGGCGCGACCGCTGGTCATCTACCCGATCTTCGCTCAATACCGCATCGTTCATGCGTGCTACCCGCTCAACGGCACCACGGTCAAACCGGTGATCGCACACAGTTTTCTGATGCCGACGGTCAACCCCATCCTGTCGCGTCCCGATGGCGGAACGATCGAGGATACCGACAAGAACGGCAAGGTCGAACTGATCGACATCATCCAAAGTGGCGGATTGCAGGAGAACATCGTGCCATTCGTCAACCATTCCGTGTTCAAGGAACTCCAGCGCAAGACCGACCCCCTGGGCAATACGATCGGGTTCAGCGGAACCGAGGGCAACGTCCCGGACAAATACTGGGCCGATATCCCGTTCACCATCATGCCGGTGTTCTTTAACCCGGATTCCTGCGTCAGCGAACTGGTCGTGCATCCGGTCGGCGCGGATATCTGTCGGCTGACCGGTGTTCCGGACTACGGCGACGCCAACCTCTGGATGGAACATCCGACGGCGAAGTTCCCGAACTACGTGCACGGTATCGGCGAGAACGGTCTCTCCATCGACTTCAAGCGGAGCAAGAAATACAACCCGATGAAAAAGCGCTGTGGCGCGGGCTACAAGGTCGACGTGTTCGCCTCCGACGAGGACATCGACGCGAACCTGCCGATCCCCGGAATCTGGCCCAAACCATAAGGCTGACCGACGAGATGGCGCGGCCGCGAATCGAAGGCTGGAGCAGATCGCGGTTGCGCCCCGCAGACCATTGGCCACGCCGGATCGGCGACATCGCCGGCGCAAATCGCGTCATTTCACTCACCCGATTGCGTCATTCGCCACATTCCAACGATCCGTCCGGCTGCTCAGAGGACGCGCCAGTCCGGAGCGCGGCCCGCCCAAACCAGCAATCGCGCCGATTTTCGTCGTGAAACCTCGATCTGGTGCCGATTTTGCTTATTTCTTCCCGCTCGCGGAGCGTCCGGCACGGGTCCGCTCCGCCCCCGACAACAATACGATCCGGAGAATCCCCGATGTCGATACCCAAACTCGCCGTACTGGCCCACGCATCGATCGGCGCCGCCCTGCTGTGCGCCGCAACACCGAACGCGCAAGCCCATTCCGGCGTGCTGCTGCCGCCTCCCTACTCGGTCGGCGGGTCGATCGTCACCGCGCAATATCGCATCGTGCACGCCTGCACGACCAACACCGGCAAATCGCTCCCGGTGATCGCGCAGAGTTTCATGCTGCCGACGCAGAATCCGGTGCTGTCCCGCGCGGACGGCGGCAAGATCGACGACACTGACGGCAGTGGCACCGTGGACCTGGGGGACATCATCTACAACTACTCGTTTGCCGGAGGGATTACTCCGATCATCAACCACTCGGTATTTCGCCAGATCCAGCGCAAGACCGACTCGCTGGAAAACGCCGTCGGATTCAGCGGAACTGACGGCGAAGTGCCAGACAAGTTCTATGCAGACATACCCTTCGCATTGACGCCGGTATTCTTCGTCGAGGCTTCATGCGCCAAGGAAATCGTCGTTCACCCAGTCGGCGCGGATATTTGCCGGATTACCAAGAACCCCAAGGAAGGCGACGTCAATATCTGGATGGAACACACGACGGCGAAATTTCCGAATCCCGTTCACGGCATCGGCGAGAACGCTCTGCGCATCAGCTATGCCCGCGACCTGAAGGCTTATCCCCTGGAGAAGCGCTGCGGCAAGGGTTACACGATCGACGTATTCGCCTCCGACGAGGACATCGACGCGCATCTGCCGATTCCTGGCATCTGGCCCAAGCCCTGATTCACTTCATGAAGTGACCGATGGCCCGACGGCCGGCGAATCAAGCGCCGGAAGCCCTCGACGGCCATCGGTCAACCGTTGCGCGCGCAACCAGTGCCCCCTCGTTAGCCGGCCGGTTAACGAACCCGGCCGCCAGATTACCCAGCCAGACGTCCTGCCCCAGTACGATTCGAGCGCAGGCACGAGTCGGGGTTGGTGCACATGATGCGCGTTTCGTTACCGCCGGGATCAGCGGGCACTGGCCCGATTCCCGGGACTCATGACTGCCTACAGGAGAACCTCACCATAGCGACACGAAAACTAACCAGCCTCGCGCTGGCCTCGGCGTCCATCCCCTGAAGAAGCGCTGCGGCGAAAAGGCTATACCGTCGCTGTATTCGCGTCCGATGAAGACATCGACGCGTATCTGCCGATTCCCGGCATCTGGCCCAAACCCTATTGCCGTTCGGCGACGCAGCGCCACCACGAATCGAAGGCTGTAGCAGATCGCGATCGTGCACCGCCAAGCAAGCCACCGCGAGATTTGGTGACCAGGAACGCAGGCGAGCCAATTGGCTCACCGTATGCGTCATTCGCCTCACCCCGTCGATTCCTCCTCTTCTTCAACGGACTCGTAGATGGAGCGCTCAACCCAGCCAGATGGGCGGTTACACCGATCCCGTGCTGCAAACCGCACTCTGGTGCAAGTATTGCTTGCTCCTTCCCACTCGCGCAGCGCCTGATACTGGCCCGTACGCGAACTAACCAACAACACGTATCGGAGACCCTCATGTCAACACGAAAGCACTCCTCTTTGGCCGACGCTTTGATTGGTACGGTCTTGCTCTGTTCGGTGACACAGAACGCTTGGGCGCATTCGGAGATCGACGTGCCGCGCCCCTATTCGGTCGGCGAATCCATCGTCACGGCGCAGTACCGGATCGTTCACACCTGCTTGACCTCCACCGGGAAGTGGATTCCGGTGATTGCTCAGAGCCTGATCGTGCCGACGCAAAATCCGGTGCTGTCCCGGACGGATGGGGGCAAGATCGATGACCTGAACCAAAGCGGCACGACCGATCTCGGTGACATCCTCCAAAACCCCTCGTTAGCCGGCCTGATCCAGCCAATCGTGAATCGGTCCGTGTTTCAGAAGATTCAGCGCAAGACCGATGATCTGGACAACGCGGTCGGCTTTAGCGCTACAGATGGTGAAGTGCCGGACAAATTCTACGCAGACCTTCCGTTCGTGCTGGTTCCGGTATTTTTTGTCCCGGAATCCTGCGCCAAGGAACTCATCGTACATCCGGTCGGCGCGGATATTTGCCGGATTACGAAAACCCCCAAGGGGGGCGACGTCAATATCTGGATGGAGCACACGACCGCGAAGTTTCCGAACCCTGTTCATGGTATCGGAGAAAATTCGCTGCTCATCAGGTACGAACGCAATATGAAAACTTATCCGCTGGAAAAGCGTTGCGGCGAGGGCTATAGCGTCGACGTGTTCGCTTCCGACGAGGATATCGACGCGCACCTGCCGATTCCCGGTATCTGGCCCAAGCCCTGAGGCACATCGACTACGGCGGATGGTCGTCGACGAGCCTTTGGGCACGTAGGATCATCCAACCGCGCCATACAGTGATCGTCCGTTTCCCGCCCGGCCCACTGCGGAATTTCACTTGCCGCCGCGGGATTTGCCGCAGTGAGCCGGCCGGGTCAGGATGAATGGGTCGGTCACTCCCAAGGCGCGTTTCCGGGTCAATGCTTAGATTGCCGATCGGCGGATCCGAGAAATTGCGCTCGGGTCCAGATCTTGCTTTTTCCGTTAGTCCGACGCGAACCGCCAAGCTTGGGCCGATTCGCGGAAGGGCCACTCAACCTGAACGGGAGAACACAAGATGTCGCTACGAAAGCTTGCCGGTTTGTCTCGATGTGCGCTGGGCCTGACCTTGCTGTGCGCCGCGTTTCCCGACGCGTCGGCGCATTCGGAGATCAATCTTCCACCACCGTATTATGTAGGAGAGGAATTCATCACGGCGCAGTACCGGATCGTTCACGCGTGTACGACCAACACCGGCAAGTCGATCCCGGTCATCGCGCAGAGTTTCATGCTGCCGACGCAGAATGCGGTGGTGTCACGTCCGGACGGCGGCAAGATCGACGATAGCAACGGCAACGGGACGGCTGACCTCGAGGACGTCATCGACAACGGAAATCTGGCTGGCCTGATCCAGCCGTTCATCAACCGTTCGGTGTTCCAGAAGATCCAGCGAAAAACCGACTCACCCGATCTGGACAACGCGGTCGGCTTTAGCGGCACCAATGGCGAAGTGCCTGACAAATTCTACGCCGATATGCCGTTCATGCTGATTCCCGTCTCCTTCAGGACGGATTCGTGCGCCACCGAACTCATCGTTCATCCGGTCGGCGCGGATATCTGCCGGATAACGAAAAGTCCCAAGGAAGGCGACGCGAACATCTGGATGGAACACACGACGGCGAAGTTTCCCAATCCTGTGCACGGTGTCGGCGAGAATGCGCTTCGGATCAGCTACAAGCGAAATTTGAAGTCGCTGCCGCTGACGAAGGGCTGTGGCAAGGGTTATACCGTCGACGTGTTTGCCTCCGACGAGGATATCGACGCGAATCTGCCGATCCCGGGCGTGTGGCCCAAACCCTAGGCCGCGCGCGGGAGCAGAGAGCGGGTGGTCGTGCGTCTAGGGCGACTCGGCCAGCACGACTGCCCGTCGCGGCGCCGGGAGACCTTCCCGAGTCCGCGAGGAATCCGACGGATCGAGGAAATCGGCCAGCGACTGGAAGCGCATCCAGTCCGTCGCACGCTGCTCGGCGCTCGTCGTCGCCGTGACGTCGATCATGCGTGCATCGCGGAAGCCACAGCGGCCCAGCCAGCCCAACAGGGCATCACACGAGGGGATGAACCAGACGTTGCGCATTTGCGCGTAACGATCCGCTGGCAACAGCACCTGACGTGCGTCGCCCTCGACGACCAGAGTTTCGAGAACCAACTGCCCGCCCGGGCGCAGGCAGTCGCGCAATTCCAGCAGATGGTCGAGCGGTGAGCGCCGATGGTACAGCACCCCCATCGAGAACACCGTATCGAAAGCACGCAGCCCGGCCGGCAGGTCTTCGATGCCGAGTGGCAGCGCATGGACGGGCCAGTCGCCCGCCCAGTGCTTGATCGCGAGAAACTGCGCGATGTGGGACAGCGTCGGATCGATGCCGATGACCAGTTCCGCGCCGCAGCCGAGCATGCGCCACGCGTAATAACCATTGCCACAACCCACGTCCAGCACCGCGCGCCCGGCCAGCGGCGCGATCGCGCCTTGCAGCCGACGCCATTTCCAGTCCGAGCGCCATTCCGCGTCGATCGTGATGCCGTAGACGGAGAACGGACCCTTGCGCCACGGGTGCAGCGCATGCAGGCATTCCTCGATCCTGGCCCGCGTGGCAGCATCGCAGTCAGCGCCAGAACCTATCGTCACGGTGTCGCTCGCGAAATCGAGCCGCGAGGCAGAGACGCTCGGCAGCCCCGAGAGCAGCGAGGCCCATTCCGGCCAGCGGCCGTGCCGCTCGGGCGAAAGCGCGGCCTCGACCTGCCGACGCAGCAGGTGCCGCCAGTCGGCTGGAAATCGCGGCTCGGCGCCTTCCCACAGGGCCGCGAACGGACTCGCCTCGCCGATCATCCAACACCTGCCGAGGAATCCGGCGTGAGTCGATCGATATGGTAGACTTCGCGCGCCATGCGGCCGGACGCCGCGCCGGCACCCACTGACGAACAGACACTGGACCGCCGATGAATGGCCACACTATCGAACCGGTGATCGCCTATCTGCGCGATTTGCAGGACCGCATCTGTGCGGAACTCGAACGGCACGAACCGTCGACGCGATTCGCCGAGGATCAATGGCGGCACGCCTCCGGAGGGGGTGGCCGGACGCGCGTACTGTACGATGGACAGACCTTCGAACAGGCCGGCGTCAATTTCTCGCACGTGCAGGGAGGGAGCCTTCCCGCATCGGCGACCGCACACCGCCCGGCGCTCGCCGGACGCAGATTCCAGGCGGTCGGCGTGTCGCTGGTGATCCATCCACTGAATCCGTATGTGCCGACCTCGCATGCGAACGTCCGCTATTTCGTCGCCGAACGGGATGACGAGCCGGCGATCTGGTGGTTCGGCGGCGGCTTCGATCTGACGCCGTACTACCCGTTTCTCGATGACGTCGTGCACTGGCACCGAACCGCGCGCGCGGCCTGCGAGCCTTTCGGCGCGGATGTCTACCCGCGCTTCAAGACCTGGTGCGACGAGTATTTCTTCCTGCGCCACCGTAACGAGACACGCGGCGTCGGCGGTCTGTTCTTCGACGATCTGAACGACTGGGGTTTCGAACGCAGCTTCGATTTCATGCGCAGTGTCGGCGATCACTATCTGGACGCCTATCTGCCGATCGTCGAACGGCGCAGGGACCTCGCTTACGGCAAGCGGGAACGGCGCTTCCAGCTATACCGACGCGGCCGTTACGTCGAATTCAACCTGGTCTACGATCGCGGAACCCTGTTCGGCCTGCAGTCCGGGGGACGCACCGAATCGATCCTGATGTCGTTGCCGCCGGTCGTCAACTGGCGCTACAACTGGCAACCGGAGCCGGGCAGCCCGGAAGCCGAGCTGTACCGCGACTTCCTCAGGCCTCGGGACTGGCTGGGCTCATGAGCCTCCGGCCGGCGGTGGATTGACCCCGCCTTCCGGAATCGGCTCCTTGTGGGCCGTGTTGTTGCGCGACGCGATGTCGGCGATCAGCTTGTCGATCGATCCCCCTTCGGCGATCTGACTGGTGAAGCTGGTCCGATAGTTCTGCAGCAGGCTGATGCCTTCGATCAGCATGTCATAGACCTTCCACGAGCCCTTGACGTTGACCATTCGGTAGTTCACGGCCACCGGCTGGGCACCCGACTGCAGGATCTCGGTCCGCACAAGTTGCTTGTCGCCGCCACCATCGGATTGCGACGGCAGATAGCGGATCTTCCAGTCGGCGTACTCGGTGAAGGCGGTCGTATACGTCCGCACCAGCAAGCGTTTGAACTCGGTCTTGAAGCGCTCGCGCTGATCCGGTGTCGCCGACTTGTAGTACTTGCCGAGCACCATGATCGACACCCGATCGAAATCGATGTGCGGGTCGATGATCGAGTCGACGAGCGCCGTTGCCTTGGCGAAATCATTCTTGATTTCCGGCCGCTGCATGCTTTTCTGCAGCTGATCGGAGGTTTCCTGGATCACCTTCTGCGGAGCGCTCAGCGCGGCGGCGTCTTCCGCGGCCGCAAGCCCCGGCAGCGAGAACGCGATCAGCATGACCCACGCGGCACCGACGCTAAGCCCGGTGATTCGCTCGAAATTCATCGGTATCTTCCCCAACATGATTGACGGCGGATTATCATAGCGCGCCGTGCCGCATTAGACTATCCACGCCGCCAATACCGCGCGAAAACCAGTTCCCGGTATCAGCGGGAACGTGAACCGCCCCGACCCATCAGCCATGTTGACCGGATTCCATACCCGTTTTCCAGCGACGCGCATGCGCCGCATGCGCCGCGACGACTTTTCCCGCCGCCTGATGCGGGAATCCGCGCTGAGCGTGGACGATCTGATCCACCCGATGTTCATCACCGAGGGCACGAACCGGCGCGAGCCGGTCGCTTCGATGCCCGGCGTCACACGGGTTTCGATCGATCTGCTGCTGCGTGATGCGGAACGGGCGGCGCGGCTGGGCATTCCGGCGATCGCGCTGTTTCCGGTGACGCCGGACGAGGTGAAGAGCCTCGATGCGCGCGAGGCCTACAATCCCGAGGGGCTCGTGCAACGGGCGGTCCGGGCGTTGAAAAGGACGATCCCCGAACTCGGCGTCATCACCGATGTCGCGCTGGACCCGTTCACGACCCATGGCCAGGACGGCCTGCTCGATGACTCGGGCTACGTGGCGAATGACGTGACCGTCGACGTGCTGACGCGACAGGCGCTGTCACACGCCGAGGCCGGCGCCGACATCGTCGCGCCGTCCGACATGATGGACGGCCGCATTGGTGCGATCCGCCAATCCCTCGAGGCGACCGGCCATGTCAACACGCGCATCCTGGCGTACTCGGCAAAATACGCATCGAGCTTCTACGGGCCCTTTCGCGACGCGGTCGGGTCCGCGTCATCGCTCGGCGGCGGCAACAAGTACAGCTATCAGATGGACCCGGCGAACAGCGACGAGGCGCTGCGCGAGGTCGCGCTGGATCTAGCCGAGGGCGCTGACATCGTCATGATCAAACCGGGGCTTCCGTACCTGGACATCGTCCGCCGCATCAGCGACGAATTCGGCGTACCGACCTTCGTCTATCAGGTCAGCGGCGAGTACGCGATGCTGAAGGCCGCGGCAGCCAACGGCTGGCTCGACGAACGCGCGACGGTCCTCGAATCCCTGCTCGCATGCAAGCGCGCCGGCGCGGATGCCGTGCTGACCTACTTCGCGACAACGGTCGCCGAATGGTTGCGCGACGCGTCCCGCTGACCCCTCACGAACTCCGCAAACGACCATCACGCATCCGGCGACCCGCCAACGCCTGCCGCCATTACGTACCCTCCAGACGCCGATGTCCACGCCCCTCGACCGCTACGCCGTGTTCGGTCATCCGATCGGTCACAGCAAGTCGCCACGCATCCATACGCTGTTCGCCGAGGCGACGCGACAACACCTGATCTACTACGCGGAAGACGTCGATCTGCCGCAGTTCGACGACGCGCTCGCGCGGTTCCTCGGGCTGGGAGGCCGCGGTCTGAACTGCACCGTGCCTCTGAAGGAAGCCGCGTTTCGCCGCGCCGATGAACTGAGCCCCCGCGCGCGGGCTTGCGGCGCGGTCAATACTCTGGTGTCGCGGCCCGACGGCAGCCTGTTCGGCGACAACACCGACGGCGCCGGCCTGGTGCGAGACCTGCGACAGAATCTGGGGCTGGAACTCGCCGGTCGGCGCCTGCTGGTGCTCGGCGCCGGCGGCGCGGCCCGCGGCATCCTCGCGCCACTGCTGGAGCAAGCGCCGGAACGTTTGGTCGTCGCCAATCGAACGATCGAGCGGGCCCGACAACTGGCCGAGCAATTCGGCGTGACGGCCTGCGGTTTCCCGGACCTCGAAGGCGAATGTTTCGACCTCGTGCTGAACGCGACCGCCGCTAGCCTCGGCGGCGATGTTCCGCCGTTACCCAGGCGGCTGCTGACCGACGACGGCTGTTGCTACGACCTGGCTTACGGCTCCGAACCCACGGCATTCGTACGCTGGGGCCTGGCGCACGGCGCCAGGCTCAGCATCGACGGAATCGGCATGCTGGCCGAACAGGCCGCGGAAGCATTCCATCTGTGGCGCGGCGTCCGACCGGATACCGCGCCCGTCATCGCCGAACTGAAGGCCGATCGCGGTTTCTGAAGCTGCCAATGAGGTCTTCGGCCCCAATCGAGGCGGCCGATCCCGCAAACACGCCGCGGGCGTGTGGCGCGCCAACAGACGGCTGGGGACCACGGGCCAAGACGATGCATCGATGACCCGAGGGAAATCCCGCATGAGCCCGAGCACCCATCGCATTCAGCGCCGAATAGGCCATATGCCTCAGGCACCAAGGCTTATGCCACAAATAGTTTTGCTGAACGCCGTCCGCAGTCGCTGGCAAACAGAAGAAACCTATTCCGCAACAGAGACTTGAACCAGGAGACCCCCTAGGCACGGACCTTGCTGGCAGGGACGTACGCGCTTCACGCGCGTATACCCACAACAAGGAGATGGACATGATTCGGGTCACACGTTCCCAAGTCGCCGTCGCGCTCGCCGCTGCCGGCTTTGCCGGCCAGGCCGCCGCGCATATATTCACGAACTTTCCGACCTATGACCGCGGCGGTCTGTACGAGAAGAGCCGCGACGCGGAATGGCCGTACTACCAGGACGGCGCGTTCGGTCCCATCCGCTTCAACGCGCAACATGCATGCGATCCGAATCCGTACGACCCTTACGAGCCAAACGTCGTGACCAATCAGGTCGTCGTCGTCTACCCGACCGGCAAAAACACGCAGATCATCGACACCACCGTACCCAAACCGTGGAACTTCCCGCCGATGGATCCCGGCTACAAGGAACTCGGACCGGCCTCTCCCGACGCCAATGGATTCGATTGGGCGGTACAGTTCGTTAAACCGATGCCTCACGCCGCGTACCCGACGGCATACACGTTCCTGACGGATGCCAATAATGGCGACAAGATTCCGCAGGCCGTAGCCTGGGTCGGCAAGCAGCACATGTACGACGATACTGATTTGACGACGACGATCTACTTCGCCGACATCCCGAAGAAGTCCTGTGTCACGGAGGTCCAGTACTACTTTGCGACCGCTCAGTTCTGTAGCGGCATCAAGCCGGGCAACGCAATGCCGGTTACCGGGTGGCTGCTCGGCCCAACCGAAAACTGGCCAAAGGAACGCCTCGGCGAAACAACCGTACAATGGGCGCCGATCGCGGTCGTCGAGCGCGACCTGAAGAAAAAGCCTCTGCCGCAGAGCTGCGGCGGCAAGGGACAAACAATCAGCGTGTATCCATCGAAGGCCGACATCGACAAGTACCTGCGGCCGGTCGAGGTCGACGACAATGACATCGCGAAGCAGCGCACGGTCCAATGGTGGATCAACAAACAGAAATAGGCTGAGTTGGACAACCGCCGTGCCATTCCCGGCACGGCGGTACCTGCACGCAAAAGCCCTCCTGCCCCGCATCGGGCAACCGGTCCAGTTCAGCGCCCGGCGCTGCCCTCTGCCCGCGACGATCTAGACTTACCGAACCCGGCGTCGCGAACGCCGCCCCGGCAAGCCATCCGTCGCACCATTCGGACTGTCGGCCGTCACACACGTCACGACGGCACGTACACCTGTGGCCTCGCGGCGTGTCGGCCCTGCTCGACTGCCGTCACGACACGCGGGAGGCCAAACCGATGCTCAATCACTGCACCATGATCCGCTCCCTACTTCTTGGGCTGATCGCGAGCAGGGCTTTCGGGATCGAACTCACGAATCCGATCGTATTCGTGACGCAGATGCCGATCCCGCAGGATTTCGCGACCGTGAATTCGAGCTTCGGCAATCACGATGCCTCGCTGTACGCGGCCGGACGCGGCGGCGACCTGTGGATCCGCTACCCGGACGGCGTGCTGAAGAACCTGACGCAGGCGGCGGGCTACGGACAGATCGGCATGCAGGGCGCGAAAGCCATCGCCGTCCGCGATCCCTCGGTTCACTGGAATGGTCGCAAATTGCTGTTCAGCATGGCGATCGGCGCGCCGACGACGCAATGGGGCAGTCCCGACGATCACTTCTTCTGGCAGATCTACG
This sequence comes from Methylotetracoccus sp., assembly GCA_046347485.1. Lineage (GTDB taxonomy): Bacteria > Pseudomonadota > Gammaproteobacteria > Methylococcales > Methylococcaceae > Methylotetracoccus. Next base: position 200,055 of record JAXMGB010000008.1, on the reverse strand, counting down.
AGCTCAGCGGACTCGGCGAGGCGGAAAAGCCGAGGATCACGCGCATCGCCGGACAACCGGACGGCTACAACAACATCAGCCCGCTGTACAGCCCGGACGGCAGCATCGTGTTTTCCTCGGACCGGCCCCGGGATGGCCGGCCGCACCTCTACCCGCAGCGCGACGAGTACGAACTGGCGCCAACGGCGACCGGCCTCTGGAAACTGACAGCCGGCGGCCGCCTGCAGTTGCTGACCCATGCGCCGTCCGGCGACTTCAATCCTATCGTCGACTCCTTCGGCCGCGTCGTGTTCACGCGCTGGGATCACCTGCAGCAGGATCAGTTCGCGCGTGCCGACCGGACCGGAACCGGCGATTACGGCACGTTCAACTACGCCAGCGAGGCCGCCGATGCGGCCGTGCTCGACTCGCGAGACGAAGTGTTCCCGGAGCCGCTGTCGGGCGACCCGATGCTGGCCGGGACCCACTTCAATCCGCACACGCTGAACCACTTCTTTCCATGGCAGGTCAATCCCGATGGCACCGAACTGGAAACGCTGAACCACATCGGCCGGCATGAACTGCACGGCTATTTCGGCCGCAGCTTCGACGACGACCCGGCGCTGAGCGATCATCTGATCAGCTCCGATCGCGCCAATCAGAACCCGATCAACAACTTCCTGCAGGTGCGCGAGGATCCCGATCGCCCCGGCCGTTACTATGGGATCGACGCGCCGGAATTCGGCACGCACGCATCGGGCCAGATCATCAGCATCGACGGGGCGCCGTCCGGTCAACCCGGACAAGATGGCGATCGGCTATGTGACGCACCGCGACACCGCCGGCGTGACGGCCGACGATGCCACGCCGCCACCGACCCACTCCGGCTTGTATCGCGATCCGTCGAAACTCAGCGGCGGCACTCTGATCGCCTCGCACACGTTCGAGACGCGCGCGGACCGGAACGAAGGAACGAGCCAGCAGCCGGCCTCGCGTTATGCGTATCGGCTGCGCACGCTGAAACCGTCGAACGGATACTGGGTCGCGGACCAGGCCTTGACACCACCGATCACGAAGCGCATCGAGTATTGGGATACGTCGACCGGGCAGATCGCGCGCTACGACGGCGAGCTGTGGCAGTTGCAAGCCTCCGAGGTTCGGCAACGCCCCCGGCCGCCGCTGCGCACGAGCGCACTGCCGGCGCCGGAGCGACGGGTTCTGACGGATGAAGGCATCGCGGAAGATGCGCTGCGCGCCTTTCTGCGCAAACGTCGGCTGGCGCTGATCATCGTTCGCAACGCGACCTCACGCGACGGCGCCGATCGCCAGCAACCCTTCAATCTGCGCGTCGCCGGCACGACGACGGCCACGGTCGGCGGTCCCGGCAAGCTCTACGACATCGCGCACCTGCAAGTCTTCCAGGGCGACCAGATTCGCGGTTTCACCGGCTGGGGCGACACGATACGCCCGGGTCGCCGCGTGCTGGCGACACCGATGCATGGACTAGGCGGCCTGAACACGCCGAGCGCCAAGGATCCCGCGGGCAGCGTGAAGATCGCACCGGACGGATCGATCGCGGCACTGGTTCCGGCCAATCGGGCGCTGACCTGGCAGACGACGGGCACCGACGGCGCGCCGGTCGTCCGGGAACGGGTCTGGCTGTCATTCCAGGCCGGCGAAATTCGTGTCTGCGCCTCCTGTCATGGGGTTAACACGAAAAGATCGGCGGGGCAGCCAGCACCGAGCAACCGACCGGAGGCCTTGCGGGATCTGCTCGGCCGGTTGCGTCAGCAAGGGCTGTTGTGAGTCGGGGAACACCCACCAGCGTTCATGAACCGACCGCGTCGCCTGCGCGGTCGGCAAGCGCGCGCTCCAACTCGACGACTCGACTTTCCAGATGTGCGATGTGCCGCTGCCCAGCGGTATGCAGCACGGCATTTTCCTCCCAGAGTTGCGCGAGATTCGCCTCCAGTTCGCGTATCCGCGCATCGCGCTCGGTCAGCATGCGCCGCACCGCCCGTAATGCCTCAGGGATGTCGCTGTCGGCGTTTCGCGTTACGAGCCGGAGGGCCGATCCGAGTTCGGCGACGAGCCGTTCGAACAGACTCCGCAATTCCGTCCAGGCCGCGGCGGTCGGTGGTTCGCAGATGCGCCCGTCGCGCCAGTCGCACCATAGCGGCGAACATCCGCTGGTCGTGTAGCGCCCCGCCAGCATCCGGCTGCGCTTGGCGATCGCCCGAGGCGAGTTCCAGATGCCGGCCAGCGGCGTCTGATAAGGTTGCCGACCGGTTCCGACAGAAAACACAGCGACACATCGCCATTCTCCGTGATGAACAAGGTGGACCACGGATTCGGGCACAGGCCCTGCTCGAGCTGCAGCCGTTCGAGAGCCTCGGGCACCGGGGACACCCAGGCCGGCGGTGCCGGCTTGTCATAGCGCCGAATGCGCCGTTCTCGCCGATCGACATCGGTCAGCAGCGTGTTGGAGGCCTCATCGAGAAAGGCCGCATCCAGCCCGAAGCGTTCGAACAAGGATCTCATGCCGCTCCAGGCGATCCGATCGAACGCGGCGCCGCGGGTCGCCACGACATCCCGCAGCAGCTCATGGAGTTCGGCGACCTCGCTCGGGTCATTGAATTGCTCGGCGCGCAGTTCGGGCTCGCGTTGAAGGTTGCGCGCATCGACCAGCATCGTCTGGAACGAGACCTCGTGGATCTCCAGGTCCCGCAACAGGTCGAGAAACGCCGGAATCTCGCGGAAATTCGAGCGCATGACGACAAAGAAGGCATCGAGGTTCGGGTACCAGCTGCGAAGCCGGCGCCGATGGCTTTGGACCCGCTCGATATTCTCCAGAACTTGACCGAGGTCCGCGCCGCGCCGCAGCCGAGAAAACGTATCCGGTGTCGCCGCGTCCAGGGAGATCGTCAGTGTCTGCCACGGCATCTCGACGATGCGCCGCGCCCATGACTCGGAGATCAGCGTGCCGTTGGTACTGACACTGATCAAGGGCCGCCCCGCGACCGCCGCGACATCCTCGACCAGGCTCTCGAAGCCGCGCAGCGCGAAGACCTCGCCGCCCTGCAGGCGCAAGGTTTCGAGGAAGGGATAGAAAACCAGGAACTCACGCCGCAAACCATCGCCGACTTCTGGCGCGCGCAGCAGGTTGTCGCCATTCTTGTGCTGATAGCAGTGGACGCAATCGATGTTGCAGCCGTTGCCGAGGACGATCGTCATGTACCGCGGCAAGGAATGTAGAAAGGCCTTGCCGAGGGTTGACTCGACCCGGTTCAAGCTGGCGTTGACCAGATGCAGCGGAGGCGCGGGCGGCGCGCCCCGTTCGCCCGGACCCATTACAGGCGGCAGTCGATCAGGCAGATCGGCGGATTCTCGAGGAACAGCGACCAGAACTCATCGCCGAATTCGCCGCGTCCCGTCGGGGATACTTGCGGGGGATGCCAGTGGATTTCGCGAAAACCGGCCGCCCGCAGCGCCTGCTCATGCGTCTCGCGATCGAGCAGGTAGTTCTCGATCGTGAATTCTCCGCCGTCGTTGAAGAAACGCCAGGTGATCGGCAGGCCGCTGCGCTGCTCGCCGACGTAGGCCAGCTCGAAGCCGTAGCGCCGATAGCTCGGCACCGATGAGGGATCCAGATCGGGATTGACGTTGACCGCGACGAAGCGCCCCCCCGGCGCCGCGGCGCTCGCGACGCTGCGGCACATCGCGGCCAACTCCCCGGGATTTCGCGAATAGTTCAACAGGTAGGCCGCAACGACCAGATCGTACCGGCGCGGCAGGCGAAGTTCGCGCACGTCGGCGACCAGATAGTCGACGCCGAGCGGACAGGCCGACTCGGCGGCACGCGCGAGATCGATCATCCGCTCCGAGAGATCGACTCCGAGCACCGGGTCCGCGCCGAAGCGGGCCAGGCGCCTGGTGTGGAAGCCCTCGCCGCAGGCAAGATCCACGGCCGAACGTCGACGCACGTCGCCGATCAATTCGAGCAAGGAATAGGACTCGATCGCGGCGCGCCAGGGCTGCGCCTTGACCAGTTGATAATCCTCGGCGATCTGGTCGTAATCGGTCGTCATCATCACCCCCGTGATTCGCGCGGCCCCAGGGACGGACGCCCCGCCAACGGCTTCGATTTTGCCACAGGATTCCGCACCGCACCGAGCCTTTCAATCAGCTCACACGCGGGCTCGCGGTTTATACTTGCGGCGCACGGCACCATGGACCACGACCGACCGCCGCCCCGGTCCGCAGCGCCGCGGATCGGCCGTGAACGCGCCGGACGATCCGGCGCCGACGGGTCGCACGGCCAACTCCGATGACTACCTTTACCGAGCTTATGAGCCCTGAAATCGATCACCTGGATACGCTGCGCAGCCGACTCACCGAGGAACCGCAGGCCCTGCAATTCGGCACCAGCGGGCGCCGCGGCCTGCTGATCCACCTCAGCCAGCTCGAGGTATTCATCAATGCGCTGGCCGAACTCGAGTACCTGCAGACGCTGCCGGCGACGGACGGCGGCATCGTTCGCGGCGATCCGTTCTACTTCGCCTATGACCTCCGACCCAGTTCGACCCATTACATCGATCAAACGCCCCGCCGCGGCGAACTGGCGCAGGCGATCGAAGCCGCGATTCGCGAGGCCGGCATGCGGCCGGTCAACCTCGGCGCGATCCCGACGCCTGCTCTGACCAGCTTCGCGGTCGACGCCGGCAAGGGCAGCATCATGGTGACCGGCAGTCACATTCCGTTCGACCGCAATGGCTACAAGACCAACACCTCATGCGGCGAACTGCTGAAGCAGCACGAAGCACCGATCAACGAGCGCGTCCGGCAGGTCCGCGAACGCGTGTATCGGCAGTCGTTCGATACCTCGGCGTTCGATGTGCACGGCCTGTTCAAGGACGGCCACCGGGAATTGCCTCCCGCGAGCGATGCCGCGCGCCGCGCGTATCTCGAGCGTTACGTGAACTTCTTCGGCGCCGGCGCAGTCGAGGGATTGCGTGTCCTGGTCTATCAACATTCCGCGGTCGGGCGCGACCTGCTGGTCGAGATCCTGCGCGGAGTCGGCGCCGAGGTGTTCGTCGCCGGTCGCAGCGAGACCTTCGTTCCGATCGACACCGAGAACATCGGAGCCGATCCAACTGGCGACGATCCAGCAGTTGTTCGACGAGGCCAGGGCGGCGCACGGCCGGATCGATGCGGTGGTATCGACCGACGGCGACAGTGACCGCCCGCTGATCCTCGGTGTCGACGCCGACGGCACCCGCCTGCGGTTCTTCGGCGGCGATCTGGTCGGCATGGTCACGGCCGAATTCCTCGGCGCCGACGCTGCGGTGGTACCGATCAGTTGCAACGACGCGATCGACCGAGGGGCCGTTGCAGGCGATCACCGAGGCGAAGACGCGCATCGGCTCGCCGTTCGTCATCGCCGGCATGGAGGCCGCGCGCGCGAAGGGCAAGCAAACCGTGTGCGGCTGGGAAGCCAATGGCGGCTTCCTGACCGGCTCCGAGATCATTCGTGACGGCCGCCGGCTCGCCCCCTTGCCGACGCGTGACGCGGTGTTGCCAATCCTGACCGTGCTGGTCGCCGCGCGCGCCGCCCGGGTCTCGCTGATCGAACTGTTCGATCGCCTTCCGAAGCGTTTTAGCCGCGCCGCGTTGCTGAAGGACTTTCCACGGCCGATCGGTCTGGCGATCGTTCAGCGCTTCTCGCCGAAGCGCCCGGACATCGACGCCGTCACGTTCACGAATGATGGCGTACTGGTACAAACGAGCGGGCGCAACCCCGCCCCCGCGCTGGCCGAGGACGCGGCCGTTTTCGCCGCGATACGCGAGGATCTGGCCGGCTTCTTCACCGCGAACGACGGGTTCTCGACGATCCACGGCATCAACTTCGTCGACGGTGTACGCGTGCTGTTCACCGACGGCGACGTCGCACACCTTCGACCATCGGGAAATGCCGATGAACTGAGAATCTACGCGGTGTCGGACACCCAGCAGCGCGCCGACGCGATCGCCGCGCTCGCCGTCGCGGAGCCCGACGGAATCCTGCGCCGGATCGAACGAGCCGTGGGACAAGCGAGTTGATCCTGGCGCTTCGATGCGCCGGTGCGCACCGCGCTGACCTCTCGGTATAGTCATGAGAGCGGATCGGCCGAGCCTCGTCACGCTCCCGGACGATTTGGAGCGGGAACCAGATCGCGGCGCATCAGGCGTTCCATCGGGTGCCGACGGTTCGGCGGCAAACACGGACATCAACGGAGTCTTCGATGAAAGGGATGGTTTTCACGCAGTTTCTCGAGATGGTCGAGCAACGCTACTCGATGGATATGGTCGATACGATCATCGACGAGTCGAACGTACCCTCCGGCGGCGTCTATACCGCCGTCGGGACCTACCCTCACGAGGAGATGGCGTCGCTGGTCAAGGCCTTGAGCGAACAAACCGGCATCCCGATACCGGGACTGCTGCAGGCTACGGCGAGCACCTGTTCACGGCGCTGGTCGGCGCGTTTCCTCATTTCCTGGATGGCAAATCGAGTTCGTTCGACTTCCTCCAGCGTGCTCGATACCTACATCCATGCGGAAGTTCGGAAACTCTACCCCGATGCCGAACTGCCGAGATTCGTCATCGAACGCGCGGAACCCGGGCGGATGCTGATGACCTACATCTCGACACGACATATGGAAGACCTCGCCGAGGGCTTGCTGCTCGGCTGCTTCAAGCATTTCGGCGAGACCGTCGTGATCGCCACCGAACCCCTGAGTAACGGCGACACCCGCTTCCTGCTGACACGCGTCGACTGATGTCCGGACGACGCGGAGAAATGGCAGCGCCGCTTCGAGCGTGAACGCGCCGCGCGGCGCAGGCCGAACGGCTGCTCGAGGTCAAGAGTACGGAGCTGTTTCAGACCGCCGAGCGGCTCAGGCGTTACACCAGCGAACAATCGAAGACGATCGCCGAGGCCGAGGCGGAGATCGCCAAGCTGTCGATGGTCGCCAGCCGTACGGCGAACGGCGTCATCATCACCGACCGCTATGGCCTGACCGAATGGGTCAACGAAGGCTTCACCCGTTTGTCGGGCTTCACGCTCGGCGACCTGATCGGACGCACGCCGGGGAGCGTGCTGCAAGGTCAGGAGACCGACCCGGCAACGACCCGCTCGATCGGCCAGGCGATTCGGGCAGGACACGGCTTCGACGTCGAAATCCTGAACTACCACAAGCGCGGCGGCCCATACTGGGTTCAGATCACGGCCGATCCGATTCGTGACGAGTCCGGCGAGATCGTCCGTTACATCGCGATCGAGACGGATATCAACGGACGCAAGGATGCCGAAGAGGAACTGCGCCATAACCACACCCTGCTGAACGCGACGCTCGACGTGCTTCGCAGCCTGCTGGCGCAGCCGCCCCAGGATTTCGAGCAAAGGGCGATCCGGGCACTGGGCGCCGGGCTCGCGCCGGCGTTTCGCTTCGACGTGCTGCTGTGGTTCTCCAATGAGGACCGCCAACGGCGGTTTCGCCTCGTCGGCTCGTGGGACCGGGAGGAGGAAACGGAGGGCGCGGACCTGCAAATCGACTGGAGCGATGGCTTCGACGACTGGTATAACCTACTTGCGTCGGATCGACTGGTCGCGATGCGGATCGGCCAGGCCAGGGAACAGCCGAGAGCGCTGCTCGAACGATTCGGCCTGAACAACATCATCGCCGGACCTTTGCGGCTGGGCCGCGAGTTCAGCGGATTTCTCGTGCTCGGACGGCGGGACAACCAGTCGTGGGAGCCCTCCGAACTGAAGATGACGCAGATCGCGATTCAGAACCTCGCACTGGTCTGCGAGCGGAGCCGCGCGATCGAGAGTCTGCGCGACAAGACCGCGAGCCTCGACCGGCTCAACGTCAAACTGCAGCAGGAGATCCAACGTGCGAACACGCTGGCCGCCGAGGCAGCCGAGGCGAATCAGGCCAAATCACGGTTTCTCGCGACGATGAGCCACGAGATCCGCACACCGCTGAACGGCATCCTCGGATATGCGCAGGTACTGAAAAACGCGCCCGAACTGACGCCCGACAGCCGTGAAAAACTGGATATCGTGCGTCGCAGCGGCCAGCACCTGCTGCTGTTGATCAATGACATCCTCGATCTTTCCGAAGATCGAATCGGGGCGCTTCCAGACCCACTTCGAGGTTGTGGAACTGCAGGCCTTCCTGAACGATCTGTTGCTGATGATCCGACCGAAGGCCGTCGGGCGCGGCCTGTCACTCGAACTACGAATCGGAATCGACGGAGACCCGGGCGGAGCGCCGCTGCCGCGCTACTTCGAACTGGACACGCGGGCGTTGCGGCAGATCCTCGTGAACCTGCTCGGAAACGCCGTGAAATTCACCGATCGCGGGGGCGTGACGCTACGCTGCTACCGCCATGCGGCGGACGTGCAGGGCAGGACCTGCCTGCGCTTCGAGGTCGAGGACACCGGCATCGGCATCGATCACAAGGACATCGAGCGGATCTTCGATGATTTTCACCAGGCCGATCACGCCCATGCCAGCGAAGGCGGAACGGGACTAGGCCTCGCGATCAGCAGCCGCCTCGCGCGCTCACTCGGTGGCACGCTGCGGGTCGAGAGCCAGCGCGGACACGGCAGCCGTTTCCATTTCGATGTGCAGGCCAGCCCCGCACCGGATTCATCGCGCGTAACCATGCCGACATCGAGCACGGACCTCGGGTCGATTACCGGCTATCGCGGTCCGCAGCGAAGGATTCTCGTCATCGACGACAACCCCGACAACCGTCGGCTGCTGGTCGACATGCTGGAGCCGGTCGGATTCCACATCGAAACCGCGAACGACGGCGAGCACGGGCTCGAGAAGGCCGCGGCGTTTCGTCCCGATGCGGTGCTGTGCGATCTGTTCATGCCGAAGCTCGATGGTTTCGGCTTTCTGGCGCGCTTTCGCGATCATGCTCCCGGCATTCCGGTCGTCGCGATCTCCGCGAGCGTGCACCCGGCCAGCGATGAGATCGAACGATTCGGCGCGTTTCTGCGTAAACCCGTCGACGGCGGCGAACTGTTCTACACGCTGGGCAAGTTGCTGGGCCTGCGTTGGGATCACCAATCCCCGCTTGGCCCGGACGAGGCTCCGGACGCGAGCGGCCGCTCCGGCCTGTTCGAAGCAGCCGCGCTGCCCGCTCCCGAACCGGAAGTACTGGCCCGGTTGATCGAACTGGCCGAACTCGGAGACATCGAAGGGGTCAAGGCGGTCGCGGCCTCGCTCGAGGCCACTCACCCGCGGATCGCCTCGGCGGTGCTCAACCGGGCGAAGCGGTTCCAAACCGAAAAGCTGATCGAAGAACTCAGACCGATGTTGTCCAGGCATGTCGACTAACGCCAACGGTACGATCCTCGTCGTCGACGATACGCCGACGAACCTCAGCCTGATCTTCGACGCCTTGGAAGGCAACGGCTACCGTCTGCTGGCCGCCGACAGCGGTCTCATCGCGCTGAAAAGGCTGCAGAAGATCGTCCCGGACCTGATCCTGCTCGACGTCATGATGCCGGAGATCGACGGCTTCGAGACCTGTGCGAGGATCAAGACCGAACCACACCTGCGCGAGGTCCCGATCATCTTCCTGACGGCGCTCGATGATCCGGACAGCAAGGTTAGGGCATTCGAGGCCGGCGCGGTCGACTACGTAACAAAGCCGATCCAGCATTCGGAACTGCTGGCACGCGTGCGCACGCACCTGCACGTTGCGACGCTACAGGCCGAACTGCGCAAGGAACTGGCGGAAAAGCAGGAAATGGTCAGGGAACTGGATGCCTATGCGCACACGGTCGCGCACGATCTGAAGAATCCCTTGACCGGTCTGATCGGGATGGCCGACCTGCTGCTCGACGAGGCCGATGCGCTCGACGCGGAGGCGCGTCGGGATTACCTGCTGAGCCTGCGCGACTCCGGCGCAATGCTGCTCGACATGGTCAACGAGTTGCTGACCTTGTCGACGATCAATCGCAGCGCGTTTCGACCGGAACCGGTGGATATGGCGCGCGTCGTCAAAGCCGCATTGTTCCGGGTCAGCCACCTGCTGCGTGAACGCCATGCGGAAATCGACGTCGATGACGGATTTCCAGCAACAATTGGACAGTCCGCATGGCTCGAGGACGTCTGGAGCAATCTGCTGTCGAACGCGATCAAGTACGGCGGACAGCCGGCCAGGATTCACTGCGGCAGCGAGCAACGGGAAAGCGGCTGGCAACGCTTCTACGTCAGGGATCAGGGTCCCGGCTTGTCGCCGGAACAGCAGGCCGCCTTCTTCGGTTCAATGGGCGCTGCGGGCAGCGTGACCGCCGAGGGTCATGGCCTCGGCCTATCGATCGTGCGGCGGATCGTCGACAAGATCGGCGGACGCTCTGGCGTCGACAGTGAACCCGGACGGGGCGCGACATTCTATTTCGAACTGCCGCTCGCTCGCGGCGAATCCTAGGAAGTCTCGACGCTCCGATCCATTCCAGGCTTTTCCCTGAACCCGGGGGTCAACGCCAGAAGAAATCACGCACGCGAGCCAGCCAGCGGATCGGCGCGCCGATCTTCCAGCTCGTCGAATCGCGCATGGCACGTAGCTCCTCGTCATGGCGCGCCAATTGCGCGCGCAGCGCGTCGATTTCGCGTTCGCGGCCGCGCAGTTCATCAGACAACTCCTCCGCCTGCTGGCGTGCCTCGAAAAATCCGGCCAGCGGATCCGTCGGCAAGCCATCGTGCCAGCCGGATAGCCGTCTCGCCGACGAGCCGTCCGGGGTGGAATCGATCAGCGACAGCGCGCGCTCGACCGCTTCCGACGGGGCGGCCTTGACGACGACCTGATATACCGTACCGAAGGGATTGACCGACAATAGCGAACGGATTTCCGCGGGCAGATTGTTCCAGTGCTCGGCGAACTCGGTTTGCTCCGGATCGCGCCGCACGAACTCGGCGGCGACGATCGAAAGCCCCGCCTGCTCGAACAGGGCCTGCATGCCGTGAATCGTGAAAAAGCGGATATGTGTCCGATCGAGCAGCCCCTGCTCGCGGTAGTCGAAGCGTTCCTGCAGCAGACCGGCGACCACGGCGACATGAGCGATATGCGGCAAGGAAACGACGACGTGCCCGCCCGGAGCGATCATGGACTTCATCGTGCCCAGCGTGCGCCAGGGGTCGTACAGATGCTCCAGCACATCGGCCGCGACGATCACGTCGAACGGCGCCGGATCGGGCAACGCAGCGGGCCAGGCGGGATCGTTCAGATCGCCGCGAACCACCCGCGGGCAGAATGCCTTCAGGCGCTCCACGGCATCGGCATCGAACTCCAGCGCCGTGACATCGCACCCGCCCGGATCGACGAGATGGCGGGTGATCGAACCCGGGCCCGCGCCGAGTTCCAGCACGCGGCGCCCGCGCCCGGTCAGCCGAATGACCCAGGCGCCGGTATCGTTGCCGTCCGGATCGAACTGGTAATCGTAGCGGCAGGAATCGCTGTGCGGCATAAGCGTCGGTGCTCGATCGCCGGCGATCGGCCGGCCGTCTCGCGCAGATCATACGACCCCCGGAGGTCGAAGGACCAGAGCGATGACTTGGCGAGCGAACGGGACGAGCACTCCGAACAGCAGCCATCATGGCGCTGTTCGGCGTCGGTCAGGGCCGATGCGGTTTCGCCCCGGCTGACGCCATCAGGCGTCGAACCCGATCGACTGCGGCGACAGCTTCGCCGTAGCGGGATGCCCTTACGGGATTAGAGGTTCCCGGGCAACGTCGAGGCGGGCGCTTCAGGAGAAATATTGGCGCCGGCGCCAGCGAATATGCCTCAAACGCGCGGCGAGCAATCTGACTTCGCGGGAATCCAGCACCCACAGCAGCGCCTCGCGAGTATCCCGCTCGACGTCGTCGAGCAGGCGGGCTGCATCATGCCCGGCAGCTTCGAGTTGCGCAATCGACGGAATCTTTCTCATGTAATTCAGGCTCATCACGGATCGACCCGGCGACGGACGGACAACAAGGAATACCCGGCAATCGCCGGGCTTTATGAAGTCTAGTCCGAGATGCGGCGGCCGATAGCGGGAACCTGCCGATTTCCAGCCACGGGTTCGCGGATCGCCGGATCGACCGCCGCCCGCGTGTTCAGCATTCCAGGTCCAGATCCGACAACGCGAAGCTACTGCAGGCGTAGACGAAACCCGCCACTCGCGCACGCTCGTCGATCTGGCAGTCTTTGGAAAGCCGAACGGAACCACGGCATTTGATCTCGCATTCACCGCATTCGCCGGTCCGGCAACTGTAAGGCAGGCCGATGCCATGCGCCTCGGCGAGATCCAGCAGCGACAGATGCTCGTCGGTTTCGACGGTGATGCCACTTCCGACGAATCGAACCTGATGACGCGTTCCGCGCAACGCTCGCAAGTCTCCGCCTGGAGAGGCCAGCAGGCCGGACCGCTCGGCGCCGAAGCTCTCCAGGTGTAGGCGTTCCCGATCACCGCCGAGCTGGGCCAGGATCGCCGCGACCGACTGCATGAAGTCTTGCGGCCCGCACAGGAAGATCCGCCGCTCCGGCAGATCGGGCACCCGCTCCGCGAGCATGTCGCGAGTGATCCGGCCGGTCAGCCCTCCCCACTCGGCGCGATCCACCGATTTCGATGTGATGGTCGTCGCGATCCGCACGCGGGCATCGCGCTGCGCCAGCCATTCGAGTTCGCCCCGATAGATGATATCGGCCGGCGTCCGGAACGAGGCCAGCAATTGGACGTCGACATCGGCCGCGGTATCGACGATCCACCGACACATCGACATCAGCGGCGTTATTCCGCTCCCGGCGCCGACGAAGAGCAATTTGTCGCCCGGGGAACGCAGGCACGAAAACCGGCCGTAAGGTCCCTGCACGGTCAGATGACTTCCCGGCTTGACCGTGTCGCAGAGCCAGTTCGAGACGCGGCCGCCGGGCACGCGCTTGACGGTCAGGTCCAGCGCAAAAGGTCGCGAGGGGCTCGATGACATGCTGTAAGAGCGTCGGACAAGACCCCCGTCCAGCGTCAGCAGCAGGTTGAGATATTGGCCCGGCAGGTAACGAAACCTCACCGGTTCATCGCCGACCAGACGGAAGGTCTTGACGTCGTGCGTCTCGTCGATGACATCGGCGACCCGCAGCATGATCGCCCCGCCGCACCAGACCTCCGGGCCGTCGGCTGTCGCCAGCAGGTCCGATGACAGCGGACACCGGCGCCGGGCGAGCCGCGAATCCGCGCAAGGCACATCGGCCGCATGATCACCCTGGCCAGACGATGAGCGCACCCGCGGCTGTAGTCTCAGGCACAGATGGTAACCCGGAATCTCGATCAGATCGCCGTCGGTCAATCGAACCCTTTCCCCGACCGGCAGGCGCACGCCGTTTAACAGCGTGCCGGATTCGGCGTCCAGATTTTCGACCCGATACTCGCCATCGCTGCTCCACAGGCACAGATGGAACATCGCCAGGCGATACGCTTCGAGTTGTATGTCGGCCGCAGGATGACGGCCGAAGACCGTTCGCGCCTTCAGCCCGCCGAGCGGAAGCTCTTCGAGATCCACGCCATTGCGGCGAATCAACAGGTGCGGCACTCCCGCCGTCGACGCCTTGCCGTCGAACAGACGTCGCGTCCACAGCGGACCACTGACGTCGTGGGTCAATCGGTCGGAGCCGTGAACGGATTCGGTGGCGGGTGGGATGCTTACAGGCTCCCGATCACCCCCGTCGAACAGCACGTCCAGCCAGCGCCCCGGATCATCGGACTTCGCCATGGTTTATCTCGTCACCCGGAACATTCAGCGGATTCCAACGATGGGTCCGGGCCGATGTTCACCGATCGAGGATGTCGTCGCGAAACCCCTCGAGCACCTCGCACATTGCATCGATCTCCTGATCCGGAACGCGCAGTTCGCTGACCGACTCGCGAAACAGCGCGATGACCCGATCGAAATGCGCATCGCCAAGCCCCATGTCCTGTACGAAGCGGCGATGAGCGTGCCGGAGTTCGTGGCCCGAATACGGGTAAGGCCCTCCGAATGCCATTGCCAGGAAGCTCTTCTGCTTCAGGCGTTGCGCATCCATATCGACGTCCTCGAAGAACGAACCGACGAGATCGTCCGCCAGGACCTTCCGGTAGAACACGTCGACGGCCTTGTCCATCGCGCGGTCCCCGCCGACGCGCTCGTAAAGGGACACCTCCTGCAGACGAAAGTAGTCGCCTCCCTTGGCGACGGTGTTGTCGGTGCCCCAATCGATGCGCTTGTCCGGCTTCCGCATCAGCGGGATGTGCTTGGAGCATTGGATATAGGCCTCCTCGACTTCGACGACGACCCAGCGCTCGGGCCGCTTCTTGCCCTCGAGCGCCAGTTCGTCCAGAACGTCGACCGGAAGCTCATCGCGGCGTTCGAGCAACTCCCCATTTTCGACCACGCGCGCGCGCCCGTTGACGTGCAAGCCGACGGTATCCTGGTAGAAATCGATCATCAACATCGCGATGTGCGGGTTTTCGCTGATGTTGCCGAGATTCGCGAACACGCCGTTGCCGCGATATTCCGGGTACATCAGATGCTTTTCACTGAGTACCCGGATGAAGCCGGGGGAACCGAATTTCGACGTGCAGTCGCATTCGCCGCGGCTGTCCGAGGTCGCGACGAAGAGGTTCTCCTGCCGCTCGATGAATGATTGCATCGTCGACGACAGATGATCGAGCACCTGGCGCGTGTAGAACCCCTCGGCGCGGGACTCGGTGCCATAGCGGCACTGCAAGCGATGCTCGCCGTGAGATCCCGGCAACAAACCGGCGCTCCGCGTGCCGGCCTCGTCGGTCGTGGCCGCTCCGTCGCGGCCAGACCGGGCAAGTCGATCGGCATCTCCAGGCGACGCGCCGCGTGAACCCGAATCACCCGATCGTTTGGCGCGCCTTCCAAACCAGCGGAAAATGCTCATCCCCCCTCCCTGATGACCGGTACTTCCGACGACCAACTGACGCGCCCCCCCCGACGCGGAGCTGGCCAGCAACCGACGGACCACTGAAAGGCCCGTAGATCAGGCTTTTTTCGACCGTGAGCGAAACTTACAGCGCGCGCGTCGAGCCAGTCAAGGCGTGTTTATACCCTGTCCGGACGCCGGTTCACGCCCTCGATCGCGGATGAAGTCCTGTACCTCGACCCACCACACCCGCAGCCGTACCCGAATCACAGCGCGATGCGGGCATCGTCCGACGGTTTACGGGGCCGAAGCCGTCTTTCATCGAACTGTCACAATTGCTAGCATGGACGTCGAGGGCCACATCGCCTGCCACCCAGGAATTCAGGCCACGTCGGCGCGGTTTTCGCGCAGATCAAAGCTCGCCCGGGCCAGCGCACTGGCCGCAACCGCCAATCCCATTTTTTTGACGAGGCCAGACAACATCAGCATGACTCCCAGGCCCAACCGGATATGGCCAGCGGCCACGCTCTACGGCACGAGCATCCTGCTGCTGTTAGGCCTGTACGTGGCGAGCATGCGACTCGGCATCCCATTCGGCAATCTGACGCGTGACCCGCTCGCGGTCACCGGTGGACATCCGCTGATCGGCATCATTTCTAATCTGGGCGTTCTGCTGTGGTGCATGAGCGCGACGATCTGCATTTTCGGCTACGCCGTTCTCGGCCAATGCGCGAAGACGCGAGCACTCTCGGGCACCCTGCTCTGGGGCGGACTGCTGAGTACGCTCCTGATGGCGGATGATCTGGTGCAGATCCATGAGCGCGTCGGTCCGCATTTCGGACTCGACGAAAAGATCGTTTACGCGCTGTACGGCGTGCTGATGCTGATCTTTCTCGCCCGCTGCGGGCCATTCATCCTGCGTCACACGCGCTGGGTGCAGTTGCTGGCCGCATTCCTCTGCTTCGGACTGTCGCTGGCCACGGACCTGACGGCGGGCGATTCCTCGCTGCATTTTCTGGTCGAGGACGGCAGCAAATTTCTCGGCGTAGGCGGATGGTTCCTGTATTTCGCCGACCTCGCCTACGGCCAGATCGCCTTGTCTGGAATCGGCGGCGCCTCTCAGGGTGGCGCGTGATGGGCGGGCAACCCCTCGATCTCCGCTCGCTTGCTTGAGGCCGCGCGCCAAACCGCCCGCGACCCGCGCTACGGTTCACCGACCGATCGGTGCGACCAGTGGGTATCCGCGGAACGGTCGGTCTCGTCAGACCGGGCGAAACGACATCCGGCCTCGGCTGATCCGGACAGAACCGGGTTCGAATGGTTCGGATGGATACCTAGACGTCCCCTGACGCATCTACCGGCACGACCCAGTAGCGGATTCCGGCGCCGGCAAATGTGTCACGCAACTCGCCGACCATGCGTTCGATGAGAGTCCGATCCAGGCAGATCTCGAAGCGGACCTGGCGTCTGCGGCCACTGACCTGCTCGGCCAAACTCAAGGTCTGGGGTCGATTCGAATGGCCATTCGCCGGGTAACTGGAAAACCCCTGGCAACCCTCGACGCCGAGCAGCCAGTCGATCAGCGATTCCTCGAGCTCCGGCGGCGCCATCAGCGACAGCAGATACAGTGACTCAGCCACGTGGCGTTCCGGCCTCCCCGAAGCGGCGATAGAGAATCGGCAGCAGGATCAAGGTCAGCGCCGTCGACGTTACCAGCCCACCAACGCCAACGATGGCGAGCGGCCGTTGAATCTCCGAACCCGGACCGGTCGCGTAAAGCAACGGCAACAATCCGAATGCGGCGATCGTCGCGGTCATCAACACGGGCCTCAGGCGCCGCACGGCGCCGATCAGCACCACCTCGTCCATGTTCATGCCCAGCGCTCGCAGACGGTTGAAATAGCTGACCATGACGATGCCGTTCAAGACGGCGATACCGAGCAGCGAGATGAAACCGACCGAGGCCGAGACAGACAGGTACTCGCCGGAAATCCACAGTCCGAACACCCCGCCGATCAGCGCAAGCGGAACGTTCGACAAGACCAGCACCGCTTGCCGCACCGAACCGAAGGTTCCGAACAACAGCAGGAAGATCAGGCCGATCGATACCGGGATTACCAGGGCCAGCCGCGCCGCGGCGCGTTGCTGATTCTCGAACTGCCCGCCCCAACTCAGGTAGTAGCCCTGAGGCAACTGGACCTTCTGCTCGACCGCGCGTTTCGCCTCGTCGACGAAACCGACGAGATCCCTACCCAGAACATTCGACCGGACGACCGAGTAGCGCTGCCCGCGCTCCCGCGCGATCGACACGACACCCTCGACCCGCTCGATCCGCGCGATCGCCGACAAGGGCACACGGTCACCGTTCGGCAGCGACACCTGCAAGACCGAAAAGTGCGCCGGATCACCCGCGCCGCGAATCAGCAAGGGAGTGCGCTGGATACCCTCCTGGATGATACCCAGTTTCAGTCCCTCGATCTGTGCGCGCAGCATTTGCTCGACGGTGTCGACGTCCAGGCCGAGGCGCCCGGCCGCGAGGCGGTCGATTCGCACCTGCAGGTACTGCATGCCCGCATTGCGCGCGGTGAACACATCGGAGGCGCCGTGTATGCCGCGCAGCAACTCGGCTATTTCCTCGGCCTTCGCGTTCAGGACTTCAAGCTCGGGGCCATAGAGCTTGACCGCAACATCGCCGCGGACGCCGGTCAACATCTCGGTCACGCGCATCTGGATCGGCTGCGTGAAGCCGTAGGCCAGACCGGGCAGTGTATCCAGCACGATACGAATCTTGTCGATCAACTGCTCCTTGGTGTCGACCGACCACTCGTCCGGCGGCTTCAGCACCAGGAAGGTATCGGTTTCGTTCAGGCCCATCGGGTCCAGGCCGATCTCATCGGCACCGACACGCGAGACGATCCGCGTGACCTCGGGCACATGGTCGAGGATCGCCTTCTGGATACGCTGGTCCATGCGCACCGACTCGTCCAGCGTGATCGACGGCAGCTTCTCGACCTGAACGATGATGTCGCCCTCGTCCATCTGTGGCATGAAGGTCTTGCCGATCCCGAGATACGCGAGGGCCGTGACGAGCAGCAGGGCCGCCGCGGCGGCGATGACGATACGGCCATGCGCCAGACAGGTCGCGAGCAGCGGACGGTAGAGCGCATGGAGCTTACGCACCAGCCACGGCTCTTCGTGCGAGACGTTCCGCATGACGAATGATGCGACGACCGGAATCACGAACAGCGACAATAACAGCGAACCGCTCATCGCGAAGACATTGGTGAACGCGACCGGCCGGAACAGCTTGCCTTCAAGGCCCTCCAGCGTCAGCAGCGGGAGGAACACGATGCCGATGATGATCGATCCGGACACCACGGGAGCCGCCACCTCGCGCATCGCCCGGTAGATCAGGTGCAGTCGCGGCAGGCGCGTGTCCTCGGCTTGCGCCAGATGCGTCGTAACGTTTTCGACGACGACGACGGCCGGATCGACGAGCTTGCCGATCGCGATCGCCAGACCGCCCAGGCTCATCAGGTTCGCCGTCAGGTCGAACCGGTGCATCAGCAGGAATGTGAACAGCGCCGCCAGCGGCAGGATCGCGGCCACGGTCAGGGCCGCGCGCAATTCGCCGAGGAACAGCACCAGCAGCACGACGACCAGCACGGAGGCTTCGATCAGCGCGCGCACCATGGTGCCGACCGCGCGGCTGACCAGCTTGCCGCGATCGTAGAATACGTCCAGCTTGACTCCCGGCGGCAAGGCCGGCTGAATCTCGCGAATCTTCTCCTGCAGGTCGGCGACGACCTGCCGCGCGTTGGCGCCGCGCAGGCTCAGCACCAGGCCCTCAGCCACCTCTTCGCGACCGTTCTCGCTGACGGCGCCGTAGCGCGTCAACGCACCGATCCGTACCTCGGCGACATCGCCGACCGCGATCGGCGTACCACCGCGATTGGCGACGACGATCGCGCGCGCATCGTCGAGGCTGCGGATGCGCCCCTGGACGCGAACCAGCAGCGTCTCCTCGCCCTCGCCGAGACGCCCGGCGCCATCGTCCCGGTTGTTCGAACTCAAGGCCGCGATCAATTCGTCGATCGTCACACCGCGCGAGGTCATCCGTGCATTGTCCGGAATCACCTCGTAACTGCGGACCAGACCGCCGAGCACGTTGACATCGGCCACGCCGGGCACCGTTCGAAGCGCCGGGCGAACGACCCAATCCAGCAGGTTGCGCCGCTCCATCAGCGTCAGATCGCCACCTTCGACGGTGAACATGAACATCTCGCCCAACGGTGTCGTCATCGGCGCGATGCCGCCGGAAACGCCGTCCGGCAGCGTGCCCCAAACCCCGTTCAGGCGCTCCGCGACCTGCTGACGCGCCCAGTAGATGTCCGTGTTCTCGGCGAAATCGAGCGTGATATCGGTCAGGGCGTATTTCGACAACGAACGCAACATGACCTGCTTCGGAATGCCGAGCAGTTCGATTTCGATCGGCGCGGCGATCCGGCTCTCGACCTCTTCCGGGGTCATCCCGGGAGCCTTGACGATGATCTTCACCTGCGTCGGCGATACATCCGGAAACGCATCGATCGGCAGATCACGCGCGGCGAACAGGCCGGCCCCGGCAAGCATCGCCGCGAACACCAGGACCAGGACGCGCTGGCTCAGCGCGAATTCGATCAGTCCCGTCACTGGCCCTGACCCATACCGAGCCAAGCCGCCTTCAGCGCTGCAACCCCTTGGATGACGACCTCGTCCCCCTGCTGCAAGCCTTCATGCACGACCATGTCGCGCGCCTCGACACCGGCCACCGCGACCGGACGGGCGGCGAATCCTTCGGCAACGCGGACGAACACGTATTGCCGGCCGTTCTGGTTGATCAGGGCGGACAGCGGCAGACGTACGATGTAGTCGGTGCTGGCATGCGAAATCAGCACGTTGACGTTCTGGCCCGCGAGTACCCCGCTGGCATGCTTTTCGATCACCGACCGCACGAGAATGCTCTGGCTGGTCGGGCTGATGCTCTGACTGACCTGCGTGATGCGTCCGGTGATCTGGGGATTTTCCAGAGTGACCCGGTCGCCGATGCGGATTTCGGCCGCGCGCTCCTGGGGAACGCTGATCTCGAGCCAGAGTTCGTCGACGTTCGCAACGCGAAACAGCGGGGTCAGAATATCGACGCGTTGTCCGGCAACCGCCATGCGTTCGAGCAAGAGCCCATCGACCGGTGAGCGCAGTTTCAGCGTGTCACCGAGTTGGCGCGTCGCTTCGAGATGCTTGAGCTCATCCGGCTTCATGCCGGACAGGCTCAAAACCTGTTCCGCCTCGCGCAGCTGAGTCTGGGCCTTGTCGAAGCGGCTCTTCGTTTCCTGCCAGCGCAGCCGTGAAATGATGCCTTCATTCAACAGGGTCTGGTCGCGCTGCAGCTGTTGCCGGTTAAGCTCGAACTCGGTGAAGGCGTTCAGCAATCCGCGTTGTTGCGCGACCAGCTCGGGGCTTTGCAGCTCCGCGAGAACCTGTCCGGCGCGGACCCGCGCGCCGAGCGCGACCTCGACCTTGCTGACCAGTCCCGCCTGCGGCGCGCTGACCAGAAATTCGTGCTGGGGCGGCACGACGACCCGACCCGGCGCCCAGGCCAACGGCAGGCTGTCGACGTGCTCCGGAACGACCGTCCGGATGCCGAGATGTTCGGCCTGCTGGGCCGCCATCGGAACGAGTTCGTCCGCCGCCAGTGCCGCAGTGCAGGCAACAGCGGCCAGCGCCGCGCGGACCAGCGCCCTCAAGGTGTTACTCCGACGACCTGGTTGTACAAGGCCAGATCCTTCTCGAGCAATATGCCGCGTTCACGCGCGTCGCGGATCGTCATCTGTGCGGTCGACTGGATTTTCAGGAAGTTGATCAGTTCGATCTCGCCGGATTCGAACGCGAGCTGGTTCATGCGGATCTGGGTTTCGGCAATTTCGCGCCGTCGCTCGGCGATTTCGAGCAGCGAGCGGTTCGTCTCGATGCTGCGGCGAGTCGCGGCCAGAGCCTTGTTCAGTTCGCGCATCAGCATCTCGCGCTCGACGATCTTCTGATTCAACGCAACATTAGCTTCGGCGACCGCCGGCGAGTTCCAGTCATCGCCGCCGACCGGAATCTGCAGCACGATGTTCGTACCACTGTTCAAGGCCTCACCGCGAAACGTTCGCGCGTGGTTGGTGCCGAGCAGGATCGACGGCTGGTTGCCCTGCTTGCTGCGCCGCGTCCATTCGACCTGGGCCTGGGCGCGCTCGATCATCGTGTTGAGCGCCGCGAGTGATGGATGATTCTCCGCGATGTCCTTGATATTGCTCTGCGTCTCGCCAAAATCACGAGGCACCTGCTGCAGCCGCGTGACATTGGTGTAGACCTGATAGCTCTTGATCAACTCGAGTTCGGCCTGCCCGACCAGGGTCTTCTTCTCCAGCGAATCGCTCTCGGCCATCAGCAGGTCGGATCGTGACAGATCGCCGAGCTCGACCCGGCGCGCGACGGTCGCGACCAGCTTGGTCGAGACTTCATAGACCTGACGCGCCAGTTCGTAGCGGTTTTCCGCCAGCTTGATGTTCCATAACGCATCTCGAACCAGGCCGGCGACTTCGTGCTTCACCGCGACGCTGAACGCGAGGACGCTGCGGCTCGCCTCATCGGCGACTTTCTGGCCGGCGTCCTTCTGGCCCCACATCCAGACCGGAATCTGATAGCCGGTCTGAATCTCCAGCAGTCCATCGCCGGACAGGATCGTATCGTCGATCCATTGCAGGTAAATCATCGGAAAGCCGGCGATCCAGCTCGTCGAACGGGTTTGCAGGGCCTTGGCCTCGTCTTCCGAAGCCATGATCAAGGCCTGTCGCGGGTAATGATCGAATGTCGCCTCGACGACCGTGGCCAATTTCAGCTTGGGATCGTAGGGCACCACGGGCGACTCTGCGCCGAGCCGCGCGTCCAGAGAAGGCGTGGCCGCATCAGACATCCCCCCGGTCAGCAGCGTCAGCAGCGCGGCGCAGATTCCCCGACGGCTCATGCCGCGGCCCCGCACCCGGGGCGCTGATCGATATCCACTGGGCCAATCCAAACGGCAGGAATTTGTATACGCATGGGGCAAGCGGATTATCCCGTTACATATGAATGGAAACTGAAACCTACCGTTCAAGCCTGATGCGGTCATCACGGCACATGCGCTCCCCTTGGGCAGCGTCGAAGATCGATAGCGGCGACACAGCCACGCAATCCTGCAGGCCGAAGCGGGCGTTCGCCCGTCAGGTCGCTCGCCCAACGCCACCGGTACGGCGTCGTCCGGGCGAGGCGGTTTACTGAATCCGTCACGACGTGGAGCATGCTATGAGCGGTCAAGACCCTGATTTTACCGGCGACCGACCCATCAGCGCCACGCGCACGCCGAGTCCGGGCGGATATCATGGCCATCGAGCCGAACGGTCGCGTAACCTGAGACGAGGCGGCGGCCGGTTCCGCGCGCTACCTCGATCGCCGCCCACGCGGTATGATTCGGGGCTGTGCGTCGGCAGCAGGGCCGGTTCCGCCCCTTCCTTCGGCACCCTCGACTTCGACCCACCGAAAACCAACCGCACCTCGCTGACGAGAACCACATGCGCAACTGGAAACGAATTCTGGGCATAGGGGCGGCGGTCATCGCGACCATCGCCGTCATCGGGCTGGGCACCGGCATCGCCCTGACCCATTTCCTGGTCGACCTCTGGTGGTTCCAGTCGCTGGACTTCGGTGGCTATTTCTGGCTGAGACTGCTGTACCGCTACATCCTCTCCGGAGGCGTAACGGTTTTCTTCTTCCTGATCTTCTTCCTGAACTTCCTGGCCGCATCCCGATTCCTCGGCGTAGACCGGGAAACGCTGGAGGAGTTGGCGGAGACCTCGGAGGGCCGGCGTTCGAGGCGCCTGCTGGCGCTATTCCAGACCGGGTCGCTGCGGGTCTTCACGGCACTGTCGCTGGTGCTCGCGGTCGTCATCGCATCGCCGTTCTACGCCAATTGGGAGCAGTGCCTGCTGTTCTTCTTCGGTCCGCGCGCCGGAATCGAGGAACCCGTATTCGCCAATGACGTCTCGTTCTATCTGTTCGACCTGCCGATCTACCAGATCATTCAGTTGGAGCTGCTGGCGGCGTTTGGCTTCCTGACGCTGAGCATCGCCGGCCTGTACTGGCTGGAAAACCGGATCACATCGCTGACCGATCGCGACTGGCCAACCGGAGCGAAGATCCACCTCGGCGGACTCATTCTCGTGACCGGGCTAATCCTCGCCTGGGGCGCGCTGCTGTTGCGTCATGATCTATTGAACGTCTCGGCCCACGAACCGATCTTCTTCGGCCCCGGCTTCGTCGAGATCCGCTATCAGCTGCCGCTGATCTGGATCATGATCATCAGCCTGATCGTCGGATTCGTCGCACTGCTCGCCCGTGTCCATTCAGGTCGGGGCCTCTACGCGGCCGCGATCGCCGGCATCGTGCTCCTGTCGGCGTGGGGTCTCAGGCAAGTCGGCTTCATCCCCAACATGCTCGACCGCTTCATCGTCAAGCCGAACCCGGTCAAGGCCGAGCGCGACTTCATGAAGCACAATATCGACGCGACGCTCGAAGCCTACGATCTGCGCGACGTCAAAACGATCGAGGTGACCGCGGCGACCGAAATGTCGGACATCCTCGATCCGCACATCCGCGAGACCTTGCACAACATCCCGGTCTGGGACCCGGAATTTCTCGACGACGTCTATCAGCAGATGCAGGGCATTCGGCCCTACTACAAGTTCAGCGACGTGGATGTCGCCCGTTATCAGATCAACGGACAGATCGAGCAGGTCAACCTGGCCGCTCGCGAGGTGAACCCGGAGAAACTGCCGGAAGAAGCCAAGACCTGGGAGAACCTGCACCTGCGCTACACGCACGGCTACGGCGCCGTCATGACGCCGGCGGCGCAGGAAGGCGGCGTGCCGATGGAGTGGTATCTGCGCGACCTGAATCTCCGGTCCGAGGTCGGCTTCACGATCGAGAAGCCGGACATCTACTTCGGTCTGGAGAAGCTCGACTACGCGGTCGTGCCGAACCGCCTGAACATCGTCGGTATCCAGAGCTTCGACGAACTTTCGAACCAGAACTACACCGGACGCGGCGGAATCCCGATCAACTCGCTGTTCCGCAAGCTGTTGACGGCGATCTACTTCCGCGACGAGCGCCTGTTCTTCACGTTGGCGATCGACGGCAGCAGCAAGTTGCTGTTCCGGCGCAACATCATCGAGCGCATCAAGACGTTGACGCCGTTCCTGTCGCTCGACGGTGACGCGTACATCGCCGTGACGCCGACGCGGGTCTTCTGGATTCAGGACGCCTACACGATTTCCGACCGTTACCCGGTGTCGAAATCGTCGACCTATACCTTCAGCGGCGACGCGCGCGACACCAGCTTCAACTACATCCGCAACTCGGTGAAGATCGTCATCGACGCCTTTGACGGGACCGTCGACTATTACGTTTCCGACCCACGAGACCCGATCGTGCAGGGTTTTCGCCGGGCGTATCCGGGCGTCTTCAAGAACATGGAGGACATGCCGCCGCTGCTGGCCGAGCAGTTGCGCTACCCGAAGGACATCTTCGCGGTGCAGATGCGGATCTTCTCGCGCTATCACCAACGCACGCCCGAGCAGTTCTATCAGCAGGGCGAGACCATGGACTTCGCGAGAATCCAGGACCAACTCGTCAAACCGTACTACCTGACGACCTACCTCGAAGGCTGCGAGACGCTGAACGACTTCGTGTTGCTGAACCCGATGACACCGGTCGGACGCGGCAACCTCAGCGTACTGGCGATTGGCGGTGCGCAGAGCTTCGACCAGTGCGGAAACCACTACTCGAAGCAGATTCTGATGTACAAGTTCAACAAAGAAGTCCAGGTCGACGGACCTTCGCAGGTCAGCGCGCTGATCGACCAGGATCCGGAAGTGGCTCAGCAGTTCACGTTGTGGGACCAGAAGGGCTCGCACGTGATTCGCGGCCGGATCATCATCCTGCCGGTCGGCAACTCGATCCTATACGTTCAGCCGGTCTACATCGTATCGAACGCGACAACGAGAATTCCGGAATTGACGCGCGTGATCCTGTCCCTGGGTAATGTCGTCATCATGGACACCTCCCTCGAGAAAGCCTTCAATCGACTCGAAAAGCGCTTGATGACGATCATGCCGAAGGGGGCGCCGCCGATCGTGAATCACACGACCAGGCCCGAAATGCCGGTCATGACGCCGGCCGAATGAGGCGGGCGCGGCCGCAGCGTCGCGCGCAGTACGGCAACACCCGCACCAGGGCTCCGTCCGTAGCACCGGGTACGACGATACGGGGCGCCTGCCGCCCGGCGAGTCGATCGCCGACTTGGCCGGGAGCCCTTTTCGTGTAGAATTCGTTGACGGGTCGGTTTACCGCTGGCTGGCCCGGGGCGTGTGATCAGGCGACTGCCGGAACCAAATCCGCGGAGGTAGCGAAACATGGCTTCGAGCAGACCCGAACGACGCGCCGACAATGATCGACGATCCCGCCCGACCGCGGCACTGAGCACGTACTGGTTGCGGGGAAAACGGCGCGGAGTCCGTCGGCTGAGCGATGCCGAAGACGGCTATTATGTCGACCATCCGGGGCGGCCCACGCTGATCGCCGCGACAGTGCTGCTCGGCCTCGGCATACTCGACGGGCTGTTCACGCTGCGTCTGATCGAAGCCGGTGCGACCGAGGCGAACCCGGTCATGGAGTTTCTGCTGGCCCACGGCGCGGCGACGTTCCTCAGCCTGAAGTGTGCGATCACGCTGGTCGCGCTGGCCATCCTCGTGATTCACAAGAACTTCCACATCGGCCACCGGCGACTGCGGGTGAAGTGGGTTTTACTCGGCTTTCTCGGTACCTACGGCAGCCTGATCAGCTACGAGTTGGCGCTGCTGGGCATCGTCGCGGGTTAAGCGCCGCGGCAGCAAGATCGCGCGGCCATCGTCGCGATCATTCCATGTCCTCTTCCCCACCCGCCGCATCCTGATGATCCGGCGCGTCGTCCACGCCGAGATCCTGATCGGGCATCTCCACGCCTTCCTCGGTCTCGTCGACTGACTCGACGGTCTCGATGTCCTCCGGCGCCGGCGGCGGTGCTTCTGCCGGATGCCGATCCTCGTCGGCGACCCGGAGGTTCAGCAACTGCTTGGCGACGTCGCCGACGATCTCGTAGCGCAAACCCCAGTCGGGACGAACCAGTTCCAGCTCCGGCTCGCGCTTGATGATCGTGAACGTGATCGCCGATCCGTCCGTCAGGCCGATCCGCAATGGCTCGCCGCTCGTGCCCGGTACAGCCCTGCCGACGTCGATCGCGCGAGCGGACTGCCAGGCATTCAAAAGGCTTGCGGCCGCCGCCGATCCCTCCGGAGACGCCGGTTCGATCGTCCACTTACCGTCGGCACCGAGAACGGCCTTGAAGTTCGGTGCGGTAATCGAGTCGATCTTGGCGTCCTCGGGCAGCAACTTCTTGTCGACGTAGTCGGTCGCCCGCGCCGTCAGATGCTGCGAGAAGTCGTCTCGCACGAGGTGCAGGGTATCGCCGATCTGCACGTATCGCCGCATGTCGATCGGATCGGACCCGCCGAAACGCAGGGTCGTGCCACCGAGCGACAGAATCGCCTTCGGCTTGTCGAGTTCGAATTTCGCCAGTTCCTCCTGCCGCAGCGGATAGCGCGCGTCGCTCTCGGCGCGGGTGATGTCGATCAACTGCCGGACCCTGATTTCATTGGCCGGCGCGATGAAGGGAGCCTTGATCCACCAATGCCCGCTCCGTCGCTCGAACTCGATCGTTTCACTGCCCTGAAGCGATACCGCGTCGACCCGGCTCTCGTCGACGGTGGTCAACGGGTTGGCCGGAGGCTTGTCCTTACCGGGTTCGAAAACCACGACGAGTATGAGCGCGCCGACGACGCACAGCAGGACCAGATTCAGAAGCAGGCGCGTTTTCATCGCTCAACGTCTCCGGCGCTGGAACCAGACCAGGGCCCCGACGCCGAACAATGCGAGCGGGACCAGGAACAAAAAGCCGATGGCAATCATGCCCAGCGTGCTTTCGGCAATATTCAGCGATCGGTCCGGAACGGTTCGCGGCGGAATGTCGATCAAGCGGTCATTGCCGGTCAGCCATTGCAGGATGTTCAGCCCGAGTTGCAGATTGCCCCCCTCGCCGAGATACGCGTTCGACAGAAAATCACCGTCGCCGACGACGACGATGCGCTGCTGCGCAGACTCCGGTTCTTGCGGCGCCTCATCACCCGCGGAAGAAGGCTTCGTCGCGCGCTTTGGGTCCTTGGCGTCCGCGTTGGAAACGGCGCGGGTCAGCGCGTAACCGATGGCCAGCGGCCCTTCCTTTTCGCCCTTGTCCGAATCGAAACGAATCTTGCCTTCGATGGTCCCGGTTTCGGTCCACGAGCGCGGCAAGGTGCTGAGAATGGATTCATAGGCGAAATCGCCGTCAGATGCGGGACTCGAACGGTCGAGAGCCGACGCCGCCGGAAACACCGTGACCTTCTGAAACTGCGAGGTGATCGGATGCGACGGGTACTCGGCGACGAGCACGAAAGTCGGGTCGGTGATGCCGAACAACTGCGTCGAAGCATCCACGACGGTTCCGGGCACGAAGCGCAGGCCGAGCTTCTCCGTCAGCGGGCCGAGACCGTGCTGGCTCCCCGGATCGGCCAGCCACAACAGATTGCGTCCCTGCTCGACGTAGCGTCGGATCAGCGAAACCTCGCCTGGCAGCAGGTTCGTCGTCGGGCCGGCGACGACCAAAACCGCCGTCTTGTCAGGGATTGCCGGCGTCACCGCTAGATTCAGCGGGACGACCTTGATGCCCTTGCGGCCCAGTTCATCGACGAACTGGCCTAGATCATGCGCAGCGCGGCCATCGGCCGCGCGCTCACCGTGACCGGTGAGCAGCGCGATCTGTTGGTCCTTCGCCTGCAGCAATCGCTGCAGCGCGTTCGTCAATGCCGTCTCGCTGACCTGCTGGACTCGTTCGCTGCGGCCACGATAGTCGACGACCAATTCGCCATCGACCGTGATTCCGAGTTCCCGGACCTTGTCCGGCTGGGTGTCGGGATTCACATAGCGCAGCGACAACTGCGGGTCATGACGCCTGAACCGCCCGATCTGGTCGTCGATCTGGTCACGAAGTCCGCGATCCTCGCGGGCGAACGCGGTGATCTCGACCGGGCCATCGAGCAGCGCCAGCACCTTGCGGCTGGCCTCGGACAAGGTGTGACGCCCTCCCGCGGTCCAGTCGGACTGGGTGGAATAACGCGTACTCAACCAGCCCAGAAGGCCCATCACCGCGACGAACAGCACACTGAACGTCAGGTTCTGAAGGCGGATCTGCGAATGGATCTTGCGACTGATCTTCATTGTTGCAGGCGGTCGTTGTCGAGGCGGTGCACGCTGAGTACCAGGAAGGTCGCGATCAGCAGCACGAAGTAGAGGATGTCCGTGGAATTCACCAGGCCCTTCATCAGCTTTTCGTAGTGACGCAGCAGCGACAGGTATTCGAGCACCCCGCTGGCGGACTGCATGGTGTTGCCGCTCCAGTCGATGATCCACAGCAGCAGCAGTATGCCGAACGTACTGACGGCCGCGACGGTCGGCTGACCGGTCAGCGCCGAGATGTACAAGCCCAGCGCCGCGAAGCCACCGAGCAACAAGGCAAGCGCCAGAACGCACGCGGCCAGCTTGCCGAAATCGAGGCCACCGCCGAACAGCAGCGACAGCGGCATCAGCGTGATCATGAACACCATGATCAGCAGGAAGCCGAAGACACCGAGATACTTGCCGAGCACGATGTCGCTCATCGACACCGGAGCGCTGAACAGCAGGCTCAGCGTGCGATTGCGCCGCTCTTCGCTGATCAGTCGCATCGTCAGCAATGGCGTCACCAGCAACAGAATCACCGCGGCCTGTCCGAACAAGGGCCCGACGATCAGGTCGGTCACGCCCGGAGCGTCTTCGACGCCGGCCATTCGTGGCTGGGCGCTGGTCAGAAACCAATCGACCTGCACGAGAAAGATGAACGCGAGAATCAGCTGAACGACACCGAGAATCGACCAGGCAAGCGGCGACAGAAACATCGTTCGCAGTTCGCGTCCCGCGATCGTCAGGGCCATCATGCGACGTACTCCTCGTCCGGCTGCTGCTGGGTGATATCGATGAACACCTGCTCCATCGATCGTCGTTCCGGTCTCAGTTCGAGTAAACCCCAACCCTCGCCGACCGCGACCGCGGCAAGCTGCTCGGCCGGATTTCGCTCATTGTCGTGGTAGATCCGCAGTTGCGTCGCCTCGATCGCCTCGATCGACTGAACCCCATCGACCGCCGCCAATTTCGCGGGATCGCCCGGCCGGCCCGTTCGCAAGAGGATGCTCGATGCCCGCATCTTCTGCTCGAGCCCGTCGATCGTGTCCTTCAGAACCAACTGACCGCGATGGATGATCTGCACGTGCGTGCACGACTCCTGGACCTCGGGAAGAATGTGCGTGGACAGGATGATGCCGTGTTCCCGGCCGAGTTCACGGATCAACTCACGAATCTCGCGGATCTGGATCGGATCGAGCCCGACGGTCGGTTCATCGAGGATGATCACCGCCGGCGCATGCAGGATCGCCTGGGCGATTCCGACCCGCTGCTGGAAACCTTTCGACAGATTGCCGATCAATCGCGCCCCGACGTCCTGAAGTCCGCAGCGCTCCTTGGCCTCGGGCAACGCACGGTGCAACTGCTCGCGGGACATCCGGTGCAGACGGCCACAATACGACAAAAACTCGTCGACCGTCAGTTCGCGATACAGCGGCGGGATTTCCGGCAAATAGCCCAACTCGCGCTTCGCCTCGCGGGGTCGATCCAGCAGGTCGATTCCCTGGATCAGAACCTGCCCGGATGTCGGCGCGAGATTCCCGCAGATCATCTGCATCGTCGATGTCTTCCCGGCGCCGTTGGGGCCGAGGAACCCGAGTATCTCGCCCTTCTCCAATGTGAACGTCACGTCCTGCACCGCCGGGTAGTCCCCGTAGTAACGGACGAGTTGTTCGACTTCCACCAAGTTGCTCATGGCGCGCGTACGATAAAAGATTGTGTCTTCGAAATCACAGGGATCGTGGCGCTTCGATCGCGTCAGGCAATCGGCGGCGCTCAGTCCTGACGGGCAAAGCACGCGATCTGGTAAGCTTTCGGGCTTTCCCGCCGTCGTCCTAACCCCACGTCAGATGACCCCACCGGCAGCACTCAGCCTCTACGTGCACATCCCCTGGTGCGTGCGCAAGTGTCCGTACTGCGACTTCAACTCGCACGCGAGCACCGACGCTTTGCCGGAGGACGATTATATCGAAGCCTTGCTGCTTGATCTGGATCATGAACTCCTTCGCGCACCGGAACGGCGAATCGATACCATCTTCATCGGCGGCGGTACGCCGAGCCTGTTCGGCGCGGACGCGATCACCCGGCTGCTCGACGGCATTGCCGAACGCGCCCGGCTTGCGAGCGACGTCGAAGTCACGCTCGAGGCCAATCCCGGCACCGTCGAGGCCTCGCGTTTTCGTGGCTACCGTTCGGCGGGCGTCAACCGGCTGTCGATCGGCGTGCAGAGTTTCGACGACGGGATGCTGGCCCGGCTCGGCCGCATCCACGACGGTCGGTCGGCGGCGGCGGCCGTCGATACGGCGCGGAGCAGCGGATTCGACGAGATCAACATCGACCTGATGTTCGGCTTGCCCGGGCAATCGGTCGAGGGTGCGCTCGCCGACGTCGAGACGGCCCTCGGGCTCGGCCCCAGCCATCTGTCGCTTTATCAGCTGACGCTGGAGGCCAACACGCTGTTCGGCAAGTTTCCGCCGCCTCTCCCCGAACCCGACATCCTGTGGCGGGCCCAACTGGCGTGCCAGTCCGCGCTCGCGGCGGCCGGCTTTCGCCAATACGAGGTCTCGGCCTACGCGCAGGCAGGGCACGAATGCCGCCACAACCTGAATTACTGGCGGTTCGGCGACTACCTCGGCATCGGCGCGGGCGCTCATGGCAAAATAACGGATCAGGAGACCGGAGCGCTGGTGAGAACCGCCAAGCTCCGGCGACCGGACGCATACGTCGCCGCAGTCCGCGACGCACCGGGCCCGCTGCCCGGCACGATCGTCGACGACGACGACAAACCACTGGAGTTTCTGATGAATCATCTGCGCCTGCGCGACGGATTCGCCGCCGCAGCCTTCACCGCCGGCACCGGACTGCCGCTGACCGCACTCGAGCCGGCGCTTGCGGACTGCATTCGTGACGGCTTGCTCAGCGACTCCGGCGCCGTCGTCCGCTGCACGGATCATGGCTGGAACTTTCTCGAGGATGTACTTGGCCGATTCGTTCGCTGAATCACCCCGCTCGTGGTGGCGCCGCATCATGGCCGCAGCAAGTCCTGACGCGCGCGTGAACCCCGCCGCCGGCGACGCGCTGCCGTCCGACGATCTGACCCGCCCCAGGCTCGAAAGCCTGATCAGGCTGGCCGCACCCGCGACCGCGCTGCCGCTGTACCGATCGACCGCACGTGCCTTGCAGAGCGGTCAGTATCTGTCGCGTTTCAAGGGCCGGGGCATGGAGTTCGACGAAACCCGCCCGTACGTGCCCGGCGACGACATCAGGACGCTCGACTGGCGAGTCACCGCGCGTACCGGACGGGTTCACACGAAGACCTTCCGCGAAGAGCGTGAACGCCCGGTACTGCTGGCCGTCGACGTCGGATCGACGATGTTCTTCGGAACCCGGGGAGTGTTCAAGCACGTCGTAGCAGCTCGGCTCGCCGCGCTGATCGCCTGGAGTGCCCATCATCGGGGCGACCGGGTCGGCGGAGTCATCTTTTCCGAGCACGGCCGCAGCGAGTTCAAGCCGGAACACCACCGACGAACCGTCCTGCGCCTGTTGCGCGCGATGGCCGAAGCCGTGCCGGGCGGAAGTTCGTATGCGCGGCCCTCGCGGGAGCACTCAATCGATGCGCTGACCGCGCTCGAGCGCCATGCACACACCGGTAGCCTGATATTCCTGTTCAGTGACTTCCGCACACTCGACGACGCGCTGGGAGAACGACTCCGACGGCTGCGACGCCATGGTGACGCGGTTCTGGTGATGATTCACGACGTTCTGGAGCGCGAACTACCGTCCACGGGCCGTTACCGCTTTGCCGACGGACAGCACCGGGATGTCGTACTGGACCTGTCACCCCGGGCGGCCGAAGCGCATCGACGCCGCTTCGACGAGCGCCTGCGAAAGCTGCGCGGGCTGGCACTCGGCAGCGGCATGCGGCTATTGACCTGCGCGACCGACGAGGACCCGCTGAAGGTTCTGCAACAAGGCGTCGCACCACAACGCCTGCACCTGTGAACACGACCCCGGATCTGCCGTTGCGGGACATCCATCTGCCGCCGCCGGTCGGCTGGTGGCCTCCTGCGCCCGGCTGGTGGCTGGCAGCGCTGGCAGTCGTCGCACTGAGCTGGGGCGCGTTGTGGTTGATCCGCCGCATGCGACGAACCGGGGTACGCGCCGCAGCGATGCGCGAACTGGAGGCGATCGGCAACAGCACCGATCTGTCACCCGACGAGCGTGGCCGGCGGCTGTCGGTGCTGATCCGGCGAGTCGCACTGAGCCTGTATCCCCGCCGCGACGTCGCCGGACTGACCGGATCCGATTGGCTGTCGTGGCTCGATGGCGTGCAAAACGGAACGAGTTTCTCCGACGGCCCCGGACGCCTGCTCGGCGACCTGGCCTATAGACGCGCCGCGGCCAGCGAACAGGAACTCGCCGAATTGATCGCAGCCTGCCGGACCTGGCTGGAACGGCAGCCGCGTCGTCGAACGACTCCCGGCAAGGCGCAATGATCCACTTCGACTGGCCCTGGTTGCTGCTGACGGCCCCGCTCCCCTGGCTGGTTCGGCTCGCGCTTCCCGCTCGTGCCGCGCGGGCCGAGGCGGCCCTGAAGGTGCCGTTTCTCGACGACCTGATCGCGCTCGGGGGCAGCCGGTCTGCTGGCCCGAACCGAACCCCGACGTTCTGGATCGCACTGGTCGCCTGGCTGGGACTGGTCCTGGCGTCGGCCCGACCACAATGGCTCGGTGAGCCTATCGAGCAGACCATCAGCGGGCGGGATCTGATGCTGGCGGCGGATTTGTCGGGAAGCATGGAGGTCGAGGATTTCTTCGTCGCCGGCCGCGCGGTCGACCGACTGACGGCGACCAAGAACGTCGCCGGTGAATTCATCGAACGACGCAGCGGCGACCGCATCGGGCTGATCCTGTTCGGTGAAAGGGCCTACCTGCAGGCGCCGCTGACCTTCGATCGAAAGACCGTCCGGACGCTGCTCGACGAATCGGTCATCGGGCTGGCCGGTGACAAGACCGCGATCGGCGATGCGATCGGCCTCGCGGTGAAGCGCTTGCGGCAGAATCCGGACAATCAACGGGTGCTGATTCTGATCAGTGACGGCGCCAATACCGCGGGGGCGGTGTCCCCGCTGCAGGCGGCCGAACTCGCCGCAAGGGACCACCTGAGGATCTACACGATCGGTATCGGCGCCGAGCGGATGACCGTCATGGGCATCTTCGGCTCGCACGAGGTGAATCCCTCGCAGGACCTCGACGAGGAAACCATGCAGGCGATTGCCGACAAGACCGGGGGCCGCTATTTTCGAGCCCGCGACACGCGCGAGCTGCGGCATATCTACGAACTGCTGGACCAACTCGAACCGGTCGAGCAGGAGCGGCTCTATTTCCGTCCCTATGACGAGCTCTACCCGTGGCCTCTGGGGCTGGCACTGATCGCGGCCTTCGCCGCGGCGTGGCCGCGACTGAGAGGAACCTGATGGACGGCTTCCACTTTCTCAGGCCGTGGTGGCTGCTCGCGCTGCTGCCCTTGCTATGGGCCTTGTGGCGCCTGTACCGCTTTCGCTCCCCGCTGGGCAGACTGTCGCGCATCTGCGACCCTGCACTGCTGCCTTACCTCGCGATCCGGGGAGGTGCCGTGGCGCGTCAGTCGATCGGCGTCGCCGCGATCGGACTGGGCGGCTTGCTGGCGATCACCGCGCTCGCGGGACCGGTCTGGGACCGCGTGCCGGTTCCGGTATTCCGCAACGAACGGCCCCTGGCGATCGTGCTCGACTTGTCCACGCCGATGGACGCAACGGACATCACCCCGAGTCGTCTGGACCGGGCGCGCTACAAGATCGCCGATTTGCTGCGCGGGCGGCGCGACGGGCAAACGGCGTTGGTGATCTTCGCCGGCGATGCGTTTACCGTGACACCGTTGACCGATGATACCGCGACGATCGCCTCGCAACTCGGCGCGCTCAGCAGCGAATTGCCCCCGGTCGCCGGACAGCGTGCGGACCTCGGCCTCGACCTGGCGGTCAAGCTGATGACGCAAACGGGCCTGACCAGCGGCGACCTGCTGCTGATCGCATGCGGTGCCGATGAACCGCAAGCCGTCGCCGCCGCCCGGCGCGCCAGCGAGGCCGGCTTTCGCGTCTCGGTGCTCGGCGTCGGCACCGCCGCGGGCGGACCGGTTCCGCGCCCCCGGGGCGGTCTGTGGAAGGACGATGAAGGCAACATCCTGATTCCGCGCCTGAACAGCGACAGCCTGAAGCAGATCGCCGACGCCGGGGACGGGCGATATCGCGACCTCAGTGGCGACGCCAGCGACATTCGCGCGTTCCAGTCGTTCTTCGAGCGCGGTCGCAGCGTGACACCGAACGACTCGCGCGCCGCAACCGAACTGGAGCAATGGATCGAGCGTGGCCCGTGGCTGCTGCTGGCGCTGCTTCCGCTAGCGGCGCTGGCATTCCGGCGCGGCGTGCTGCTCGTTCTCGTGCTGCTGACGGTGGTTCCACGTCCCGGTTCGGCGTTCGACTGGGCGGACCTCTGGGCCAGGGCGGACCAGCGGGCGGCGAAGGACTTTACGCAAGACCGCTTCGGTGTGGCGGCCGAGCGTTTTGCCGATCCCGCCTGGAAGGGCGCCGCGTGGTACCGTGCCGGCGAGTTTCAGCGCACGCTCGAGGCACTGGAAGGGCGCGATGGCGCCGAAGACTGGTACAACCGCGGCAATGCGCTCGCGCGCCTCGGGCATTTTGCCGAAGCGATCGCCGCCTACGACCAGGCGATCGCGAAGAACCCGGAGCATGCTGACGCCAAGTACAACAAGGAGTTGTTGGAACAGGCCATGAAAAAGAAGCCGCAGGAACAGAAGGGCAACGGCGACAAGGGAAACAAGAAGAAGGACAAGAAGCGCACCGACAACCGCCAGCAGACCCAGCAGGATCAGTCCGCAGGGGACAAGGGCGAACAGGACAAGAACCAGCCGCGGAACGAGCCACAACAGCAGCCCGATCAGGCTTCGCGCCCACCGCCGCAGAAGGACGCACAGCACGATGCGGCAAACCAGGCTGACAACAACAGATCGGACCGCAAGGACCAGCAGGACGCGACGGCCCCGTCCGACCGCCCCGAGGATGGACCGCGCCCTGACAAGACCGGAGAAGCCTCGGCCAGTCCGGCCGAACAACCCGAGCAACAGCAAGCCAACGAACAATGGCTGCGGCGGATTCCGGACGACCCCGCGGGTCTGCTGCGTCGAAAGTTCGCGTGGCAGCATCGTCAGCGCCAACAGCAGATGCAGAGCGACGAACCATGATCGAGGTACTTCTTTGCCATCGGGCCCGATGGGCTCCGGGTCATCCAGGACTGGGCCGCATCTGCGCCATCACGCTGCTGGCGCTGATCGGACTGCTGCTACCCGCGCTCGCTCAGGCCACGGTTTCGGGGTCCGTCGACCGGGACCCCGTGGCCATCGACGAATCCTTTACGCTGCTGTTTTCGACCGACGGTGAGCCGGACGGGGACCCCGATTTCCGTCCGCTGGACGATGACTTCGAACTCCTGCATCAGAGCCAGTCGACCCACGTCACGATGAACAACGGTCAGCTCAGCCGTCGCACGACCTGGTCGCTGGCGGTCAGGGCGAAACGCCTCGGCTCGGTTACGGTGCCGTCGATCCCGTTCGGACGGGACCGCAGCAGCCCCTTCGGCATCACTGTCGTTCCCGGCCAGGCCGCGACCCGACCGGCGACCAACCCCGGCGGCGACGACTTGTTGCTCGAGGTCGACGCCGAGCCTCGGAATCCCTATGTCCAGGCGCAGGTCCTGCTGACGCTGAGGATCCTGCACCGCGTCGCGCTGCGCGGCGGGCAGCTCGAGGACCCGAAACTGTCCGATGCGATCGTGCAGAAACTCGGCGACGATCGCCGTTACCAGGTCGAGCGCCATGGACAGCGCTTTGGTGTCATCGAACGGCGCTTCGCTATATTTCCGCAGAAAAGCGGCCCGCTGCACATCGAACCACTGACGCTCGAGGCCGAGGCATCGATCGGTGCCGGTTCGATGTTCGACCAGTTCTTCGGTTCGCAGAGCAGCACCCGACGGGTCCGTTCGTCGCCGATCACCTTGCAGGTCAGGCCGATACCCGCCGGCATCAAGGGCCGGCAATGGCTGCCGGCGGCCAAGCTGCAACTCGAGGAACACTGGTCCAGCGACCCGCCGGAGACCTCGGTTGGCGAGCCGGTGACGCGGACGCTGTCGGTGCGTGGCGACGGCGTCACGATGGGCATGCTGCCGGAACTCGGCGCCAAGAGCCCCGATGACGGAGCGCTGCAGCAGTATCCAGACCAACCCGCCTTGAAGGAAGACTTCGGCGCGCAGGGACTCAACAGCAGTCGCCGCGAGAAGACGGCGTTCATTCCGACCCGCGACGGCTCGTACCGCTTGCCCGGCGTCGAGATCGCCTGGTGGAACACGACGACGGACCGACCCGAAGTCGCGCGCATCCCCGAGCGGACGCTGCGTGTCAAACCCGGGACCAACGCGCTGGCGCCCCGGCCACCGGAACCGGATGCCGTAGCCGTACCCGCGGAACAACCCGCGGCTGCGCAGGCGCCGCCGGCTTCGAGCGCCGTCCCTTCGACGATCTGGATCTGGCTCGCGTCGATCTTTGGCGTCGGCTGGGCCGCGACCGGCGCCGCGTGGTGGTGGCAGGGCGCGCGAAACCGGAGGCCCACGGCGGCCGCGTCGCCGACCACGAGCGGCGGGGCCTCACTGAAACCTTTGCGAGCCCTGGAACGGGCGTGCCTGTCCGGGGATGCGGCGCAAACCCGTACGGCCTTGCTGGCCTGGGGACGGGACCGGTGGCCCACGGACCCGCCGCGAAACCTGGAACAGATCGCGCAACGCGTCGATCCCGAGTTTGCCGAGGATCTGAACTTGCTGAACCGCGCGCTATATAGCCCGACGACCGATAGCTGGCACGGCCCGCGTATCTACGAAGCGGCCGCGGCCTTGTCACGGACGCGCCCCGCCCACCCGTCCGCCGGCGCGGGCACCGATGCCGCGCTGGCTTCTCTGCATCGGATCTGAATCAGCGATCTTGGCCGCGCAAGGCGTCGAATGCCCGGTAGATCAGCTGCATGCCGATGAATCCGAGCATGAATCCGCCGATGAAGAACTCCGATGCATGATGCTGCAGCGTGGTCGCGAAGAAACGCCCGACGAGGAATCCTACGACCAGCGCGAATCCGACGCGCAGCCGGTGAATGATCTCTGTGGTGTTCATGTCGATTGCCGATCGTGATGCGCCTGGCTGCTCGGGTAACCAGGCCTGTCGTCGTGCTGTCTAAGGCCCGTTGTTTTTAGGATAATAATCGACTTGTCCGCAACCGACGAGTCCCACCCACGCCTGATGTTGAAGAAACGGCTTACCACTTTACTCGAACACGCTCTCGTCAAATTGCGCGAGGCCGGCCAACTGCCCGATGCGGGATCTGCCGGTGATGTGGTGGTCGAACGGGCACGGGATTCCCAACACGGCGACTTCGCGAGCAATGCGGCGCTGGTGTTGGCGAAAAGTGCACGCATCGCGCCACGGGAACTGGCGACACGCATCGTCGCCGCGCTCGACCGCGACGAACTCGTCGAGCGGGTCGACATTGCCGGCCCCGGATTCATCAACTTCCATCTGACCGGCGAAGCCCAGTACGCTTCGGTCCGCGCGATCCACGACCAGGGCGCCTCGTTCGGGCGCAGCGCGATCGGCGCGGGCCGGCGCGTGCAGATAGAGTTCGTCTCGGCCAACCCGACCGGCCCCCTGCATGTCGGACACGGACGGGGCGCGGCATTCGGCTCGGCGGTCGCGAACCTGCTGGATGCGGTCGGCTACGATGTTCACCGCGAGTACTACGTCAACGATGCCGGCCGGCAGATGGACATTCTCGCCGCGAGCGTCTGGCTGCGCTATCTGGAGGCATCCGGCGAGGCACTGCCGTTTCCGAGCAACGGCTATCGAGGCGAGTACGTGCGCGACATCGCATCGGCCCTGCACCGCAACCATGGCGACACCTTTCGCCATGGAGCGGCGGCCGTACTCGACGGGCTTCCGCCGGATGAGCCGCAGGGCGGGGACAAGGAACTGTACATCGACGCCGTCGTCGAGCGTGCGAAGACGCTGCTCGGAGACTCGGGCTACCGAACGGTGTTCGACGCGGGATTATCGGAGATCCAGCGGGACATCGACGAGGATCTCGGTGAGTTCGGCGTTCGCTACGACGAGTGGTTCTCGGAACGTCGCCTGACGACCGAGGGAGCCGTCGACCGTGCGCTGGCGGCCCTCGAAGCCTCGGGGTACGTTTACCGGCAGGACGGCGCAATCTGGTTCGCCTCCAGCCAACTGGGCGACGAGAAGGATCGGGTGGTCATCCGCGAGAACGGTCAGCCGACCTACTTCGCCTCCGATATCGCCTACCATCTGACGAAGTTCGAGCGCGGCTTCGACACCCTGATCAACGTCTGGGGAGCCGATCACCACGGCTACGCGCCTCGCGTACGCGCCGCACTGCAGGCCTTGGGGCGGGACGAACAGCGGCTACGCGTACTGCTCGTGCAATTCGCGGTACTGTATCGGGGAGAGGAAAAAGTGCAGATGTCGACGCGCTCCGGCGAATTTGTCACGCTTCGACAATTGCGCAACGAAGTCGGGACGGACGCGGCACGGTTTTTCTACATGATGCGTCGCTCGGACCAGCACATGGATTTCGATTTGAAACTCGCGACGTCGAGGAGCAACGACAATCCGGTGTACTATGTGCAGTACGCGCATGCTCGAATATGCAGCGTCTTTCGACAACTCGACGAAAAGGGCTGGACGCGCGACCTCAAGCTCGGCATGAGCCACCTCGACCGATTGGTGGAACCACACGAGTCGGACGTGCTGAACCGTATAGCGCGCTATCCCGAGGTGCTCGAAAGCGCAGCCTTGCAGTACGAGCCGCACCAGTTGGTTCAGTACCTGCGTGAACTGGCAGGTGACTTTCATACCTACTACAACGCCTGCCCGTTCCTGGTTGAGGACGCGGCGGTCCGCAACGCCCGGCTGAACCTGGTCGAGGCAGTGCGACAGGTGATCGCCAACGGCTTGGAGATATTGGGGATATCGGCTCCGGAAGCGATGTAGACATGTCCAGAGACTATAAGCACCGGGTTCCCGGATCATGGCGCAAGCCACCGAAGCGCAGGCGTCGCAGCGACTGGGTTTGGATCATACCGGTCGCGCTGGCCATCGTCGCCGTCGTCGCGGTGATTCGGTTCGCGCCGTACGGCAAATCCTCGACCACGGAAGGCGCCAGCGCAGGCAGTGGCACGACCGAAACGGCCACCGCCCCCCCGACCGACGCGAAAGATGAGCCCTCTGGGGCAAAGGACGTCAAAGGGAAACGCAAGCCGCAGCGCAACAAGGGCGACAAGGTTCCGGAGATCCAGATCCCCGAGCCGCGCTTCAGTTTCTACAAGATCCTGCCCGAAAAGGAAGTGATCGTTTCGGAGAGCGAGATTCGCGAACTGGCCCGCGAAGAAAACCTCGGTCGCGGAACTGCCGCCAGCTACATGGTTCAGGCGGGATCGTTCTCACGCCTCGACGATGCGGAAAAGCTCAGGGCGCGACTGGCCGAAGTACAGGTCAAGGCAAAGACCGAGAAGGTCATCATCGAAAGCGCGACTTGGTACCGCGTCAAGATCGGCCCGTACAAGAGCCTGGCCGATGCGGAACGAGTGCGTTCCCACTTGCGGAAGAATTCGGTCGACAGCGTGCTGCAGCAGGCCAAGACGCCTTGATGCTCGCCCTCCGCATGACCTTGTAGCATCCCCGGGATGGCCTGAACAAGCGCAACAGCCCATCCCCGCTTTCCTTCCGCAGGGCGCACTGCTCAAATTCCGCACTTACCTCAGGCCACGAGCCGATAGCATGGCTCGTAACGCGTGCCCGGCAACTTCATTCGCCCTTGCGCCACCAGCGCGGCCAGAAGCTGGTCGAGATGCGCCAGTACTGCCGCATCGCCGCGCAGTTCGAACGGACCGTACTCCTCGACCCGTCGAATGCCCTCGGCCTTGACGTTTCCGGCGACGATCCCCGAGAACGCCCGGCGCAGATTCACGGCCAGTTCGTGCAAGGATTGGTCGCGGTGCAGCGCGAGCTCGGCCATCGACTCGTGCGTCGGCGCGAATGGGAGTTGAAAATCCGGCTGAATCCTCATCAGCCAATTGAAATAGTACGCGTCGTTGTGTTGCCGCCGGAAACTTTCGACGGTGGCGATGCCCGCCTTGATCTCCCGAGCGACACCGGCCGGATCGTCGATGATGATCCTGTAGCGCCTCTGCGCTTCCGTGCCCAGCGTGTCGCCGATGAAGCGATCGAGCAACGCGAAGTACTCCGCGCTCTGCCGCGGGCCGGTGAAGATCAGCGGCAACGGAATGTAGCGATTATCCGGGTGGAGCAGCA
The DNA here is from genome assembly GCA_046347485.1 of Methylotetracoccus sp. GTDB lineage: Bacteria > Pseudomonadota > Gammaproteobacteria > Methylococcales > Methylococcaceae > Methylotetracoccus. The sequence goes on along the minus strand of JAXMGB010000008.1, from coordinate 159,168 downwards.
CGCCCAGCAGGTACAACACCTCCTCCGCGGTGCCGACGCCGCCGGGAAACACGATGATGCCATGGGCAATTCGAACGAACGCCTCCAGGCGCTTTTCGATATCCGGCATGATCACCAGTTCGTTGACGATCGGATTCGGTGGCTCGGCAGCGATGATGCCCGGCTCGGTCACGCCGAGATATCGCGCGGCGCCGAGGCGCTGTTTCGCATGGCCTATCGTCGCTCCCTTCATCGGCCCCTTCATCGCGCCGGGTCCGCAGCCCGTGCATACGTCGATTCCTCGCAGCCCCAACTCGTGCCCGACTTCCTTCGTGTAGTCGTACTCGTCGCGTCCGATCGAATGCCCTCCCCAGCAGACGGCCAGATTCGGAGGGCGATCCGGAACCAGGCAACCTGCATTGCGCAGGATGTGGAACACTGCATTCGTCGTATCCTCGGGCTGCCGAAGATCGAACGCCGGATTCGCGACGATTTCGAAATGCGTATAGACGACGTCGCGCAGCACGGAGAACAGATGTTCACGAATCCCGAGGATCATCTCGCCATCGACGAAGGCGCTCGCCGGCGCGTGGATCACCTCGAGCTTGATGCCCCGCTCCTGCTGGAGAACGCGGATATCGAAGGTCCGGAATCGCTCGAGGATCAGCTTGCTGTTGTCCTCGTTGCTGCCGCAATTCAGTACCGCGAGGGAGCAGCGACGGAAGATGTCGTACAGCCCGCTCTTGCTGGTATCCAGCAGCCGGTTGACCTCCTGTCGCGACAACACGTCCAGGCTTCGCCCCGGCCGCACCTGGACAGTCAGGGTCGCCGGTGGCGCGGCTGACGAGACACTATCGGCGTGCGCTGTCACCCCGGCCTGCCTCGCGCGTTACGCAGCAGCCCGGACCACCAGACTACCCACAGTATCTGTGGATAACTATGTGGATCGAGCTCTGAAGATACCGCCAAACGCTTGCCGCTACTCGCCTTGGCACGATCTGAGCAGTTTCTGAGCATACCCGGCGAAATATAATAAAAACAGTAAGTTGAGAAAATTACTGGGGTATCAACCCAGGCACGTAGGGGCGGACTTCAGCCTCAGGACGGCGCCAGGAAACAGTGTGTACAACCCGGAGGGCGGATGACCGGTCGATGCGCCGGAACCGCACGCGGACCTCAGGCGCCGCCGGAACGGCTCCACATCAACGCGTGCAGGCGAAGCAGCGACTCGGGATCGGCGACGAGCGAGCGCTTGTCGTTCTGCGACATGCTGTCCGGCCCTTCCTCGACGACCTGATAGAACAACGCCCGCAACTGGTGGCGCGCGCGTCGGGTCAATTGGCGGTCCGGAAGCAGCGCGACATGGAGCGCGCACACGCCGGGATCAGCGATCTTGCGCTTCTCGTCGCCGTATTGATCGGCCACCGGATCGTCGGCGGCGAGGTTGGCGCGCAGATAGCGAATCACATCCGGCGGATCCGACTCTTCAGGCGTCAAAAACAAGCCCAGTCGTCTGGCCAGCCCACCCCAGGCGGTGCTGCTCGACAGCATCGACACCGGAATCGAGAAGATCAATCCCGCCAGAACCGGTGTGAACCACCAGAAAAAGCTCGGAACGTACTCGTAACTGACCAAACCGACGGCGAGTCCGATCAGCGTCTGACCGCCGTGCGCGCGCGCGGCCTCCGACAGGCTCAGTCGATGATCACCACGCTGCTGGGCGGGCCAGCCGATGCTTCGCCGTGACAGGATCGACACGACGAACTTCGTCTGATAAAGCATCAGCACCGGAGCGGTCAGCACCGAAAAGATGCTCTCCAGAACAACGCTCGCGAGCACGCGCAGAAACCCGCCATAGGCGCCTTGCTGGCCATTCTTGATGAACAGCAACAGCCCCCAGAATTTCGGCATGAACAGCATCGCCAGCGTCACCAGCAATACCGTCGTCATTTCGACCGCGTAGGACTCCGGCCATACCGGAAACAGGTTGTCACCGAAGAAGTAGACCGGCATCGTCTGCGTCTGCACGTAGGCTTCGAACCCCGTGACCAGCAGGAACAGAAACCATAGCGGAGACGACAGGTACGACATCACTCCCATCAGGAAATGCAGCCGGCTGAGGCCCGAAAAGCCCTTTGCAAACACCATCCGGAGGTGTTGAAGGTTGCCCTGGCACCAACGTCGGTCACGCTTCGCATAGTCGATCAGCGTCGGCGGAAGCTCCTCGTAGCTGCCCTTCAGATCGTAGGCCAGCCACACCTCCCAGCCCGCCTTGCGCAGCAGCGCCGCTTCGACGAAATCGTGACTGAGGATCTCGCCACCGAACGGCTCCCGACCGGGTAACTTCGGCAGCCCGCAGTGATCGGCGAACGGCTGCACGCGGATGATCGCGTTGTGTCCCCAGTAGTTGCTGTCCGCCAGTTGCCAGAATGCGGCGCCTGCGGCGAACACATCCCCGTAGAGACTGCTGGCGAACTGGAGAATGCGCGCGAACAGCGATTTGTGATTGACCGGCAGGGGCGGCGACTGGATCAGCGCAACATTCGGATGCGCCTCCATCAGATCCACCATCTTGACCAGCGTCTCCCCGCTCATCAGGCTGTCGGCGTCCAGCACGATCATGTAGCGGTAGCGCTTGCCCCAGCGGCGGCAGAACTCTTCGATGTTGCCGCTCTTTCGGGCGATGTTGCGTTCGCGGTTCCGGTAAAAGATCTTGCCGTGCGCATCGAACTCGCAACACATGCCATACCAACGCACTTCCTCCTCGATCCACAGTTCCGGGTCACGGGAGTCGCTGAGCACGAACAGTTCGAATTCGTCGGCGCGTCCGGTATCAATCAATGACTGGTAGATCGCGCGCAAACCGGCAAACACCCGATGCGGGTCTTCCTGATAGATCGGCATGCACAAGGCCGTCAACGGCGGGCCCTCGTCGGGCTTGTCGCCCGCCCGCGACGGCAGACGGCTGATCGCGTTGCGATCACCACCCCAGAACAACAACCAGAAGCCGATCGTCGCCGTCCAGAACGACGTGCTGATCCACAGGATCAGCAACGAGTACAAAATCAGCAGGATCAGTTCCTGCGGCGTGATTCCGTTCTGTTGAAAGGCGCTGGCGATCATCGCGAGCGCGACGACGGTCGTCAGGCCGACCAGCAGGAAAAAGAACGTCCGGCGGATCGTGCGGGTGCGGCGGGGAAATTCGGCGCTGGGCGGCATGTGCGGAAGCGTGTGCCCCTGATGGTCAGGTCGATTTGAAGAACAGGAAACGAAACGGTTGCGCCGGCATCGCGGTCGGTGCCTCGGGCGGCACCGGGATCGGATAGCCCAGCCGTGGATCGCCGGCGGAGCAGGATTCACCGGCCTCGCCGCTGAACAGGAAGTCGGTCGATTGTCGCGTCGCCGACAGCAGCAGCGCGGCCCGGGCACCGGCCAGTCGCTGCCGATCGCGTCCCGGATCCAGGCCCAGGAGTTTACCCAGACGGACATCGAACAGCTGCCTCGCCTCCTCGATGCCCCGCCTGAGAAGATCCTCGTCGGTATCGCGCGAGCCACCCCCGCGACGAGCGCGGTTCAGACAATCGGCGGCTAGTGCCTCGCACAGGCGAGCATCACGCAGTCCGAGCCGTTCGAGATACGCAAGCAAGCGTACCCGCACCTCGCCCTCGTCACGCAGTGCGACCGTTTCCCTCGGCGCCGTGAGCGGTAGGGCCGTCATCGGGCACTCCATTGATAGATCCAGGTCTCCGAAAGGACATCGGCACCGGACTTGAGGACCGCGCGAAGTTCGACCGGATCCTTGCCTTCTTCCGGGACCAGATCGAAGCTGAGGCGCCACGCGCCGCTCTCCTCGCTCTTGACCAGGGAAACCGAGCGCACCTCACCGGACGAACTGCCCACGTCGGCGCGCAGTTCAGCGTGCGGCGTCAGACGCTTCAAGGTTTCCCCGGCGAAATCGACCGCAAAGCGGCGCGCCGGCCGGTCTCCAGCAGAAGTTGGCGCTCCACCGACGCGCGTCGCGACGACCTTGCCCCCCCGCGGGACCATGTACTCGTCGAGCATGAAATGGATGCGATAGTTGAATGACAGTTCGCTGCCCTCCTTGACCGGTTGATCCGGTACCCAGAACGCGACGATATTGTCGTACTTTTCGGCATCGCTCGGGATCTCGATCAGGTAGATCGCCCCCTGCCCCCACGAACCGAGCGCCTCGACCCAGGCGCTGGGCCGCAACTGGTAGTTGGCGTCGAAATCCTGGTAGTTATCCCAGTCGCGATCCCGCGTGAGCAAACCGAAGCCGACAGGGTTGCTCTCCCGGAATACGCTGATGCGCAATTGCCGCGGATTGTTCAACGGACGCCAGACCCACTCGCCATTCATGCGCCCCATCAATAGCCCGTCCGAGTCGTGCACTTCGGGACGAACGTCGTCCATGAATCGGTCCGTGTTCTCGCCATGGTAGAACATGCTGGTCAACGGTGCGATGCCGATACGCTCGACCGACTTGCGGAAGAACAGCCGGTTACTGACTTCGACGGTGTGGTCGACGCCAGGTCGAATATCGAATCGATAGGCGCCCGTCACGCTGGCGCTGTCGAGCAGCGCATACAGGGTCAGGACCGATGCGTCCTTGGCGGGTTTCTCGACCCAGAACTCGCGGAAGTGAGGAAATTCCTCGGCTTTTGGAAGTCCGGTATCGATCGCCAGACCGCGCGCCGACAAACCATAAGACTGGCCGAGACCGACCGCGCGAAAATAACTCGCGCCGAGAAACACCATGACTTCATCGAAGTTGCCGTCGCGGTGCAGCGGATAATGCAAACGTAGGCCCGAGAATCCCAAGTCCGCAGGCAGCGGGGCCGCGAAGCTGTTCTCGCCGTAGTCGAACAGTTCCGGCGAGTACGCGAGCCGCGTGGCCGAACCGCGATCGACGATATTGACGCTGACCCGTTCGCGGAACATGAACCCGCGGTGGAACAGTTGCACCTGGAACGGCAACTGCTCGTCCCGCCACAGCGCCTTCTCGCCCTTGAAGCGAATTTCGCGGTAGTGATCGCTATCGAGTTTGGTCAAGGTCTCCGGCATGCCGCCGTCGTCCCGGGCAAAAGGCTTGCCCGCGAGTTCCCTGGCTCGATTGATCACGTCGCCGAACTCGAACGGCCGAGGCATTGGCACGCTCGCCGCCGGCGCATTCGCCGCCGACTTTGCCGGATCGGCCGACACTGGCCCGGCAGCGACAATGCCCAGGCAACACAACAGGACTCGGCCAAGCTTGCTCACGTCGTCGTTTCCTTCATTCATGGAGGCGGATCGCCCGATACAACGACCAGGGAACGAGCCCTCGGCCCGCCGGTGTGCCCGAGTACCTTTCGTTCAGTTCGGCCACGAACCGCCCGGCCCCACGTCGGCGCGGTTAAGGGTGCTCGGTGAACATCGCGCGGCGCCAGATACCGGGATTCCGTTCGCTCGTAGATCCATCGATTTTGCAATCTGTGTCGTCTTCAAGGGACTTCAAGGCCGCGTCGGAGTGTACGATGGATCGGCGAAGACTTGTCGCTCGGGGCGGCTGCGGGATTCCTTGCCGTCGTCGCGGAAATTGCGCCGGAAGCCTGCGTGTACGTCCCGGACCCGGCGCTACGCGACCGACCCGGGCGGCGAGCGCACTTAAACCGCGATAGTATACATTTGGCCCGACCAATGCAGAAATCGCGGACATGGTCGGCACCCCACGAAACGCCCACAGCCGAGGGCTGAAACAACTCATCCGCAGCGAGCGAAAGCATGAAGCAACTGTTCGTCATTCGCCACGCCAAATCGAGCTGGAGTGATCCGTCGCTATCTGATCGCGATCGCCCTTTGAACAAGCGCGGCAAGCATGACGCGCCCCTGATGGGCCGGGTACTGCGGGAGCGCGGCGCGGGTCCCGATCTGATGGTCGCCAGCCCGGCGCGGCGGGCGAGGAAGACCGCGTTGCTGATTGCCGAGGAAATCGGCTATCCGCGCGAGGCGATATCGATCGATGAACGGATCTACGAGGCGGGCACGACTGGGATCATGGAACTGATCGAGGCATTACCCGAATCCGCGGAGCGCGTCTATCTGATCGGGCACAATCCGGTGTTGACCGACCTGGTCAACGAGTTGACCGGGGACGTGGTCGGCCACTTGCCGACCTGCGCGATCGCCGCGATCGAATTCGCCGGCGAGGCATGGAGCGAGACGATGCGCGGCGCCGGACGCCTGATGTTCTTCGACTATCCGAAGCGCCATCGGCCAGCAGACGCCTCGACCGACGAATGACGACACGAGCCGCATCGAGACCGGGTGCTCCGGCAATTCGACGCGGCGGCGCGCGTGACTCGTGGCCTCAACGCCGGCGCGGAGGTGATTGCGGACGCGAGGCCGGACGGGGCTTCGGTGTCGCCTCGGTTTCATCGGGCAACACGATGTTCAACTCGAGCACCTCGCGGGTTCCGTCCTCCTCCATCGTCACCGTGATCGCGTTGTCGTCCACGTGCACGTACTTACGGATGACTTCCAGCAGTTCGCGCTGGAGTTTCGGCAGGTAGTCCGGCTTGCTCCGCTCGGCGCGCTCGTGCGCCACGAGGATCTGCAAACGCTCCTTGGCGACCGCGGCACTCGAGGTCCCGGCCGAGCGGTTGCGAAAGTAATCCAAAAGGCCCATAGGTCTAACCTCCGAAGAGCCGGCTGAACAACCCCTTCTTACCGTCATCGATGAATCGGTGCGGCACATGCTCCCCAAGGTACCGACGAACGACGTCGCGATACGCCTGACCCGCATCACTGCGTTCGTCCAGGACGACCGGCGCCCCGGAATTCGACGCGCTCAGGACCGATTTCGATTCGGGAATGACGCCGAGCAGATGCATGGAGAGAATCTCCTGCACGTCGGAGACACTCAGCATCTCCCCCAGTTTCACGCGCTGCGGCGAATAGCGCGTCAGCAGAAGGTATTCCTTGATCGGTTCGACACCCAACTCCGCGCGCCGCGACTTGCTCGCAAGGATACCGAGCATCCGGTCCGAGTCGCGTACGGACGATACTTCCGGATTCGTCACGACGATCGCGTCGTCGGCGAAGTACATCGCCATCGTTGCGCCACGTTCGATGCCGGCCGGCGAATCGCAGACGATGTACTCGAAGGTTTCGGCGAGCTCATTCAGCACCCGCTCGACGCCTTCCTTCGTGAGTGAATCCTTGTCACGAGTCTGCGAGGCCGGAAGAATGCAGAGATTGTCACGGCGCTTGTCGCGGATCAGGGCCTGACTCAACGTCGCCTCACCGTTGATCACATTGACGAAGTCATAAACGACGCGCCGTTCGCACCCCATGATCAGGTCGAGATTGCGCAGACCGACGTCGAAGTCGATTACGGCCGTGCGATAACCCTTCATCGCCAGCCCCATGGCGAACGCCGCGCTCGTGGTGGTCTTGCCAACGCCCCCTTTTCCGGACGTCACGACGATAATTCTTGCCAAACCGTTATCCTCCCCCTGTTTCCGACAGTGAGCCCAAGGCTCAGAGATCTTCGATGATCAGCGCATCTTCGCGAAGGAACACCTGGACCGGCCGTCCGCGAATCGACTCCTCCAGATTCTCGCTGATCTGGTAGCGGCCTCCGATCGCAATCAACTCGGCCTGCAGGTCTAGACAGAAGATCCGACTTTCCAGGTTGCCTTGCACGCCGGCCAGCGCCCGGCCCCTGAGCGAACTGTAGATGTGGATGTTGCCGTCCGCCATCAGTTCGGCGCCCGCGCTGACCGGGGCGAGCACGATGAGATCGCCGCCCGCCGCATAAATTCGCTGCCCGGACCGCACCGGGGTGTCGATCAGCCGGTTGGCGGACTTCGGAACGCCCGATTCCGCATTCGACTTGGCGCCGTCTTTCGCCGGGACCGGAGATTCCACGCGAATGTCCGGCAGGACGCCTATCCCGGCTTGCTCCGCGGCCCTCTGCAATTCCTCCCCGGCGCCGCGGACACCGACCGGGTTCAAACCCAGCGCCCGGATCCGAGGCAACAGGCTGGCGAGTTGCGGCGCGCAGTTCCTCTCCTCCACGACGCTGAAATCGAGCGCGACCGGAGCATTCCGGAAAAACTCAGGAGCCGTGGCAAGCTTGCCCTCGATCTGCGCGATGATGGCTTCCGGATCACCGTCGAGTAATCGGATGTTCAGGACATTGACCGAGCCCGACTTGATTTCCAGAGCGGCGGAGGCCGGGTGATCGTTTGCCTTGAGGGACATTTCGCGCGGGGGCGATCGAAAGGATTGCTAATCTTCGGATTCTAACACGAGCGGCGCCCGACCGCGGGTCACGCCCGGGTAACCGGGCCGGCCGCGGCACGGAGTCGTCCGAACAGGGAGCGCGCGGACGCGGACAATCCAGTCCCGTCCCGATCGAATCCACGCGACCGGGTTCAATTCGGCTTCTGCAGGTGCAACATCGTGAACAGCCCGAGCGGCGGCAGCGTATGGCGCTTGACCTCACGCAGCGTGGTGTTGTGCAGAATCTCTTCCACACACATGTCCGGACGCCAGCCGAGCTTGTTGGACAACGGGGCCAGCAAGGTCTCGAAATTCCTTCGGAAGCCCTTCCCCGCCGCGAAATGATTGACGATGACGACATCGCCACCCGGCTTGCAGACCCGTTCCATTTCCTGGATGACCCGAGCCGGCTCCGGTACGACCGACATCACGTAGGCGGCGACGACGGCATCGAAGCTCTCGTCGGGATAGCGGATGTCACGGGCATCCATGATTTCCAGCCGGGTGACATGGCCGAGCCGCTTCTTCGAAACCCGTCTGCGCGCCTTCTCGAGCATGTGCGGCGAAATGTCGATTCCGTGCACCTGATGTTCCCGGCGATAGTAGTTGAGACTGATTCCGGTGCCCACCCCGACTTCCAGGACCCTGCCGGGATGCCGGTTCGTCACCCCGGCAGCCATCGAGCGGCCGCGAAAGCTGAGCAACCACCCGAACGTCTGATCATAGACGGGCGCGTAGCGCTCATAGGATTTCAGGATGGATTCCAACTGCATTGATAGGCCTCATTTTTTGCATCGTTCTTGCCGTTCTCGGTTCGGATCGACGCAGACGGGGGCCGCCGAAACGGCCCTCCCCGTTCGCGGCATGGCACCGAGGCGTCGCGCGTTCATGCAGGTCAGCCGCAAGCACCCGACCGCACTCCGCTCGACCGAAGTGCACCGAATCATAATGTTTCGACAGGCTGAATGGAATCGTCGCCCTGCTTCCCACCCTCGCCGACGCGTGGTTTCCGGGGCAAGCGATGGTCAGCTAGAATCGGACCGTACCGGCATTTCGCCACCCTAACCACGCACGAACCCGCCAACGCGCCACGATGACCGACTCCCCCGAAAAACGGCTGGTTCTGATCGACGGATCGTCCTTCCTGTACCGCGCATACAATGCGCTGCCACCGCTCAGCAACTCCAAGGGAATGGCCACCGGCGCGATCTACGGCGTCGTCACGATGCTGCGGAAGCTTCTGGCCCGGTACGCCGACGCACACCTGTGTGTCGTGTTCGACGCTCCCGGCGCGACCTTTCGCGACGCGCTGTACGACGGCTACAAAGCCCATCGGCCGCCGATGCCAGACGACCTGCGGGCCCAGATTGCGCCACTGAAGGCCGTCATCGACGCGCTTGGCCTGCCGATGATCGTCGAGAGCGGCGTCGAGGCCGATGACGTGATCGGGACACTGGCGCACCGCGCGGCGGCCGATGGCTTTTCGGTGATCGTGTCGACCGGCGACAAGGACATGGCGCAACTGGTAACTGACCGGATTACGCTCGAGAACACGATGTTCGACAGCCGTTTGGACAGGACAGGAGTGATCGACAAATTCGGTGTTCCTCCCGAACGCATCGTCGATTTCCTCGCTCTGACAGGAGATACGTCCGACAACATTCCGGGCGTGCCGAAAGTCGGCCCGAAAACCGCGGCGAAATGGTTGAACGAGTACGGTGATCTCGATCGCCTGATGGCCGCGGCGGATCAGGTTCCCGGCAAGGTCGGTGAGAACCTGAGGAACAGCCTCGAGCAGATCCCGTTATCGCGCCAGCTGGCAACGATCGTCTGCGACCTCCCGCTGACGGTGCGAATCGAGGACCTGCGCCCCGGACCGACCGACGTGGACGCGCTCCGGCCGCTCCTGCAGGAACTCGAGTTCTCGTCGTTGCTGCGGCAGTTCGACGCGCCCACCGCGGCGCCTGGCGAGCAGGCTGCAGACTCACCGCAGGCACGCACGAATGCCAGCTATCGGACGATACTCGACGAGACAGCACTCGATGCCTGGATCACTCGACTGATGGACGCGGAACTGATCGCCTTCGATACCGAGACGACCAGCCTGTCGTACATGGATGCCGAGATCGTCGGACTGTCTTTTGCCGTCGACCCCGAAACCGCCGCGTATGTTCCGCTGGCGCACGATTATCCCGGCGCCCCGGCGCAACTCGGACGGGATCACGTGCTGCGGCGTCTCGCACCGATACTCGAGGACGCCGCCCGTCCGAAGCTCGGACAGCATCTGAAATACGATGCGCACGTGCTGGCCAATCACGGCATCGTGCTTCGCGGAATTACCCATGACACGATGCTCGAGTCGTACGTGTTGAACAGCACGATGACGCGCCACGACATGGACTCGCTCGCCGAACGCTACCTTCATCGGCAGACGATTCATTACGAGGACGTCGCGGGCAAGGGCGCCAAACAAATCCCATTCAGTCAGGTCGGTATCGCCGAGGCCACCGCGTACGCCGCGGAGGATGCCGAGATCACATTGTCCCTGCATCGGACCCTCTGGCCACGACTGCAAAACGAGCCGACACTCGAGCGGCTCTACCGCGAGATCGAAATGCCCCTGGTTCCGGTACTGTCCCTCATGGAGGAGACCGGCGTACTGGTCGACGTGGATCTGTTGGCCATTCAGGGGCGCGAACTGGAAACGCGCATCCACGCGCTGGAGCAGGCAGCGCACGACGCTGCCGGGATGCGCTTCAACCTGGCGTCACCGAAACAGATCCAGGCGATCCTGTACGAGAAACTGCAACTGCCGGTCGTCAAGAAGACGCCTACCGGCCAGCCGTCGACCGACGAATCGGTGCTCCAGGAACTCGCCGAGAGTTTCGATCTGCCGCGGATCATTCTCGAGCATCGGTCGATGAGCAAGCTGAAGTCGACGTATACCGACAAGCTGGCCGAACAGGTGAACCCCCGAACCGGCCGCGTCCATACCTCGTACCATCAGGCGGTCGCCGCAACCGGACGACTGTCCTCGTCCGATCCGAACCTGCAGAACATCCCGGTACGCACACCGGAGGGCCGGCGAATCCGACAGGCGTTCATCGCTCCGCCCGGACGCCGGATCCTCGCCGCCGACTATTCACAGATCGAACTGCGGATCATGGCGCACCTTTCAGGTGATGAAAATCTGACGAAGGCCTTCACCGAGGATGCCGATGTGCATCGCGCGACCGCCGCGGAGGTACTCGGAATAGACCCGGCGAGCGTGACGTCGGAACAGCGCCGCTCGGCTAAGGCGATCAATTTCGGACTGATCTATGGCATGTCGGCGTTCGGACTCGCGAAGCAGCTCGGTATTCCACAGCGGGAAGCGCAGCGCTATGTCGACCTTTACTTTGAACGCTACCCGGGAGTGAAGCGTTACATGGATTCGGCCCGGGACGCGGCGCGCGAGCACGGATTCGTTGAAACGCTGTTCGGTCGCCGCCTACACGTCGACGACATTCAGTCACGAAACGCCCAACGTCGGCAGTACGCCGAGCGCACCGCGATCAACGCACCGATGCAAGGCACCGCGGCGGACATCATCAAGCGCGCGATGATCGCCGTCGACGCGTGGATTCGCGCGAGCGGCGCGCCGGTCGACATGATCATGCAGGTGCATGACGAACTGGTTTTTGAAGTCGCGGAGTCCTATCTCGATGAATCAAGCATGACGATTCGTTCGCTCATGAGTCGGGCCGCCGAACTCTCGGTGCCCCTGGTCGTCGATATCGGCGTCGGCGCCAATTGGGACGAAGCGCACTGAACCCGGCGCCGCGATTCATCGCTTCCAGGTCATCCACGGGCAAGTCCCCTGTGCTTCCATTCTGTCGAGGGTGATCTTGTCCTTGAACGTATCCATCGGCACCCAGAAGCCGTCGTGCCGGTACGACCACAGCTTGTTCAGCTTCATCAGCCGATGGAACGGCTGTTCGACGAGTTCCTCGCCAGCATTGATGTAATCGAAGACTTCGCCACGCATGCAGAAGAATCCACCGTTGACCCAGAAATCGGACTCCTTGATCGGTTGAAGTACCGTAACGTGGCCATTCGCATCCGTCTGCACCGCATGGAAACTCTGCGAAGGGCGCACCGAGACAAAGCCGGCGATTGCATCCCGTCGAAGAAATTCGTCCATGTAAACATCGTGCGGGAGGTCGCTGAGCCCATCGGAATAGTTCGCCAGGAACATTTCCTCGCCCTCCAGATACTGCCGGACGGCTGACAGACGCTGGCCGATATTCGAATGGAGACCGGTGTCGACGAAGGTGATCGTCCAGTCCTCGATGTCACTGCTCATCAATTCGACCTTGCGCCCCCCTTCCGAGAGCTTGAAGTCGTTCGACATGCACTCACTGAACTCGAGAAAGTACTTCCGTACCAAGTCCCCGCGATAGCCGAGACACAGAATGAAGTCCTTGTGCCCGTAATGCGCGTAATAACGCATCAAATGCCAGATGATCGGGCGATAGCCGATGCTGACGAGGGGCTTCGGGATCGTATCGGAGTGTTCGCGCAGCCGCGTTCCGAGACCGCCGCAAAACAACACGACTTTCATTCGCTACCTCCTGCTAGTCCCGATAATGGGCGTTGAATCCACGACTCATCCGGCGCACGTCATGGACATGCGAACGGCGCAAGGATTGTAAGACTTTTCGTTATGGGATGGAGCCAGCGATGCGATACACCTCCGCGCCGAGCACGGCGCTGCGGCGGGTACTGCGCAACGAATTCGCTGGTGGATCAGCGGATGTCGCGCCACTCCCCGATGCCGCTGCATTCCGCTGTTTTACTCTAACATCCCGATCGCGCGGTCGCTCGGAATTCTCCCGCCCGGACCGGAAACACGCTGTTGACGACAGCCGCGAATTCGCTGTATACCAAGACGACGCGTTACGGATGAAGGAACCCATCACGTCTCGAGCCACAAGCGTTCGGCGCGATAGGGCGAGTCCGGGACGACACGTCGCAGGAGTGAATGTCATGGCCAAGAAAGACGAAAAGGAAACTCGGAACAGCGGCAAAGACGTCCAGGTCCAGACGGCGAGACCGCTGACATTGAACCCATTCGATGAAGTCGAACATCTGCTCGAGGACTTCCTGACCCGCGGAGGGTGGCTACAGCCACTTCTGCGAAGAGGGCTCGGAGACATGGAATCGGCTCTCGGACGCACACCTCGAGTGGACGTCATCGAGCGCGACGACGAGGTCGTCGTCAAAGCCGAACTACCCGGCGTCAGCAAGGACAATCTCGACGTCTCGATCGACGAGAACGTGCTGAGCATACGCGCCTCGGTCCACAGCGATAAGAAGGAGGAAAAGGGCCAATACGTCCGCCGCGAGATGCGCCGCGGAGAGTTCCAGCGACACATCCGGCTTCCGGGTCAAGTCGCGGGAGACAAGGCCGCCGCCTCGTTCAAGGATGGCGTACTCGAGGTGGCGGTACCGAAGACGTCGACCTCAACGCGGAAATCGATCAAGATCGACTGATCTGCGATTGCATACGGGTGCGCCGAGAGATCGGCGCACCCTCCGGGAAAATTCTCGCGGGATTAAATCGCAACGCGGACTTCCGATCGCGACTCCTAGGGACTGCCCACATTCACCCCGCCTCGTCACCGGCGACGACCACCATACTTCCGTGCTTCTGGCACAACTGTTGATCGTCGTGATCGCGGCCAACGCTGCGCCGATCATTGCAACCAGGATCCTAGGCAACCGCTTTTCAGCGCCGATCGACCTGGGCGCGCGCATGTTCGATGGCCGCCCGGTACTGGGCCCATCGAAGACGCTTCGCGGACTGTTCGCGGGCATATTGGCGGCAATGGCCAGCGCCGCGGCGCTCGGACTTCCCTGGACGATTGGCTTCTGGCTCGGCCTCGGGGCGATGGCCGGCGATCTTTGCTCGAGTTTCGTCAAACGGCGCGTCGGCATTCCCGCCAGCGGAATGGCGCTGGGGCTGGATCAGATCCCCGAGGCGTTGTTTCCGTTGTTGATCGTTCAGACCCGCCTGGGGTTGACGGCAAGTGATGTCGGGGACCTGATCGTGCTGTTTCTGGTGTTCGAACTCATGGTATCCCGCATCCTGTTCAGACTACGAATCAGGAAGCAGCCGTATTGATTCGTCACCCACATCGCGGGAATCGAATGCCGACAGACCCTCAGACAATGGTCGAATCCGCACACTGAAGTCGATGCAGCGTGATTTCTCCGGGGCAATTCAGCCGTAGGTCGATGATACTGACTCCACACCCGGTCGACGTATAGCCCTGCAGGGATTCATAACGCCACGCGCCGCTACATAGACTTCTGGGAGCATTCGCGTTCAACATCAAGGCATGCCCACCCGGAAGGCAGATTTGCCCCCCATGGGTATGCCCCGACAGCATCAGGTCGAAATCGGCGTAGGCGGCGTGGCGATACATCTCAGGACTGTGCGATAGAAGTATCGAGTACTGACCTGAAGGGATTGCGTCGGTCGCCTTTTCGATGTTGTCCGCACGGTAGTAGTGCGGGTCGTCGATGCCGGCAAGGTAAATTTCCTGCCCGCCTCGCTCCAAGCGGATCGACTCATTCAACAACACCCGAATGTCGAGCGCTTCAAGCCCAGGCACGATCCGGATCGTATCGTGGTTCCCCAGCACCGCGTAGACCGGCGCTCGGATTCCCTCCCGCACCCGGCGCATTGCGTCCAGGGCGGGCTGGTAGGGACCGAACGTCTTGGCCCGGTAGTCGCCGGTCAGGACGCAGAGATCGTAAGGTCCGGTCCTTTCGAGGGCAGCCAGAACCGCGTCCGGGAGGTCGGATGCGATATCGAGATGCATGTCGGTCAGGTGCAGAATCGTGAATCCGTCGAACTCCGCGGGCAGCCGTTCGAAGTGCATCACGTTGTGCCTGACCACGATGTTTCGGGCGTTGCGCTTGCCGCGCTCGTGCAGCAACACGAGCCGGAGCGCCAAACGCATCAGCGAGTGAATCGAGTACCAGTTCTCGATGTGAAAGAACGTGCGCCCCTGACCGAAGACCCGCGCTTCCGAGTCATGCTCGATCCCCAGTCGCTGATTCAGGTGACAACGGCCCACCCGTCGCTCGAGCCACGCGTACGCGGCATCATCGACAGGGGGACAGCGGAAGTGATGGCTATCGTGAACGGACATCGGAACGACCCAGGTTTTGGACGCTGAATCTGCTCTGAAGTATAGTAAGTCCCGAGGTGTCTCATGAAGACTCGGGACTGGGGTCCCTACGGGACGTGCGCTGCGCTGTCGACCAGACGAGCCAACCGGGCGATGGCCTCCTCGACCGCCGTCAGCGCGCCCTTGAGTCCGGTTGGTTCGCGCAGTGCGCGTTCCGCTCTTTCTGCTGCAGAGGCCATGCTCCGTGCGGCGTGCGTATATAGGGCCGATGACGAATTCGGAGCGGGCTCGGCCAGATCGAGCTTTTGTTGGTAAAGCTGATCGAGTAACTCGTCGAGTTGATCAGAGGCGTTCGACGGACGGGCGCTCAAATTTTCCAACGCCCGAATCGTTTTCTGTATGTCGTCGCTGAGTTTGTCCATGGATCAACAACCCCCATGCGCTTTATTGGTGGTTCGTGGGATGATCCGTCCGCGTTTCGCCAGGGGATCAACCGCGCCTTCGCCCCCCTCGGACGAACTTCCGAGCCGTCATTTTCGCTGATTCGGCCACGAAACCGAAACCTGTCCAAATTCCGATCAGATGGATATCCTCGAGTTGCAGCATCGACTGCGTCAGTTCGCCGCCGAACGCGACTGGGAAAAGTTTCACAGCCCGAAGAATCTCGCCATGGCCCTGTCGGTCGAAGCAGCAGAGTTGCTCGAACGTTTCCAGTGGCTGACCGAGCTGGAATCGTACGAGCTACGCGATCGACCCGAGGACTACGACGCCGTCGCCGACGAACTTGCCGATGTCCAGATCTACCTGCTTCGACTGGCCGACAAACTGTCGATCGATCTTCCAAGCATCGTCGAGCGAAAAATGCAGCGTAATGCCGAGAAATATCCAGTGCATCTGGCTCGGGGTAATTCAGTGAAGTACAACCGCCGGAAAGTCTGACGCATTCGGCTCACTATCGAATCGACCCGCGCGAGCCTGCGGGGTCGGAAACCAGACGCCGCATCACGAGAGCAGCCGCGTTCCGATGATCAAGACCCTGACCAATCAAGTCATTGCCCTTGCAGGGCTCACGCAGGCCGTACAATCGGTACAGCAGGTCGCTCGACGCGGCACCTGGGACGAAGTTCGCGCACGGCCGTGCATCGCCAGCCTGTTCAAGATCGACGCGGACGACGTGCTGGACGTGTATGGCGGGATCGACGGCCTCAGGTCCGGGCTCACACTGCTCGACCAACAACTCGCCGGTCCCGACAAGGTCGAGCCGGAACTGGCTCGTTATACGGCGACCCTGCTGTTCCTGGAGCGAAAATTGATCAGGTCGCCGGAACGACTGCAGACGATCGGAGCCGGCATCCAGTCGATCGCCGGGTTACTCGAGACCCATGATCTGCTCGACGAAGCCATTCTGGCCCAAGTTGCCGGGATCTATCAGGATACGATCAGCGAATTCAAACCGAGGGTCATCGTTGTCGGAGAGGAACGCTTTCTGCGGAGTTCGAACAACGCCCACCGCATCCGCGCCTTGTTGCTGGCCGGTATCCGCGCGGCCGTGCTCTGGCGGCAATGTGGCGGCAATCGTTGGCGCCTCCTGTGGTCTCGCGCCAGCCTGCAGCGCGAGGCGCGACGACTGATTGCCCCCTAGCGTCTCGTCCGCGGGCGGAATCGCGCAAGCCGCCCCCTGCCCTTGGCGCAAGATCCAACGAGTTCGACGACAGAACCATTCGACACGAAAAAGCCGCCCGGAGGGAGTCCGGGCGGCTATGAGTTGTGGCGTGATGTTCGGAGCGGCCTCGTCCCTGAGGCCGGGGGATCGACAGTGCCTTACCAGCGGTAGAAGGTCGCGGTGACCGGCGGCAGGCTGGTGCCATCGGCGCGGGTTGCGCGGACCGTCAACCGGTGCGTGCCTTTGCCGACCCAGGAGGTGTTGAACGGCAGCGCGGTCATGTTGCTGGCGGTACCGGCGAGGTCGAACGGCGCCGCATTCTCGATCTTCACCGGGTTGCCGGACGGGTTCGCCGGGTTCGGATCATCCAGCCAGAAGCTGATGCGGGCGGTGGTGCTCTCGGCCGAGGTGAACACGTAGATGCTGGTGTTGGAACCGACCGAGTAACCCTCGAGCAGACGCGGATTGCTGCGGCTCGACGAGGTGCTGACGTAGACGTTGGTCCGGTTGATCGTGAAGCTGGAAGCGACGACCGGCTGCACGGTGCCGTCCTGCAGCGTGACACGGGCCGAGATCGTATGCGTTCCGGCACCGAGTGCATTGATGTCGAACGGCATCGCGGTGCCATCGGTGTCGGTACCGACGAAGTCGTACGGACCGAGGTTCTCGGTCTTACGCGGCGCGCTGGACGGACTGCTCGGATTGGCCTCGTCGAGCCAGAATTCGACGCGGCTGGCCGAGTCGTCGGTCTTGGCGAAGACGTAGATCGGGTTGGTCGGCGTCGCGCCCTGCAACGAGACCGGATTCGAACGATCGTCCGCCAGACTCATCTGCAGGCTAGGCTGGACCTTGGGCACGACCGGAGGCGCGACGGTGCCAAACGGCGGGACCGCATCGGAAGTACCATCGTTGACGCGGGCGAACGCACGAACGTAGTCGACCAGCATCTGGTTCGGGATGACGTTGTTGTCGACCCAGCCACCCCAGCCGCCGCCGAGGGCCAGATTGACCAGGATGTACATCGGCTTGTTCGGCACGAAGCTGTTGGCGACGCGGCCGGTTTCCTTGCCGTCGACGTACCAGACGATCAGTCCGGGTTGCCAGTCGACGCCGTAGGTGTGCCAGTCCTGGGACCACGGCACGCTGGCCGAGGCACTGGTGCCTTTGGCCTGGTGACCGCCTTCGTTCCAGTGGAACGTGTGATAGACCTTGTACGGATCCTTGCCGACCCACTCCATGATATCAATTTCCGGAGGCCAGGCGTTGTCGGTCTGCAGCAGCCAGAATGCGGGCCAGAAGCCGGCGCCGGCCGGGATCTTCATGCGCGCCTCGAAATAGCCATAGGTCTGGCTGAACTTGCCGTACGAGGTGACGCGTCCCGAGGAATACTGGATGGCGCTGAGGTCGATCGCGGCCGCGCACGAGGTGAAGGTCTTCTTCGTCGCGGTGAGGACCAGATTACCGTTGCTGGTCGACGTTGCGGAGTCCTCGTAGCACTGGGCTTCCTGGACGCCGCCACCGGAGTAGGTTTCAGTGCCGAAGCCGTCCTTGGTCTGCCAGACCGCGCGATCGACGGCGGTGCCACTGAATTCATCGGCGAAGGTCTTCTTCCAACCGGCATCGGCGCTGTGCGGGAGGGTCAGCGAGAGGGCGGCCACGGCGGCCAGCGACAGGGAACCGATCGTGGAGTGGGTTAGGCGGGAGATGGTAGTCATGACACGGTACTCTTCAGGCATAAGCAAACAGGTATGCCTAAAGCTAGCGACCGCCCCCATGACCAAACGTGACTTGACTCACAAACCGACGAGACCGGTCGAGGACCTCGGAACGCGCGCAAAATGAGGCGCTGGGTCGAGAAAGTGCGTTGCGAACCTGAGGAATGAGCCGACCGCGAGGAGTCGCTTCGGCCGGCTGTCCGGCATCTGCGGAGGCTCTGATCCAGTCAGGGAGTACGGCGTTACGGTGCGGTGTCGCCGCTGAAAGGAGTCAGACTGGCTCGTACCCTAGCGGCCGGATTGGGCAGGCCGATCAGCAGTGTCGCAGGGGGTAGCGCGAGTGACTTGTCCCATTTGAGGACGGTCGGGTCTCGCTGTATCAGCGAGGCGAGGAATGTTTGCTCGAGTCAAGCCAGTCGAGCAGACGCCGTGCATCCGGATCGTCCTCGCCGAGCCGTTCGAGAGTGCGCTCGAACGGTCGCACGGCCGAGGCCTTACCGTGCTGCAGCGCAAGCTGAGTCAGAAGATAGAGACTCTGTCGCTCGCTTGGGTGGTGCGCAAGGCGTTGATGCAGGAAGCTCATCGCCGCAGCGGCGTGGCCGGTCGAGTCGAGTCCGACCGCATAGGCATAGGCAAAGCCCGCATCGTCCGTCGAAAGCTCCGTTGCCCGTTTGAGTTCCTGCATGCCCCTGGCGGTCTCGCGTATCCGCACGAAATGAAGTCCCAGCGCGTAGTGCAGCGCCCCGTCCTCCGGCAGCACGGCCAGACCCCGGTCGAGAATTGCCCGGGCGCGTTGCTCGTCGCCGAGACCGCGATAAAGATCCGCGAGGTTGACATATGCGCGACCGAAGACCGGCTGGATTCGCAAGGCCGCTTCATAGTCCGCGATCGCCTGATCGATCCGCCCCTCTCGCGCGTTCAGATCGGCCGATATCAATCTCCATGACGGGACGCTCACGTAGGTTTCGGCGGCCTCGCGGAGTTCGTGCAGCGGACGCTCGATGCGCTGGCGCTGGCGGTCGTCGAGGTTCGGGGCCATGAGCATCCGCGCGGCCTCGATGCGGATGTGACGAATAGGGTCCTCAAGGAGATGCGCGGCATAGTGCCAGCGCTCCTCGGGCGATGCCGCTTCGAGCGCGCGCAGCGCGCCAAGTCGTTGCGCCGAATGGGAGGATGCCAAAGACGCCGTCAACTCGTCCGGGATGGCGCCGACGAACTGGCCGGCCGCCGCCAGCAAACTGCCCTTTACCAGAGGTGGCGCGCTCTCGGCGCGCAACAGATCCCTCAGTGACCGTTCGGCACCGATGCCGCCGCTGCGGACGGTGTCGAACGCCCCGGCGAATTGCTGGAACCCTTTGGCATCGCGCCCAAGCCACTTGCGTACCCGCGCGGCCGACCAATCGGGGCCACGCTTGTGGCATTGACCGCAGGCGTCTGGGACGCCAAGCGAGGCGCTGAGGTCGGGCCGTGGCACACGAAAACTGTGGTCTCGCCGTTTGTCGATGCCCATGTAGGTCTTGCTCGGCATATGACAGTCCACGCATCGGGCATCCGCGCGCCGCGGGTGATGATCGTGGGACACGGCGACATATCGCTCCGCGGCATGGCATTGCAGGCATACGGTCTGCGGGTCGCCGCGCAAGGCCAGCGAATGTGGTTCGTGGCAGTGGCTGCAGCGAACGCCCTGGGAGAACATCCGGCTCTGGCGAAACGAGTTGTACTCGTAAACCTCGTCGAGGATTTGTCCGTCGACATGATAGAGATCCGCGGTCAGCAAGGCAGGCAGATAGTGTTGTTCGAATCCATCCGCTGCGCGGAACGCGTTCGTCAGTGCAGTACGGCGTGAATGGCATCGGGCGCAGACGTTGAGTTCCTCAGGCTCATCGAACGAAGACGGCGGCGTTGTGTCGGCGGGGGATTGCGCGGGGCGAGGCGGAGGCGTTCGCTTAAGGTGCACTGCGAGTCCCTTGGCTGCGAGCGCCGGATCCTCAACACCCGGTGTGCGTGGCCCACGGGCCCATGAAACATGCTGCGAACCCGGACCATGACAGGCCTCGCAGGCCACACTGATTTCCGACCAGCGCGTGTCGAGTCGGTCCGCCTTCGCGTCGTAGTTGTACTGAACATGGGTCGAATGACAGTCCGCGCACATGTAGTTCCAGTTCTGATAAGGCCCGGTCCAGTGCAAGGGATCACGATGGTCGATGATCTCGTTCGGGTAGAGGTGGTACCAGCGCTGTCCGCCATCGGACCGGCTGCGAGCGTCCCACGCGATCGATAGAGCCTGCAGGCGTCCGCCCGACAGTTCGATCAGATATTGTTGCAGCGGTTTGACGCCGAAGGTGTACTTGATCGGGAACTCTGTGAGCCGTCCGTCCGGGCCATCGGTTTCGACGACGTAACGTCCGTCGCGTCGCAGAAAACGCGACGTCGTCGAACCGTGACGAAACTTCGCGCCCTCGAAGTTGCCGAGCACGGTGTCCGGGCTGGCGACCTGCATCGCCAGCGCATGATCGGAACCTCGCCAGGCCTCGTACTCGGCCTTGTGGCATTCCGCGCAAATCGAACTTCCGACGTGCTGTTCGATTTGCGGCGAGGAAGGAGGAGAGGAGGGCGAGGCAGTCGGCTGTGGCCCATCGCTGGCTGGCCGATTCCAGACGACGAGCGCGAGCAAGGCCAGCGCCAGCGCGACAACGGCAGTCGCCAGGACGCGCCAGCGATGGCGGCCGACTAATTCGCCGTCAGGTTTCGTGGCCGGCTTGCTCCGACGACGAGAGTTGCGCATGATGCCTCGGTCGACTCGATGATTTCAAAGACGCGGGTTCGGGGTGCGTCAACAACGAGGATTGTACCGTGGCGCAAGTCGTGGCTTTCGGCGATAACGATGCCGAGCCGAGGTTTAGGTGGGCGTTACGATGGCTCGCGGCCGTGAGGCGCGAACAGTCCGAGGGTGGCCTCGATCAGCGGGCAATGAGCCTGGTGTACACCAGCTTGCTGGCCCTGGCACCGTTGTTGGCGGTCAGCTTTTCCGTGTTGAAGTCGTTCGGCGTCCACAACCAGCTCGAACCCCTCTTGCTGGAATTCCTTGCTCCGCTCGGTGACAAGGGGCGCGAGGTCGCCGGGACCGTCATCGGCTTCGTCGAGAGTATCGGGGTCGGCGTCCTGGGAGTGCTCGGGTTCGCGATGCTGTTCTATACGGTCGTATCGCTGATCGGCAAGATCGAGGACAACTTCAACCATATCTGGCGTGTCACGGCCGCACGCAGCCTGGTCCGTCGCTTCAGCGACTATCTCAGCGTGATTCTCGTGGGGCCGGTGCTGGTGTTCTCGGCCCTCGGCCTGATGGCATCGACCGCCAGCAATGCCTGGGTACAGCGTATCGTCGCGATCCAGCCGTTCGGGCTGTTCTACTATGTCCTGGGCCTGATCCTGCCGTACCTGTTCATCGTTGCGACGTTCACGTTCGTCTACCTGTTCATCCCGAACACGCGCGTCCAGTTCCGCGCCGCGCTGATCGCCGGCCTGGTCGCGGGACTGACCTGGAAAGTCGTCGGCTCCCTGTTCGCATCGTTCGTCGCGGATTCCGCGAGTTACAGCGCGATCTACTCGGGCTTCGCGGCGGTCGTGCTGTTCATGATCTGGCTCTATGTGAGCTGGCTCATTCTGCTTTTGGGAGGCGTCATCGCGTTCCACGTGCAGTACCCACGATACCTTGGTTATACCAGCCGAAAGCCCCGCCTCAGTGCGCGCTGCATCGAGGAGTTGGGCTTGTACCTGATGATGCTGATCGGAAAGCGACAACTCGGCGGCGAGCTCGCACCCAGCCTGCATGAACTGGCCGATGCGGTGAACCTGCCGTGGGAGCCGGTTGCTGAAGTCCTCCAGTCCTTGGTGGATGCTCAATTGATCGCGGTATTCGAAGGCCACGGGGGCGTCTATCGACTGGCGCGGGACACCGATGCGATCACCGTTTCGAACATTCTCGATGCGGTGCGTTCGGCAGGTGATGTCACGGATCTTCCGGCCGCTGATATCCGCTGCGCCGGGTCAGGACCACGCGCCGGGGATGCCAGCCTGCGGGATCTGTTGCGGGTTGAACCGACCGGAGACCTCACCGACTCGAATCCTCAGCCGTCGAGGTCGTGATCCGGCTGGGACAGGCCGCTTAATCCTGAATCTCCAATCGCGCTCGATCCCTTTCGCGGCGTCCGCTCAGTTGCGCCGTCAACGCCCCTTCGCGGGCAAGCGTTCCACCGATATCGCTCCACCTCGCGCATTGCCCTGGCGCCATCGGCCGACGCTGACTCGCCGCACCAGGCATCGTGGAACCGAAGGCGAATTTCATCGGCTGCGACTCGGTGGACTGTCTCACGAGACGTATCACGCGACATTCTGAGGCAGTGCTCGCTGTCTCAGCCTTATCCGTCGCATGTACATAAGCTACTGATGATATAAGCCTGGCGGGCTCTTCTCAGGGTTGGCACGTCCATTGCTTTTCTCTGCATGCACAGACAGGTTCTTCCCTTCGACGAATAAGGGATTTGGCTCCGCGGGGGCTAGACTTCGGGTTGATCGCGGGATTGCAGCGGGTAGTGTGCCTGGCCAAGTCGGTCAGGCAGCCTGCGCGCCTGGTCCCGGTCGCATGCATATATTGAAATCGGAGACGGTGGTGGCGATGTTCACGAAACGTTATCTGGTACTTTCGCTGACGGCGGCGTTGAGTACCCCATCCATGGCAATCGACTGGCAGTACTTCGGCAGTTACAACCCGAAGAACGGTGTGCCCGACAACATGATCAATGTCGCGGATACCCTGCCGACAGGTCTACTCGATATCATCCACAAGAAGCTACCCGAAAGCATCGACATCCGGAAGAACGACCCTTCGCTGATTGCCGACGACTTCGGTGCGAACCTCTATTTGGTCGAGGACGCTGATGTCCGGTTGGTGTTCGTCTACGAAGGTGCCGGCTATCAGAATTCCGTCGGAATCTTCGATTTCGACCCTAATGCTCAGCCGACCGCGCCGGATCAGCTCGTCGACCGCATCGTCTTTCCCAACACCTCGACGCCGCCGCTGAAAGCCGGCGATGCCATCGAATTGGGCCGCTTCAAGGCTGGCAGCGCGCTCGGCTTCACGATCGTCTCCGATGGCTGGAAGCCGGGACTGGGCAAGGTCAATCCGAATCAGTCGAAGAATTCCATCTTTCGCTCGCTGATGGGGCTGAATCCCGAGAAGCCCGGCAATGACAACCTGAATGCCCATGCGGTCCTGTTGTCGAAGCCGGAGGACGGACTGCTCGTACTCGGATTCGAGGATCTGAACCGGGAATCGTCCAGTGACGATGACTTCAATGACGTGTTGCTCGCGCTGCAGGTAACACCTTATACGGCGGTCGAACGTAGCAGTCTGGCTTCGTTCAACAACAATCTCGACAGCGACAAGGACGGCGTGCCGGATTCGCTGGATGCATTTCCACGCGATCCGGAGAAATCGAGCCGGCGTTACTACCCGTCGGCAACCGGTCAGGCATCGCTGATGTTCGAGGACCAATGGCCGAAGGCAGGCGACTACGACCTCAACGACGTCGTCATCGGCTACCGGGTCATAGAGGAGCTGAATCCGAAGGGTCAGGTCGTCGATGTGAAGCTGTTCTACGATGTATTGGCCCGCGGGGCGGCGAACCACAACGGCTTCGGGGTTCACCTGCCGGGGATTCTGCCAGATCAGATCCTGCTTGCGGATGCGGCGCAACGGCCGCTGACGACGATAAGGATCGGCGACAAGGACGCGGTCGCGCTGACACCGGAACAGGGTCAGAACGAGGCGGTGTTCATCATGGATCCCGATGTCACGGCCTTGACGACTACGGGCGAGTCCGGGGACTGCGCATTCTTCAACACGGTCAACGGCTGTCCTTATCACGAGCCGATCCGCATCACGGCGGAGATCCACTTCAAGGAACCGCTCGACAAGGTCGGTACCCCGCCGTACAACCCGTTCATCTTCAGCACATCCGATCGCGGGAAGGAAATCCACCTGATCGACCAGCCGCCGACCTTGCTCGCGAATCCGAAGCTGTTCGGAACCGACGATGATGCCTCGGACCCGTCCACGGGGCGTTACTACCGCACGGCCGCGAACAAGGTCTGGGCGATAGACGTGCCGGACATTCAGGATTACCCGGCCGAACGATACGATCTGGCAACCGTCTACCAAGAGTTCGGCATCTGGGCGGAGAGTTCAGGTCGCAAATCAGCCGACTGGTTCCAGAAAGGTCGCGACGAGAATCGCGTCTACAAGCCGAAGAAATGACGAGGGCGCATCAAAGTGAACAAAGTTATCGATAGGATGGTACTGACGCTCGGCCTGTTGTTGATGTTCGGTGGAACAGTGGCGAGCGCCGAGACGATGGATGAGTTGACGGTCAAGCCGACGTTCCGCTACCGGATGCAGCAGATGGTCAAGGTCGACGTGAACCTGATCCTCCCCAAAGCCGGACGTGCGGGAATCGTCCTCTACGGCGATGATCCCGACGGACGGCAATTGCTGCAGTCGCGAGTGACCAATGCCGAGGGTCAATATCACGGATCGATGCTGATTCCTGCCTACCTGACCAAGGTCCTCGTCCGCGCTCGGTATCGAGGTGAGGTTGCCGATCTGCTCGTGCCCGTTCAGGATCGCACGATCGTGGCGACGATTGATCTGACGGCCCCCTGATCGCAATCCTGGAAGCGCGTCCGCTAGCGAGGCGGACCGCTTCCCCAAGGCACCCTGTCGTCATTCCACGCGAGCCTCATCGAATTCCCCGGTTCGGACCGGGCGAATCCTTCTCCAGTCCTTTTTCGTCATCGCCTGGCCCCTGTATCCGTCGAGTGCCCGGCCCCATGAGACGGTTCGAGACAGCCATTGACGTCTCATGCTGTCTCGACCGGACGGTCTTTCCGAGTCGACATCCACCGAAGCCGGGGACTGCGCCGGTGACCCCGAGTTGGCATCCGCCATGCAAGAAACTTGTCGAGGACGATCGATCGTTCTCGGAATCGGAACTGCCAGCGGAGACGTGCCATGAAAGCGATCTTCGACGATGAAAGCGCCCTGGATGTCACGAGAGCCATGTCGATAACCGGTGGCTGGATTGCCGGATGGACCGGTCTGCTGCTGCTGATGGTGCTGATCTGACCCCGGATATGCCGCACCCGCGTTGCGTCAGCCCTCTGCCCAGCCCCATGTGCCACCGGTCGGCGCCCTCGGCAGTGGCCAAAGCCTAGGACGACTGACGGTTTCGGTCACAATCCGACCTCGATCAGGGAGCCCGAAACTTGCGCCTTGACGGGAGCGGTGCCCGCTACTTACCCTTGCACCCGGTCGCCGGCAAAGTCGAACATCGGGCTCCGCGCGACCGAACCAGAACCGGTAGGCAGGGGCATTGGAATGCCCGGCCACCGATATATGAAGACGATGAAGGCGACGCAGCGACTTGGAACGATGCCGCCCGCATTCGTCCTAAGGGGGTATGCAGACATGAACGAAAGGATCCTTGCGGCAGCGGGCGTTCTGTTGGCCGCCGCGATTGCATGGCCGGACCCGGTGACCGCGGAGGAACATGTTTCCGAGGCGCAGCGCCATGCCGCACAGGCGGCGGAATCCTCCGGAGATTCCAAGGCGATCGGAGAACACGCGAGTGCCGCGTTGCAACACGTGGAAAAAGCCAAGGTGCAGCACGCGGACGATCCGCATATGAGCCAGCACCTGCAGCAGAGTGAACGCGATCTGCGCTCCGCCGTGACCAATGCCAGCCGCTACAATACCGACACGGCCGGGCATGATGCGGCCGACGCGGCGTCCCACCTCGAAGCTGCCGGAAAGTGAGGAGATAGCGACTTCCGATCAGTCGCCGGCGCGGGATTTCGATAAAGCGACCGCCGGGACGCCGCCAACGGTTGCGCCCGGCGGAACATCGCGTGTGACTACGGCGTTCGCGCCGACGACCGCGCCTTCGCCGATCGAGACGCCCGGCAGGATCATGACGCCGCGGCCGATCCACGCGTTGCGACCGATGCTGATTGGACGGGCCGTGTGCCCGGTGTCGCGGACCGACTGGCCGGGCACGATCCGATGGTTCGCATCGCGAATGCTGCAGTATTCGCCGATCATCGCACCGTCTCCGATCGTGATGCCGGCATGGGCGACGATGTGGGTGCCGCGCGAGATGACGACGTCATCGCCGATGCGGATCGAACCGTTCTCCCGGGTTTCCAGATAGAGTTCCCGGTACAGGTAGAGCCGCCGGCCCAACTCGATGCGCCGTGTGCCATGGAGTTCCGGCGTGCCCAGCACAACGATCGAGGGGTCGACCACGCCACGCAAGGCCGTGCGCAGACGTGCGTGCGCCCACAACCGTCTGGCGCCGTGTAGCGCATCGGCAATCCGGGCGACGGGGCTCAACAGGGCGCCGATCCAGCGTTTGGCGAACCGCGCCATGTCATTTGTACTCGATCAGAAACCGCTGACGGCCGCGCACACGGTCCAGCCAATATAGCGACTGACCGACCGCGATCGGAATCTGCTGCAGGTGGGAGTGGAGCCCATACAGCAGCAGCGTCACGCGATCGGCGCTCTTCCAGCGAACCTTGTAGGCCGTGCGCAGCGCCAACGCGGCGTAGAACGCGACGAGGCCGAGAACGGCCACGCTGCCGAGGCCGGCCCAGGCGGCGATGATGCCGGCTGCCAGGGCTCCCAACAACACGCCGGCATGGATCAGGTTACGGGCCGCTTCGCGACGCCATAACGGAAAGCGGCTGTCCTTGAGTCGCTGCGAGACTTCGGCGTAGGCATAGCCGGCTCGAACGGCGCGCTTCCAGTAACTGGCCCAACGGGTGATCGCCAGGTCGTGCCGGGTCATCGGCTGGTCGATATGCTGGATCACGTAGCCACGTTCCCGGATCCGTTGGCACAGTTCCGGTTCCTCGCCCGCGATCAGTCCATCGCTGAAACCGCCGAGTTCCTCGAGTACGTGCCGGCGCATCAACGCATCGCCGCCACAGAATGCCGAAGGTCCCGCCGGATAGATCCAGTCGAGATCCATGACCCGGTTGTAGATCGATGCGTCCGGTCGAGACTCACGCCTATGGCCCCAGACCACGGCGATGGACGGATCCTCGAACTGCGGCAGCGCGGCTGCGACGAAGCCCGCGTCGAGCACCGTGTCGCCGTCGAGGAACAGGACGTAGTCGCCGGACGCGATGCGCCAGCCCGCGTTCCGTCCCACCGCGGCACTGGGCCGTTCCGGATGCACGGTCAGGACGCGCGCACCCCTTTCGGCGGCACGCGCCGGGCTTCCATCGTGGGATGAGGAATCGACGTAAATCAATTCGGTGTTGCCGATGCTAGCGGTGCCCTGGGTCACGGATTCGAGGCAATGGATCAGTCGATCGCCCTCATTGCGGCCGATCACGACAACCGAGAGCTTGACCGGGCCATCCGTCATCGCAGCAGGTCCTCGATCAATACCCGATACTCGGGCAGGCGGGCCGTGCCGGAGTAACGCTCGCGCAAACGGGCATCGGCGGCCGCGACGATTGCGTTCAACCGCGGTGAATCGAGTGCGCGCAGCGCGAGAAGGCGCGAGGCAAGGTCCGCCGCATCATTGGCGTGGAAGTGAAATCCGGACACGTCCGGTTCGATCAATGCGCCGGCGCCGCCGGAATCCGGTACCAGAACCGGCACACCCGCCGCGATCGCCTCGAGGATTGCGAGCCCGAACGGTTCCTCGGGGCACAGATGCAGCAAGACGTCCGCGCGGGTCATCGCTTCCGCGACCTGATCGGTGAAGCCGTGGAACTCGACATTCGGATGGTCGCGCTGCGCGCGCTGGCGCAGCGCCTCGTAATCCCAGCCGGTGCCATAGATGTCGAACCTCAGTTCCGCCAGGGCCGGTTCGCGATCGAGTGTGTCAAGCAGCAGGTCCACGCGCTTGATCGGGTCGATGCGCGATACCAGGATGACGCGCGACGCCGTCCGGTCGAACGCCGCCCGCCTCGGCGTCGCGGCGATCTGCGCATCCGGCAGGAAGTTCTCGATGACGCGTATCTGGTCGGGCCGAACCCCGTGGCTCAGGAGACGTGAGCGGACGAACTCGGAAACCGCGACCAGGGTCACCGCGCGCCCGTTCAGCCAGCGCTTGCGCCCATAGCTGAGGCGTTCGTCGGTACCACCGTGCACCAGATGCAGGTGGCGACTCGGTCTCCGGAACCACGCGTTCAGCGCGATGAACAGCAGCGAGTGGGTGATGGCCGTCGCGAAGAATGCGACCGGGCGGGGACGGCGCAGCTCGCCGGCCAGCGCGCGGAGCAGGTCACGACTGTTGTGGAAGGGATGGGCCGCGATGCCGAGCCGTTGCGCCTCGCCGAGCGCGGGCCCGGGAGGCGCGAACAGCACGGGATCGAAGTCCTCGCGCAGACCTTGCGCGGTCGCCAAGGCCATTCGTTCGGTACCGTAGAGATTTCCGCTGTGCAGCGCGTAGAGCAGGCCCGGTTTCATGTCGAGCGTTCGGTCGGCTGAGGATCCTGTCGGTGCAGTAGCGAGAGGGCCGCGTCCTCGGCCTGTCGGTACTCCTCGATCATCTGTCCATAGTACCCGCCAAGTCCGATCGGTTCCAGTTGCGTTACGATGAAGCTGATGAGCCTGGGGTCCGCCTTTTCCAGCACTCTCGCGGCACGCTTCAACTCGCCGGGCTGCACCTGCATCGCGCCGATCAGCAGCAGCGTGGCATCGGCCACGCCAGCGAGAAACTCGACATCCGCCGACAGCAGAACCGGCGGGGCGTCGATCAGTACGACGGGGTAGCGGGCCTTCAATTCGTCGAGGATCTCGCGCAGACGGTGATACGCATACAGGTGCGGCTCGACCGGCAGGCCGATCGCGATGCGGTCCGGCAGCTGACCGTCGGCGGGCTGGATCGCCTGCTCGATCGTCGCGTCGCCGATCAACAGATCAAGCAGTCCGTCTCGCAGCCCATCCGCGCGGTACCGGGCGTCGGGTTTCAGCGGATTGGCTTCGATGACGAGGACGCGCTGACCGAGTTGACCGAACTCGACCGACAGATCAAGCGCGAGGGTCGTCACACCGGCCCCTGGTTTGACCGATGTCAACAGGAACAATCCGCCACCTTGCAGCCGCTCCCGGTCCAGGGCCAGCGCCAGACGTCGCAATTGATCTGCGGCGACCCGGCGCGATGCGATGTCCTCCGATTTCTTCAGCAGCGCCGCCAGCGGAGGATAGCCCAGCAGCTTGTGCACCTGGCCGGGAGTCTTGATACGTCGGTCGAGCAGATCGACACCGATCGGTGCGATCAGGCCAAGCGCCAATGCGGCGATCACGACCATCATCAAGGGCTTCTTCTTGCCGCCGCCGACCGGGAACTCCGGCGGTCGGGCCGGCGTGTCCAGGCGGATGAAGCCGGGGGCATTCGATTCGAGCTCGAAGTAACTCAATCGTTTGTCGATGCCCTTGAGCTGGTCGCGGTCGCGTTCGACGCCATTCGTCAGCAGGATCGCCTCGTTGTAGCGTTCGGCGAACCAAGCCGCCTTCTGTCGTTGCTGGTCGAACTGCTCGGTCAGCTGGCGTTCGATCTGCCGGGCGAGTCGGGCGTCGGAGAACCGTTGTTCCAATAACATCGAGCGGATCGTGCTCGTGACCTTCGCCGTTTCGCTGGCCAGTTCGGTATCGATGTCGGCCAGTTCGTTCTTGACCTGGGGATACAGCGGATGGCCGGGGCTGAGGCCCGTGAACTGTTCGAGCAGCTTGATCTTGCGCTGATGCAGATTGGCTTTCAGCGTGAATAGCCCGCCATCCTTGCCGACCAGCTCGGATGTCGCCGCGTCCAGCGCTGTTCGAGCTTCCTTGTTGCGATTCACGTCGAAGGCGTCGGCGCGGGCCTCGGCGGCAACCCGGCTTCTTTGCGCGTCGGCCAGGGCGATGCGGCTATCCGCCAGCAACTGGTCAAACGGGTTGACCGCGTTTTCGACGAAGGTCGTGACACCCAGCTCCTGGGCGATTTCGAGGCGCCGCTTCTCCTGTTCGGCAATCGATGTGCTGAGTCGCTGCTTCTGCGTCGTGAGGTTGGCGATTCGCTGGTCGGCGGCGTAGAACAGGTCTTCCTGCCGTACCTTGTCGAGGAACGTCGTGACGACGGTGTTGACGACCTCGTCCAATCCATCCGAGGTCGAGCCGTTCAGGGCGACGGTGATCAGGTAGGAATCCTTGACCGCTTTGACCTGCAGCGCGTTTTGCAGGCGTTCGGCGGCACGGCGCTCGGATTCACCCGGTAGTTGCCAGACCGAGCGGCGCTCGCCCATCCGTTGTAGCGCCTCGATCAGGATGTCATAGCGGGCGACGGTTCGCGCCTGTTGCTCGACGTACTGCCGGTATTGCTGGAACGAACCCAACTCCTGACCGCTACCCTCCTGCAGGATGTTGACGAAGCGCGGTGCGACGTAGATGACCGCCGACACCGAGTAGACCGGTTTGCCCTTGCTCCACGCGATCGGCAGGCCGATCAGCAGCACCGCCAGACTGAGCGCGGCGCCGAGTTTCCAGCGCTTCTTCAGGCTCTCCAGGGGCATGAACGCCCCGGTCGCGATGTTCTGCTGAGTGCTCGCCGGGTCGTTGGGTGGGGCGGAGCTCATTCCGGTAGGTCACGGATTGGTCAGTGTACGGATCGCGAACAGGATACTGAACGGGTTCAAGCGTTGCAGGAAGTAGCCGAACTTCGCCGCGTTGCTGCGTGGAACGTAAATGATATCGCCTTCCTCGATGGCGAGATTCAGTTTGGGCTCTGGCACCAGCAGGTCGGGCAAGTCTATCTCCACATGGGCATTCTTGCTGGGGCGAACGAGGTGGAGACTGTGGGTGTTCGCATCGACCGTGGGCCCTCCGGCCTGTGTCAGCACGTCGAGGAACGACATCTGCGGGGTCAACCGGTAGACGCCGGGTTCCTTGACTTCGCCGAGCACGTAGACCGAGGTGTCAGTCGAGTCCGGGATGTAGACGACGTCGTCGCGCTGCAGGCGCACGTTTAGGTTGGTATCCCCGGTCAGTAGCCGCTTCAGATCGACCCAGAGAATCTTGTCGCCTCGGATCACCGAGCAACGCGTCAATACCTGTTCCTTGCGCATCAACGGCAGGCCCCCGGCTTTGGCCAGCACCTCGAGCAGGAACGGTGGCGTATCGAACGACAAGGTTCCGGGGTTCTCGACGCGTCCGATCACGATGACCCGGTTGGAATTGTATCGGTCGACACGGATCGTGACGTAGATGTTCCGATAATAGGGACTCAACGCCTTCGTAATCGATTCGGCGGCGCCCTGCCGGGTCAGATTGCGCAACATGATGGGGCCGGCCACCGACAAGGTGATCCGCCCATCCGGGCCGATTCGATGGGGGCCGGACAGTTCGTCTCGTCCGACCACTTCCAGAAAGAGCTCATCGCCATCGCCGAGGCGGTAATCGGCGGCGTCGTCGGTTTCCGCGCGGAATGCCCGAACGGCCTCGTCGGTCGCCAATTTGACGGATCGCTCGGGCACATCGAAGCGCTGGAAGGTTTCCGGATCGGCATCCGGAACCGTTTCCCATGCTCCGCAGCCCGCAAGCAGGCAGGCCATCGTCAGCACGAGCGCCAGCGCCGGGTTCGTCACGGCCATCGACTATGGTCGAATCAGGGTTGGCGGGTGGAGATCGGGCTTGGCCGGTGAACGCGTCGGAGGGAGGCTGCGGCTATCGCACCGGAAGGATGGTCCGTGCATCGCGGGGCCGAGCCGGCTGCCTTAGCCTTGGCCGAGCGCCCCGATCGCGGCCTCCTTGGTCTGGAATATCTCGAAGATGTGCTGTAGGCGGGTCAGTTCGATCAGCGACTGAATACTGGCCGACGGGGCCGCGAGCACCAGCCGGCCGTTGCGGCTCTGCACCGCCTTGTAGGCGGAAATCAGGACCGACAATCCCCCCGAGTCCATGAACGTCGTCTGTGACAGATCGATGATCATCTTGCCGGCCCCTTGTTGCGCGATGTCCTTCAACTTCTCGCGAGCCTGGGCGACGTCGACCAGGGTGAGCCGCCCTGCGATCTCGACGATTTCGATATCCTGTTCTTTGTAGTGGCTCAGCATCATGCCAGTTTCTCCAGGAGGGGTCGTGCGTTCTGCGCCAATGATAGCAACAATCGGCATGCCAGCTAACCGTTGAGAGTCGCCTTGTTCGCGACGAACGTGACGATTTCGGGTTCCGGCTGATCGATGGGACGGACTTCGCCGCACTCGAGCGGTGGGGTCAAACGTCGCGTGGTGGATCTGCGCGCAGGAGCAAGGGCGGAGGCCACACGGATTCGGCGGCGAGGAGTGCGCCTCAATCCCCCCGTGTGACCGCCGTCAGCCAGTCATTCAATTCAGCGGAGGTCTGCTGCCACAACGCCGGTAGCTCGCCGACCGCGTGGAACAATTCATCGGCGGATCCGGCGGCGGCGGCCTGCTCCACCCGCTCGGCGGTCGCTGACATCGCGATCGCCCCCATCTGACTGCAGCTGCCCTTCAGTCGATGGGCGATGCGCCCGATCTGAATGAGTTCGCCGCGCTGCGCTGCCTCGGCGATCTGGGCGATCAACGAGGGCGTGTCGCTGGAGTAAGTCTCCAACAACTGCGCGAAGATCTCGGCCGCCTCGTCGCCGAATTCCTCCAGCGCGCGTCCGAGGACCGATCGGTCGATGACCTTGCTCGCGCCGATCGGCCAGGCCTCGCCCATGCTACCGCGATGCTCCGGGAGTCACCCGCTCGTGACCCGGGCGCGATGCCCGGCAACTCCCGGGCAGCATCAAAAGACGAACTTGGCGCCGATCAGCAGCAGCACCGAGGCCAGAACGGGCTGCAGAATGCGCTCCGGAATGCGTGCGCTGAGATGGCTGCCGAGATAGATGCCCGGTAGTGATCCGATCAACAGACTGCCGAGCAGGTTGAAGTCGACGTTGCCCATGTGCAGGTGGCCGAGACCGGCAACTGCCGTCAGCGGGATTGCATGGGCGAGGTCGGTCCCGACGATCCGCACCGTCGGAAGGCGGGGATACAGGAACAACAGCGTGATCGTGCCGAGCGCGCCGGCGCCGACCGACGACAGCGTGACCAGAATGCCGAGAATGACGCCGACGAGCACCGTCAGCGGTGTCTGCCAGCGGCCGAATCGCTCCTGGTGCGTCAGTCGCAGAATCGGCGACTTCTTCGCCAGGTAGCGCCGCAGAATCAACGCGAGCCCGGTGAAGATCAACGCGACGCCCAAGGTGAACGTGATGACCGCGGTCACGGTCTCGTCCTTCTGGAAGACGTTCTCCAGCAGGTAGATCACGGCGATGGCCGCGGGAATACTGCCGAGTCCGAGTTGCAGGACGATCTTCCATTCGACCGAGCGGTGGTTGCGATGATGGACGAAAACACCGGCCGATTTCGTGATCGCGGCAAACAGGAGATCCGTGCCGACGGCCGTCTTCGGCGCAAATCCGAACAGGAACACCAGCAAGGGTGTCATCAACGATCCGCCACCGACGCCGGTTAGGCCGACCAGGAAACCCACGAACAATCCAGAAATTGCGTAAGCTGTCATCGTAGACTCGCTTCTCCGTAATGAGCATGCAACGAGCGCTCATTCTAGACGGGGTCGTTGATTGCCTGCATGCGATAAAAGATTATATCGTTATAGCTGGGAGCTATAAGGGAACGTGGCGCGCCCGAGTGGGCCGGCGCGCACGGCACTCGCGTCAGGCCTCGGGGCGAAGGTGTGGAAACAGAATCACGTCGCGAATCGAGGGGCAGTCCGTCAGGAACATCACCAGGCGATCAATGCCGATTCCTTCCCCGGCCGTCGGTGGCATGCCGTATTCGAGTGCCCGGATATAGTCGGCATCGAAGTGCATGGCTTCCTCGTCACCCGCGGCCTTGTCCTCGACCTGGCGACGGAACCGGTCGGCCTGATCCTCGGGATCGTTCAACTCCGAGAACCCGTTCGCCAGTTCCCGACCGGCGACGAAGAATTCGAAGCGGTCGGTCACGAACGGGTCCGCGTCGTTGCGGCGCGCCAGCGGCGATACTTCCGCCGGGTACGAGGTGATGAACGTCGGTTCATCGAGTCGGTGTTCGACGGTCTTCTCGAAGATCTCGGTCTGTATCTTGCCTAGGCCATCGCCATCGGCGAGCGCGATGCCGAGACGTCGAGCGATCGCGCTGGCCGCGGTCCGCTCGCCAAGCTCGTCGGCGGTGATGTCCGGGTTGAAGTGCAGGACCGACTCGATGACGGTCATGCGGCGGAACGGCCTGCCCAGATCGTAGGTTGTGCCCTGATGGGTCACGTGCGGACCGCCGAACAGGCGCTCGGCGAGACTCCGGAGCATCTGTTCCGTCAGATCCATCAGGTCCCGATAATCGGCATAGGCCTGGTAGAACTCGATCATCGTGAATTCGGGATTGTGCTTTGTCGACAGGCCTTCGTTGCGGAAGCTGCGGTTGATCTCGAAGACCTTTTCGAAGCCGCCGACGACGAGCCGCTTCAGGTAGAGTTCCGGCGCGATCCGCAGATAAAGGTCCATGTCCAGCGCGTTGTGATGCGTCACGAACGGTCTGGCCCTGGCTCCGCCTGGAATCGGTTGCATCATCGGCGTCTCGACTTCGAGAAAGCCGCGCTCGGTGAGGAATTCGCGCACGTGGCGGATGATCTCGATGCGTGTTCGAAAAACGCGCCGCGAGTCCTCGTTCATGATCAGATCGACATAACGCTGCCGGTGCCGCGTCTCGCCGTCGGTCAGTCCGTGGTATTTCTCCGGCAGCGGCCGCAGTGATTTCGTCAGCAACCGGATGTTCTCGGCCTTGATCGACAGTTCGCCGGTCTTCGTCCGGAACAGCGTGCCCTCGACGGCGACGATATCGCCGATGTCCCATTGCTTGAACGCGTCATAGACGCCGTCGGGTAGCGCGTCCTTCTGCAGGAACGCCTGGATGCGGCCCGACATGTCCTGAACGTGGGCGAAACTCGCCTTGCCCATCAGGCGCTTCGACATCAATCGGCCGGCGGCCTTGACGCGGACGTTTCGCGTTTCGATCGTCGCGCCGTCCTGATCGCCGTATTCGTCGTGCAGTGACTGCGCCAGCGTGTTGCGCCGAAAGTCGTTCGGGAACGCGACGCCGCTCGCGGCGCGAAGCTCCGCGAGCTTTTCCCGGCGCTGCGCGATCAGCTTGTTCTCGTCCAACTGCTCACTCATATCACAAACCGCTCTTCAGGCTTTCTTCGATGAATGGGTCCAGGTCGCCGTCCAGCACCGCCTGCGGATTGCCTGTCTCGACGCCGGTCCGAAGGTCCTTGATCCGCGATTGATCGAGCACGTAGGATCGGATCTGACTGCCCCAGCCGATGTCGGACTTCGTGGCCTCCAGCGCCTGCTTCTCGGCATTGCGCTTCTGGATCTCGAGTTCGTAGAGCTTCGCGCGCAGCTGCTTCATGCAGCGGTCACGGTTCGCGTGTTGCGAGCGTTCGCTCTGACATTGCACGACGATGCCGCTCGGGTTGTGCGTGATCCGGACGGCCGATTCGGTTCGGTTGACATGCTGCCCGCCGGCGCCGGATGCGCGGTAGACATCCGTTCGCAGGTCGGCCGGATTGATGTCGATCTCGATGGCATCATCGATCTCGGGAGAGATGAACACCGATGCGAACGAGGTGTGGCGGCGGTTGCCGGAATCGAACGGTGACTTGCGGACCAGACGGTGAACGCCGGTCTCGGTGCGCAGCCAGCCATACGCGTATTCCCCTTCGAAGCGGATCGTCGCGCTCTTGATTCCGGCGACCTCGCCCGGAGACTCCTCGATCAGCTCGGTCTTGAATCCGCGACGTTCGCCCCATCGCAGGTACATGCGCTCGAGCATCTCGGCCCAGTCCTGCGCCTCGGTCCCGCCGGAACCGGCCTGGATGTCGAGAAACGCGTTGCTCGGGTCCATCTCGTTCGAGAACATCCGGCGGAACTCGAGCGTCGCGACCGACTGCTCGGCGCGCTCCAGATCAGCCGCGACGGTTTCGACCGTGTCCTCGTCGTTTTCCTCGACGGCCATCTCTAGCAGGACCGCCGCGTCGTCGATGGTATTGGCGATCGACGTCAGCTGGTGGACGACCGACTCCAGCCGGTTGCGTTCGCGCCCCAGGTTCTGGGCCGTTTCCGGATCGTCCCAGATTTTCGGATCTTCCAGCTCGCGCAGGACTTCGGTCAGTCGTTCCTGTTTGGTCTCGAAGTCAAAGATACCCCCTAAGAGACGCCTCGCGACTCTTCAGGTCCTTGATTTGTTGATAAAGAGGGTTCAGTTCGCGCATCGGTGACGGCCGTCCGAAAAAAATATTGCATACTACACGACAAGCCGGGCTAGCATAAGCGGCCGTCCTGCGGGTGGGCGTGGCCCCTCGTTCCGGCGGGATCCGGCCCGGCACTCGCGCGATCGAGCGGCCGGGGTTCCTTGGAATCGAGGCGGACGATCCGCCTGGGAGGGTTCCCGATGAAGCGAATCAAACTCGATGCGTCCAATCTGGCGTGTGCGGTCGATTTCATCCGTGAACAATTCGAGACGCGCTCCTGGTGGCCGAGAGAGCAGCCGCATCTCGCGAAAGCCGAATTCCTCGACATGCAGCATACACCGGAGACGCTGAACGCCTGGTGTGACAAATGGCTGTACTCGGGGCAATGGCGCCAACTCGAGAAGCATGTCGCGATGATGAGCCGACCGTCCGGCTGACCGGGCGCCCCCGCGCGGCGCCGATGGAGAATTCCCATGCAAACGATGGACTATTTCGACCGTTGCTTCGTCATCAATCTTCCTGCGCGCGGCGACCGCCGCCGGGCGATGCAGGCCGAACTGGCCCGCGCCGGCATGCCGTTCCAGCCCGGCAAGGTCGAGATATTTCCCGGCATTCGCCCTGATGACGCGGGGCCGTTTCCGAGTCTCGGAGCGCGCGGCTGTTTCGAGAGCCATCTGGCCATCCTGCGCAAGGCCAAGGCCGAGGGGCTGCGCAATGTGCTGATCATGGAGGATGATCTGACGATCGACCCGTTGTTCGGCGAATATTCTGAGCGCCTGATCGCCGAGTTGCAGACGGCCGATTGGGGCTTCGTGTTCTTCGGGCATGTGCTCGACCCCGAAGCCACCGGGCCCGATGTTCGGCTGTCGGCGTATCCGGGGCCGATCATGACGGCGCATTTCTATGCGATCAACGGCGCGATCTTCGATCGGTTGCTGGCCTTCTTCGACGCGCTGCTGCAGCGTCCGCCGGGTCACCCGGACGGCAGTCCGATGCACGTCGATGGCGCGTATTCGACGTTCCGCAAGCAGAATCCCGACGTTCTGACGCTGGTCGCATTGCCGAGTCTCGGTTGGCAACGCAGCTCGCGCAGCGACATCTACCCGAATCGCTGGTATGACCGCTGGCCGGTATTCCGTGAGCTGGCCGGGCTGGCCCGCGCCTTGAAGACGCGGCTGCGCGGACGTTGATTCCCGCGGTCCGGCATTCCACGTCGGTACCGAAGGCCTTGTCGGAACGCCACCGTCCGAAATCGATCCAACACTCCGAAACCACGGCCCGGCCCGTTTTTAATTGACGGCGGGTTCACGCCAACGAAGAGGAACCGGAATCATGACAGCGCTGCCGAACGCGACCCAGCCGACGATACTGACCAGCCAGTCGATGAAACCGCCGGTGGTGCCGTCGGCACAGCCCGGCGAAACCAGCCAGGGCGTCATCGATTCGCAGACCTTCCGCGTCATCGAAGTCGACCAGCTGTTCACCGCGATCGACCATACGACGACGGCCATCGGACGCGCCGTGCTGTACCGCTCATTGACCGCGCCGTCGGCATCGGCGGATTCAATCCGCGCGAAGCAGGAGGCCGTTCGCGAGTTGGAGAGCGAACCGGCGCTGCGCGACGGGTTGGGAGTGATGCTGGCCGAGGCCGCGAAGCTGGAGGGGGACTTCTACGATCTGCTGTTTGCCGAATTCCTCGGCATGATCGGGTCACCGGCACATCCCCTGGAGAAGGGTGGCTTCGGCTACGAGAGTTACCGCCGGGGCACGCGCTTCTGGCTCGACCTGGTTGCTCGCGCCGACTCTCTGCCGAAGCCGCGCAGCGCGTATCTCGGGGAGCGCATCGAATCGCTGCGACGCTTTCGTGACTCGCGCGCGTTCCGGCTGATGCGGGGGCCGGTCTATCGCACGGAGCATGCGCTGAAGACCGCCGAGGAGAAGGGCCTGCTGACGCCGGCCCTGCGGTTCAATCCCTCGCTGTTCAAGCCGGTGGGCCTGACGGTGTTCGTCGTCGCCCTGGTCCTGCTCATGCAGTTCATGCCGCTATTGCTCGACATGGTCGCGTCTATGGGGCCTCTGCTGTGGCTCTTCCTCTTCCCGCTGGGTTTCGTCTACATCCCGATCGTCGGCGCGTTCGACCGCGATGGCTGCATCTATCCCTTGCGCAAGCTCTTCAAGGAATCGCCGGACGTCCAGGGCGCGCTGGACGCGCTCGGCGCCGTCGATGAACTGCTGAGCTTCGTCCGCTATCGCGAGGCCTTCGGTCACCCGGTGTGCCTGCCCGACATCGAGCAAGGCACGAGGCACTCCCTGCGCGTGACTGGCGTGCGAAACCCGGTGCTGGCGAAGGACCATCCGGACTACGTCGCGAACGACATCGACCTGTCCGACGAACGTCTGAGTTTCGTCACCGGGCCGAACAGCGGTGGCAAGACCGCGTTCTGCAAGACGCTCGCGCAAACGCAATTGCTGGCGCAAATCGGTTGCTACGTACCGGCGTCGTCCGCTGCACTGACGCCGGCCGACCGGATTTTCTACCAGGTTCCGGAGATCAGCCATCTCAGCGACGGGGAAGGGCGCTTCGGCACCGAACTGAAGCGGACGAAGGCGATCTTCCTCGCGTCGTCGGCGCATAGCCTGGTCATCATGGATGAGTTGTCCGAGGGGACGACGAACGAGGAGAAGATGGAGATCTCGGTCAGCGTGCTCGACGGCTTTCGGGAGATGGGCAACAGCACGGTGCTGATCACGCACAATCACGAACTCGTCGATGCGTATCGCCGGCGCGGCATCGGGCTCGCGCGGCAGGTGGAGTTTCTTGACGAGAACCCGACCTATCGGCTGGTCGAAGGCATCTCGCGTGTCAGCCACGCCGATCGTATCGCCAAGAAGATCGGTTTTTCCAAGGCCGACATCGCGAAGTATCTGACCGGAAGGCGCTGAGCCGATGATTGATGTGCGCCGGATCGCCGTGCTGAACGACAACTACGTGTTCCTCGTGCACGATGCCGCGACCGGTGATACCGCCGCCGTCGACCCGGCCGTCGCGGAGCCCGTGCTGGCCGAACTGGCGCATCGGGGCTGGCGTCTGACCCACATTCTGAACACGCATCATCACGGGGATCATGTGGGCGGCAATCTTGCGCTGAAGGCGGCCACCGGGTGCCGCATCATCGGCGCGACGTCCGATCGAGCGCGGATCCCCGGCATCGACGTCGGCGTCGCCGATGGTGGCTCGGTCACGATCGGCCGGTCCACGGCCTCCGTGCTCGAAGTCCCGGGACACACCAGAGGGCATATCGCGTACTGGTTCGCCGACGACCGTGCGTTGTTTTGCGGCGATACGCTGTTTGCGCTGGGCTGCGGCCGTCTGTTCGAAGGCACGGCGGAGGAGATGTGGCACTCCCTGCAGCGGTTGGCCGCGTTGCCGTCCGATGCAAGCGTCTACTGCGCACACGAGTACACGCAGGCGAACGGGCGATTCGCGTTGAGCGTGGAGCCGGACAATGTGGCCCTGCTCGAGCGGATGCGCCGGGTCGATGCGGCCAGGGCGCGGGGTGAGCCCACGGTGCCGTCCACGCTGGCGGAGGAACTGGCGACGAATCCGTTTCTTCGGTCTCACAGTGCGAGCCTGAGGGCGCACGTCGGCCTGTCGGCCGATGCACCCCCGTCGCGGGTATTCGCCGAAACGCGACGGCTCAAGGACCGATTCGCCGGTTGAGCCATCGGCGCGCCATTCACGCTTCAGGGTACTCCCGCACGTTTCTCGCAACTCGGTGCGGCGGTATCGCTGCCCTGCTGGCCATCGCACAGATCATCGCCGTCGCCACCGTCCAATGTGTCGTCGCCGTCACCGCCGCACAGCAGGTCGTTGCCGCCGAGTCCGTTGATCGTGTCCTTGCCGCCCAGACCCAGGATCACGTCCCGGCCTGAGGTCCCGGTGATCCGTTCGTTCGCGTTGCTGCCGACGACTGTCGCATCGGCCCCGCCACAGAAGAAGTTGCGATAACGCACGACGGCGAAATCGTCGCTGACGTTGGTGAACGTGCTGGTGAATGCCGTGCCGGCGGCGACGATTTTGCCGTCTCGCTGGATTGCCAAGGCGCGCGCGGCATCGGCGCCGCCGTCGAAATCGGTCGTCAGCTTGCCGTCACCGCTGAACGATTTGTCCAGAGTGCCGTCCGGAAGCACGCGGAGGACTGCCAGGTCGTATCCCGAGACGCCGGCCGCGACGATGCGCTCGTCCGGCTGGATCGCCACGGCGTAGGCCTGGTCCTTGCCGGAAGCGTCGAAGGAGAACAACGCGCGGCCATCCTTGCTGAAACGCGAATCGAGGCGGCCATCGGCGGTCAGCCGCGTCAGCGCGAACAGGAACGCGTACCGCGGATCGACCGAGACGCCGGCCACGACGATTCCGCCATCCGGCTGCACGGCCAGGCCGTATGCCTGATCGCTGTTGTTGCTGCCGAAGTTGACGAAGGTCTTGCCATCTCCGCTGAAACCCTTGTCGAACGTGCCGTTCGGCAGGAAGCGGGCAACCGCGAAGTCGATGCTGGTGACGTTGGCCGCGGACGAACCGGCGGCGACGATCTTGCCGTCCGATTGCAATGCGAGCGCCGAGGCTCCGTCGATGCCGTTGCCGAGGTCCGTGACCAGCTTGCCGTCGCCACTGAAGGTCTTGTCCAGCGTTCCATCCGCGTTGTAGCGGGCCAGCGCGAACATTTCCGGGAAATTGTCGAAGATCGTATCGACGCCGCCGGCAACGAGGATCTTGCCGTCGGGTTGAATGAGCAGCGCGGTTGCGCGGTCGTTCGCGCCGAGATCGGTCGTTACCTTGCCGTCCGCACTGAAGGTCCGGTCCAGCGTGCCGTTCGTGTCGTAGCGCGCCAGGGCAAAATCGCCATCGAGATTGTTCGCGGCGCTGAAGCCGGCGACGATGATCTTGCCGTCCTTCTGAATCGCCACCGCGGCGGCGGCATCGAAGCTGTCGACGCCGAAGTCCAGCGTGATCGTGCCGCCTGCAAAGGACTTGTCGAGCTTGCCGTCGGCCGTGAACCGCGCCAGCGCGAAGCTGTGATTGTTCTTGAAGATGTCCCCGGCGACGACGATTTTGCCGTCCTTCTGGATCGCCACGCCGTTTCCGGCATCGAAGCCGAAGCTGCCGCTGAAATCGACGACGGCCTTGCCGCCGTTGCCGAAGCTCGGATCGAGGTTTCCTGGCCCCGCGGCCGTGGCCACGGAGGGTAGCATCAGCAATGCGAGCAAACCGGCCGGCGCGGCACACGCGGGTCCGGTCCGGCGCTTGATTGGATCGTGGCGGGCGTGCTCGAACCGACGGTCTAGGCTAGTCATGGCGATTCTCCCGTCTTGGGTTATACGGGGGGCAAGCAAGAAGCACGCCGATCGGGAAACTCCCAGTCGCGCCGTTGCTTTGGGGCCACCGGTGCGCAGTGAGTGTAAAGCTCGGTTTACACGTCGTGAACCCAGCCGAGTGGAGCTTCCGGCTGCCTGCGGCTAGGCGAGCATCCTGACCAACTGATCAAGCGGCGGCATCACCAGCATCTTCACCAACTGAATCCCGATGATCGGGATCATCGGAGACAGATCGATCCCGGACATCGGTGGCAGCAGTTTCCGGCTCCAGCGCAGCATCGGTTCGGTCAGGCTATATAGCAGCGCGACCGCCGGGTTGTAGCGGCTGACATGGAACCAGCTGAGTACCGCGGCGATCACGACCGAGAAGAACAGGATGTTCAGGATCAGATCGAGCAGTTGCGAAATCGAGAACACAGCCAGCGCCGCGATGCCGAGATCGACGCCCTGCAGCAGCATCAGGAGATACGATGCGAGCATCTGCACGGCCAGCATCAGCACGATATTGGCCGTGTCGATGCGTCCGATCGACGGGATCACTCGCCGCAGCAGACGCAGCGGGGGATGCGTGATCTTGACGACGAACTGGCTGATCGGGTTGTAGTAATCGGCGTTGAACCACTGGAACAGGAAACGTAAGACCAGCGCGAACAGATACAGGCCGAACAGCGTGTCGATCAGGAACACGGCCGGTTGGGTCAGGTAGCCCGCATCCATCATGTCTTCCCCAGTTGTTGTGATAGTTCGACGCCGCGATCGCGCGCCGCCTGCATGGCCCGTTCGACGGCTGCGCCGAAACCCGAGCGCTCGAACTCGGCGACCGCGCGCTCGGTCGTTCCGCCG
Organism: Methylotetracoccus sp.; assembly: GCA_046347485.1. Lineage (GTDB taxonomy): Bacteria > Pseudomonadota > Gammaproteobacteria > Methylococcales > Methylococcaceae > Methylotetracoccus. The sequence continues at coordinate 115,758 of JAXMGB010000008.1, read as the reverse complement.
GGCGAGGTGACGCGAACCCGCAGCGCGGACGGTGCCTCCTCGGACTCGATCGCGATGCGGGCTGCGCCAAGCGCGGTCTGCTGCGTCAACAGCCGCGCCGTATCCGCATCCAGCCCGAGTTTAACGGCTGCGGCGCACATCGTTTCCATCAGCAGGAAGAAGTAGGCCGGACCGCTGCCCGAGAGCGCAGTGACTGCATCGAGGAGTTCCTCGCGATCGACCCAGACGCTGATGCCGACCGATCGCATGATCATCTCGGCCCAGTCGCGGTGTTCCGGCGTCGCGCGCCCGCCGGCATGCAATGCGGTCGCACCGGCGCCCACCAGCGCGGGCGTGTTCGGCATGCAGCGGATGATCGAACATGTGCCGCCTAGCCAGCGGTCGATCGCGGTCTCATCGACGCCGGCAGCGATCGAGATGATCAGCGGTTGCGTGCGGTGGACGGCATCCGCGATTTCGCGGCAGACCGATGCCAGCCCCTGAGGCTTGACGGCCAGGATCACGACCTGCGAGGCCTCGACGAGTTCGCCGTTGCTAGCCAGCCCGGTCACGTCGAAACGTTGCGACGTGGAGGCCAGGGTTCCGGGGTCGCTGTCGGAAACGCGGATTCGCGACGGTGGATAATCATTGGCCAGCAGTCCGCCGATCAGGCTGGAGGCCATGTTGCCGGCTCCGATGAAGCCGATGTTGGGTTGTTTCATGGACGGGCGAGCGTGGTTCTGAATCGATTTCCCGGATGCTTATGATACTGGAGCTTCGCGCCGCGACGTTGACTATCGCGCCCTTGAGCCGAAGATCGCGGTGCCGATCCGCACCATCGTCGCACCCTCGCCCACGGCGGCCTCGAGGTCGTCGGACATGCCCATCGACAATGTGTCGAGCCCATCAAGCCCGGACTCGCGCAAGGACAGGAGAGCGTCCCGGACTTTGCGGAACGCACGTCGCTGTTCGTCGTCATCGAGCCCCGGCGCCGGTATCGCCATCAGCCCGCGCAGTCTAAGACGTGCAAGTCCGACGATTTCAGCGGCCAGAGTCGGCAGATCCGCGAGTGATACGCCCGACTTCGATGCCTCGCCGCTGATGTTGACCTGAATGCAGGCATTCAGGGGCGGCATCTCGACGGGGCGTTGTTCGGACAGTCGGCTGGCGATTCGCAACCGGTCGATGCCATGAACCCAATCGAAATGCGCTGCGATAGGCCTCGTTTTGTTCGACTGGATCGGTCCGATAAAGTGCCAGACGATGTCGGGCGCATCGAACTCGGCACGCTTCGACAACGCTTCCTGCGCGTAACTCTCGCCGAAGTGTCGCAATCCGGCGCGGTGGGCCTCGGCCACGGCGGTTGCGGGAAAGGTCTTCGACACGGCAATCAGGGTGACCGAGCCGGGCTCGCGGCCAGCGCGAATTTCGGCGGCGCGAATTCGTGCGAGGACCATGGCGATGTGATCGTCGATAACGCTCAACGGCGGAGCCGAGCCGGTCGCGGTGTAGGGATCGAAGGGCGCGCGTCAGAGCACGGGATCGGCGGTGATGCGGGGGCCGGGCCCGGCGGCTCGCCCCCGTCCCGCGGGAGCAGGGCTATTTCGGAGCTGAACCCATGTCGTGGCCCTGCATGCCTGACATTCCGCCCGAGCCGGAGGCCGCCGGACAATCCTTGCCATTCGGGCATTCCTGCATCGAGGACTGGCCGCCCTGCATGTTCATTCCCTTGTGCATTTCCTGCATCTTCTTGTGCATGTCCTGCATATTCTGCATTCCATCCATGCCTCCCTGTCCCATCTGGTGCTGCATCTGCCCCTGGCTCGCGGGTGCGGCACCGCCTGCCGCGGCGGTTTCCTCGGCGCTCGCCGGTGCCGACAGACAAAGAGTGGTCAACGCGATCGTGATCAGAGTGTTGATTGGCTTCATGTTCCGTGGCTCCCGTAGCAGTAGTCGTTCTGTGGTCCATCGCTGCGGACCTTGCCCGCGCGGTGCGATACCGGCGCGGCCGGATGCATGTTAACAGGTCCCGATCGGGTTTTGGCGGGGCGCGTCAGGCAACGGGAATCGGGTCCGCGAGGTGCTCGGCGATGCTCAGAAGGCCTTGAGCTTGCGGAACGCGAATAGAACCATTCGCGCCAGCAGCAAGCCATGCCGAAAGCGGGAGATCTGTGTTTCGCCATAGGCGCGTGCCGCATAACGGACCGGGATCTCGGTGACTTTCAGATTCAGCTTGGCCGCGCCGAACAGCAGATCGAAATCGCCGAACGGATCGAAGTCGCCGAAGTAGGCGCGGTTGTCGGCAATTCGCAGGTAGTCGGCGCGCCGCAGGACCTTCGTGCCGCACAGCGTGTCGGTGAATCGCTGATTCAGCAGCCACGTGAACAGCCAGCTGAACACCTGGTTGGCGAACAGGTTCAGCAGTTGCATCGCCTGCTTTTCCATCGGGTACACGAGGCGCGAGCCGTTGATGAATTCCCCTTTTCCGGCAACCAGCGCATCGTAGAACTTCGGCAAGGCTTCCGGTGGTACCGTCAGATCGGCGTCGAGAATCATAAGGACCTCGCCGCGGGCCAATGCGAAGCCATGACGCACGGCATCGCCTTTCCCCTTTCCCGGTTGCACGGCATAGCGGATATCACGCTCCGGGTGATCCGCAACGACCCGCTTGATTTCATCCAGCGTATCGTCCTGGCTGTGACCTTCGACGAACAGGATCTCGATGCTCGGACAGAACGCCGGGAGCCTCTCGACGGCCGCGCGGATATTGCCGCGTTCGTTGCGGCAGGGGATCAACACCGTCGCCGACGGTGCCGGCGGATGAGCGTGCTTTCGCGAACGGGCGACGATGTAATTGCGCAGGCACAAGCGACGCAACAGCGGCAGTGGGGCCAGGTAGCGGTTGATCAGCGTGCCGAGGCCGAACAGCCGGCGCGGTACGAGCACGCGCCATTCGCGCTTGATGATCTCGAAATCGCTCAACTCGAGCAGATTCGCCATGTCGTCGGTCGACAGCCAGTTCTGGTGTACCCGGGGCATCTGCAGCCCTAGGGCCTGCGCGATACGCAGCAACGGCTCCCAGGCCATCGAGTAGTACGCGATGACCAGTCGCGTGCTGGCATCGCAGACGCGGTGCAGTTCACCGAACGTGCGCTGGCAATCGTCGAGCGAACCGATCGTATCGGACAGGACGATCGTGTCGAATGGCCCGGGGAGATCCTCGTAGCTAGCGGCCTCCTCGATATCGCCCTCGATGAAGCGAAGATGCGGATGTTCCTCGCGCCCGACCTCGACCATTCTGGGGCTGAAGTCGATGCCGTAACCGGTCGTCGGTTCCAGCCGTGCCAGCAGCGCGCCGGTACCGCACCCGAGTTCGAGCACGCGGAGTCCCCGTGGAATCAGGAAGCGCATGTAGTCGTAGTCGAGCCGGTAGTAGTAGGCGTTGCGATCGATCCAGCGCCGCCGTTCGGTCGCCTGGTGGTTCGCCAGCTCGAGAATCGCCGCCTTTCGCGGCGAACGTTCGGGTGCGGGCACGCCGTTCATTCAGCCACGCCTGCCGGGTGCCGGCGGCCGTGGCGGTGCAACTCGCGGTGCCACAGGAATACCAGGCCGCCATACAGGCCCCAGAATGCCGATAGCGCGAAAAACAGCAGGGAGAAGGCGACGGCCGCCTCGCGTTGTCCGTGAAAGCCGGACGGCGCATCGATGGCGAGCAATACGAACATCAGTATGAATCCTCCCTCGCGGATGCCGTGTCCGGCGATGCTGATCGGCAAGCTGGCGGCAATAACGACGACACCGACCATCGTCGTGACTTCGATGAAGCTTGCATCCAGCGCGATCGAACGGCCAGCGGCGTATGCGCCCGCGAAGATCAGGCCCCAGACGGCGAAACTGAGCACCAGTGCCAGCGCGGTCAGACCCTTGGATTCGAGATGGTCACGAAACCCCTCGAGGGCCAGGGTCAGCAGGCGATGTCGAGCCAGGCGCCCGAGCCATCCGGCGCGGACATCGGCGATGCGGTCGAACGGAACGAATGCGAGCGCGTTCAATACACCGATCAGCAGCAGAAACACCAGCAACAACGCCCGGTATAGAGTGCCGGCATCACTGTTCGACTGAGTCAGGGCCTCGAACTGCAGTGGCAGCACTGCAAGCAATGCGCACAGCACGACGCCCAGCCCCATCGCGCGATCCATCAACAGGGAAACCGCCGCACGGGTTTTCTGTAGCGGCGCGTGCTGCGCGACCAACAGGAACTTCGCCGCGTCGCCACCGAGCGAGCCGAGCAGGAACAAGTTGAAGAACTGGCTGACAAAGCCCAGCGTATTGACGCTGCGAAAGCTGATCGTGATGCCCTGGACCTTCAGCAGCAACCACCATCGTGCCGAAGTCAGCACGATCGCGGCGCCGGAGGCCAACAGCGCAAGCGCGAGCCAGCCCGGGTCGCTGCGCAGCAGATTGTTGGTGATGCTGCGCCAGTCCAGTGTCGCGGCGAGAAATGCCAGCACGCCGCCGGTGATCGCCAGCCGGAACAGGGTTGCGAGTGTGCGACGGGCCTGCGATCTCATGCTGCCTCCCGTGTCCGTTCGAGCTCGATGTCGGTGAAACTGCCCAGCGTGCTCGAAAAACGTGTCAACGCGCGATCCAGCGCTTCCGCGGTGGGAATCAGAACCTCCGGGACCAGCGTCCAGCGCTTCATGCCTCCACTGAGCCAGTAATAAAGCGGCGAATGCGGGCGGTACGACAGAAGACGCAGAGCGGGATACTGGCGCGCCAGCCGATCGCGGTCGCGTACGAACACGATCCAGGCCAGCGCGCCATTGGCGCCCGATAGGGGCCCGCTCGAATCGAAGCCCCAATCGGCGCTGTGGGGGTCGAACGGCTCGTGGTGCAGGTATTTCAGGATCGGGCCGCTGATCGGCCCGACATGCTGGTCGACGATCAGCAGCCGACCGCCCGGCATCAGACAGCGCTGCGCCTCGGCGAGGAAGGCTCCGGCGTCGGGCAGATGATGAAACACGTTGGCCATGCCGATGAAGCGCAGGCTGCCATCGCCGAAAGGGAGTGCCGCCGCATCGACGACACGATCGACCCCCTCGTAGGGCAACACGTCGGAGCTGACGATCGACGGCACGACGTCACCGATGAAGCCGGCGCCAGAGCCGAGTTCCAGCGCGATGCCGTCTGGCGGGCAACGGCCCAGGCAATCGGCAAAGCGCTGGTAAATTCGCCGGTAGTAGTGCATCAGGCTGGGTTTGGCCGCGATCTGGGCGCGCATCGCGGCAACCCGGTTCGGGTCGTCGAGAGGTTCCATCAGGATTTGCATGTACGCTGGGTCGAAACGGCGCCGGCTGCACGCGTGCTTACGTGAGACCAACCGAGCCACATTTGCTTTTTGTGCAGAGGATAACCGCTTTCGACCACCCTTCGGAAGCGCTGGGTGCGGAGGGGGCGGCGTAATCCGATAATCGTTGCACTATGCTGGTGTGGTCGGATTGACCCTGAACCGATTCATGCCGCGCCCGCAATCGGCTGGCATGAGTCCCACGCGAGGAGAACGAGGTGACGAGAGCCCCGCTGCGACAGGCCTACATTCCGAGCCATGGGCGAGTCCTCAGTGCTCCGCACGGTTCCACCGCCCGGCGTGTGACGACGCTGTTCCTGCTCGTCGCCGCGTTGTCCGGATGCGCGATGCGTCACGTGGAGCCCCAGGTCGCCGGTTCACCGGCATGGTGGGGCGCGCATTTCTACATCGACTGGCCCGCGGAATCGGAACCGCGCTGGTATCTGGACGCGATGCTGGCGAAGGAGGTCGTCGCTCCGGCCTTCGCCGAGGACCGGCACGCGATTCCATACTGGCGTGTCCACCGGCGAGCCCTGCGGGATGGCGGCGGCCACAATTTCAGCTTTCAGTTCTACGCACCGCCGGAGGCCGCGCGGCGGGTCTTCGCGCGTCTGAGGGGCCAACCGGCGCTGGCGGATTTGCTGCGGCGTGGCCGGGTCCTGCGGGTCGCGACCGATGACCCTTCCCATCCCGGTGCCTCGGCAGTGGCAGCGACCAGCGATCCGGCCTGGCCGTACCCGCTTCGGCAGGCCTGGCCGAGTTACATCATGGGCGTCAGCGAATTCTGGCTCGGGTTGATCGATCAACTGGTCGCGAAGCGTCGCGGACCGCGGGACGAGGCCTTGTACCAGGCGGTTCAGGAAGAATTGACCGAGCTTTGGGCCGAGTGGGGACAGCATGCGCTGTTCCATCATGCGAGCGGTGTGTTCGCCTATCGCCCGATCGTCATCGATCGGCGAGTCGCCGTGAAGTTCTGACTCGCCCGGAACCACCTCCCTGTTCGCTCAGCGGATCGGCACGCGCTCCAGCAGCGCGGCTACCGAGCCGCTGCCGCCTGGCGCGGCCGTGCCCAGTCGATGGGCGCACACGGCCTCCAGCACGGCCTGCAGGTCCTCTGGCAGCACCGCGTCCCGTTCATCGAGGTAGGCCCAGGCGCGTGCCGCGCGCAATAGCGCGAGACCGGCCCGCGGCGACAGCCCGATCTCGTATTCGCCGGAACGGCGCGTAAAGTCGATCAGGTCCTGGGCGTAGTCCAGCAGCGCGTCCGAGGTGAATACCGCGGCGGCCTCGTCCTGCATCGCCGAGAGTTGCTCCGGGTTTACGCATGCCGGTATCCGCTCGAGCAGCAAGTGACGGTCCTCGCCCTTCAGCAGGGAACGCTCGGACTGACGGTCTGGATAACCCAGTTCGATGCGCATCAGAAAGCGGTCCAGCTGCGACTCCGGCAGCGGAAACGTGCCGATCTGTTGCACCGGGTTCTGCGTCGCGATGACGAAGAACGGGGCCGGTAACGCACGCGTCTCCCCGTCGACGGTGACCTGATGTTCTTCCATCGCTTCGAGCGGTGCGCTCTGCGCCTTCGGCGTTGCCCGATTGATTTCGTCGGCCAGAATGACCTGGTTGAAGATCGGTCCGGGCTGGAACCGGAACGCGTGGTTGCGTCCATCGTAGATCGACGCGCCGAGAATGTCGGCCGGGAGCAGGTCGCTGGTGAACTGGATGCGTTGGCAACTAAGCCCGAGCAATTTGGCCAGAGTATGGGCCAGCATGGTCTTGCCGACCCCGGGCACGTCCTCGATCAGCAAGTGGCCTCGGGCCAGCAGACAACAGACGGCCAGGCGGATCTGCCGGGTCTTGCCGAGGATGATCGTGTTCGCGGTCTGCAACAAGACGCGTGAAGTCTGGCTCATGCGGGCTCCGACGGGAAGAGGGCCTGGGGTGCCGGAACGGCCGGCGGGCCATCACTGGAAACTTAGCATCGATCGGCCGGTGTCCGGCTGGAGCACGAATCGGCGGCTGGGGCGTTCGAGTCGGCAGAGGATGGTTGCGACCGGATCGTCGGACGGAAACCCAGTGCAAGTTTCCGGAAGATCCGGCCGCGGTTGAGCGATTGGATACAAGCAGATTTCGGGCCAATCCCCCATGTCATTGACTCTACGTGGAGCCGGTCGATTGGGCCGGCTGCCAGCGTCCATGTCGATACTGCAAATGCCGCAGCTGCCCGAGTCAAATCACGCAACGCTGTGCGGCAAAATGCCACATTGAATCAATAGATTAGGGTCATTAAGATGAGTGCCACTCGTTAGGATGTAACTCCTTCACTGAACATCGCCGCGAGTACATGAACCTCCTTCTTGTAGACGGGATGCCGAGCCTCGGTGTCCCGTTTTTTTATGCGCGACCGACAAGGATCCCGGTCCCGGCTTGACGCACGGAGTGCTTGTCTGCCGGCGTCGATGCGCCGCTCAGAAGCACGCTGACGCGCGGGCTCGGCATGAGCCCGATACCCCCGCCGACGTCCCCTATACTCAAGACGAGGGCGATCGCCGCCTGGATTCCACGCGCAGTGTGTCCGTTCGGTTACCCACGCGCGGCGCCTGCGCCGGGCGGGGCGCCGCGGGTGGCTCACGTCGCCGTAGCTCGCTCCGGGTTCCACAACATTCTTCACGATTTCGTACGAGGTGTCGCCGCGCATGGACATCACCGAACTGCTTGCGTTCTCGGTCAAGAACAATTGCTCCGACCTGCACCTATCCGCCGGGCTTCCGCCAATCATCCGGGTCGACGGCGACATTCGCCGGATCAATCTGCCGGCGCTCGAGCACAAGGAGGTGCACGCGTTGGTCTATGACATCATGAACGACAAGCAGCGCCGCGACTTCGAGGAGTTCCTGGAGACCGACTTCTCGTTCGAACTGCCCGGCGTCGCCCGGTTTCGCGTCAATGCCTTCAATCAGAACCGCGGGGCCGCGGCGGTATTTCGGACCATTCCGTCGAAGGTTCTGACGCTCGAGGATCTGGGTTGCCCGAAGTTCTTTCAGGAGGTCACGAATCAGCCACGCGGCCTGATCCTGGTAACGGGCCCGACCGGTTCCGGGAAATCGACGACCCTCGCGGCGATGATCGACTACATCAATTCGAACGACTACTCGCACATCCTGACGATCGAGGATCCGATCGAGTTCGTGCACGAAAGCAAGAAGTGCCTGATCAACCAGCGCGAGGTTCATCGCGACACGCTGGGGTTCAACGAGGCCTTGCGCTCGGCCCTGCGCGAGGACCCGGACATCGTGCTGGTCGGCGAAATGCGTGATCTCGAGACGATTCGACTCGCACTGACGGCGGCGGAAACAGGGCATCTGGTGTTCGGCACGCTACACACCAGTTCGGCGGCGAAAACGATCGACCGTGTCATAGACGTGTTCCCGGCAGCGGAGAAGGACATGATTCGCTCGATGCTGTCGGAATCGCTGCAGGCGGTCATTTCGCAGACGCTGCTGAAAAAGATGGCCGGAGGTCGTACCGCGGCCTGGGAGATAATGGTCGGTACCGCCGCGATTCGCAATCTGATCCGCGAGAACAAGATCGCGCAGATGTACTCCACGATCCAGACCGGACGGCGGGATGGCATGCAGACACTGGACCAGCATCTGCAGGAACTGGTCGAACGCGGAATCATCGCGAAGCAGAGCGCCCGCGAGTATGCGGTCAACAAGGCCGCCTTCTGATAGTGGAGCAGTGAGATGGACTTCGAATCGCTTTTGATGCTGATGACGCACAAGAAGGCGTCGGACCTGTTCATCACGCCCGGTCGCGAGCCCTCGCTGAAGATCAACGGCAAGCTGGAGCCGATCTCGGCGACCAAACTGTCTCGCGCGCAGGCCACCGAGTTGATCGAAGGCATCATGAATCAGCGCCAGCGCGAAGAGTTCGAGAACACGCGCGAGTGCAATTTCGCGATCGCTTCCGAGGGTTTGGGCCGATTCCGTGTCAGCGCGTTCTATCAGCAGGACGCGCCCGGCATGGTGTTGCGGCGCATCGAGACCAAAATCCCGAACACCGAGGAACTGTCCTTGCCGCCGATCATCAAGGATCTGGCGATGACCAAGCGCGGCCTGATCCTGTTCGTCGGCGCGACCGGGACCGGTAAATCGACATCCCTGGCGGCGATGATCAAGCACCGCAACGAGCACTCCAGCGGCCATATCATCACGATCGAGGACCCGCTGGAGTATGTGCATCCGCATGCCGGGTGCATCGTCACGCAGCGCGAGGTCGGCATCGACACCGAATCCTACGAGGTCGCGCTGAAGAACACATTGCGGCAGGCGCCCGACGTCATCCTGATCGGCGAGATTCGCACTCGGGAGACCATGCAGCACGCCATCACATTCGCCGAGACCGGCCATCTATGCCTCAGCACGCTGCATGCGAACAATGCGAATCAGGCAATCGACCGCATCCTGCACTTCTTCCCGGAGGACATGCACCGGCAGTTGTTCATGGACCTGTCACTGAATCTCCGGGCGATCGTCGCGCAGCAGTTGATCCGGCGCGCCGACGGTCAGGGCCGTTATCCGGCGGTCGAGGTGCTGATCAATACGCCGCTGGCGTCGGACTTCATCCGCAAGGGCGAGGTGCACAAGCTGAAGGAGTTGATGAAGCAGTCGCGCGAGCACGGCATGCAAACCTTCGATCAGGCCCTTTACGAGCTGTACAAGGCGGGCAAGATCAGTTATGAGGATGCGCTGCATTCGGCGGATTCGCAGAACGAGGTGCGCCTGATGATCAAGCTCGGCGAGGAGGGATCACTCGATCGCTATGCCCGCAATCAACAGGGCATCCATATCATCGAGGAGTAAGGGCCAGACCCTGGCGGGCACGACGCGCCGGACCGATGCCGCGTATCGTGCCGCTTCCGCTATAATCGGGCCAAGGTCGCCGTTCAGCCACGCGTTTCGGCGGACGTTGCCGGCCCCACACCCTCCTCATTGCTGCCTTGGCTGCCCCGAGCACGCCCCATGAACTGGCCAATCGCCATCAGCGTCGCCGTGATCATCGCCTGCATTCTGCTGTTGTGGCTGCTGTTTCGCAGTCGTGGCCGAGGTGCGCGAGTCAGTTATCAGACGAACCTGGTGCTGTTTTCGCCCGAGGAGCGAGTTCTTTTCGGCGTGCTGAATCAGGCGGTCGGCGACGAATTCGCCGTACTCGGCAGGATTCCCGTCGGCGAAATCATCCAGCCCAGACGCGGCGCACCGGCTGCCGCGCTGCGCCGCGCGTTCGACGAACTCGGGGAAAGCGTATTCGAGTTCGTGCTGTGCGCTCGCAAGGATCTGTCGGTGGCCTGTGTTGTGCAGATGCTCGATCGCGGCCATGGGGCGAAGCGCGCGCAAGACCATGACGACGGAGCCCTGCGGTCATTGTGCGAGGCGGCCCGGTTGCCGCTGGTGCGGATTCCGGCGAGTCCGTTCTACGAAGTCGCCGAGATTCGCGAGGCCGTTCGCGACGCGATCCGCGACGAACCGTTTCTGGCTCCACCAATCGACGGGCGCAAGGAACCGCGCTTTTCCAGCATCGAGGGCCTGGACCTCGAATGAGTCCGTTGCGCGTCAGTGAAGCGGTCGGATTGACCATCGACCTGATCCGTCGCGCCTCGGTGACACCTGAGGACGCCGGTTGCATGGATCTGATCGCCGAACACCTGGCGCCGCATGGATTTACCGCGGAATGGCTGAACTTCGGCGACACGAAGAACATCTGGCTGAGGCGCGGCACACGCGCTCCGCTGTTCGTGTTCCTCGGCCACACCGACGTGGTGCCGCCGGGCCCACTCGAGGAATGGCAGGTTCCGCCGTTCGAGCCGGCGATTCGCCACGGGCTGTTGTATGGACGCGGAGCGGCCGACATGAAGTCCGGCATTGCCGCCATGGTTACCGCGCTGGGCCGCTTTGTCGAGTCCTGCCCGGACCATCGCGGCTCGATCGGCGTGTTGCTGACCAGTGACGAAGAGGGCGCGGCGACGCAAGGGGTCGTCCGCGTTGTCGATGTGTTCCGTCAGCGCGGCGAGCAGATCGATTGGTGCCTGATCGGCGAACCGTCGAGCGTCGAACGACTCGGCGACGTCGTACGCGTCGGTCGTCGAGGCTCGCTGTCCGGCGTGTTGCGGGTGTTCGGGGTTCAAGGGCATGTGGCTTATCCCGAGCGGGCCGACAATCCGATCCACCGGTTTGCCCCGGCGCTGGCCGAGCTGATCGAGGAAGCGTGGGACGAGGGCAACGAGCATTTTCCGCCGACCAGTTTCCAGGTCTCGAACATTCGTGCCGGAACCGGCGCGGAAAACGTGATTCCAGGTCGGCTCGAGGTGTTGTTCAATCTGCGCTTCTCGACCGCGTCGACCGAGGATGGAATCAAGGCCCGCGTGCAGCAGATACTGGATCGTCACCGCTTGCATTACGAGTTGAGCTGGCGGCTTTCCGGCGCCCCGTTTCTGACCGGGCACGGCGAACTGCTCGACGCCGTTCAGCGGGCCCTGACCGACGTGCTCGGCGGCGCGGCGCGCCCCGATACCGGCGGAGGCACCTCGGATGGCCGTTTCATTGCCCCGACCGGTGCGCAAGTGGTCGAACTGGGTCCGTTGAACGGCAGCATCCACAAGTTGAACGAGCATGTCCCGATTACCGACATAGACCGGCTGTCGGCGGTCTACGAACGGGTTCTCGAAGTGTTGCTGGATCCCGAATGCTCCGGGCCGACGGATGCCGCGTCCGGCGGGAACGATTCATCCGAACCGCCTGAACCGGGCACGATGCGCTGGCGGCAGGGCTGATGGATATGCCGCTGATCAGTTGCGAGTGGCTCTTGTCCCATCTAGGGGAACCGGGCCTGGTCGTGTTGGATGCGACGTTCTGCCTGCCGGCGCAAGGTCGCGACGCCGCGGCCGAGTTCCGCGCCGCGCATCTGCCCGGCGCGTTGTTTTTCGATATCGACCTCGTCGCCGACACCGACACGACGCTGCCGCACATGCTGCCCCGGCCCGAGCAGTTCGCCGCGGCCGTCGGCGGGATGGGTATCGGCAACGACACGCGGGTCGTCGTCTACGACAACAACGAGTTCCTCGCGTCGGCCCGGGTCTGGTGGACCTTCCGCGCGTTCGGGCACGACCGCGTCGCGGTGCTGGACGGCGGCCTGAAGCGTTGGATCGCGACCGGTGGCCCGGTCGAGGCCGAGATCGCGAGTCCATCCCTCCCGACCCGGTTCGATGCGGTCTACCGTCCGGAACTGGTGGTCGCACTGGCCCAGATGCGCGAAATGGCCGGCCGTGCAGATGTGCGTATCATCGACGCGCGGTCGTTCGGGCGCTTTGCCGGCAGCGAGCCGGAGCCGCGACCGGGCCTCCGGTCGGGCCATATTCCCGGTAGCCGAAGCCTTCATTACCGCCGTCTGATCGATGACGCGTCGGGCCGGATGAAGTCGCCGGATCAACTCGGCGAGGCGTTTCGCGCGGTGGGCGTGGATACCGACGACCGCATCGTGACAAGCTGCGGGACCGGCGTTACAGCGGCCACCCTGGCGCTAGCGCTGGCACGGTTGGGACGTTGGGATATCGCGGTCTACGATGGATCGTGGACGGAATGGGGTGGGCTCCCCGATACGCCAATCGACGTCGGGCCGGCCGGCGACTGACGCGGCCTCATGGCCGCGCGCCCGCCGGCGGGTCAGATCCCCGTAGCCCGATCAGCGGCCCGAGCCCGGCGGATACAGCGCGCCGGCCTTCAGCACATCGGCGCCAACGACCAGCGAGGTATGCCAGGTTCGCGAGAAGCCGCGTGTGTCCTGGAACAGCTGCAGCACCACCTGAACCGGCTCGCCGGCTTTTGCGAAGGTCGCCGCGACGCCCTGTTTGCCCGGTTGTTCGCTCATCTGCCAGGCGCTGCCCAGGCAAGACTGAACCTCGCGCTTGCCGTAGTCGAAATCGGACTTGGCCTCGGCCTCGCCGTTCGGATGCCACAGGCAGGTGTAGTGCGTATATCCGTTGCCCCACTGCCAGATTTCGCACTCGGTCGATGGGAACAGGCTCTTCGTGTCCCAGCGATCGGCCGACAACATGAACATGGGACCGTAAACGGTCTTGCGTCCCTTGACGCTGTCGAAGCCCTTGGCTCCCGAGGCAACGACGGTCTTCAACGTACTGCACGCGTTCGCGAGTTCTTGCGGGCTCGGTGGCTTGTCGGTCGTCGCGCAGGCGGCGAGGACGGCGGTCGTGCCGATCAGCGCAGCGGCGCGCAGTGCGCGGGCCCCTTGTTGCTCTCTGGGCATGGGTCTGATTCTCCTGCAAAGACTCGAATTTTAGCTGGATCCCTTGCGGGTGCGCGCTCCGACATCAGGCAAACCGCGCCCCAAGCCGGAATTCTTTCACTAAATCGCCGATACGGCTATCGGCGTGATGCGATTCGCCGCCGCCGGGCTGTCGCTGGACCGGGTTTGGCGTTAGCATGACGCGAACCACCGATAACCTTCCACTGCAGCCGGTGGCCCGAGGGCGCATGACGACAGCCCAGAGTCCGCCATGGGAGCCCGAAGCCGCGGCCAGCGAGCACGCTGTGCACATAGGCGCGATCGCCGAGGTTCATGGTCCGGTCGTCGTCATCGCTTGCCACCGGCTTCCGCCGCTTCGCCAGGCACTGTATACGCAACATCGCGGCGAGACGATCTGGTTCGAGGTGCATCAACATCTCGACGAGCGACGCATCCGCGCGATCACGTTGCACCAGACCGCGGGTCTCCAGCGGGGCATGGCCATCCATGACTCGGGCGCTCCGCTTCGGGTGCCCGTGACGCTCGACTGTCTCGGCCGCCTGTTGAACCTGTTCGGTGAGCCGCGCGACGGTGGTGAGCCGGTTGCGGCGATCGAGCGGCGCCCGATCCATCGGCCGCCATTGCCGCTGGCCGAGGCGGTCGGCGCGAGCGAGATCCTCGAAACCGGCATCAAGGTCATCGATCTGCTGTGTCCGTTTGTCCGTGCCGGCAAGACGGGCCTGTTCGGTGGCGCCGGGGTTGGCAAGACCGTGCTCGTCATGGAGTTCATGCATGCGGTCATCGCACTGCATCGCGGCGTCTCGGTATTCGCCGGCATCGGTGAACGCATACGGGAGGGCCATGAATTGTGGAACGAGCTGCGCGAGGCGGGCGTACTCGGCAAGTCGGTGCTATTGTTCGGCCAGATGGACGAGTCGCCGGGCGTGCGCTTTCGCGTCGGCATGTCGGCGTTGACCTATGCCGAGTATCTGCGCGACACGCTGAACACCGAGGTCCTGCTGCTTCTCGACAACTTGTTTCGCTTCGTGCAGGCCGGCAGCGAGATTTCCAGTCTGCTCGGCCGAATGCCCGCGACCGTGGGTTATCAACCAACCCTGGCAACCGAGGTCGCCGAACTGGAGGAGCGGATCAGTTCGACCCCCAAGGGAGCTATCACCGCGGTTCAGGCGGTCTATGTACCGGCGGATGACATGACCGACCCCGCGGTCAGCGCCATCATGAGCCATCTCGATACGACGGTTGTGTTGTCACGCGGACAGGCAGCCAAGGGCATCTTTCCGGCGGTCGATCCGCTGAAGTCGGGCAGCAAGCTGATGGAGCGCAGCGTGCTCGGTGAACGACATTACGCCGCCGCCGAGGGGGTCCGCGAGCATTTGGCGCGGTATCGGGAGTTGGAGGACATCATCACGATGCTCGGACTCGAGGAACTGTCCGCGGCCGATCGTCGCATCGTCGCGAGGGCGCGCCGCTTGCAGCGCTATCTGGCGCAGCCGTTCTTCGTGACTTCGGCGCACACCGGTCTTGCCGGAGTCAGCGTGCCGTTGGAAACGACGATTCGCGACTGTGAGGGATTCCTTGCCGGATCCTTCGACGAATTGCCCGAGGATCGCTGCTACATGAGGGGGGCGATGGACCTGTCGTGAACGCTTTCGTGCTCTATCTGCAGCAGCCGGGCTCCCGCGATCGGATCGACGGGGTCCACGACTTCATCGCCGAGGATGCCTCGGGCAGCTTCGGCATCCGGCCGGGTCACGAGCGCATGATCACGGTACTGTCCTATGGACTTGCCCAGTACCGCGGCGGCGAGGGCGAGTGGACGTACCTCGCGGTGCCCGGTGGTCTGCTGTATTTCGTCGACAACGAACTGTACATCTGCTCGCGTCGCCTGTCGCGCCATTGCGATCCAACCGAGGCGGCCCGCGAGTTGGCGAACCGGCGGGCCGCCGAGGAACTCGAGCGGGCTCGTGCACAGGGGACGTTGAAGAGCCTTGAGCGGGAAATGCTGAAGCGATTGCTGGAAATTGGCGGGGAGCCGGCCGGTCGATGAACGATGACGCCGAACTCGAACGGCGGGTGCGGCGGCGCGCCGAGTGGATGGCTCGGCGGCAGCAGGAAACCCCCACGGTGCTTGCGCAGACCGTCTATCTCGGCACGCTCGGCATCGTACTGGTCCTGCCGACGGTCGTCGGCGCGTATATCGGTCATCAGCTCGACATGGACAGCCCGGGCTTCAGCATCCGCTGGACCCTCGGTCTGTTGTTTGCCGGACTCGCCGTCGGCGCGTTCAGCGCGTACCGCATGATCTCCAGGAACTGACGATGGCCCTGGACGTCCTGGCGCCGCGGGTCGATGAGTTTGCCCGGGTCGGCCCGCTGACGATTTCCGTCACCGTTGCGTACACTTGGTTGATCATCGGCCTGTTCGGGGCGTTCGCGCTGGTTCTGCGCGGACGGATGGTCCTGCAGCCGGGTCGCCGCCAAGTACTCGTCGAAGGGATGGTCGAGGCCGCCGAGCATGCCGTCAGGGAGCTGTTACCCGACGACTACCGGCGAGTCACGCCATTCATCCTGAGCTTGTGGGCGTTTCTGGCGGTCGCCAACCTGTTGAGCCTGGTACCCGGGCTTCACTCTCCGACGGCGGACCTGTCGGTCACGAGTGCGCTGGCCGTGGTGGTCTATTTCTCGGTGCATTGGTTCGGCATACGCAGCCAGGGATGGAAGGCCTATCTCGCGCATTACCTGAGCCCGTCGCCTTTCCTGCTGCCACTGCATCTGCTCAGCGAGATCACGCGGACGGCTGCACTGGCGATCCGCCTGTTCGGCAACATCATGAGCATGGACATGATCGCGATGCTGTTGCTGATGATCGCCGGATTTCTGGTCCCGGTTCCGATCCTGATGCTGCACGTCGTCGAAGGACTGATCCAGGCCTACATATTCGGAACGCTCGCGCTGATCTACATCGCCAGCGGCATTCAATCCCAGCGGGCTGCCGCGGGACCGGGGGAGGCTACCGCATGAACGACATGAGTTGGTTCGTCATCGCGTCGACGGTCGCGGCCGTGCTCGGTATCGGTATCGCGGTGATGCTGCCGGCGCTGGCGATGGGCCGAGCCATCGCGCAGGCCCTGGACGCGCTCGCCCGTCAACCGGATGCCGAGAAGTCGATCATGCGGACCTTGTTCATCGGACTGGCGATGATCGAATCACTTGCGATCTATGCGCTGGTCATCGTGTTGATCGTGCTGTTTCGCAATCCCTTGATCGAGTACCTGGGGCGTTAGGGAAGTCGGACGTGAATTTCGATTCGACGACGTTCCTGCTCGAGATCCTGAATTTCCTGGTTCTGGTCTGGCTGTTGGGGCGTTTCCTCTATCGCCCGGTGTCCGAGGCGATCGAACGCCGCCGCGAGTCGGTGGCGCGGACGCTGGCCGAGGCCGACAGCCTGCGGCATGATGCCGAGGTCTTGCAGCGTGACTATCGTGACCGGCTGGCCGCGTGGGACGTCGAAAAGCGCGAGGCCCGGGAGCGGTGGGTCGCCGAACTGAACGCCGAGAGGCAGGCGCAGCGCGAGCAGCTGCAACAGCGTCTCGCCGCGGAGCGCGAACAGTTCGAGGCGGTCGAGACGCGGCGACGGCAGATTCGGGAGCGGGAACTCGAAACGGATGCTTTGGCCCTGGGCGGGCGCTTCGCCGCGCGGCTGCTCGAGCGACTGGCGACCCCGGATCTGCAGGCCCGCCTGCTCGATCTGTTCATCGAGGAGCTGAGCTCGGTACCGGAGGAACGCTGGCAGGCCGTCGCGGCCTCATTCGGCGAGGGCCCCGCCCGCGCGATGCTGCGGAGCGGGCTTCCGCTGGCCGAGCTGCAACGCGTTGATCTGCAGCAGGCCCTCAGCGCGCAGATGGGCCGGCCAATGGAATGCGAATTCTCCCAGGACGCGGCGCTGATCGCCGGCATCAGGGCGGAACTCGGGCCCTTGTCGCTGCATGCGAATCTCGGTGATGAATTGCGCTTCTTTACCGAAGTTACGTGACTGCGGCCGTCCGTTGGAATCAGAATTTGGCCAACCGGATCGAGCTTCGGGCTCGCGTCGCCGCGACGTAGTAAACGTTGACTTCCTCGCGCAGTCGCGCGGGGCTACTCTCGTCGTTTTTCTGCCGCAGCGCCTTCTTCAGATCCTCCCGGGTCAGAAAATCGTCGCTGAGCATCTCGACGTGCTCGTATTCCTGCCCCTTGGCCTTGTGTGTGGTCGTAAAGATCAATCCGGCCTCGGGCCGGTCGACCAGGCGACTCTTGATCTGCCGGTCGAATTCGAACAGTTTCCCTCCGTAGCGCTCGGTCAGTGTGACGATCGTCTGCAGGCTCTGGTTCTGCGTCTGTTGCGCGAAGTTGCGCAGCGCGGCAAAGTCCGGAAAGCGTTGCAGGAAGGGGTCGGCGATCTGCTCGCGCTTGGCCTGGCTCAGATACAGCGCGCCGACGACGCGAGTGTTCAGAAAAGAGTACCCGGCGTACCCGCCCTGGAAGAAGAAGCGCTCGTCTCCCTTGTACAGCCGTGACAGGCAGGCCTCGAACAAGGCCAGATTGCTGCGGCCGATCAGCGCCAGCGGGCGCGGGGCGCACGGCGCCTTGGTGCCGAACGATGTCGATTTCGAGGTGCCCTCGATCTTCAGTTGATGCGGTTGCCCGAGCAGCGTGTAGGCATCGCTGATGGCCGCGGCGAGATGACGGGCCAGGCCATCGCCGAAGCGAAACGTGCGGCTCAGCGGATAGGTCGGCGCGTCAAGGCGTTCCAGCGAGTTGACCGCATGCCGGAACGAGTAGATCTGCTGGAAGGTATCCCCGGCGAAGATTTTCCGCGCCGGCTGGCGCTGCACGACCGATAGCATCACCCCGGAGGTGTCCTGCGCCTCATCGACGAGGATAACGTCGAACGGCAGGGGCTCGCGGGCGAATTGAAACAGCTTCAGGTAGAAGTCGTGCACGGCGGGAATCGCGCCGGTCCGCATGTCGCCGAGCACTCCCCGTATCAGCCGCAAGACCTCATCGCCGCGCGTGGTGAGCAGTTCCTCCACCTTTGCCTGCGGCAAGGTATCGGCGCGGTAGGCCGACAGAAGATCCTCGTCGAGTCGGGTATGCGCGCAATTCAGGTAATAGTTGATCAGGTCCTTCAGCAGCCAGCCGAGCAGCAGCCCGCTGCGCGCACGTCGTTCTGCGCTCGGGACATAGCGATCCAGAATGCGCCATTCGCTGAGTTCGTGTTCGAGTTCGAACCGATGCGCGCCGGTATGCCGGTAAGCCAGCCCGTGAATCGTCGAAACCGTGACATGATCGAGACCCGACGCGGCGATCTTCGACCGTACCTCATCGGCGACCGACTTGTTGTAGGCCAGGTACAGGATCCGTTGATCGCACCGACGCGCCGCGTATTCGAGCAGCGTCGTCGTCTTGCCGCTGCCGGCGACGGCGTTGATTTTCAGATGCGGATCGTCCGATTCGATGACCGCGCGCTGTTGATCGGTCAGTCGTCTCGACGCCACCCGGGATACCGGCGAGGGGGCTTCCCGCTGGCGGACGGTCGCGCTCACGAACGCGGTCGACTCGGAATCACGAAGGATTTCGGGCAGTTACCGAAGTGGTTCGCGGAATCCCTGGTGCGCATCGGCTGGCCGGGCGGATCTCCCCACTCGTACAGCACGTAGAGACTGGAAACGGTGTTCCGGCGGCAGTTCAGCCGGATCGCGCCGTCCAGATCGGGAAGCCGGTCACGGACCAGGCGGTCGAAGGCATCACGCGTCAGCATCCGGTCACTTGCTTCCGCCAATGCCTCGGCGATGCGGCGGGTCGATTCGAGTGACCATGCGAAATAGTTGGCCGCCTTCATGCCGGAACAGGTCCCGTGCTTGACCCATTCGTGACGCTCCAGGCAGCTTTCGGCACCCGCCATGTAGGGCTTGAGCCGCGGCCACCACGCGGCCTGGTAGAGCCCGTCCGGCTCCGGGAATGCGCAGTATCGGCCTTGCCGGGCCGTCTGTTCCCGGCACTCGGATCGATCACACTGTCCCGACGGGTGACCCGACTGGTAATTCGGCCAAAGGCCGTGCAACTGGATTGCCGAAGGCTTAGGAAATTCCAGGCAACTCGGATCGTCCTGGACGCGGGCGCAGTAGGTGGCCGGCACGGTCAGCTCTAGGCGCATCAGTTTCGGCCGCTCGGGGTCGAGCTGGCAACTCGGCGCGGCGTTGACGATGGCCGTCGACGTGTCCAGTGCGACCGCGCTGGCGATACAGGTCAGCGCTCGAAGCAAACGAACGGGCGCCGTCGCTGTCGAAGACGCCGATGAGATCAACGAACGAGGAGCGAAACCATGCACCATCTGAAGCAATTGATAGTCGGATTGATCATGTCCGCGCCGTCGCTGTCCTTCGCCGCCGACGCGTGCCCGGAACTGCTGAACCGATCCCTGCCGCCACTTCGTGGCGATCAGCCCGTCGCGTTGTGCGAGGCGTACGCCGGCAAGGTCATTCTGGCCGTCAATACGGCGAGCCGCTGCGGGTTCACGCCGCAATTCAAGGGGCTGGAGGCGTTATACCAGAAATACCGGGACCGTGGTCTGGTCGTCCTCGGGTTCCCGTCGGATGACTTTCGTCAGGAATACGCCGAGGCGGAAAAGACCGCCGAGGTCTGCTACATCAATTACGGCGTCACGTTCCCGATGTTCCAGAAGAGCGCGGTCACCGGCAAGACGGCCAACCCGCTGTTTCGCGATCTGACGCTGGCGACCGGTCGCCCGCCGACCTGGAATTTCTTCAAGTACCTGATCGATCGTCAGGGTCGACCGCAGGCGGTCTACGCGTCGGCGGTGACGCCGGACGATCCGAAGCTGCAGCAACGAATCGAGGAATTGCTGAGTGGTTCATCGCAGTAGGCTGAGTATGGCTTGAAGCCTGGCCCGGCGCCTTGCTATCGTCGAACCAGCGACCGGGTGCCGACGCAGCGATACGTCGCCGTTGCCGGATCGCCGCCGGCACACCAAGCCGCCGGGGAGGCGCGGATCCATTCCGGGTTTCCCGCGATAGCGGGGTGTCGCCGCAGTCGACCTTCGCCGATCGCTGGTTGCGTTTGCTGGAGGAACAGGCGGGCCACGCGGCTCATGGCATTCTGATCCGAGAGTGAGGGTGTGAACGGATCCTCGTTGTTGCATGGCAAGGATGCGCAGTTGCGGCACTACCGCTTCGGCCTGCGCGTCGCCGAACGGGGCGTCGTCGCATCGGTCGGGGACGGCATCGCCTGGATCACCGGTCTGCCGTCGGCGGCGATCGGCGATACCCTCGGCTGCGAAGACGGTAGCTGGGCGGTCGTCTACGATCTGACCGAGACGCGGATCGGCGCGATCCTGCTACACCAGACCGCGACACTCACCGCCGGCGCGGTCGTCCGCCGATCGACCAGCGCGCTGAGCATTCCGGTCGGCGACGCGCTGATCGGCCGCGTGATCGACCCGATCGGCCAGGTGCTCGACGGGCTCGGTCCGATCGACACCGCCGAGCGCCGGCCGCTCGATGGTCCGGCACCACCGATCATCGCGCGCGATTTCGTGCGCGAGCCCCTTTACACGGGTATCAAGAGCATCGATGCGCTGGTGCCGATCGGCAAGGGACAGCGGCAACTGGTGATCGGCGACGAGGGTTCCGGCAAGAGCGCATTGGCGCTCGACACGGTCATCAGCCAGCGTGGTCGCAACGTGCTGTGCGTCTACGTGCTGATTGGCCAGAAGCGATCCGATGTCGTGCGGACGATCGAGACCCTGCGCGCCCATCGCGCGCTGGATTACTGCGCGGTCGTCGTCGGCGAGGCCGGAGCTCTGCCGGGCCTGAACTATCTGGCGCCGTTCGCCGGGTGCGCACTGGCCGAAGCCTGGATGGCCGAGGGCCGCGACACCCTGATCGTCTACGACGATCTCACGACGCACGCCCGAACCTATCGCGAGCTTTCGCTATTGCTGCGAAGGCCCCCCGGCCGTGAAGCCTACCCCGGGGACATCTTCTATCTGCATTCGCGCCTGCTCGAGCGGGCCACCTGCATGGGCGGCCGCGAGGGTGGTGGCAGCATGACCGCGCTGCCGCTGGTCGAAACCTCGCTGGGCGAGATCAGCGCCTATATTCCGACGAATCTCATTTCTATCACCGACGGGCAGATCTACCTCGATGCCGGCCTGTTCGCATCCGGCCTCCGTCCGGCAGTCGACATCACGCGCTCGGTGTCGCGAATCGGCGGCCGTGCGCAGCACCCACGCATCAAGGACGAGGCCGGGCGCATGAAACTCGACTACCTGCAGTATCTCGAACTGGAGGTGTTCACGCGCTTCGGTGCGAAGCTGGAGCCGGGCATGGCCGTGAAGATTCGGCGCGGTCGGCAGTTGCGCGAACTGTTGCGCCAGGAGCGGATGAGTCCGGTTGATCCGGCGGCCCAGTTGGCCTGGTTGACGGCGTTCAACGCGGGACTGTTCGATGCGGTCGATGTCGGCGCGGTCGCTGGGCTGCAGCGCCGACTGCTCGCGGCGGCGGCCGAGAGCGGGCTGTCAGTGGACGATTCACGCACCCGTTGGGTCGACTGGCTTTCCCTACAGTTCGCGCGATGGACCGGGACCCGCGATGAGCCGTCGGCATGAACTGCAGCGGCGTGTCCGCGCGCTGTCCGAGATTGCCGAGATCATGCACTCGATGCGCACGCTATCCCTGATGGAGGCGCGCAAGCTGATGCGTGTGCTCGAGACGCAGCACGCGGTGGTCTCGACGATTCGCGCCGCCGCCGCCGATCTCCTGGCATTCCACCCGCTTGCGCGTCCGCGCCCATTGTCGCATCGGGACGTCCTGTTGGCGCTCGGTTCCGAGCGCGGTTTCTGCGGCGACTTCAATGCCGGAATTCGCCATCATCTCGAGCAACGACTCAGCCCGGATGCCGATGCTCCGCGGTCATTGATCGTCGTCGGCAGCCGGCTTGCCGCGGGGCTGAGTTTTCCCGGCATCGAGGTCGAGAACCTCGCCGGTGCCAGCACGGTCGAGGAGGTGCCCGAGGTCGTCCAGCGAGTGCTGCGGGCCTGCGCGACGTCCATCGTCGGTGATGACCCGCTCGAGGTAAGCGTTATGCATCGCGCCGGGGCGGTCGGTGAGATCCGCGAGACCGTGCTCGCGCCGGCTTTTTCCGACATCGAGATCGAGCCTACGGCGCGACGGGGTACCCCTCCCTGCTTGTACCTGGAGCCTGGCGCGCTGCTGATTCGATTGGGCGCGGAGTACCTGTCGATGCGATTGTACGAACTGGTCTACGAGTCATTGCTGCAGGAGCAGCAGCAGCGCGTCCGGCACCTCGATAGCGCGACCCGCCGGCTGGACGAGGCGCTCGGTGGGTTGACCCGCCTGAACAACGCGCTACGGCAGGAAGAGATCACCGAGGAACTGGAGGTCATCCTTGCGGGGGCGGATCTGGTCGGCGCGAATGGCGATAGTGCGGAGGGTGTATCCGGGCTTCGCTAGGTCC
This sequence comes from Methylotetracoccus sp., assembly GCA_046347485.1. Classification (GTDB taxonomy): domain Bacteria; phylum Pseudomonadota; class Gammaproteobacteria; order Methylococcales; family Methylococcaceae; genus Methylotetracoccus. The sequence continues at coordinate 92,580 of JAXMGB010000008.1, read as the reverse complement.
CATCGGTCGGCGCACGGACGATCAGGCGACCCGCCGCGAGCGTGGGGAGCTCATCGCTCGCCGGAATCGGATCCATATCGATCAGGGAGAACCGTGATGTCTTCAGCGAGACCGTAACCGAAGCCGTCGCGGATCGCTCATGCGGCCGTTAGCCTGTGCAGCAGCTCGGTCCGGCGGGAAGCAGGAAGGCCTGGGATCATCTAAATGCCGGTTCCACCATGCGGATCAAGGCGTTGAACTACCCTTCGTCGCGTCTGCCGATGTCGTCCGAGAATCGGGCGGCTGATTCGCACGGGAGGGACAACGCCGCCGTGCCCTTCATCTATCGAGCCGGAGACTGGCCCAGATCGTGACCTCCTCCGCCGGAGCGACGGAATCGGGGTAGCGTTGAGCCGGGAGGTTGGGTACCAAAGGGGTGACTGCCACGACATCGAGTGGCCCGGCTTGTAATGTCTTACGGCGCGTCGCGTGGATCGGCCGTGCAGGACGACGGCTGTTGTGAGCTGCCGTACTCGTGGATCGGTTGTTCCACCGGTCATGCGTACATATCCGACTTGTGTGCCCTGCGCGATCCATTGAAACTGGCAGGCAGGGCCGATGCAGTTCCGGCGCGTTGCCCAGCGCATTGAGCAGTCGCCGGTGGGCCTCGCAGGTGCACCGATCGGGATGGGGGTTCCGATGGACGAGTCGAGCAAGGGCAGCAAGGAGTTCGATCTCCAGCAGCTGTTCAAACCGCTTCTGCTGCTGCTCCTGACGGCGCTGTTCGTCCAGCAGTTGCCGTTGTCGGGGCGCCGTCCTGCCGCCGACAAGGACCGACCGGCGCCGCTGGGTATCAAGGTCGATGCTCGTTTGTGGGCTGACCCGTTCGATGCGCCGCGCCGGGACAGCCTGTCGAGCGATCCTCACGTCACCGGTCTCGCTGACTTCGGCGGCCAGATCGCCGCGCACGTCACGGACCCGACGGGTAGCCGCCCGGTCGTGTTTCTCGGCGTCATGCTCGATGGCGGGCCCTACGCGGAGAATGTGGAGTCACGGCGGCGCACGCGCTACGCGGTGATCTCCGGGCTATCGGTTTCCGGGTATGAGCCGGAGGACCCGGAACACCTGCGCTACCTGCGATTCCCCGATCCTTACCGTCTCTACGATCCGTGGCAGAAACGCGTGCTATCGCGTGACGAGCGGCAATTCCCTGAGGTCGTGCCCTACGAATGGTTTCTGCCGGCACGGCATTCCGGGGTCGCTCCGGCCTCCGATACTCCGGCCGTGCTCGTGTTGTGGCTGGATGAGAGTGACCTCGGAGCGCGACCGCTGGAAAAGCTCGGTGTTCTGTATACCCAGCTGCGCCTCCTGCCGCTGAAGTCGCTCTATCGCTGTCCCCAGCCCGACCCGGATGTCGGCACGAAGTGGTCCTGTCGTCCGTCGGCGCGTCCCAGTCTGGTCGAAGAGCAGGTCAATGCGGTGCTCAATGAGCTGACAGCCGCCGGCGGGACGGGGTCGGCGCAGTCGGCGACCTGGCGGGACTTGCAGCGGTTTCTATCCGAGCCGGAGGGAATGAACGACGATTCGGCGGCATCGCTGTCGTCGTACTTGCGATTCTTGCCATTGGCCCGGTCGATGGAGGAGCGCTCCCGCCCCGTCGATGCTCGTGACAGGGAGATTGCGAAATTGACCGACTTCATCGCACCGATTCGAGCGGACGGTTCAAAAAATCCCGGGGAGCCTCAGCAGTCACCGCAGCCCTGCGAACTGGCGAACGACAGCCTGTTGTTCCCCCTGTTGGGCTTGCGCGCGACCGGATTCATCGACGCGCTGGCGGCCAGGATGAAGACGGCGGCAGCCGCGTCGTCCTGTGTCGTGGAGTCTCCGCATGATGCCAAAGGGCCCTTGTCGCCGTTGTTCGACGGCTCGAACTACCGGTTCGAGATCGTCGGCCCGGCATCGTCCGGGCAATTGTCGGCGATGATCCGCAATCTCCGTGAACTGCCGGCTCAGGTATCCGCTGGCGGGCGCAATCGCCAGGTCCCGGTGCGCTTCTTTTCGGCGATGGCGTCCGCCGACGAAGGGGCTCTGATCGACCGTTCGGGCGCCGACGGCCATGCCGCGAGCATCAGCGAGCTGTTCGCGCGCTGGAGCATTCCTTACTACCGCGCCCTGGTGCCGGATGACCGGCTTGCCGCAGCGATTCGTGACGAGCTCGAGCGGAGAGGAATTCCCGCGGCATCGCGCGAGAACCCGATCGTCCTGATCTCCGAATGGGATAACACCTATGCGCAGATGCTGCGAACGACGTTCTGCGAAAAGCTCTACTCGCCGTATCCCGGCGATCACCCGGCGGCCGGCAACAGCGTTCAATACGGGCTTTGCCGCAAGTTCGCGTACAGCTATCTCAGAGGCATCGACGGGGAGGGCGCTCCGCGGCCCGTGGGCGTTGCATCCGAGACCAGCGCGCGTGGAGCGGGTGCCGCACTCGATCGGGCGATGGCATCCGGCGCTCCTACCGAACTGTCGTTCGGCGATGATCAGATGGATTACCTGAGCCGGATTGCCGAGGATATCGCGTCCCACGATGCGGACCTGCGGCGCGGCTCCCCATCGGGTGCCATCCGTGCGATCGGCCTGCTTGGCAGTGATGTCTACGACAAGCTGATGATCCTTCGCGTGCTGCGAAAGCATTTCCACGACGTATTGTTTTTCACGACCGATCTCGACGCGCGCTTGCTCGGCGAAAGCGGCGCCGAGCAGGTGACACGCAATCTGGTCATCGCATCGAGCTATGGCCTGCAACTGCGGAATTCGCTGCAGAAGGATATCCCGCCGTTCCGCAGTTCCCACCAGACGGCCTATTTCCTTGCAACGCAGATGGCGGTCGGGGACCTGAACGAACCGCTCGGCCCCGGCTGGCTGCAACAGGCGGCCTCCGGATACTGGCTGGAGCCCCGCTTGTTCGAGGTCGGTCGGAGCCGCTTCATTCCGCTGGTACAGCCGGATTCTACGGATCGACTGCGGGCGGCTTGTGGCAGTGTGCCGGCCTGTCTGTCGCAACGGGAGAACGTCACACCGCTGGTGATCCGGCCCGAATCGTCGGCGCCTATCGTGTGGCGCCTGGGTGCTGTACTCCTGATCGTGCTGGCGACGGCCGGGGCTTGGCACGGGGCAGGATTTCACGTCACGCGCTCGCCCCATCGAACCGCGAGGGTATCCGGCTTGGGTCGCATCGGGTACCCCGCCCTCGCCACGGGGGCCCTGGCGGCTGCACTCGCCTACGCCGCGTGGTGTTCGGAAGAGCCCCTGGACGCCTTGCAGGGCGTCAGCATCTGGCCCACCGAGTTCGTTCGGCTGGCGGCCTTCGCCATGGTGCTGCTGTACTTCTGGCCGAATACCGTGAGATGGTTGGACGCGTTTCGCGCCGATATTACGACCCGCGGACTGGTCCCCGCGTCGGTACCCCCATGGCCCTCCCGTACCGTGCTCGATTGCCTGCGCTCCACGCGCTTCTGGCTGGCGATTCTCGTGACCGGCGGAGCGTTGCTGGGGCTTCAGGTATCCTCGGAGTTCCCGGGCATCGGGCCCGTGGAGCTGTTGGCGATCCCCGCGGTGTTGGCGGCCTGCGCGCTCGGCGAAAACCTCAGCCATAGAATCTGGCGGCTGCCGAACGGCCATGCCGATGACCCTGCCGGCTTGACCGGCAGGCTGCATGACTGGTTCGTCGACAGTAATCATGACCGTCGTGTCGTCGTGTTCATGTTCGGCTTCATTGCCGTTTCGATGGCGCTGATGGTCGTGTCCGGGCTACCGTACGTACCCTACAGGGGTACCGTCGCAAAGTGGGCTGATCGTATCGTTCTCGACAGCATCGTTATCGCATTCCAGGGTATGACCGCGCTGGTCATCGAGGCGGTACGGCTGAGCTGCCAGTACCTCAGGCAGCTCGATCGCATCAGCGAAGCCGCGGCGCGGCGCGACGGGGTATCACCCGATGGCGGACCCACCCTGCATTGGACAGTGATCCAGTTGGCCGGCCTGATCACCCGGCATGCGAACCGATTGATCGGCTATCCGTTCATCGTCGCGACGCTGTTGGTACTGTCGCGAGTCCGGCTGTTCGACGACTGGTCGTTCCCGCTCGGACTCTCGATCGTCTTCGCATTGTGTTTTGGTTTCCTGCTGGCGGCGGCATGGACGATGCGGCGTGAGGCGTACGCCCTGCGGCGAGGGGTGCTGGATCGCGTGATGGCCTGTGACACCCAGGTCGAGGGGGGTGATCTTCGATCGCTGGTGCCTATGGTCGAGGCCTATCGCGAGGGTGCCTATGCGCCACTGCTGCAACGTCCGGTGTTCCGCGGCTTGCTCTTGCTTGTCACCGGCGGGAGCGCCGAGTTCCTGTTCCCGCTGCTGATCAACCTGTTCTAAGCATCCTCGCTCGCCGACCGGTCCGACACGGGCCAGTCGATGATTCGCACGCCTCGCCACGTCCAGCGTGACGCGGGTCCCATCGTCCCTTACCACTCACTGACCATAGGCAATGCTGCCTAGGTAATGGAACGAATGCCCCATGGCGGATTCGATTGCTAGTCTGCACCCCATGCGAAAGGATGCTCAGAGGACGACCGGTTCCACGGTCGTGTTGCCGGAAGCCCTCAGCGGCGAACACTCGCATAAGGGAGTGGCCACCGAGCCCGTCATCGGGTCGTTGGCCCGAAGTTCAGTTTCCAATCGAATTGGAACGAATTGGGAGTAGTCATCATGAAAAGCAAAATGGTCATGTCCGTCGCTCTGAGCGCGATTGCCACCGCAGCGGTCGCTTCGCCGCCGAACTACGGATTCTCGCCGCCTCCGGTCGGAGCACCGGGCGTCGTGCCCAGTCTGTACGCCTCCGAGCAGGGCGCTTATGCGGGTATCGAAGGCCTGATGCAGGCGGCCGAGTCCTGGATCATACAGCGCGGGGGGTGTGCGGCGCCGGGTGGTTCGAAGAAGTTCTCGGCTGAAGTCAGCACCGACTACGCCGGCAACGGCTACGCCATGCTGACGCTCGGTCCCACGCTCAACCTGCGGGTCTCGCACCTGACGAACAACCCGACGCGGGGTAACTCCTACGGGGTTGCCGGCGGCGGTACGATCAACGGCTCGACGATCGCTAATTTCACGGGTCAGTACTCGTATAACATCGGCTCGTCGATCATGGCCAGCAACGTCGTCACCTGGACGAACCAGGCTGGCGTGCGTCCGCCGGACGCGTTCAGCGGCACCGTGATCAAGGACTTCTGGCGCGCCGACTACACGACTCCGGGCGACGGAATCGTCAGCAGCGTCTGGGACTATGGCCTGCAGCAGGTCAGCAAGCTGGGCTACCCGTACAACAAGTACTGGCAGGCAAGCCGGACCTGGCGGCACGACGGCATAGACGCCGAGACGCACTTCCTGAAGACCCGCATCGCGCCGACGAACAGCTGTCAGATCGCGATTGACCTGATCGGCACGGCAGGGGTCGACTCGTACTTCCAGACCGGCTTCCTGACGGTCTATGGTCCGGAAGTGTTCCCGACCAAGCAATAACAATAGTCATCGAGCAGGGACCGCATGCGAGGCACGGAAGCCTCATTCGAATTCCCGCATGAGACGTGCCCATATGCTGCGTCGCGGGAGTCTGCAAACAGGCTCGCCGGAATCTGCCGGCGGGCCTTTTTTCGCCGGGCGGGACGCTCGCCGAGCGCTGCATCGGGAACGGGAAGTGGGGCGTGCGGGGGAGTCTCAGGTCTCTCGGGCGCGTTCGAAGCCTCAGTCGATGACCGCGGGTTCGTCCGGCAGTTCGTTGCCGTGTTGGTCGGTTCCAGGGTACTGACGCTCGAGTTCCGCCCCGATGGCGCGGATTCCGGCGATGCAGCCGGCTTCGAACTCTCCGTCGCGCAATGTATCTTCCATCTCGCGGCAGATCGCCTGCCAGCGGGTCACCGGTACGCGACGACCGATGTCGCGGTCGACGACGATCTCGATGTCCCGATCCGCGAGCAGCAGGTAGACCAGAACCCCGTTGTTCTGCTCCGTGTCCCAGGTCTGCAGCAGGGAGAACAACTCGATTGCCCGGGCTCGAGCCGACTGACCGCTGAGCAATCGGCCCAGCGGCAGCGACGACTCGACGGCGAAACGAATCTCGCCGCAATGCCGCCGCTCGCTGTCGCGGATTGCCTGCGTAATGTTCCGCATGGCGGTCCTGGGAAGGCGCCGTCGCAGCACGAGTTGTGGAAAGCAAAGATGGCGGATGACGCGTGTCCAATTCATCGTGTTACCAGCTGCCGGACGCACCGCCTCCACTGAAGCCGCCACCGCCACCGGAAAAGCCTCCGGAGCGCCCGTTGAAGCCGCCGCGGCTGAAGCCCCCACCGTACCCGCTACCGGTGTAGAAGCCGCCGCGGTTGCGACTGACCGCGCTGACGACGACCACGAAAACGAAAAAGCCGACGAATGCGGCCTCCAATGCGGCGAGTCCGAGGAGGGTGCCGAATATGACCGCGGCCACGGTTCCGGCAAGCAGGCCCGCGCCGATCGCGCCCAATGCACCATGTAGAGCGATGCCGAGCGCGATCGTCGCGATTAAGCTGATCGGCGCGTCGGCACCGTGGCTCCCGGCAGCATCCGGTGATGCTTCTGGCGCCGGAAGGGCTTCGCCGTCGATGATCGCGGCGAGCCGCTCGACCGCGGCCGAAAGACCTCCATAGAAATCGCCTCGACGAAATTGGGGCACCACGTCTTCGGCGATGATCCGCTTGGCGATCGCGTCGGGAATCGCTCCCTCCAGGCCCCGACCGACTTCGATACGAACGGTCCGGTCGTTCGAGGCCACGAGAATCAGTACACCGTCATCGACTCCGCCGCGGCCGATCTTCCAGCGGTCGGCGACTCTGATGCCGTACTGTTCGATCGTCTCGGGTTGGGTGCTCGGGATGATCAATACGACGATCTGGCTACCCTTGCGCGCCTCGATGGCGGCCAGTCGTTGTTCGAGCGCCTCGCGATCGGCGGGTCGCAGTGTTCCGGTCAGATCCGTGACGCGCGCCTGTAGCGGGGGCACCGGCGTTTCGGCCGAGATCGCCCGCCACAGGCCCAGCAGCAGGCACAGCGCCAGCAGGAGGTTCCCGCGAACAGCCATCCGCGTGGAATTCAGGGCGGTGGTGGAGCCGGGCGAGAGAAGTCCACCATCGGCGGGGTGGATATGGCCTTTTCATTTTCGACCGTGAAGCTCGGTTTGACCGAGAAGCCGAACAGCCTGGCAGTCAGATTACTGGGGAATGATCGAACCGTGATGTTGTACTCCTGCACCGCCTGGATGTAGCGGTTGCGCGCAACCGTGATTCGATTCTCGGTGCCCTCGAGCTGTGCCTGAAGATCGCGAAACAGCGCGTCGGCTTTGAGTTGCGGGTAGTTCTCGGCTACCGCGAGCAGACGCGTCAGCGCGCCGCTGAGTTCGGATTGCGCGGCCTGGAATTTCGTGAACGCGTTGGGATCGTCGAGGAGTTCCGGCGTGGCCTTGATGGTGCCGACCTGCGAGCGGGCGGCGGTGACCTTCGTCAGCACTTCTTCCTCGTGCGCAGCGTAGCCTTTGACGACGTTGACCAGATTCGGTACGAGGTCGGCGCGTCGCTGGTACTGATTTAGCACCTCGGCCCAACCGGCCTTGATCTGTTCATCGCGCTGCTGCAAGGTGTTGTAGCCGCACCCGCTGAGCCCCTGAACCAGCAACAGCCATAGCAAAAGTACCCGCATCCTCACGGCAGTCTCCTGTTCGTGTTCAACGAACCACCGAATCTATCACAGTTCGGCGTGGGGCGTGCCGGCCGGGGCCGGAGTCGCCGCGCGTGACTCCGGCCCGGGATTCAGTCGGGGTTCAGTTGCGCCAGGTCATCCACGGACAGTCACCGGCGTCATCGAGCTGGTCGAAGACATTCTTGTCGTGCCAGGTGTCGAGCGGTTCCCAGAAGCCGTCATAGCGATATGCCCACAACAGTCGCCGTTCGATCAGGCGGTGGAAGGGCTGCTCGACCAGGTCCTCTCCTTCCTGGATGTAGTCGAAGATGCGCCGATGCAGGCAGAAGAATCCGCCATTGACGCGGAAGTCCATATCGTCATCCGGCTCGATAGCGGTGACCAGGCCTTCGCCGTCGCTGATCATCCGGTGCTCGCTGTCGATCAGTCCGTGCCAGTCGCCGTCATAGCCCTGTGGGCCGTTGGCGGGATGCACGGCGATGAAACTCGCGATGCAGCGCCGGCGTACGAACTCGGCCAGATAGATGTCGTGCGGAAGGTCGCTCAGATTGTCGGAGTAATTGGCAAGGAAGAATTCGTCGTCTTCGAGATGGCGCCTGACCGTCAGCAGGCGCTGGCCGATATTCGTATACAGGCCGGTGTCGACGAAGGTCAACCGCCAGTCATCGCGGCTGTGGCGCAGGAAGTAGTCCCGTACCTCATCGCCAAGGTAGCCGAGACACAGCACGAAGTCGTTGTGCCCGTAGTGTGCGTAGTAACGCATAAGGTGCCATAGAATCGGCCGCCGGCCGATCTGCACCAGAGGTTTCGGAACGCTGTCGGAACATTCCCGGAGGGGATTACCGAAGCCCCCGCAAAAAAGTACCACTTTCATGGTGTTACCTCAGACTCGCTTTTTGTTGCTTGTTGTTCGTAGCTCCCTGAAGTTCCCCCCGTCCTCGTCTCCGGTCGGCGGCGCACGTGGCACCCGTTCGGAAGGGCGCAGATTGTCGCACGTTCGAACACGCGGCGCTTCGATTTCGTTGTCGGTTCGACCTCACGTGTTGGTAAAGATTTCAACGCGGTTGCCGCCGCGCCTCTTGGCCTCGTAGCAGGCTTCGTCGGCCGCATCGAACAAGGCTCCGGGGTTCTCGAACTGGCCGGTCAGTTCCGCGAGGCCGATGCTGACCCCGACGCGAAACGATCGCTGCGCATGCTCGAACCGGAACCCGTCGATTGCCGCGATGACCCCGCAAGACGCCTGAATCGCCTGTTCGAGCGCGCAGTGTTCGAACAGAATGCAGAATTCATCGCCGCCGAGCCGGGCGACGGTATCGCGTGAGCGAACCGCACGTACGATCATCGAGGCGATTTCGCGCAGCGCGCGATCTCCGGCCGGGTGACCACAGGCATCGTTCAGATTCTTGAACCCGTCCAGATCGAGCACGCCGAGCACGTGGTGATCCCCTGCAGCGCGTCGCGACAGCAGCCGGTTGATGCGCCGCTTCGCCTCGCGTCGGTTGACCAGTGCCGTCAGATCATCGTGCGTCGCATCGTGCAGAAGCAGGCGGACGGCCGCGTGGTTACGACCGAGTTCCCGGATATTCAAGCCCAGCGCGACGGGCTGACCCTTCGCGTCGCGAATCGGGAACAGCGATGCCTCGATCGCCTGCGCTGACGGGTTGCGGGCTCTCAGCAGGCGTACCGGCGCCTGGCCTCCACGTTCGATCGCGGCGCGCAGGCAATCACGCACCAGCGCTTGCTCGGAACCGCTCGACTCGTTCGAGAACTCGCGCAATATCGTGTCTGGCGCCGGCCATCGCTCCGCGTCGATATTTGCGGCGGCTCGCGGGTTTTCGAAGCGCTGTTGGTGGCTGACGTCCCATAGCACGATGCCATCGGGCGAGGACGCGAGCATGGAACATGCCCATTGGCTGGGTATTCCCGCGTCATGGCGCATCGGTCGGGTGCTCTCGCTGGACTTGTTGTCCGGAATGTCGCTGTTGAACAGCGGCAGCAGATTGTCGATGAAGTTTTCCAGGTCTGGCGTGTACATGCATGCGGCCTCCGGATGCGCCTGGGTGGTCGCCGCGCGATTCGATCGCGCGTAGCGACTGCAGGCTCAGAGTACCAGTGCCCCGGCCGTGGCGGGATTCGCAAAATTGCCTACGTGGGCATCGTCCGCCGTCCGTGCGGCGGGAGCCCCTTCGGCGGGCTCAGCGAGTGGCAATGTTCAATAACACGGAGTGTCTCGCGATGCCGGTCGACTCTTGCGCGGTTGTGGAGGCGTGGGGCATCGCGGCGGGGGGGCGGGTGTCTTGGGGGTGAGCACCGATCTCGATCGAGACATGGCTTTCGTCGAGGCGTCGGGTATCGACGACGACGAGGCCACCGTTGGCCAGCGAGCGGGTCGCCGTGCGCAGTTCCGAGATACACATGCGCAACGCGGCGCCCAGGGATCCGTCGACGGAGAGGCTCGCCTGGTCGTCCGCGACGACTAGTCGGACTCCCCGGTGTCGCAGCGCCGCCCCGCAACACAGTGAAATCTGCGCCAGCAGATCGTCCAGCGGAAACGAGCCTTTCGCCCCGTATTCCGATCGCGCGACATCGAGCACCGCGCCGTTCAGTCTCTTGATCGCGTCGAGTTGCCTGTTCAGCGCGTCGATATGCTTCTCGACCGCGACGGGCAGCAGGTCGCTGGTGCTGCGCGACGCGCGCAAAAGGTCCAGTTCCAGACCCGCGGCTTGCAGCGCATTGCCGATTTCGTGGGCGATTCCCGGCAGGAAGAAGCGCACCGCGTCGTTCTCCGTCGGTGAGGCCTCGTCGTTCGGGGGGGGCGAATCGGCGCCTTGATCGCTGTTCCATCCCATACAAGTGCTCCGCGTGTGGCGGCAGAAGCCGATCGGGTGACAAGAGTTCCGCGTGCTAGTCTATCCGCTCCGGCGCCTGCACAACACTCGATCCTGGCGCATGCGGTCCCTCCGGCTCGGAGAAGCCGGGGTTAAGGGGTGGCGCCGAACTCACGGCGATCCTTGGTATCGCGTGGCGAAGGGTATGATTCCGGAAACCCGGGGCCGATGCCGTGGGTTGTTTCCGGCGCTGCACCGAAAAATCAGGTCTTCGGCGGGATGGGGTGCGCCAGGGCCAGCACGTATGCCGCCTCGGCGACCGAATCCTTGCCGAGCTTTTCGAGAATGCGGCGCCGGTGGTGGTCGACGGTTCGTGGGCTGATGCCGAGCTTCTTCGCGATCGTCTTGCTGGTCTCGCCGTTGATGATCAGTTCGATGATCTCGCGTTCGCGGGGGGACAGTCGCTCGTAACCGTGCTTTGCTTCGTCGAGTTGGCTCTGCGCCTGACGGGTCTCGGTATCTCGGTCCAGCGCGGCCTTGACGCGTTCCAGCATCGCAGGTCCGGAGAAGGGCTTTTCGAGGAAGTCGAACGCGCCGCATCGCATCGCCTCGACGGAATCCTTGATGGTTCCGGCTGCGGTCATGAAAATGACCGGTACGCGGCTATCCCGAGCGATGATCTCCCGTTGTACGGACAGGCCGTCGAGTTCGTCCATCCTGAGATCGAGCAGCAGACATCCGGGTCGTTGCGGGTCGAGTGCGGCGAGGAAATCCCTGCCGTTCGAGAAACTCTCGACCCGGTACCCGGCAATCGACAGCAACGCGGCGAGATTGCTGCGCACCGTGTCGTCATCGTCGACGACGTAAATTGTAGGGCTGATGGGCTGAGGCAAGGGGCATCGTCCTCGCGGGCTCGGTTCCCGGTCGATTGTGGCAGATTGATGGTCCTCCCGGCGTGTCAGGCACGGGGGGCATTGCGACCTTTCAGCACCAAGCAATTTTGGGGCCTGAGCAATAAATGCCATGGAAAACAGCGTTATGGGGTGATGTGGTGAGCCAGGAGCTGGCGCATGTAAAAATTGCTGACGGCCGATGCAACCGGCTCTGGAATGATTCCCCGCTTCCGACACCGGCCCATTCAAGGAGTTCCTCGTGAGCACGTTCGAGGTCTGCATCGTCGGGTCCACCAGCGAGGACTGGCGCAAGGCTTGGGCCCCGGCTGCGGAGGTACCGACCGTGGCCGCGACGAGGACGCCCGACGAACTGATCGCATGGCGTTGGGACCATCCTGCCGGAGGTGTCGTCGTCATCGACGTCGGAACCGCCGATGGCCCGGTGTACGCGGGATGGTACTCGGCATTTCGCCGGATCGGACCAGGCGCCTCGGTCATCATTCGGATCGGCGGCGGAGTCGGTTTCGACCCGGGGGGCGAACCGGACGTGGCGCTGTCGTGCACGGCGCCCGACGCCCGCGCGATCGAGAGCCTGGACGCGCTGGTACGCCTGGCACTGCGGCAGCTTCACGGCGTCGGCGCCGCTTCCCCGATGATCGACGGTCGCTTGCTGGCGGCGGGCCTGGATCGCGCGGGCGCCGCGGTGCATTTCGTCGACGATCGTCTGATCCTGCGTTTCCGTACGCCGTACCGCCCGGACGATCAGGCGATCGGGCGCCCGGTCCATGAGCTGTTCGACGGATGCGACCGCGAGGTCGACGCATTGCTGCGGCAGGCGCTGTCGTCGGGGCGCGCAACGGAAGCGCTGCTGAAGGAGCCGGGCACCGATCGCTGGCGGCGCATCACGGCTTGCCCGGAGGCCGGGGGCGTCGTGCTGTACAGCATCGATACGACCGTCGAACAGCGGTACGAAGCGGCCACGCTCGATCAGCAGCGGCTGCGTTGTGCGGTCGAGGCGGCCGAGCTCGGCACCTGGCGCTTCGATGTCGACTCTGGCCTCTACGTCGGCGATAGCGGGCTGAAGCGAATTCTGCGCATACCCGCGGAAGCCGGGGGGATGGCGTTCGCAGAGTATCTGGCCTGGGTTCATCCCGCCGATCGGGCGAAGGTCGCTCAGGCGTGGAGGACCATGCTCGGCGATGCGGGTATGTTGGACCTCGAATATCGTGTATGCCGTGCCGACGGCTCGCTCGCGTGGGTGCGTGAGCGTGGACGGCTGCTCCGGGTCGGTGATGTGCCGCGATACGCCGCCGGGGCGCTGCTCGACGTGACCGAGCGACAGACGATGAAGGAGGCACTGAAGGTCCATGAGGACCGGTTTCAGCGGATCGTCATGACCGCCAACGAGGGCATCCTGGAGGTCGATGCCGACTTTCGGATGCGTTTCGTCAACCCGAGACTCGCCGAGATGCTGGGCTACACCGTCGATGAGTTGATCGGCAGACCGAGCACGCAGCTGATATTCGACGAGGATCTTCCCGATCACCGCGCGCAGATGGAGCTGCGGCGCCGGGGCACGGATTCACGGTATGAACGTCGCCTGCGTCGCAAGGACGACTCCGCCTGCCTGACATTGGTGACGACCACGGCGATCCGCGATGAGTCCGGCGCTTTCATCGGCTCGTTCGGCATGTTCACCGAACTCGACAAGCTCAAGCGACTTGAAGGTGCGTTGCTTTGCCGCGAACGCGAGTTCGAGACGCTGGTCGAGAATTCGCCCGACATCATCTTCCGCCTGGATCGGAATGGCCATCCGAGTTACCGCAACTCGGCGGCAGCGCGTGTCGGCGCCGCGCTTTCCGACGATGGCAATGACGTCGTCGCACGAATCTGTTCGGCCGGCCTGACCGCGGTCAGGAATGTGTTCGACAGCGGCGGTGAGCGCGAACTGCACCTCGACTTAGGCGAGCATGCGCTGCGGGTTCGGCTGGTCCCCGAACGTACGGCCGGTGGGGCCGTCGAGTCGGTGTTGGGCATCGCCGAGGACATCACCGAGCAGCGCCGGGTCGAATACGCGTTGCGCCGCACGCAGGCGTTGCTCGAAGCGGGAATGCGGCTTGCTGGATTCGGCATCGCCGAATGGGACATCGGCGGCGGGCTGATTCATGTCTCGAACGAATGGCGGCAGATGCATGGTATCGAGGTCGATCGACTGAGTCCCCGTGAGGCCGAGGATCTGATTCATCCGGCCGATCGGACCGCCGTGCGGCGGCTGTTGCGGCGCCGGCCACCGGCGACGCAGGAGTTCGAGTGCCGAATCGTACGACCGGACGATGGCCGGGTGCGGCAGATTCGTGTGACCGGCGCGGTGTTCAAGGACGAGTGCGACCGTCCGGTTCGCGGATTCGGCATCGCTCTCGACGTGACCGAGGCGCGGCAACGCGAGCAGCTTGTCCGCACGCAGGCATACCTGCTGGACAACATCGCGCAGGGCGTCAACTACGTCGATGAGAACGGCGTCATCAGCTATGCGAATCCCGCGTTCGATGCGATGTTCGGATACGGTCGAGGCGAGCTCATCGGTTGCCATCTGTCCGTCGTCAGCCAGATGTCGATCGACGATGCGCTGACGCAGATGCGGCGAGTCTCGGAGGTCCTCGATGGCGACGGCGTCTACATCGGGGAGTTTTGCGGTCGACGCCGCGACGGCTCCTCGTTTCCCGCCCAGGTCACAGTGACCCGCCTGTCCATCGCAGGCCGAGAGTGCTCGGTGTACGTGCTCGAGGACATCACCGAGCGCGCCCGGGCAATCGAGGCTTTGCGAGACAGCGAGCAGCGGCTGACAACCGTCCTCGACAAGACCAACACCGGTCTGTGGGATTACGCGCCGGCCACCGGAAGCACCTATTTCAGTGCGACCTGGTACACGATGCTCGGGTATACCCCCGACGAGTGGCCCGCGACGTTCGAGAGCTGGGAGCGGCTCGTCCACCCGGATGACCTGCCGCCGGTTCGCGAAGCGTTTTTCCGCTTGATCGAGTCACCGGCGACGGCCTCGCCGTATGAGTTCTGCGTCAGAATGCGGACACGATCCGGAAGCTGGCGCTGGATCGATACACGAGGCGTCGTCGTCAGCCGGGACATCCATGGCAGGGCGACCCGCATCGTCGGCACGCATACCGATGCCACCGAGCGCGTCCTCGCCGAACAAGCCCTGCGCGACAGCGAGGATCGTTACCGCTCGGTGCTGGTCAACCTGCCAGGTTGTGTCTATCGAAACGAGGCGAGTTTCCCGCGTCGCGCCGTGGTCATGACGGCCGCGGTCGATGCGGTTACCGGACGTTCCCCTCAGCAGTTCATCGGTCCGGGCGCGCTGGTCTGGCGAGATATCGTATTGCCGGCCGACCGTCCGGCTTACGATCGCGGCATCGCGACGGCGTTACGGCGGCGCAGTTCGTTCGAACTGGAGTACCGAATCCTGCATTCCGACGGCCATATCCGCTGGGTGCTCGATCGCGGTCGGGCCGTGGATGATGGACATGGCGTCGCGACGTGTGTCGATGGGCTCGTCATGGACATCACCGAGCGGCGGCTGACCGAGGCCGATCGTGACCGATTGGCGCGCATCATCGAAGCGACCAGCGACCTGGTCGCTATCGCCGATGCGAACACGCAGCGCATCCGCTACATGAACCAGGCCGCGCGTCGACTATGCGGTCTGGGTAGCGCTGAGCAGGTCGAGACGACGTCGATCCGTGATTATCACTCGGAGCTCAGCTACCGCGAGATCTCCAATATCGCGATACCGACCGCTCGCCGCGCAGGCGTCTGGCGGGGCGAAACGGTCATCCTGACCCGGTCGGGTGAGGAGATTCCGATCTCCCAGGTGATTCTGTGCAGCAAGGGCACGCTCGATGAAGGCGACTTGCTGTTCACGATCGCACGCGACATTTCCGAATTGAAACAGACCGAGCAAGCGCTGCAAGCCGCCCATGACCAGATCAAGGCGACGTTCGCGGCGATTCCCGACCTGATGTTCGAGATCGCGGAGGATGGCTGCCTGCTCGCATGCCACGTGCCGGATGGCGAAACGCTCTATCCGAATCCCGAGGCACTGCCCGGCCGGACGATTCGGGAGATCATGCCGAGCGATGCCGCGGAGGTGGCGTTGCAGGCCTTGTCGGAGGCTGCCGCCAGCGGCGCTCATCGCGGCGCGACCTACCGCGTCGATCAAGCGGCCGGCAGTCGCTGGTTCGAGCTCTCGGTGGCCCGCAAGGCCGCGGGGCCGGGATCGCCCGGCAGCTTCGTCATGCTGTCCCGTGACATCACGTTTCGGCACCAGGCCGACATGGTGCTGCGTGAGAGTCTGGAGCGTTTGCGCCTGGCCCTGACCGCTGCGCAGATGGACGTGTTCGACTTCGATCCGGCGACCGATCGCGTGCGGCGCACGGTCAACCGCGGTGCACGACGCTGGCTGCCCGGTGAAGGGACTGGACGGGGTTACCTGTCGCTGGTCCATCCGGACGACCGCAGGGCCTTCACCGCGATCCTTCGCGGGCTGTCGCCCGAGCGTCCGAGTTACTCGTTCGAGTATCGGGCACGCGACCCCGACGGCCACTACCGCTGGATTGCCGACTGGGCGGAGGCCCGTTTCGATGCAACCGGTCGCGTCATGCGCATCCTCGGCGTGGCGGCGGATGTAACCGACCGAAAGCAGGCCGAGATGCAGTTGCGCGCGCTCAACGAGCAACTCGCGCTTGCTGTATCGATCAGCCGTCTCGGCTTCTACGAACTGGATCTGGCAACCGGCCGTCTGGATTGCAATCGGGAGTTCCTCGAACAACTGGGCTACGAACCGGACGGTTTCGAACTCGATTTTCCGAGCTTCGAATCGTGGCTGCACCCGGTCGACCGCGAGATGCTGTTGCCGTTGATCCGGCGCCATCTCGCGGGAAGCCTGCCCTACCTGGAGGCCGAGTACCGCGTGCGCCACCGCAATGGCGAATGGGTCTGGATTGTCGATCGCAGTCGGATCGTCAGCCGTCACTCGGACGGAACCCCTGAACGTCTGGTCGGCGTGCATCTCGACGTCTCGTCACAGAAACGCAGTGAGGAAGTCCTCAGGGAAAAGGACGAACGCTTTCAGCTGTGGTCGGAGGCGACCGATTCCATATTCTGGGTTGCCGGCCCGATCAGTGGGCGCTCCGGTCCGGGTCCGGCCATGCAGGTCGTCGCTCGAGCCAGCGCCGAGGACGCGCAGGAGTGGCCGTGGATGGACCACGTGCATCCGGACGATCGCAAGCGGCTCGCGGCCCATTGGCGGGCGGCTTGCGAGACTGATGACCTGTTCGAATGCGAGTCACGCATCTGGCATGAGGCTAACCGTGAATATCGATGGTATCTGGATCGCGGAATTCCTCGTCGAGGTCGCGACGGCGAGGTGCTGGAGTGGGTCGGAATGGGCATCGACATCCAGCGTCAGAAGCACGCCGAGGCGGCGCTGCAGGAGGCCGACCGCCGCAAGGACGAGTTTCTCGCGATGCTCGGGCACGAGTTGCGCAACCCGCTGGCGTCGATACGTAGCGCCGGCGAACTGCTCGGCTCGGTGACACCGACATCGGGCGAACTGCAGCGTGTTCGTGACGTGATTCTGCGGCAGTCGGAGCATCTGGTGAGGCTGGTCGACGATCTGCTCGACGTGTCCCGTTTGCTGCAGGGAAAGATCCGTCTGCAGAACGAGATCGTCGATGTCGGCGCGTTGGTCGCGCGTGTCGTCGAGATGAACGGCGCAATGTTCAACGCGAGAGCCCAGCGACTCGTTGTCCGCGGGAACGATGAGCCTTGCTTCGTGCAGGGGGACTCGGTGCGGCTGACGCAGATTCTCGAAAACCTGCTGACCAACGCGTCGAAGTACTCGCCGGCGGGCGGCGCGATCGCGCTCGAGACCCAGGTTCGGGCCGATACGGTGGAGTTCATCGTCACCGACGACGGGATTGGTATTCGATCCGACATGCTGGCGCGGGTCTTCTCGCTGTTCGTGCAGGACGAACGAAACCTCGATCGTAGTCCCGGCGGGCTCGGCATCGGCCTGACCGTGGCCAGGCAGCTGGTCGATCTGCACGGTGGCTCGATCGAAGCGCACAGCGATGGCGAGGGTCGGGGCAGCTGCTTCCGTGTCCAGTTGCCCTTGTTCACCGGGCGCGCGCCGGCTGCGCAGGTTCGACCGGCGGCCAGCGAACGAGCGCCCGAGCAGAGGGTACGCGTCATGATCGTCGACGACAACGACGATGCGGCGGGCACTCTGGCGAGCCTGCTGGAACTGCGCGGTCATCAGGTGGCGAGCGCCGCGGACGGCACGAGCGCCATCGAACTGGCGGACCGCTTCCACCCGGATGTCGTGCTGCTCGACATCGGCCTGCCCGGCATGAGCGGCTATCAGGTCGCCCGCAAGCTTCGCGCGATGGATTCGACGCGCGGTGCCCGAATCATCGCGGTTACCGGCTACGGTCAGGATCGCTACCGCGCCGAGGCCGAGGATGCCGGATTTGACCTGTTTCTCGCCAAACCCGTGCGCTTCGAGCAGATTCTCAAGGCCATGGCGGAGTCGTGAACCGCGCTGGAATCGCCGAAATCGCGTTGGGCCACACCGGCATGGAACAAAGCCAGGAGGGCTGTTGATGGATGGATGTCCGGCGGCATCGGATTTAGCCCGAATCGACGGACCCCGGAGCGGCCGGGTGTGTGCCGAACCGCGCCGTCAGAAAGTCGGCCCGAAATTCAAAGATTCGCTCCAGGCGTCGGCTGATGAACGATCGATGTACCAGTTGTCCGAGCCAACCCCAGGGCATCACGTAGTGCACGGTATCCTCCATCTCGATGCCACCGTCGATCGCGCGGAAGCCGTGTCGGTGATGCCACAGGCGGAATGGTCCGATCCGCTGTTCGTCGACGAACGAATGAGGTTCGTTGACGTGCGTGATCTCGGTGACCCAGGTCATCGGGATTCCGGCCACCGCGCTGATCCGATAGGTGATGATCAGCCCCGCATAGGTGCGTTGCGGCAGTGGCGATGTGATGCGGAACCTCAGGAACGACGGGGTCATCGCTTCGAGGTTACGAGGTGTCCAGAAATAGTCCCAGGCGGTATCGAGATCGATCGGCAACAATTGCCGTCGATGGAGGCGGTAGATCTTCATGAGCGCGATGGGGGCGGAAACCCGGCCGACAAAACCCCAATCCTGCCACGAATCGGCGCCGTTTGTCCGCGAATCGGGCCGCTCAGCCGAAGGCGTCCGAGAACAGGGTGAAGGCCCAGTCGAGTCGCGCCCGTCCGATGCTGTCCAGCGGCTCATCGGCGGTGGCGGACGCGCGCTCGCTGGAACGGCTGATCGCTACCGGTTCGAGGCCTACCGCGCGCACGATCGCGTCGGCGCAGATCTTCGCTTCGGCATTGGCCATATGAGCCGATTTCGGGTGGTTGGTGTCCTGGGAATCGCCGACGACATGGACGCCGCGCACCCGGGTCGACTCATAGCTGATCGGGTCGACCGCGGCCCAGCGTCCCGGTTCGAGGTCGTGCGAGCATCGGACGAGCGCGCCGCCGAACACCTGGCGCACCAGATCCGCCGCGCGCTGCTCCGGAATTGCGTTGAGCATGTCCGCCACGTACAGTTCCTCGCGAAGCACTTCGCGGGTTTCCGGGTCCACGAGCGCGACGCGCACCTGTTTGCACTGCCGGCCACCCACGCGAACCGCGCGTATTCCGATCAATGTCCGGTTGGCATGATAGCTCAGCACACTCGCATACAGCGTCTCGAAGGCCAGCGAAAATGTCTCGTTCTCGGGCGCGATCGCCGAGGTTTCCGGTCCGCCGCGCATCGCGCGGTTCGCGTCCAGGACGATGATGTGCGAGCGTGGCTCCTTGGCCAGCAGATAGTCGGCGACGATACAGGCGCGCTCATAGGCCGCCGACGGCGACCGGAAGGGGCTGGCGGGAATCGTCAGAATGAAGGTTCCGCCGGGCCGCATCGTACGCAGTTGGGTTCGAAGCGCGTTGGTTTGCGCGCCGGCGACCCAGGCGTGCAAGACCGAATCACGCAGCGGTGTCGGGGTCTCCGGGGCGAACGGCAGCGGGGCGAAGCCGATGCCGGGCGCCAGCAACAGGCGGTCGAAGCCGGTTGCATCGCCGTAGCCGCGGATTCGCACCCGTCCGTCGGTGCCGAGATCGATCGCGTCGCTGCCGATCGAACCGCCGGTCGACACGACGACCCCGTAACGGGAGGCAAGCGCCGAGTACTCCTGGCGCAACGCGGACAACGGCAGGCGCCCATTGAGAACCAGATTGCTGAGCACCGGCGGCAGGTAACTCGAGTCACGGCTGATCAGATGGACCTGGAGCGCGCCCCCGCTCCATCGCCGCAGATACTTCGCCGCCGTCGCACCGCCGAAGCCGCCGCCGATGACCGCGACGCGCGCGACCGAACGCAGGTTGGTCCTGCTGACGACGGCCGGTCCGGCTGCAGTGGTGCCGACCGGTTCGAGGAAGCGGCGTCGGATGATGGCCGGCGTGCCAGGACCCGGGCCCCGGATCCCCTCGGCTTCGGTCTGTTGGGCTGCTTTTTCCATCTCGGTCACGTGCTTGGCGTGCTCCTCCCGCTTCGAGTCGCCCGCGGATCGGACGCCACGTTCGAGGACACGCAATATTTCGGCCAATCAGGGACCCGGACGCCCAGGCACGCGGCGGACGCGGGGTCTACGCGCTATCGGCCCTCCCTCGCGCACCCGGGACCGATGACATCTGTCGGGCAGGGGCGACGCCGCATGCTGATTCGGGGGTCGATGGGCGGACCGGTCGGGTTGAATCTGCCCGCGTCGCGGCCTAGGCCGGGTCCTGACGACAGAGTGTGACATCCGTTGAGTGTTGAACGACCCGTCATCCTGTGCCTGTCGGGGCATGACCCGACCGGAGGGGCAGGCATACAAGCCGACATCGAGGCGATATTCAGCCTCGATGGACGGCCATGCACCGTCGTCACGGCGCTGACCGAGCAGGATACGCGCGATGTCTACCGGGTTCTGCCGCAGGATCCCGCCTGCTTCACGGCGCAGGCGGAGCGTGTCCTGGCGGATCTGCCGGTGGCCGTCATCAAGATCGGGCTGCTGGGATCCGCGTCGATCGCCCGCGCGGTCGCGGCCTTGCTGCGGACCCACGCGGCGCTGCCGGTGGTGTTCGATCCGGTGCTGGCCGCCGGTGGCGGTGCCGAACTGGCGTCCCGCGAGTTGCTTCACGCGGTGCGCGAGGAACTGCTGCCGCTGACCTCGCTATTGACGCCGAACTCGGTCGAAGCGCGTCGCCTGGCCGACCGGTCCGATCTCGACGATTGCGCCGCGATGCTGCTGCAGACCGGATGTCGGCACGTGCTGATTACAGGCACACACGAGGACGGTGCGGACGTCATCAACCGACTGCATGGCCAGGGTTCGATGTCGAGCTATCGCTGGCCGCGCCTGCCGGGCAGTTATCACGGCTCGGGCTGTACCCTGGCGGCCGCGATCGCGGCCTTGATTGGCCGCGGCTTTTCGATCGAAGTCGCGGTCGAGCGCGCACAACGCTACACATGGAACGCGTTGCGGGCCGCCGAGCCGCGGCAAGCGGGGCAGGCCTTGCCCGACCGCCGCGCGCGGCCGGATTAGTCCTGATCGCTTCGGTCGTCCAGAAACGTCCAGTGGCGAAACATTGCCGCCTGCCCGTGGCAGACGCCGGTCGGATCGGTCAGGTTCCAGACGCTTGCCTGCTCGATGCGAAAGCGCTGACCGCCGCGCGCGATGCGCACGCCGCGATAGTCGTCGATGAACCCGTTCGCGCTGACCTCTTCGAGCAGCCGCGCGCGTTCCTCGCGCAGTTCGGGCTCCGCCGACAGCCGTGACGGCAGACTCGTGAATTCGTCCCAGTCCAGCCCGAACAGGCCGAGCGCGACCTCGTTGCCGTAGTTGAAGACCGGATCCTTCCCGCCGTCGTGAGACAGCAGCGCGAAACGCGCGCCGAACACGAAGCGCGCCGCATCGCGCGCGCTCATTCGCGGTTCTACCAGGTCCCGCCCGGTCCAGTGGTGATAACTTGCGCGTAGCAGCGCGATGTGCCCGGCCAGGAACTCATTCTCCTCGCTGGGTCGTGCATAATGGTCCATCTCCGCTCCGCCTGTGCTTGAGAACGCGGCTTATACTATGCCGCCGCTTCGTCCTCGCCAATCGCCCATGCCACTGCTCAGTCTGAACCGGGTTTCCATCGCTTTCGGCGCCTCGCCATTGCTCGACGAGGCCGAGTTGCATCTCGACGCGGGTGAGCGGGTCGGCCTGGTCGGCCGCAACGGCGAGGGAAAGTCGACGCTGCTGCGGATCCTGTCAGGCCAGATCCAGCCCGATTCCGGCGAGGTGCAACGTCAGCCAGGCTTGCGTCTGGCCCTGCTGGGTCAGGCCCCGCGGTTGCCGGATCACGGGACCATCTATGATGCCGTTGCCGAGGCATTGGGCGAGATCGGCCACTGGATCAGCGAGTATCACCGGTTGTCCGACGGGCTGGCCGGTGGCGCGGCCGATGTTCGCGCGCTCGAAACCTTGCAGCACCAGTTGGAAGCCCACGACGGATGGCGTCTGCGGCAACGCGTCGAGACCGTGCTGAGCCGGC
Source organism: Methylotetracoccus sp. (assembly GCA_046347485.1). Taxonomy (GTDB): domain Bacteria; phylum Pseudomonadota; class Gammaproteobacteria; order Methylococcales; family Methylococcaceae; genus Methylotetracoccus. Next base: position 70,417 of record JAXMGB010000008.1, on the reverse strand, counting down.
TCGCGTTGCCCGGGGACAAGCCTGTCGCCGGTCTCTCCGGTGGCTGGCTCAGGCGAGTCGCACTGGCGCAGGCGCTGGTAATCGATCCGGATGTCCTGTTGCTCGACGAGCCGACGAATCACCTCGATCTCGACGCGATCCTCTGGCTGGAAGCGCAATTGCTGCAGTTCTCCGGTGCCGTGCTGCTGATCACCCACGACCGCGCGTTCCTGCAGCGGATCGCGACCCGCATCGTCGATCTCGACCGCGGGCGCCTGACATCCTGGCCCGGTGATTACGCCGACTACGTGCGCCGCAAAGCCGACGCCCTCGACGACGAGGCCAAGCGTAACGCCGAGTTCGACCGTAAGCTGGCCCAGGAGGAGGTCTGGATTCGGCAAGGCATCAAGGCCCGGAGAACCCGCAACGAGGGACGCGTTCGCGCGTTGAAGCGCTTGCGGGAGGAGCGCGCCGAGCGCCGGGTTCAGCAGGGCACCGCGCGGCTGGGGCTGACCGAGGCCGAACGCTCCGGGAAGCTCGTCGTCGAGGCCGACAAGGTCTCGCTGGGATTCGCGGGCGTGCCGGTGATCGAGGATTTCTCGACGACGATCATGCGCGGCGACCGCGTCGGCCTGATCGGGCCCAACGGGTCCGGAAAGACGACGCTGATCGGCCTGCTGCTCGGCGAGGTGGCGCCGGATCGCGGCACCGTCCGGCACGGCACCCGTCTGCAGGTCGCGTACTTCGATCAGTTGCGCGCGCAGCTGGACCCCGACCAGACTGTGGCCGAGGCGGTTGGCGAGGGGCGGGACTGGATCGCACTGGGTGACCAGAAGCCGCACGTGATCAGCTATCTGGCGAACTTCCTGTTTCCGCCGGCGCGCGCGCGATCGCCGATCCGGAGCCTGTCGGGCGGTGAGCAGAATCGCGCGTTGCTGGCGCGGCTGTTCAGTTATCCGTGCAACCTGCTGGTGCTCGACGAACCGACCAACGATCTCGACATAGAGACACTGGAATTGCTCGAGGACCTGCTGGCCGAATTCAATGGCACGGTATTGTTGGTCAGCCACGACCGGGCCTTTCTCGATCGGGTCGTGACCAGCACGCTGGTGTTCGAAGGCGGGGGATCCGTCCGCGAGTATGTCGGGGGTTATAGTGATTGGCTGGCGCAACGGCCCAGCCCCGATCGCGTCGAGGTAGCCCCGGCGAAGCGCCCCGCTCCCGCTCGCAGCCAGCCGCGAGCCCGCTTGAACTACAAGGAACAGCGCGAACTCGCCGAACTGCCCGGGATCATCGAGGCATTGGAATCGCAACAGGCGGCACTGAACGAGGCCATCAACAGTCCGGATTTTTACCGGCGCGAGCAGGAGACGGTCAAACGGGCGCTCGATGAACTGCGAGAACTCGAAGCTCGACTCGAAGAGACGTTCCAGCGGTGGAGCGAACTGGAATCCCGCGCGAACGCGAGCTAGTGCGGTCGCGTCCCCGTCGTTCCTGGCAATGGACGGCCGCGCTGGTCGGGTTCGCGTTGTCGCTGGCCGCGGCCTGGTACGCATCGGAGGTCACGCGGCTGGCGGTCGCGTACAAGGCGAAGATTCTCTGTTCAGGCGTATTCGTCGCCGGTCGGGATCCGGCGGACGTCCTGTCGACCGACCTGGCCCTGGATAACCATTGGCTGATCGCATGGATTCCGGCGGCCATAGACCGGGTCGGGCAGCGGGCGCGCGCCGGATGGGCCAATCCTTGGCGCGGCGAAGCCATGTTCCGTCCGGATCTCGGTTGCACGCTGGTGCATGCCGGTCTGCCCCATCGCGCGGTGATGGTCGACCGCGTTCCGGATCGAGCCACGCTCGGTGCATGGCCGCTTCCGGCGCTGGAGAGTCCGCGTCTCGAGGCGGTGCTCGACGAGGCGTTCCGCGAACCGGCAGGCAACCCGGCACGCACGCGAGCCATCGTCGTCGTTCATCGGGATCGGCTCGTCGGGGAACGATACGCGCCGGGCTTCGGTCCGGAAATGCCGCTGGCCGGGTGGTCGATGGCCAAGAGCGCGACCAACGCATTGATCGGCGTGCTGGTCCGCCAGGGGCGGATGGCGTTGGACGAGGCGGCGCCGGTACCGGAATGGCGGGCCTCCGGCGACGCGCGTGCGGCGATCACGATCGCGCATCTGCTGCGGATGACGAGCGGGCTCGAGTTCTCGGAAACCTATCGTGATCTGCTCGAGGACGTCATGCGGATGTTGCTGGCGGAAGCGGATGCAGCGGCCTTTGCCGCGGCGAAGCCGCTGATTCATGCACCGGGCTCGCACTGGTCCTACTCGGGCGGCAGCACGAACATCCTGTCGCGCGTGATCCGAGCGCGGGTCGGCGCGGTGGGATATGACGACTTTCCGCGCCGGGCGCTGTTCGACAAGCTGGGCATGACGACCGCGGTGCTCGAACAGGACGCCGCAGGCAATTTCCTCGGCTCCTCGTTCATGTATGCCAGTGCGCGCGACTGGGCGCGCCTGGGGCTGCTCTATCTGCATGATGGGGTCGTCGGCACGGAGCGGATACTTCCCGAAGGCTGGGTCGCTTATAGCCGGGAACCGACTGCGCAGTCGCCCGCTGGCGAGTTCGGCGCTCATTTCTGGCGGCGGATTCCCGTTTCCTATCGCGACGCGGGGCGCCCGGTGCGGGTCCCCGCCGACGCCTTCCATGCGATCGGATACGAGGGCCAGCTTCTGTCGATCGTCCCATCCCGGCAATTGGTCGTCGTCCGGCTGGGATTGACCCGATCAGCCAACGCATGGCGGCATGATGGGTTTCTGGCTGCGGTCATCAAGGCCCTTGACGACCCGGGCGGGTCGGCCGGAGGTTGATAGGGCGTGGATCTGCAAGCTTATCTGACGCTGTCCGAGCCGCTGCTGCTGGCGATCCTGCTGGCGGTTGCCGTCGTGACGTTGCTGACCGTGCTGATCGGCCTGTTCCGGTTGAGTTCCGCCGTGGGGGAAGTCAATGCCCGCATCGACGAACTCGAGGATGGCGACGAGCGGCTCGCGCGCGATGTCCGCGATGAGATGGCGCGCAATCGTCAGGAGTTCTCGGAGAACGCGCGTGACGGTCGCCAGGAACTCGGCTCGTCCATTCATCAATTGAGCCAGGTCTTGTTCGCGCGGCTGAACGATCTGATGGCGAACAACACGGAGCACCTGGAACGGCTACGCGCCGCGATGGCCGAGCAACTCGGCGCGCTACAACAGGATAATCAGCTGAAGCTGGAGCAGATTCGGCAGACCGTCGACGAAAAGCTGCACAACACGCTGGAGCAACGCCTGGGCGAGTCCTTCAAGCTGGTCAGCGAACGGCTTGAACAGGTCCATCAGGGCCTTGGGGAGATGCAGTCGCTGGCCTCCGGTGTCGGCGACCTGAAGCGCGTGTTGTCGAACGTCAAGGTGCGGGGCACCTGGGGCGAAGTGCAACTCGGCAGCCTGCTGGAACAGATTCTGATACCGGAGCAGTTCGGGCGCAACGTCGCGACGCGGCCGGGCAGCAACGACCGGGTCGAGTTCGCGATCCGGCTGCCCGGTAAGGAGGATGGGACGGTCCTGTGGCTGCCGATCGATTCGAAGTTTCCGCTGGAAGATTACGAGCGGCTGATCGATGCGCAGGAAGCCGGTCGGATCGACGCGATGGAGGAACTCGGCAAGGCGTTGGAAAGCCGCGTCAGGTCCGAGGCCCGGTCGCTGCGCGACAAGTACCTGGAGCCGCCGTTCACGACCGACTTCGGGCTGCTGTTCCTGCCAATTGAAGGGCTGTACGCGGAGATCATCCGCCGGCCCGGCTTGTCCGATGTACTACAGCGCGATTATCGCGTGACCGTCACCGGACCGAGTACGCTGACGGCGATCCTGAACAGCCTGCAGATGGGATTCCGGACGCTGGCGATCGAACAGCGGTCCAGCGAGGTTTGGAAGACGCTGGGTGCCGTCAAGACCGAGTTCCACAAGTTCGGGGCGGTGCTCGAGAAGACGCGGAAGAAGCTTGACGAGGCACGCAGCAGCATCGATCAGGCCGAGACCCGAACGCGGCAGATCAGCCGGAAGCTGGGCAAGGTCGAAGAGTTGCCGCTCGGCGAAAGTGCCGCGCTGCTCGGTGATCTCGCGGCCTTGCCGGACGATGAGGGGGATGGTTGATTCGGCCCGGGGAGTCGTCCGTGGCTCCTCGGGCCTCATTGCGGGCGGGAGAGACGGGCCCGTCCGCGGTGGGCGCGGCTGGTTGGGCCGCGCTGGCGCCTCCGTGCGCCCGATTCCGGTCGCTTGCGGCCCCGTGTTCCATCGGGCCCGCGACTCGGCATCAGTTCGGCCGCATCGCGATGGCCGGGGTTCCGTTCTTCTGCTCGGCGATCTCGTCGCCCAGACTGCGAATTCGCGACAGGAGCTCGTGGCCGCGATCGAACAGCGAGGCGAACTCCGTATCCAGCCAGAGCCGTTCCTCGTTCAGATCGACCGTCAGTACGCCGCTGTAGCTCAGCAGGTAGAAACGCGTGTGCCCGTTGCGCGGAAGCGGGAATTCAAGGGCATAGTCGCAGCTCGATGAGGTGTTCGCGGCCAGCGCGATCAGGCGCTGCGCGGCGTTGGCGATCTCCTCGTGATCACCGAGGCCGATCATGCCGCCGCCTGAGCTGAAGTACAGGCTCACGGTGCCGTCGGCGAGCATCAGCAGCGTGGCCACGGCCTCGGGGTAGCCTGCTTCCATGACGACACCCCAGACCCGGTCGACGGTATCGGCCTTGCGCGGCCCGAGTTCGCCGAGGTCCACGCCAAAGACCATCGTTCGCAAGTCGGTGTAGGTCTGCACCGGCTGATAGCCATTCTGGGCTGGTGGCTCGGTGCGTGCGCGTTGCAGGTCGAGGTCGGAGCGGGACATGACACGTACTTCCTGGCGGCTGGTGGTGCCGTGGCGGATGGGCATCCGAACCTGGTCGGGGTAGCCCCTGCCTTGCGGCGGACTTCGTTTTCGAAGCCTCAATCCGAGTATAGACGAGCGCTGATGGCCAAACGGATGGCCACGTCAGGCTCAACGATCGGCGCTAAGCGCCGGAAGATCCTCGGTGACCCGGAGGTCCATCGTCCGGTCCGTCCACGTCGCGGTGCCGACATCGCGCCACGGAGCATCGAGGTTTGCGCGCCGTAGGCCCGGCTCCCAGTCCATCGGCGTGCGCACCTCCTTCAGCTTCAGCGCGAACGCCTGCGCGTTCAGGTCCAGTCCCAGGCGGGCGCCATAGAATGCGGTGACCTTCTCGACGAACTTGCGCAGTCGCCATGCGTCGATGTGACGTGTGACGGCAACGTTCGCCCACATCGAGTGCACGCGCCCCCAGTTCGGCGATTCCATGCGGCCGTCGGGCCCGATGAACGGCAGCCAGCGCTCGGCACCATCCGCGTCCCGATAGGTCAGGCCGATGAGGTGTTCGTAGCCCTCGAAATGATCATGAAGATAGAGCGGGTGAGGCGTGATGCCCAGGAACGTATGCGATACCGTGATCAGTCCGTTGCTCAATGCCGCCAGTACCTGGCCCGCTTCGCTGCCGCGCGTGTCGGCCAGTCCCAGCCGGTACAGGATGGCGTAGTGAACGGTACAGTTCAGCTGCAACAGGGCGACGAGGGTCAGCAGCTTCGCGATGCGGTTCGCGCGCTGTCGCGGTGTCGGCGCGCAGCGGTGCAGCCAGTCGCCGATCAGGCTCGACGAGCCTGGCGCGTCCTTGTCGACGACGCAGTGTTCGTCGCACGGCGTGCGGGCACGGGAATCGGCGATGCCGCGGTAGATGGTTGCCGCCAGCTGCTTGATGCCCGGAGCCTGCAGGATCCAGCCGAGCGGCGCGAAAAGGCCCATATGGCGCAGGATGCGAATGTAGGTATCGATGCCGCCGTAGCGATTCCCGCGTCGGTCGACCGCGTACAGATCCCGCAGCAACTCGGTGTCGGACAGCCCGTCCAGTTCGCGGCAGCTTCGGGCGAAGCTCTGCGCGCCCTTGAAGGCGATTGCGCGCCGAACGTCGAAGTGCTCGATGATCAGGGCCGTGCGCCGGCACAACGGACACTGCTCGTCGTAGTACACGGCCAGCGTCGGTTGCGGGGCTCGGACCGCATCGCCGATCGCCCGCCACCAGCGGAACGGGACCAGCAGGGCGTAGTGGACGAGCATGCCGAAGCCGAACGGATAGATGTTCAGCGCTACGATGATGCCGCCATGCAGCAATACGCCCATCCCCAGCAACGGGATGCGGAACGGGCGGAACGCGAACAGGGGGAGGAACAGGAACTGGAATGCGATGATCGAGTAGCCGGCGACGCGCTGCAGCATCTCCTGTTCCAGCAGTACCGTCAGATCCAGTCGCGACATGTAATAGGGCATCGAGGACGGCAGCCAGGGACCGAGGCCATGGCGCCAGAACGGCGCGGACAGCTTGTGGATTGCCGAATCGAGGTAGATCAGACCGAGCGACAGCACCAGCGGCAGGAAGTAGGCCAGCACCGGGACCATCGCCGCGCCCGGGGGCTGTCCCGGTGTTCCGCTGCGGAGCCGCTCGCGCAAGCGGTCGAGCGAGAACGCCCGCTCCGACGGCAGAAAGATCAACAGCAGGCTCGAGCCCAGCATCAACTGGTCGAAGCCGCCGTCGAAGTCCTTCCACATCGGCGTGAAGACCGTGAAGACCAGCCAGAACAGATAGTTTGCGACCGCGGCGGCGCGCGTTCGGTAGCCTAAGGCGAGGAACAGCGCGGCGATCGCCCACAGCGCGAGGAACAAATGGACGGACGGGGAGGCGAGATCGATGTACGGCAGCGGGTCGAAGATCAGGTGCCGGAAGTGATACAGGAACAGGATTTCCTGCAGCGCCACGAGCGCGAACAGGCAGCGGAAGATGCCCAGTCCGGTCGCCGGAACGGATCGGGCGAGGCCGGACTGCACGGCATTCAGCAGGGCACGGTACATCGGGATGGTCGTTGGTTCGCGAACGGGTGAACTGGCACTGGGGGTCGGCGCAGGTCGCGACGGAGTCGCCGGACCTGATCGGATCCGGCCGGATCGGTCCGGCCGTCCAGCAAAAACCGCGTAGTATGCACGGCTTTGCCGAGGAAGGACAGAAAACGCGGGGAGTTGCCGATGCCCTGAGCAGCCCACGGCCGAACCGAGCGGCCCGACCGCGGTGTCCTATATCGTCGCGGCTCCGACTTCAGTCGATCGACGCGGTCCTGCGGAACTTGCCGGGCTGCGGCACGCGGCTTTCGGTCGCGCTGCCGATGCCCATCGGATCGGCACCGAGCGTGCCGAGCAGGCTGGACGGATACCCGGGGCTGCTGACCGTGGCCAGCATTTCCTTGGCACGTGTCAGTCGCCCGCCGAGCCCCAGGCGTTCGCTGTAGGCTGCCTGGCCGCCTTGGTGCATGAACGAGGTCAGATACTCGACGTGGCGTTGCCACAACTCGATGTCTCGAATCTGTTTGACTCGAAGGCGTTCCAGATACCAGTCGGACGACAGCAGCGACGAGCGTGTGAACAGGCTGCGGATCTCCGGATGGGAAATGTCTTTCCCGCGGTAATGGCCCTCGGCCATGATGTGGAGCAGCGCCTGCAGCGGTGGGCAGGCTTCGGCGACGCTGCCGTCGTCCAGGTAGGCCTGCGCGACCTGGCGCTGTGTTTCAACGATGTTTTCGACCCCGTCGACGAAGGTTGTCAGGTCCTGGGTTTCAGGCTTGAGGATCTCCTCGGTGAACACCGCCGACGGCGTATCGAACAGCCGGCCCAGGAAATGATGCACGAAATGGTTCGTGATGCGGTAACCGAGCCGGCTGGCCGCGATGTGGCGACCCTCGAAGTCGAAGTCGCTGATCCGTTCCAGGTAGCCCTCGCGGATCAGGTATTCGGGGTCGCGCGCCTGGGTCGGCAGCCGGCACCAGATTTCAGGCACCAGTAGGCTGATGTCGTGGTCGACGCGCACATGCGGCCCGATATAGCCGGCGGCCGTGGAGAACCCGCCGTAGCCGGTCAGAATGAAGGACACCAGGGCATTGTTCAGGTCCGCGGTCGCGCGCAGCGCATTGAACGGGCCCTTGGTCAACGCGCCCTCGCTGCCCGCCCCGGTGGTCGAAGGCGACTTGCCGGTCAGGCTGCAGACGAAGTCCATGAACAGCTCCGGCAATTCCTGGTAATGAATCGGGCTGTACACGCACAAGGGTCGGATGCCGGCGCGCGGCTCGGGGGGATTGTTGCGGCGTCCCGCCAGTACCGAATAGACGGGCCATGTGACCGGTTCGTCGAGTGGCACGCGACGGTACAGCCGTGCGCCGACCTCGGCGAGGTACGGCGCGAACTCGTCCTCCAGGTCCTGACGCAGTTGCAGATAGCGCGGGTTCTTGCTCGGTTTGCCGTTGACCAGCCGCGGATGCGCCGAGGATACGCAGTAACCTTCGCCGCTCTCGGCGGCGGCCTTCAGGAGGTCCTGCATCGGTGGGCTGTACTGCTGGAAGCCGATGACGTCCTCGACCAGTGCCCGGGTGTCATTCGGGTCCATCGGTTCAAAGTTCGACAGGAAGTTGCCGGGTCGCGCGAGATCGCGCTCGGTCTGCAAGTCGAAGCCCCTGTGTATCGCATCGTCCGGTCGCTGGAACAGACGGTACTCGCAGTTCTGCGTCAACTTCAGATGGGGGTTGTCCAGATAGTCCGGCCGGTTCGGCAACCAGTCGGCCGGCACGACGATCGACGCGGTGATGTCGTCCTCCATCTGCAGCTTGTCCGCGGCGATGTAGTCCTGCCGCAGCTTGAAAACGCGCCACGATCCGTTCTGCTCGAAGCCGACGCGCAGCCGGGACGCGACCAGAGCCCGATCGTCGATCTTCAGCTCATGACCAGGCGTGCCGTTGATGAAGTCGGTCGTAAAGTGCTCGCGCCAGCGATCGCCCCATTCCGGACGGTAGAATCGCTTGATCAGGAAGACGATCGACTTGATTCGACTGGGGATGCTCTCGAGCCAGCGGTTGTATTCGGGCGTGAAGGTGCTCGGTGAAGGCGTCAGCAGCTTGATGACCGAGCCGAGGCTGCGGGTCGGGTCGAGCAGCGTGCGCTCGTCACGTTCGATGCCGGGCAGATAGCGATCGCTGTAGTCGCGGCCGCAGATCGCCTCGACCGATGCGAGGTCCTGTTCCAGATCGGCGACGAACACCGGTCCGAACAGCATCGTGTTCTCGATCGACTTCGAGATCTCGGATTTCCCACCGCCGGACACGGTACACGGTTTGTGGCAGAACACGCCTTCCGGATCGGTGCCGACGAGGCGCCAGGACGGCGCGGACGGATGCTTCTGCATCTCGATCTTGTAGCCGGTCGGATGCATGTAGATGTGGCCCGGACGCAGCGGGATCGATTGCGTCGCGCTGCCGCGGCCCCAGCTGAGCCGCTGGGCGTTCAGATCGATCTGTACGTCCTCGGGGACGTAGATCAAGCGCGGGAAATTCTTGTCGACCCCGTGGCCCTCCGGCTGCAACTGCATGATCTCGCCATACATCCGACGCACGTCGGCGAAGCGGTGATCGCGCGCCTGCAAACGGCTGTCGATGCCGAAGGTCTCGCCGTGATTGCGTCGGGCGAAGGTCAAGGCGCCGCCGGCATGTTCCTCCTCGGCGAGGCCGAACAGGTTCGCCGAGTAGCTGATCTGCGTCTTGACTTCCTTCTTGCAGTAGCCGTAGTAGTTGTCGGTGATGATCGTGACGATCGTGCCCGACTGATCGCGCGCGGTGATCTTGAACGGTTGCCCGTCGTTGTACTCCTCGTCCTCGCGTTGCCAGCACATGCCCTCGGCCCGCTGCCGGGGCGTCGCCTCGTCATGGTGCGGCAGCCCGAGTTCCCGCTTGCTCATGCCGAGGATATGCGGCGCGAGGATCACGCAGCCGGTGTGACCGGTCCAGTGATCGATATCGAGCCCGGCATCGTTCTCCGGCAGATGCGGATTGCCGCTGTTACCGAAGATGCTCTCGATGAAATCCAGGTTCGAGACCATCGAGCCGGGCGCGAAGAAGCGGATCTCCATGCTCTTCTCGGGCAGCTTTCCCGGAACGGCGGGGCAGACGATCGGGCGAATCAGCAGCGAGACCATGATTTCCGCCGGCCTGGGTTCATCACAGGTGAACGGCAGGCGAAGCAGGTCCGACGGCGGGTCGAGCGCCGCCTGCAGCATGCGTGCGAAAGCGATCTTCGGGACCGCGAATTTGTCGAACGGGACCGGCAATCCGCCTTCGGCGATGTGGAACGACCCCTTGGTCGTGCGTCGGTCGCGCAGCGGGTTGTGCAGCACGCCCTGCCGCACGCGGTAGCTGGTGACGACATCGGAATCGAAGCGATCGCCGACCGGTGGCAGCGACAGTTCGCGGGCGATGCCGTAGCGATGCAGCATCAGCGTGTTCGACGGGAGGCGCGGCAGGCAGGCTGGACCGAGATCCGCCAGGTAGCCTGCAAGAAAACTCTGGATGCGCTGATCGGCCGGGCACAGATGGTCCGGAACCAGCCTCGACTTGACCAGGTAACTGTCGACCAGGTCCTGCGCCACCGTGATGAAATCACCGGTATTGACCTTCTCGCAGATCGGCTGTCCCGCCGCGGCCAGCGTCAGGTTGATATTCAGGAAGTGCCTTCGGCGCAGACGGGCTTCCTCCGCGAGATAGCCGTCATGCTCCAGTCCGATTGCTTTCTTGATGTTCACGGGGCGGTGTACCTCTGACATAGGGTTCTCGATAGGCCCGAGCGCGGGCCGCCCAGAGCGTCATCCAGTGTCGTTCCGCGCGCGGCCTCGCGGCGCGCCGACCGACCAATATAACGCAGATTCACCCCGGTCATCGGCGCTGCCCGCGCTATTGACCCTGGCGCCAACATCTGCGATGTTGTTTCGCAGCGAAACATTAACTCCGCATTGCCGGCGGAGGGCACCCCGGAGGTGAACGATGGCCGAGATCCATGTTTTCGATACGTACGCGACGAGTTCCTCGGGGCGGATCATGCATTTCGACGTGATCCTGCCGGAACGCGACCCCGCCCGGGCCGAGGCCTGCGCGCGCGAATGGCTCGCCGCGATCGGAGAGGGCGCGGCCGAACTGAAGGCGAACGCGTGCTGCTACTGCCATAGCGAAGCCGGCGCGCCGGCCGACATGCAGGCCGAGATCGATCGCCAGGGCTACGCGATCTACAAGATGGAGGGCTGCCCGCGCTGACCGCTCGCCAGATCGCCATTGCGCCGGTGAGGCAACGCGCGGGTTCGCGCTACGTCGAGACATCAGCCATCGAGAACGTCGATGTCGCCGGCTTTTCGTTGCAGAGTCGAGGACGACCGGTATCGATCAGATGCTCCTCAGCGGTCGTCCAGCACCTGAATGACGCCGTCGTCGCTGACGCGCACCGGGAAGCGCGCCAGATCCTCGTAGGCCGGTGGCGTCAGGGCCTTGCCGGTGCGCAGGCAGAAGCGCGCACCGTGCCGCGGGCAGACGATCTGATGATCGTCGACGCGGCCGCTGGCGATCTCCGCGCCGTCATGGCTACAACGGTCCTCGATGGCGAAATACTCGCCGCCGATGTTGAATATCGCGATCTCGGTTCCATTGAGGTCCGTGACCATGCAGCCGTTGGTCGGGACTTCGTCGGCCGCGGCCACGTTGATCCAGTCGTCCATCGCGCGCACCTCACTCGGTCGTGACGCTGTCGCCGTCCTCGGCGAGCGCGGCTTCGAGCGAATGCCAGGCCAGCGTCGCGCACTTCACACGCGCCGGATAGGCTCGCACTCCGGCCAGCACCGCGAGTTTGCCGAGTTCGTCGATCTGTGTGACCTCGTCCTTGCCGGTCGTGATGCGATGAAAGGTCTGGAACAACTCATGCGCCTCGCTTTCGGTGAGCCCGCGAACGAGCTCGGTCATGATCGAGGCCGAAGCGGTCGAGATGGCGCAGCCATTGCCCTGAAAACTGACGTCGTCGATGACACCGTCCTTCAGCTTGACGTACAGCGTGATGCGGTCGCCGCACAAGGGGTTGTAGCCATCGATCTTGCGGGTCGCGTCGTCGATTACCCGGAAGTTGCGGGGATTCCGGTTGTGGTCGAAGACGACTTCCTGGTAAAGGTCCCGAATCTCCTCCAGCATTATCCGAATACCTCGATGACTTGCCGCAAGCCGTCCATCAGGACGTCGACCTCGGCAAACGTGTTGTAAAGCCCGAACGACGCCCGGGCCGTCGCCGGAACGCCGAAGAAATCCATGACCGGCATCGCGCAGTGATGGCCCGCGCGAATCGCGATGCCCAGATGATCGAGGATCGTTCCGATATCGTGCGGATGGATGCGGCCGAGCGTGAACGACAGGATCGCCCCCTTTTCCGCGGCCGTGCCGACCAGCGTCAACCCCGGGATCCGCAGGGCTTGCTCGGTCGCATAGGCGAGCAGGCGGGTTTCGTGCCGGGCGATCGCGTCCAGCCCGATCCGTTCGACGTAGTCGATCGCCGCGCCCAGGCCGATCGCATCGGCGATCGCCGGCGTGCCGGCCTCGAACTTGTACGGCAGGCTGTTGTATTCGGTCGATTCGAACGTGACCCGCCGGATCATGTCGCCGCCGCCCTGATACGGCGGCATCGCGTTCAGCAATTGTTCCTTCCCGTACAGGACGCCGATGCCGGATGGTCCGTACAGCTTGTGTCCGGAGAACACGTAGAAGTCGCAGTCCAGCGCCTGCACGTCGACGCGCAGATGCGGCACGGCCTGCGCGCCGTCGATCAACACCGTTGCGCCGTGGCGGTGCGCGCTGTCGATCAATGCCTTGACCGGATTGATCGTTCCGAGCGCGTTCGACATATGGGTCAGCGCGACCAGGCGAGTGCGTGGTCCGAGCAGGGCCTCGAACTGCTCGAGGTCGAGTTCGCCCCGCCGGTCGATCGGCGCGACGCGCAGCACCGCGCCGGTCTGCTCCGCGAGCATCTGCCATGGAACGATGTTCGAATGATGTTCCATCGCCGTGATCAGGATCTCGTCGCCAACCGATAGCGTGCTGCGGCCATGGGTCTGGCTGACGAGGTTGATGGCCTCGGTCGCGCCGCGAACGAACACGATCTCGCACTCGCTGCGCGCGTTCAGGAATGCCCGGACCTTCTCGCGAGCGCCCTCGAACAGATCGGTCGAGCGTTGGCTCAACGTATGTACACCGCGATGCACATTGGCGTAATGCCGCGTGTAGACCTCGCTGATCGCGTCGATGACCGCACGCGGCTTTTGCGCGCTCGCGGCGTTGTCGAGGTAGGCGAGCGGCTTGCCGTGAACGCTCTGCGCGAGAATCGGAAAGTCGGCGCGGATGCGTTCGACATCGAGCGTCGGCGCGGCCTGGTCGAGCGGGGCGGTCATTGCGTTCATAGCCAGTCCTTTCTGATGCCCGACTGCGGGAATTGTGCCAGCAGTTCATCCCGTGCCAGGTTACGGACGCCGGTCAGTTCGAGCTGCTCGATCATCGCATTGGCAAACGCGAAGCTCAGCATGTTGCGCGCCGCCGCGCTGTCGATGCCGCGCGATTCGAGGTAGAACACCGATTCCGGATCGAGTTGCCCGATCGCGACGCCATGCGCGCACTTGACGTCGTCGGCATGGATTTCCAGCTGTGGTTTGGTATCCACCTCGGCGTCATCCGATAGCAGCAGATTGCGATTGTTCATCTGCGCGTCGGTTTTCTGTGCATCCGGATGGACGACGATACGCCCCTGGAACACGCCGCGCGAGCGGTCGGCCAGGATGCCGCGATACTGCTCGCGGCTGACGCCGTTCGGGCCGTGATGATGGATCAGCGTGTGATTGTCGACGTGGCGCCGGTTGCGACCTACGAACAGGCCGTTCAGCGAGCAGGACGAGTTGGCGTCGAGCGACACGTGAATCTCGTTGCGCACGAGCAGTCCGCCCAGCGACAGGTTGTCGTGACCGAGGCGGGCATCGCGTCCGATTGTCGCGTACAGACCGCTGAACAGGAATCCGCGCTCGGATTCGTTCTGCAGCAGGGTGCAGCCGAGTTCAGCGCCTTCGGCGACCAGGGCCTCGCTGACCGACACCGTCAATGCGCCCGACTCCGGCTGCCCGACGAAGGTTTCGACGACGCGCGCCCGGCTGCCCGGTTCGAGCACGTAGAGGTTCCGCAGGTTGACTGCCGCGCTGCCCTGCGTCGAGATGTTCAGGACCTGGATCGGTCGTTCGATGACCGAGCCGCGGGCGACGCGCAGGTAGAGGCCCTCGGCGAAGAATGCCGTGTTGTAGGCAAGGAAGCCATGCGGTTCGGCGGCCAGCGCGTGGCCCAGAGTGGCTTTGAGCCGTTCCGGTTCCACCGCCAGCGCGGAGCTGAGCGGACCTGCCGAAAGCCCGTCGAACTCGGTGCCCAGGGTCGACAGATCCGGCCGGAAGACCCCGTCGACCAGGACCAGCGACCATGCATCGTCGAGCCGATAGCGGCTGATCGTGTCCGGCGCGACCGCGTTGGATACGATGCCGTCGATCGCCGGCTTGAACGAGCGTCGTTCGATCGCCGCGACGTTCGTGTACTTCCATTCCTCATCGCGCGGACTCGGGAATCCCTTGGCGTCGAAGCGTCCGCGCGCGTCCTGGCGCAGCGCGTTCAGCCACGACAGTCCGGAACCGGGCAGGCCGGGTCCCGGCGCAACGGAATCGAGCGAGAATCGTGTATCACCGGCCATGTCACGCCACCGCCGCGATGTCCTGCTCGAGCCAGCCGTAGCCCTTTTCCTCCAGCTCCAGCGCCAGGCTGGCATCTCCCGAACGGACGATGCGGCCGTTCGCCAGCACGTGCACGAAATCCGGCTTGATGTAGTCGAGCAGGCGCTGGTAGTGCGTCACGAGGACGAACGAGCGGTCCGGCGCGCGCAGCGCGTTGACGCCATCGCCAACGAGCTTCAACGCATCGATGTCGAGCCCGGAATCGGTCTCGTCGAGGATGCACAGCTTCGGTTCTAGGATCGCCATCTGCAGGATCTCGTTGCGCTTCTTCTCGCCGCCCGAGAAGCCCTCGTTGACGCCGCGGTAGAGGAATTGTTCGTCGAGATCGAGACTGCGGATCCGGCCCTTGACCAGGCGCAGGAAGTCCATCGCATCGACCTCGCTGTCGCCGCGATGCTTGCGCACGGCGTTCAAGGCTGCCTTCAGCAGGTAGATGTTGCTGACGCCGGGAATTTCCACCGGGTACTGGAATGCCAGGAAGACGCCCTCGCGGGCACGTTCCTCCGGCGCTAGCGCCAGCAGGTCCTGCCCCAGAAAACTGACGGCTCCGCGCGTGACCTCGTAGCCGGCGCGGCCGGCCAGCACGTGCGACAGCGTGCTCTTGCCCGAGCCGTTCGGCCCCATGATCGCATGGACTTCGCCGGGTCCGACCTCGAGGTCGATACCCTTGAGGATCGGCTTGTCGTCGATGCTTACGTGTAGATCGTCGATCTTCAACATGTTCTTCATACCAGGAAAAGCGAATTCGAAACAGGAGGACGGCGCGTCGTCGCGGAATCTCTAGCCGACGCTGCCCTCAAGGCTGATGCCGAGCAGGGCCTGGGCCTCGACGGCGAACTCCATCGGCAGTTCGCGGAAGACCTCCTTGCAGAAACCGTTGACGATCATCGAGACCGCATCCTCGGCGGATAGTCCCCGCTGCTGGCAGAAAAATAACTGGTCGTCGCTGATCTTCGACGTCGTCGCCTCGTGCTCGACCTGAGCGGACGGCTGCTTGACCTCGATGTACGGAAACGTATGCGCGCCGCAGCGCTCGCCGATCAACAGCGAGTCGCACTGCGTGTAGTTCCGCGCGTGCTCCGCGCTCTTCACCACCTTGACCAGGCCGCGATAGCTGTTCTGCGCGCGGCCCGCGGAAATGCCCTTCGAGATGATCGTGCTGCGGGTGTTGCGGCCGATGTGAATCATCTTCGTGCCGGTGTCCGCCTGCTGCCGGTGATTGGTCACCGCGACCGAATAGAATTCGCCGACCGAGTCGTCGCCGCGCAGCACGCAGCTCGGGTATTTCCAGGTGATCGCCGAGCCGGTCTCGACCTGCGTCCACGAGATCTTCGAGCGCGCGCCGCGGCATTCGCCACGCTTCGTGACGAAGTTGTAGATGCCGCCGCGTCCTTCCTCGTCGCCGGGATACCAGTTCTGCACCGTCGAATACTTGATCTGCGCACCTTCCAGCGCGACCAGCTCGACCACGGCCGCGTGCAGCTGATTTTCGTCGCGCATCGGTGCGGTGCAACCTTCGAGGTAGCTGACGTGGCTGCCTTCGTCGGCGATGATCAGCGTCCGTTCGAACTGGCCGGTGTTCGCGGCGTTGATGCGGAAGTACGTGGACAACTCCATCGGACAGCGCACGCCCTTTGGCACGTAGACGAACGAACCGTCGGAGAACACGGCTGAATTCAACGCGGCAAAGAAATTGTCGCCGGTCGGCACGACGGTTCCCAGGTACTGGCGAACCAGATCCGGATACTTCTGCAGCGCCTCGGACATCGAACAGAAGATCACGCCGGCCGCGGCGAGCTTGTCCTTGAACGTCGTCGCGACCGATACGCTGTCGAACACCGCGTCGACCGCGACGCCAGCGAGCCGCTCCTGCTCATACAGCGGGATGCCGAGCTTGTTGTAGGTTTCCAGCAGCTTGGGATCGACCTCTTCGAGGCTCTTCGGCCGGTCGCCGTTCTTCGGCGCCGAGTAATAGCTGATCGCCTGGTAGTCGATCGGGCCGTAATCGACGAAGGCCCACGTCGGTTCCCGCATCGTCAGCCAGTGACGGTAGGCCTCGAGACGCCATTCGAGCATGAACTCGGGTTCGTCTTTCTTCGCCGAAATGGCCCGGATCACGTCCTCGCTCAATCCCGGTGGCAGCGTGTCGGCCTCCAGGTCGGTGACGAAGCCCGGCTTGTATTCCTGGCGGATCAGTTGATCCAGTTTCTCGGCGGTTACGGACATGATTCTCGCTCCGAACGGTTAGCGGGTCGGAAGATCGGCGGGTCGGATCCGGATCACGTGCTCATCGGTCGGCGCGGGTGCCGGAGTCACCATGTCGGTCAGCGTGACCGCTTCGAGCGCGGTCCGCACCGCGCGGTTGATGACGTTCCAGTTACCCCGGATGTGGCACGAGCCGGCCTGTTGGCAGGAGTCGTGGGCGACACCGCATTCGGTGATCGCGATCGGTCCCTCGAGCGCGTCGATGACGCTGGCGACCGAGATATCGGCCGCGCTGCTGGTCAGGCAGTAACCGCCGCGCGCGCCGCGGGTCGAGCGGACGACACCCGCCTTGCCAAGCATCTTGAGGATCTTGCTGACCGTGGGCAATGCGATGCCGGAGCGATCGGCGAGCTCGGCCGCGGCAAACGTGCGGTCATCATGCCTGGCCATCAGGCTCAGTACGACGATCGCGTAATCGGTCAGTTTGCTGATGCGTAACATGCGGCTGGGCCGGTTTTGAAAGTAGGACCATTTTAGTACTGATTAAATTCCAAGTAAAGCACTCGGTTTTTGGCCGGTGCGATTGCGCATGCCGCGGGAAGCGGCTCCGGCGGTATAATTTCGCCACGGTACTTCCTGCCGTGAGCGTCGGAAACGGGGGGCGGCGAAAGGCGTGGACGAGAGGAATCGGGGTACTCTGGCGGCGGGCTTGATGCTGCTACTTCACCTGTTGGCCAGCCCGGTGTGGGCCGAGCAAGCGGCCGCGAGTTCATCCGCGCCCCTGCCATCGGCGCAGCCCGCGCCGCCGGTATCGACCGCACCGCAAGTCCCCGACCCGGCGGCGTCGGCGATCGAGTCGCTGTTGCAACAGGGCACGCACCCGCGTCTTCGCTGGAGTTCGCTCAACGACGTGCAGCCGGGCTTGACGGAGTTCTACCGGGCACGGTCCATGGCGCCGGCATGGTTGAGCGAGGGCAGGCCTGCGGCGCAGGCCGAGCGGGTGCTCGGTGCGCTGGCCGCTGCCGACACGCTGGCGCTCAATCCCGGCGACTATGAGGTCCAGGCCCTGAGGGACTGGGCCGCGGCGCTGGCTCAGGCTGCGCCGCCCTCGGTTCAGGACTCCGCGCTGTTCGATGTCGCGTTGAGCATCGCCGCGGCACGCTATGCGAACCACCTTTATGCCGGCCGGATCGATCCGCGCAGCGTAGCCTATGCGCTCCGGGCCGAGCCAAAGCGTTTGGACATATCCGGTTTCCTGACTCGGCTAGCCGCGAGCGAGGACCCGCCACGCGAATTCGCCGCGCTGGAGCCCCGGTCGCGGCTCTATGAATCGCTGAAGACGGCTCTGGGTCGCTATCGCGAACTGGAACGGCAGGTGCCGGACACGCGCCTGAATCTGCCGGCGAAGCTCAAGCCGGGCGAGAAGCACGATG
The DNA here is from genome assembly GCA_046347485.1 of Methylotetracoccus sp. GTDB lineage: Bacteria > Pseudomonadota > Gammaproteobacteria > Methylococcales > Methylococcaceae > Methylotetracoccus. Next base: position 52,028 of record JAXMGB010000008.1, on the reverse strand, counting down.
AGGTTCCGAAGCTTCGTACGCTGCTGGCCGCGCTCGGAGAATTGCCCCCGGAGGCCGCCGCCGGCACCGGCGATGTCTACGACCCGCCATTGGTCGATGCCGTGAAGCGCTTCCAGCAGCGCCATGGCCTGACGTCCGACGGCGTGATCGGGAAATCCACCCAGGCCCATCTCAACGTGCCGATCGCCGAACGCGTCAAACAGATCGAACTGGCGCTGGAACGTCTGCGCTGGTTGCCGGAACGGGTCGACGGTCGCCACATCCTCGTCAACATCCCCTCGTTCGAACTCTACGGTTACGGCGAGGGTGCCGGCTTCGAGCAGGCCGACATGTCGATGAATGTCATCGTCGGCGAGGCGATCGACGGCCGGCGCACGCCGGTGTTCGACGCCGATATGACTTATGTCGTGTTCCGGCCGCATTGGAATCTGCCGTACAAGATCGCGGTCAAGGAAATGTTGCCGGGCGCGATGCGCAATGCCGCTTATCTGTCGAGGCACAATATCGAGATCGTCTCGGGATATGGGGCACGCTCCGGGGTGCATGCGGCGACCGCCGAGAACCTGCGGCTGGTGTCGACCGGCGCGCTGAAACTCCGGCAGAGGCCCGGACCGAAGAACGCGCTCGGACTCGTCAAGTTCGCGTTTCCGAACGATAACGCCGTGTACCTGCACGGTACGCCGAACCAGAGCCTGTTCAGCCGCGCCCGGCGTGATTTCAGCCATGGATGTATCCGCGTGTCCGATCCGGTTTCGCTGGCCGAGTGGGTGCTGAAGGAGGACGAGTCGTGGACCCGCGACCGCATCCGTCAGGCGATGGCCGGCAGCAGTCCGCGGACCGTGACGCTGGCCAAGCCCATCGCGGTGTTCATCTTCTACTCGACCGTGCTGGCCGACGAGCAGGGCCAGGTCAAGTTCTTCGAGGACATCTACGGTCACGACCGCATCCTGCGGGAAGTGCTCGACAAGGGCTTCCCGTATTCCACGCGAAGCGCTCAGCAACAGAGCGCGCAAACCGGAGCCGCCTCATCGATCGCGACACCCGGCAAGCCTGTCGCCGACGCACAACGCGAGCAGGTGCAGGCCGAGCATCCGCCGGCGCTTGCTGAAGCCGCGTCGTCCGGCGGCGCGGTGGTCGAGCACCTCGAATCCGATCGTCGCCAGCGTCTTGGCGTCGAGGAGCGCCGCCGGGATCGCTAGGCGTATCGGGCGGGCGCCCGTACCGCGTTGGAATTGCACGTCGCCGATAACGGCCCCGTTGACGCTGATCGCGACGGTCATCGTAGGCACGCGTTCGCTGGTATAGCCTTCCGCCAGCAGCGCGAGTTCCGCCGGTCCGGTGCTGGCGCTTGTCGGCACGAGAAACACGTCGGCGCGGTTCTCGATCATCCACATGCCTGCCCCGTCGCGGGCCGCCCACGGACCGCGCTGGAGAAAGATCTCGTTCTCAGGCATCGCCAGGCGTGTCCCGTAGCGGTATTCGAAGCGTGGATCGCCCGGCCAGTATTGCAGCGCGCGGTCGATGTAATAGCGCCGGTACGTCTCGGTGACGTGCGGGTTCCATACTGCAGATGCCACCACGATGTACAGCATCAGCAGGGCGAGCAGCGCCAGGTACGACATGGCCCTCATCGCGCCGCCACTGTCAGCAGACCATGCCAACGATCAGCGCCCAGCCGACCGCGTACAGGCCCGCCGCGATGAGCATTGCGGTCAGCATCGCCGAGCCCGCAAGCGGCCGGGCGCTTAGCGAAAGCGCCAACAACACGTAGAACGGAAACAGCGAGAACACGTAACGCGGCATCGAGAACAGCGAGGTCGACAGCGGCACGAGGACCCCGCCGCCCAGCAGCAGCGTTTCCGCGTATCGCCAGTGCCGCCAGCCGACGATGCTGAGGGCGAGCGCGACCGTCACGATGATCGCGAACCATGTGTCCTGGGTCGGCGGGACGTGGAACCCGCCGAGGAGCACCTCGATCGGATTGCCGGGTTGACGGCCCCATGCGGTTTGTACGTGCGCGAAGGCGAGCGCATCGCCGACCGTCGCATGCAGGTGAAGCATAAAGAACGCCAGGCCCGCCGGGGCGAGGCCGAGCGCGAGTATGACGCGGGGCGCGCAGTTCCGCGCGCAGCAGCGCCATCGGTTTCGTGTGGGTCAGTGCGATCAGCAGCATTGCCGGTATCACGAGGACGCCGACCAGTCGCGTCGCGCTGAGGCAGCCGGCGGCGAGGCCGGCCGCGAGCCAGCGTTCCGTCCGCGCCCAGTGGAACACGCAGAGGCTCAGCAAAAGGAACAGCGACTCGGTGTACGGTGCCATGAAGTAGATCGTGCCCGGCGACACGCACAGCAGGGCGCACGCGATCAGCATCGGGCCGCGGGCAGGGCCGACCGTATGGCGCCAGTAGGCGCGGAAGACGAACAGCGCGGCGAGAAACGCCAGATTCGACACGAGCGCACCGGCCACGGCTGGGTCCAGCGAAAAGCCCCGAGCGAAAACCCGGACCAGCAACGGATAAAGAGGGAAGAAGGCCCAGTTTGCCGCGCCCGGGGGTTCGCCCTGGGGAATCGTCTGATACCCATCGGAGGCGATGCCCAGGTACCAGAAACAATCGAAGCGGCACAGGTAGAACGGTTCGACGGCCGTTGCTGCCCTGCGCGCGCCGAAATAGCCGGCGGCCCAGACCATCGTTCGGCTGAACGCGAACAGCATCAGCAATGCCAGACTGTCGGCCAGTCCAGCCGAGAGTCTCTTCAGGTTTGCTGGGCGGATGTCTGGTGTCCCCGCCTGCCGGGGCGGGCGTTCGAGCAAGGCTGGCATGGCGCGATGCTAGTCGAGGCCGGCGATGTTGTCGATCGCCATGGCGACGCAGACCGGGTGGTTGATGATCCGCCAGCGGCAACTGGTTAAGGCCAATAAACGTGCGCCCGGTCGGGTTACACTGATCGCGACGACGTGTTGACGGGAGCCGCGTGGGGGCGGCAAGGAGTGGCTGCGTGAGCGGGTTTCGGATGAATTCGCCTCAGGGTAAGGCGATACTGGCGATGGTACGTGGCGGCGACCACGCGCACCCCGGCGAAGAGGAGGCGCTCCGTCTGATGGCGGCGATGGCCGACCGGGATCAGGTCCGGCGCGTGCTCGACGTCGGCTGCGGTCGCGGCGGCAGTGCCGCGTGGTTCCAGCGCGAAGGCTGGGGTGAGGTCGTCGGCCTCGACATCGATGCCAAGTCGATCGACTACGCGAAATCGGCTTATCCAGGCATCGATTTCCGCGCACAGGATATCGCGACGCTGCCACGCGACGCGTTCGAGCCATTCGATCTGATCTACCTGCTGACCGCCTACTACGCAATTCCCGACCAGCGCGAGGCGCTTCATCGCCTGCGCGGTGCCTGCCGCGACGGCGGTACCTTGCTGGTGGTCGACTACATGCGTCCCGAGGGCCAGCCGATCCCGCCGGAACTGGGCGCCGAAATCGGCCGGCCGATCGTGCTCGAACATCTGAAGAACGCGCTGGCGGATGTCGGATGGGGCGAGATCCTCGTCGATGACTGGAGCGGGCATTTCCTGCGCTGGTATGAGGCCTTGCTCGACCGCTTTCACGTCTCGGAACACCGGATCGTCGAGGCGTACGGCGAGGACTGGTACGCCTACGTGACCGGCTGGTACGGAACTTTGCGCGATTCGTTGTCCGGGGGGCGGCTCGGCGGGGTCGCGGTCCGCGCAAAGGCCGTACATTAGCGTCATCGTGGAACTTCGAGTTGACGCATCTGAGCTAAGCCAGTCAGAATACTTGGTTTTTGCAGAACCCAGTTGTTTCCGCCACTCATGAAGGGCGTTCGCTCCGACCCTGACGTTCTCGTTTCGATCCGCAATCTGAGCTTTTCCCGGGGTGAGCGCAAGATCTTCGATGGCGTCGATCTCGACATCCGCCGAGGACAGATCACGGCGATCATGGGCCCGAGCGGCACCGGCAAGACGACCCTGTTGAAGCTGATCGGCGGGCAGTTGCGGCCGGATGCCGGCACGGTGCTGTTCGACGGCCACAACGTGCACGAACTGGGGCTGCGCGACCTGTACGCGCTGCGCCGGCGCATGGGCATGCTGTTCCAGACCGGCGCCTTGCTGACCGATCTCGACGTTTACGAGAACGTCGCGTTCCCGATTCGCGAGCACACACGCCTGCCGGAACCGATGATCCGCAGCCTGGTCTTGATGAAGCTGCAGGCGGTCGGACTGCGCGGAGCGCGCGAACTGATGCCGGCGCAGCTGTCCGGCGGCATGGCGCGTCGTGTCGCATTGGCGCGGGCGATCGCTCTGGACCCGACGATGATCATGTACGACGAGCCGTTCACCGGCCAGGATCCGATCTCGCTCGGTGTGCTGGTCAAGCTGATCCGCGATCTGAACCGCAGCCTCGGCCTGACCAGCATCCTGGTTTCGCACGACGTCTACGAGACCAGTTCGATCGCCGACTACGTCTACCTGGTCTCCGAGGGCCGCGTCGTCGGCCAGGGAACCCCGGAGGAACTGGATCGCGCGCCGTCGTCGTACGTCAGCCAGTTCATGCACGGCGATGCCGATGGTCCGGTGCCGTTCCATTACCCGGCCGCGAACGACTACGCGACCGATCTGTTCGGCACGCTGCCGCGCGATGACGCGGCGAGGACCGCCTGATGCTGGATACTCTGCAGAGGCTCGGCCAATGGGCGATCGGTGGCGTGCAGAAGCTCGGCCGGGCAAGCCTGTTCCTCGCGCATTCGTTCGCCGGTTTTCCGGGCCTGCTGCTGCGGCTGCGGCTCCTGATTGCGCAGATGTATTCGGTCGGTGTGCTCAGCGTGCTGCTGGTCGCGATCTCCGGCCTGTTCGTCGGCATGGTGTTGGCGCTGCAAGGCTACAACGTGCTGACCGACTTCGATGCCGAGCAGACGCTCGGCGTGCTGGTCGCGGCCTCGCTGATTCGTGAACTCGGGCCGGTCGTCACCGCGCTGTTGTTCGCCGGACGCGCCGGGTCGGCGCTGACCGCGGAAATCGGCCTGATGAAGGCGACCGAGCAGTTGTCCGGCATGGAGATGATGGCGGTCGATCCGTTCAAGCGCGTGATCGCGCCGCGCTTCCTCGCCGGTTTCCTGTCGATGCCGTTGCTGGCGGCGCTGTTCAGCATGATCGGCGTGCTCGGCGGGTATTTCGTCGGGGTCGGCCTGCTCGGTGTCGACGAGGGCGCCTATTGGGGCCAGATGGCGGCGAAGATCGATTTCGAGCAGGACGTCATCAACGGCGTCATCAAGAGCCTGGTGTTCGGTCTGATCGTTACGTGGATCGCGGTCTTCGAGGGATATGACGCGATTCCGACGGCCGAAGGGGTCAGCCGCGCGACGACGCGCTCAGTGGTTTATTCGGCCTTCGCGGTACTCGGCCTGGACTTCGTGCTGACCGCGCTGATGCTGAGGGGAGAGTGATTGATGCATTCGCGAATCGTCGAAATCTGGGTGGGTCTGTTCGTTGCCGCGGGGTTCCTCGCGCTGTTCTTCCTGGCGATGAAGGTCAGTAATCTCGGTGATCTCAGCGCGACGACCAAGGGCTACCGGCTGGTTGCGCGCTTCGAGAACTCCGGTAATCTGAAAGTCCGGGCGCCGGTGTCGATGGCCGGTGTGACGATCGGCCGCGTGACCTCGATCCAGTTCGACAAGACGACGTACGAGTCGGTGGTCGAGATGCACGTCGACCCGCGTTACGACACGCTGCCGGAGGACACCAGCGCCAGCATCCTGACCGCCGGCCTGCTCGGTGAGCAGTTCATCGGCCTGTCGCCCGGGGCCTTGTCGGACTATCTGAAGGATGGCGACCAGATCGAGCTGACGCAGTCGGCGATCGTGCTCGAGCAATTGATCAGCCGCCTGCTGTTCAACAAAGCCGAGGGCGACGGCGACAAGGGTTCGAAGCCCGGCAAGAACTGAGCCTTAGCGATGAGCCAGGACCTGCCGTTCTTCGCGATCGACCGTCTGGCCGAGGGGCGTTTCCGGCTGCAGGGCGAACTGCGCTTCGACAACGCCGCCGCGGCCTTGCGCGCGGCGCTGCCGATGTTGCGCCAGGCGCAAGGGCGGGTCGTCATCGATCTGGCCGACGTCAGCCGCGCCGACAGCGCCGGTGTCGCCCTGCTGATCGAATTGGTCCGCGCGGCGGTCAAACGGGGCATCGCGCTGCGCTTCGCCAATTTGCCGCAGCAGGTCGAGGCCCTGGCGGCCGTCGCCGGCATCACCACGCTGCTGCCTCGGGTATAGTGCCGAGTCCTCGCGGGGATCGATTCCGGCCCCGTTCACCATCAGTTGAGAAGTCGAGCGATTTCGATGGATAAGTTATTGATCACTGGCGGGCAGCCGCTATCGGGCGAACTGCGGATATCCGGCGCGAAGAACGCGGCGCTGCCGATCCTCGCGGCGACGCTGCTGTCCGAAGGGCCCGTCACGATCGGCAACGTGCCGCATCTGCACGACATCACGACGACGATGGAACTGCTCGGTCGGATGGGCGTCGAGCTGCTGATCGACGAAAAGCTGAACATCGAGGCAAACCCCGACTCGATCAAGAATTTCTACGCGCCGTATGAGCTGGTCCGAACGATGCGGGCGTCGATTCTGGTTCTCGGTCCGCTGGTTGCGCGCTTCGGTCAGGCCGATGTGTCGCTGCCGGGCGGCTGCGCGATCGGCACGCGCCCGGTGAACCTGCACCTGCAGGGGCTCGCGGCGATGGGCGCCGATATCAGCGTGCGCAACGGTTACATCCACGCCGAGGCGAAGCGTCTGAAAGGCGCGCGGCTCGTGCTCGACCAGGTCACCGTGACCGGCACCGAAAACCTGATGATGGCTGCGGCGCTGGCCGATGGTACGACGATCATCGAGAACGCAGCGCGGGAACCCGAGGTCGTCGATCTGGCGAATTTCCTCAACGAGATGGGCGCGAAAGTGCACGGCGCGGGGACCGACATCATCGAGATCGAGGGTGTCGAATCGCTGTCCGGCTCCGGGTTGCACTACACGATCCTGCCGGATCGCATCGAGTCCGGAACCTATCTGGTCGCGGCGGCGATGACCTCGGGGAAGATCAAGCTGAAGAACACCCGGCCGGACATCCTCGACGCGGTCCTGGTCAAGCTCCGCCAGGCCGGCGCCGAGATCACGACCGGCGACAACTGGATCGAACTCGACATGCAGGGGCGTCGTCCGCAGTCGGTGTCGCTGCGCACGGCGCCGTATCCGGCGTTCCCGACCGATATGCAGGCGCAGTTCACGGCGATGAATTCGATCGCCGAGGGCGTCGCCGTGATCCGCGAGACGGTGTTCGAGAACCGCTTCATGCACGTGCAGGAGATGCAGCGCATGGGAGCCGACATCAAGCTGGAATCGAATACGGCGATCATCAAGGGCGTGGAGAACCTGACCGCGGCGCCGGTCATGGCCACCGACCTGCGCGCGTCGGCCAGTCTGGTACTGGCCGGACTGGTCGCCGAGGGGCAGACCGTCGTACAGCGCATCTACCATATCGACCGCGGTTACGAGTGCATCGAGGAGAAGCTCTCGCAACTCGGCGCGACGATTCGGCGGGTGCCGAACTGACGCCGTGCTGACACTCGCGATCTCCAAAGGCCGGATCTACGAGGAGGCGCTGCCGCTGCTGGCGGACGCCGGTATCGTGCCGACCGTCGACCCCGACAAGAGCCGCAAGCTGATCATACCGACGAACCGCGACGACGTGCGTTTGCTGATCATCCGTGCGACCGATGTGCCGACCTATGTCGAGTACGGTGCGGCCGATCTCGGTGTCGCCGGCAAGGACGTCCTGCTGGAATACGGCGCGGAAGGGCTGTACGAGCCCCTGGACCTGAAGATCGCGCGCTGCCGGCTGATGACCGCGGCGCGCGAGGGCGAGCGGATAGACCGGCGACGGCTGCGCGTCGCGACGAAATACCTGAAGACCGCGCATGGCTATTTCGCGAGGCTCGGCGTGCAGGCCGAACTGATCAAGCTCTACGGCTCGATGGAACTGGCGCCGCTGGTCGGCCTCGCCGACTGCATCGTCGACCTGGTCGATACCGGCAATACGCTGCGTGCCAACGGTCTGGAGCCGCGCGAGACGATCATGGACATCAGCAGCCGTCTGGTCGTCAACAAGGCGGCGATGAAGATGAAGCATCGCGCGGTGCGCGAGGTCGTCGAGCAATTGAGTGTGGCGGTCGACCGGCGCGTCGCGGCGGAGGGTTGAACGATGGCTGAACTGGATCTGACGTGCCTGGACGCGGCCGAGGCGGATTTCGATCGGCGGCTCGATCAGCGGCTGGCCTGGAACGAGGCATTCGACGCCGAGGTTCATCAGCGGGTTGCCGACATCATCGCCGACGTGCGTTCGCGCGGCGATGCCGCGTTGCTCGATTACACGCGTCGCTTCGATCGCTTCGACGCGGCGGATGGCACCGCGCTGGAACTGCCGCGCGAGCAATTGACGGCGGCCCTTGACCGGCTGCCGGCCGATCGCCGCGACGCGTTGCTGCAGGCCGCCGAGCGCATTCGCGCATACGCCGAACGCCAGAAGATGAGCTCGTGGAGCTACCGCGAGGATGATGGCACCGTGCTGGGTCAACAGGTCACGCCGCTGGATCGCGCCGGGGTCTATGTGCCCGGCGGCAAGGCCGCGTATCCCTCGTCGGTGTTGATGAACGTCGTTCCGGCCAAGGTCGCCGGCGTGCCCGAGGTCATCATGGTCGTGCCGACCCCCGGTGGCGAACTCAACGACATGGTGCTCGCGGCGGCGTCGATCGCCGGCGTCGATCGCGCGTTCCGTATCGGTGGCGCGCAGGCCGTCGCGGCGCTGGCTTACGGCACGGCGACCGTGCCGCGCGTCGACAAGATCGTCGGGCCCGGCAACATCTACGTCGCCACGGCGAAGAAGCTCGTGTTCGGACAGGTCGGCATCGACATGATCGCCGGGCCCTCGGAGATTCTGGTCATCAGCGATGGCACCTCCGATCCCGACTGGATCGCGATGGATCTGTTCTCGCAGGCCGAGCATGACGAGAACGCCCAGGCCATCCTGGGTGTCGACCGACGCCGCGCATCTGGCCGCGGTCGAGGCAAGCATGAGGCGGTTGTTGCCGACGATGGAGCGTGCCGACGTGATCGCGGCGTCCATGTCCGGGCGCGGCGCGCTGATTCGGGTTCCCGATCTGGCCACGGCGGCTGCAATCGCCAATCGCATCGCGCCGGAACACCTCGAGCTGTCCGTCGCCGATCCGGAGGAGCTGCTCCCGTCGATCCGCAATGCCGGGGCGATCTTCCTCGGGCGCTATACCGCAGAGGCCTTGGGCGATTACTGTGCCGGCCCGAACCATGTGCTGCCGACCTCGGGCACCGCACGGTTCTCGTCTCCGCTGGGGTCTACGACTTCCAGAAGCGTTCGAGCCTGATCTTCTGTTCGGCCGACGGGGCGGACCGGCTCGGGTGCACCGCATCCGTGCTGGCGCGCGGCGAGGGCCTGACCGCGCACGCCCGCTCGGCCGAATACCGCATCAAGACGTCGCAATGAATGGCCAGGACGATCCGATCGCGCGCTTGCTGCGGCCGGAACTCGCCGAGCTCAGCGCGTATCACGTACCGCCGTCGCGCGGTCTGATCAAGCTCGACGCGATGGAGAATCCGTACACCTGGCCGGAGTCGATGATCGAGGCCTGGCTCGTCGCCTTGCGCGAGGCCGCGCTGAACCGCTACCCCGACCCGACCGCGAGGGAATTGTGCGAGGCGCTCCGGGTCGCCGGCGGCGTTCCGGATGGATCCGGGCTGCTGCTCGGCAACGGCTCCGACGAACTGATCCAGATCATCCTGATGGCCCTGGCGCCCGGGTCGGTGGTCATGGCGCCCGAGCCGACCTTCGTGATGTACCGCCAGATCGCGATCGGTCTGGGCCTGCGCTTCGTCGGTGTGCCGTTGCGGCGCGACGACTTCGGTCTCGACATGGACGTGATGCGACGGGCAATGTCCGAACATCGGCCCGCGGCCGTGTTCCTGGCCTATCCGAACAATCCGACCGGCAATCTGTTCCACGAGCAGGACGTCGCCGCGATCATCGACGCGGCTCCGGGGCTGGTCGTCGTCGACGAGGCCTATGCGCCGTTCGCCGGCGCCAGTTTCATGTCTCGAGTCTGTCAGCACCGCTCGCTGCTGGTCATGCGTACGCTGTCCAAGCTCGGGCTGGCCGGTCTGCGGCTCGGCTATCTGGCCGGCCCCCCGGCATTGCTGGGCGAATTCGACAAGCTCCGGCTGCCGTACAACATCAACGTGCTGACGCAGGTCAGCGCGGCCTTCGCGTTGGCCAGGCCCGAGGTCTTCGACGACCAGGTCGCACGGATCCTCGCCGAGCGTACGCGCCTGTTCGAAGCGCTCGGCAAGGTGCCCGGTATCCGCGTGTACCCGAGCCGCGCAAACTTCATCCTGTTCGAACTGCAGGAACATTCGCCCGCGACGCTGTTCCGTGAACTCGAGCAACGGGGCGTGCTGATCAAGCAATTCGGCGCCGCCTCGGGTCCCCTGAGCGCATGCCTGCGCGTCACGGTCGGCACGCCCGACGAAAACTCCCGCTTCCTCGACGCTCTCGCGGCCGCGCTGAGCGTTTGACCGGCGGCCGCGAGGCCGCAATCGGCGCGTTTTGCGCCTTGACCCGCTGGGGTTTCTTCAACACAATCTTCGCCCGAGACCGGCGTCGCTCCGGTCGGTGACACAACAAGAACGAGCGGCACCCCACGGCAGGGCATAGCAATGATGGACGACGAGATCGACCGCGAGAAGAGGCGTTTTCTGACGCAGGCGACGGTGGTGGCGGGCGCGTTGGGCGCGGGGTTCGTGGCGACGCCGTTTCTGGCGTCGATGCAGCCGAGCGCGAAGGCGCGGGCGTCCGGAGCGCCTGTGGAAGTGGACGTGTCGAAGGTGGAACCGGGTCAGTTGATCCGCATCATGTGGCGGGGCAAGCCGGTGTGGATTCTGCGGCGGACGCCGGGGATGCTGGGGACGCTGGAGCTGGGTGCAGGACAAGCTGCTGGACCCGGAATCGCAGGAGTCGGAGCAGCGGTGCGCGGTCGGCGAGGCGCGATCGCGGACGCCGGAGATCTTCGTCGCGGTCGGCGTGTGCACGCACCTGGGCTGCTCGCCGACGTTCCGGCCGGACGTGACGCCGGCGGATCTCGGGCCGGACTGGCTATGGAGGCTTCTTCTGTCCGTGCCATGGCTCGCTGTTCGATCTGGCGGGTCGAGGTGTACAGGTGCCCGGCGCCGAAGAGACCTGGAGATACCGCCGTACCGCGCAGGCGAGGGCCGGCTGTTCATTGGCGGGGCGATGAAGGTCGGCGTGATGGACACGAGGAAGGCGGCTGACGGCGCTGCTGGCGTGGGTGGACGAACGGCTGCCGGTGACGAAGTTCTGGGATGATCACCTGGCCAAGTACTATGCGCCGAAGAACTTCAACTTCTTCTACTTTTTCGGCTCGCTGGCCTTGCTGGTGCTGGTCAACCAGTTGGTGACCGGCATCTTCCTGGCGATGAACTACAAGCCGGACGCCACACTGGCGTTCGACTCGGTCGAATCGATAATGCGCGAAGTCAACTGGGGCTGGCTGCGCTACCATGCCCTCGACGAGATCGTCGGCGTTCTTCATCGTCATCTACCTGCACATGTTCCGGGCCTTGCTGTGGCTCGTACGAAGCCGCGCGAACTGATCTGGCTGTTCGGCATGGTGATATTCCTGTGCCTGATGGGCGAGGCGTTCATGGGCTACCTGCTGCCGTGGGGGGCAGATCGACGAAGGCGCTGGGGCGCGCAGGTCATCATCTCGCTGTTCGGAGCCATTCCGGTGGTGGGCCGAGGACCCCGGCGCTGTGGATCCACCGGCGGCTACGTCATCCGCCGACGCCACGCTGAACCGCTTCTTCGCACTGCACGTCGTCGCCATCCCGCTGCTGCTGGTGGGGCTGGTCGGTACTGCACATCGCGGCGCTGCACACGGTCGGCTCGAACAACCCGGATGGCATCGAGATCAAGAAGAACAAGGGCATCGACGGCATTCCGGTGGACGGCATCGCGTTCCACCCGTACTACACCGTCAAGGACCTGTACGGCGTCGGCGTGTTCGGCATCCTGTTCGCGCTTCGGCGGTATTGCCGGAACTGGGTGGATTCTTTCTGGAACCGCCGAACTGAACAGCGGATCCGCTGAAGATTGCCCGGAGCCACATCGCGCCGGTCTGGTACTTCACGCCGTTCTACTCGATCCTGCGGGCCATCCCGAGCAAATTCGGCGGCGTCGTGGCGATGGGCGCGTCGATCGTCGTGCTGTTCCTGCTGCCGTGGCTGGATCGCTGCCCGGTGCGCTCGATTCGCTACCGCAGCGGCGCTATGCCGTGTTCCTGACGCTGTTCGTGCCAGGCTTCGGCATCGGACTCGGCATCCTCGGCACCAAGCCGGTGAGTCCGGTGGCGACGATCCTGGTGCGGATCTTCCAGCGTCGTCTACTTCGGCTTTTCCTGCTGATGCCGTGGTGGTCGGCGCGGAGGCCGACGCTGCCGGAGCCGGCGCGACTGACCGAGGCCGTGGTGCCGCTGGCGCAGCGCCGGTCGGCATTGGGACCTGGTGCGGCGACTGGTCGCCAGCGTCGAAGGCTGTGCGGCCTATCGCGACGGGCGCGCCTGGCTGTGCGAGACGCTGTCACGGCTGGAGCGGCAGGTGTGGGGACTGATCGGGAAGCACAAACCATGAACAATTGATCATGGGGCTGCTGCTGACGGCGGCCACAGTCGGGGGGGGGGGGGGGGCGTCGGAGAAGGTCGAGCGGCGCTGCAGCACGTGAAGATCGACATTTCGATCAGGCCTCGGTGCGGCGCGGTGCCGAATTCTATGTCAACTACTGCCAGGGCTGTCGCCGCTGAAGCACATCGCTACTCACGCCTGGCGAAGGACTACGACATCGACGACGAGACGATGGAAGACCTTCCTGCTGGGAGGCGGAAGATGCACGAGACGCTGTTGAGCGCGATGGCGCCGGCCGATGCCGAGGCGTGGTTCGGCGCGCCGGCGCAGACCTGTCGCTGACCGCGCAGGCACGCGGGGCGCGGACTGGATCTACAGCTACCTGCGGGGTTTCTACCTGGACCCGACGCGGCCGACCAGGTCAACGGCTGTACGTCGACAACGTCCCGCGATGCCGAACGTGCTGGCCGAGTTGCAGGGACTGCAGAAGCCGGTGATGGGGCACGAGGGCGGGGTCGAGTACATCGAGCGCTTCGACCGGGTGCGAGCGGGTCACATGAAGCCGGCGGAGTTCGATCAGGCGCTGACCGACCTGATGAACTTCCTGGTCTACGTTGGCGAACCGGCGCAGTTGCAGCGGCGGCCTGCCGCTGGGCAAGTACGTACTGTTGTTCCTGCTGGTCTTCACCTACCTCGCCTACAAGCTCAAGAAGGCCTTCTGGCAGGATCTGCACTGAGGGAAACGTGTTACACTCGAATCGCTCCCCCCAAGGCAGCGTCGCCGTGTTCGGATCAGCGATCGGCCAGACGGTGGGCAATCCGCGCTCGGGGGCAGTTCCGGGCCGCGGACGGCAGTGCCTCGGTGCTGTAACCGTGAAGGCCTCCGCGACGATGGGTCGGGTGGTTGAGCCGCCACGCCACGGCTCGGGGTTCGGCGGCCTGTAGGGCTGGCTAAAGCTAGAATTGACGCCCGGTCGTCGTGTCTCGAGGAGTCCAGCGTGGCTACATCGGCCAGTCGCAAAGCGGTCATGACTCTGTTCTGTTCCCCGAGCTGCGCGTTCCTGGCCACCGCCGCGCAGTTCGTGCTCCGCGAGAAAGGTATCTCGGCCGACGTCGAGTTCGTCGATCAGCACAACCCCGAAGACCTGCTGGAACTGAATCCCTACGGGACGTCTCCGACGCTGGTCGACCGCGATCTGGTGCTGTACGACTCGTGGATCATCATGGAATACCTCGACGAACGGTTTCCACACCCGCCTCTGCACCCGATGGACCCGGTCGCACGCGCGCGTGCGCGCATGCTCGTGCATCGGATCGACCAGGACTGGTACTCCCTGCGGGTGGATATCGAGAATTCCGGCGAGGCCTCCGGGGTCAAGGCCCGCAAACAGCTGCGCGAGGGCCTGATCGCGGCGACCCCGGTGTTCGCGGCGAAGCAGTTCTTCCTCAGCGAGGAATTCTCGCTGGTGGACTGCGCGCTCGCGCCGCTGCTGTGGCGGCTCGGGTCGATCGGGATCGATCTACCGCGACAATCGGCCGAGATCGGGCGATACGCCAAGCGCCTGTTCGGTCGGCAGGGCTTCCAGGCCAGCCTCAGTGACTACGAACGCGAACTCCCCTTGGCGCTCGACGCGATGTCCGCCTGATGGTCTCGTTGAAGCCTTATCTGGTTCGGGCCTTGTACGACTGGATCGTCGACAACGAACTGACGCCCTACATGCTGGTCGACGCGTCCCATGCGGACGTCGTCGTGCCGAGGCAATATGTTCAGGACGGGAAGATCGTGCTGAACCTCAGGCCACAGGCGGTCAGTGGATTGTCGCTCGGCAATCGTTCGATCGAGTTCAGCGCACGCTTCGGCGGCATGCCGATGCAGCTTCAGGTGCCGTTGCCGGCGGTGCTCGCGATGTACGCGAAGGAGACCGGCAAGGGCATGGTGTTCGAGAATGACGAGGATGAGGACGTGCCGCCACCCGAGCCGACCGAGCCGGAGCCGCGACGTGGCAAGCCGGTGTTGAAGGTCGTGAAGTGAGCGGGCGGCGCGTTATTTCTTGTCCGGGTAGATGAACTTGGTGACGTTCGACGCGGCCGCGTCGCGATCCAGCGGAATGATCTTCGCGGTGCCGCGTCGCTCGACCTGGTCGATGCGCACGATCTCGTGCATCGGCACGTAGGAACGGCGGATGTTCTCGAACTCGATTCTGAGCTTCTCTTCCGCGGGGTCGATGACGATGGGGCTCGCCTCGCCGAACACGAAATCCTCGATGACGACGAAGCCGAACAGGTCGGCCTGGTAGACGCGCTTCGCGTAGAGTTCGTAGACTTGCTGCCGGTTGACGAAGACGACGCGATACAACAGGTTTTCGGACATGATCGGCGGACTGGGAACCTTGGTGCGCCGCATCGAGCGGATGCGAAAGCGGCGTAATCGGTCGCGCAGTATAACAAAACGACCAGTACCGACGTTTCCGTAACGCTCGGTCTGGCTTGATTGAGGAGAATGGACATGAGCGAAACGAGTGACGGGCGTCGCCACGCGATGTTGGCCGCATTGATTCTGGCTATCGGCCTGACACGCTTGTCGACCTTGTTGCCGGAGCCGATGCCCGACGCGACGCTGGCGGCATTGTTTCTGGCTGGATTCTACGTTCTGACGCTATCCTCGTTCGTTGGGCTGGGGTGTGCGGTGGCCGCGGCCGACTGGCTTGCGCTGGAAGGGGGCGTCGACAGTAGCTGCGTCACGCCGGGTTATCTGCTGCTGTTCGCGGGGTACTTCCTGGTATGGCGCGCCGGCCTTTGGGCCGGGCGCTTGCCGAATCCGGTGATGCCGAGGACCGTTGCGCAGTCGCTGGCGGCACTGACCGTCGCGGTCGCCCTGGCGTTCGTCCTGTCGAACCTCGGCTTCTTCGCGTTCTCGGACGCGGCTCAGGAGATGGACCCGTTCGCGTATCTGCTCGCCGTTTCGGGCTACCTGCCGGGTTACGGCGGTGCCGCGCTGTTCTATACGGTGCCGGTTCTGGCCGTCGGCTGGCTGTCGCAGGTCGGCGGTGTGCCGCGCGATGCGGCGCCCGATACACGGGCCTGAACCCAAACGATCCGGGCGTCATCGTTCGCGGCGCTTCGGCCGGATGGTCGGGTTTGGCCACAGGCCGCCAGCCTTGATTTCCGTTCCGGCTCAGTAGCTGAGCTGGAACCCGCCGAACAGCGCGATGCCCGCGGTGCCGTACCCGTAGACCTCCTGATAGGTCTTGTTCAGCAGGTTGTTGAGCCGGGCGAACAACTGCACGTTTCGATTGACGGTGTACCGTGCGTTCAGGTTGACCAGAACGTAACCCGGAATCGTCACGCGCTGTGCCGGGAACAGCGCGAAGTCGACGTCGTCCTTCCGCCCCACGGCCAACACGTTCAGGTTGATCTCGGCGCCGTCCACCGGGTTCACGATGAGGTCGAAGCTACCCTTGTTGCGGGGTCGGCGCAGCAGGGGCTGGCCGGCATAGATATCGTTCGGCGGGTCGCCGGACTCCGGCAGCTGTTCCGTGTCGAGGTAGGTGTACTGCCCGCGCAGGCTCAGCCAGTCCTCGGGTTGCACTTGCAGGAACATCTCCACGCCGTCGGATTTGGCGCGCCCGATGTTCTCATAGCCCTTGCTGAAGTCGCGGACTTCGATCAGATGAAAGAAGTCGTTGTGAAAGTAGGATGCGCCGAGTTGGGCGCGATCGCCCCATAGATCCTGCTCGAAGCCGATATCCCAGTTCGTGCTCGACTCCGGACGTAGGTTCGGGTTGCCGAGCGGCGGGAAAATGATCGGCTCCTGGCCTTGTACCGTGAACACGGTCGGCGGCGCGAACAGCTGATACAGCGTCGGCACCTTGAAGCCAGTGCCGTAGTTGGCCTTGATGCGCATGCCGATTCGCTCGACCGCCACCGACTGGCTGGCACGCCACGTCACGCGGCTGCCGCTGATGTTGTTGTCGTCGTAGCGCACCCCGAGCGTCGAGAACCATCCTTTCTGGATCGTCAGCCGGTCCTGCAGGAACACGCCTGCCGTGTTCATCCGACGGTCCTGGATGTCCTGCGTCGACGTCGCGGCATCCTGGAAGAACAGGGAGTCACTCGACATCGAGTCTTCCTCGTCCTCCGCCCCCAGCGTGAGCTTGTGGAGGTCCGACAGGGTCACGTCATGGAGCCAGCTGGCCTTGATCTTGCGACCATCGAAATTGGCGTTGCTGATGAACGGGTTCGCGAGATCCAGCGGATTGACCGCCTGGCGACCGGTAAAGCTGTACGCGAGTCCGAGTGTCTGTTGCCAGGCATTGTCGAACAGCGACAGGGTGCCCTGGCCCCGGGTAAATAGCTGGTCGGTGTTGCTGCGGTAGTTCGGGTCGTCGCAACCACGGCCTCCGCAGTTGTCGAGCCGGTCATGCCCATGGTTGTAGTGCAGCGTCCAGTCGAACTTCAGGTTGTCCAGCGCCTGCACCGCGGTGCCGGCCTTGACGGTGGTGTTGCGGTAGCCGTCACGTTCGAAATTGCCGAGATCGCGCGCTGCGGCGGAAAATCCCAGATTGTCGAAGTGCCCGACGCTGAGGTTGTAGCTGACGGCGCCGACGGCCCCCTCGGTATTGCCGCGCAGATCGTACTGGTCATACATGCCGCCCTGCGCCTGGAAGCGATAGCTCGGCGCCGCGCGGCCGCGCTTGGTGATGATGTTGATGACACCTCCGAGCGCGTCCGATCCGTAGATCGAACTTTCGCCGCCGCGGACGATCTCGATGCGGTCGATCTCGTCGACCATCAGGTTCGCGAAGTCGAATCGTCCGCCCGGATCGGCCGGATCGTTCGCTTCGATGCCGTCGATCAGTACCAGCGTGTGACGGGAATCGGCGCCGCGGATGAACACCGACGTGGTCTGGCCGATACCGCCGTTGCGCAGCACGTCCAGGCCCGGAACGTAGCGAAGCATGTCCGCGACGTCATTGAACTGCCGCATCGCGATGTCGTCCGCCGTGACGACGCTGACGTTCGAGCCGATCTGATTCAACGGCGTTTCGGTGCGCGCGGCGGTGACGACGACTTGCTCGAGTTCGGTCGGTTGCGTCGGCGATGCGCCGTATGCCGCCGTCGCGGTCGACAAGAGGCCGGGAATCAGGATTCCCGATGGCCTGTATTGCATGGAGTTTCCCCGGTCGGTGTCCGCGGCACACACCCGTGCTGCGGAGTATCGTTCCATCTGCGGGGATTCATCGGGACGGTATGCGGCTAGTCGGCCGCAGCGCTACCGCGTCGCCCGCCGCGACGATGGCATGAGTCCCTGCGGCCGGTCTCCGGGCTCGTGAGCGCTCATCGCCGGTGGACCGCCTTCCCATGCCGCGCGGGGCACAGTGGCATGTCGGTCCGCCTTGTCTCACTTACCGTTGCGGGGGCAGCGCCGGCGTCTCACCGGCTTCCCGTTTAACTCTCCGGCCGAACGGCCGTCGAGCACCAGCAGGGTGCGTGCCCTATTTTACGGGATCGCGAATTTCGCGTTAAGGCCGCTGTCGAACGGGCGATGGTTGCGGCGTCGCCGCGGTGGCACAACCGGCGTCCGGTGAGCGAGAATACGGCAGCCACTGTGCCAGGGGTGCGTCGCAATCGCGCGGCGCGGGGTTGGTGGTCTATTCGGGTGGTCCGAGCAGGTGAAAAGAATCGTCCTGATGCTCAGCCGCGTGCTGCTGCCGGCCACCCTGTTGTCTGGAGGAACGACGATGGCATGGGATCAGACGAAGTTCAGCAAGCCGGGTCAGGATGCCTTGCGCAAGGCCCTGACCAATGAGCAGTTCGAAGTGACGCAGCGCGAGGGCACCGAGCGGGCGTTCCACAACGAATACTGGGACAACCACCGCGACGGTATCTACGTCGACGTGGTCTCCGGTGAGCCCTTGTTCAGTTCGCTGGACAAATACGATTCGGGGACGGGCTGGCCCAGTTTTTCGAGGCCGATCGAGCCGGCGAACCTTATCGAGCGCTCGGACCGTTCCTGGCTGATGGAGCGAGTCGAGGTGCGCAGTCGCCACGCCGATTCGCACCTGGGGCACGTGTTCGACGACGGTCCGGAACCCACCGGAAGGCGTTACTGCATGAATTCCTCGGCTCTTCGATTCATTCCCAAGGAACGGATGGCCGAGGAAGGGTACGGCGAGTATCTGCATCTGTTCGACAAATAGACGATCGGGGCGCCGCGTGGCGGGCCTGACCCCCGTCGTTTTCGCGTGTTTCGATGGTGCGGCGCGGTCGCCGTCGTACCGGGGGATCTGGTAGTCATTACGGCTGTTCGGCCGGGGTAGGGGGAAAGGTGATCATCAGCAACGTCAAGGGAATCAGCAAGTCGACGCGCGCCAGCCTGGCTGACAACGGCATCTTCTCGGTGGAGGAGCTGGCCAGCGCTGACGTGGATCGCCTGCTGGCCATTCCCGGGGTCAGCAGGCAGAAGGCCATGCGGATGATACGCGCCGCCAAGCACATGGTCGGCGATCTCGAAAAGTCCTCCGAGCTGCCGCAACCGCCCGCGGACAACCCCCGGGGCGAGGACGACACCACCGCGTCGGGACGTCCCGGTTCGTCGGTCGATCTGCAGGATACGCAATGGTATCTGAACCGCGAACTGAGCCTGCTCGAATTCAACCGGCGGGTCATCGAACAGGCCAAGGACGAGCGGGTCCCGCTGCTCGAGCGACTGAATTTTCTGTGTATCTCCTGTTCGAATCTCGATGAATTCTTCGAGGTGCGCGCGGCGGGCCTGATCCAGCGGTCCGAACTGGCTTCGCTGCAGACCGAGGCCGACGGCCTGACGCCGACCGAGAGTCTCGCCGAGATCAGTCGCCGCGCGCACGAACTGGTCGTCGAACAGTACCGCGTGTTCAATCAGGTGCTGCTGCCTGATCTGGAGTCCCAGGGCATCCGCTTCATCCGCCGCGGCGACTGGAACGCGTCGCAGCAGAAATGGCTGCGCACGTATTTCACCGAGGAGCTACTGCCCATCCTCAGTCCCATCGGGCTGGACCCGACGCACCCGTTCCCGCGCATCCTGAACAAGGCTCTGTGCTTCATCATCGCGCTATCGGGAAAGGACGCGTTCGGTCGCGACCTCGATCTGGCGATCCTGCAGGCACCGCGCGCCTTGCCACGGATCATCCAGTTGCCGCAGAAGCACACCGACAGCGGACCGAACGACTTCGTGTTCCTGTCGTCGATCATCCATGCGTTCATCGAGGACCTGTTCCACGGGATCAAGATCCGCGGCTGCTACCAGTTCCGCGTGACCCGCAACAGCGATCTGTTCCTCGACGAGGAAGAAATCGACGACTTGCTGCGCGCCGTCGAGGGCGAACTGGCAAGCCGTAACTTCGGTGACGAGGTGCGTCTCGAGGTTGCGGAAAACTGCACCGACGAGATCGTCGGATTCCTGCTGGGGCAGTTCGGCCTGACGCAGGACCGGTTGTACCGCGTCGACGGTCCGGTGAACCTGAGCCGCTCACGCGAGATCTTCGATCTGGTCGATCGCCCGGAACTGAAGTACCCGCCGTTCACGGCCGGGTGTCCCGCGCCGTTGGCCGACCCGAAGTCGCTGTTCGAGGCGATCCGCAAGCACGACATCCTGCTACATCACCCGTATGAGTCGTTCACGCCGGTCATCGAGCTGATTCGTCAGGCGGCCGAGGACTCGCAGGTGGTCGCGATCAAGCAGACCCTGTACCGCACCGGCTCGAACTCACCGATCGTCGAGGCGCTGGAGCGGGCCGCTCGCGCGGGCAAGGAAGTGACCGTCGTCGTCGAACTGCGCGCGCGCTTCGACGAGAAGGCCAACATCTCGCTGGCTACACGCCTGCAGGAGGCCGGCGTGCAGGTCGTTTACGGCATCGTCGGCTACAAGACCCATGCGAAGATGCTGTTGGTGTTGCGGCGCGAGGGCAAGCATCTGCGCTATTACACGCATCTGGGTACCGGCAACTACCATCCGAAGACCGCACGCCTATACACCGACTACAGCCTGCTGACCAGCGACAAGGATATCGGTGAGGACGTCCGCAAGCTGTTCGTGCAACTGACCAGCCTGGGCAAGGTCGGCCGCTTGGACAGGCTGTTGCAGGCGCCGTTCTCGCTGCACCGCACCCTGATCAAGAAGATCGAGCGCGAGATCGGCCACATCCGCAACGGCAAGCGCGCGCGGATCATCATCAAGGTCAACTCGCTGGTCGAGCCGCTGTTGATCCAGGCCTTGTACCGGGCTTCGATGGCCGGTGTCGAGATCAAGCTGATCATCCGCGGCATCTGCTGCCTGCGTCCGGGCATTCCCGGCTTGTCCGAGAATATCGAGGTCCGCTCGCTGGTCGGTCGCTTCCTCGAACACAGCCGCGTATTCAGCTTCGAGAACGATGGCGAACCCGAGTTGTTCTGTTCCAGTGCCGATTTCATGTCGCGCAACATGTTCCGCCGCGTCGAGATCGCGTTCCCGGTCGGGAACAGGAAGATCGCCGAGCGCATCCGGGCGGATCTCGACCTCTACCTGCGCGACGACAGTCAGGCCTGGGTACTGCAGCCCGATGGCCTGTACCGGCGCGCGGAGCCGAACACGACCGGCGGCGTCGAGACGCAGTCGTTCCTGCTCGAACAGTTCAGGCGCGTCGTCTGAGCGAATCAACATAGCTTGCGGCGCAAGCTGGAGATTGATCGACCGACGTCTAGACTTTTGGTTCGATGTCCAGCGGACCGGCTGACGGTCTCGTCGTCCCGTAGCAACGACCTCCCCCCTGGCGCGGTGGGCTGTACAGCGGTGCTTCGCGACGTGCTCGGCGTCGACTTCTGTCACCAGCAGCGGCTCGCTGTCGCGACACTCAAGGCGTCCCAAGTCGATTCGGGGTCCGCCCCCCTACATGCCGGCGCGTTCGAAACGGTTGGCCGGCCACATGCTACTTCAGTAGCATGGCGAGCACTCGACGAAGCAGCGATGATCCGATCAGGCGTCCCCGTCCACCGTGGGATGGATATTCAGTTGCACCTGACGGAGTCCGACGATGAATGCTTCAGGGGTGATACGCATAGCATCGGCGCTCGTATTGATCGCACTGTGGTCCTGCGCGGGCCCGCGTTATCAGACCACCTACACTTACACGCCGCCTGAATCCGCGGAAGGCCGAGCCGGGGCGTTTTAATGCAAGAACATGAGAATGCAGTGCATCGCCAACTTCGGCACGAGTCGAATCGAACTGGCCCGTTCGACGGTGGTTGGTGACATCTACGCGTCCGGATTGGACACTCCGGCCCGGCGCTCGCGTGGTGCTTTTGGGGCGACGCCGCGCTAGAGCGAGCGCAGAAATGCGATGAGTTGCCGTTGTTGCGCCGCGCTTAAGCCGTCGAAGCGTGTCGTCACACGGCCCGATTCGCCCCCATGACGCGCGATGGCCTCGCGTGGCGTCAACACGCTCCCGTCGTGTAGCAATCGAATCCGGGTACGCAGCCCCCAAAGAGGCGCCGTGCGGATCTTGTTTCGTGTTTCCTGTCCGCCGGTCTGGACGATGCCGTCTCCGGTTCCGATGTCGTGCAACAGGTAGTCGCCATACGGGTGGATCGTCTTGCCGCCGAGCGCGGCCGGTACGATAAATGTGCCCCCATTGATCGGCGTCCCGGTGGGCGCGGTCTCGATCGTTGCGACGTGGCATATACCGCAACCTATGGAGGCGAACAGCTTCTCGCCGGCCAGAGCCTCGGCGGTGTTGGCGAGTTCCAGATCGCGTGGCGGGACTTTGGTCGAGCGGTTGAAGACCGTCAATGACTCGACGAAGAACCGTCGGTTCTCGGGATCCGGCAGTGGGTCGTAGGCCGCGACGGACCGGCCATTGGATGTGCTTTCGGTCGGAGCCAGTTCGCTGGTGACCCCGATCTCGTCCCGATACGCCTCCGCGTTGAACGACAGCAGGCTCGCATGCTGGTCCTTCCAGCCGAAACGGCCGATTCGCTTCGTGCCCGGGGCCTCGAGCACCGGTGCCATGACGGTATGGCCTTTAACCTCGCCGCCGCTCTCATGGATCTGACGGGCCGCGATCTCGCGTAGCGTGTCATCCTCGATGGCCTCGACGAAGCCATCGCCGAGCGTACTCATCGAGAGTCGAAGTGAGCGAACATTCCATGAGTCTGCCGCACGCGGCTGAATGCGAGCATCGACGGCGCGCTCGTGGATCAGGGATCCGTCCGGTGGGGCTCGAAATCGGTGCCCATCGAATGTTCCGGCCCTCAAGACGTTCACCTCGCTGTTGCCTCCCGTTGTCGGGTTCTGGTGGCAGTCCACGCAACTCAGCGCGTTGTAAACCGGGCCAAGCCCGGCAGACCGTGTATGCGACGTCTCGAAGTTCAATTTTCCCTGGAAGAACTCCTCCGTCGATGCGACACCGTTCGACTTTCCGTCGAAACCCGCTGGCGCGTCCTCGGCGATCACGTTGGCACCGGTAGACGCGAAACCGAGCCCCACGGCAACGATCAACGATCTCAGATTCGACGCATTCATCGGCAACGCTTCAATCAGTACGACTGACGTAGTTGAAGTATCCGGACTCCGACTGTTTGCGGGAGCCCGGAGGTTGATCCACCCGCCAGTGCTGAGGCACGGCCCCGGGGGCGCTCGCCCTAGTAAACGACCCCTCGAAGTTTCCTGACGGAGGGCGTAACGAGCGTCTTGGTCGGCTTCACGCTTGACGACGTGACTTGCGCCTCACGCTCCCGAGGTGTCAGTACCAGTTCCTCGGGCAGGACCGTGACGGTTGTCGCAGGCGCCTCGGTGATCATGGGCGCGGGTGTGCCGGAAGGCGTCGTCGCAATCAATCTGCCGATGCTGTTTCCATAAAACTCGGCAAAGTAAACCGCGCCATCCGCAGACAAGGTCACGCCGCTGGGGACACGCGATCCTTTCAATTCCGGGTAGGGGTTCTCGGACGTGGGCGGAAGCTTCCATTGGATGATCGTACCGTTCGACGACGACAGGCGCGCGATCTTGTTGGCGAACTGGATGCCGAAATAGACATTTCCACGCTTGTCGACATCGAGCGCGTAAAGCTGGTCAGATTCCTTGGCGCCGCCGGGTACATCCCATTCGGTGAGTACGTTGGCCACGGCGTCGAGCCGGCCGATCTTCATAGCGGCTTCCTCGGTGAACCAGATCTGCCCTTGGCGATCGACGGTCACCTCACCGAGCGCGGCGTATGCGCCTGGTGCGGTCCACGTCGTCAGTTTGTTGGCCGAGGCATCGAGCCGGTAGACCACCGTCGATTGGCCGTAGCCCGTGACGATCACGTTGCCGGATTGATCCAGTGCCAAGCCCTGCAGAAAATCCGAACCGGGGGACGGCACTGGCACGTTCCATTCGGCGATGCGCGCGGCTTCTGGGTCGAGTCGTCCGATCTTGTTGGCCGAAACCTCGTTGAAGAACACCGCGCCATTCTTGTCTACACAGAGATCGTTGATTAAAGCCTTCGGCGTCGGAATCGCCCACTCGGTGATGATCCCGGTATCGGGGTCGAGACGGCCGATTTTTTCGGTTACGCCCTTCTCGCCATGCCAATTCTGCTCGGTGAAGTAGGCCCGTCCCCGGTCGTCGAACGAGAGCGATACGGGACCCGTGTTCGTCGTGGGAATCGCCCATTCGGTGATCTCGCCTTTTTCACTGGCGAGGCGAGCGATCTTGTTGCCACCCACCTCCGTGAAGTAAAGGCTCGCGTCCGGGGCAAACCTCAATTGATTCGGATACGAATCGGTCGAGGGTGTGTGCCATTCCGTCAATGTGCGTGTCGGCCCCTTGGCATGCGCCGCGAGCACGGGGGCCAGGGTTGTCAGGGTCGCGAGGAAGACGACGGCTTTGCGTGGATGCATCATGGTACCTTTAGCGAAGTATCGGTGGCTCTTATGCGGCACGTTTCGGGTGTGTTGAGACGGTCCCGGTGATCTGAAGGGCATTTTGGTCCATTGCTCGCGGGCAATTAGCCCGCGTGTCCACGCCGGAGCGAGGCCCCGGTGGGGCCTGCCTGCCTTTCGTACACTGCGTCCGTCCCTGCAAGGCGTATGCCGTAACGCGTGGCTGTCCAAGTCGTTGATAAGTCGATGATGGTACATTTGGCGGGCAAATCTGGTGCGCCATTTGGCGCAGCCGTAAAGGCAAATACCTCAGTGGCTCCAGTGTCTTGCGCCGGCTGGCTCATCGTTTTCGTCTGGGATCGAAACGACAGGTGTGTTCTGGTGCATTCGATCCGACCCCGGGTTGTTTGGTCGGGCCTATCGATGATCACCGACCGGGAACGAGCGTAGCCGTGGACCTCTTCATCATCGGAACCGCATGGGCGGTCTACTTCGCCGCGCACTCGTTGTTCGCGAGCCTGACGATCAAGCGTTGGGTCTCGGATCGCTGGCCCGCGTTCGTGCCGGCGTATCGGCTTGCGTTCAACGGGGTCGCCGGCGTGCTGCTCGTCGTGCCGGTCTGGCTGACCGCGTCTCACCATGGCGAGGCCGTTTGGGTCTGGCACGGCGCGTGGGCCATCGTCGCCAGGCTCGCCGCCGCGTTTGCCGTTCTGGGTTTCCTGTGGTCGTTGCGCTACTACGACGGCAGTGTCTTTCTCGGCACCCGGCAATGGCGTGAGCGGTGGTCGGGAACGGCCGATCCGGAGGCGCTGTGCGTGTCGCCGCTGCATCGCTTCGTTCGCCACCCGTGGTATTTTCTCTGCCTGATCCTCATCTGGACGCGGGATCTGGATCGCGCGAGCCTGCTGGCCGCGGGGCTGATCACGCTTTACCTGCTCGTCGGCTCGTGGCTCGAAGAGCGCAAGCTGCTGGTCCAACACGGCGAGCGGTATGCAGACTACCGGCGTCGCGTGCCGGCCTTGTTCCCCAGTCCCTGGCGCTGGCTGCGTCGCGACGAGGCCGCGGCCATCAACGCAGGGCTCCGCGGCCGGACCGCTAGACCCGTGTGCCGCTGATCGACCGGGAACGCATCGCTGCCCCTGTTCCTGATGTTGCTTATCGTCGCCTGAGCTGTCGCAGGTATTCCGGTCATGGAGTTGATCGTGACCCGTGTGACCGCGTTCGGCGACGGCCCCGAGTTCCCGCATGTGACGGCCGCCCGGTGTCCCGATACATTCCCCGATTCGGCCCGAACCGGGCTGTTTTCGGGCAATTGCGCGGCGGGCGCATCCGGCGGATACTGCGCTCCGGACCGGCCGGGCCGGCTGATAGCCCGTAGACCACGTGCATCGGTCGGGACGCGATCGTCGATCTTCGTCCGTCAGCAGCGGTAGTCACATGCAGGCCTTGTTTCTCGACGCAGCACATGATCCGCGTGCCGCCCTTGGCGTCACCTACGACGGGTTTCTCGTCGCGTTGTCGATTCTGGTGTCGTGCTGCGCGGGGTACGCGTTCTTGGGTCTCGCTGGCCGCGTTCATGCGGCTGAATCAGCGAAGGCCCGACGATGGTGGTACGCCAGCGGAACCGTGACGCTGGCGACCGGCATGTGGACGATGCACTACTACGGCATGCTCGCGCTGCATCTTCCGGTTCCGGTGCGCTATGCGGCCGGCTTGACGGTGTTTTCGGTCGTCCCGGCCCTGATCGCCGCGCTGTTTTACAGCGTCGTTGCGACTCGGGAGCAACTCGATGTGCGGCGGGGGCTCATCTACACCCTGCTCGGCACGTCGAACGTCGCAGCGATGCATTTCCTCGGCATGGCGGCGATGCGGATGGACGCCCTGATGTTGTTCGATCCCATCCGATTCCTGCTCGTTACCCTCGTCGTGTCGCTGATTGGTCTGTCACTGGTGTACGTGACGTTCTGGGTCAGCCGCAAGACCGTCGATCAGCCGGCGTGGAGCCCTTTGCGCCTGGCTGGAGCGCTGTACATCGGCTGTGGCTTTGCCGCCGTGCATTATTCGGGGATGACTCCGGTCTACTTCTTCACCGACGCGCAACCGATGGCCAACGACGGAGCGCTGATCCCGCTGGCCCTGGGCAGTTGGGTCGGCGTCGCGTCGTTTTCGGCGATTGCCCTGGCGATCATCATGACGATCGTCGATAGCCGGCTGGAAATCGCCGCGCGCTCGGAACGGCTGAGCCGTTCACGGCTGCTGCAGGCGATCGAGGGCATTTCCGATGGCTTCGCGCTGTACGACACCGAGGATCGGCTCGTCGTCTGCAATCGGGCGTTCAATCAGCGGATGCGGCCGGTTCACGGGGGTCGGCTGGAACATCTCATGGGACGGACGTCGATGGAGATCCTGCGATCCGCGGCCGATGCCGGCCTGATTATCGAGGCGGACTGCCGGGTCGGCGACCGGACCGGTGAGCAGAAGCTGCTGGCGGCGAGTCAGCAAGTGCAGCGCTGGTCGGACGGGCGCTGGATCCAGGTTACCGAGCGCCACAGTGATGGGCTCGGTACCGTACAGGTCTACAACGACATCTCCGAACTGAAACGCCAGGAAGTGGCGCTACAGCAGGCCGTCGCCGAGGCCCAGGAAGCGAAGGCGGCCGCCGAGGATGCGAACCGCACGAAGAGCGCGTTCCTGGCGAACATGTCGCACGAATTGCGGACTCCGCTGAACGCGATCATCGGTTACAGCGAAATGCTGCAGGAGGAAGCCGAAGATATGGGGCAGGAATCGATGGTGCCGGATCTGCGGAAGATCCAGAGCGCTGGCAAGCATTTGCTCGCGCTGATCAACGATATCCTCGACCTGTCGAAGATCGAGGCCGGCAAGATGCAACTGCACTTCGAGCAGGTCGAGGTGGCCACCGTGGTCGACAGCGTCGTCAGCATGATCACACCGTTGATCGACCGCAATGGCAATACGCTGAACGTCAGCTGCGATACGTCGCTGGGCAGCATCCGCACCGATCAGACGAAGCTGCGTCAGGTGCTGTTCAACCTGCTGAGCAATGCCAGCAAGTTCACGCAGAACGGCGCGGTGTCGCTGGATGTCGCGCGCGAAGCGGACGACTGGATCGTGTTCGATGTGGCCGATACCGGGATCGGCATGACACCCGAACAGATGGGAAAGCTGTTCCAGGCGTTCTCTCAGGCCGACTCATCGACGTCGAGCCGTTTCGGCGGCACGGGCCTGGGGCTGGTCATCAGCCGGCGCTTCTGCCGGATGATGGGCGGTGATGTGACGGTATCGAGCGAGTTCGGCGCCGGTTCGGTCTTCAGCGTGCGCTTGCCGGTCAACGGCTACGACGCGCGGGATGCCGGCGAGGCCTGGATTTGTTCAGGTCGCCGCGCCGGTCAGGGCGCGATACCACGTGGTTTCCCGCTGCATCAGTTCGCGCCTCCGCGCAACTCGTGGACGGAATTCTCAGTAGGCTCATGTCGGTGCCGCCCTTGCGTTCCCAGACGTCGGCGTTGAGTCGGGTCCCGAGCAGCTCGTTCAGACCCTGTACGAACTCCGAATAGCGGGCGGTGTCACCGACCAGCACGAATTCACCCCGACGCCGGTAGTCCAGGTAACGGCCGTAGAGGTGGTCGAGCTTCAGGTGTGCGCAGAATTCCGGAAATGTGGTTCCTCCACTCGCCAGACTGCCGGCGAAGGCGAGGTTCTTTCCCCGCAGATTCCGGTTTCCTTCTCGGGATCGCTGGATCTGATAGAAGCATGCGACGCCGCGCGCTCGAGGGGATCGCGCACCAAGCGCAATGTAGCGATAATTGGGTCGACTGTAGCGAACGATCGGGAAATGGCCGAAAACGAGGTCGAACGGCGAGAAATCGAGCAAGGAATACTCCTGATTGCGGCGCTGCTCGAAGGATTTCTGCGCCGCCGTCGGGCCTGGAGGCGCATCGTAGTCGAAGAACACCTTCAGCCCGGCCTGCTCGAGCTGCACCTTCAGCGAGGTGCCGCCCGACTTGGGTATGTGCGGAAATATGAACGTCATGGTCAGTCGTCGAGCATCGGTGCTCTGCTGGCATGTTGCGTGACCTCTCGCCGATCGCCGAACGTCAGATCACCAGTTCCAGCAGCGTTACGAACAGCAGGGCCAGGCCCCAGGACAAGGGAACGGCCACGATCACGGCCGTGACGACGACGGCGATCCGGCGGGCCAGCGTCAGCGATTGCCACCAGACCTCCAGATCCGCACGTTGCCGTTGCGACCAACCCAGAACGGCCTCGCGCCGCTGCTCTCGCCATCCCGGCAAGGCTTCACGGGTTCTCCGAACCAGCCGCGACAGGCGTTTGCCGATGAAGGTCACGAGGATAATGGCGACAACGAGGCCGAACCATGCGGTCGCCATCTGCGAGTAGTAATGCGACAGTCCGACCGTATGCGAAAAGAATTCCTCGATGCCTTGCTCAAGGAATTCGATCCCGGTGATCAGCAATTCCTCGACGATTTCGAGGGTCGCTTCGAACTCGAAAATAAATGCCGAGGCCATGAGGCCCAGAAGGATGTACCCGAGCTTCTTCAGGATGTCGCGGAAGCTGGTCTCACCGCGTTCGGTCGTTTTGGCCCGGATCGGAAGAAGTCGCATCGCCCGTTACCGCATGCGTGAGAGGGCAGGGTGGGTCGTCCGTCCGACCACCCTGCCGTGACCGCCGGGGTGGTCAGCCGGCTTTCAATGCCGCGAGGACCTCGTCCAGCATCTTCTTGGCGTCGCCGAAGAGCATCCGGTTGTTCTCTTTGTAGAACAACGGATTGTCGACGCCAGCGTACCCGGATGCCATCGAGCGCTTCATGACGATCGAGGTCTTCGCCTTCCAGACCTCGAGTACCGGCATGCCGGCAATCGGGCTGCTCGGATCTTCCTGCGCGCCCGGATTGACGATGTCATTCGCACCGATGACCATCGCGACATCCGTTTCCGGGAAGTCTTCGTTGATTTCGTCCATCTCCAGCACGATATCGTACGGGACCTTGGCTTCGGCGAGAAGTACGTTCATGTGTCCCGGCATGCGCCCGGCAACCGGGTGGATCGCGAATCGCACATTGACGCCCTTGTCGCGCAACCAGTTACTGATCTCGAAAACCGTGTGCTGTGCCTGTGCGACCGCCATGCCGTAGCCGGGAACGATGACGACGCTGCTGCTGTTGCGCAGCAACTCGGCGGTCTCTTCTGCATTGATCGGCTGAACTTCGCCCGCCGGTTGCGAGCCCGCTGCCGCGGGCGCGCCGCCTTCGGTACCGAATCCGCCGGCGATCACCGCCAGGAAGTGCCGGTTCATCGCGCGGCACATGATGTACGACAGAATCGCACCGGATGATCCGACCAGCGCGCCGGTGACGATCAGCAGATCGTTCGACAGCATGAAGCCCGTTGCCGAAGCGGCCCAGCCCGAGTAGCTGTTCAGCATCGAGACCACGACCGGCATGTCGGCGCCACCGATCGCCATGACCATATGCACGCCGAACGCCAGCGCGATGGCCGTCATCAGCAGCAGGTAGAGCACGCCGACGGCGCCCGACGTGACATCCAGGAACAGCTTGCCGACGATGACGACGACGATAAGTCCCGCGAGATTGACGAAATGGCGACCCGGAATCAGGACCGGCTTGCCGCCGATTTTCCCCGAAAGCTTGCCGAACGCGATGACCGAGCCGGAGAACGTGATCGCTCCGATCATGATGCCGACGTAGATTTCGATCTCGTGGATGACCTTCTCCGCGCCGTACAGGTTGATCGTCGAGTCGAAGTAGTTCGCGAACCCGACCAAAACCGCGGCCAGACCGACCAGGCTGTGCATCAGCGCGACCAGTTCCGGCATTTCGGTCATCTTGACGCGGATTGCCGCGAAGATGCCGATGCTGCCGCCAATCGCCATCGCGACGATCATCGGCACATAGCTCGTGACCTTGGGTCCTAGGACCGTCGCGGCGATCGCGATCGCCATGCCGAGCATGCCGTAGAAGTTGCCGCGGCGGGCCGTTTCGGGAGTGCTGAGGCCGCCGAGACTGAGAATGAACAGAATCGTCGCGCCGATATAGGAAACCGTAACCAAACCTTCGCTCATGGCGCTCCCCTTATTTCCTGAACATGCGCAACATGCGCTGTGTGACGGCGAATCCGCCGGCCATGTTGACGCTGGTCAGGACGACGGCGAGGCCCGCCAGAATGACCATCAGGATCCCCGGCGAGGAGATCTGGATCAGCGCACCGATCGCGATGATGCTGCTGATCGCGTTGGTCACGCTCATCAAGGGCGTATGAAGCGCCGGCGTGACATTCCAGATCACCATGTAGCCGACGAAACAGGCCAGCACGAAGACCGTGAAGTGAGCCATGAATGCCGGCGGTGCACTGATGCCCAGGCCGAAGAACGCGGCGCCGCCGATTCCGAGCATCAGCGTCGCCGTCAACCAGGGCGGCATCTTCATCGATTTCTTCTTTTTCGGCTCGACCGGGCCCGCTGCCGTGGCCATCTTCGGTGTCGGCGCCGCGCTGATCTTCGGAGGCGGAGGTGGCCAGGTAATCGCTCCATCCTTGACGACGGTCGTGCCCCGGATGACATCGTCCTCCATGTCGACGTTGATCTGGCCGTCCTTGTTCGGCGTCAGTTCCTCGAGCAGGCGCAGCAGGTTGGTCGCGTACAACTGGCTCGACTGCCGGGCGAGCCGGCTCGGCAGGTCCGTATAGCCGATGATCGTCACGCCATGGCGGACGACGATCTCGCCGGGCACCGTCAGTTCGCAGTTGCCGCCCTGTTCGGCTGCCATGTCGACGATGACGCTTCCGGGTTTCATCGACTCGACCATGCCGGCGGTCACCAGCGTCGGCGCCGGCTTCCCGGGAATCAACGCGGTCGTGATGACGATGTCGACATCCATGCATTGACGGGCGATCGTGTCGCGTTGCGCCTTCTGGAAACCCTCGCTCATGACCTTCGCGTAGCCGCCGACGCCGGAGCCTTCCTCCTGGTAGTTCACCTCGACGAACTCGGCGCCCATGCTCTTGACCTGATCCTTGACCTCCGGGCGCGTATCGTTTGCCCGGACGATCGCGCCGAGGCCGCCCGCGGCCCCGATCGCCGCAAGGCCGGCGACGCCGACGCCGATAATGAAGACCTTGGCCGGGGGAACCTTGCCGGCTGCGGTGATCTGACCGGTAAAGAAGCGGCCGAACTGGTGCGCGGCTTCGATGACCGCACGATAGCCGGCAATGTTCGCCATTGAACTGAGCGCGTCCAGC
Source organism: Methylotetracoccus sp. (assembly GCA_046347485.1). Taxonomy (GTDB): domain Bacteria; phylum Pseudomonadota; class Gammaproteobacteria; order Methylococcales; family Methylococcaceae; genus Methylotetracoccus. The sequence goes on along the minus strand of JAXMGB010000008.1, from coordinate 20,074 downwards.
TTCTGTGCGCGAGAGATCCGCGGCACGCTGTCCATCGCCAGTACCGTGGCGTTCTTCGCCGCGAGGCGTTCCATCAGTTGCGGGTTCTGCGCCGGCCAGATGAAGCTGATCAGGCAGCCGCCATCGCGCAGCAATTCGATCTCGTCGATCGCCAACTCCGGATGGCTCTCCGGGCCGCGTACCTTGAGCACGATGTCCGAGGAGGCCCACAGAGACTTCGCGTCCGCGACGATCTCGACGCCGGCCTGCCGGAACGCGTCGTCGGACAGGCTCGCGGCCTCGCCGGCACCGCTCTGCACGGCGACCGTGAAGCCAAGTTTCGCGAGTTTCTCAGCGACCTCGGGTGTCGTCGCGACGCGCTTCTCTCCCGCGTGTATCTCTTTCGGAATGCCTATTCGCATGAATGGTCTCCTCCTTCCTTCTTTTCGCTGCGGTGATGGACCCCGTGGTCCGCGATGTTCGTCATTCGTAGCGTGATCGCCGTTCTCGGGTAAACCACGCGCTGGCGTCCGGCGCCGTAACCGGCCACTACATATAGGAATCGTCGCATCAGGTCAATCGTGGGGGGCGGCTCGACCGAGCAAAGCCTAGCCGGATCGACGCACTAGATCACCGATCGATGCGCGCGACCGGCGTGGCCACTGCCGGGCTCTGGAACTCATCCGACCAGCGGAATCCGCCCACCCAGACCCATCGCGTGGCGTGCCAGAAGGCGCTTGGCGCCGGGTAGATTGTCGAGCGCGACGAGACCGAGGTTTCGCACCAGCGCGAGCGGTGGAAAGCTCGTCGAGAACAGCCGGACCAGGCTGTCGGTGAACAGCACGACGTTGTTCAGGTCCTTGTGTCGTGCAGCGGCGTAGTCGGACAGGAAATCCGCGTCACCGATGTCCTCGCCGAAGCGCTGGCGCACCGTCAGCATCTCGGCAAGTTGAGCGGCGTCCCGCAGTCCGAGATTGAACCCCTGTCCGGCGACCGGATGAATCTGGTGCATCGCGTTGCCGATCAGCACCACTCGCTGATCGGTCATCCGCGCGGCCCGGATCAGGCTCAACGGGAAACCGACCCGCGGCGTCGCCAGTTCCAGCCGGCCGATCCACTGGCCGAAAGCGTCCTGCAGACGGTCGCGGAACAACGCGTCGGGGAGCGCCAGCTGTTCGTCGGCCTCGGCTGTCCTAAGCGTCCAGATGACCGAATACCGCTTGCGGCCGACCGGCAGAAGGGCCAGCGGACCGGCCGCGGTGAAACGTTCGTAGGCCGTGGACGGGCGGTCCCGTTCCGCGTCGACCTCCAGCACGATCGCGGTCTGCTGGTAATCGCGGATTTGCTGCGGGATATCCAGCAGCTTGCGAACGCTGGAGCTGCCACCATCCGCCCCGACCACGAGCCGCGGTGAAGCTCAATGCCTCGTCACCGCGCTTCAGGCTCACGCAGATACAGGTATCGCTGGCCTGTAGCCCGATCAATCGGGCCGGTTGGATCAGGTCGATGGTGCTGCCGTTCAGTTCCGCGGCGACGCCATATCCTCGATCGTACGGGCCGTTGCGACGTAACCGAGCGCCGCGACGCCTTCGCGCTCGGCATCGATCCGCGTCTTCCGAAATGGCCACGGTCGGACACATGGATGTGCCGGATCGGCGTGGTTCGGTCCTCGATTTGCGGCCAGACCCCGAGCTGCTGGAGAATCTGCGCCGACCCGCGCGCCAGGGCCAGCGCGCGCTGGCCGGCCGGTGACGCTCGCCGCTCTTCATCGCCACTGGCCTCGATGACCGCGATACGCAGCGGTGTTTGTCGAAGCGCGAGCGCGAGGCTGCCGCCAGCCAGTCCGCCGCCGACGATGACGATGTCGTAGTCGAATGTGCTCATGTCGCCATGCATTGCTCGATGTCGGTGACGGTCTTGGGGGCGTCGCGGGTCAGGACCTCGCAGCCTTCCTTCGTCACGAGCACGTCGTCCTCGATGCGTATGCCGATGCCGCGCCACTTCGGATCGACGTCGACGCAGGACTCGGCCACATAGAGCCCCGGTTCGACCGTCAACACCATGCCAGGTTCGAGCCGGCGCCAATCCTCGTCGTCCCGGTAATCACCGACATCGTGGACGTCCATGCCCAGCCAGTGGCCGGTGCGATGCATGAAGAAGCGCTTGTATGCCTCATCCTTGACGAGCTTCGGCACGCGGCCTTCGAGTAGCCCGAGTTTGACGAGGCCCTTGGTCAGAACCTTGACCGCGGTCTCGTGCGGATCATTCCAGCGTTTGCCCGGCCGCACCGCGTCGATCGCCGCGAGTTGCGCGTCGAGCACCAACTCATACAGTTGTCGTTGTGGTTCGGTGAAGCGCCCGTTGACCGGGAACGTTCGCGTGATGTCCGCCGCATAGTTGTCGCATTCGGCGCCGGCGTCGATCAACAGCAGGTCGCCATCGCGCAGCGCGTCCCGGTTGTCGGTGTAATGCAGCACGCAGGCGTTGTTGCCGCCGGCGACGATCGCCGGATAGGCCTGTGCTCTGAGGCCGTTGCGTGTGAACTCGTGCAGCAGTTCGGCCTCGATCTCGTACTCGAATCGTCCGGGGCGGCACGCCTGCATCGCTCGGCGGTGGGCTGCCGTGGATACCTCGGCCGCACGGCGCATCGCATGCAACTCGACGGCCGATTTGAAAAGGCGCATCTCGTGCAGCAGGTGTTCGATCGAAATGTACTCGAAAGGCGCCCGCACGCCGCTGCGACTCCGTGCGCGCACCGCGTTGACCGCCGTGAACACGGTCCGGTCGAAGCCGGAATCGCGGCCAATCGGGTAGTAGATACGGTCGCGATTTTCCAGCAGTTGCGGGAGCACCCGAGGCAGTTCACCGATCGGGAATGCCTCGTCCGCGCCGTAGGTCTCGCGAGCGCCGTCGAGACCGGCATTGCGGCCGACCCACACCGCCAGCGTTTCATCGAACTCCCGGCAGAACACCACGAACTCGCCTTGCTTGCGTCCCGGCACCAGGATGATGACGGCATCGGGTTCGTTGAATCCGGTCAGATAGTAGAAATCGCTGTCCTGACGGAAGGGATGTTCGACGTCGCGGTTGCGGTGCGATGCCGAGGCGCTCGCGATGATCGCGACGCCGTGCTTTTTCATCGCCTGCATCAGGCGCCTGCGGCGTTGCCGGTGCTCGTTCTGCGCGCTCATCGGAATGGGATCAGTGGAGGGTTTGAACCGGTGAGGTCTCGGCCTCGTTGCGGATCACGTGAACGGCGACGCGCACGAACTCGGCAACCTCTTCGAATGCTTCCTTGTCGTCGAGTGATGCGGTTTCCGATTCGATCCGCGAAATCTCGACGAAGTCCTGCATCACTTCGAGCGACTCACCCGACCAGTCGCGTCGCCCGCCGACGAGGGCCAGCCCGAACAGAAATCCGTGGCACCATTCGCCCAGGGCCCTGGCGCGTTCCGCCAGCGTGGCGGCGTCATCGGGCAGAAACAGTTCGAAGTCGAAGGCCGACGCGTCGAGTTGCGCCTTCGTCGACCGAAAGAGCAGTTCCAGCGCCGCCTGCTCGTCCGCGCCAGGCGGGCCGGTTTCGCCATCGAACAGCGCTTGCACCCAGCGATCGCGAGTGACTCGCCGGTCGCCGCACAACATGCCGACGAGTGTCCCGTGAATCTCGGCCGCGCTGGATCTGTTGTCGTGACCATCGGCAAGATCGTCAAGCCGGCGGTAGGACGGGAACTCGGGCATCCCTCACCTTGTAACCTAGGAGCGTTTTTCTTATCCTACCATTGGCGCCGGGTACATCCAAAAGCCCATGCCGAATCAATGTCATCGTTTGCGCCTGAGCGCCCCCGTACCGCGATATCCGCGGGAACACCTTCTACTTTGGATTCCCCATCATGAGTGAAACGGCTCCCCCGATCAAAGTTCAGATTCTTGGCAAGGAATACCCGGTCGCCTGTTCGCCCGACGAGCAGCACGAACTGTTGATCGCGGCGCGCTATCTGGACGACAAGATGCGCAAGATCCGCGATACCGGGCGCGTGATCGGCACCGAACGGATCGCGGTCATGGCGGCACTCAACATCGCTCACGAACTGTTGCAGGAGCAGCGCGACAGTCAGGGCAGCCAGACGATCGCCGGACGACTTTCGGCGATGCGTGAGCGGCTCGACGCCGCCTCCTTGGCCGATTGAATCGAGCGAATATCGACGGGCGCAAGTCTGTGCAGGCCCGTTGCGACGCGGTAGAATTCCTCTCGTATTCCCTGCAGCGTTCGAAGGGCGCTGGGTTACTCCTTGAGCCTAATCATCAACCCAGGGAGCTTCCATCTCTTCGATGTGTGCATGTCCGCCCCGTGCGGAAAGCCTGATTCGGCAGATGCGGTTCCCACCTGAACCACTTGGTTCAAGGGCAGAAGCGTTCTACGGCGCACGCGGGGGATACGCCTTGCTCACATAGGCCCCGGTCGATCGGGAGCCACATTCCTGATGACGTCATGCTCACTCGAAGCGATCTGCGCGGTTCTGTCGCGCCTCGCGCGAGTCGACGAAGTTCCTGTTCCTAGCCTCATTGCCCGGTGAACCGGGTTCACGGCTCGTCGCGGTCAATCCCCGCTGGTTTCCGGAAGGTCCGCGCGATATCGCGTTCGCAGCGTATCCATCGCGGCGGTCAGCCGTCCGGCCAATGCCAGCGTGGTTCCTCAAGCCGTTGCTGGCCCTGGATCTGAGTCATGCCCAGCGCCTTCTCCAGAATGATGGTGCCGCAGTGGGGGCTTCGACTCAGCTCCGCGATCAGTGCTTTCGAGTGGCTGATGACCCAAATCTGCGTCGAGTCGGCGGCGCGGGCGATCAGTCGCGCCAGAGGCGGGTACAGGTCCGAATGCAGGCTGGTTTCCGGTTCGTTCAACACGATCAACGGCGGCGGGCGTGGCGACAACAGCGCGGCGGCCAGGGACAGATAGCGCAGCGTGCCGTCCGACAGTTCGGCAGCCGTCAGGGGGCGCAGCAGTCCGCGTTGTTGCAGGGCCAACGCGAACCGGCCGTCGCGTTGAACGTCGATCAGAAGTTCGGAACCGGGGAACGCGTCGTCGATCACGGCTTCGAGTTCGGTGCGATCACCGATCTCGCGAATCGTTTGCAGCGCGGCGGCGAGATCGGTACCGTCGTGGTGTAATGCCGGCGTGCGTGTGCCGATCTGCGGGGCGCGCAGCGGGGCGTCCCGATCGGTGCGGAACTGGTCGTAGAAGCGCCACGCCCGAACCATTTCACGCAAGCGAAACAGTTCGGGCGCCTCCGACGGATCCCCGATGCCGCGGAACATGCTTTCAGCCATGTCCAGATGCTGCGCCACGACGCGCCACGCGCGATGTTCGCGGATTTTCACGATATGCCCGATTCGTTCGATCAGGACACCCGAAGCACGGAAGCAAGGGCCGCTCCATATGCACTCATGCTTGATTTCCGGATCCAGCGCGAACGCGGACCGTGAAGGTTGCGGCAGGCCGAGCGCGATCGAGTAGCCGAAATCGTCGCCGCCGAAGCCGAGGCGAAGTCTCACCGTCTGGCGCCGCGGTCCGCCGAGGATCGGGGTTTCGCCCGCGCGCATTCGGCGAGACACGGTTTCCGGCCCCGCCCAGAGGCTCGATGCCAGGCCGCCGTCGCGCGCCAGCGCCGCGACGACACCACCGTGTGCGGTTTCGGCCAGCAGTCGCAGGGAACGGTACAGGTTCGATTTTCCGGCACCATTTGGGCCAGTAATGACGGTCAACTGGCTCAGCGGCACGAGCAGTCGCTGCAGCGATCGAAAGTTGCCGATGGCCAGTGTTCTCAGCATCGATTGGAGTTAAACGTCGGGCGCAGCGATTCAAACGGTTCGGCAGCCAAGGACGCCAGGGTCGGGATCTGGTCAGCACGCGCAGGATCCGGGCCGGGTTATCCAGCGCTCGGCGCATGAAACGAGCGCGCCGGCCGGCTCTATCCAGCGGACGACGGCTTCGGTTACCATCACTCGCTCAGTCTCCGTCAACCGGCGGAGCCGCGTTGCGTCCGCTGTCGGGGCGGCGGCGCTGTGGCGGATGCCGGCTATTGCGTGTCAGTGCACTTTACACATCTCATCGCTACGCTGCTGGCGCGCTTGATGTCCTTGGTGTAGGTCGCTGAATCATCATGTGGTTTGTTGGGCTTGGCGCTAATTTTGCTTTGTCCTTGCAGATGCGGGTGCGCGCGCCTCAGCGGACGGCCGCCGTCAGAACTCTATCGTGACCGCCAGTGGGGAAAATTTAGCAAGATGATCCGTTTCGACCGTGCCGATGGCCATTTGTCGCTGATTTCGCTTGCCGTCATGATGGCCTCGTCGCTCGGTGCCACCGATGTGGCGGCCGCGACGCCGAACATTCGCTACCATCTGACGGCCCGGCCTTGGGTGCCGCTGGATCTCCCACGAGCCGCCTACCTCGACCGAATCGAGGGCGTCGTGCGCTACATCGGTGAATTGCAGGATGCGGATGGCGCAATCATCGAGCCGGGCTACATCGAATACCAGCAGGCCACGCCCTATTTCGCAAACGCGTTGGGTACCCTGCTTGATGCGGGTCGTGCCACTGACCTGCTCAATCGCGGCATCGCGGCGATGGATCACGTGAGCTCGCAGATGGCGATCGGCAACAGCGCATTGCCGCAGCAACACGGCAATTTCTTCGTCGCGCCGATGGCCGATGCCCTGTCCCTGTACCAGGGATCGGTAGGTGCGCAACGGCTCGCCGACTGGGCAGACCGGATGAAGCTGCCGATCGATCAACTGGTCCTGCTTGGCCCGACGCACAACTGGCGCACCTACGCGATGAAGGGCGAATGGTATCGCGCAAAGAAGGGGCTGGTCTCGACCACGGCCGCGACCTCGTTCATCGAGGACAGTTGGCTAGGCACTCAACGCGATCGATTGGCGAAGAGTCCGGCCCGACTCTATCGCGACACCAATGATGGAACGACGCCGGAGGCGTTCGCGTATGACGTGGCGTCGCGTTCGGAGCTTTGGGGGCTGATTGCCGAGGGATACGATGGGCCGTCGGCGCAGGAGATCTCGCGCTTCATCAAGCGCGCGGCGGTCAGCGCGCTGCTGCTTCAGGATGCAAGCGGTCAGGCGCCGTTCGGCGGACGATCCGCCGGGATGACCTGGAACGATGTCTACATGGGCCTTAACTTCGAGTTGATGGCCGAGCAGGCAAAGTCCGAGGGCCAATTGCGTCTGGCCGGCCAGTATCGCCATGCGGCGATGATGGCGCTGAAGAGCACCGACCGCTGGGGTAGCAGCGAAGGTTTCTATTTCGTCGCGAAGAATCGCTTCGAGCCGTGGATGCGTGTTGGCTATCCCGTCTATGCGGCGCTGACGAACTACAACGGCTTCGTCATGTACCACATGGCCGAAGCCTACCAGGCGCGAAAATCGGACATCAAGGAGCAGCCTACGCCGGTCGAGATCGGCGGATATGCCGACGTTCCGGACAGCACGTTCGGTGTTGCCGTGGCGAACGCCGGGGGCATGCAGGTCCAGGTAGCGTTCAAGGGAACCGCCGAACTCGATCCCAACCAGGGTCAGTACTGGACGAAGCTCGGTCTGACCCGCTTCAGCCGGGTCGGCTGGGACTCGCGGCTCGGGCCGTCCGACGGTGTGCGTGAACCGTCGACCGGCGCCGGTGTCAGTTTCGCGCCGACGTTCCGCGACGGCGCCGACTGGATTCGCATGGCCGAAGCGCCAACGCGTTACCACGCGACCTTCAGTGCCCAGTTCAAGCACCCATTGCTGGTCCGATGCCGGATCGACTACGAGCCACGACCGGGCAACACGGGACCGACTTTTCGTGATGATCTCGTGATCACGCCGGACGGTGTCTTCTCGACGGTCACGTCGAGTGCCGGTGCCGGTGACTTCGGCATCAACTGGCCGTTGTTCGTCGCCGATGGACAGACGACCCTGAACAGTGTGGTCGGCCAGCAGATCGCCTCGACGGCCTATCCGGGTGCGGGCGACCAGCAGAACTTCATCGCGCTCGACGACTCGGCCCAACTCACCGCGTTGCCATCGGTTCGCGGTACCTACGGTGACGTGCAACCGGTTCGCGTGGTCGCCGGTTCATCGGTCCGAACGTTTGTCTATCCGCGCAGCGCGTCGGATCCCGGAGCTGCGAACGTCCAGGCTAGCTTCAAGCAGGACGGGCAGGATTTCTCGACCGTGCTCGGGCGGGTAGAAGGTAGCCTCTACGTGGGGCGCACGTCGGCGGGCGGCTTTGGAACGGCGATCGACCTTGACGGTGACGGGACGGCCGACGTCCGTTTCAATCACGCCTGTGGATTCATCCTGCGTTTGAAGAACGGCGCGGTGCGCAGCGTCGAGACCGATCGGGCCGTGAACGCGGTGATCGGTGGCCGCTCGGTCAGCCTGGCCGCGTACGCCCCGAAGAACCTCTAAGCCCGCGTCACGACGGGATCCGGGCACTGGCCGCCCGGGTTCCGCATCCTCTCGGATTGACAGCCGCTTCCTGGCAGGTGCATCCTGCCCGCACCGATGGGATGGGGCCCATCGATCGACCCTGCCAAGGGAGGAGGAAGGAATGTCCGTGATCAGACATGCCTCGACGGCAACGCGATGGTTCGTGATTGCATCGATATTCGCGGCGGGATCGGCTTATGCCGGCTCCGCTTCGATCAAGCTGGTTCCGAACAAGCTCGGTAACGTCCGCCTGGTCGTTCCGGGGCCGGGTGGCGGCCGAGTCGTCTGTATCAAGCCATCGGTGCTTGGTGAAAGCATTCCGTGCTGCAAGAGCGATGAACAGGGATGCATCTGTTCGTCCGACGACTGTGAGGACTGCAAGGACGTAACCCGGGATACCATCAATTCCGCGGCTCAGATGAAGACCCCTTAGGCGGTCGTGGGCGCCGGGTCGGCGCGGTGCCACGACGGCGCGGCGGGGCCCGGCCGCCCCGCTCGGTGAAGGTGCCCGTCACTCGACGATCGCCTCAATCCGCCATCGATAGGGGATCGATGTCCTGCAGTTCGGGAGACGCGAGCACCGACAGAGCTGGCGCCTCCCAATGAATCTGGATATTCCCTGCGTCCGGATCGCCCTCGAATCCCGCGGCGATCCAAAGCCCGGCAACGGCCGCCAGTTCCTCGCCGACGTAGACCAGAGGCACTCGCTTCCTGATCCACGGCGGAATTCCCGCGTCGTGCAGGAGCGTTTTCAGGCGGTGGGTTCCACCACGATTCCGCAAGCCGAGGGCTTCGCCACCGCGCCGGTAGCGAATGCTGATCGGCGCTGACCGCCAACGCGTGGGGTCGATGCCGCGGCCATGAGCTCGGGTCACGGTCAGCTGTCCGTTGCCCGGGGCCAGCGACAGCGGTGCGTCGCCGTCCCACGGGAGTTCCACGCTGCGGTCGAAGACGACCGCGCGGGTCAGCAAATGCAGTTGCCCACGAAAGCGCGCGACCTCGACGTCACCGCACAGAATTCGTGGCTGTCGATCGGCGGCTGCCGTAGTCACCTCGTGCAAGGCCCGGGCGAGGATCGCCGTCGATGGCATTCGCAGGCCACTGCGGCGGAACCATTGACGCAGGACCAGCGTCTGCCTCGCCGGGGGTAACCGGCACAGGCCATCGATTCCGATCGAGTTGGATGCAGGGTCATGGATGGCGCGGAGGAGGTCGCTGCCGACTTCGTCCAGCAGGTGATGCGCATCCGCACAATGCCTGGCGCTCCGCGATAGCGTAGACGGGTAGCTCGGCCAGCGTGCGAGCAGGCGCGGCAGGATCTCGTGCCGCAGATAGTTGCGGGCATGGCGAAGGTCGCTGTTGCTGCCGTCCTCGATCCAGCGGAGTCCATGCGCTGACGCATAGTCCTGCAATGCCCGCCGCGGGATACCCAGCAGAGGGCGCACCAGGAAGCCCGCGCCGAGCGCCGAGCGGTCCGGCATGCCGGCCAGTCCGGAAACCCCGGCGCCGCGCAACAATTGCAGCAGCACCGTCTCCGCCTGATCGTCGGCGTGATGAGCGCACAGCAGCATATCCCCGTGTCCGAGCTCGGCCGACAGGGCCTGGTAACGCGCGGTACGCGCGGTTTCCTCCAGGCTTTCACCTGGCCCCGCACCGGCGGCGACGCGATGGATCGTCAGCCGGACGTGCCAGGCCGCGCACAGTTCGCGGCAATGCGCCTCCCAGGCGTCGGCGTCGGCGTGGAGTTGGTGATTGATGTGGATCGCGTCGACAGCGGCGAGTTGACCCGCGTCGCGCAAGCTCACGCAGGCATGCAGCAGAACCGTCGAGTCCAGGCCGCCGCTGAAGGCGATCCGATAGTGCGGCGCGTCGGGGTGTCGGCGCAGTTCCGCGGCGAGTCGTCCGAGCGTCAGCGCGCGGGCCACCGTCCCGCCGGACCGTCGAACGGAAACAGTGGTCGGTCAGACCGCCACTTCTTCATACAGGCCGTGGCTCATCAAGCGCTCGTAGCGTTGTTCGAGCAGGCAGTCGATCGTTTCCCGGCGCAACTCGTCGAGATGCCGCAGGATCGTTTCCCGCAAGCTCGTCGCCATCTGCTTCGGGTTACGATGCGCGCCGCCCAGCGGTTCCGGAACGACCTCATCGATCATCCCGAGTTCGAGCAGTCGGGGCGAGGTGATGCCCATGGCCTCCGCGGCCAGTTCGGCCTTTTCTGCGCTTTTCCACAGGATCGATGCGCAGCCCTCGGGCGAGATGACTGAATACGTGCTGTACTGCAGCATCAGCAAGCGATCTCCGACGCCGATCGCCAACGCACCGCCGGACCCGCCTTCGCCGATCACGGTGCAGATGATCGGCACGCGCAATTGCGACATGTCGAACAGATTGCGGGCGATGGCCTCGCTCTGGCCGCGTTCCTCGGCTCCGATACCCGGATACGCGCCCGGAGTGTCGATGAAGCAGATGATCGGCAGGTTGAAGCGTTCGGCGAGCCGCATTAGTCGCAGCGCCTTCCGGTAGCCCTCCGGGCGCGGCATTCCGAAGTTGCGCTGGATCTTTTCCTTCGTATCGCGTCCTTTCTGCTGTCCGAGGATCAACACCGGTATTTCATCGAGTCGCGCGAGCCCGCCGACGATCGCCGGGTCGTCGGCGAAGCTGCGGTCGCCGTGCAACTCCTCGAAATCGTCGAACATCATCTCGATGTAATCGAGCGTGTAAGGGCGCAACGGATGGCGCGAGAGCTTCGAAATCTGCCATGCGGACAGCGACGAGAAAACCGATTCGGTCAGCTTCCGGCTCTTGTCCTCGAGTCGATTGATCTCTTCCGAGATATTGATCTCATTGTCGAATCCGACCCGTTTCAATTCCTCGATCTTCGCTTCCAGCTCTGCGATAGGTTGCTCAAAATCAAGGAACTTCATGTCCATGGCGGGAGGATTCTCGGTTTTTCGGGCGCGCTAGTTTAACACCTCGGCCAGAAAACTCTGCAGGCTTTGCCAGGAGCGATGGTCCGCCGCGGCGTTGTAGACGGTACCGAATCCGGGGTCGTTGGCGCGCGGATTCGTGAAGGCGTGTACCGTCCCGCCGTAAACGTGGATCTGCCAGTCGGCACCGGCGTCGGTCAATTCGGTCGCGAGCGCGGCGACGTGGTCCGGCGGCACCATCGGATCGTCATGCCCGTGCAGGGCGAGCACCTTGGCCGAAATCCTCCGGCCCGCGGTGTTGCCCGGCGGGATGAACAGGCCGTGGAAACTGATGACGCCGCGCAGGTCCGCGCCGGTTCGCGCGAGGTCGAGCACGCAGAGCCCGCCGAAACAAAAGCCCATCGCGGCGATGCGCGTGGGATCGACCTGGGGCAGCGTGCGCACGGCCTCGAGCGCGGCGCCGATGCGTGCCTGCAGCAGCGCGCGGTCCTGCATGAACGGATTCATCAGCCGGGCGTTCTCATCCGGGCCGCTGCCCAGAACACCCTTGCCATACATGTCGAGCGCAAACGCGGCGTAGCCGGACTCGGCCAATCGTCGCGCCTTGGCGCAGACGAAGTCGTCCCGTCCACCCCAGGCGTGTGCGATCATCACGGCCGGAAGCGGCTGGCCGCGCGCGTCGTCATACGCGAAAAATCCCTCCAGCAGGGTGTCGGCGTGGTGGTAGTCGACCGTGGTCGTTCGAATCGTCATAGGCTTGCGGCTCCCTTCCCGCAACATGGCGCGGGCGACGGGCATATTGTTATCGAGCGCCGGCAAGGGCTCAAGCGTACTCGTGCGCCGATCCCGGCGGCGACCATATTCAGACGGGCGTGATGATGAACGACAGGTTACAACGCGCGCTTGACGCGATCGATGCCGCGAACAGCGAGGATCCACAGACCTGGGTGGCCGGGGGCGAGGCCGGGCCGAAAGCCCTGGTCTATGGACACAAGATGTCGGAGTGCTTGCATCGGCTGGTCGGGGAACCGAGCGAGGTCTTGCAACTCGCGGCGCGAGGCCAGCACATCCGGAGATGGCGGATTTCGCGTGATCGCTATCCGGCGACGCGCGAGGGCTATCTCGCGTGGCGTAGCGAACTCTATCGCTTTCATGCCGAGCAGATGTCGGAGCTGCTGCTATCGGTTGCCTACGATGCACCAACGATCGATGCCGTGGCGCGAATCGTCTCGAAGCGGGGCCTGCACCGGGATGGTGACGTTCAGCGGATCGAGGACGTCGCCTGCCTGGTGTTTCTCGAGCACGAATTCGGCACGTTCGCCGCGGGGCATGCCCGGGAAAAGCTGATCGCAATCGTCCGCAAGACCTGGAGCAAGATGTCGGCCGAGGGACGCGCCGCGGCATTGACGATCCCGTTACCCGCCGAGTTGGCGGAGATCGTCGCGGAAGCCGTTCAGGCGTGATCGGAGGAGACCGCGGCGTTGGGGACGGCGGTAGCCCGGTACCTGGGCGACTCGCGTCGGAGTCCAAGCGTCCTTCCCTGATCGGTTACGCGTGGCTGTCGCTCGTCGCCGGGATCGCCGTGGCCATGGGAAAATTCCTGGCCTACCGGCTGACCGGTTCCGTCGGGCTGTTGTCCGACGCGCTCGAATCCCTGGTCAACGTGACGGCGGCCATCGTCGCCCTGCTGGCGCTCTGGTACGCGAGTAGGCCGCCGGACACCGGGCATCCCTTCGGGCATGGCAAGGCTGAATATTTCGCCAGCAGCTTCGAGGGCGCGATGATCCTGGTCGCGGCCGGGGGCATCTGTCTATCGGCGTGGGATCGCCTGCGCCATCCTGTAGCGCTCGGCCAGCTCGACTGGGGCCTGGCGATCTCGGGCATTGCCACTGTCGTTAATGGCGTGGTCGCATCTGTCCTGTCGCGCGCTGGCCGACGGTTTGGTTCGATCGTCCTCGAGGCCGACGGCCACCACCTGATGACCGATGTCTGGACGTCGGTGGGCGTCATTGCCGGCCTGCTCGTGGCCCAGTGGAGCGGATGGCAGGTCCTGGATCCCGTGCTAGCACTGGTCGTCGGGGGCAAGATTGTCTGGTCGGGCAGCAAACTGCTCGGGCGTTCGTTCGATGGCCTGATCGACGCGGCGTTGCCGCCCGATGAATACGCGCTAATCGACGCGGCGCTGGATCCGTTCCGGCGTCGCGGCATCGGCTTTCATGAATTGCGCAGTCGCAGATCGGGCGTTCGGCGCTTCGTCGATCTGCAGGTGCTTGTTTCCGGGGATTCGACGGTCCGCGAAGCGCGCGATCTGGCCGAGGAGATCGAACAGGCCCTGCAGTCGGTATTGCCGAATGTCTCGGTGAGAACGCGTGTGGAGCCGCGCGAGGACCCGAGATCCTTCCTGTATGCCGAACATGTTCGACGTGAGGAATCGCCGGTCGAAGAGCGCCGGCATGCGAGTCGTGCTGCGTCACCCGCTCGGCGCCCTGCGCGGTACGAGCCTGAACCCGCGCGGTCGCCGACGCTAGGGGGTTGGCTGGCCGCGAGCGCCGGCTGGGTCATGCTCCTTGGCGGAACCGCGCTCAGCATGCTGGTGGCGCCACCGGTGGCGGACGTGGGCTTGGCCATCGCGCTGCTCGGATTCGTCAGTTTGCTGATCCTGTTGCGACGTCATCGTTAGACGCATCGTCTGGATACTCATCCAAATACGTCGCGTGCGAACTGGCGTTGCCAGGCGCGTGCGTAACGCGCCTCTGCGGACCGATCGCCGTCCGGGGGCGTTTCGCCGGTCGCGTTGGCGACAAGTGCGCCAGCGGTTGCCGAATAGGCGTAGACGCCGGTCACCGAGATTGCGTAGTCCGGGTTCAAGAAGCTGAAACAATGGTTGATCAGGGACGGCCTGGCGGGCGTATGGCCGTCGAGGAGCGCCGCGACGGCCGCGGCACAGGCCTTGGCCTGCGAGTTGGCCGCGAATGCCGATTTGGGCATCGGGGATGCGATGCAGGCGTCGCCGATCACATGGATTCCCGGGTGCCGCGTCGATTCGAAGCTTACCGGGTCGACCGGGCACCATCCCGACTCGTCGACCAACTCGCAGGCCGACGCCAGGTCGGCCGCGCGTTGTGGCGGAATGACGTTCAGCACGTCGGCGCGATGCTCGCCGAACTCCGTGTAGACGACCCGACGTTCGGCGTCGACCCGTTCGACGGCTCCTTCTGCAGAATGTGGCAGCCAGTCGATCATGCCGGGATAGAGATCGCGCCAGCCCTGCAGGAAGAGCGCCTGCTTGGAGAACTGGGTCTTGGCGTCGATGATCAGGATCTTCGCACGCGGATTCCGGCGCTTCAGATAATAGGCAAACAGACTTGCGCGTTCATAAGGCCCGGGGGGGCATCGGTAGGGGTTCGCCGGAACCACGATGATAGCGGTTCCTCCCGGGCGCATGGCTTGCAACTGGCGGCGCAACAATGCGACTTGGTCTCCTCCCTGCCACGCGTGCGGGACCTTGAGGCTTGCCGCGCGGTCGTAACCGGCGATCGCGTCCCAGCGCAGGGCGATTCCCGGCGACAGGATCAGTCGGTCGTAGGCAATACGCGCCCCGGTCCGCAGCACGACCTCTCGTCGCGATCGATCGATCTGTTGAACCTCGCCCCGTACCAGGTGCACGCCATCCACGGCGGCGAGGCGCCAGCGGCTTTGTCTCAGTGATCCGGGTGCCCTGATACCGCCGAGGACCTCGTTCGAACCGGGACAGGATTCATGGTGGGTCTCGCGATCGATCAGTGTGACGTGTAGACGCGGCGCGATGATCCGGAGGTAACGCGCAACCGTGCATCCGCCATACCCTCCGCCGACGACCACTACTCTCGCAGCAGGTCGCTCGGTCGCAGGCGCCGTGCGGAGCGCGCACCCGAGCGAGGCTGCGGCGATGCACCCGGCAGTGTTGAGAAATGCGCGTCGGCGTACGTTCATCGCGTGGGCTTGCGCGGCCGCTCGCTGAGAAAAGCCGCGATCAATCGGATCTCGTCATCGCTGTAGCCCTTGGCGATCCGCGACATCAGCGAGTGGCCATTTCTCGCCTTCGTCATTGCCGCGACGAGATCATCGCGGCTTCGTCCGCCGAGCCCCGGAATGTCGCCCCCGGTGGAGGCGTCGAGACGGTGACACGCGGCGCAATTGCGGGCCAGCACGGCCCCATCCGCCGGCCGCTGCTCGGCAGCAATGCCGCCGGCCGTCAGCGCGAGTGGGATGATCACGATGAACCCCGATATCGCGGGGCGAACGGATTTCAAGGCGTCCACCGGGAACATCGGCATGGCTTCGGGAAAGAGGGCAGCATGCGAAAGCCGAGGGGCAAACGCAAGTTTCGATGATGCCGGGTACCCGGCCAGCGGCCAAGCCCGGTTCGGACGTGGACCGGCGTCAGGTCCGCGCCGCATGCCAGCCCCTGTCCGCGTTGCGTTATTGCCGAAAAATATCGCAATAAGAACAACTCGTTAGGCTCTGCATGGTGCGGTTATAAAGGGTGCGACTTTATGTCGCACTTTTTCTTGACATGTGGCAGTGGCCTGTCTAGACTCCGTTCCACCCGAAGGACCGGGTACCGAAAATCGTCTGTCCGCGAGGGTGGATGAGTTCGCAAGAAGAAGCAGGAAGCTGAGGTCGAGCGGGGGCGCGTCTACGAGATGACGTCCTTGTTTCAACAACACGTAGGAGGTTTGATTAATGGCTGCAACAACGATTGGCGGCGTCGCCGCGCAGGATAAGCCGTTGTTGGACATGAAGTGGCTGACGTTTGCCTTCATGATCTACACGGTTTTCTATATGTGGGTTCGCTGGTACGAGGGCGTTTACGGCTGGTCGGCCGGTCTGGACGCATTCGCGCCGGAATTTGAGACGTACTGGATGAACTTCCTGTACACCGAGATCGTGCTGGAAGTGACCACCGCTTCCATTCTGTGGGGTTACCTGTGGAAGACGCGTGACCGGAACCTGGCTGCGCTGGCACCGCGCGAAGAGTTGCGTCGCAACTTCACGCACCTGGTGTACCTGGTGTCGTATGCATGGGCGATCTACTGGGGTGCATCGTACTTCACCGAGCAGGATGGTACGTGGCATCAGACGATCGTACGTGACACGGACTTCACGCCGTCGCACATCATCGAGTTCTACCTGAGCTACCCGATCTACATCATCGCGGGTGGTGCAGCGTTCTTGTATGCGAAGACGCGTCTGCCGTACTTCTCGGAGGGCATTTCGCTGCCGTACCTGATCCTGGTCGTTGGCCCGTTCATGATTCTGCCGAACGTCGGTCTGAACGAGTGGGGTCACACCTTCTGGTTTATGGAAGAGCTGTTCGTCGCGCCGTTGCACTACGGCTTCGTGTTCTTCGGCTGGCTGGCGCTGGCTGTCATGGGCACGCTGACGCAGACCTTCTATAGCTTCAGCAAGGTCATTGGTCGTGACATCTGCGAAGCTTGCGATCAGGGTCTGATCAGCAAGTAAGGACAGGAAGAATCCTGGGGCTGGTGGTCGGCGGCGACGCGGGTCCACCAGCCGTTGGAATGCGCAGGGATGCGAGTTCAGTGGCGGACCGGGATGGATCTGCTGCTGAAGGCAGACAATAACTATCGACGAACTGGAGGTATTGTATGAGCGCAAGTTCAGCGTGTGTATCGCATGCGGAAGCGGTCAAGGTTTCACGGACCGTGGATTATCTGGCTCTGTTTATCGTGTTCTTCGTATTGTGTGGTTCGTACCACATTCATGCGATGTTGACGATGGGTGACTGGGACTTCTGGTCGGACTGGAAGGACCGCCGTCTGTGGGTCACGGTAACGCCGATCGTGTTGATCACGTTCCCGGCGGCCGTACAGGCCTATCTGTGGGAGCGTTTTCGTCAGCCGTGGGGCGCGACGGTGTGCATCCTGGGTCTGTTGTTTGGTGAGTGGGTCAACCGCTACTTCAACTTCTGGGGCTGGACGTACTTCCCGGTGAACTTCGTATTCCCGGCGATTCTGGTTCCGGGTGCGATCCTGCTGGATACGTTCCTGCTGTTGAGCGGCAGCTTCCTGTTCACGGCCATCATCGGTGGTCTGGCATGGGGTCTGATTTTCTACCCGGGCAACTGGCCGATCATTGCACCGATCCACGTACCGGTAGAGTACAGCGGCATGCTGATGTCGATTGCCGACATTCAGGGTTACAACTACGTGCGTACGGGTACGCCGGAGTACATCCGGATGGTCGAGAAGGGCACGCTGCGTACGTTCGGTAAGGACGTTGCGCCGGTGTCGGCCTTCTTCTCGGGCTTCATGTCGATCCTGATCTACTTCATCTGGCACTTTGTAGGCCGTTGGTTCTCCACCGTCCGTTTCCTGAAGCAGACCTAATCGTCTGCGTTGGATCGACTGAACGAGAGCGAAGATCCACGGGTCTTGAAGGGCCAGTGGACGAACCAAACATGCAAAGACTCGAAAGAGGAGGAATCATGAAAATAATAAAAGACCGGATTGCCAAGTGGTCCGTACTGGGCTTGCTGGCCGGTGTAGCGGCGACGAGCATGTACGCACCGACGGCGTCGGCGCACGGCGAGAAGTCGCAGGCCGCGTTCATGCGTATGCGGACGATTCACTGGTACGACCTGAACTGGTCGAAAGAGAAAGTGAACGTCAACGAGTTCGTGACGATCTCGGGCAAGTTCCACGTGTTCGAGGGCTGGCCGGAATCGGTAAACGAGCCGGATGACGCGTTCCTGAACATTGGTATTCCGGGTCCGGTATTCATCCGTAAGGAATCGTTTATCGGTGGACAGTTGGTACCGCGTTCGGTGCGTTTGGAAATCGGCCAGACGTACGACTTCAAGGTGAACCTGAAGGCACGTCGTCCTGGCGACTGGCACGTTCACACGATGTTGAACGTTGAAGGTGGTGGACCGATCATCGGCCCGGGCAAGTGGATCACGATCGAAGGCTCGATGAGTGATTTCAAGAACCCGGTGACGACGCTGACGGGTGCAACGGTAGACCTCGAGACGTATAACCTCGAGAACATCTACTTCTGGCACTTCTTCTGGTACGCCGTTGGCGTAGCGTGGATGTTCTACTGGTGCCGTCGCCCGGTATTCATTCCGCGTCTGTTGTTGGCTGATGCGGGCCGCGGTGACGAGCTGGTCTCGTCGGGCGACCGTAAGGTTGCGATGGGCTTTGCCGCTGCGACGATTCTGATCACGATCTTTGCCCAGGCCAGCGCCAACGGCAAGTATCCGATCACGATTCCGCTGCAGGCTGGTACGGTTCGTGGCATCAAGTCGATCGAGATGGCGAAGCCGACGATCTCGGTGAAGGTCGAGGACGCGACGTATCGCGTACCGGGCCGTGCGATGCGGATGAAGCTGACGATCACGAACAACGGTTCGCAGCCGGTTCGTTTGGGTGAGTTCTACACCGCGTCGGTACGCTTCCTGGATTCGGATGTGTTCAAGGACACGTCGGGCTACCCGGAAGACCTGTTGGCAGAAGACGGCTTGTCGGTTAGCGACAACAGCCCGATCGCCCCGGGTGAGACGCGTACGATCGAAGCCCAGGCTAGCGATGCAGCGTGGGAAGTCTATCGTCTGTCGGACATCATCTACGATCCGGATAGCCGTTTCGCCGGTCTGCTGTTCTTCTTTGACAGCGCTGGCAACCGTCAGGTCGTTCAGATCGATGCTCCGCTGATCCCGTCGTTCATGTAAGAACGAGCGGGAAGGCGCGCCGCTCGCGCGGCGCGTCACCTGACAAAGCCCCTGCCGGCACCGTCCGGCAGGGGCTTTTTTGTCGATGCGAGCGCACATCCTTGATTTCGAATTCCAACCTCAGTTGTGGCGCCTGGTGAAACCCACCAACGGGCGCACACTGCGGGTTCTCCGCCGTACAAACGCGACGGCGGGGGTTCGGCCGGGGCGGTGGAAATCGTCTGCGGGAAACCCGGCTTGGGATATTCCGGTGGCTCCTGGACCGCTATGTCGCGTTCCCGGTGCTAGCGGACAGGTAGGAGCGTTCGATCAGAGGGCGTATAGGCGCGGCGAGAGTAGGACGGAAGCCGTCCTATATCGCTGGCGTGCTTGCGGGATACCTGGGGTATGCCCAGGCGCTTGGCCTGGGCAACGAGATCATCTGAGTACTTCGGTACTCGATCGGATGTCTGGCGGAGAGAGGACTTCACATCGATAGCTATCTATCTAAAACTAAACCGGATAATCCCGGACTATCCAAAACGTACCGTCAGAAATACCGTCACTCGGAGAGCCGTCAGCCGGATTGCATCCGAGCCAGGCTTGCCGTATCGTCTGATCCGCACGCCCTCATCTGAGCCGGCGCGCCCTTTCCCCGAACGCTTTCCGCCTTTAACCGCCCGCGGCTTGATGGAACCATTTCCACATGGTCTCCGTGCGGATTCGTTTCTCTTGAGTAGCCCACAGGCGCAGCCGAACCCGGCAGGGTCACCGGCGGCCGATCCATCGCCAACAGACCCGGCGCGCTTTCAGGTCCAGGTCGACCGTATCGCCCAGGTCATCGGGCCCGAGCTCACCGACCGCATGATGCAGGCCTATGGCGGATGCCGCCTGTACGTTCCTTCCCAGCCCGACAAGACACACCCGATCGCGCGCGTGATCGGGATCGAAGCGGCGCGGCTGATGGCCGATCGCTTTC
>JAXMGB010000007.1:0-663440 GCA_046347485.1 Methylotetracoccus sp. | reverse complement strand
GTCATCGCCGGTTCTCCCGAGGATATTGCCGCGGTCGAGGCCTTGCGCGTTCCGTTCGTCTACCGCCGCTACCTGGACTATCGCGCGTTTGGTGAGTTGCGAGACATGAAGGCACGCATCAGCCAGGAGCTCATGCGGAACCGTCATCCGGACAACGTCAAGCTCGGAGCAGGTGGCATAAGGGAGATCGAGTTCATCGGCCAGGTTTTTCAGCTGATTCGGGGAGGCACCGAGGCGGCCCTGCAACAGCGGGGGATCATCGGCGTTCTGGAACATGCGGGCCGGAAGGGGCATTTGCCGCCCGCGATCGTCGCGAAGCTGATCGATGCGTATCGATTCCTGCGGACCGTCGAGAACCGCCTGCAACAATTCGACGACGAGCAGACGCACGAGCTTCCAGGCTGCCCTCATCGGCAGCAGCTTGTCGCCTATGCGCTGGGCTATCCGGACTGGTCGAGCTTCAGCACCAGGATATCGAGGGTACGCGAGCAGGTGCATGACGTCTTCGAGCAAATCATGGCCGCTCCGCATACCGAGGCCATGCCGGTAGCGGTCGGGGCGGGCGAGGATCCGATGTCGGAGCGTGGGCTCAGGTCGATGGGATTCGGCGACCCCGAGGGCCTTCTGGAATTGCTCCAGCGGTTTCACTCGGCGAGGGTCATCAAGAACCTGTCGGCTCGTGGTGCGTTCGAGCTTAGTCGTCTCATGCCGTTAACCTTGCGTGCGGTATCCGGCCAGTCGAAGCCGGTGCTCCTGCTCGAGCGGATTCTCGATCTTTACCAGGCGATTGCCTCGCGCAACGTTTATTTCTCGTTGCTGGTGGAGAATCCGCTGGCGCTGTCGCAGTTGGTCAAGCTGGCATCGGGCAGTGCCTGGGTGGTTCACTACATCAGTCAGCATCCGATACTGCTTGATGAACTGCTGGATCCGCGCACCTTGTATCAGCCGGGCGATCGAGCGGCGCTAAAGGCCGAACTGGAGCAGCGCTTGTCGTCGGTGGACTGTGGCGATCTCGAGCAGTTGATGGTCGCGCTACGGCAATTCAAGCAGTCGAATGTGTTGCGGGTCGCGGCCAGTGACATCATTGGCCTCACGCCGTTGATGGTGGTCAGTGATTACCTGACCGAAATCGCCGAGACGGTCGTGCAGGCGGTGCTGCAGCGGGCCTGGTGCCTGACCGCGGAACGGCATGGTATTCCGCCGGGGGCTAATCCCGACGAGGTCGTCGGATTCGGTATCGTCGCCTATGGCAAGCTGGGCGGCATCGAGCTCAGCTACAGCTCGGACCTCGATCTGGTGTTCCTGCACGAGTCTGGGCCGTCGGATGCCACCACGAACGGGGCGTGTCCTCTGGCGTCCTCCGAATTCTACGCGCGCGTGGCCAAGCGGGTTGTCGCGCTGATGACGACACAGACGCATGCCGGCGCGCTCTATGACATCGATCTGCGGCTGCGGCCGAGCGGAAATTCCGGGCTACTCGTCAGCAGTGTCGAGGCGTACGAACGGTATCAACTCGAGGCCGCCTGGACCTGGGAGCAGCAGTCCCTGGTGCGAGCGCGTTTCGTCGCCGGCGACGATGCGGTGGGTCGGGAATTCTCGAGGATTCGACGTGCGTCGCTGACCCGGGCACGCGAGATCGGGGCGCTGCGCGGGGAAGTGCGGGACATGCGTGAGCGGATGCGGCAGCATCTGGGCGAGCGGGACCCATCGCTGTTCGATCTGAAACAAGGCGTGGGTGGTATCGCCGATGTGGAGTTCCTTGTACAATTTTTGGTTTTGGCGTATGCGCGCCAACATCCCGAGCTGATACGCTGGACCGACACGATCCGCATGCTGGAAGGGCTGCGGAACGTTGGCCAGCTTTCGGCGAGCGACGTGGATCAACTGCGGACGGCGTACTGCCGCTTCCGCGAATTGGGACACCATCAGGCCCTGCAAGAGCGCCCCGCGGTCGTGCCCGTGAGCGAGGAATCAGAACTCAGAGAGTCTGTTGGCCATATCTGGCAGCGCATCATGGCCGAGTAACACGGCCTGGACTGCATTTACCCCGGTTAGGAGTTATCGATGGAGGATAGAGACGGCCTCATCTGGCTGGACGGCGATTGGGTTCCGTGGCGTGAGGCCAAGGTGCATGTATTGACGCACACGCTGCATTACGGGTGCGGGGTGTTCGAGGGATTGCGCGCCTATCAGACGTCCGATGGCACCGCGATTTTCCGGCTTGGAGACCATACCGATCGTCTGTTCCGCTCGGCTCACATCATGAAGATGGCGATTCCGTTCGACAAGGACACGCTCAACCGGGCGCAGTGCGAAGCCGTGCGGCGCAATGGCTTGTCGAGCGCGTACATACGTCCGATGTGCTTCCTGGGCAGCGAAGGAATGGGCCTGCACGCCGCGAACCTTGAGGTGCATGTCATGATCGCGGCCTGGGAATGGGGCAGCTATCTCGGCAAGGAAAACATGGAGCGTGGCATACGCGTTCGCACGTCGTCATTCACCCGCAGCCATGTCAACAGCGTCATGTTGAAGGCCAAGGCGAACGGGAACTACCTGAACTCGATCCTCGCGGTACGCGAGGCCGTTGAAACCGGCTGTGACGAGGCCTTGCTGCTGGATCACGAGGGTTACGTCGCTGAGGGTAGCGGCGAGAACATCTTCCTCGTGCGCAACGGGCGACTGTTCACGCCGGATCTGACGTCCGCACTCGAGGGCATCACGCGCGAGACGGTCATGACGATTGCACGGGACATGGGGCTCGACGTCGTCGAGAAGCGCATTACGCGTGACGAGGTCTATATCGCGGACGAGGCATTCTTCACTGGCACGGCCGCCGAGGTGACGCCGATACGCGAGGTCGACGGCCGCGCCATCGGCTCGACTGGTGGCCGGGGTCCGATCACCGAAAAGCTGCAGTCAGCTTATTTCGACTACGTCCACGGCAAGCGCGCCGACCATCGGGACTGGTTGAATCTCGTCGGTTAGACGCCCCGCGGGTCCCGGCAGAGATCGAAACCGATACCCCATCCGCCGAACCGACAGTTCCGAGCCGTCGGTTCGGTGCGGTCGTCGCCTAGTCATATTGTTGACCAGCGCAACGGCCGCCTCGGCGCGCCGATGGCGTCAGCGCAGCATCAGGAAGAACGATCCCTCGCCGCGTTGCAGGTTTAGCAGCAGTTCCCGCGAGCCCTTCGCCGCTGCCTTCAGTTGCTCCAGGTTGCGCACGGGCGTCCGATTGACCATGACGATCAGGTCGCCCGGCCGCAGGCCCGCCTGCCAGGCATAAGAGCCGCTCTGGATCCGCTCGATCACGACGCCCTCGATGCCCTGCCCGGGTGGCAGCGTGCTGAGGACCGTTCCGTTGAGGCGTGGATGGATCTTGCGGCCATCTTCCCGGCTGATCTTCGGCTCGGCGATTTCCGCGGTGCGAGTCACGACCTCGCCCTTGTGCAGCACCTGCACATTGACCTCCTCGCCGATCCGCAGCAGGCCGATCGCATTACGGACGTCCATGCTGTTCTTCATCTTGCGACCATTGATCGCGAGGACGATGTCGCCGGGTTCCAGATCCGCTGACGCGGCCGGCGAGCCCGGCTGTATCGCGCTGATGACGGCGCCCTGGTTTTGCGACAGCGCGAACGCTTGAGCGAGGTCCGGAGTCAGATCCTGGATGCTGATACCGAGCAGGCCGCGGCGGATTTCGCCGTGCTGGATCAGTTGCTCCTTGATCTGGTTGACCATCTTCGAGGGGATGGCAAAGCCGATGCCGACATTGCCGCCGGTCGGAGCGATGATCGCCGTATTGATGCCGACGAGTTCGCCGTTCAGGTTGACCAGTGCGCCACCCGAGTTTCCGGGGTTGATCGAGGCGTCGGTCTGGATGAAGTCCTCGTAGCCCTCAATGCCGAGCCCGGAACGTCCGAGCGCGCTGACGATACCGGAGGTCACGGTCTGTCCGAGACCGAACGGGTTGCCGATCGCGACGACGAAGTCGCCGACCTCGAGTTGATCCGAGTCGGCGAAACGCAGTTCGCTGAGGTTCTGCGGTTCGACCTTGATCACCGCGACATCCGAGGCCGGATCGGTGCCGACGAGCTTCGCCGCGAGTCGACGGCCGTCGGTCAGCGTCACGGAGATTTCCTGCGCCTTGTCGATGACGTGATTGTTCGTGATGATGTAGCCGCGCCGGGCATCGACAATGACGCCCGAGCCCAGGCTCGACGACTCGCGCCGCTGCGGCGTGTCGGGTAGATCGAAGAAGTGCCTGAAGAACGGGTCCCGCATCAGCGGGTGTTCGGCAATCTGGATCTGCGTGCGGGTCGAGATGTTGACGACGGCAGGCGTGGCCCGCTTCAGCATCGGCGCAAGGCTGGGAAGCCGTTGTCCATCGATGCTCTCAGGCCACGCGGCGATCGACTCGCGCGGCGCGATGGTTATCGCGCCGACAGCGATCAGCATAGCCGACAGGGTTGCGATGCGGTGCTTGGGCATGAACTGAAGGGGCTACTCGTGATGATTGCCGTCGCCCGCGCGCCGGTGCGAAGCCGGACGTCAGGTCGAGCGTGACAACCGTCGTGGGACGGCCGGACTTCGTTTCAAGTCAATGCGGGGCGACCGGCGGGTGTTCGTCGGATGCAACCGCCAGGGAAGGCTCTATTTGATCTTGCCTTCCTTGTAGATCACGTGCTTGCGAACGACGGGGTCGAACTTCTTGATTTCCATCTTCTCCGGCATCGTCTTCTTGTTCTTCGTCGTCGTATAGAAGTGGCCGGTGCCTGCCGAGGAAATCAACTTGATTTTGTCTCGCATCTCTTAAACCTCCCGTTGGTCGTCAGACGCGCTCACCGCGCTTGCGAATATCTGCCAAGACGGCGTCGATGCCCTTCTTGTCGATCGTGCGCAGACCCTGATTGGAAACCTTCAATTTGACCCAGCGGTTCTCGCTGGCAACCCAGAAACGGTGCTCGTGCAGGTTCGGGTTGAAGATCCGCTTGGTCTTGTTGTTAGCATGGGAAACGTTATGGCCTACAATACGGCGCTTACCCGTAACTTGGCATGTTCTGGACATTAGGACCCCTCGGAAGGCGTGAGCGATAAACCGAGCTTTATAAACCAGTTGGCCTTTAGGAGTCAACGGAAACCGGGGCAGGCGACGCCGCGCGAGGTCGCGGGATCATGAGCATCCGGCTGGGGATCGTTATGGATCCCATCGACAGGATCAAGATCCACAAGGACACGAGTTTCGCCCTGTTGCTGGAGGCTCAGGTGCGCGGCTGGGCGCTGTCGTACATGGAAGTCAACGACCTGTTCCTGCGCGACGGGCGCGCCTATGGGCGGACACGCGACCTGATCGTCGAGCGCAATCCGGCCGGCTGGTTCCGCTTCACCGGCGAGCGCGCCGAGGCGCTCGACGCATTGGACGTCATCCTGATGCGCAAGGACCCGCCGTTCGACCAGGAGTACATCTACGCGACGTACCTGCTTGAAGCGGCGGAGAGTCGGGGCGTGCTGGTCGTCAACAAGCCCCGTTCGCTGCGCGATGCCAACGAGAAGCTGTTCACGGCCTGGTTCCCGGAATGCTGTCCGCCGACGCTGGTGACGCGCGAAGCCCGGCGGATCCGCGAGTTTCTCGACGAACAGCACGAGATCGTCCTGAAGCCGCTCGACGGCATGGGGGGCGCCTCGATCTTTCGCGTCGGCCGGACCGATCCGAATCTCAGCGTGATACTCGAAACGATGACGGCGCATGGGCGTCGCTTTGTCATGGTCCAGCGCTATCTTCCCGAGATCGTCGACGGCGACAAGCGTATCCTAATGGTCGACGGTTCGCCGGTACCGTACGCGCTGGCCCGTATTCCAGCAGCCGGCGAAAGTCGCGGGAACCTCGCGGCAGGTGGCCGCGCCGAGGGGCGGCCACTCACCGAACGGGATCGATGGATCGCCGCGCGAGTCGGACCGGAGTTGCGCCAACGCGGCCTGGCCTTCGTCGGACTCGATGTCATCGGCGACTACCTGACCGAAGTCAATGTCACGAGCCCGACCTGTGTACAGGAACTGGATGCGGCGTTCGGTCTCAACATCAGCGCGCATTTGATGGACCATATCGAACGCTCGCTCCGGGGCGCGGACTGATGCGCCCGAGTTTGGCCGCGGATGACCGGCTGTTTCCGGCGCTGATGCTGGCTGCGGCGATTCACGGTCTGTTGGGCTGGGTCGTGCGAATCGACCTGCAGCAGCCCGTCGACGTACCGCCGGTCATCGATGTGCTGATCGAAGCCGACAGCGGTTCGAATGCGGGCGAACCGGCGGTGCCAACCGACAGCTTGAATCAGGAGTCCGGCGTCGCGGGTCTGGCCGACCCGGTGCGGTCGCCCGCGCCGGCACTGCCGAAACCCGTCCCGAACGAGGTCGCGACCGGGTCAGTCGAGCCGGCGATGGCGAGCGTTCCAGCGCCGCGCATCGAACGCGTCGAGGCGGAACGGCACGAGGGTGCGGATGAGGAGCTTGCCGAGTCGGATCTCAAATCCGATGATGCGGAGGCCAACCAGCCGGCTCACGTCAGCGCCGAGACGCTGGCGCGTCAGATCACTGAATGGACTACGAAGGTATACCCAGGCACAACGAGCGGGTACTGCCACCGTGGCGCGGACCGCCCGGATCGAGCAGGTGACCGGCAAGCGGCATCTGGCGAACGCGTACGAGCAGGCCTGGCAGGACAAGGTCGAGCGGGTCGGCAACATGAACTACCCCGAGGAAGCGCGCCGGAAGAACCTTACGGGGTCCCTGAGCCTGAGCGTCGCCGTCGGCGCCGATGGTGGAATTCAGTCGATTCGCGTTCGGCAGTCATCGGGTCACGAGGAACTGGATCAGGCGGCGGCGCGCATCGTCCGACTCGCGGCTCCATTCGGGGCGTTTCCATCCGAACTCAAGAAGGACTACGATGTTCTCGTCATCACGCGCACCTGGCGTTTCATGACCGACCACCGATTGTCCACCGCACCTTGACGACGATGACGACTCCGTTGGCCGCGCGTTTACCCCGATGGGGGCACAGATCCATGATCGAACAGACAGCGAATCTGACGAACCAGTTTCTGGTCGCGATGCCCGGGCTGGCAGATCCCATTTTTGCCAAGACCGTGACCTACATGTGCCAGCATAGCGCTGACGGTGCGCTCGGCATCATCGTCAATCGGCCGTCCGACCTGACCCTTGGCGAAGTCATGGAGCAGATGAACATCGCCGTGCAACAGTCGGCCATCGAGCAAATGCGGGTCTACTTCGGCGGGCCGGTGCATCGCGAGCGCGGCTTCGTACTGCACGAACCCGGTGGGACCTGGGATTCGACGATGCAGGTGTCAGACTCGATTTCGTTGACGACCTCTCGCGACATACTCGAGGCAATCGGCTCCGGCGAAGGGCCATCCCGGGTTCTCGTCGCGCTGGGCTACGCGGGATGGGGCCAGGGGCAACTGGAGAAGGAAATCATCGAGAATTCCTGGCTCAATGTCCCGGCCGACCTGTCCATCATCTTCGATCATCCGGCTAATCATCGTTGGCGGGCGGCCGCGGAGTCGATGGGTGTCGACATCGCGATGCTGAGTCCATCGGCGGGACATGCCTGAACCGGCACAGCAGGCCGGCGCCACCGGTTCGGTCACTGCGCTCGGTTTCGACTTCGGCACGAAGCGGATCGGCGTGGCCGTCGGTCAGAAACTGACCGGTACGGCGAGGCCCCTGCAAACGATACGGCTCGCCAGTCACGGTGAGCCATGGAGGTCGATAGGTTCCCTGATCGATACCTGGCGTCCGGATGCACTCGTCGTCGGCTTCGCCTACCCGTTCGACGGCGGTGAGAATCCGATCGCCTCGGCGATGGACCAGTTCTGTAAAATCCTCGAGCGGCGCTTCGGTATTCCGGTACATCGGGTCGATGAGACCCTGTCGACCGCCGAGGCGCGCAGCGCCTTTCATGCCGGACCACGCCGGCGTGAGCGGTTTCTCGACGTCAAGGACGAATTGGCAGCCGCCGTCATCCTGCAGACCTGGCTGTGCGATTACTAAAGCCGCCCACGGCGTCACCGATGGACTCGACGAACAGCGTGAACGACTCGGCTCCCGAACAGCATGTACTCGATGTCGCGCATTTGCTCGACGTTCTCGAATCGGAACTGCGTGCCGAAATCGCCAAGCGCCGACTCGACGAACCGGTGATGATCGGCATCCAGACCGGGGGCGCGTGGGTCGCCGAGCGACTGCACGAGCGGCTCGGCCTCAGCGAGGAACTGGGCCTGCTGAACATCTCGTTCTATAGAGACGACTTTTCGCAACTCGGAGTGCATCCGCGGGTCGGGCCGAGCCGGCTGCCGTTTCGGGTCGAGGGACGGAACGTGCTGTTGATCGACGATGTGCTGTATACCGGTCGGACGATTCGAGCGGCCCTGAACGAGATTTTCGACTACGGCCGTCCCGCGCAGGTCCTGCTTGGCACTCTGATCGAGCGCAACGGCCGACAGATTCCGGTCCAGGCCGACTGTATCGGTGGGCGCGTGCGCCTCGAATACGGGCGACGAATCAAGCTGATCGGCCCGGATCCGCTGCGACTCGAGATCCATGACGTATAAGCCGATGGCTGACAACCCCCGCCACGACCTGCAACTCGACGCTCAGGGCAACCTGCGCCATTTCCTGTCGATCGACGGGCTCAGTCGGGATTTGCTGGTCCGTATCATGGATACCGCCGAGTCGTTCACCAGCGTGACCGAACAGACGGTCAAGAAGGTGCCCTTGCTGCGCGGCAAGACCGTCGTCAATCTGTTCTTCGAAACCAGCACACGCACACGGACAACCTTCGAACTCGCCGCGAAGCGCCTCTCGGCGGACGTGCTGAACATCAATATCGCGACCTCGGCGACCGCGAAGGGCGAGAGCCTGCTCGACACGATCCGCAACATCGAGGCGATGCAGGTCGACATGTTCGTCGTTCGACACGCGGCCAGCGGCGCCGCCCATTTCGTCGCGCGGCACGTTGCCCCCCATATCAGCGTCATCAACGCCGGGGATGGCAGTCATGCGCATCCGACCCAGGCGATGCTCGACATGTTCACGATCCGCCGTGTCAAGAAGCAGTTCGCGGAGCTGAGGGTGGCGATCGTCGGTGACATCCTGCACTCGCGTGTCGCGCGCTCGGAGATCCAGGCCTTGCGGACGCTCGGCGTGCGGGAGATTCGCGCAATCGGACCGAAGACCCTGCTGCCGGCCCGACCGGAAGCGCTCGGCATCGCCTCGTGTACCGATCTCGACGAGGGCTTGCAGGATGTCGATGTCATCGTCACGCTGCGTTTGCAAAAGGAGCGTATGACCAGCGCCTTCATACCGAGCGAGCATGAGTATTTCGCCCGTTACGGCCTGACCGAGGCGCGCTTGGCGAAGGCCAGGCCCGATGTCATCGTGATGCATCCGGGACCGATCAACCGCGGTATTGAGATCGACTCGCGGGTGGCCGACGGAGCCCATTCGGTGATTCTGAATCAGGTGCACTTCGGCATCGCGATCCGCATGGCGATCATGGCGCTGGCGATGCGCAGCGGCCCCGAGTCGTCGGTGCGGGAGGGCGGGGCGGCATGATCGGCCAACGCCTGGTGATTTCCGCGGGGCGCGTGATCGACCCGGCCAACGGCATCGATGGCGTGCAGCCGGTCTATATCGCCGATGGACGGATCGTCGCTGTCGGTAATCGCCCGGCGGACTTCCACGCGGAGCGCGAGATCGAGGTTCCGGGCTGTATCGTCTGTCCGGGCTTCATCGACCTGTGCGCAAGGCCGCGTGAGCCGGGTCACGAACACAAGGGCACACTGGCGAGCGAGGGGGTCGCGGCAGCCGCTGCCGGCGTGACGACGCTATTCGTGCCGCCGGATACCTGGCCGGTGATCGACAGCCCGGCGGTGGCCCGGCTGATCCGTGAGCGCGGCCGCACCGCGGCGGGCATTAACATGGTCCCGGTCGGCGCGTTGACACAGGGTTTGAACGGCCGGGATCTCAGCGAGATGAGTGCCCTCCGCGATGCCGGGTGCCGCGCGGTCGGCAATGCCAGCCGGCCATTGGCCAGCCCCCTGGTGGCGCGTCGCGCTCTGGAGTACGCGGCGAGTCACGGGCTGCTCGTGATGTTGCGTCCTCAGGATCCGTCGCTGCGCGATGGTGGATGTATGCACGAAGGTCCGGTCGCGACCCGGCTCGGTTTGCCGGGAATTCCGGAAGCAGCCGAGACGCTGGCAGTCGCCCAGCTTCTCGTGTTGATCGAGCAGACCGGGGTCCGCGCCCACTTCGGACAGCTCAGCAGCGCGCGCGCGGCGTCGATGCTCCTTGAGGCTCAGGCGCGAGGTTTGGCGGTCAGCGCCGATGTGGCCGTGCATCAACTGTTTCTGACCGAGGACGCCGTCGCCGATTTCGACGCGATGTGCCATGTCGATCCCCCGTTTCGATCGGCCGAGGATCGGGCCGGTCTTCGGTCGGCGCTCGCGAATGGTGCGATCGGCGCGATCTGTTCCGATCATCAACCGCATGATCCGGATGCGAAGCTGGATGTGTTCTCGGCAACGGAGGCGGGCGTGTCATCGATCGAGACGCTTCTGCCATTGATGCTGCGACTGGTCGCGGAGGGCGTATTGAGCTTGCCGGATGCGCTGGCCCGACTGACCTCTGGCCCGGCGGCCATACTCGGACTTCCCGGGGGTCGGTTCGACGTGGGCGCTCCGGCGGATCTCTGCGTGTTCGACCCCGAGGCGACGTGGATCGTCGATGACACGAACTGGCGCAGCCAGGGTCGAAATACCCCGTTCTGGGGGCAGCCGATGTATGGACGAGTGCGCTACACCGTGGTGGCGGGTCGTCCCGTGTTCGGCGCCTGACGGCCCGCCACCGCGCGGTCGTGATTCGCGCGATGGTCGTGCGTGATGGGCGCGTCGCTTCTCTATCCGCTCAGTCGGCTTAGCCGCTTGAGCCGGTGCTGCGCGCCGGTAACGTGACCTGTGCACGAAATCCGCCCAGCAGCGGATCGGGCCCGAGGGTCAGTTTGCCGTTGTAGGCGTCGCAGATCGATTGGACGATCGCCAAGCCCAACCCGTGGCCGTGCTTGGATTCATCGAGCCGTGCTCCGCGGCGTGCCAGTTGCTCTAGCGCGGCCGGTTCACAGCCCGGACCATCGTCGGCCACCTCGATGAGTAGCCGGCTATCGACGGAGATTCTTACGCGAATGCGCCGCTCGGCCCATTTGCACGCATTGTCGGCCAGATTTCCGAGCAGTTCCAGCAGGTCTTCCCGGTCATAGGGCAGAAGCAGCTCCGGTGCTTCGAGTTCGAAGGATAGCTTCTTCTCGGCGTAGACCGTCTGCAATAGCCGGATCAGCGTCGAGGCATCGGCTTTAGGGGCGAACGAGGCACCCGAGGTGCCGTCTCCGGCAAGGCGGGCCCGCTTCAGTTCATGCTCGGTCAGTCGCCGCATCGACTCCGACTGCTGGCGAATGGCCTCCGCGAGTTCGGGATGTTCGGCCAGCCTTGGATCCTTCAGCGTCTGGAACATCGAGGCCAGGGGTGTTTTCAACGCATGCGCGAGATTACCCACGGCGGTGCGGGACTGTTGCAGCCGACGTTCGACCAGTTCCAGCAGACGATTGATTTCGTCGACCAGCGGGCGCATTTCACTGAGGCTGGCCGGCTCCAGTCGGGTGGTCTCGCCGCGCGCGATCGACGCCAGGTTCGAGGCGGTGATACCGAACGGCCGCAGCGCGCGGCGAATGTCGGCACGCTGCAACGCGACCGCGGCGAGCAGAGTCGCCGCGCAGATGAACAGGTAAGCAAGTTTGAAGTAGGCGATGTCGCGCCAAACCTCCGTCAGGTCCTCGGTGACGGTGATGCTCACCGGACGGCCTTGTTTGACGTACCCGCGGGTCCAGACCAACAGCGGCTGGCCGAGTGGGCCGTCGGCATGCCGACGCGTCTCGGTGCCCGGTCGGGCGGGCTCGGCCGCCAGATCTTCATCCCATAACGAGCGTGAGATCAACGCGTGCGCGCCGCTTCGGATCAGGTAGTAATGGCCTGAGAATGGCTGCTGGTAGACGAGCGCCAGCCGCTGCGCGTTGAGCCTCGGGGTGGCGTCCGGCGCGTCGAGTTCGAGCGATGCGAGGATGGTTTCGCCGTCGTGTTCGAGCCGGCTGGCGATCTGGTTTTCCGCCACTCGACTGACGGCCTGCGCAACGATCAGCCATTGGGCCCCGAAGGTCAGGACGAGGACGATCAAAAGGCTGAGACTGAGTCGCCGACGCAGCGAGGTCACGTAAGCTTGCCGAACACGTAGCCCTGGCCGCGACGGGTCGTGATCACATCCCGACCGAGCTTGCGGCGTAGCCGGTTGATGTAGACCTCGATGACGTTGCTGTCGGGGTCGTTGTCGTATTCATAGACGTGCTCTTGGAGGTGCGACTTCGACAGGATCCGACCCGGGTGGCTCATCATATAGCGCAGCAGGCGAAACTCGATCGCGGTCAGGGCCTCGGTGCGCTGATCGTCGATGACGACGCACTGGCGTTCCTCGTCGAGGACGATGCCCTCCTGCTCCAGACGCGCCTCGGTTCTCCCATGCCGCCGTTTCAGCAGCGCGCGCAGACGGGCCAGCAGTTCCGCGACATGGAACGGTTTGCCCATGTAGTCATCGGCTCCGGCATTCAGGCCGTCGACCTTTTCATGCCAGGCGTCCCGCGCCGTCAGGATGATCACCGGCAATCCGTTGCCGGCGGCCCGCCAGCGCTTCAGCACCTCGAGCCCGGGTAGTCCTGGCAGGCCGAGGTCGAGCACCGCGGCGTCATAGGTCTCGGTGGCACCGAGGAACTCGCCGGTCGCGCCGTCGGTCGCGGTATCGACGGCAAAGCCGGCCAGTTTCAACTCGCCGCGCAGGCCTTCGCCGAGCGCCACGTCGTCTTCGATCAACAGAAGCCGCATCGTTCAGTCTCCTTCGTCAACGATCAAGGTTCCGCTTTCGGCCCGATAGCGCACGGAGCTTACCGTTCCATCCTCGCCCAATAGTTGCAACTCGTAGATGTAACCGCCTGGCTCGTCAGCGGTAGGTCGGATCAACCGCACGTCGAGCAGGCGGCCGGGCCGCTGGCTGAGTGCCCGTTCGGTCAGGGATGCAAGCGGGACGATCAGTCCGGCCTGGCGGAGCCCACGCGCGGCCTGCTGATCGATGATATCCGGACCGGGCAGGCCGTGGTGGTGCGGTTCATCGGCGCCGTACAGCCACGAGGCCGTGCACATGCCCGCCACCAGCAGGCAGCACTGCCTTTTTCGTATTGTCCGGCGGCGCCGGTTGGACCCGGACGCCGAGCATACGGCACGTCCGCCCGGATGCGCGGCGAGAACCCGGAGGTAGCCCATCAAGCTCCTCGTCATGAGATTCGCGATCGAATCCGGAAAACGGTCGAGCAGAAGGGCGGTCGACAACCGTGCACTGGACGGGTATCGCCGTCACCCGGCGGATGCCGGACGCTGTTCGTTTTAACTCTGGTTGTCGGGCGGGGTGATATCACACCGTCCATGTGGCATCCGGCGCCAGCGGCGGCGCGCAAGGGTAGTGCCCGTCTCCTGCGCGATGGAGTTCACGCAGGAGACGGACGCGTCGGTTAAGGCGCGCTCAAGGGCCTGAGAAACATCAGAACGCGATTGTGGCCTGCATCGGTGACGTACAGATTCGCGGTGCTGTCGGTCGCGAGTCCTTCCGGAACGCACAGTGTGTTCGGGCTCAGAAACGGAGAGTTGACCCCGCTGGCCTTGCATCCGGCCGCCGTCATGACGTTGCCTTGCCCGAATACTCGGTCGGCGGTGCGATTCGTCGTCAGTGGCTTGCGATAGGCCAGCACACGTGCATTATCCGTGTCGGCGATGTAGACATTGTCCGTGACATCGACCGTGACCCATCGGGGGCGGCAGAGCGTGTCGGCGTTGACCGGCCCACCCAGATTACAGGTGCCGCTGGCAAAACTGTTGTTCTGTCCGAACACCTTGTCGGCCACGGTATTGCCGGCGGCCGCCAGCGGCGCATTGAACTCCAGCGCGCGGTTGTTGCTGTAGTCCGTGACGTAAAGATTGTTCTTCGCGTCGACCGCGACACCGTGAGGGTTGCACAAGGTTTGCTGTGATGGAACGCCGCCCAGATTACATGTGTTGGATGTAAACACGTCGCTCTGCCCGAACACCTTGTCGGCGGTGGTATCGGTCGTCAGCGGCTTGCTATATGCCAGAACACGGTTGTTGCTGAAGTCTCCGACGTAAACATTGCCTGCGGTATCCACGGCGACGCCAACCGGTGTGCACAGGCTGTTCGCACTCAGCCCCCCGCCCGAGTTGCAGGAGTTGCTCGTGAAACTGCCGCTCTGCCCGAGCACCTTCAATGCGCTGGCGCCGCTGACGATCGGGCTCTTGTAAATGAGAACCCGGTTATTGTTCTGATCGGCGACGTAGAGGTTACCGGTGCTGTCCACCGCAAGGCCACGCGGATGACACAGTGACTTCGCGGACAGACCGCCATTGTTGCAGCCATCGACTCCGAAACCGGTGTTGCCGCCGGTAAACGGGTTCGGTTGTCCAAGCACGACATTGGCTGGCGCGTGCGTTGCGAACGCCTTGACGTCGCTCCAGCCCAGCACCCGGTGGTTGGATGGGTCGGAAACGTAGACGCGGTTTGGCTTGCTGCTGCGGTCTATCGCGACGACGCCATCGCTGGAATAGGTCAGATTGAAACCCCGCGCATCGAGCCCGTTGGCGATGCTCGTGTTCGACGAGGGGCCACCGGTCGCACCGGGGTTCAGCAACTGCTGGCCGAGCACGCCGGAGGCCTGCGAGCCGAGCGTCAGCGGTGCGTCGAAACGAAGGATGCGATTGTTTCGCGTATCGGCGACATAGACGTTGTCCGTGCTATCGACGGCCACGCCATTCGGCGTGCACAGATTCTTTGGATTGCCTCCGGCAATGAAGGTCCCGCCGCCGGTGTTGTTGCAGATGTTCGTGTTCATGGCGCCGAACTGGCCGAGCACGCGGTTGGCCTTGTTTAGGCCTGCGGGAAATTGCAGGACCCGGTGATTGCCCGAGTCGGCGACGAGCAGGTCCCCGGCTGAATTGAGTGCGACGCTTGTGGGTGTATTCAGCGAAAGCTGGTTCAGGCCGCCGTTGTTCGCCGTATTCTGCGTGAAATCAGGCTGTCCGTAGACCTTGTCGGCGGTGGTATTCGTCGTCAGCGGCGACGTGAAGACCAGAACCCGATGGTTGTTCTGGTCGGCGACGTATAGGTCGCTGGCTGCGGCGCCCGGGGCTTTGAATGTCGCAAGCCCTGCCGGGTAACACAAGGTGTTGTTGCTGACTGCGGGGGCGTTACAGTTGTAGGTGTTGGTATTGAATGCGTTCAGCTGGCCGAATACGCGGTCAGCCGTCGTGTCGCCGGAGCCTGGAGCGGCGGTGATCTGCGCGGGCGAGTTGAATTCCAGCACGCGTTGGTTGTTTTGGTCGGCGACATACAGATTGTCGCCTTCGTCCAGCGTGAGCCGGACCGGGCTGTACAGGGTATTTGGGCCGATGCCGGAGTTGTTCGAGTAGTTGATCGTGAAACTGCCGAACTGTCCGAACACGTCGATCGCGGCGAAATTCGCCGTCTGAGTCTGTGCCAGCGGGGCCTTGTAGAACAGCACGCGATTGTTGCCCGTGTCGGCAATGTAGAGGTTGCCCTTGCTGTCGACGGCGACGCCCACTGGATTGCACAGGCTGCGCGCGGTGATCCCGCCGTTGTTGCAGACATTTGATGAGAAGTCCGGCTGCCCGATGACGATGTCGGCAGGTGCCTTGGACGCGAATGCAGCGATGCTCTTCCAGCCCAAGACGCGATGATTGCCGTAATCGGTCGCGTAGACTCGATCCGGGGCAGGATCAACGGGACTGCGGTCGATCGCGACGTCGCCACTGCTGTACTGGCCCGAATTGATGCCGCGAGCGTCGACGAAGTCGGCGACGTTATGCACGAAGTCCAGTTGGCCGAGCACGCCGTCGGCGGTGGTGTCTCCGGCGTTGCCGGGTGCCAGCATCGGTGCGACGTCGGCGCCCAGCGCAGCTGTCGTCGATAGGGCGAGTCCCAGCGTCAATAGCCATCGAGGGTGCTTCCTTTGCGCATTGGGGGGGGTTGTCATTTTTTCACTCCTGCTGAGGTATCGCGGCGGGGGGCAAAGCGGGGTCGGCGTTGGCCGCGTCGGCGCCGGCACTCAATTGCGCCAGCAGCCGGCGCGCGTGATCCTGGACCCGGGCATCCGGGTCCTGCAATGCGGAGCGAATCCCTTCGGTGCTGCCCGGGCCGCGTTCGGCGAGCAGGTCCAATGCGGTCATGCGGATCGAGGTGTCACGGTCGCCGAGCGCCTTGCTCAGCAGTTCGATGGCAGCCGCCGAGGATTGCGAATTCAGTGCCAGCAATGCCGTCTGTCGCACCGACAGATCGCCGTCGTCCAGAGCAAGCGCCAGTGCCTTCGTCGACCGTTCGCTATCGATTTCACCGAGGGTTTGAACGGCATCGATGCGGTTGCCCGGAGCGCCGTCGCGCAGGTCGCGCGCCGCCAGCCGCGCGGCCCGCTCGGGGTCCTGGGCCGCCAGCAGGCGAATCGCGATAGAGCGCGCGGTGGGATCGCCGTTGGCAACGACGCCCTGCAGCGCGGTGAGGTCTCCGCGCTCGGCCCACGCATACAGCTTCTTGTATTGATCGGGGACGTAGCCGGCGGCCGCGAGCGCTTCGGCCGAGGGAACCGGATCGGGCGTGGCCGATGTCGCGGAGTCCGGTGTAAACGACTGGATCGACAGCCTCGGGTGTCTAGCGGACGCGCCGGAGCCCTGATCGAAGCTGTAGCGGGCGCCGGGCAGCAGTCGCTGCAGGGCCTCGGACAGGCTGAGTTCGGTGAACTCCGCGTCGGTCGTGCCGCACAGCAGTTCGATACCGCTTATGGTCGTTCCGGTTCGCTCGGCGAGTCCCCGCAATACGTCGACGAGGAGCGCGCCGCGCGCATTCAGCGTCACACGTTGGTCGTGCAGGTCGATCTGGTAGGCGGTCTCGGCAGAAGAAGTTCGGCATGCGAGCAACAATAGAATGGCCCCGGAAAGGTGCCGACCATGGGCGGATCTCGAAGTTGCACTGGCCATCGCTGCGACCCGTCGTCAGTACGTCCCAACTCGCGAGCCCCCCGGCCTCGGATGTCCGGCGACTATAATACGGAGCCTCTCACGGTGTCCATGGGTCACGTCCGATAGGCGTTGGCGGTTCCCTATCCGACGTCCGTTCCAAGCCCGGAGGCTCGACCTCGGCACGCCCCGGCGAAACGTGCGAACGGCCGATCGCTGTGTAATCCTGTAGGTCCACGGGACCACAGGAGTTCGACGTGACGGCAAAAAAAGATGCGAAGCGGAGTGCCGGAGATGCAGGCATTGCGCCGCTGGCGCGCGGAGCGCTTGCCGGGCGCCGCCTCGCCCGAGCGAAGCGCCGACGACAGGGGCTTCGGATCGTTCACCGCTACACGGTGCTGTCTGCAGGGCTCGGCCTGATTCCCGCGAGACCGCTGATGCAGGTGGCGATCTCCGGTTTGTTGATCAAACTGGTCCGCGACCTCGGCGCGCTCTATGAGGTCAACGTTTCGGATCACATCGCGAAGACGGCGATCGCGACGGTTCTCGGCGGTGCGCATTCCGGGTGGATCGGCACCTATCTGATCCATAAGCTCGAGCGCTTCGCTCCCGGCGCCGTCGGGGGTGTGCAGCTGGTCGTCGGGCCGGCCGCGTCCGCGGCGGTCACCTATGGACTGGGTATGTTGTTTCTTCACCATTTTGCCACCGGCGCGTGGTCGAAGACCAAGCCTTAGGCGCCGCGGGCGTGTAAGCGCAGCCGTTGTCGTTCACGCGTGAGCGGCAGGTCTCCGCGCGGCATGGATTGTCGCGTGAAGGGATCGGAGTTTGCGGTGCGCGACGATCGTCCGTTTGAATGGCGAGGCCGGGCCAGCGTTCCGGACGGGTCGCCCCTGATCCGCGGCCCGGTGGGTGTTACGGAGGGTTCAGGCGAGCGGGTCGGGGTCGGGCGGTGGGCAGATGAATCGGCCCAGTTGCGCCGCCCTGTCAACCTGGAAGACCTGGGTTTCCGTCACGCGTGCAACCGGATCCGCCTCCAATAACTCGACGAAGCGCGCCAAAGCCTCCCGGGCTGCCCGCTCGGTGGAGAAGATGCCGCCGAAATGGACACGCGGTTCCGGATTCGGCGATCGACAAACCGTGAATTGAAAGCTGTACGTGTTCACAAGTGCTGCCCGATGATGGAAGTTGAAGATAGCGTTCCATGACCGGCGCCGCAGTGAACAATTCCCTCGAGTTTTGTGAAATATTTACCTTGGGGTTTGGATCGTCGAATCTGGCGTGGCTTTTGCTGTGTCGCGATAAACCTGCCAGCGGACCTTCATCCAATGCGCGCATCCGCGTTCCGGATCTGCCCGACAGTCCTGGCGAGCAGCGGTGGCGATCTCGTCGATGCGGGCGGCGGGAACGAAATCGCGGGGCCCCAGGCCGTCACTGAGCAACTGTCCATGCAGATGGTCGAGTTCGTGTTGCAGCACGACGGCCTCGTCCCCTTCGAAGGTTTCGGTGTGCGTCACGCCGTGTTCATCGGCATAACGGATCTTGATGCGGCTTGCGCGCTCGGTGTAGCGGTATCCCCAGGGGACCGACAGGCATCGCTCCCAGGAACCGGTCCAGTCCGCGGAGGATGAGACCCACTCGGGGTTGATCAGTGCCTGATAAAACGGACGTCGAGCCGGGTCCTTTCGCCGCAATACCACGACGCGCCAGGGTAGGCCGAGTTGAACGGCGGCGAGACCGTCGGCGTCGTGCTCGCCGGCGATGTGTTCCATTCGGTCGAGCAATGCAGGGAGGACCGGCGGCGCGCCGTCGACCCGTCGACTCGGACGCGCGAGTAGGCGGCCCTGGCCGCCGCTAATGGTGGCGAGGCCCCGTTCGGCTATGTCTTGGCCGGGCGATTGCCTAGCGTGATGCGACGCACAAGCCGAGCAGGTCATCGCTCCGACGAGCACTGCGGTTACACGGAGGCGCGCGGGCGTTCGAACCGGATCAGCGAGCATCAGGATGCGCCGTGTCGGATCGGAGCCTGGTCATGCCGATGAGTCGGTACACCGGCGGCCGAACGAACCGTGTCAACGCCGTAATGCCGAACAGTCCGCCGATGACCACGATGGCAGGCGGCTTCTGGACTTCTGCCCCCGTGCTCCCGGCCAGTGCTATCGGAACGAATCCCGGCGAGGCAATCAGAAATGGCCGTTCATCCTCATCGAGGCGCCCGTGATGATCGTACGGCATGGCGGCATACCCTCTCGATCGAGTAAATCTCTCTCGCAGACGCGGGGCCGGTAAGGGCTCACGCCGGAAGGGGGAATAGTTCACTGAGCAACGGTCTCTCCGACCGTTATCGTGTGCCTCAGCGTCGAGATCGACGGTTCACATGCCAGTCATGAACACCTGGGGGGTACGCAGATGAGCACGATGGTCAAGGAAATGTCACGGGGCGGCACGGTGCCCGGCCTCGCATTGATCGAAACGGTACAACCAGCATACCGGCTGCGGGAAGGGGATCTGGCCGAATTCGGCGCGCGCCTCGGCCTTTTGACCGAGCGTCAGTGCGACGTCTTACGCCGCGTCGTCAGGGGCGACCCGAACAAGGTCATCGCGCTGGACCTCGGGATCAGTCAACGGACCGTCGAGAAGCATCGCGAAGGCATCATGCGCAAGCTCCGCGTGCGTTCGCTGGCGGCGCTGGTCAGCATGATCGTTCTGTACCAGACCTACAGCCTGAGGACGCAATAGGCCCGGTAGACCTCGGCCGGATGCGCCTCAGCGCTTCATCATGTCGAAGAACTCGGCATTGGTCTTGGTGTCCTTCAGCTTGCCGAGGACGAATTCGCTGGCGGCCATTTCGTCCATCGGCTGCAGGATCTTGCGCAGAATCCAGCATTTCTGCAGTTCGTCCGCCGGCACCAGATATTCTTCCCGGCGGGTTCCCGACCGATTGATGTTGATCGCCGGGTAGATGCGCTTCTCGGCGATCTTGCGGTCGAGATGGAGTTCCATGTTGCCGGTGCCCTTGAACTCCTCGTAGATGACCTCGTCCATTCGCGACCCGGTATCGACCAGCGCCGTCGCGATGATGGTCAGGCTGCCGCCTTCCTCGATGTTGCGCGCCGCGCCGAAGAATCGCTTCGGGCGCTCCAGGGCATTCGCGTCTACGCCGCCGGTCAGTACCTTGCCGGAGGGTGGAATCACGGTGTTATAGGCCCGGGCCAGACGCGTGATCGAGTCGAGCAGGATCACGACATCCATCTTGTGCTCGACCAGACGCTTCGCCTTCTCGATGACCATTTCCGCGACTTGCACGTGGCGCGCCGGGGGCTCGTCGAAGGTGCTCGAGACGACTTCGCCCTTGACGCTGCGCTGCATCTCGGTGACTTCTTCCGGGCGCTCGTCGATCAGCAGGACGATCAGGTAGCACTCCGGATTTCGCTCGGCGATCGAATGCGCAAGATTCTGCAGGATCATCGTCTTGCCGGCCTTCGGCGGGGAGACGATCAGGCCGCGCTGGCCCTTGCCGATCGGGGCGATCAAGTCGATGATGCGCGCCGTCAAGTCCTCGGTCGTGCCATTGCCGATCTCGAGAACGAACCGTTCGACCGGGAACAACGGCGTCAGGTTCGAGAACAGCACCTTGTGCTTGGTATTCTCGGGCGGTTCGAAGTTGATCTGCTCGACCTTGAGCATCGCGAAGTAGCGTTCGCTTTCCTTCGGCGGGCGAATCTTGCCCGATATCGTATCCCCGGTGCGCAGGCTGAAGCGGCGGATCTGGCTCGGCGACACGTAGATGTCGTCCGGACCTGCGAGATACGAACTGTCCGCGGAGCGAAGGAAGCCGAAGCCGTCCTGCAGGATTTCCAGCACGCCGTCGCCGAAGATATCCTCGCCGTTCTTGGCCAATTTCTTCAGCATCGCGAAAATCAGATCCTGCTTTCGCGTGCGGGCGACGCCCTCGATATCCATGGATTCCGCGAGCGCGATCAGGTCCGGTACGGGCTTGCGCTTGAGATCGGTCAAATTCATAGCAGTCAGTGCTAGGCAGAGTGGTGCGAGGGTTGAGGAAATTCGCGGAATACGCGGCCCACGGTGGGACGGGGCAGCTAGCAGGAGAGATTCCGCGCCGCGGCGGAAGCAGGGACGTTCGAGCGGCTTAACTTAAGCTAGCACACCGATCAGGGTCCGTCCAGTCACGGAACCCTGGCAGGTGCTGCCGATCAGGTCACAGATAGCTATCGAGGAAATTGGCGAGTTGCGATTTTGACATTGCGCCGACCTTGGTTCCCTCGACCTCGCCGCCCTTGAACAGCATCAGCGTCGGAATACCCCGGACTCCAAAGCGTTGAGGCGTTGTCGGATTGTCGTCGATATTGAGCTTCGCGACCGTCAACTTACCGGCGTAATCCGCTGCGATATCCTCGAGGACCGGTGCGATCATCTTGCAGGGGCCGCACCATTCGGCCCAGTAATCGACCAATACCGGGGCTTGGGCTTTGAGAACCTTTTCCTCAAAGTCGGCGTCGGTCAGATGAATGATATTCGAACTCACCATGATCTCCCGGGTTGCGAGTTTTTGGAGGGGTCGAGCCAGCGAGACGCAAGCTACGCTGCTCGGTACGACGGGACAAGCGGATACCGCGGAATTTCACTGCAAACGCGCAGAGATTGCAAGCCTTTCAAAACGTCGGGGCGATAGCCGGGAGCGACGGCTTTCGCTCAGCGTGAGCGGGGTGACGAGGATCGCCGGGGTGAGCCAGGGGTTCTGCATCAGCCCGATTTTCGGGTAAATCGAGCATTAGCCACGTCGTCGAGTCCGAGTGCCCCGACGATCTGCCGTCTGGTCAGTTCGGCCAGTGCGTCCCGCGTATGCCTGTGCGGCGAGAGCGGCTGATGGAACTGCAGTTCCACATCGATGACGGGTTCCGCGATAATCCGCCACAGACTGGGAAGAAACGAATCCTCACCGACGAACGGCACTGCTCCACAACCACGCCCTCGATAGGCAAGGCCGACCGCCTGTACACGGGTTCCGGTCAGGAGTGTGCCCTGAAACAGCCGGGAGTGAAAACGGCGGACCACCGTGCCATCGCTGCTGGTTCCCTCCGGAAACAGCGTGATGCCCTGCTGTCTGCGCAGTCGCCATGCCATGTCCTCGGCGATGCGACGGCTGCTGCCGGCGTCGCCTCGGCGCAGCAGCATGGTTCCATTGCGCCGGGCCATGTAACCGATGATCGGCCAGGCCCCGACCTCGTGTTTGGCGACGAATTGCGTCGGACGCTGGGCGCCGAGGACCAGGATGTCCAGCCACGAAATATGGTTGGCGACCCACAGCGGCGCATCGTCGGCCATCCGGCCCGTGGTTCTGACCCTGACGCGCAACGCCGCGAGCAGAACCCGACACCAGGCTTGCTGGATTCGTCCCTGCACTACGGGTGCGCGGCGCTCGGACATAAACCTGCAGAGCGGGAAGATCATCGCGGTGATCGTGACGCCGGCAGCCAGCGCGACGATCACCAGAGGACACTTATAGGCTCGCTGCAGTTGCTGCATCAGTCGATTCCCGCGGGAGG
Source organism: Methylotetracoccus sp. (assembly GCA_046347485.1). Lineage (GTDB taxonomy): Bacteria > Pseudomonadota > Gammaproteobacteria > Methylococcales > Methylococcaceae > Methylotetracoccus. The sequence continues at coordinate 640,681 of JAXMGB010000007.1, read as the reverse complement.
AAGAAGTGGCGTCCGTAGCGTTCGGCGAGACGCGGCAGCGACAGCAGGATGAACACATCCATGACATTGAAGTCGGGATCCCAGCACGGCTCGCCACAGATCCAGGCGCCGAGTCGCAGATAAGCCTGCAGCAGTGGTGGAACGCCGCTCTCATCCCGTTGGCATCGACGCTCGGTCGGCACCGGGCGTCGTGGCCGAACCCCGAATTCGGCCGGACCGATCTGCTCGGGTGTCAATCGGGCACGAAACGCATCGACGGAGAACCCGCTCGGCCCGGGCGGAATGCTGGCGCAGCCCATCAGGAAGTCGAAGCGCTCGGCGGCGACGTGTTCGGCCAGACCGCTCCACAGGGCCGCGATGACGACACCACCGCGGTAACGCGGATCGACGCAGGTGCGGCCGATCTCGAGAAATCGGCCGGGTAGCCGCAACACCTGCTCCAGCGCGAACTCGCTTTCCGAGTAGAAGCGCCCGAACCGCGCCGCCTGTACGTCCGTCAGCAGACGCGTGCACCCGGCGACGCGCCGGCGCTGCGTGTCGTAGACGATCAGGTGATCGCAGTACGGGTCGATGTCGTCGATGTCCAGACCGGGCTCCGGAGAATGCAGGCGCGCGCCCATTTCCTCGGCGAAAATGCGGTAGCGCAGGGCCTGCGCTTCGCGCACGAGCGCCGGATCATGGGTCAAGAAGGTTCGAAATCGTCGGGTGCGTTCGGCAATGGGTTCCGGTTGGGCAAGCACGGGCGTTTCCAATGGCTGATGATGGAAAGCCCGCACGGTAGCGCTCGCGGGTGACAGGCAGGGCACGGTCCCGTGAACGTTCGATGACGCACGATAGGGTGGGTCGTCATGATCGGGTTGACGACTGACTGGGCCGACGATGTTCGGTTGTTTTCGATTGAATGCGGCAAATACCTGAGGGTGCTATGGGATTTGCCTTGGTTCAATGTGTTGCGGGAACTCCACTTGGCTGCAAAGAATTGAAAAAATTGCGCTATTTCGTTGCGGTATGGTTCTTGCGGCGACTGGCGGAGGCCCACATTCGCGGGCCGCAACCATAAGTCCGAGAGGAGTACGCGAGATGTTCAAGCCGTTCACACGGATCACCTGCGCCGTCGTCATGAGCGCAGGCATTGGCGGAACTGCATCCGCCCATATGTATACGCAGTTTCCGGCGTGGTGGCGCGGTGGCTTGCCAAAGGCAACGCAATGGGAGGCGGTATATCAGGATGGTGCCTGGGGACCGGTCTACATGAACATCGGTCATGCCTGTGGTCATACCGAAGTCATGGCATCGTCGCCTAGAACGACTCAGGTTGCCGTGGTGGTCCCGGGGAACAACTGGGCGTCGCAGGTCATAGACTATCCCTTGCTCGATGGGAGTTACGAGTTTCCGCCGCTCGACAAGCCCTATCGCGTGATCGGGCCGGCCTCGCCGGATGCGAGCGGCTATGACTGGGGCATCAGTACGGCACAGGCCGAGGGGATCCCGGCGCTTAATCGCACCTACCAATTTTATGCCGAGGCATCACCGGTTTACGACAAGGCGCCGCGCGCGACGGTCTGGGTTGGTGATCAGGGCATTGGCGGCTACAGCATCGGTCAGGTCGTCTTGTGGGTTCAACTGCCCGAGATTCCGAAGAAGTCCTGTGTCACCGATGTGCAGTATTTCTTTGCCGCGGCTCAGTTCTGTCCGAAAAGCAATCTTGAGGGAGCGCTCCCGGCCCAGGCCTGGCTGCTCGGGACGACGAGTACATGGAGCGACCAGTACGTGGGTGGAGCGCCATACCAATGGGCACCTTACCTCAGAATGACGCGCGATCTGAAGGCGAAGCCCTTGCCGAAGTCCTGTGGCGGCAAAGGCCAGGTCGTCTCGGTCTATGCCTCCTCGGATGATATCGACGCGTATCTGCGCCCGGTCGTCGAATCGAAGAGCGGCGATGCGCGGCAGATCAGTCTGGAGCAGTGGGTCCGGCAGAATCAATAGGCGTTAGCGAAGGCGCCTGAGTTCGGCGGGTCTGTTGCTCGTCGGGCGTCCGATAGGGCGCCGCGCTGGTCGCGGCGCTTCCTCAGCACGGCGGCATGATTTCGCGGAAATCGTCGATCGCGTCGAATTCGTCGATCGTTCGCGGCGGTTGCGTCGAGTCGGCTCGGCGCACGGCGACGATCGTACCGATGCCATACGTTCGCGCCGAGCGCAGGACCGCCAGGCTGTCATCCACCAGCATCGTCGCATGCGCGTCGTAGGGCTGTTCTTCGTGCAGTCGCCGCCAGAAATCCGCATGCTCCTTGGGAAATCCGAAGCTATGCGAACACACCAAGCGGTCGAAGAACGCGTGCAGTCGGGTGCGGTCCATCTTCAGCGACAGGCTGCGGGGGTGAGCGTTCGTGACCAGCACGAGTCGTTTGCCGGCCTTGCGCACCGCGCTCAGAAACTCCGTGACGTGCGGCAGCACCGCGATCAGCCCGGCTAGCTCTTCCTTCAGGCCGGCCATATCGAGGTCAAGGGCCTCACTCCAGTAGTCGAGGCAGTACCACTCAAGTTTTCCCTCGAGCGCGCGAAAGCGCGGCGTCAGCCGCGCGCGGGCCTCGGTTATGCTCAGGCCGTGGTTCTCCGCGTAGCGCCGCGGCACGAAGTCGCACCAGAAATGATTGTCGAAGTTCAGGTCGAGCAACGTTCCATCCATATCGAGGAACACGGTTTGGATCCTTTCCCAGTCGATCATCGGTTATCATCCCGGTCAATGCTCGTGAAGCGCCTTTAAACCCAAGTGAGTAGCAACGGTAGCAGCCTGTCTGTACCCATGGTAAAGGAACCCTCCCATTTTCTCGAAGCGGTCGTCGCATTGGCTAGACAGGCAGGGCGTCGCATTCTCGACATCTACGCAACCGATTTCGCCGTCGACATCAAGAGTGACGACAGCCCGCTGACGAAGGCGGATCTCGCGTCGCACGATTGTCTGGTCGACGGTCTGGCGAAGTTGAAGCCGACATATCCGATCATCTCCGAGGAATCGGCGGCGATTCCGGCCGAACAGCGGAATGCCTGGCGAACCTGCTGGATGATCGATCCGCTCGACGGCACCAAGGAATTCATCAAGCGGAACGGTGAGTTCACCGTCAATATCGCGCTGATCCACGACGGGCAACCGGTGCTCGGCGTCGTCTATGCGCCGGTGATCGATCTGTGCTACTTCGCCGCCGAGGCGTGTGGAGCCTATCGTCAGAGCGCCGAAGCGACGCCGGAGCGCATCAGGGTTCGGGCGCCGTATGCGCCGCCATTGACCATCGTCGGCAGCCGTTCGCACCAGACGCCGGAATTGGCCAGGTACCTCGAGCGTATCGGCCAGCACGAACTGCGCTCGATGGGCAGTTCATTGAAATTGTGCCTGGTGGCTGACGGCTCGGCCGATCTGTACCCCAGAATCGGCCTCACGTCGGAGTGGGATACCGCGGCGGCGCATTGTGTCGTCGCCGAAGCCGGCGGACGGGTCACGGATCTGGGCGGGCGGGATCTGCATTACAACCGCCGCGACACCTTCCTTAACCCGTATTTTCTGGCGTTCGGCGACAAGGCCGCCGACTGGACGAGTTACGCCGAGGGCATCGAGGGTTGAGGGTTTCGCGCCGGGTCGCCCTCGGGCTTCGCTGCACCGGTAGCCGGCGACGGTTCGGTGCGGTATTCGACCCGCGCCCAGATCGAGCGCACCCACTCCGGATCGATCGAGCGTTGTCCCGATAGCAACCAGTCGGCGATGGCCTCGCCAACGTTCGGAAACACCACGCGGTTGGCGCGGCCATTGCGTAACCAGAACGATACGCTCGCGCGATCGAGTTCGGGCATCACCGCGCCGAGCTGAATCTGCTCCAGCGCCAGCGCATTCGACATCTGTTCGAGCTGCGCGCGCAGCGGTTTGACCAGCAGTTTCTTGCCCATCTGCAGGGCCTCGCTGGCCAGTTCGAAGCCGGCGTTGCAGATCACGCCCGATGCGTTCCTCAGGTCCTGATGAAAGCCGACCCGGCACAACTGACGGATATGCAGGTGGTCCGGCTTGCATCTGGCGGTCGCGGTGCTGTAGACGAAGAACTGATGCGACGTGAACTCGGCCAGCAGGTCGACGACGTCCTCGATCTCCTCGAACGGCAGATAGACGAGGATCTTGTCGTCCGCGATCCGGTCGGGTTCCGGTGGAGTCTCGATGATCGGCGGCAGGATGGGCTGATCGAAATGATGCCAGTGCAGCCCCAGATGGATGCTCGCCGGCGCGAAGTGACGCATGACCGTGCGCGACAGCGGATCGTCGCCGGTCCGCGGGATCGGGTGCTCGAACGCGTATTGATGGCCGATGCCTATCGCCTCGACGCCGCGGAGTTTCGCGGCCCAGGCGGTCACCGGTTCGAAGTCCGTGACGACCAGGTCGTAGCTTGTCAGGTCCAGCGCCCGCACGTCGCGAGCGAAGCGGATCAGGTCGTTGCTGATGGCCGTGCGCAAGTAGTGCACATGGCCCGAGTGGGTGCTGAAGGTCAGGCCGCGGCGCCACTCGAAGTCGCCGAACGGCGCCATGTCGAACAACTGATCCCAGGGGCGGCCCGTGAAGAGCCAAGTGACATCGGCGCCCCGGGCCCGCAGCAGCGGCGCGAGTACGCGGGCGCGGGTAATGTGGCCGTTGCCGGTCGCCTGAACACCGTACAGGATCTTCACGCGGCGATCATCCTCAAGCTGACCGCGGCGACGGTGACGCCGATCGTCATGCCGACGAGAATGTCGGTCGGGAAGTGCACGCCCAACAGGATGCGCGACAAGCCGACCAGCGCGGCCCAGGCGTAGAGGGGCCACAGCAGCGGTGGAAAGAAGAAGCCGAGCAGCGTGGCCATCAGGAACGCGGCGGACGTGTGGCCGGACGGGAAGCTGAATCGATCGGACGGGATGATGAAGCTGCGGAAGTTCGGCAGCGCGTCTTGCGGGCGGTAGCGCCGGCAGCCGTTCTTCAGCACAAGATAGAAACTCCTTTCGATCGCGAACGCGGCCAGCGCAATCGGGAGGAACAGGGAGCCCGCGGGCAGGCCGGAATGGTACAGATAGGCCGCGACGATCAGGTAGAGATACCCGTCGCCGGTCCGGGATACCCAGCGGGCGAGTCGTGCGGATACCTCACAGTGCTTCCGCGTCATGAACCAGTTGAACATCGAAACGTCGCAATGCTGTATGGTCTGGATCAGTCGCATCGTCGATTCCTCGGGAACAGCGTCGAATCACCAGTCTAGGGTGGGTCCGTGAACCCTTGGCGACGGTTGGTTTACGCTTCGATGACGATCGGGGAAGGACATGGCTGACCGAGAATGTCAGGACGGGCGGGGCGCGCTGATCACCGGAGCAGCGCGCCGACTGGGCGCTGCGATCGCCGAGCGCCTGCACGATGAGGGTTGTTCGGTCGTCATCCACTACCGCTCGGCGCGTGCCGAAGCCGAAGCCCTGCGCGCGCGCCTCGATGCCAGGCGTCCGGGCAGCGTCTGGCTGGTTGACGCGGACCTCGGCCGGATCGATGAATTGCCGGAACTCGTCGAGCGGGCGGTGGGTTTGGCCGGGGGCTTGGGGGTTCTGGTCAACAACGCCTCATCCTTCTATCCAACCCCCCTCGGGACGGTCAGCCTCGATCAGTGGCACGAGCTGCTGTCGACCAATCTGACCGGGCCGTTCTTCCTGGCCCAGGCGGCGGCGCCGTATCTGCGCGACAGCGCTGGCGCGATCGTCAACATCATCGATATCCATGCCGAACGGATGTTGCAGGGCTATCCGGTGTACAGCATCGCGAAAGCCGGGCTGGCGGCGATGACGAAGAGTCTGGCGAAGGAACTGGCGCCGGATGTTCGCGTCAATGGCGTTTCCCCCGGTGCGATACTCTGGCCGGAGGCGCAGGCAGGGGACTCCGAGGACAAGGAACGCGTGCTCGAGCGGATCCTGTTGCGGAGGATGGGAAGGACCGAGGATATCGCACGAGCGGTCAGTTATCTGGCGCTCGAGGCGCAGTACGTGACCGGTCAGATCCTGGCGGTCGATGGGGGCCGCACGCTGTTCAGTTGAGAAAGCGTCGGAATACCGTCTTGCAGGCTCCTTTCAGGCCGGTGAGGACTGGTGTGGTTTCGACTCGCGCGGCGACATCAAACGTGTGCAAGGTTTGATATCGATGACGCGCCCTGGTACCCAGGGAAGCCCGGAAGCGCTCAGGACCCGCACTAGGCGTTCGCGGGGAACGGGATCCGATGCTGGCGCACGTGGGTCTTGTCGAATTCGGACCACAGTCGTGCGAAGCTGATGCCCAGAACCGGATGTCGATGATCCGGCGCGAGTTCGGCCAATGGCTCGAGCACGAAGGCGTAGCGGGTGATTTCCTCGCGCGGAATCCTCAGCTTCTCCTGCCGAACGACGGTATCCCCGTAGAGCAGCAGATCTAGGTCCAGCGTGCGCGCGGCGAACTTCCGGCTGTCGCGCTGGCGTCCGTGGCCCCGTTCGATGTCGGCCAGCAGTCCCACCAGTTCCGGAACGCTCAGTTCGGTCTCGAACGAGACGACCAGATTCAGGAACGGATCGCCGACGAATCCGACCGCCTCGGTCTCGTAGACGCTGGAACACCGCAACGTACCGAAGGCCTCGCTCAGGTGCTGCAGAGCCGAGGCCAGATTGCGTTCGCGGTCGATGTTGGTGCCGATGCCGACGAATACTTCAGGCATGGGCCGGCCGATCGCCTCGCTCGATGATGATGCCGACGTCGCTGGCGTTCCGGATGGCGCCTTTCTTGTTCAGGGTCAGCCGCAACCACGGTACGCCGAACTCGGTCAGCACGATCTCGGCGATCCGTTCGGCCAGCGTCTCCACGAGGAAGAACTCGCTGGCCTCGACGAACGAGATGATGCGTTTGGATACGGCCTTGTAGTCGAGGGTGTCGACGATGTCATCGGACGCCGCCGCGCGCCGGATGTCACTGGCCATCTCGACGTCGAGGACGATGGTCTGGCGGATCTCCCGTTCCCAGTCGTAGATCCCGATCACTGTCTCGATCTGCAGGCCCCGCAGAAATATAATGTCCATGTGCGCTAACGTGTCCGAGAGTACTCCGGGGCGCATTGGTAACATACATCCGAACTCGGTGACAACCAAGGACGCAGCGCGCAATGGTCTGGATTCTGGTGCCGGTAGCCTATCTGTTCGGCTCGCTGTCGAGCGCGGTAATCGTCAGTCGGGCGTTCGGTCTGCCGGACCCCAGGGAACAGGGTTCGAAGAATCCCGGGGCGACCAATGTCCTGCGGCTCGGCGGGCGGAAGGCCGCCATCCTGACCTTGCTGGGCGACACCGCGAAGGGCCTCGTTCCGCTGCTGATCGCGCGTGCCTGGGGTGCCGGTGACGAGGCCCTCGGCCTGATCGGCCTTGCGGCCTTTCTCGGGCATCTATTCCCGGTGTTCTTCCGCTTTCGCGGTGGCAAGGGGGTCGCGACCGCGCTGGGCGTGTTGCTCGGCTTTTCCTGGGCCGTCGGTGGCTTCGCCGCACTGACCTGGCTGGCCGTGTTCGGCGTAACCCGCATCTCATCCGTCGGTGGCCTGACCGCCGCGGCCTTGGCTCCGTTGTACGTCTGGGGCTGGCTGGGTTCGCCATGGCTGACCGCATCGACCGCGGTCATGACGGCGCTGCTGTTCTGGCGCCATCGCGGCAACATCGCCCGATTGGTCCGCGGAGAGGAAGGGCGCATCGTTCGCTGAACGGCGCTGCTCGTCCGGGCCAGCGCGGGCGCTGCGTCCCGGGTCGACCGGCCGCCGTTTCGAGCCGTGCGGACGGGTCGAGTCAGGGTGGGGCGAGACTGTCGAGCGGCCAGCGGGCCCTGGCCGTGATCTCCGGAGGATCACCCTGTCCGGTGGCGAGGCGCAGGCAGCCGGCGTAGGCGATCATCGCTCCGTTGTCGGTGCAGAATTCAAGCCGCGGAAAGTAGACCTGCCAACCGTTGTCGGCGGCCATCTCGACCAGCAGTTTGCGGAGTGAGCGGTTGGCGCTGACGCCGCCGGCGACCACTAGCCGGGTCAATCCGGTACTTTGCAACGCCCTGCGGCATTTGATCAGGATCGTGTCGACGACGGCGTCCTGGAACGCGCAGGCGATGTCGGCGCGGTCCTGCTCGGCGTTTCCGGTATTGCGCAGCGTCTGCATCACATGCGTCTTCAAGCCGCTGAAGCTGAAGTCGAGGCCGGGCCGGTCGGTCATCGGCCGGGGAAAACTGAAACGTCCGGGTTGGCCGTGTTCGGCCAGCGCCGCGATCGCCGGGCCGCCCGGGTAGCCCAGGTCCAGCATCTTCGCGACCTTGTCGAACGCCTCGCCGGCGGCATCGTCGACCGATTCGCCGAGAATGCGGTAGCGACCGAGCCCCGCGACTTCGATCAGTTGCGTATGTCCCCCGGAGACCAAGAGCGCGACGAACGGAAATTCCGGGCGTTCGGCTTCGAGCAGTGGCGCGAGCAGGTGTCCTTCCATGTGATGCACGGCGATCGCCGGGACCCGCCAGGCCCAGGCCAGCGAACGGGCAACCGCCGCTCCGACCATCAGCGCGCCGATCAGGCCGGGCCCGGCGGTGTAGGCGATGCCGTCGATCGATGGTGGGCTCGGCGCGACCTGCGCGAGGGTCTGCCGGATCAACGGCAGCAGCCGTCGGACGTGGTCGCGCGAGGCGAGTTCGGGGACGACGCCGCCGTAATCGGCGTGCAGAGCGACTTGGCTGTGCAGCGCGTGCGCGATAAGGCCGCGATCGCGGTCGTAGATGCCGACGGCGGTTTCGTCGCATGAGGTCTCGATGCCGAGCACGCAGAGAGATTTTGGGTTTTTCATCGCTTCCGGTTTATAATCCCCGTTTGCCTTCGGCCTGGGGCCGAATCGGCTCAACACGTGGGTGTCATCGGGAGATTCAGGAACTTCTTCATGCCGTCGATAAGAATCAGAGAGAACGAACCGTTCGAGATCGCCATTCGTCGCTTCAAGCGCGCCTGTGAAAAGGCGGGGGTGCTGTCCGAGGTCCGACGCCGGGAATTCTACGAGAAGCCGACCGAGGAGCGGAAGCGCAAGGCCGCAGCTGCCGTCAAGCGGCATCTGAAAAAGCTGTCGCGCGAGCGGTTCGCGTTGCAGAACCTGCGGAAGGGTCGTCCGCAAACCTGACGAACTACGGTTGTCCCGGCGTGTAGGCATTCGACGATGGGCGCATTGAAGGAGCGTCTGCAGGCCGATATGAAGGCCGCGATGAAATCCGGGGCCAAGGAGCGGCTCGGTACTATTCGCTTGGCGTTGGCGGCCATCAGGCAGCGCGAGATCGACGAACGCGTCGAACTCGACGATGAGGCCGCGACCGCGGTCCTCGATCGCATGGTCAAGCAGCGTCGCGAGTCGATTTCCCAATATCGGCAGGGCGGGCGCGAAGACCTCGTGGCGGTCGAAGAGGCCGAGATCGTGGTGCTCAGGGAGTACCTGCCTCAGCCGCTGGACGAGTCGGTGCTCGAAGCATCGATCCTCGCGGCGATCGAGGAGACGGGCGCGAGTACCGTAGCCGACATGGGCAAAGTCATGGCGGTGTTGAAGCCCAAACTTGTCGGGCGGGCCGATATGTCGGCCGTCAGTTCAAGGGTGCGGGTCTTGCTTAGCGCCCGCTGAAGCCGGCGCTGGATCGCTGAGGGCGCCGCGGTGTCGCCATGGTCCGCGACATGCGGGCCGTTTGGAGGCCGGCGATGGCTGGGCGATTCACGCAACAATTCCTCGACGAACTTCTCGCGCGGATCGACATCGTCGATCTGATCGACACGCGCGTCCCTCTGAAGCGCAGCGGCGGAAGCAACTACGTCGCCTGTTGCCCGTTTCATGACGAGCGGACCCCGAGTTTCAGCGTCAGCCGTCCAAAGCAGTTCTATCACTGCTTCGGCTGTGGTGTCAGTGGGGACGCGATCAGCTTCCTGATGCAATACGAGCGGTTGGCGTTTCCCGAGGCCGTCACGCGGCTCGCCGAGCAGCTGGGTATGCCGCTGCCGGCATCGTCCGACGCGCAGTCCGATGCTCGCGAGGCAAGTCTGAGTCAGCGCCTGTTCGATCTGCAGGCGAGGGTCGCCGCGTTTTACGCCAGGCAATTGAAAACCCACCCGTCCGCGGCTGTGGCCGTCGAGTACTTGAAGCGGCGCGGCGTCAGCGGCGAGACCGCGCGGCGGTTTCAGATCGGCTATGCGCCACCGGGTTGGAACAATCTGCCGTCGGAGTTTCCGGCCGAGGACCTGGATCGGCTCGGCCTGCTCGTGACGAAGGGCTCATCCCGTTATGACCGCTTTCGCAGTCGCATCATGTTTCCGATTCGCGACCGGCGCGGACGAGTCATCGGCTTCGGCGGCCGCGTGCTCGACGATGCGACGCCGAAATACCTGAATTCCCCGGAGACCGTGCTCTTCAAGAAGGGCTCGGAGGTGTACGGTTTGCACGAGGCCTTGGCGGCGTCCCGCTCGGTCGATCGCTTCGTCGTCGTCGAGGGCTATCTCGATGTGATCGCCCTGAGCCAGCATGGCCTGGCTGGAACCGTGGCGACCCTGGGTACCGCGACGACGCCGGAGCAGGTCTCGCTGCTGTTTCGTTACGCGCGCGAGATCGTGTTCTGTTTCGATGGCGATGCCGCCGGACGCAAAGCGGCGTCGAAGGCGATGCGAGCCGTTCTGCCGGCCCTTTCCGAGGGGCAGACGATTCGCTTCCTGTCGCTGCCAGAAGGGGAAGACCCGGACAGCCTCATCCGTCGCGAGGGTCGCGAGCGCTTCGCGGAGCGGCTCGGCGCGGCCGAATTGCTGTCGGACTACTTCTTCTCCGATCTCGCGTTCGATCTGAACCTGGATACGATCGAGGGGCGAACCGGCCTGATCGCGCGGGCCCGGCCACTGCTGCAGATGTTGAAACCCGGTGCGTTCAGGCAGTTGATGGCCGATCGCCTCGCTGCACTGGCGAGGCCGCCGCGGTTCGTGCGCCGCGAACCGACGGGCCGTCCCGCGCGCGAGACGGCGGGTCGGTCGGCCGTCAACATTCCGGCTGGGCGCCGGATGCTCGCCTTGTTGGTGCAGAACCCGCAGCTGGCGATCGGTATCGAGCCGGGGGTTCGGGAGCGATTTCGGAAAGGTCGCGAGGAGTCCAGCCTGTTTCTCCGACTGCTCGATCTGATCGAACGGCGCCCGGCGACGACGACCGACGCCCTGCTCGCCGCGGCGCAGGGCACCGAGGACGCGCAAGTGGTTTCGGACCTGGCGTCGCTCGAACTCCTGGTTCCGGCCGATGGGGTGGATCGGGAGTTTGCGGATGTGCTGCGCCACGCGCTGGCTCGGGTCGATGAGCAGCGGCTCGAGGTGTTGATCGGGCGGGCGCGGGACGGCGAGCTGGACGGCGACGAGCGGGAGGAACTGCGAGCTCTGATTGGCGGGACGGAAGGGGTGTCCACGCGGCATTGACACATGTGCCGTCCCGTTCGATAATTCGCTGCTTAATTTTTTGTTTCCTTTGCCGACGACAGAGGTTCTCCTTGGCTAATATCCCTTCAGCAAAAAAGCGTGCGCGTCAATCCGAGGAGCGGCGTGTCAGAAATGCGGCCCAGCGCAGCCGACTGCGGACCTACATCAAGAAGGTCCTGTTGGCGGTACAGAGCGGTGATGTCGCGCAGGCGCAGCAGGCCTTCCGTGACGCCGTGCCGGTGATCGACTCATCGGTGACCAAGGGGCTGATCCACAAGAATCGGGCGGCCCGCAGCAAGAGCAGGCTCAACGCTCGCGTCAAGGCGCTGGCTCTGTCGCAGGTTTCCGCCTGATCGCGTCCTAGCTTACGACCAGGTTGTCCCGGTGGATGAGTTCCGGTTCATCCACATAGCCGAGAATCGATTCGATCGCGGCGCTGGGACGACCTTTGATCCGGCGCGTTTCGTCCGCTCCGTAGTTCACCAGACCGCGCGCAACTTCCTCCCCGCCCGGAGCGAGACAGGCGATCAGGTCGCCACGCTCGAATACGCCATCGACCGCAACGACGCCAATCGGCAGCAGGCTCCGTCCGGCATCGCGTAATACCTGCACCGCGCCGGCATCGAGCGTTACCGAGCCCTTCAACTTGAGTTGTCCGGCGAGCCAGCGTTTGCGAGCGAGCATCGGCGACAGGTCGGGGCTCAGGAACGTGCCGATCGCGTCGCCGTCGATCACTCGGGTCAACACGTCTGCCGTGCCACCCGGGGCGATGACGGTCGCGGTACCGGAACGCGCGGCCAGGCGCGCCGCGCGCAATTTCGTGATCATTCCCCCGCGGCCGAGGCCACTCCGGCTTTCACCGACCATGTCCGCCAGCCTTGGGTCATCGATGCTCGCCTCGCCGACGAGTTTCGCGTCCGGGTGCAGTGTCGGATCCCGTTCGTACAAGCCATTCTGATCGGTCAGGATGATCAGCAGATCGGCCTCCAGCGAGTTGGCGACCAATGCGCCGAGCGTATCGTTGTCGCCGAAGCGGATCTCCTCGGTCGCGACCGTGTCGTTCTCATTGATGATCGGCACGACGCCGAGATCGAGCAGCGTCAACAAGGTGCTGCGCGCATTCAGATAACGCTGTCGGTTCGACAGATCGTCATGCGTCAGCAATACCTGCGCCGTATGCAGATCATGTGCCTTGAACAGCGATTCATAGGTTTGAACCAGTCCCATCTGGCCAACGGACGCGGCCGCCTGTAGTTGGTGCAGCGAACTCGGTCGCGTCTTCCAGCCCAGTCGGGACATGCCCTCGGCAACCGATCCCGATGACACCAGCAGAACCTGCATGTTGCGTCGACGTAAGCGGGCGAGTTGCTCGACCCAGCTGGCGATGGCCTTGCGGTCCAGGCCGCGCCCGCCTCCGGTCAGCAGGGCGCTGCCGATCTTGACGATGACCCGCTTAGCTCGGGATAGCTCCGTTCGATTCTGCATGCTGCTCGCGTTCCCGATCGAGAAATTCCATGATGTGCCGCGTCAGGTCGCGCAGACCGGAGCCGCGCAGGGCTGAGACCCGGAAGACCGGTGCGGTCCAGTTCAGCGCCTCGACGATGGCGTCGCAACGGTCGCTGAGTGTTGCGTCGTCGACTCGGTCGATCTTGTTGAGGACCAGCCAGCGCGGCTTATCGGCCAGATCCCGATCCCATTTGACGAGTTCCGCCTGAACCGTGCGAAACGAGGTTACCGGATCCTCGGTCTCGCCGTAGGGTTCGATGTCCAGCACATGAAGCAGCAGGCGTGTGCGCGCGAGGTGCTTCAGGAACTGAATGCCGAGCCCGGCGCCTTCCGCGGCGCCCTCGATCAGTCCCGGAATGTCGGCCACGACGAAGCTGCGTTGTTCGTCGACGCGAACAACGCCCAGGTTCGGGTGCAGCGTCGTGAACGGATAGTCGGCGACCTTCGGGCGCGCCGCCGAAATGGCGCGAATCAGGCTTGATTTTCCTGCGTTCGGTAGGCCGAGCAACCCGACATCGGCAATCAGCTTCAACTCAAGGTGCAGCGTACGGTGCTCGCCGGGCTGGCCCGGAGTGGCGCGCTGCGGCGCCCGGTTCGTGCTGCTCTTGAAGCGGGTGTTGCCCAAGCCGTGACGACCGCCGCGCGCCACCAGCAGGCGCTGTCCCTCACGCACCATGTCACCGAGGCGCTCGCCCGTGTCGGCATCGCTGACGACCGTTCCAACCGGAACCTGCAGCGCGCAGTCATGGCCCTGACGTCCGGTGCAGTTACTGCCCGATCCATTCTCTCCGCGGCCCGCGCGGTGCGTTGGCTGGAAGCGAAAATCCACCAGCGTGTTCAGGTTCTCCGATGCGATCAGGTAGACATTGCCGCCGCTGCCGCCATCGCCCCCGTCCGGCCCCCCGAACGGTATGTACTTCTCGCGTCGGAAACTGACGCAGCCATTGCCGCCGTCTCCGGCCTCGACGCGGATGGAAACTTCGTCGACGAATTTCATTGGCGTTAGAAATGAAGAAGCCCCGATAACGGGGCTTCGATCGCTGCGTTGCGGATCGCGCTTACACGACGACGCTGATGTACTTGCGTCTCTCCGCGCCGCGAACGCGAAACTCGACGCGTCCATCGGCCGTCGCGAAGATCGTGTGATCCTTGCCCAGGCCGACATTCTCTCCTGGATGGAAGCGGGTTCCGCGCTGACGCACGATGATGTTTCCGGCGCGAACCAGTTCTCCGCCGTAACGCTTAACGCCAAGCCGCTTCGGTTGCGAGTCGCGGCCGTTGCGTGAACTGCCCCCGGCTTTCTTGTGTGCCATCTGATGAACTCCGAACGTTTAGCCAGTGATTCCGTCGATGCGGATCTCGGTATAGTTCTGCCGGTGCCCCATCTGCTTCATGTGGTGCTTGCGCCGACGGAACTTGACGATCCGGACCTTGGGGTGTCGGCCGTGAGAGGTCACCGTGGCGCTGACTCGACCGCCCTCGACATAGGGGCGACCGACGCGCGCGTCGCCGTTCTCGCCGGTGATTAACAGTATTCGGTCGAACTCGATCGTCGCGCCGGGCTCTGCGGCCAGCGTTTCTACCTTGATCGTGTCGCCCGTCTTGACCCGATATTGCTTGCCGCCTGTCTGAATTACCGCATACATCCGCAATGCTCCGAGATTTCCAGTCCCCGACCGAAAACGGCGGAATATACAGGCGCGGATTTGTGGTGTCAAGGAAGGGCCGCTGCGGTCCCGTGTGTCCTTGAGTTTCATTGCACGGCCTGACCCGCATGGCGGCGTGCGGTATCTATTCGCAAGGCGGTGGAGACGTGTCCGCCCGGGCGCTCCAGGTCCCGTGAGGCCTGGGCCGCGGCATGGGGACGTTGGGCTGAGGCTTGCATTTTGAGAAAACCTGCTTTATAAAAACGCGGTGCCTAACGGCACTGTTCAATAAAGAAGCGTTAATTCGGACTTCAAAAAGAGGAGGATTTATGAAAAAAGCACTGTGTGTTCTGACTGTTGCGATGCTGTCCCTGGTCGCTGTGGGCTGTGGAAATTCTCCGGACGGCGACAAGCAGCGCATCGAGGCTCCGGTAAGCCTGAACTAAAGAATCGGCTCTGCCGATTCATTGCTGCTTCGATCGCTGAAACAAAGCACGGCTACGATCGCCGGACAACAAAATCCGAAGCAGAACACTGGAAGGCCCGGACCATGGTCCGGGCCTTTTTGTTTGTGCAAAGGACTGACGGCGGGCCCAACTCTTTCCTTGACACGTGTCCCGCAAAGGGTAACATATCGCCGCGATAGTCGTGGGATCGCGATCTGCACGCTATTGATACATACTCACTCCAAAAGACAAGGTAGGTACAATGGGAGCTATACTCGAGCTGGTAGAAAAAATGAGATCCCCGATGGGCATCGTGGTGACCATCGCCATCATCGCCATCGCGGTGTTCTTCATTCGCTGGGTATTTTCCGACGAAGAGAAGAAGTGAGTCCCAAGTGCTGTGGCAAGTCTAGGCGCCTAACGGTGCCTTCGAAGACCGCACTCGGCCTACTCTTGCCACGCTCTATCGGTCACGACGCGTTGACCGCATCTCACGCAACATGTGAGTCGGACGAGGTTTCGACCTCGAACTTGCCGATTCCTCGCTGATGCGCCGCGCCGCATTGAACCTTTCCCCGTGGGTCGAATTTTCGTCACAGGCGGTACAGGGTTCATCGGCCGGGCTCTCTGTAACGAACTGGTATCCCGTGGCCACGACGTCACCGTCCTGAGCCGCAACGCGGACAAGCTCCCGCACATCTGCGGTGAGCGGGTCCACGGGGTATCGAGCTTCAATCAGTTGGCGGGCGTCGAACCTTTCGGCGCCGTCGTCAATCTCGCGGGCGAACCGATCTTTGGTCGGCGCTGGTCGCCCGAACGAAAACAACGATTGCGCGAAAGCCGGATCGAACTGACCGAATCCCTGGTTGAGGCTATGTCACGTCTCGCCGGTCCACCCGAGGTCTTGCTCAGCGGTTCGGCGATCGGCTATTACGGTGATCAAGGCGACCGAATACTCGATGAGTCCGCGGAGGGCCTTGGAACCGGGTTCAGCCGGCGCCTGTGCGAGGATTGGGAGCACGCCGCGTTGCAGGCCAAAAACCTTGGAACACGTGTCTGCCTGCTCAGGACCGGTCTCGTCCTCGGGCCGGGCGGCGGTCTGCTCGAGCGCATGCTGCTGTCGTTCCGCGCGTTTCTCGGTGGGCGCCTCGGCGATGGTCGTCAATGGATGTCCTGGATACATCTGAGCGACCACGTTGCGGCCATGTGCCGCTTGTTGGATGACCCGTCGCTGGATGGCGCATTCAACCTGACCGCGCCGAATCCGGTGACGAATCGCGAGTTCACCGAGACCTTGGCGGCGCTGCTGCATCGACCGGCCGCATTACATACGCCGGCCTGGTTGTTGAACTCGTTGTTCGGCGAGATGGCCGAACTGCTGCTCGGTAGCCAGCGCGTCGTGCCGCGGCGTCTGGTTGAAGCAGGATTTCTATTCCGCGAGCCGTCCCTGGCAGGGGCGCTGCGCGCATGCATCGGAAGCAGTTCCGGGCATTGATCGACTGATGCGGCGTAGGTCCGATCGTTCGGTTCGACGCAATCCGGTTGGATTCCCCGCGGCGATCATCGCCGTCGCCGCGTTGTAGAACTGAATGCTTGATGACGCCCCATGAACAGAATCCCGGAGCCTCGCGAATCGCCCGGTGCGGCACAAGCATCGGCACGTCGTCGATCTGGTCCAATGCCACGTGAAATCGCGACGCGAGGCTCTCGAGCTCGCGGAGTCGCGGGGTGAGGGTCCTCGTCACCGGCGCCGGTGGTTTCGTCGGTCGCCATCTTTGCAGAACGCTGCGTTCGGCCGGATTTTCGGTGCGGGCGGCGGTCCGCCGCGAAGTCGAGTTGCCGGACGTCGACGAGGTGGTCGCGGTCGGTTCGATCGACGAGCAGACCTCATGGCACGCGGCCTTGCGCAATGTCGACTTCGTCGCCCATCTCGCGGCACGGGTACACGTGCTGACGGAACGCCTGCCGGACCCCTTGGAGGAGTTTCGCCGCGTCAATGTCGCGGGTACGGAGCATCTGGCGCGTAGCGCGGCGTGCAGCGGAGTTCGCCGGTTCGTGTTCGTCAGTTCGATCAAGGTCAATGGCGAGAGCACGTCCGTCGGCGAGGACTTCTCGGAGGCTTCCGTTCCTAGGCCGCAAGATCCCTACGGCATGTCGAAGTGGGAGGCCGAACAGGCTCTCGCCGCCGTCGGCAGCGACTCCGGGATGGAGATCGTCTGCGTACGGCCTCCACTCGTTTACGGGCCCGGTGTGGGCGCGAACTTCAGGAGCATGATGCGCTGGGTCGCCCGCGGTCTGCCGCTACCGCTGGCCGCCGTGCGTAACCGCCGGAGCCTCGTGTATATCGGCAACCTGACCGATGCGCTGGCGCGTTGCCTACTTTCCTCGCGGGCCGCCGGCCAGACGTTCATGGTGTGTGACGGTGAGGATCTGTCGACACCCGATCTGATCCGGCGCGTGGCCCGCGCACTCTCGGTGCGGCCACGCTTGATCGCGGTGCCACCGGCGGTGCTTCGCTTTTCCGGTAGCATGCTGCATCGACAACCCGCGGTATCGAGGTTGACCGAGTCCTTGTGCGTCGATGGCCGCCTGATCCGTACCGAACTCGGCTGGAGTTCGCCGTTCTCCGTGGATCAGGGGCTCGCGGAAACCGCGGACTGGTTCAGGCGATCCGGCTAGGCTTCACGAGCATGCGCGGGCGGCGGCGTCTGCCGACAGCGCGTATAATCGCCCACTTTGGTGGCGAATGATGCGCGCGCCGCCGTAATGCGACAGTAACGAAAATCCCTAGGAGTCTCCAGGATGAACTCGATCCAATTCAAAGTGCAGGGGATGAAGTGCGGTGGATGCGAAAGCTCCGTCAAGGAAGCGGTGAGCGCCTGCGCCGGCGTAGTCTCGGTAAAGGCATCGCACAAGGAGCAGACCGTCGACGTCGAGTACGATGCGGCCGCGGCGGACCTCGATGCCGTCAGGAAGGCCATTTCGGACAAGGGTTTCACGATCTCGTCGTAAACCACGCGCCGCGCCGAGCGGCCTGCTCATTCCCGGTTCCGCAACATCTCCGTCGGGCGTCCGCGTCCAGACACGTCGCCCGCTCCTGGCCTCTGGCATGAGTTGAACAGCCGGGGGCTTGGCGGTGTCCACGGCCTCGGGGCAGGAGAGCCCCTGAATAACAATACTTACGCCAGAGGAGTCACATGAAGCCGCCGATTCAGGTCGCCGTCACCGGAGCCGCCGGTCAGATCAGTTACGCATTGATATTCCGCCTGATAAGCGGCGAACTGCTCGGGCCCGATCAGCCAATCGTGTTGCGCTTGCTCGATATCCCGGATCTGATGGGCCCTCTGCACGGGGTGCTTATGGAGCTCGAGGACTGCGCGGCGCCATTGCTGCATGACACGATCCCGACCAGTGATCCGGAGCTTGCATTCGCCGACGCCGAACTGGTTTTCCTGGTGGGCGCACGGCCGCGGACCCAAGGCATGGAGCGGCGTGATCTGCTCATCGTCAATGCCGGCATTTTCGCCGAACAGGGGCGCGCATTGAATGCGGCCGCGAGTCGGGAGGTCAAGGTCCTCGTCGTTGGCAATCCCGCGAACACGAATGCGCTGATCGCACGGAACAATGCGCCGGATTTGCCCGACCATGCGTTCACCGCAATGACGCGGCTCGATCACAACCGGGCGCTGACGCACCTTGCCGCCCGATGCGGCTGCGCCATTGACGAGATCAAACGGCTGACGATCTGGGGCAATCACTCATCGACGCAGTTTCCGGACTTGTACCACGCGACGGCGCGCGGCCGGCCCGCGGCGGAATGGCTGGACGAATCCTGGTACATCCAGGAGTTCATACCGACGGTCCGCGAGCGCGGTGCCGCGGTCATCACCGCGCGCGGCAAATCCAGTGCGGCCTCGGCGGCGAACGCGGCGATCGGCCACATGCGTGACTGGGTTGCTGGCACGGCGCCGGACGACTGGACCAGCATGGCGGTCGTCAGTGATGGCAGCTACGGAACGACGCCGGGGCTGGTCTACTCGTTTCCGGTGACGGTCGGCGGCGGTCGGGTCCGGATCGTTTCGGATCTTGCGATCAACCCGCGCAGCCGCACCTTTCTCGACGAGTCGGATCGGGAACTGATTGCCGAACGGGACATGGTCCGGCATCTACTCGTCTGAGACCCGGGGCTGGTTCAGGCTTCGTGAGCGACCGATCGCACGATGTAGCCACCTGACTTCTCATCGTATTCGAGCGACAGCAGCTTCCGGTTCTGTGCTTCCTCCAGCAGTTTCCCGAAGGTCTTGAAACCATGATAGGCCTCGTTGAAGCCCGGTTTGCGGCGCTTCAAGGTCTGCTTGACCATCGAACCCCAGACCTTCTCTTCCTCGCCGCGCTCCTTGAACAAGTCCTCGATCGTTTCCATGACGAGGTCGAGCGCGGTCTGCCGCTTTTCATCCTCGTTTGCCGATTCCCCTACGACCTTCTTCGGCGCCGCTTTCTTCTCGTTGTCCGATTTGGTCTTCGCGCGCTTCTGTTTCTCGCTGTCCCGGACGAGGTCGTCGTAGAACAGGAACTCGTCGCAGTTCGCAATCAACAGGTCGGAGGTCGACTTCTTGACGCCGACCCCGATCACCATCTTGTTGTTCTCCCGGAGCTTGCTGACGAGCGCCGAGAAATCGGAGTCGCCGCTGATGATGACGAAGGTATCGACGTGTGATTTCGTGTAGCAGAGGTCCAAAGCGTCGACGACCATGCGGATGTCGGCGGAATTCTTCCCCGACTGGCGGACGTGGGGAATCTCGATCATTTCAAAGGCAGCCTCGTGCATGCTGGCCTTGAATTCCTTGTATCGTTCCCAGTCGCAATAGGCCTTCTTGACGACGATGTTGCCTTTCAGCAGCAAGCGTTCCAGGACCCTCTGGATGTCGAACGCGGAGTATTTGACTTCGCGAACACCGAGCGCGATGTTCTCGAAATCGCAGAATAGCGCCATGATTTGAGTTTTGGTTCTTGGGTTCATTTCCAATGGGGATAGAGTTCGTGATTGCACAAAGTCTGTGGATCGACACGCTGCGGGTGTGAACCAGGGAGCGAGCGCAGGGGCGGGGTGCAAGCCGAGTTTTTCGAATGAATCGGTTGTGTGCGTCAAGTTCCGGCTCGGATCGGGTGGGTCGGCATCCGTTGCCCAACTATAGCGGGGTCATAGCCAGCACCGACCGCTGGAACACATTAAACGCGGAATTGCGCAGAAAGGAAATGCCGGTAGCGTGCACGGCGTGCGTCCTGCGCCGGACGTTCGGCGATCGAGGGGTCGAGGAATGCCACGACGCCGAGGGCGCCGGTGACCCGGCGCCCCGGTTCGGGCTTTAGAACGCAGGTGTGACGATGTCGTTGAACAGCGGTGTCGTGCCATCGCTGGCCACGCCGCCAAACACCGCGACGTCTCCGGGGTGCACGGCCGCTCCGGTCAACTCCGGTAACACGCCGCACTCGCCATGCTTGTTGCGCACCGTGTCGCGATCGGGCTTGTCGAGTCGGATCTTGCGGACGACATCGAGTTTGTACCCGGCCGCTGGCGCGTCCTTCTTGCCAAGATGGAAATCCAGCGTGCATCGCGCGTACGGCTCGCCGGTGGCGATGTCGACGCCGGCAGCGAACAGCCGCACGGTGCCAATTCGGTCCTGCTACGCAGTACTATGAGGTATCGCCGGAAACCGACTGTCTTAGGCGGTTGCCTTCTTGGGGTGAGGCGAAACGGCGTCTGGCCTCATCGGCTCTGAACAACGTCGGTACGGGCTTTGTTCGGTGGGCAGTTCGGAGTAGAGTACATGACGAGCCCCGGTGTGTGTCGGCCGGGCGGCCAGCAAACTAAGCGGGTGCTCATGCCCGGCGCGCAACAACGATTACCGAGGAGAGCAAGTCGATGATTTCATCAGTAGCCGTTGCGGTCGGAATGTACATTCTGTTGCGCATGGTCACGCTGCTCACGGTCTGGAACCGGGCGAGCCGAGCCAGTCGCCTGACATATCGATCGCATCCGATTCTGCAGGTCGGATGAGCCACGCCTCGCGCGGCGGCAGATGCCGAACCAAGGTTGCCGCCGCCCCCCAGTTCCTGTAGAGCCGAACGATCGTGGCGCGCGGCCGGCCGCGCCCTTTTCAGAATTGCAGCGGACCCGATCCCTGCGCCTCCCACATCACGTCGGACCCCTCACGCCTCGCGTCGTCCAGCAGGGTGATCAACGGAAACGCCCGTTGCCGCATCGAAACGGGACGGGCCCGATCGTCCTCCTCGTGATCCTCGTCGGATGTTCCGGCGGATTTCTGCTCGGCTTTGGCGGCCTGTTCCTCGGCATCGAGTGCCTGACGAAGTCTGGCCAGCGCGTCTTCGACCTCGGTCGCCAGCAGCGCGCCCGGAATGCTGCCGCTACGACCCATCATCCGGATCAGTTGGACGGCGACGCTCCCGAACAGGGTTACGCGTCCTATCTCGCTTTCGAATGTGACGAGCATCGTGGTCTTCTCGTATGGCGGTGATTCGACGGTCGACGTCGGCCGTAAGCAGGGCTAGCGCTCGCGGCGATCGAGCATGATCGCCACGAGCATGTCGCTCATGACGTTGACCGCCGACCGGCAGCGCGCAATGATCCAGTCGACCGGCAGGATCAGTGGAATAGCCGCGGCGATCAACGCATCCGGGAGGCCGACCGCGCTCAGCACCAGCGGCAGAACGATCAGGCCGGCTTCGGGAATGCCGGCGATGCCGGCGCCGGCCAGAATCGCCGATAACACGACGACGGCCTGTTGCATGTAGTCGAGCGAATAGCCTGCGGCCTGCGCGAGAAAGAGCACGGTCATCGCCTCGTACAGCGTGATGCCATCGTTGTTCAAATTCGTGCCGACGCAGCAGGCGAGTCGCGCCGAGCGGTCGGATACGCCGATCGGACCGGTCAGGCAACGCAATGTCACCGGCACCGTCGCGAGGCTGCTGTTGGTCGACAGCGCGGTCAGAATCGCATCTGCGCCCTTGCCCAGATATACGGACGGCGGTTTGCGGCCAGCCCACCAGGCCAGCGCTGGATAATAGACGAGCGCGTGGATGGCGAGGCCGGCGAGAATCGTCAGCAGAAGGACCCAGAGGATGCTGAAGACGCCGAGTCCAGCCTTGCCGACGACCTGGGCGACGACGCCGAGGACGGCGAACGGTACCGCCTGGACGATCCATTCCAGCATCTGCACGAACACCTGATAGCCGGTCCGCACGACTCGTTCGATGGTCTCGATGCCTCTGGTGTCGCCCATCCGGTTCTGCAGCGTGCGCACGCGGCGCAGTGCGCACCCGCAGAGCACGGCGAACAGGACGATGCTGATGATGTTGTTCTTCAGGAACGGCTCGACCAGGTTTTCCGGCACGTAGCCGCCGAGGTTGGTCAGCACGTTCAGCGTGACGTCAGGGGACTTCGGCGCCTGCAGCAGCGGGGCGGGGGAACGCTCATGGATCTCCCGGGTCAGCGCCGCCAGATCGCCGGCCCACGCGAGTCCTGGTTGAACCAGATTCATGATGGTCAGCCCGATCGTCATCGCGACCGTGACATTGATCAGGCAGATTCCGAGCAGCCGCATCCCATGCCTCAGCGACAGGTCCGTGCTGATGAACCCGTCCAGAATCGCAAACAGAATCAGCGGTGTCGCAAGGGCCTTCAGCAGGCGGACGACGAGCAGGCCGGCCTGTCCGAGGTATTCGTTGCGGAGACCGAACAGATAAGGTTCGGTACCGAATGCCCACCCGAGGACGCCGCCGATCAGGACGCCGCCGATGACCTTGACGTAGAGCGGCAGCGTTCGGGTTTGCCGTGCCACGGGTGGAACTTGGCGAGAGCTACTGGGCGCTGTCCGAACAGCCGTCACACGTTGAAGCGGAAATGCACGACATCACCGTCGCGCATGATGTAGTCCTTGCCTTCGAGGCGCCATTTGCCGGCTTCCTTCGCGCCCTGTTCGCCATTGCATGCGATGAAGTCCTCGTAGGCGATGACCTCGGCGCGGATGAATCCCTTTTCGAAATCGGTGTGAATCACGCCGGCTGCCTGCGGGGCGGTCGCGCCGTTCGGAATCGTCCATGCCCGCACTTCCTTGACGCCGGCCGTGAAGTACGTGGAGAGGTTCAGCAAGCGATAGCCGGAACGCACTACCCGGTTAAGCCCTGGTTCGTCGAAGCCCAATGCCTGCATGAACTCGTCCCGCTCGGCGTCGTCGAGTTGGCTGAGTTCGGCCTCCACGGCCGCGCAGACGGGAACGACCTCGGCTCCGTCGCGGGCGGCGATCGCTCGAATCCGATCGAGCAGCGGGTTGTTGTCGAAGCCGTCCTCCTTGACGTTCGTCAGATACATCGCGGGCTTCGCGGTCAGTAGATGGAGTTCGCGCAGATCCACGCGCTCCGCGTCGGACAGGGTCATGGCGCGGACCGGCAGACCCTTGTCGAGTTCGGACATCACGCGTGTCAGCAAATCCTTGCGCGCGAGTTCCTCCTTGTTACCGGACTTCGATGCTTTCACGGCGCGTTGCAAGGCCTTGTCGAGGGTCGCCATGTCGGCCAGCGCCAACTCGGTGTCGATGACCTCGATATCGGAAGCGGGATCGACCCGGCCTGCGACATGAATGACGTCCTCGTCCTCGAAACAACGAACGACGTGGGCGATCGCGTCGACCTCGCGAATGTGCGCGAGGAACTGGTTCCCTAGGCCTTCGCCCTTGGAGGCACCGGCGACCAGACCTGCGATGTCGACGAATTCGATCGAGGTCGGAATCACGGCCTGCGGTTTGACGATTCTGGATAGCGCATCGAGGCGCGGGTCCAGGACAGGAACGACGCCGACATTCGGGTCGATCGTGCAGAACGGATAGTTCTCGGCCGCGATCGCGGCTCGGGTCAGCGCGTTGAACAGCGTGGACTTGCCGACGTTCGGCAAGCCGACGATCCCGATAGTTAATCCCATGGCTATTCGTGCGTTTAAGTCGACTGGGGTGTCCGGTTGAACCGGCTGGAAAGGGCTAACCGGCCGTCGACAAGGACGGCCGGGGTTTGGGCGTGAGGCATTGCGACCGGTGGCCGGGAAGTTGGTCCGGCCCGAGTCGTCAGCTCAGTTCGATACGGTGGTACTTGTCGTCGAAGCGAACGATGTCGTCCTCGCCGAGATAACTACCGGACTGGACCTCGATGATCTCGAGGGGAATCGCGCCGGGGTTCTCGAGCCGGTGTTTCGAGCCGACCGGAATGTAGGTCGACTGGTTTTCCGTCAGCAGCATCGTCTGGTCACCGCAGGTGACCCGGGCGGTTCCCTTGACGACGATCCAATGCTCGGCGCGATGATGATGCAACTGCAAGGACAGCGTCGCTCCGGGGCGCAGCGTCAGGCGCTTGACCTGGTACCGCGTGCCTTGATCGATCGACTCGTAGTTGCCCCAGGGCCGATGGACCTTCGCATGAAATACGTGTTCCTGGCGGGCGGCGCCCTTCAGATGCTCGGTGATCGACTTGATGTCCTGCGCCTTGTCCTTGTGTGCGACGAGTACCGCGTCGGATGTCTCGACGACGACCATGTCGTCGATGCCGAGTGTCGCGAGGAAGCGGTCCTGCGCGTACAGCAGCGAGTTGTGCGTGTCCTTCGCGAACACGTCGCCATGAGTGACGTTGCCATCGTGATCGCGTGCCTTGACATCGCTGATCGCCGACCAGGAGCCGAGGTCCGACCAGCCGGCGTCCAGGGCCAGCACGACACCTGCCGATTCGCCGCTGGCCGATGCAGTGAGCCGTTCCATGACCGCGTAATCCACCGAATCACTCGGGCAGCTTTCGAACGCTTTGCGATCGGCCCGGATGAAATCGCCTTCGCGCTTGGCCTGAGCGTAGGCTTCCTTGCAACTGTCCGCGATATCGGGGCGGAAGCGCTCGATCTGGCTCAGCCAGACGCTCGCGCGCATGACGAAGATGCCGCTGTTCCACAGGTAATCACCGGACTCGAGGTATTCGACCGCCTTGATCACATCGGGCTTCTCGACGAACGCGCTCAGCACGAAGGCCTCATTGCCGATCGCGGCGCCCTTGCGAATATAGCCGAAGCCGGTTTCCGGCTGATCCGGCACGATGCCGAAGGTCACCAGTTTTCCGGATGCGGCCAACTCGATCGCCTGCAGCAGGCGACGTCTGAATTCCGGCACATCCTCGACGTGGTGATCGGACGGCATGACCGCGAGGACCGGGTCTCCATGCCCGCCATCCAGCGCCTGTAGCGCTGCCAGCGTGACTGCCGGCGCGGTATTGCGTCCGACCGGCTCGAGCAGGATCGGCGTATCGTCAAAGCCGATTTGCCGTAGTTGCTCTGCGACCAAAAACCGATGCATCTCGTTGCAAATCACCAACGGTGGTGCGATGCTGAGCGCGGCGGCTTCCGGCAGGCCCTTCAGTGACGACACCCGGGCAATCGTATCCTGAAGCAGCGTACTGTCACCGACGAACGACAGAAACTGTTTCGGGAATGCCTCGCGTGAGTAAGGCCAAAGACGCGTTCCGGCGCCGCCCGACAAAATCACGGACTGAACGTCAATCGTCATGTTTCGCTTTTCCACGGTGCTGAATAATCACAGCTCCCGATTGTACCCCAGCGCGGGGTCGGGCCGCGAGACCGGCCATTCGCGTGGGCTCCGCCTTGCGCCCCGCGAGCGACGCAGTATAGGTCCGTCCGATGGCGCGATACATGGCCTGCGTTTTCGGCGGGGAATACCTGCCTGGTACTGCTTCGCTATAATCAATTGCTATGGTTGGTCATAAGGGTTATCAAAAGGAATCATCCCGGGGAGTTTTGCCCGGGGTATGCAGCCAGATCGGCCAGCATCACCGAATCCCTTTTGCCGACCGAGCCTTCGGGGGTAGTTCGCCCGCCGCGCTCCGATCGAGTGCGGGGCGATTCGCGGGGACGGTTCGGGTGTGATCGAGACGGCCGATCACCAGCGGGGACGGCGTCGCATCCCGAGCCTGCTATGCTGACTCTTGGGTGCTTGAGAAGCGTGAGATTGGAGATCGCGGCGGGCGTATCGGTCGACGCATGAAAAGACTTGTCGAGAACATAGCAGGCGGGCATCAGCCACGTCGCTTCCTGAGCTTGTTCTGGAAGGGCTTCATTTTCCTGAGCGTCGCGATCATCGGCATCAGCGGCTCCTTCGCCGTTCTCAATTATTTCTACCTCGAGAATCAATTCCGCGACCAGCAGGCTCTGGACAAGAACCTGCTGACCCGGCAGTTGAACGACCTCTTCTCGCGCTCCGTTCGCAGTCTGCAGGATCTGGGCACCGTGCTGACCTCGGTCAGTGATTTCTCGATGGCCCTGCGCAAGAACAATCCGTCGCTGCTGCACCCGACCGCATCGATCTATGCCAATTTTCAATACGATCTCGATATCGAGCGCCTGGAGTTGTTCGCGGCCGATGGCCGGCCATTCTGGCAGTGGGGTCTGAAATCGGCCGACGACGCGAACCGCGAGCAGAAGCAACTGGCGATTCAGTCGACGATCACCCGGGAGGAACCGACCAGTCTGCTGCTGTGCGAACCGCAATGCGCACTGAACGGCTATCAGCCGGTACTGGTCGATGGGCGCCTCGCCGGCGTGTTCGGCCTCAAGCAGTCGATCGCGAAGCTCGTGACCGAGTATCCGTCACTGACCGGGTCCGATCTCGGTATACTGATGCCGATCGAGGGCTACAGCCATGGTGAGCGGCTGCCGGAGTGGGGCCTTCGAATCGCCGCGCTGACCCACTCCAACACGCTGGCGCCACTGCTGCATCATCTCGCCGGCCGGCATCAGGCGGGTATCGCCGCGATTTCGGATGCCACCCACGAGTGGCGCGGCCATTATTTCTACATTCATCAGATCTCGCTGCATGACCTGGTCCAGGCCGAGGGCATCGCGCTGATCATCTCGGACGTCACGGCCAAGGTCCAGTACATCCACAATGCGACGCGCGATGGCGTCATCCTCGCGTCCGGCGGGCTGCTGATCGCCGAGGCCTTGCTGTTGCTGTTGATGCGTTTCCCGGTCCGTCATCTGCGGCGCCTCGCGGAGACGTTGCCGTTGTTGGCGAAGGGCGCCTACAGCGAGGCTCGCGGCCACCTGGTCGCGGCGAAAAGGCTGGATCGCTGGGGCGATGAAGTCCTGATCCTCGACGATGCCGCGCTGAAGTTGTCGCAACAGCTCGAGTCGCAGGCCAGGGCGATCGAACAGAAGACCTTCGAACTGGCCGCGGAGCGTGACTTCGTCAAGGGGCTTCTCGACACCGCGCAGGTCATGATCCTGACGCAGTCGAACGCGGGTCGCATTCTGTCGGCCAATGAACTGACACTGCAACTGACCGGGTTCGAGCACCGCGAACTGCGGGGCCGTCACTTCCGTTCGCTGATACTCGAGTCCAAGGTCGTGCACGACTTCGACGACAGCTTCAATGAGCTCTGGGCCGGGCGCCGTCACCGCTTGCAGCACGAAGCCGAGCTGCTGTGCAAGGAAGGGACGCGGCGGCACGTCGTCTGGGTGCACACGCGCTTACAGGACAATAACCCGAACAACGTCGCGGTCCTGTCGGTCGGCCTCGATGTCACTGAACGGGTCGAGGCCGAAACCCGTTATATGTGGCTGGCGAATCATGATCCGTTGACCGGTCTGTACAACCGGCGCGGCTTCCACGAGGAGCTGGAACGCGTCTACAGCGAGGTCGAACGCAATCAGATTCGCGCGGCGCTGGTTCTGTTCGATCTGGATCATTTCAAGGACATCAACGACACCGTCGGCCACCTCGCCGGCGACGAACTCCTGGGCAAGCTCGCGTCCGAACTGAAGACGCGGATTCGCAAGGCGGACATTGCCGCGCGGCTCGGCGGTGATGAGTTCGCGATCCTGATGCCGAACCAGACCACCGATGGCGCCATGGCGTTCGCCAGCCTGTTGAACAAGCGGCTGACGGCCTTGCCGATTTCGGTGCAGCAGAAGATGTTCCATGTCACCGCCAGCATCGGTGTCGCGCTGATTCCCGATCACGGGAGCGATATCGAAGAGATCATGGCCAATGCCGATCTCGCGATGTATCAGGCCAAGAACAGCGGGCGCGGCCGGGTGCACATGTTCTCGTACAGCGACCATGCGCGGGAACGCATATCCGACCGGACCTTCTGGAAGCAGACGATCCAGACCGCGTTGCTGCAGCGGACCTTCATCTTCCATTACCAGCCGATCCTGTCGTTGTCGAACGGCTCGGTGCCGTACTTCGAGGCCTTGGTGAGGCTGCGCGGCGAGGATGGAAAGCCGATACCTCCAGGGGATTTCCTCGAGCACGCGCATCTGACCGGGTTGATCCGCGAGATCGACCGCTACGTCGTCGAGGAGGCGATCAATTTCCTCAACCGCCACGAAGAGAGCGACCGGTTCTCCGCAATCCACGTCAACCTGTCGGCATCCGCGCTGTCTAACCGCGAATGGACCGAGCCTTTGCGGGCGGCGTTGAAGAACCGTGAGATCCAGCCGCAGCGGCTGATTTTCGAGATAACCGAGACTGCGGCCATCAGCGACTTCGGCACCGCGAAGGACATCATGGAAGAACTCGCGGCACTGGGCTTTCGCTTCGCGATCGACGATTTCGGAGTCGGCTTCGCGTCCTTCTCCTACCTGCGTCATCTGCCGGTGCAGTTCGTCAAGATCGACAAGAGCTACGTCACGTACATTGCCGACAATCCGCGAGATCAGGCGTTCGTCTCGGCGATCACGACACTGGCGCACGGCAATAACATACAGGTCATCGCCGAGGGAGTGGAGGAGGCCATCACGCTGGATACGATCCGGCGGTTAGGTGTCGACTACGCGCAGGGCTATTACATCGGGCGACCGGCCCCGTTCGATGACGAGCCGAATCATTCTTCTACGCCGCTCGCCGTTACGCCGGTGGCGACCTCGTAGATCTGACCCTCGATCAGCGCCAGCGTCCTGTCCAGCGCGCCGCGGTTCGCGGCAACGAACCCTGAGGCCCGGGTGATCAGCCGGCCGCGCAGGTCTAGATCGGCCAGCAGTTCCGCGGCCCGTTCCGCCAGCGTCGCGGCATCCGCAATCTGCACGGCGCCTCCCGCCGCCAGCAAGCCACTGCAGATTTCCGCGAAGTTGGCCACATGCGGTCCGAACAAAATCGCGCAGCCGGCTACCGCCGGTTCGAGCACATTGTGCCCGCCGGTCGGCACGAGACTTCCACCGACGAATGCCAGGTCCGCGGCCACGTAGAACATCCGCAATTCGCCCAGCGTATCGATCAGGAAGACACGATCGTCCGGGCCGCACGCCCGCCGTTCGCTGCGGCGCACCGGCTTGAGGCCCTGAGCTTCGCAGAGACTCGCGACCTGGTCACAGCGATCCGGGTGCCGCGGGGCCAGCGCCAGGAGTAGGTGCGGCTGCACGGCGCGTATGCTCCGGAACGCCGACAGCAGGGCGCGTTCCTCGCCCTCATGTGTGCTCGCGCCGATCATTACCGGGCGCTCGCCGAACAGTGCAGTGCGGAGTTCGATGCCCTTATTTCGGGCATCATCCGACAGTTCGATGTCGAACTTCACATTGCCGGTCACTTGGATTCGGCGGGGCTCGGCGCCGAGTTCGGCATAGCGCCGCGCATCGTCCTCGGTCTGCGCGCCGATGGCCGCGGCGGCTTCCAGGCATGGGGCGATCATCGCGCGCGCGCGGCGATAGCCATCCGCGGAGCGCTGCGACATCCTCGCATTGGCGAACACGATCGGAATTCCGCGGGCCTTGCAACTGGCCAGCAGATTGGGCCAGATTTCCGTTTCCATGATGACCGCCGCCCGCGGACGGAAGTACTCGAGAAATCGACGGACGGTGTGCGGCAGGTCGTACGGAAGATAACAGTGCGCCACCGTCGGGCCGAATAGGGCGCGGACGCGCGCGGACCCGGTCGGTGTCGTCGACGTGACGAGGATGCGGGTCTCCGGGTGACGCTCGAGCAGGGCGCGGATCAGCGGAGCGGCCGCTTCGGTCTCACCGACCGAGACCGCGTGTATCCACAGGACGCCCGCGCTTCGCTCGCAGTCGGCGGGATATCGGCCGAAACGTTCGGCGATCCGTTGCCGATAGGCCGGGATACGCCGGCTCTTCCAGTACAGGCGGCCGACGATCAGCGGGACGGCCGCGTAGAACAGCAGGGTATAAAGGACGCGCATCGGGCGATGCGTTACCGCCCGCGCGCGGCCGATGTGCTATTCGGCGACGATGCTCAGCGCGAGCTTCGCCGACACGTCGCTATGCAACTGCAGTACGATTTCATACTCACCGGTTTGGCGCAGCGGTCCCGTCGGCAGGCGCACCTCGGCCTTGTTCAATTCGGTGCCCAACGCGACGACGGCATCGGCGATGTCCTTCGTGCCGACCGAGCCGTACAAGCGGCCTTCCTCGCCGGCCTTCTGCGCGACGACGACCTTGAGCGCCTCCAATGCCTGGGCGCGGCCGCGAGCCACTGCCAGCCCTTCCGCGGCGAGGCGCTCGAGTTCGGCGCGACGCTGTTCGAACTCGGCGATCTTCTCCGCCGTCGCCGGAACCGCTTTTCCCTTGGGGATCAGGTAGTTTCGACCAAATCCGGGGCGCACGGTCACGGTGTCGCCAAGATCACCCAGGTTCATCACTTTCTCGAGCAGAATTACGTCCATCTCAATAACCTTTGATTTCAGAGTTTAAGCGCAAGACCGATCGCGGACCGTCTAGCCGGGCAGCCGCCGGTTGCGCCAGTCGATCCAAATGTCCGAGACGCCGAGCAGCGCCACCGGCAGCAATGTTTGCGGCACGAACATCGCCAGTATGTAGAGCCCCGCGAGCCAGAACCGTCGATTCGACTTCGCCGCGAGCATGCGGTGCACGATCGCGAGGCCGAGCACGATGAACAGCACCGACAGTACGAGCAACAGGTTCCAAGCGAGTTCGGCGGTGAGGCCGCCCGCGGCCAAACCGATCACGGCGAGCGCCACCGCGGCGTAGTGAGTCACGCGGTGGTAGCGCAAGTGCGTGAACTCATCGCCGAAGCCGCCCGGATTGAACAGGCAGGCCTGCCACCATCGCGCGAGGAACAGGCTCAGCAGCACGCTACCGGTGGAACCCCCGGCGATCATGCCCGTGAGGTACGGCGCGATCCACCCGCTGATCTGCTGCGCCCGGCCGACCTCGTCCTCCGGCATGCGATCGGAGAGCTGCGCGAAGAACGACTGGAGCCGTTCGACCCACATCGCCGCCGGATCGTCGACCGTCGCGTAGACGCCGAGCACGACGATCATGGCCAGCAGCGCACCGCCCTCGAGCGCCGCGCGCAACGCTCCGGTCTCACGCAGGGTCAGTGCCAACAGCCAGCACGGCAGCCACAGCAGGGCGCCATAGGTCAGCGCCACGACACCGGAACCGGTGATCGCAAAGCCGAGCACCGCGAGAGTCGCTCCGGCCGCGAGCAGCACCTGCAGACTGCTGCCCAGCCCTCGGCGCAAGGCAATCAGCGCGACCGTGGCCGAACTGAACAGGCCGATGATCGGCAGCACCAGCGACAGACCCGCGTAGCCGAGCACGACGAGCGTGGCCGGCAGCAATCCGTTCAGTGCATAGGCAGCGAGCCGCAACATCGCGATACCGGGCGCGCGGGGTGGGTTTCCCGCCGTGCTCGCGTTACTGCGGGTGTGAATCGCAGAACGGGATCAACGCCAGGAAGCGGGCGCGCTTGATCGCCGTCGCAAGTTGACGCTGATATTTCGCTTTGGTGCCGGTAATGCGGCTCGGGACGATCTTGCCGGTCTCGGACAGGTATTCCTTCAGCAGGTCGAGATCCTTGTAGTCGATCTCCTTGATTCCTTCAGCAGTGAAACGGCAGAACTTCCGGCGTTTGAATTGGCGGGCAGACATCTAATGATCCTCGTCGCTTGAGTCTTTGAAAGCGGTTGTATTTGTGCGGTTCAGGCGTCGGCCGGAGCGGACTCGACGGCCTGGGGGGCGTCCGCTGCTGCTTCGGCCGGGGCGTCGTCGTCAGAGCCGCCTTCGCCGGCCCGCTCGCTGTGGCCAGCCCGAGCCATCGGCGATGCCTCGGTCTCCGGACCATCGCGTCGTACCGTCAGGCTGCGCAGAACGGCGTCGTTAAAACGGAATCCGCTTTCGAGTTCGTCCAGCGTCGGCTGGTCGCACTCGATGTTCATCATCACGTAGTGGGCTTTCAAGACCTTCGCGATCGGATACGCGAGATGGCGACGGCCCCAATCCTCGAGGCGGTGGATCTTGCCCGCCGCGCCTTCGATCAGCGACCGGTAGCGGTCGATCATCGCCGGTACCTGGGCGCTTTGGTCCGGATGGACGAGAAATACGATTTCGTAGTGACGCATGGTTTCCCCTTGTGGTTTCAGGCAGCTTCCCGGCATAAGCCGGTGAAGCAAGGAGTGGCAACCGAAGGCTGCCGGTGGACGAAAAAACGACGTAGCATAGTCAAACCGCCGGCCTCGTGCAACTGGCCGGGTTCGGCGATGGGGGCCGGGCCGATATAATCGAGGTGTTGGCCGTCAATGTCAGGAGTGGTGCGATGAAGATCGAAGTGTCGGCGGACGAGGCCAGGGTTCTCGGCGCCCTGATCGAAAAGGAGATCACCTCGCCCGATCAGTGTCCGCTGTCGCTCAATGCGCTGACCGCCGCGTGCAATCAGCGCAGCAATCGCGACCCCGTGGTCGACTGGGATGAACCGGCGGTGCAGCGTATCGTCGATGGGCTGCTGCGCCGGTATCTGGTCGGCAGCAATTCCGGCCACGGAAGTCGCGTGACGAAATATCGCCAGCGCCTGGTCAACGCCGAATATGGCGATCTGAAGCTTTCAGAGCGGCAGGTCGGGATCCTCTGCGAACTCATGCTACGCGGTCCGCAGACCCCCGGCGAGTTGCGGGTCCGCTGCGAGCGGCTGTGCGCGTTTGCCGACGTCGGGCAGGTCGAAGCCGCGCTGGAGTCGATGATCAACCGGGACGAGCCCCTGGTCGAGCGCTTGCCACGGGAACCGGGTAGGCGGAATGCCGCTATCGGCATCTGCTCTGCACCGTGAATGGACCGGTGGCTGCCGACGTGATCGCGCGCGACCCTATTGTGGACGGTGCGGCCGGACTCGCGTCGCCGCCTGCGGCGGACCGGGAGCGGGGGATCGAGGCCTTGCAGTCGGAGGTAGCCGCCTTGCGCGCGGAGCTTCATCAGCTGCGGGAGCGCCTCGAACTGCTCGAACTGGACCGCCAACTCGGCTGATCGATCGGCGAGGTTCGCGCCGCCCCCGGGTCCGGGGCGGGGGCGCGGCAAATTCCAAACGTTCGGCGAAAAGGGCTGATTGGACGGAAACCTATCGCTGCCCGGTGCGGTCATAATTCCTACGGGTGTAGTCGGGATTGTCTCGTGCACACACCCGCGGCAGCCTGTCCCCGAAAATCGTCGCCGACCGGATTGGTACTGACCCAAAGATAGTTGGCGAGTGCATGATCGGGCCGGGCGATCGACAACGGCACCGCTTGGGAGGCTAACGAATGTTCAATGTGAGCGGTTGGAAAGCGTGGGAGGTGGCAATGTTCGGCGGACTCGGGGCCGCCGCGATTGCCGTGGGCGTCATGATTCTATCCGCGCCCGAGGGCGACGAAGACTGGGCCGCGTTCAAGGAAAAGAACCACTGCGTCAGCGTCGCTGCCGAGCGAGGCGCCAACGGTGGGGGTTGGCGCTGCGACGATGGCAAGATTCACTACCGATGGCGCCAGCAAAAGTAAATCAAACCGGTCGGACGGCGGGGCTCCGGGCCGGTTGATGGAACGGGGCTCGTCGCCGTCGGCGCACGGGCGCCCTTTAACCATGGCGTCCGCTGCAGGCATTGGCCGGAAGGCGTAGCTCGAGTCGCTGTGAACGTTCGGCTTACATCTTCCGCCAGTGCGCCGCCGGTACAGGACGAGATTTCGCATCCACCGTGATCGACGCATCGTGCCCTAGCAGCCGTGCGCTTAGCACGTCCCCCGGGACGATGGGTCCGACACCTTCGGGCGTGCCGGTGAAGATGAGGTCGCCGCGCCGCAGGCGCGTGAGACGTGACAGGTAGGCGACGATCTCGGCGAAATCGAACAGCATGTCGGCGGCACTGCCCGTTTGTCGCATCTCACCATTGACCGCCAGCTCGAACCTCAGCGTCTCGGAGGGGGCGATCCGCGCAGCCGGCAGGAATCGGCTGACCGGCGCGAAGGTTTCCTGACCCTTCGCAATCACCCAGGGCAATCCGGACTGTTGCGCGTGACGTTGCAG
This sequence comes from Methylotetracoccus sp., assembly GCA_046347485.1. GTDB lineage: Bacteria > Pseudomonadota > Gammaproteobacteria > Methylococcales > Methylococcaceae > Methylotetracoccus. The sequence goes on along the minus strand of JAXMGB010000007.1, from coordinate 606,228 downwards.
ATCGCGCGCGGTGACGTCGATGCCGACGGCATAGCCGGCGATCGATTCCCGGGCCGTCGCGACGTCGAGATCCCGCGCCGCCGCGCCGATCAACAGCACGATCTCGACCTCGTGCTGGATCTCGCAGCTGCGTGCCGGCAGTTCGATTGTGCCGCCATCGGACAACAGTGAACTGACCGGCTTCATGAAGACTACCGGTTCGGTCGGGACCGGGTTTCCCAGTTCGCGGCCGTGTGCGGCGAAGTTCCGGCCGATCCCATAAATTCCGGTGACCCGCACCGGGGAACCGCCCAGGATCTCGACGACGCACTCGGTGTCGGGGTCGCCGCCGCCGCGGTGTGAGTCGTCAGCGAATGTGCTCACGTCATCGCCTCGTGTTTCGGATGGAGCGCGGATTCGGTTATGCTGAGGCGAGCCGCGCGGAGTATCACGTCCGCACGGACACCAAGATGCAGGAGTATCGCGTGAGGAGAGTGTACATGAAGTGCTTACGGCCGGTCGTGGCGGCCGTGCTCATCGTCCAAGGGTCGTCGGCGTACGCGTTGTGCTCTACCGACAAGGTTTTTTCGACCGGAGATGCCGTCGTCGAGCTGTTCGTGTTCAGGCCGCTCGGCCTTGCCGGGACGATCGCGGGCGCGGCCGTTTTTACCGCGGCCTTGCCGTTTACCGCGCTGGCCAGCATCGCGCCGCCGCACGACGCGGTCAGCCGCAGTTCGGAACTCCTTGTCAACCGAATCGCGCGTTGGGCGTTCGTACGGCCGTTCGGCGATTGCCGCGCCATGGGTTACGACGACTGGTGACGCGACCACGAGTCCCGGTCGGTTATCCGCTTAGCCAGAGGAATGCAACATGAGTGTCATCGATTTCATCGCGTCGGTCGGACGCAAACTGTTCTCGTCCGAGGGAGACGCCGCGGCCCAGATCAAGGCACATATCGAGGAAGACAATCCCGGCATCCGCAATCTCGGCGTCAGTTTCGAGAAAGGCTTCGTCACGTTGAGCGGACAGGCCGATGACTGGCAGGCGGTCGACAAGGCAATGCTGATGGCCGGCAACGTCGAGGGCGTCGGCAAGGTCGTCAGCGACATCGTCGTCGGCGGCGGTGACGCGGTCGGTACGCCGTTGGGTGCTGAGTACTACGAGATCCGCAAGGGCGATACCCTGTCGGCGATCGCGCAGCGCGTCTATGGCAACGCGGCAGCCTATACGAAGATCTTCGAGGCCAATCGCGAAGTCATCAAGCATCCGGACAAGATCTTCGTCGGCCAGAAGATTCGCATTCCGAAAGCCTGAGTTCCGGAATGCCGCGTTCCCGCCGGCCCTAGTCGGCGACCATGCAGATCGAACTCGTCGCCGTCGGCCAGCGCATGCCCCCGTGGGTCGAGGATGGTTACCGGGAGTATGCGCGGCGTTTGACGCGCGAGTGCCAGTTGGTGCTCCGCGAAATCGCTCCCGCCGTTCGTTCCAAGTCCGGTGATGCGGCGAAATGGCGGCAGACCGAGGGTGAGCGGATCATCGCGGCGGTCACGCATGTCGACCATGCCGTGGCGCTCGACCGCTCAGGTCGGGCGTGGAGCACCGAGCAGCTCGCAACATTGATCGAACAATGGATGAATTCGTATCGCCGTGTCGCGCTGCTGATCGGTGGCCCCGACGGCTTGTCACAGGAATGCCTCGATCGCGCCGGACAGCGCTGGAGTCTGTCGCCGCTGACTTTTCCTCATCCGCTGGTGCGGGTCATCGTCGCCGAGCAACTCTACCGGGCGTGGAGCCTGCTGCAGGGACATCCGTACCACCGCGAGTGAACGGACCGGGTCGCGAACGGTTCCGGGGCCTCTCCTGGCCTTCGGGTGGGAGCGGGCGCGACTCGCAGTGGACGATCGGGCGAGTCTCGCGATGACGCCGCCACGGCTGGTATTGGCATCGGCCTCGCCGCGCCGCCGCGAACTGCTGGCGCAACTCGGCGTCGAATTCGGTGTCGTGTCTGTCGATGTCGAGGAGATTCCCCTGTCGGGTGAGGATGCCGAGCACTACGTGCGGCGGGTCGCGGCCGCGAAGTCGGCGGCCGGACAAGCCGGCGACGTGGCTGGAATGGCGGTCATCGCGGCCGACACCGAAGTCGTTCTGGACGGCGAGATTTTCGGCAAGCCGCGTGATCGTAGTCACGCCGCCGCGATGCTGCGGCGCCTGTCCGGTCGGACGCATCGGGTAATCAGCGCGGTCTCGCTGCGACGCGGGCCGGATCACTGGCAATCGATCAGCGACAGTAACGTGAGCTTCAGGGATTTGAGCGAGATCGAGATCGATGCCTACTGGAATAGCGGTGAGCCGCGGGACAAGGCTGGCGCATATGCCATCCAGGGCCGCGGAGCGATATTCATTCGTCATCTGGAAGGGAGTTACTCCGGGGTCATGGGCTTGCCGCTGTACCAGACGGCCAGGTTGCTCGCGGAGGCTGGTCTCGCGCCCGCGTGGCTGCTCGGGGCCGGGGCGGGTAGTCCGTGAGCGATGAAATCCTGATCAACGTGACGCCGCCGGAAACGCGGGTGGCGATCGTCGAGAACGGCGTGCTGCAGGAGGTATGGATCGAGCGCCGCCGGAAGCGCGGTCTGGTCGGCAACATCTACAAGGGAAAAGTCTGCCGGGTTCTTCCCGGTATGCAGGCCGTGTTCGTCGACATCGGGTTGGAGCGCGCGGCCTTCCTGCACATATCGGACCTCGGCGCGCCCGACCGCGACCGGGCAATCGATGACGCGATCGAACGCGTGTTCGTGGACGGTCAGGAGATCGTCGTGCAGGTCGTCAAGGACCCCTTGGGCACCAAGGGCGCGCGCCTGACGACGGACATGTCGATCCCGTCCGTGTATCAGGTGTACATGCCGAATGCGAAGACCTGCGGCGTTTCTCAGCGGATCGAATGCGAGGGCGAGCGAGCCCGCCTGCGTGCCGCGGTCGAGACGTTCCAGAAGGAGCACGGCACCGGCGCATTCATTGCGCGGACCGCCGCCGAGGGTATCGACGAGGCGGCGTTGCGGGCCGACATGCTGTTCCTGTTGAAGCTGTGGAACTCGATCTCGCAACGCGCGCGGACCGCGAAGTACAAGACGCTTCTGCATGAGGACCTGCCGTTGGCGATGCGCGTGTTGCGCGATCTCCATGGAGCCAAGGCGGAGAAGATACGGGTCGACTCGCGCGAGAGCCACGGTCGCATGGTCAAGTTCGCTCGCGAATTCGTTCCCGAAATGGCGCCGCTGATCGAACACTATGCCGGCGAACGTCCGCTGTTCGATCTGTACGGCGTCGAGGACGAGATCCAGAAGGCGCTCGAGCGTCGCGTCATGCTGAAATCCGGCGGATATCTGATTTTCGATCAGACCGAAGCGATGACGACGGTCGACGTCAACACCGGGGCGTTCGTCGGTGGGCGTAACCTCGAGGAAACGATCTTCAAGACCAATCTGGAGGCGGCGCAAGCGATAGCGCGGCAACTACGCTTGCGCAATCTCGGTGGCATCATCATCATCGATTTCATCGATATGAAGGATGCCGAGCACAAGCAACAGGTCTTTCAGTCACTCGAGAGGAGTCTGGAAAAGGATCACGCGAAGAACTCGATCAGCGAGGTGTCGGCGCTGGGTTTGGTCGAGATGACGCGTAAGCGTACCCGCGAGAGTCTCGAGCACATCCTGTGCGAGCCGTGCCCCTCATGCAGTGGACGCGGCGTACTGAAAACCGCGGAAACGACCTGCCTGGAGATCTTTCGCGAAATCATTCGCGAGGTGCGCCAGTACAACGTTCAGGAACTGTTGGTTCTCGCGTCGAACGAGGTCGTCGAGCGCTTGCTCGACGAGGAGGCGGATATGTTGTCCGAACTGGAGGCGTTCCTCGGCGTGCAGATCAAATTTCGCGCCGAAGGACAGTACACACAGGAGCAGTACGACGTCGTACTGCTGTGATGCGTGTCGCCGCGGCCACCGTCGCGGTGCGGTGGACCGCTGAGACACCGAGCGTTGCCGATGACGCCGAAGTCGACACCCGTGCGCTGGGCATTGGGCGCACTGGCGCCGCTGATGCTGCTCGTGGCGGCTGGTCTGAGCACGGTGCGCTTCTGGCTGTTGCCGCGGCTCGAACACCAGCGTGCGGATATCGAGCAGCGTCTCGGCCGGGTCGTCGACGAGCGCATCCAGATCGGCGCATTGCAAGCCCGGATGAACGGCTTTGCGCCGGAACTGTCGCTGGGTGACGTCCGAATCCTCGATTCCGCCGGCGTCGCCGGCGTTCGCTTCGATCAGATCCGGCTGGGCGTCGATCCCCTGCGGACGATCCTGACCGGTCAGCTGGCACCCGCTTGGCTCGTGATCCGCGGGACCAAGCTGTCACTGCGCCGCAAGCCCGACGGCGGTTTCACCGTGCTCGGACTGAACATCAGCGACCGTCCTCCGGCCTGGCTGCTCGCGGCCCGCACGATCGAACTGCTCGATACCCGGATCGACTGGCAGGATCTGCGCTCGGGAGGCCCGATGGTCGAACTCGGCCGCGCCGATCTACGCATGATGAATGAAGGCGACCGGCATCAATTGAGCGCGACGACGGTGCTGCCCGGCGCGGATGGCGCACCGATCCGCCTGGCGATGGACGCCCATGGCGATCTCTTCTCGGCAGAGCATTGGAACGGGCGCATCTATCTCGCGGTGGACGGACAGCGGGTCGAGGGTCTCGCCGACCTGCTGCCGCCGACGCCACGACTGCTTTCCGGGACGGTGTCGCTCAAGCTGTGGAGCGCGTGGGATGCCGGAGCGGTCCACCGGGTGGCCGGGCACGTGGACCTTCTCGATGCGGTGATCGCGGAGACCGAAGCGAATCCCTCTGCGCCGAACATGCCACCGGCTCGCGTCGATACCTGGTTTCGCTGGCAGCGTCAGGCCGATCGCAGCACGATCGATTTGTCGGGGCTACGCGTCGCGTTGCGCGGCGAACCCGCGAGTCCGGTGCGCCTCAGCCTGGCGGTGGAATCAGGCGATGGCGGCGCCGGCGCGACATGGCGCGGGCGCGCATCTCGGCTCAACCTCCGCCTGTTGTCGGAACTGTCGCACGATACGAGCTTGCTGCCTGACGACGTGCGTCGTTGGCTGGTCGAGTTATCGCCACGCGGTGAGTTGCGCGACGTGGCGTTCGTATGGCGCCCCGGAGATTCGGTACGCGAGCGACTCTACGTCTGCGCCGAGCTTCAGGACGTCGGCATTTCGGCAAGTGGCGCGGCTCCGGGTTGGACGAATCTGGCAGGACGGATCTGCGGTACCGAGCAATCCGGGCAATTCGACCTGCGCGCGGCAAACGGCGCGATCAGCTTGCCGCGCTTGCTGGACGCGCCGCTGCAATGCGATCGTGTGCAATTCAAAGGGCAATGGCAATGGAGCAGTGGCGCATGGACGCTGGCCACCGAGCAGTTGTCGGTCACGGCGTCCGATCTGGACGTCGCCGGTCATTTGAACGTCCACATGGACGATGCCTCCTCCGATTCCCCGCTGATCGATCTCGGACTTCGCATCGGAGAAATGCCGGTTACGGCGGCGCTGCGTCTGCTTCCGCGCCGGCTGGTTCCGAAGACCGCTCGGTTTCTCGATGCGGCCATGCGGCAAGGCCGCATCGTTCGCGCGGAACTCCAGTTCAAGGGCCGTAGCGGCGATTTTCCGTTTCGCGAGCACAACGGGTCCTTCGAAGCCATGGTCGAGGGCAAGGGCGTCGAACTGGCCTACGATCCGGGGTGGCCGGCGCTTCGCGAACTCGATGCGACGCTGAAGTTCACCGGGCCGACGCTGCGCATCGACGCGAGTTCCGGCCGCGTCGGCGAAGGTCGCATTCTGGGCGCGAGGGGCGTGATCGAGGATCTGGATCGGACACCCCGCCTGATTCTCGATGGGCAGGTGCGGGCCGACGTGCCCGCAGTTCTCGGGTTTCTCGCGCAGTCGCCGCTGCGCCGCTTCCCATCGGCTCTGTTACAATTCGCCGACGCCGCGGGCGACGCGGACATCGACTTGCATCTGGGAGTTCCGCTGGATGACGGGGCGTTCGAACTGCGCGGCGACGCGCTGCTGCGCAACGGTTCACTGTCCGGGAAGCGCTTCCCGCTGGCGATTCGCGGTGTGCACGGAACGGTGTCTATCGGTCCCGATGGCATCAGCGCCAAGGCTCTGAGCGGGACGTTCGCCGGACGGCCGGTGACGATCACGGCCGGACAACACGAGGGTTCCACGCGTATCGCGGTGGCTGGGCGCGCCGCGGTGGCCGACCTGCGCGACTGGCTTCCGGATGCGCTGGCCGAACGGCTACGCGGAGAGGGTGCGCTGGAGGCGATCGTCGACATCCCGGATGGCGCTTCCCCAGGCGATCAACCGGCGCGGATCAGCGTCAGGAGCGATCTGCAGGGTATCGCGCTGGCAGCACCCGCGCCGTTCGGCAAGCCCGCAGCGAGTCGGGTCGACGCCGCGATGCAGGTGGAGTTCGGTCCCCAGACGTCTGGTCTCCATGTGTCGGTGGGCCAGGATCTGCTCGCCTCGTTTGTGCTTCGCGACGGCCCGTCGGGGCGTCACGTCGAAAGCGGTGCCGTTGCCTGGCGTCGCGCGCTGCCTCGCGGCAGCCTGCAGTCCGGGCTGACCCTGCTGGGACACTTCGATCGGCTGGATCTCCGGGAATGGCCCGATCCAGTGCCCGGGGGCAATGAGATCAACGTGTTGGGCCGGGTGCGCTCCGTCGAGTTCGACGCGCAGGACGTCGTCATGAAGGGCGGCAGTACCGGGCCGCTGAACCTGAGACTCGTGCGTGATGGCGCGCGCTGGACGGGTTTCGTCGACGGTGAAGCCGCATCCGGCGAGTTTCGCTGGGCGTCGTCGGACGAGGGTCCCGGTGAGGCGCAGTTCGACCTGAATTTCCTGAAGTTGCCGCTGCTGCGGGGCGGAACGAACGGTACGGTCGCGCCGTCTCTCGATCCGCGCCGCTTGCCGACCCTGAAAGGGCGAAGTCGTAAGGTGCTCTGGCAAGGCAGTGATCTCGGTCGGCTCGATGTCGATGCCGAGCGACACGACACGGGCCTGATGCTTCGTAAGTTCGACATCGGCGCGGCGGGGCGCAAGCTGAGCATGTCCGGCGACTGGTTGGCGGTGGGCGCCGCGCCGCGGGTGAGGCTCAACGGACGGATGAACATCGACAGCATCGGTGATCTGGCCAAACAATGGGGTTATCCCGGCCGCGTGTTGGACACGAAGGCAGATCTGCGCTTTCGGCTCGAATGGCCTGGATCGCCGTTCCGATTCGACCCGGTCCCGCTGCAGGGCGAAATCGACGTGGATCTGGGCGAAGGGTCGCTGCTCGAGGTCGAACCCGGTTGGGGTCGCGTGATCGGGTTTCTGAACCTCAACAGCATCTGGCGCCGCCTGTCGCTGGACTTTCGCGATCTCTTCGGTAAGGGATTGGCCTACGATGGCATCAAGGGGCAGTTCAAGCTGGCCGATGGAAAGGCGACGACGGATGGCCTGCTGATCGAGGGCGTCGCGACGCGGATCGTCCTTCAGGGGCGCACCGATTTTGTCCGCAAGCAACTGGATCAGACGATGACGATCATTCCGCGAACAACGGCGGCGCTGCCGCTGGCCGGCACGATCGCTGGCGGTCCGGCGGTCGGTGCCGCGATCTACGTGGCGCAGGAACTGATCGGCGAACAGGTCGACAGCATCACGGCATCGCAATACTCCGTCCGTGGGGATTGGTCTAACCCGCGGGTGGAAAAACTCAGCAGCAACGCGCCGCTGGATCTGCTGAACAAGGCCTGGTCAGGCTTGCAGAACTGGTCGGGCTCGACCAATGAATCAGAGGACACGAAACGATGAAGCGATTTATCTGCGCAGCCATCCAGATGGCGTCCAGTCCCAACGTCAGCGCCAATCTGCTGGAGGCCGGACGCCTGATCCAGAAGGCCGCGCTGGGCGGTGCCCGTTTGGTCGTGTTGCCGGAAAACTTCGCGTTCATGGGCAAGGAAGATGGCGACAAGCTGGCCGTCGCTGAGGAACCGGGTAGCGGGCCGATCCAGGACTTTCTCGCGAAGACCGCCGAGAAGCACCGCATCTGGCTGGTGGGCGGCACGATGCCCATGAAGGCGCAGGGCGGCAAGGTGCGAGCCTGCAGCCTCGTCTACGATGACCACGGCTCGCTGGCCGGACGCTACGACAAGATCCACCTGTTCGACGTCAGCGTTCCCGGAACCAATGAGACCTACAGGGAGTCGGCGACGATCGAGGCGGGCGATGACCCGCTGATCCTCGATACGCCGTTCGGCCGGCTCGGTGTTGCGATTTGCTACGACCTGCGATTCCCGGAGCAGTTCCGCCAGATGGCCGAGAACGGGCTGGACGTGTTGGCGATTCCCTCGGCATTCACTGCCCAGACCGGTGCGGCGCACTGGGATTTGCTCGTCCGCGCGCGCTCGGTCGAGAACCTTTGCTTTACCGTGGCCTCTAATCAGGGCGGCTTTCATATCAACGGGCGCGAGACCTACGGCCACAGCATGATCCTCGATCCTTGGGGCAAGACCCTGGCCTCGCTGGCCTCGGGCGCTGGCGTCGTCGCCGCGGAAGTCGATCGTGACCGGCTCGACAAGGTACGGGCCGCATTCCCGGTGCTCGAGCACCGCCGCCTGTGGTGCCGTTGATGTACCAGGCCGCGGACGACCACAACCCTTGCGCCGCTCACGGCACCCTCACCGAAGAAGTACCCGCGGATCCGACCGATGTCCAGTGAAACGCTGTCGCTCGCTCAGAGCATCATCCTCGATCCCGCGGGGCTGCACGGCGAGGACCTGGCCAGGGTCCTGGGCGTGCTGCGCGGGCCGGGAGCCGTGATCGACGATGCGGATATCTACCTGCAGTACAGCCGGTACGAATCCTGGTCGCTGGAGGACGGGATCGTCAAGGAGGGATCCCACAGCATCGATCAGGGCATGGGCCTGCGGGCCGTGTCGGGCGACAAGACCGGGTTCGCCTACAGCGACGAAATCTCGCTGCCCGGGCTGCTCGACGCCGCCGCCCACGCCCGGGCAATCGCGCGCAGCGGCTCGGCCGGCACCTGGGCAGCGGAGCCTCGCGGAGCCGTCCGGCAGCTCTACCCGCCGATCGACCCGCTCGAATCGCTGAGCGAAGCAGCGAAGATCGAACTGCTGCGGACGCTCGACGCCGAGGCGCGGAAACTCGATCCGCGCGTCGAACAGGTGATCGTGAGCCTGTCCGGAGGGTCCTCGGCGATCCTCATCGTCGGGCCGGACGGCGTGATGCGGGGCGACGTACGTCCCCTGGTGCGCTTGAATGTCAGCGTGATCGCGGCGCATGACGGCCGGCGCGAGCAGGGCAGCGCCGGCGGCGGCGGGCGGACCGATTACGGCTTCTTCCTCGAACAGGATCGAGCGCTAGGCTACGCGCGCGAGGCGGTGCGGCAGGCCCTGGTCAACCTAGAGGCGTCCGCGGCACCGGCCGGCGCGATGACGGTCGTGCTCGGTCCCGGCTGGCCGGGCATCCTGCTGCACGAGGCGATCGGGCACGGCCTCGAGGGGGATTTCAACCGCAAGGGTACGTCGGCGTTCTCGGGACGAGTCGGGGAGCGGGTCGCGTCGCCGCTGTGCACCGTCGTCGACGACGGTACGATGTCCGGGCGCAGGGGCTCGCTGAACATCGACGACGAGGGTACCGAGACGCAATGCACGGTGTTGATCGAACGGGGCGTACTGCGCGGCTACATGCAGGATCGGATGAACGCACGCCTGATGGGGGTCGCGCCGACCGGAAACGGACGGCGTGAATCGTACGCGCACCTGCCCCTGCCGCGCATGACGAATACCTACATGCTTCCCGGGCCGCATACGCCGGACGAGATCCTGGCCTCGGTTGATCACGGGCTCTACGCCCGTAACTTCGGCGGCGGTCAGGTCGACATCACGTCGGGCAAGTTCGTGTTCTCGGCCAGTGAAGCCTATCTGATCGAGAAGGGCCGGATCACACGCCCATTGAAGGGGGCGACGTTGATCGGCAACGGCCCCGACGTGCTGACGCGCGTCAGCATGGTCGGCAATGATCTGGCGATGGACAGCGGCGTTGGCACCTGTGGCAAGGATGGCCAGAGCGTCCCGGTCGGCGTCGGCCAGCCGACCTTGCGTATCGATGGCCTGACCGTTGGAGGCACTCGTGTCTGATCACCGTGCGCGTCCCCTGCCGGCGGGCAGCGCCGGAGGCCGGCCGATGAGCGGCCGGTCCGACTGCCGGCCGGAGGCGCTGGACCGATTGAAGGATCTGGTTGCCGAGAGTCTCGAGGAGGCTCGACGGCTCGGGGCCACGGCCGCCGAGGCGGGTCTGAGCGTCGACAGCGGCTTGTCGGTATCGGTCCGGCTGGGCGAGGTCGAGACCGTCGAGCACCACCGGGGCCAGGGTTTCGGCATCACCGTGTACGTCGGCCAGGCCAAGGGTTCGGCCAGTTCGACGGACCTCGGCGACAAGGCGGTGCGCGAGACCGTCGCCGCCGCGTGTCGCATCGCGCGCTATGCGGCCGAAGATCCGTACGCGGGTTTGCCGGACCCGGAACTGCTGGCGACAGCGTTTCCGGATCTCGACGTCTTTCATCCCTGGGACCTGGACGCCGAAGGCGCAATCCGCCTGGCCGTCGAATGCGAGGACGCCGCGCGCGGCTTCAGCGACGATATCAGCAATTCCGAGGGCGCCAACCTGAATACCTTCCAGGGTCTTCGGGTCCTGGGCAACACCTTGGGCTTCCTCCATGGCTATCCGAGCAGTCGCCACAGCATGAGTTGTTCGGTTATCGGACGGCGTGGCGACAGCATGCAGCGCGATGACTGGTGGACGGTGTCCAGGGCGCCGGAGGAACTGGAGGCGCCGGCCTCGGTCGGCCGCAAGGCGGCGGAGCGAACCGTGGCTCGGCTGGGTGGCCGCTCGCTGTCGAGTCGTCAGTGTCCGGTGTTGTTCGCGGCGGATATCGCCAGCGGCTTGCTCGGGCACTTCATCGCGGCGATCCGCGGCAGCAGCCTGTACCGGAAATCCAGCTTTCTGCTCGATAGACTGGGCCAGCCGGTGTTTCCGGAATTCGTCCGGATTCACGAGCAGCCGTATCTGGCTCGCGCGCTCGGCAGCGCACCGTATGATGCCGAGGGCGTTGCGACCGCGACCCGCGACCTGGTCAGCGACGGCGTGTTGCAGTCCTATGTGCTGAGCACGTACTCGGCCCGCAAACTCGGCCTCGTGACGACCGGCAACGCCGGCGGTGTGCATAATCTGACGCTGGATCCCGGCGTGCTCGACCAGTCGCAGTTGATGCGCGAAATGGGCACCGGCCTGCTCGTCACGGAAACCTTGGGGCAGGGCGTCAATATCGTCACCGGCGACTACTCCCGCGGCGCGGCGGGATTCTGGGTCGAAGACGGCGAGATCGCATTTCCGGTCGAGGAAATCACGATCGCCGGCAACCTGCGCGACATGTTCGCCGGGATTCGAGCGATCGGCAACGATGTCGACCTGCGCGGCAATACCCGTACCGCCTCGATCCTGATCGGCGAGATGACCGTCGCCGGGCGCTGAGGTCCACGGTCCTCACTCGATTTCGGCGCCTATCGTCGGCGCGCCGGCCATGCGTTCGATGGACCAGTGGCGCGTGCCCCAGTCGAGGACTTCGGCCGCCGTTGCCTCCGCCAGTTCAGCGGGCGGTCTTTGCCGGAGCAGTCCGAGGAGGCTGAACAGGATCCGTCCCGGTGCGCTCTCATCGACCATCGGGGCATGATTCTGTTTGCTGAGTTTCAGTCCCGATGCGCCGATGATGACCGGCACATGGCAATAGGCGGGCTCTGCCAGGCCCAGGCGCCGCTGCAACAGGATCTGGCGCGGCGTACTTTCTAGCAGATCCTGGCCACGAACGACCTCGGTGATTCCTGCGTCGGCGTCGTCGACCACGGTCGCGAGGTGGTACGCGATCAGGCCGTCCCGGCGACGGACGACGAAATCGCCGATCTCGCGCGCGACATCCTGAAACACATTCCCCTGCAGGCGGTCGTGGAATGCGATCCGTGCGCTTTCGCTGCGCACTCTGAGGGCGTGCGCTCCCGTGCGGTTCTCCGCCCCTGTGTCTCGACAGGTGCCGGGATATGCTCGCGACACGCCACCGTTCGCCAGTTTGCGGCGGGTACAGACACACGCGTAGAGCTGGCGAGCGTCGTCGAGCACGCGCAGCGCCTCTTGGTAGCGCGCGATGCGCCGGTGCTGGTAAACGGGCGGCTCGTCCCAGCTCAGTCCGAAGCGTTCGAGCGTTCGAAGAATGGAATCGGTGGCCTCGATGGAACACCGGGGTGAATCGATGTCATCGATTCGCAACAGCCAGGTGCCCCCTCGTGCGCGCGCCTCGAGATAGCTTGCGAGAGCCGTGAACAACGAGCCTAGATGGAGATGCCCCGTGGGTGAGGGAGCGAAACGACCGCGGTAGCTGCGGTCTGCGCGCGGTCCTTCGGCGCGGGGATGCGTCAATGTCGCACGGAAGGATCAGCCGAGCTGGCGCTCCCGCAGTTCGTCCAGCGTCTTGCAGTCGATGCATTGCGTCGCCGTCGGGCGTGCCTCGAGGCGACGCAATCCGATTTCGACCCCGCAGGTCTCGCAATAGCCATACTCACCGCGTTCGAGGTTCTCCAGAGCCTCCTCGATCTTCTTGATCAGCTTGCGTTCGCGGTCACGCGTACGCAACTCCAGGCTGAACTCGGATTCCTGGGTCGCCCGGTCATTGGGATCGGGGAAGTTCGCCGCTTCGTCCTGCATATGGTGTACGGTCCGGTCGACCTCGTGCATCAACTCGTCCTTCCATTGATGGAGGATGCCGCGAAAATGTTCAACTTGGCCCTCGCTCATGTACTCCTCGCCGTCCGCCGGCTGATAAGGCGTGCAGCTGAAGGGCGCCACCTGCGTGGCTTTGACGGTTCCGGTCGGGCTCGACATGCATCAGCTCCTGAGGCTGCTCGGTAAAAATCGCGTATAGATAGCAAAATCCGCACCGCTACGCAAGTCACCGTGTCGGGTGCTCAAGGTCCAGCCGCTGGAACTTTCGGCGGGCTCTGCGTACCATGCGTCCGGACACCGGTCGGTGTGCCGCGCAAGGTCCCGATTCATCCGTCCGCCGCCGCGATCCATCCTCCCTGATCGGAGCTTCGATGCGCCACTCGCCGCTATATCTCGCGCTGCTTTGCACGGTCCTGCTGTTGGCCGCATGCAGTGGTCGGCCGGCCTCGGTCGAGGCCGCGAACCGCGGACAACGCATGGATGTCCTGCCGCCCGCGGCGGACGCCGTGCCCGTCGAATCGACCTCGTACAGCCCGTTTCCGCGGCCGGCCGCGCTGGAACCGCAGATTGGCTTCTGGCGCAACGTCTACGCCAGCTGGCGCCGGTCGCAGGTCGCGTTGCACGACGATCGTTATCTTGGCCTGGTTTACGAGGTCGTCGATCTGCCCGGTGACATAGCCGATCAGTACACCGAGGAGCAGAAGTTCCTCGTCCGCGAGCGGCGCGAATACTGGCAACAGCGGCTGCGCGCGTTGGCGCAGAATCTGAACGGCTCGGTTCCACCGGCTGCGGATGACCAGGCTCTGCTGGCGAAGGTGGAGCGGGTCGGGCCGTTGGATCAGGTGCTGCCGGGCGCGGCCGATCGCGTGCGAGCCCAGCGCGGCCTGCGCGAGCGATTCAAGCGGGGACTGGAGATCAGCGGTCGCTACGAGGGGCGCTTTCGCAAGATCTTCCGCCAGCACGGATTGCCCGAGGAGTTCGCGTACTTGCCGCACGTGGAGTCCTCGTTCCAGGCGCAGGCCCGATCCTCCGCTGGCGCAGTCGGTATCTGGCAGTTCACGCGAGGCGCGGCCGAACGGTTCATGACCATCAACGATCTGGTCGATGAACGCCTCGATCCCGTGGCGTCCGCGTACGGCGCGGCGCGGTACCTCAGCTATGCGCGAGAGCAACTGCCGAACTGGCCGCTGGCCGTGACCTCCTACAACCACGGTATCGGCGGCATGCGGCGCGCGCGCGAGGCCGTGGGCGATGACATCGCGCAGATCGTCCGCCGATACGATCACCCGAAATTTGGCTTTGCGTCGCGCAATTTCTACACGGAATTTCTTGCCGCTTGCGAAATCGCCCGGCAACCGACGCGCTTCTTTCCCGAGGGATTGCACTACGATCCGCCGATGGATGCGCGCCGGGCCGTTCTTTCGCACCCGATGTCCGTGGTCGAAGTCGCCGCGAGTTTTGACGTCGATCGCGCGGACTTGGTCGCGCTGAACGGCGGGTGGGACGCGGCGGTCCGAACAGGTCAGACGACGCTGCCGGCCGGCACCACCGTGTGGCTGCCCGACGAGCGCACCGGACGGAACGAACCCGTCGGCGTGGAAGGCTGGACCAGTCGGTATCGAGCGCTGGGCGGTGGCGACCGCGTGGAGGATTACCGCTACTGAGTTGCGTGCTTCCGCCGCGGTTTTGCCTGCCGCGGTTGAGCCGCCGCCGCGCGATGGCCTGCTCGGGGCCGCGAGGCGTGGGCCTCGCGACCGCTCGCGCGCTCAGTTCTGGCTGGTACCGATGGGTACGATTTTCGCGACGACGCCCGTGCGTCCCTTCTTCGTCAGGCTCGGCACGCCGGTGCGATTGCCGAGCACATACAGTTCGCCGTCCAGATCCTGACCCATGCCGAATACGGCCAGCCCCAGTGAATCCGTGCCCTCGAGCGCGAGTTCGGTGATCGGACGCAGCTTGGCGCCGGCGCTGCTCGACGGCGCCCCGTCGATGTGGAACACGCGCCCGTCGGGCTTCGCGAAAGTCTTCGAGTATTCACCGAACACATAGCGCCCCTGGAGCGCGGGAATCGCCCGCCCGTGGTAGACGAACCCGCCGATGACGGAAATACCTTCGTCGTGGTCGTATTGGGCGATCGGATCGATCAGGCCGGCGGTTGGAACGCCCTGACAGTTCTTGCGGCTGATGAAGCCGAACTTATTGCCGTTGTGCTGGAAGAAGAATGTTCCCTCCTTGTTGCGCCAGCCGTAGTTGCCGGCCCGTCGGATGATGTCGACTTCCTCGATCGAGTTCTGCCCTACGTCGCCGGCGAACAGCGTACCCGTCGCATCATCGAAGGAGAAACGGTAGGGGTTGCGCAGGCCGTAGGCCCAGATCTCGTCGCAAAACCCATCCGCGCAGCCGGCGTCGCCACCGCGTACACCGGCAAACGGCGCATAGGGATTGGACTGCGGAATGCCATATTGACCGTTCGCCGAGTCCTTGCCGCGCGGGTCGATTCTCAGCATCTTGCCCAGAATCACCGAGCGATCCTGGCCGTTGCCGGTGATCGGGTTGTGCCCGGCATACTCGTCATCGCCGCGCCCGCCATCGCCAACGGTGATGTACAGCAGGCCGTCGGGTCCGAACGCGAGGCCGCCGCCATTATGGTTGAAGTCGGGCTTGTCGATCGTTAACACCACGCGCCGGCTGCTCGGGTCTACACGCGGCGTCGCGGCGCGCGGGTCGTCGACGCGCCATTCGCTGATCGTGCTCCGCGTATCGATTTTCAGGCGTGAGGGAAACCAGCGCAGCGTGAAGTCTGAGGGTCGGCTTTCGCTGTCGTAGGGCTCCGATGTAAAGGTGTAGAGCAAACCATTCTTCTGATAGTCGGGATGGAAGGCCATCCCGAGGAACCCGCGCTCGTCGTAGCCGCCGCAGCAGATGCCGAGCTTGACCAGCCGATCGGCGACGTCCAGCACCACATCCCGGGTGCCGGTCCGCAAATCGATCGACCAGAGCTGGCCGACGATGTCGGTGACGAACAGATGCCGTCGATCGCCCGGCGCGGAGACGGCCCAGGTCGGCGACACGAAGTCGGACGCAACCTCGGCCAGCGCGGCGAGCGGCTGCGGATCCTTGATGATCGCTGCCGGAATCGGGTTGCGGATCAGCGGGTCCCGGGCGGTGCAGACGGTCTCGGCGGCGTTCGATGCGGCAGCGGTGACCAGGCCGGCCGCGAGGCTCAGCGTTGTGAACAGGGATCTGAGGGGTTTCATCGAGATGTCTCTCCGTGGGAAACGGTCAATTGGTTTCAGGCGGTGTCCGCTCGCGCCAGGACCCGACCAGCGAATGTCTGCAAAGCGCGTGCCGTTGTCGCGACGTCGAGACGAGCCCTGATTCCGCGCTCGCGTCACGAAAGCAATGCCGCGGACATCGGGCAATTGCCTCATGATCTGCGTGAAATGCCACAGCCCGCCCGGTTTCTCGGCTGGTGTCCATGCGCGCAATCGAGCAGCCGGGTCCGCGAGGCGGTGTTTCCATTCGACGCAGGGGTTTGCTGGACGGCGTTGAGAGTCGGTCGACGATTCTTCACAATAGGCCTGGTTGTAAACAGGCCTATACGGAGCCGACACCTATGAGCTTATTGGCGAGACACCCCTTCATTCTATTTGGCGCCGGTGTCGTACTCGGCTACGTCGCGCACAAGTATCGCGGTGAGATCATCGCCGCGGCGCAGGACGCCGCGGAGAAGAGTCGCGAGGTGGCGCAGCGGCAACGCGACGCGCTCGAGGGGCTATTCTCGGGCGCAGACGCGAGCGCTGGCGATGCGGATGCCTGAACGGCGCGATCCCGCTCTCTCTGACTAGCCTGGAGTCGATGACATCGTGTCCGAAGGTTCCGCGGTTCGCGTGCGCTATCAGGGGGTCGGTCACCTGCGCGTTCAGATTCCGACCGGGCTATGTCAGGAGGATCCGACGCGCGAGGCGTTGATCCGCGGCCTGCACCGCATCGAAGGCGTGTATCGGGTCGATGTCTACGCGCGAGACGGCAAGCTCTCGATTCGCTACCTGGACCCTATCGTATCCCCATCCGACATCGTCGCCGCAATCGATGCGCTGATCGAGCATCGCCCGAGCGCGCCGTGTCCGGTCGCGCCGGATGGATCGCAGGCCGGGCCGGGCTCGATACGGCCGGCGGCCTGGGCGCGCGGGAAGCTGCGGGAGATTCGCGAGACGCTGCTGGCGTTCCGCATCCTGCTCGGCCGAACTGCCGCCAGCCGCGGCGGGTCCGGATCGCTGGCCGCAGGCCTGCTGCGCGTCGCCGCGACCGATGCCGCCATCGCGTTCCTTGTCCGGAGCCTGTGGAAGCCGGTGTTCTCACAATGGGTGAGGCGACCCTGGCGCCATCGTTACCAATGGATCGCGGTCGCGGCCCTGGCATACCGGGGGTGGCGCCGCCGAAGCCCCGGCAGTAGGACATCATGAAGGATCAGGAAAGGAACTCATGAACGAGGAGCCCGTGGAACAGGAATTCGTCAACGTCAGGTTGGTTCATCAACTCAGGCGGCGTGTCCGCGTGCTGGCGCCGGTATTCAGCAGGGACCTCGAACGCTGCTACGCGCTGGAGATCCTGTTGCGGAAGCACCAGGGCGTACGCGATCTGCGGGTCGTGCCGGCGATTGGCTCGTTCGCCATCGTGTTCGACCCGGCGGTCCTGCCGAAGGCGAAGCTGCTGTCGCTGCTTGACCGGATGGTCGGCAATCTCGGCAGCGCGCCGGCGCGCCAGGCGGATTCAAGCGATGTCATCGAAAGCGACCTGCCCGTTCAGGATTTCAATATCGCCGTCGACGGCATGACCTGCGCGTCGTGCGCGCTGCTGGTCGAGATGAGGCTGCGCCGCGACCCGCGCGTCGAACGCGCGACGGTGAACTACGCGACCGAAACCGCGGCGGTTCGGGGGCGTCTCGACCGCGATGGGCTGGTCTCGCTGATCGGACGACTGGGTTACAAGGCGCAGCCACTGGGTTCGCTGGCCCAGCGGAAACTGCACATGGCGCGCGAGCAGCAAAAAATCCGTGATTCGCGCCGACGTTTCGTCTGGGCCACGGCGTTGAGCCTGCCCGCGGTGGCGATCGGCATGGCGATGCCGCACGGACGCATCTTTCACTGGATCGAGTTGATTCTGACCGCGCCGGTGATCTGCTGGGCCGCAGGTCCCGTGTTCGCCAAGGCCTGGGCCCTGGCCAAACAGAAATCGGCGAACATGGACACGCTGGTCGCGCTCGGTTCCGGCTCGGCTTACGCGTACAGCGTCGTCGCGTTGCTGACGAAACAGCGGGAACTGTACTTCGAGGCGGCCGCGGCGATCGTCACCTTCGTCCTGATGGGGCGTTATCTGGAGGAGAAGGCGCGCAGTCGGGCGCAGCAGGCGATCCGCAGTCTGATCGATCTACAACCGTTGACGGCGAACGTGATCCGCGACGGCGTCGAAGTCAAGCTCGGAATCGACGATGTCGTCGTCGGCGACATCATGATCATTCGGCCGGGGGATCGAATCCCGACCGACGGCGAGGTGATCGAGGGCCTGTCGACGATCAACGAGTCGATGGTGACCGGTGAAAGCCTGCCAGTGGTCAAGGAGCGTGGTCACCTGGTGATCGGGGGTTGCGTCAACGGTGCCGGGGCTCTGCGCGTGCGGGTTACCGCGGTCGGCGCCGATACCGTGCTGTCGGGCATCGTCCATATGGTCGACCATGCCCAGTCGGTCAAGTTGCCTATCCAGAAGACCGTCGATCGCGTCAGCGCGGTGTTCGTTCCGGCCGTCATCGTGGTCTCCGCGGCGACGCTGCTCGGCTGGATCGCGGTCGGCGCGACACCGGCGCGTGCGTTCACGAACGCCGTCGCGGTGCTGCTGATTGCCTGTCCGTGCGCCCTGGGCCTGGCAACCCCTGCAGCGATCATGGTGGGCACGGGTCAGGCCGCGCGGCGCGGCGTGTTCATTCGTAACGGAGCGACGCTGGAAACCGCATCGCGGCTGAATGTCGTGATTTTCGACAAGACCGGTACGATTACCGAAGGACAGCCGCGCGTCACCGATATCGTCAATGAATCGGGGCTGAGCGATGACGAGTTGCTGGTGCTGGCCGCAAGCGCCGAGATGAACTCGGAGCATTTCCTCGGCCAGGCGATCGTCGCGCGCGCCCGGGAGGCCGGTGTCGATCTGCTCGATGCCCAGGATTTCGAAGCCGTTCCCGGTCGCGGAATTCGCGCGCGCGTCGATCGCCATGACATCCTGTTGGGCAATGCAGCATGGTTGACGCAACGGTCCGTGTCGATCGGATCGTGGGAAAGCGTCGCCGAGAGTCTGGGCGGGCAGGGCAAGACGCCGGTCTTCTGCGCGTTCGATGGTCGTATCGTCGCCGTGTTCGGCATCGCCGATCGTCCGCGACCGAATGCCCCGGAAGCGATTGCCCGGCTGCACCGGAAAGGCATCCGTACGCTGCTCGTCACCGGCGACGTGCCGTCAGCGGCTCACCACGTCGCGGATTGGGTCGGAATCGACGAGGTCGTCGCGCAGGCTCGGCCCGAACAGAAGCTGGAAATCGTCCGGGAACTGCAGCAGCAGGGGGCGCTCGTCGGAATGATCGGCGACGGCATCAATGATGCCCCGGCCCTGGCTGCCGCCGATGTAGGCTTCGCGATTGGCAGCGGCACCGACATCGCGATGGAGACCGCCGACATGACACTGGTTCACGGGGACATCGGCAAGGTGGCCGAGGCCATGGTATTGAGCCAGGACACGCTCCGCATCATTCGACAGAACCTGTTCTGGGCGTTTTCGTACAACACCGTGGCGATACCGGTGGCCGCGCTGGGGCGGTTGAGCCCGATGATCGCCTCGGCGGCGATGGCGCTCAGCTCGGTGTCCGTCGTGTTGAATTCGCTGCGCCTGCAGCGCAAGTGAGAGCGACTGTCGTCGCGTCGGCCTCAGTGCACGTGCATCAGGCTGTTGTTGGGGTCCTCGACGAGAAAGCGAGCGAGCGTCGCCCCGCTGGCTGAGCGCCATTCGACGATTCCGATGTGGTGCGGCATGAATTCGATCGTCTGCTGGCCGGCGACGAGTTCGCGGTCGATCCCCCATTCCGGAATCGTCAGCCGCATCGCACTCGCTGCACCGTCGCGGACCTCGATGGTCCAGCGAATATGCATGCCCGACATGAGGCGCAGTTCATTCGGCTCGAGCCCGGTGGCCGACAGGGTCGAATGAATCTCCATCGGCGGCATCGCCGCGTGCCCCAGCGTACGTTCGATGGGCACCGGCATCTCCGGCAATTCGATGCCGGCGGACAGCGCCCGTTTCTGCCAGTGGTTCCATTCGGTCGCCACCCCGCGCATCGCTTGATAACGCAGGCTGTCGAGGTCAAGACCGCTACCGCTCATCTTCAGGCCACGGTTCAGCATCACCGCGCCTAGCGCGACGACGATCACGGCCGATGCCTTGATCAGCTTCGGCGTCAGTTGGCGCGAAATCAGACTCGCGAAGACACCGAAACCCATCATCATCGGTAGCGTGCCGAGCCCGAAGAACAGCAACATCGTCGCGCCGCGGCCCGCGCTGCCGCTGCCGGCGGCCATGATATACATCGCCTGCAGCGGGCCGCACAGGATCATCAAGCCGTTCAGCAGACCGATGACGAACGGATGACCGTAGCGGCGGGATTGGGCGCCGATGAAGCGCAACAGAAATGGCGGCGTGCGCAGCCGAAAATCCCGCAACGCGGGCCATATGCCCAGCATGCCTAGGCCGAACAGCACGAGGAACAGACCGGCGCCGATGCCGATCACCCCGCGCAGCAATGGCGTGAAAGCGATGACCGAGCCGAGCAGGCCGAACAGCGCGCCGATCGCCGTATAGGACAGCGTCTTGCCCGCGCCGTAGAGCAGGTGGACCAGGTAGGACGGGCGCTGCCCGGCCAGTTTGGTCGTGTAGCTCAGCACCAGCGCGCCGCACATGCCGACGCAGTGGAAGCCGGTGAACAGGCCGACGATGAACAGCAAGCCGAAGCTCATGTCCCGGCTTAGCGTCGGCAAGCCCTTGACGGTTTGCAGGAAGCCGTCGAGGTAGACGACGAGCACGACGCCGGCGATGCCGACCAGCAGATAGATCAGCCGCCGCAGTTTGTCGAAGCCTATCGAGGAAAGCGCCAAAGAATCGATGTCTTGAGGGGGGGACACGGGGGGCATGCGCTGGGAATCCATCCAGTGGCGAAGGAATTCGGCCAGGGGCCGGTCGATCAGGGCTTGTCCTGGAGGCGTCGACGTGCGGTACGAGCCCCTCGTCGGGGGCCGCCGGAACGGTTACGCAACATCTCGCTAATGGTAACAAAAACCTGCAGCGCTCGATCGGCCCCTTGGTCCGGAGTCGGCAACCTCGTCCGGCAGATCCCTCGAGGCCCGGATCGAAGGCGTCCTCCGAACCGGGATTACGCAGTCGGCGCCCGGAAACTCCGTTGGTTCACCGAGGGCGGGACGTACCGCCAGCCCGGTTGTTGGAGTAAAGTGGCGGCATTGAACCATCCAGTGGACCGCCGAATGTCGTCGACCGAGCGAGAGCCCTTGCTTCCCGGAGTTCTGGCCGTGACGCCCGAGGATGGCCGGGCCCTGGTGCGCGCGGTTCGCCGGCTGGAAAATCCCGGGCTTGCCGCGCGGCTCAGCAGCAAGCTCGGTTCGTCCATCGAGAAATCGTTCAAGCTCTTGCCCGATCGCGCGTACGCCGCGCTGCACCAGGTGGTGCGCCGTTCGCTCGAAACCTCGCTCGGCGTCGCGATTCATTCGCTCGGGTCGAGCCGGCCGGTGACTCGGCGCAAGCGTCATCACAAGGTGCTGAGCGCCGTATCCGGCGCCGCCGGCGGTCTGTTCGGCCTGCCCGCGGTGCTGGCGGAACTCCCGCTGACCTCGACGATCCTGCTGCGGTCGGTGGCCGACATCGCACGTTACGAGGGCGAGGATCTCGCGACGCTCGACGCGCGGCTGGCCTGTCTGGAAGTGTTCGCCCTGGGCGGGCGTGCATCGGGCGAGTCCGCGGCCGATACCGGGTATTACGGCGTCAGGCTCGGCCTCGCGATGCATTTTTCGACGATAAGCGAAGAGGTCGCGACCCGCGGGATCGTCCGCTGGAGCCCGCCGGCGCTGGTCCGCTTCATCGCCGAGGTCGCCTCGCGGTTCGGCGTCGCGGTCACGCAGAAGGCCGCCGTGCAGATGGTTCCGGTGCTGGGCGCGGCAACCGGCAGCATCGTCAATCTGATCTTTCTCGAGCACTTCCAGGATGTCGCCGAAGCGCATTTCACGATCCGGCGGCTCGAACGCCGGTATGGGGCCAAAACGGTGCGGGCCGAATACGAGCGTTTGCAGAAGCATGCCATGGTCCCGGCGAACGAACTCTGAGGGAACCTCCATACAAGGCTAAGATGGCGTTTTCAGCGTCTCCCCGGTACGTCGCGCCGAGGATGCATCACCGCGACTCGAATCACTCCGCACGGACTGCACATGGGGATATCAAGCCGATCGACATCGATCCCGGCGCCCCCGTGCGGGTCGCGGTCCATCTGATCGCCGCGTTCATGTTGTTCCCTGGCGGCGCCGCATTCGGCGCGCTCGGCGGATGTCCGGTCTTTCCGCGCGACAGCGTGTTCAACACCCCGGTAGATGAACTGCCGGTCGATCGCCGTTCGGATGCGTACGTCGCATCGATCGGTACGGACACCGGCATGCATCCGGATTTCGGTGCCGGGCTCTGGGACGGCGAGCCGATCGGCATTCCGTACAACCTGGTTCCGTCGGATCAGCCGTCGCAGCGGGTCGAGTTCGTCTACGCTCGACAGAGCGATCGGGGACCGTATCCGATTCCGACGCGGCCGAAGATCGAGGGGGGATCGGATCAGCACCTGTTGACGCTGCAGCGTGGTCAGTGCCGCCTCTACGAATTGTTCGCGGTACACCGCGACGGAGACGGCTGGCATGCCGGGTCGGGAGCAATCTGGGACCTCGCGTCGAACCGGTTGAGACCGGCCGGGTGGACGAGTGCCGATGCGGCGGGGCTGCCGATGTTGCCCCTGCTGGTTCGCTACGGCGAGGTCGCCGCGGGGGAGATCCGCCACGCGCTGCGATTCACGGCAAACCGCACGCAGCGCCGCTTCGTCTGGCCGGCGCGGCACCAGGCCTCGGAGGTCACGAACCGGAACGTGCCGCCGATGGGCCAGAGGTTTCGTCTCAAGGCCTCGTTCGACCTATCCGGTTATTCGTCGCAGACGCGCGTGATTCTGATCGCATTGAAACGCTACGGCATGTTCCTCGCGGACAATGGCAGCGACTGGTATCTCAGCGGCATTCCGGACGCCCGATGGGACAACGATGTCCTGGTCGGGGAACTGGCGACGGTCACCGGGGCCGATTTCGAGGCGGTCGACGAGTCGTCGCTGATCGTCGATCCCGATTCGGGCGAGGCGCGCCAGCGCTGAGGGTGTGACCAGGATCTCGCCGCGCGCCATGATGCTCCAGACCGGGGGCGCCTTCACGCCCGATGGATGACTCCTTGTCCGTAGGCTTTCTGTTGTATCTGATCGTCGTCGCCGTGCTCGGCGCGCGGGTGATCATGCGGCGCCCGCCGCCAGGGGTCGGCGCCGCCTGGTTGCTGTCGTTGATCCTGTTGCCCTATGTCGGGGCCGTGCTCTACCTGTTGATCGGTGAACGCGCGATCGGTCGCCGAAGACTCAACCAGGCGGCCGAGATGCTGCCATCCGTGAGCGCCCATTTCGCCGCGATCGCGAATCGAGCGGCCGCGCGAGTCGATGAGGTTCCGGAGCGCTGGCGGCCGATCGGACGGCTGGCCGCGAGGGCGGCCAGCACGGCGCCGCTGCGCGCCAATGAGGTCGCGCTGATCGACGGTGCCGAACCGATCCTGAAGTCGGTGATCGCCGATATCGCCGGCGCGACGCAGACCTGCTTCATGGAGTTCTACATCTGGCAGGAGGGCGGTCTGGCCGACGAGATCGGCCTGGCGCTGTTGCACGCGGCCGGGCGCGGTGTCTGCTGCCGTCTGTTGCTCGACGACGTCGGCAGTGCCCCGTTCTTCGACAGCGCATGGCCGGAGCGCTTCCGCGCCGCGGGAATCGATGTGCAGCGCGCGTTGCCGGTCGGATTGTTGCGCGCGATGTTTCGCCGGATCGACCTTCGCCTGCACCGCAAGTTGATCGTCATCGATCGGCAGCTGGCCTATACCGGCAGTCTGAACCTGGTCGACCCTCGCTACTTCAAGCGCAATGCCGGCCTCGGCTACTGGGTCGATGCGATGGTGCGCGTACAGGGCCCGGTGGTCGATGCGCTGTCGGCCTTGTTCGCGTGGGATTGGGCACTGGAAAGCGGCGAGCGATTTCTGGTCGCGGAACGCGAAGGGCGAATGGACGATCCCCCGATCCAGGCCGGCGAGGTCGTGCAGATGGTTCCTTCCGGGCCCGGCTACGAGGAGTCGACCATCGTTCAGCTGTTGCTGTCGGCCGTGTACGGCGCGCGCACCGAGATCACACTGACGACGCCTTATTTCGTGCCGGGTGAGGCACTGGTCGGGGCACTGCGCGCGGCGGCCCTGCGTGGCGTGGGCGTCCGACTGATCGTGCCGGAGCGAGTCGACTCGCTGCTGGTGCGACAGGCGAGCCGGGCCTTCTACGACGATCTGCTGCAGGCCGGTGTCGAGATCCTTCAGTTCCACGGCGGCCTGCTGCATACGAAAAGCGTCGTCGTCGATCGCGAACTGGTGTTTTTCGGTACAGTCAATCTGGACCTGCGAAGCCTGTTGTTGAATCACGAAATCACGCTGATCGTTTACGGAACCTCCTTCGCCTCGGCGGTCGCCGACCTGCAGCGCAAGTACGCCGATCAGGCGGAACCGATCGATGCGGCGAACTGGCGTCAACGCTCCGCCACGCGGCGCTTTGTCGAGAACACCGTCCGGCTCGCCAGCCCCTTGTTGTGATCCGCCGCGGATGCTCATTGACCGTCGCTCGATGGGTGTCGGTCTTCCGGCCTTCCCGGTTATTCGGCGGCTCACGGTCGGCGCGACGGATGCGATCGACCGCGGTACTCGATCCGGTCGTTGGCGACATGATCCCGTGGGTCGCTCGCTCGGACGCGTGGGGCGCCGGAGCCGGTTGACCCGGGGCGACTCCAGCGGTTATGTTCGCAGCACTGCGCCTTACACCAGGAACAAATCTCCGATGAGCCGTGATTCAAGTGTTACGAAGACGATCGTCACCGCGTTCAGCGCGCTGGCCATCGCGGGCTGTGAGCTGACGACCGCGCCGACGCGCGTGACCTCGGCGCCGAGCGAAGGGACCTCGGCAACGACCAAGGGCACGACCGAGCCGACATCGGGGGTAACGGGTTCGAGTTCACCGAAACGCGGCGAGGAGAAGCAGGTCAGCAACTACGTCAGTCAGAATTTCGATCGCGTCAAGGCCAACATGGCGGTAGGTGGTGGTCCGTATCTCGAGTCCCTGGCGAATCTGCTCGGCGTTTCCAAGGCTCAGCGCCCGGCGTTCTTCGCGCTGGTCAAGAGCAACTATCCGACATGGTTTGCCTCCGAGAAGACCACCGCGGATCAGATAAGCGACCGCTTGTTCAACCTGATGAAGCAGCATCCGGAGCTGAAGAAGTGATGCGGGCGGCCGAGCCGATTACGCCGTAGCCCGCTGCTTAGCGCACGATGGCGTGAGCCTCCGCGGAGCGCAGGCATGCCTGCTGGCATGCCTGCTGCCGATCGCCGCGCCGGGCGCCGTACACGCGGACTATGCGGACGTCTTGGTTCAGCGTCTGCGCCGTAGTCACCTGGCCGATAGCCCGCAGTGGCATGCCCTGGTTCATTATCTGCCGGATCGAGTCGGCGGCGGATGGACCAGTCTCGTCGTATCGCCCGATTTCTTTCTGGCCCGAACGGGGCAGTCGGATCCCGAGGCCGAGGCCGAGGCCTCTCTGAAGGCGTTTCTGATGCCCGCGCGGCGCACTCGCCCCGACAGCCATCCGCGCTGCCGGTTTCCCGCTCGCTTCCGGTGGCTCATCACGGCCTTGCAGGCCGATACTCGACGGTTGCCCGAGCAACAATGCCCCGGTTACTCGGTCTGGCAGCGCAAGGTGGACCCGGGACGCGCAAGTCTGGTTTTTGCCAGTGCGTACCTCGACAACCCGGCGTCCCTGTTCGGACACACGCTGCTGCGGATCGATCCGGCCCATCCCGCGGTGCCCGACCCGATGCTGAGCTACGCGGCGAGTTTCGCCGCCGATACCGGGGGTGACACGCTCGGCGTTCGCTACGCGTTGAAAGGCCTGTTCGGCGGATATCGGGGCGTCTTCAATTGGGCTCCGTACTACGAGATCGTCAAGGAATACGGCGATTTTCAACACCGTGACCTGTGGGAGTACGAACTGTCATTCACCGGCCCCGAGGTTGAGCGACTGCTGCAGCACGCCTGGGAACTGCGGGCGGCGTACTTCGATTATTACTTTCTCGATCAGAACTGCGCGTATCAGTTGCTCGCGCTGCTCGATGTCGCGCGCCCGGGATTGCATCTGAGCGATCATCCCGGTGCCTGGACGATACCCGCGGATACGCTGCGCGAGATCATCCAGCGGGCCGGACTGGTCGTGAGGATTGCGTACCGGGAAGCTCCGAGCCGTGCGTTGCAGCGGCACTATCGGGAATTGAGCGCCTCGCTCGCCGAAGTTGCACTGGGTTTGGCCAGCGGGGAGCTCGAGCCCTCGGCCGCCGCGCTGGCCGCCCTCCGTCCGTCCGATCGCGCGAACGTGCTCGATGTCGCGGCCGACGACGTGATCGATCGCAAATCCAAGCCCAGGCGAAGCGAACAGGATCTCGATGGCCGTCTGCACCGGATTCTGCTGGCTCGGAACGGCTTGAGTGCCGCTCCGTTCGAATCCGGTTCACCGAATGTTCAGACCCGTCCCGATCAGGGGCACGGCAGCATGCGCCTCGGTATCGGGTACGCGCTGGAAAACGAGCAGAATTTCCTGCGTCTCGACTGGCGCCCGGCCTACCATGACCTGCTCGACCCGCAGGGGGGGTACCCGGTCGGTGCTCAATTGCAATTCTTCAACACCGTTCTGCGCGTGCGGCCCGATGTCCCCGATGTGCAGCTGGACCGGCTCGATGCCGTCGATATCGTTTCGCTGTCGCCATGGGCCACGCCGCTCTACCCGGTATCCTGGCGCATAGGGGTCGGCGCCGAGCGGGTTCGATTTCCCGGACGCGTCGATCCGCTGACCGGATTCGTCAGGGCGGGCGCCGGCCTGGCGACCGAGCCGGGACCGGGAACGCTCGCATTCGCGTTCCTCGATACGATGGCACGATTCGCCGACGCACTGCCATCGTTTGCGGCGCTTCGAATGGGCGGTTCCGCGGGCGTCTATCACGACATCAGCGAAAGCTGGCGTGTGGCGCTCAGTGCCGAGGCCGGACATGATTTCCTGACCGATGCATCGACCTCGTACGCGCTGCGCATCAGCCAGCGTATCACGCTGGATCGCGACAGCTCCTTGCGGCTCGATCTGTCGAACTCACGGCAGTATGGAGCGTCGGGGTACGCGGTCAGTCTTCAGTGGTACTGGTATCGGTGATTCACCGGGGCTTCGTGGCCTTGACGTACAGTCCGCCGCGCAGTGACGACATTCGCAGCAGTCGGCCGACCCGATCGAGCCCGGATAGCAGCCCGGCGAGCGGCTTCGGCATGTCTCCCCGTGGGATGAAGGTCCAGTAGCCCGTCGTTTCGGCCTGTAAGCCGGTCGCTGCCAACAAGCGATGCAGTTCCCGTGCGCCGACCGCCTCGTCGCTGCTGAGATGCTTGGTCGCCAGGCCCAGCGACGGCGCCAGGCTTGCATACCACAGGTAGTCGCCGTTCAAGGTCAGGCAGACGAAGGTCGCGCCGGGAGCGAGCACCCTATGGATCATTTTGAGCGCCTCGACTTTGTGCGGCAGGTGCTCGAAGGTGCCGACGCAGAACAGCGCGTCGACGCTCGCATCGCCCAGTCGGTCGAGCCGCGCCGCGTCGTCGACGGCGAATCGCACCGACCGTGGCGAGCCCATGGCCGCGTGATTTGCCCGCGCACGGTCGATCATCGCCGGTGACAGATCGAGGCCGGTGGCCTTTTCATAGCCCGGGCACAGCGCGAGCAGGTGCTCGCCGGGGCCGCAGCCGAGTTCGACCAGATGCAAAGGTCCGGGTGGCGGCAGCAGGCTGCGCAACACTGCCAGCCTGTAGCCGAGAAGTTGCCCGGCGTTGCCGTGCGCCTCGGCGTAGTGTCCGGCAGCGGTGTCGAAGAAGGCTCGGATATCCTCGGGTGTCCGAACCGTCGTCGTGACGAGGCGGCGCGTCATCAGCGGTATTCCTGCCACAACGAGCGAGCGAACGAGGTGAGCACGAGAGCCGTCGCCAGACCGCCCAACCACGCCCGCCAGGCACCGATCGGCAGCAGGCAGACGACCAGGGAGCCGAGCGCGATCGCCCCGGCCATCCGCCCGAAGCGTGTTGCCGGTTGTGGCGCGATCGGTTGCGCGGCGAACTCATGGCGCAGCACGTAGAGATAGCGAAGCGCCGCCGGGATCAGGATCGATGCGTTCAGATCGGTCGAACGGTACAGAACGAGACATAATGCCGCCGTTAGAAATGCATCCACTTCCTTGTCCAGCAAGTCGCCGTAGCGAGAACTCAGACGGAAGCGGCGGGCCAGCCAGCCATCCAGTCCGTCCAGAAGCAGCGCGGCGCCGGCTAACGCAGCCAGGAACCACGCCGGCGGCGCCGGGTCGCTTAAGATCATTGCGGCGAGGGCCAGCCGCGTCATGGATACGGCGTTCGCCGAACCGAACCGCGTCGTCGGCGTCCAATGTCCGCGTGTTCGCCAGGTCAGCAGCACGAACGACGCTACGGCGCCTGTTCCGATGGCAGCGAGCGGAAGGCCGAGCGAGGCGGCGAACATGCCGCCGAGCATCAGCACGCCGTGCACGCGCGACCACGTGGAAAGCGTCGTGGCAAGTCGATCAGTCATCCGCGAAATTGTAACCGTTGAGGCTATGAGCACGGCAGTCGGTCGCCCATCCGGCGAGGGCATCATCGAATTCATCTGTCCTCCCTGGGGGGGCGTAGCGTCGGGCGGCAATCGTTTCAATCGATGCATTGTCGAGCGCGCGCGTTGCCGCGGATTTCCGCTCGAGGTGATCCATATCGGTCCCGGTCGCGAGGGATCGACGAGTGATTACACCGGACGATTCGTATATTCGACGGTGGACCAGACGCCCGCGCTGAGAATCTGGGATAGCCTGTTGATGCCGCGCCTTGCTGATTCGACTCTCGGTCACGAAGATCCGCCGGCTGCGGTCCTGATGCACTTCCTGCCGTCGCTGGATCCCGCTTTGGACCGTCGGTCGCGGCAAAGTGCGCGCGCGATCGAAGACGCTGCGCTGATGCGGGTCCGCGGCATCATCGCGACAGGCCGAGGATTCGCCGAGACGCTGCGGGCGCGTTACCCGCGAATTCCGGTGGCGGTATGCGAGCCGGGTGTGGACCTGCAGGATGCGCACCGGCCGCGTCGTCGTCGCGAGTCGCTGGATACCCGGCCGGTCCGCTTGCTGACGGTGGCGAACCTGCTACCGGCGAAAGGCTATCAGGAATTGCTCGACGCGCTTCGGCAATGCGGCGATCTTCGGTGGATCTGGCACATCGTCGGCAGCGATCGGCCGGAGCCGCGGTTCGCCGGGCGGTTTCTTGCCGAGTCCGCGGACCTGGCGCGTTCCGGTCTGATGATCTGGCACGGCTCGCTGCGCATCGACCAGATCGCCCAGCTAATGGACGAGGTCGATTGGCTGCTTTCGGCCAGCCATTACGAGTCCTACGGGATGGCGGTCGCCGATGCGGTCGCCCATCGCTTGCCGGTGCTGGCGACCGCGGTTGGCGAGGCCCCCCGATTGATCCTGCCGGGCGTGAATGGCCGACTCGTCCAGGCCGGCGATTGGCCCGATTTTCACCGACAACTTCGCTCGCTTTTGAGCGATCCCGCGACGTGGCCCAACCCCGTCGCCGGGCCGCCTCTGCGAACCTGGGATCAATCGTTCGACGCATTTGTCCGGGGGTGCGAAACCCTCATGGGCGAACTCGGACATCGATCGCTGCGCGCGTGAGTTCCGCGGTTCGGCAAGGCTTGTTACGAATGGCCGCGCTGGTGCTGTTGGCGGCACTGACGTGGCGGATGATCGGCCCAGGGCCGGTCATGGCTCATCTGCAACGCCTGAACCTCGGCACGGTTCTGCTGATGATCGCCGTCAACGCATTCGTACTCGCCGCGTCCACGGTCCGTTGGCACGGCATTGCCGCGCTGGCCGGCGGAACCGCGCCGCGCTCCCTGTTCTTTCGCGCAACCTGGTTCAGTTGGGGGGCGGCCGAGTTCGGGCCATCGCTTCTGGCTGCCGAGTCCGCCCGCTTCCTCAGTCTGCGTGGATATCTGCGACCCGCTGTGTTGAGCTTGAGTCAGTTGGCCGACCGGGTGTCCGGAATCGTCGGACTGGCACTGCTGAACCTGCTGTGTCTGCCGCGGCAGTTGCGCCTGCTCGAAGGTTTCGGCGCTGCTGGATCCTTGGCCGTCGTCGCGAGCGCGCTGCTCGCCGTTGGGCTGGTCCTGATCGTGGCGCGGCGCTCGACCGGCCGGGTCGGTGGATCGCATGTCGCCGAACTGCGCAGGCTGCTCGCCGACCCCGTCCACTATCTGTGGTCGCTGTCGATCAATGCCGCATTCGCGCTGAACATCGCGCTGGCCTGTGGTGCGATCGGTCGGGACCTGCCGTTCATGGATCTATTCAGCCTCGCGCCGTTGCTGCTGCTCGGCGTGGCGTCGCTGCCCGGGCTCGTGTCGGACTGGGGGAAACGGGAAGGATTGGCCGTCGCGGTGTTCGTTTCGGTCGGGCTTTCACCCGCCGACAGCATCGCGCTGTCGGTGCTATTCGGCGCGGTTCATACAGTGACGGCCTTGCCGGGGCTCTGGTTCGGGCTGCCGGATCTGGATCGGAGGTGCCGGGCGCCCCTACGCGGCGGCGGGTCCTCCGGCGGGGGCAAAAAAAACGAGCTGAACGAATCAGCTCGAAAGAGGAGGTAGGCCAGGGAAATCGTGTGCTAGCAGCGCAGCGAGAACGGCCGACGGGGACGCCCCTTCACGTCGTAGATGGACAGCAGTTGATCCTCGAGCCGGCGTTGCGCGGCGGGACCGGAATACCAGTGGCCGGAAAACGGATCCCTCCATTCCCTGTGTCGCGCGTTGCCCTCCGTGCGCGTTCGGCGTTGCCACCCATAACCCCAAAGCAGGAAGCTGCGCAAGATATTGCTCAGCCCGTCGCGAATGTATCGTTGCATCGGATCGACCTCGTTCGATATCGCCCGCGTGTTGCGTGAGCCGGTCCCCGCAGGGTCCGGCTGCGCATCGCGCTTGTTTACGAAATCGCGCATCTCGTCGCTGCAATCGCTCCTTCGATTTAACTATAGCAATCCTTGTGCCGACCATGAACGATTGTTGCGAAGCTGCATCAACTGTCGCGTGGTATATTGATATATAAGGTTATTTATCTCTAGGCGGCGCGTGCCGCAGCGCCTCGGATGGGGTTCTCGTGAACCTGGATGGTGCGTCGGCCCGGTGCGTGCTTAGCCGCGCGTACCGCGCGTGGCATACGGCTGCGTGCGCCCATGCGCAGAAGAACAGGCGGGATCGTGCTCGCACCGCTCTGGTGCGGGTCCGGACCGCCGGGTCCACGCGGACATAGCGATGATATTGCTGGTGTTAACGGTTCCGAGCGGGGGCGTCGGAGGTTATAATGGCGGCAGTTAGCGCGCTAGCGCTACTTCCGTCCCCGACGCCCGCAGGCCGAGGACGAACGGTGACGAGTGGCGCCGTTCGTTCGGCGCATTTTGAGGTTCATCCGGGTATTCTGCTGCGAGCGACCTCGCCAACCAAGATGAGTTAATAACGATGACATTCGTAGTGACCGAGAATTGTATCAAATGCAAGTTCACGGACTGTGTGGACGTGTGCCCGGTGGACTGTTTCCACGAGGGGCCGAACTTTCTCGTGATCGATCCGGATGAATGCATCGACTGTACGCTTTGCGAGCCCGAGTGTCCGGCGCACGCCATTTTTTCGGAAGATGAGGTTCCGGCGGGTCAGGAGGAGTTCATTCAGTTGAACGCCGAGTTGGCCAAGATTTGGCCTGCGATTACCGAAGTGAAGGAAGGACTGCCCGATGCCGAGAGTTGGAACGGCAAACCCGAAAAGCGACAACTTCTGGAGCGTTGACGGCGTCTTGGCCGTTTCGCCGAGCACCGCCTTGCCGACGGCTGCGTTGAGCGATACGCCTGAGCACCGTCGGGCCAAGCATTGCGGCGCTGAGTGCCGGGCATACCTGCCCACACCGCCAGATCGCCCGGTATCCGTGTGAAGCTGCAGCAGCTCCGTTACATCTGGGAGGTGGCGCGGCACGAGCTGAATGTCTCGGCAACGGCCGAGAGTCTCTACACCTCGCAGCCAGGAATCAGCAAGCAGATCAAGCTGCTCGAGGAAGAACTCGGAATTCCGGTCTTTACGCGGTCAGGTAAGCACCTGACCGAGTTGACCGATGCCGGTAAGCGCATCGTCGAAGTGGCGGGCGAGATTCTCGGCAAAGTCAACGACATCCGCGCGATCGCGCAGGAATACAGCGACAACCGGGTTGGCTCCTTGTCGATTGCTACCACGCACACGCAGGCTCGCTATGCCCTGCCCGAGGTCGTGCGACTGTTCATGGAGCTCTACCCCGGCATCCGGTTGACGATGCAGCAGGGAACCCCTGTTCAGATCGCCGAGATGGCCGCGCGCGGGATCGTCGATCTGGCCATCGCGACCGAGGCGATGGAACTGTTCGAGAACCTGATTCTGTTGCCTTGCTATCAGTGGAACCGGGCGATCCTGGTGCCCAGGGGACACCCGTTGCTGGACCGCGATCCTCCGCTGAGTCTGGCCGACGTCGCCGAATTCCCGTTGGTGACCTACGTCTTCGGCTTTACCGGCCGTTCGCAACTGGACAGCGCATTTGCCGAGGCCGGGCTGCATCCTCGGGTGGCATTCACCGCGGTCGATGCCGATGTCATCAAGACCTACGTGCGCCTCGGGCTCGGCGTCGGAATCGTCGCCCGGATGGCCTATGATCCGGTGGCCGACAGCGATCTGGTCGCGATCGATGGCAGCGCGATGTTCGGTTACAGCGTAACCCGCATCGGCTTGCGCAAGGACATGTTCCTGCGCGGCTTCATGTACGATTTCATCCGCCTGTTCGCGCCTCATCTGAGTCGCGAACTGGTGGATCAGGCCGTCGCGCTGCGCGAGCGGCGAGACATCGAAGAGTTGTTCTCCGGGATCGAACTACCGCAACACTGACCCCTGTGCGGTCAGTCGCCCGCCGGGTCCTTACGCAGGTTTCCGGCGTGCAAGCCGCATTCCTTCTTCTCCGCGTCCTCCCACCACCAACGCCCATCGCGTTCCTGCTGATGGGGCAGGACGGGCCTCGTGCATGGCTCGCAGCCTATGCTGACATATCCCCGGCGGTGCAAGTCGTTGACCGGAACCGCATAGGCCTGAATGTAGTCCCACACCTGGCTCGATGACCAGTTTGCCAGCGGATTGAACTTGACCAGGGTGTGGGTCGGCGTCGAGAAGGCGGTGTCGTACTCGACTTCCGGCAGGTGCTCGCGCGTCTGTGTCTGGTCTCGCCGCTGTCCGGTGATCCACGCGTCGAACGAGGCGAGGTGGCGGCGCAAGGGCTCGACCTTGCGAACGCCGCAACATTCGCTGTGGCCATCCCGGTAGAAGCTGAACAGCCCCTTCTCGCGTACCAACGCATCGAGTTTGTCGCGGTCCGGAGAGAGCACCTCGAGCACGACCGGGTAGCGCTCGCGCACTTCCTCGATCAGTCGGTAGGTTTCCGGGTGCAGGCGTCCGGTATCGAGCGTGAAGACGTGACAACCGGGCTGCAGTGTGGACAGCATGTCGACCAGGATCACGTCCTCGGCGCCGCTGAACGACAGTGCGATCCGAGCGAACCGCGCGAGGGCGGTCTTGAGAATCGCCCGCGGGCCTTTCCCGGCCAGTTCGGCCTGTAGTGGGATGTGGGTCGGAGTTCATCGATTGCGGGCGCGTCGGCTTGGCTCAAGGGACTGGGGAGGTTATCACAGCGCATCGGGCGCGGGGAAATCGCCGCCCGTGCATCGGACGGACTAGGACTGCCCGAAGTAACGCGTCAGGAACTCATCGAACGAGAGGCGGTCGGCGGCTTCGATCTGTCGCTGCCGCTGCAGTGACTCCTCGGCAAGACGGGCGAGACTCATCGTCCGGTCCGATGTCAGTGCCCGCGTACGGAAATATTCTGCATGCCGTTGCGATTCGGCCACCGCGAACGCGGCGAACGACCGGCCGCTGCCTCGCAATTCCTCCAGTTGCACCGCGGACGGCGTCCGGGACGAATCCTCGACCGCCAGCCGGGCCTCGGCGATCGTCGGCAGATAGCGAGGCATGCCGAGCGTACCGTCCAGCACACGCGCGATGGACTCCATGCCGTCGAGGATTCCGGTTGCCCAATCCGGCAAGGAGCGTCGCTGGCCGTGTTGCATCAGTCCGAAATCCGGAGTTCGTCCGCAGCAGGCGACGGCCAACGCATTCTGACTCGTTTCCGCTCGTTCCTCGGCGGCCAGCAGGGGGCTGTCGGTCAACAGGCAGAACACCATGAACAGCTCCAGAAAGTGCAGCTGGGCCAGGGAGACACCGGCCGGCTCGAAACAGTTCAGATCGATCGAGCGTAGCTCGAGGTATCGCACCCCACGTTTCTGCAACGCCAAGGTCGGCTTTTCGCCCGACTTCGTGACCTGCTTGGGTCGGATCGGGCTGTAGTATTCGTTCTCGATCTGCAGCAGATTGGCGTTGAGTTGCCGGTACTCGCCGTCAACCTTGACACCGATCCGCTGGTACGGTTCGAACGGGGTGTCGATCGCGCGGCTGAGGCTCTCGACATAAGCGGGAAGATCATCGAAGCAGATCGCGACCTCCGACTGGCTGTCGTTCTTGTAGCCGATATCGCTCATCCGGAGCGTCGTGGCGTAGGGACGATACCAGGTCGCGGAATCGAGCTCGCTGAAACGGCTGGCCAGATCATCCTCGCGCCCGGCGAAGAACGACTTGCACAGGGCCGGTGAGCAGCCGAACAGATACAACAGCAACCAGCCGTAGCGATGGACGTTGCGGATCATGCCGAAATAGCGGTCGGAGACGAAGGCACCGAGCGCTTGCGGCGCGCCGAGCAGGTCGCGGTAGATCGGCCAGAACGCCTCGTCGACCGAGTAGTTGAAGTGCACGCCAGCGATGGCCTGCATCGGCCGCCCGTAGCGGTGGGCCAGTCCCTGCCGGTAGACGTGCTTCATCCTGCCGATGTTCGACGACCCGTACCGGGCGATCGGGATGCTGGCCTCGCCATCGATGCGGGGTGGCATCGACGTTGACAGCAACAGTTCGTCGCCGATGTGCCGGTAGACGAACTGATGCAGATCATTCAGAAAGTCCAGCGTTTCCGCGGCCTCCGCGAACGGCGGCGTGACCAGCTCGATCAGCGCCTCGGAATAGTCCGTCGTGATGTGCGGATGGGTCAGCGCCGCGCCGAGCGCGCGCGGGTGAGGGGTCGTACTGATGCGGCCCGTTCGGTCGATGCGCAGACTCTCCTTCTCGAGACCTTTCAGGCCGGTCGTCAGCAGTCCGAGCGAGTTCGCGCGTTCGAGTTGCTCGATCCTCTGTTCGACCGATCCGGTTTCCTGGCTGCTCATCATCGCTGAACGTTCGGTGCGGCCGCTGGCCGCGGGCGGGGCGGGAGGGGACTGAGGCCGGCGCGCGCTGCGCGCCGGGTCACGAATTCTTTACCAACTGAACAGGACCCAGCGGGGAATGCTCATGTCGCGCTGAACGTCGCTGCGGCGGACATCCATGTTGCCATCGCCATCGGTGTCGACCATGTAGTACGGCGGGCCGATACTTGGCTTGATCTTGACCATGTACAGGCGTCCATTGATCCGGTATTCCTCGATCGTATCCTTTCCTTTGCGGATGATCGTGATGTCCGGCTCGAGGTTCTCGCCACTCTCGACCGGCGCGGGAATGTCCGGCTGCTCCGGCAGCGGTGCGGTGTTTTCCGGCGGCGGTTCGATCGACCACACGGGATTGGCCAGCACCGCGGCCAGCATCACGATCGTTAGACGCATGATGAGGATCGTCCTGAATTCGGGCAAGGCTCGACATGATAGTACAGACCGCGGTGAATGTCGCCGCGCCTGCACCGAATCGGGTCGTCGCGAGTCAGGGATCCGATGGCGCCCCGGTCGCCGGTCGCCAGGCGATCATCGTGCCCGCGGCAAGCAGCAAGACCGCCAGCGAACGTATCACGTCGGCGGCGGAACCGCCCGATGCGGTCGATAGCGTGTACGTACCGACCGCGACCAGCATCGCCAGATTCTGAAAAAGGTTCTGCAGGGCCACGGCGGCCCCGCTGCCGATGCTGATGTGACCGAAGCGCTGCATCGTCGCGTTGAGCGGTACGACCAGCATTCCTCCGGCAAGGCCGATGCCGAACAGTATCGAGCGAGCGGGCCAGAGGCGGGCGGTGTCGGCCAGAATCACCAACAGCACGGCAATGGCGAACGCCGGGAGGGCGGCGCGGCGCGTTCGGTGGAGCGGTATCACGCGCGATGCGCTGAGTGAACCGGCGACGATGCCGAGTGCGAGGAACAACGTCAATTCGGCGATCTCACCGGCGCTGCCGGTACCGAGAACGGAAGGTGCCCAGGCGACGAGGGCGATACGGAGGGTTGCTGCGGTGGCCCAGAAAAGACTCAGCGCACCAAGCACCAGCCGGGCGCTCGTTGGGCGCAGCCATTGCGCTGTGCGACCGGACAGTCGTCGGAGCACTCCGGCGAGATCGGCCCCGCGAGGAGCGATCGGCGGCAGGAATGCAGACGCGAGCGCCGACAGCACGTAGCACAGCGTTGCCGCCGCCAATGCGAGGTCGATCGACCGATCCGCCAGCTTCGCGCCGGCCAGGGTGCCGATGAGTATGGCCCCGATCGTCGCGCCCTCGACCCAGCCATTGGCGTGGACCAGGCGATCCTCCTCGGCCAGTTCGGGCAGGATCCCGTACTTCGCCGGGCTGTACAGCGCCGCGCCGACACCGACGATCGTATAACCCAGCAACGGTTCCAATCCAGCCATGATCAGGCCGACGCCGACGGCTTTCGTCAGGTTCGCGGCGATCAGTACCCGCGATTTCGGAAATCGGTCCGCACACGGGCCGACCCAGGGCGCCAGGCTGACGAACGCAATCAGGAAGACGGCCTGCAGCGCCGGGATGTACCAGGACGGTGCGGTACCGGACTTCAGCACGATCGCGACGATGATGAACAGCATCGCGTTGTCGGACAACGCGGACAGGAACTGGGCCGCGATCAGTACCCGAAGGCCTCGGATCACGCCACCGGCCCGTCGACCAGATAGCCTTGCAGCGTCTGGTAATCGACCTTGCCGGTAGCCAGCAGCGGCAGCGCGTCCAGCACGCGAATCTCCCGCGGAATCAGCAGTTCTCCGAAGCCGTCCTGGCGTGCCCGGCTGACCAGATCGTCGCGGCTAGCCGAGCGGTGTTCGGTAAACAGAATGATCTGCTCGCCCTTGCGCGGATCCGGAGCGTTCAGCGCCGCGCTCGGTACATTGGGCCAGGCCCGCGCGGCCAGTTCCTCGACCCGGGTCAGGGAAACCATCTCGCCGGCGATCTTGGCGAAGCGCTTGGCGCGGCCGGCGATCGTCACGAATCCATCCTCGTCGACCTCGACGATGTCCCCGGTATCGTGCCAGCCATCGCCGTAGACGGACCCCGGGGGAATCACGACGCCGGGTTGTTGCTCGGTCAGGTAACCGAGCATGACGTTCGGCCCATGGACGTGCAGGCGTCCGCCGCGCTCGATCCCGGGTACCGGTTCAAGGCGGTACTGGATGCCGGGGAGCAGGCGGCCGACCGTGCCTTGCCGATAATGCATGGACGTGTTGACTGCGAGCACCGGGCTGGTCTCGGTGACGCCATAGCCTTCCAGGATGCGTATGCCGAACTTCTCGGCCCACAGCCGGCGGGTGTCGGCCTGCAGCTTCTCGGCTCCGGCGAAGACGTAGTGCATGCTGTAGAAGTCGTATGGATGGGCGTGCTTCGCATAAGCCGCAAGAAACGTGTTCGTGCCGAACAGGATCGTTGCATTGATGTCGTAGGCGACCTCCGGGATCACGCGGTAGTGCAGCGGCGACGGATAAAGGAACGTCACCATGCCGGACAGCAGCGGCAGCAGCGTGCCCGCGGTCAGGCCGAACGAGTGAAACAGCGGCAGCGCGTTCAGCACGACGTCCTGTGCCGTGAAATCGACCCGGGCGGCGAGTTGGGCGCGATTGCTCAACAGGTTCGCGTGCGACAGCACGACACCCTTGGGCGTGCCTTCGGAGCCCGATGTGAACAGGACGACCGCTGGCGCATCCGGTTCGCGCGGCGCATCGCGATACCAGGTATCGGCGGTCATCGCGCCGAAATACGCCTTGGCCTTCGCAATGGCGCCGATCTGTGATGCGAGATCCTCGCAGTGGACCAGTCGCACGCCGCTGGCTTCCAGCAGGGCACCGAGGTCCTCGAGCTTCGCCACCTGCAGGAAGCGCCTGGAGGTGACGACGGTGTGCACCAGCGACAGGCGGCAAGCCGCGACGACGCTGTCCGGTCCGGCACTGTAGTTCAGCATCGCCGGAACCCGCTCGCGCAGTTGCAGGGCCAGCAGTACCGCGACCGTGTTCGCGCTGCTCGGCAACAGGATGCCGATCGTGCGCTCGCCATCCAGTGCGCGATCGAGCGATTTGCCGATCGCCAGTGTCTGCGTGATCAGCCGGTCGTAGCTGATGCGCCGCCGGCTGATGTCCTCGAGGACCTGACGCCGTCCGCCGTGCACCCGCCGGGCGTCCAGGACGGCGGCAAATAAGGTCTTGTAGCGCTCACCGGTCGTGAAGATCATCTCGCACATCAGATCCGACAGCACCGCCCCGGCGGTTCGCCGCTGGTCGGCGCGGCCTGCCGTCTCGGCGGCCACGGGAAGCTTGCGGGGCGGCAGGAAGTTCAGCGAGATCCGCGGAAACCAGCGCAGGCGAACGACCCCGTGCAAGCGCGAAAAAGGCGTGTACTGCGCGCCGTCGACGCGCGCCGGCAGGATCACGGCGTCGGACTTGTCGGCGATCAGGCCCGCTCCGTCGTAGATCTTCATCAACGCCCCGGTGACCGTGATTCGGCCCTCGGGAAAGATCACCGCTTTTCGGTCCTTCTGCAGGTAGCGCGTCAGCGCCTTGATCGACATCGGATTGGTCGGATCCATCGGGAACACGCGCA
Organism: Methylotetracoccus sp.; assembly: GCA_046347485.1. GTDB lineage: Bacteria > Pseudomonadota > Gammaproteobacteria > Methylococcales > Methylococcaceae > Methylotetracoccus. The sequence continues at coordinate 566,824 of JAXMGB010000007.1, read as the reverse complement.
CGAACTTCAACGTCGGCCGGACCCACCAACTCGCGGCGATGCGCGTATTGATCGCGAACGTGACATCGTCGGGCAGAAATGCCCACAACACGATCGGATCGAGGTACGAAGTGTGATTCGCGACGATCAGCACCCGATCGCCGGCCGCCGCGTAGTGTTCCAGGCCATTGACCCGCACCTTGTAAAGCCATGACAACAGGCGATGCGTGACGAGTTTGGCGATTCGGTTGATGCGGGCCCGAAACGGTGAGGGTTCGGCGGTGTCGGGGGGGTGACTGTCCGTCATCGGCAATGGATTTCCTCGGCGTTGATCGGGCCGGATGTTCTGTTCGCGGCGCCCTTCTCGCGTCGCGGGCGCGCCGCGGATGCGGTCGCAATCATAGCAACTCATCCGCGTCGACTGAATGACGGCGGGCAGGATGACCGGCAGGGCCATTTCCATCGATTGCGGTCCGCATCGAGGTGACGCGATGCACACACGTTCTGCCTCCCTGGCCTTGGGGGTCCGCGACCAGGCGTGGGTTCCGGGGCCATTGCGTCGCCGGTTGCGGATGTCTAACATCCGGTCATGAGTCGGCATGTATTCGCCTACGGCACCCTGCAACTGGCAGCGGTGATGGAGGCGGTGACAGGACGCAGCTTTCGCTCCGAATCCGCGGTGCTCGCGGGCTTCGAGCGCTGTCGCCTGATTGCTCGGAGTTATCCGGGGCTGCGCCGCCGCCCGGGTGCGACGACGATTGGCCGGCTCTACAGGCAAGTCGACAGCCGCTCGATGGAGCTTCTGGACCGCTTCGAGGACTCCTTCTACAGCCGCCGCACCTTGTTCGTAGCGGCCGGCGGAGAGTTCGGCGTCCCGGCCGAGGTGTATGTCATCGAACCGCGATACTATCGCCTGCTGCTGCCGCGCGAATGGTCCGTAGAGCAGTTCGCCAGGCGCCGTCTTGCCGACTATCTGCGACGTTGCCGGCGCGGGAACAGCGCCGCTTGAGAGGCCGATCTGACATGAATCTCGAATTGGACCGGGTTGACGAGCGTTCCATCGTACGGGTCAACGAGGAGCGGGTCGATGCGCACAATTCCGGCGAGTTGAAGGAATACCTGCTGGATACGCTGGAGACCGGAGTGACGATTTTGGTCGTCGATCTGGCGGCGGTCCGCTTCATCGATAGCTCGGGGCTGGGAGCATTGCTTTCCGGGTACAAGAACGCCAACCTGCGCCGTGCGCGTTTCGTGCTGGCCGGCCTGCAGTCCCGCGTGCAGTCGATGTTCGAACTCACGCGCTTGCACCAGGTCTTCGAGATCGTCGCGCGCCCGGATGACGTGGTGGTGGTCGACTGAGGCGCATGCCATGCGGCGAACCAGTATCGCGGTCGATATCTCGGTGCCGAATTGCGCGCGTTATCTCGGCCTGGTCGGCAATATCGCCGAATGTCTGGTGCGCGACCTCGAAGTCCATGCCGGCGATCCGGAACAGCTCGCCTTTCACCTGAACCTGGTGTTGACCGAAGCCGCCGGAAACGCGATCCGTCACGGCTCGCCGTCGGCAACTGACACCGTGCTGCGCGTCTGCATCGAAATCAGCGAGGCCGACGTGTGTCTGCGCGTGTTCGACCACGGTGCCGGGTTCGATCTGGATACACTGGAAGCGCCGGATCCGCTCGCGCTGGATGAAGGGGGCCGCGGCATCATGGTGATCAGGTCACTGATGGATTCGGTCGTGTACCGGCGGACCGACGACGGCAATGTCCTGGAGATGCGAAAGAGGCTGACCTGACCGGCCGGAGGTGGCCGTGACCGCTGATCGAAACGCCGATCCAGTCGAGCGCTTCAGTCGCATGCTGCGTGCCTGCGTCGGCAAGGAGCGGGCGGTGGCACTGGCGCGCGAATTCCTTGCCGATGCGGGCACGGATTTTCCGCGCAACGTGGGCCCGACGATCGCCGCGCGACTTTGCCTACGTCTCGCGTCGCTGGGCGATGGCGATGCCACGTTCGATTTGCGCCCCGCCTTGGCCACTTCGGACTCCCGATTCGAACTCGTCGGTTATGGCTCGCCGTTCGAGCGACCGCTCGACGAGATCATCCCGATGCTGCGGAATCTGGGTCTCCGCATCCTCGACCAGATTGCCTACCGGGTTCGCTTCCGCGGTTCCCAGCGGCTGGTCCGCAGCTTCGCGATAGGCTTGCCTGGCCGTGTGGCCGAACGCCGCGACGTACTCCGGCGGAAGCTTGCCGATCCCTTGACGCGGCTGATCAGCGGTCGTCTGCCGGATGATCCCCTGAACGCGCTGATCGTCGACGCCGGGCTTCAGTGGCCGCAGGTCGCCGTACTTCGTGCTTACCGGGACTATGCCGGCCAGCTCGGCGGTAGTCCCCGCCGGTCGGCGCTCGAACGGGCTCTTGTCGCTCGACCGTCGGTAGCCGCGTTGCTGATCGCCTATTTCGAGAGCCGCTTCGACCCTTCGGTCCCGATCGCCGACACCTATCAGCGCGAAATCGAACTGCTCGAGCCGCTGCGCTCCGATCTGGGTACGGCCTTGAGCGACGTGACCGACCCGGCTGATGACCACGCCCTGCGCGAGATCTTCAACCTGATCGATGCAACGCTCAGAACGAATTACTACACCCGAGCCGGTGGCGCGGAGTCGCCGCTGTCGCTGAAGCTCGACGCCGGCGGTGTGATCGACATGCCGGGGCCCCGCCCCGCATCCGAGATCTACGTGCATGCTCCCGATCTGGAGGGCATCCACCTCCGCGCCGGTCCCGTGGCACGGGGCGGCATCCGCTGGTCCACGCGCGCCGAGGATCTGCGTCGGGAGATTCTCGGCCTGCAGCAGACGCAGACCCTCAAGAATGCGTTGATCGTACCGTCCGGGGCGAAGGGGGGCTTCGTGTTGCGCGGCCGGCCGGGCCATGCCAGCCCATCATCCGAGGCCGACGGCCAGGCTGGCTATCGTCGATTCATTCAGGCGCTGTTGGATGTCATCGACCGGGATGCCGATGGGGGAAGGGCCGGGCAGCCGGCGACTGTTGCCTACGACGGCCCCGACCGCTATCTGGTGGTCGCGGCGGACAAGGGGACCGCGGGGTATTCGGACATTGCCAATGAACTGTCGAACAGCAACGCCTACTGGCTCGGTGACGCGTTCGCCAGCGGGGGGACGCACGGCTTCGATCACAAGCAGCTCGGTATCACCGCCAGGGGTGCCTGGGAGTGCGTGCGCTGGCATTTTCGCGAGCTCGGTCGCGATATCGACATCGAATCGATCAGTGTCGTCGGCATCGGAACGATGGATGGCGACGTATTCGGGAATGGCATGCTCGTTCACCCGGGCATCCGCTTGCTCGCGGCGTTCGGTTCCCGGCATGTTTTCCTCGATCCGGACCCTGACACGGCGGTTGCGTACCGCGAGCGCCAGCGCCTGTTCCGGATGCGGCGATCCAGTTGGGACGATTATGACCGGTCACTGATCTCGTCCGGTGGAGGGGTTTTCGACCGAACGGCGAAGCGGATCGCGCTGAATCCGGCGATCCGGTCCTGGCTCGGCGTGCACCACGAGACGGTCGATGCCGAATACCTGATCCGGCTGTTGTTGTCCGCGCCGGTCGATCTGCTTTGGCTGGGCGGAATCGGCACCTTCGTTCGCAGTAGCGCGGAGGTCGACGAGCAGGTCGGCGACCACGCGAACGATCGCATCAGGATCGATGCGACCCAATTGAACGCGGCGGTCGTCGCCGAAGGCGCAAACCTTGGCTTCACGCCGCGGGCGCGCATCGAGTACGCCTTGCAAGGCGGGCGGATCAATGCCGACGCGGTCGACAATTCGGCCGGTGTCGACCTGTCGGACCATGAGGTCAATCTGAAGATCCTGCTCGATCGCCTGCTCGCCGCCGGTGTTCTTGCCGATCGGGACCAACGCAACGCGCTGCTGCGCGAGGTGAGGCCGGATGTCTGCGACGCGGTTCTGGCCGACAACCGCGGTCAGGCGCTTGCGTTGTCGCTCGATGTGTTGCGTTGCCGTCGGGATCCGGAACCGTTTCTTCGTGTGGCCGAGCATTTCCGCCAACTCGGCCTGCTGGACCCGGACGGCGTCACGGTTGCTGGCCGCGCCGAGGTTCTGGCGCGCCGCGATCGGGCGCTGACGCGGCCGGAACTCGCGATCCTGTTGGCCCAGGCCAAGCTGGCGCTGAAGGCGGCAGTGCGCGATGTGGGAATCGATGCACTGCATTCGAGCGATGCCGATGGGCTTTTTCACGGCTATTTTCCATCGCGGTTCCGCTCGATGCTTCCGGATCGACAGGCCCACCCGCTGGCGGACGATATCGTGGCCTGCTGCTTCAGCAACGAGGTGCTCAACCGGCTTGGCAGTTCGCTGCTCGCATGGGTCGAGCCCGGGGAGCCCCTTCCGCTGCTGAGGGCCGCGCGCTGCTACCGCTTCTTCGATCGAGCCCTGGCGGCCGACGCATTGCGGGAACGCCTGCAGCGCGCGCGGTCCTTGTCGGGACAGTCGCTGCTGGCCGCGTTGTTGACGATCGAGGATGGCCTGCAGGCCATCAGCCGTTGGGCGCTGGCGCGAGGTCTGAATCCGCAGGAACAAGAACTCGGCGAGTGGGCGGAGTTATGGGTCGACTACCGCACTGCCATCGACGCATTTCCCAGGCACCACTCGTCGCCCGCCACGGGCAGTGACTGGTTGATCACCTCCGGGCTAGACGACGCCGACGCGCATGCGATCGCCGCGTTTGCCGCGTGCCCGGCGTTTGGCTACGTCGCCTCACTGCGTCGCGGCAGCGGCGTCCCGTTGGATCGGTGCTTGTGGCTTTACCGGACGGTGGCCGAGCGTCTCGGTTGGTCCGTGGTCAGCGCGTGGTTCGACGCGCATCCATCGGCCGATCACGTTCATCGGATGGCGCGGGAGGCGATTCGCGCGAGCTTGCAGCAAGCCTTCGCGCTATTGGCCGCGCGGGTGGCCACCGGTACCCCCGCGACCGTCGACCAGTTGATCGACGGCCTGCGCCGCGAGGGTCGTCTCACGCAGTTGGCGTGGATTCGGCATGAGCTTGCTGCGGCGGCTCCGACGCGTGCGCTCGAGATGCTGGTCGTCTGGACTGCCGACGTCGTCTCGGCGGTTGAGCGGCATGCCGCGGGAGACCTGCCGGCTTCGTCGTGAAGCGCCGGCCACGCGGTGGCCGGACCAGGCTTTACTTCTTGGTCTGAAACAGATTGCCGTACTGCGTTTCGGTGTCGAAACTCTGCCAGACGAACGGCGGCTTCGTGATCGGTTCGGTCGGCAACGGCGCGGTCAGCACATCGGCAACTCCGCAAAGCATCCGCCCGGCGGTATGCAATGCGCCCTTCAGCGGACCACCGATGGCGCCGAACAGCGCATTCGTCTGGTTGATCGTCAGAATCGTATTCTTGGGGATTTCCACCCAGCCGAACGCCATGTTCGACAGTCCCGAGCCCAGCTTAAGCGCGACCTTGTCGCCATAGCTCTGCGGCGGTGCGCCCTCGACCTGCATCGAGACCAACAGCGTGGCGCCGATCAGGAGCGCATGCAAGCTTCGATTTCTCATACCGGTTCCTTGTGAATGGGTTGCCGTGGTCGATCGCGACCGGTAGAAGGGTAGGGGAGCCGGTGCTTTTTTTCAACGGAATGGGCTTCGCTGGACTACCAGGGCAGAACCTGTCCGCGAAAATCGGCGAATTGCCCGGAGTCGCCGAGGGAAAAGCCATCGATGACCCGGCGCATGCCGGACACGCTGTCGACCACCGTCGTCGGCGCGCGGGGACCGCCCATGTCCGTCTGCACCCATCCGGGATGAAGAATCAGCACGCCGATTCCGCGTTGCCGCAGGTCAATCGCCAGGGAATGCATCACGGCGTTCAGCGCGGCCTTGCTGGAGCGGTAGAGGAGCGCTCCACCGCTGCGGTTGTCGGCGATACTGCCCATCAGGCTGCTGATCGCCACCGACAAGCGGCGCTGCCCCGCCAACAAGTGCGGCAAGAACGCCTCGGTCATCAACACCGGTCCCTGGGTGTTGATTCGAAAGACCTCCGACCATCGGTCGGCATCGAGGTGGCCGAATTCGTGTTCGCGATCGTCGCCGTAGATGCCGGCGTTGTTGATCAGCAGATCAATCGGCGTCTGATCGAGTTCGGCGGCCAGCGCAATGATGTCCGCCCGGTGGGCGACATCCAGGCGATGGATCGAGAGCCACGAATCCCGCGACAGGGCCGCTAATTCCGTCGCGCGTCCCGGCTGGCGACAAGCGGCGTGTACGGTCCAGCCGGCAGCTAGATACTGCCGGCAGAACTCGAGTCCCAGTCCGCGGTTCGCGCCGCTGATCAGGGCGGTTGGCATGGTCTTCGTCCTCCACTGCGGGTTTTGGTTCGGCCGGGAGGACTCGGAACCGGGATACGTCAGGCCGCGAAGTTCTTCGCGGCGAAGTCCCAGTTGACGATCTTCCAGTAGGCTTCGACGTACTTCGGTCGCTGATTCCGAAAGTCGATGTAATACGCATGCTCCCAGACGTCACAGGTCAGCAGCGGAACCTGACCGGAGGTCAACGGGCACGCCGCGTTGCTGGTACTGACGATCGCCAGTTTGCCATCAGTGTTCTTCACCAGCCAGGCCCAGCCGGAGCCAAAGGTTCCGATCGCGACTTTCGTGAATTCCTCGCGGAACGCATCGACCGAGCCGAAGTCGCGCTCGATCGCGGCTTTCAACTCACCGCTGGGGCCATCCGAGGGTTTCGGCGTCAGACTGTTCCAGTAGAACGTGTGGTTCCAGACCTGCGCCGCGTTATTGAAGATCGGTCCCGCGGGCGCCGTCGTGACGATCTGTTCCAGCGAGAGGCCCTCGAAGCTGGTCCCGGGAACCAGGTTGTTGAGGTTCGTGACGTAAGTTTGATGATGCTTGCCGTGGTGGAATTCCAGGGTCTCGGCCGAAATATGCGGTTCCAGCGCATTGATCGGGTACGGCAGGGCGGGCAATTCAAATGACATGACAGACTCTCCTCGGAAATGTCGACTAAAGATGGTCCTCTGGGTGGCCATGGTCCCTGCGGTCAGAAGCTGATAACCTAGTAATATTCTAGGAAATTTCGACCCTACCCTGCCGGCCGGAGCACGACGCGACGGCGCGCTTTTCCGGCTTTCGTGCGATTTCGAACGAGACTCGATGGAGCGCTTGGAGGGCAGGTCCTGAATCGCTGGGGCCAGCATTCATTGCTTGGCGCACCTGTTTAGGCTATAACAAGGCCGCATCTGTTGACAATTGCGAATAGTTTTACCGATTGTTTCCATCTGTTCATCGTTGAGCGGGATTGCCTATGGACAAACTGACCAGCATGATCGTGTTCACCAAGGTTGCGAAGGCCGGGTCGTTCGCGGCTGCGGCGAAGGAGATCGGATTGTCGCGAGCGATGGCGACGAAGCACGTCATGCAGTTGGAAAATGGTCTCGGGGTTCGGCTGTTGAACCGCACGACGCGCCATCTGAGTCTGACCGAAGTCGGTGTCGTCTACCTCGAGCGCTGTCTGCAGATCCTCGACGACATCGAGGAGACCGAACTGGCCGTGACGCGCCTGCAGACCGAACCTCGGGGCGTGCTGAAAGTGACAGCGACGCCGTTCTTCGGCGCATATCACCTGGCTCCGGCGATCGCGGCGTATGAGGCGGTGTACCCGGATGTCGGCGTTGAACTGGTGTTGCAGGCCGGTTATGTCGATCTGGTCGAGGAGGGGTTCGACCTCGCGATCCACCTCGACGAATTGCGCGACTCCAGCTTGATCGCACGCAAGCTCGGCAGCTCGCAGCGCGTCGTCTGCGGTTCCCCGGGGTATTTCGCGAAGCGCGGGAAGCCGCGACTGCCGGAAGACCTGAAGACGCACAACTGCCTGATCAACTCGAGCCTGCCGCCCCGCGATCAATGGCAGTTCAACGAGCCGGGCGGTGCCAAGCCGACGATCATCAAGGTGTCCGGCACGATGGAGAGCAATGCCGCCGATGCGTTGCGGATGGCCGCGATCCACGGTCTCGGCCTGGTCCTGCTGCCGACCTACATGGTCGGGCAGGACATTCGCAAGGGTCGTCTGCAAGCCGTACTGACCGATCACGTGCCGGCCCATCTCGATATCCACGCCGTGTACCCGCATCGCAAGCATCTTTCGGCGAAGGTGCGTACTTTCGTCGATTTCCTGAATGCCCGTTTCAATCCCAAGCCGTATTGGGAGGACTGGGCGACGAGCCAGGAGCTCGGCGCGGCCGCGGAGATCGTCGTCCAGGCCGGATGAACTCGGCGTCCCGGGGAGTTCCGTCGATTGCCTCAAGCTTTTAGAATGCCGGGCGAGAACGGCCTCGCTTGGCGCCTGCCACGGTCGTGTGGCGTCGGGCCTGGTTTGAGCGGGCTAAGGCGTCGTCGATCCGGATCGTAGTTCCGACACCATGATGCAACAGCAACACGACGGGTTGATCTCGGCCATCAAGGAGATGATCTTCCTGTTCGCCATTCTCGCCGGTGTAGGTTCCTTCTATCAGGAGAAGTACGTCGCTGGCCTGTGCTACCTCGGCGTCGCCGCCGTGTTGTACTTCGAGGGACGCTTGAGGCGTTGGCTGAGCCGGCATCTGTCGTGATCCGCGTGCATCGCGTGCTGATCGTGGCAGCTCGGCTGCCCCGCGATGGCACCGCCCTGCTTTGACGAGCCTATAGCATCCTGTAACGGCATATGGCGATCGAGATCGAACGGAAGTTCCTGGTGAACGGTGATTCCTGGAAACAGGAGGCCGACCCGCCGGCGTATCTGCGGCAAGCGTATCTGACACGCGATCACGACTGCTCGATTCGCGTCAGGACAGACGGTCAGCGCGCGTGGATGAACATCAAGGGCGCGACGGTCGGTGTGCAGCGAGCCGAGTACGAGTACGAGATCCCGCTCGCCGACGGTATCGAATTGGTCGAGCGTTTCGCGCGAGGTCCGGTGATCGAGAAATGGCGCTATGTGATTCCGGCCGGACGTCATCACTGGGAGATCGATGTGTTCGAAGGCGAGAACAGCGGCCTCGTCGTCGCCGAGATCGAACTCGACGATCCGGCGGACGAGTTCGCTCGACCGGATTGGCTCGGCGAGGAGGTCACCCACGACGTGCGGTATTACAATACCCAACTCTCGCTGCATCCTTACCGTCAATGGCGGTCAGCTTGAGCGGCGCCAGCCCGACGCCTGGCCAACCGAATCTTCCGATACGCTCATGTTGTGGTTTCTGGCGACGATTGTTCTCGGATTCGTGATCGCGATCGTGATCGGCTCGCGCTTGCCGCGTACGCACATCGCGGCGAGCCGAATCGTTCTGCAGGCCGAACCGGCCGAGGTCTGGCGACTGCTCACGGATTTCGAGTCCTACGCGAACTGGCGTCCGGGCCTGCGAGGGGTGGAACTCGGGCCTCCGATCGAGGGGCGCCCGACCTGGTATGAAGTCTGCGCACGCAACGTCCGCGTGCAATTCAGCGTCATTGATGCCGAGCCACTGCACCGACTCGTGACACAACTGGTCGGAGACAAGCTGCCGCTGAGCGGAATGTGGGTATATGAGCTGCGGTCCGTCGATAAGGGCACCGAGCTGACGATCACCGAGCAGGATCGGATCTACAGCCCGTTCATGAGGTTTCTTACGAAGTTCGTTTTCGCCTACTACGGCATCATGGACGTGTTCCTGATCGCTCTGGCGCGCGCCTTGGGCGAGGATGCCCGTCCGGAACACCTCAGTTTGCGCCTTGAACTTGCGACCAAGGATGCGTGAGCGGGATCGGCCCGCCGTAAGTGTCCGCTGCCTTGCCGTGCCACGGCGATGACTCGACCCGGTGCGGCAATCGGGCGCGCGCGCTTTCTGCGGCTGGCGACGTGGTGTGAGGGCGCGGCGCTGCTGATTGCGTTGGCGTTGGCCTGGGCCGTGAACATTGCGCCGCTGGAGCTATTCAGCCTGTCGCCGGGTGTCCTCGCATGGGCAGCGGTCGGAACCTTGCCGCCCTACCTGCTGTTCGTCGTCGCCTATCGCGAGCCGGGCGGGCAGATGCGGTTGATCAAGGACTTTCTCGTCGAACATCTCGGCCCGCCGCTGAGCGCATGCACTCGCGCCGAGTTGATCTACGTCGCGGCGTTGGCAGGTATCGGTGAAGAGTTACTGTTTCGAGGCGTGTTGCAGATCTGGCTGGAGCGGCACTGGGGCTCGCTCGGCGGCCTCGTGTTCAGCAACATGGTGTTTGCCCTGTTGCATTGGGTGACGCCGCTGTACGGGGTGCTCGCCGGAATCACCGGCATCTACCTGGGCTGGTGGCTCGATGCAACCGGCGAGCGAAATCTTGCGGTGCCGATGCTGATTCACGGCACGTACGATTTTCTGGCGTTCGTTGCCGTCGCCGAAAGTTTTCGCCGTCTGCGTAGGTCAGTCTGAACCGGGTTCTGATCAGGCCGTGTGGGACCGGCGCAGCAGCTCGCGTTCCCAATCCAGGGCCGTTCGTACGATGAATTCGAGATCGTCGTAACGCGGCGTCCAGCCGAGCACTTGCCGAATTCGATCGACCGCGGCCACGAGTTCGGCCGGGTCGCCGGCGCGGCGCGGTTGCTCGTCCACGGCAATGGGCTGCCCGATTAGCGTGTCGACCGCCTGGACCACCTGGCGAACGCTGTAGCCGTGGCCATAGCCGCAGTTCAGCGTGGCCGATGCCCCGCCGTCACGCAGGTAGCGCAAGGCCTGGACATGGGCGTCGGCGAGGTCGCTGACGTGGATGTAGTCGCGCACGCCGGTACCATCGTTCGTCGGGTAGTCGGTGCCATAGATCGACAACTTTTCCCGCTTGCCCAGCGCAACCTCGGCCGCGACCTTGATCAGGAGCGTCGCGTTACGCGTGCACTGACCGATTCGACCCTCGGGATCCGAGCCGGCGACGTTGAAATAGCGCAAGATCACGTGCCGCAGCGGCGAGGCCGCGGACAGATCGCGCAGCATCGTCTCGCTCATCCATTTCGATGTTCCGTAGGGGTTGATCGGAGCCGGCATTGCGTCTTCGCTGGCGAGCGGGCCACTCGGGTTTCCATAGACCGCCGCGGTCGACGAGAAGATGAAATGCTCGATCCGTGCCTCGGCGCAGCATTGCAGCAGCGAGCGCGTGCTGCAGGTGTTGTTTCCGTAATACTTCAACGGGTTGGTAACCGACTCCGGTACGATCGTATGGGCCGCGAAGTGCAGTACCGAACCGATGTCGTGATCACGCAGCAAACGCGCGACCAGGTCACGGTCGCCGGTGTCGCCGACGACGAGCTGGCCGAACAGGACCGCATCGGCAAAGCCGGTCGACAGATTGTCGAGAATCACCAGGCGCTCGCCGGCCGCGCCGAGTTGCTTGACGACGTGGCTGCCGATATAACCGGCGCCGCCGGTGACGAGCACGCCGCGGCGGGCCGATGTGGATGCGTCGCTCATGGTGTCAGGTCCTTCCGAATCAGAAAAAACAGGCGAAAGGTTCGATCATGACCGTGTCGCCACGGTCCGCCCCGGGGCTATCGGGCGGCAGCACGATAAAGCAGTTGGCCGCGCTGAAGGATAGTATGCGGTCGGCGTCCTGTCCTGGGAGGGCATCCACGACGGGTATGCGCCCGGTTCTCGGTTGGACGAACCCGCGCTGAAATTCGAGTCGGCGATTCGATTTCGTGATGGGTCGCGTCAGTTCGGCCGTTATCCGCAACGGCGGCTCGGCGGTCGTGCCCATCAACCTGAACATCGCCGGTCTTACCAGTTGCAGCAAGGTCACGAGCGCTGACACCGGATTTCCGGGTAAACCGAATAATCGGCAATTTCCTACCCGTCCGAACGCGAACGGCTTGCCCGGCTTGATCGCCACCTTCCAGAACGTGACCTCGCCGAGACGATCGAACGTCCGCATGATATGGTCGGCATCACCGACCGATGCGCCGCCGATCGTGATCAACGCGTCAAGCTCGCCGGCCGCGAGCCCAATGGTGTTCGACAGGGCCTCGGGGTCATCGGCACAGGTTCCCAGGTCGCTGACTTCGACGCCCCAGCCGCGCAGCACCGCCGCCACGGCGAAACGGTTGCTGTCGTAGACCTGTCCCGCCTCCAGGCCTTGACCCGGTGGCCGCAATTCGCTGCCGGTCGCCAGAATTCCCACGCGCGGGCGACACAGTACCTCGATCTCGGTCTCGCCGATCGCCGCCAGGAGGCCGATGTCCAGCGCGGACAGCCGGTGACCCGCCGACAGCACCGTTTGCCCGGCCGTGAAGTCGCGTCCCGCCCGCCGGACGCATTCGTCGGCGGCGATCGCGCGATTCAAGGAGACGCGCCGGTCGTGAATCGACGCCTCTTCCTGCATGATGACGGCGTCGGTGCCCTCAGGCAGCGAAGCGCCCGTCAGGATCCGGACGCACTCGGCTGGGCCGACCGGCGACAGGAACGGGCTTCCGGCCCACGCGGTTCCGACGATCGTGAATTCGGAGCCGGCCGTGGCCGGGGCGCTCAGCGCGAAGCCATCGACTGCGGAATTCGTGAACGGCGGATAGTCGATCGTCGACCGGACCTCGCGCGCGAGCACGCGTCCCGTGGCCTGACCCAGACCCAGGTATTCGATGCCCTGGATCGGCGAGGTGCCCTCGACGAGCCGTGCCACCGCGTCGGGAAATGCCAGCAGCGGCCGGTGTTCGGTTGTCAGGCAAGGGTCGTGCATCGCGTCAGAGCAGCTGCTGCCGGATGAACTCGGCGATCTGCTCCGGCCGGTTCAGATCCAGTATCGGGATCGCGGCTGGAACCGGAAGCGGGCCATCGGTCGCGATCGCAACGATGCTGTCGTCGTCCGGAAACATCGGTTGCGACCCAAGCGCGTGACGGTGCAATTCGATCTTCGGGAATCGCTCGTGCTTGAAGCCTTCGACGAGGATCAGATCGATTCCGTCGGTGTCGAAATGCCGCACTTCCTCGACCAGCTCCGGATCGCGCGCATCAGGCAACTCGCTGATGGTTGCCCGCCGTCCGGCGGCACTGAGCATGACGGTGGCGGCACCGGCGGCGCGCAGTTCGTAACTGTCTTTGCCGGGCTTGTCGATGGCGAATGCATGGTGCGCATGCTTGATGACGCCGATGCGCAGGCCTTGCGCCCGCAGCAGGGGAATCAGCGCGATCAGCAAGGTCGTCTTGCCGGTTCCGCTGGGCGCGGCGAAGCCGATCAGCGGTACGCGGGGCTCGGCGCCGGGCGCGTGCATCACGGATAGCCGTAGTAATCCTTGAACCAGGCCACGAAGCGCTCGATGCCTTGCTCGATCGGCGTGCCCGGTCGGTAACCGACATCTCGGATCAGATCGTCGACATCGGCGTAGGTCGCCGGCACGTCGCCGTCCTGCATCGGCAGCAGATTCTTCTCGGCCTTCCTGCCGAGGCAGTTCTCGAGCACCTCGATGAACCGCATCAGTTCGACCGGTTGGTGATTGCCAATGTTGTAAAGCCGATACGGCGCGCGGCTACTTCCGGGATCCGGCGAATCACCCGACCATGTCGGGTTCGGTTCGGCGACACGGTCCAGCACCCGCACGACGCCTTCGACGATGTCATCGATGTAGGTGAAGTCGCGCCGATGTTGGCCAAAGTTGAATACGTCGATCGGCCGACCCTCGAGGATGTTGCGGGTGAACATGAACAACGCCATGTCCGGACGTCCCCAGGGTCCGTAGACGGTGAAGAATCGCAGGCCGGCCGTTGGCAGTCCGTAAAGGTGGCTGTAGGTATGGGCCATCAGTTCGTTGGCCTTCTTCGTCGCGGCGTACAGGCTGACGGGATGATCGACGTTGTCATGGACCGAGAACGGCATGCGGGTATTCGCGCCATAGACCGAGCTGCTGGATGCATAGACCAGGTGTTCGACGCCGTTGTGACGGCAGGCCTCGAGAATGTTGCAGAAGCCGACGAGATTGGCGTCGATGTACGCGTGCGGGTTGGTCAGCGAGTAGCGGACGCCGGCCTGTGCCGCAAGATTGACGACGCGAGCCGGTCGATGTTGCTCGAAAGCCTGGAACAGGTTCGCGCGATCCTCGAGGGCGATCCTCACTTCAGTGAAACCGGGCAGGGGCTTGAGCTTCGCCAGTCGAGCCTCCTTGAGCCGGACATCGTAGTAGTCATTGACGTTGTCGATGCCGATGACTTCGTCGCCACGGGCCAGTAAGGCCTGCGCGAGGGCCGCTCCAATGAACCCGGCGGTACCGGTGACGAGGACTTTCATAGCGTTCTCTAAAAGCCAAGGGTTTTGAGTGTCTCGGGTGTGGGCGGACCGCGGGAGCGGGCGCACGAGACACTCCTGGAAAACGGTCCGCCGCGGGGCGGCGGCGGGCCGTTCGGGTCAAGGCCGCGGAGGCCCGACGCCGTCTCGAATTGCTCTAAGTCTACTATAGGTGACGCCCCTCGCTCCGCCGCGCGGGTGGCGCTCCGGAGTTCCCGAACAACGTGCCAGGCGCGTGGTGACGGACAGTGTGTCCGGTGGCGGCTGAAGGACCGGCGCCGTGGCTTGTATCCTCGATGCCGCATTACCTACAATCAGCGACTTAGAGCCGCATCGCGGACGCGCTCGATACGGGTTCGGACTGGGGAGTCGCCGGACCGGGTCGGTGCCGAGCGGCGCTCCGTCCGCCGTGTTCGCGCCAGCGATTGCAGGCGGCCAGCGGACGCATGCGGGTAACAGCCGGCGCGGGTCCGGCCAGGCTGGCCTGGACGCATGCAGCCCACGGGGAAGGGGCGCATGACAGCTACCCGGTCTGACGCCTCCATCGATCAGGAGTCATCCACAAGGTGCAGTTCTCACCACCAACGCCCCCATGAGCATCGGAGCACTCAGCTATCTCGTCGGGGCCGCGGCTCAACTGTTCCTGACGGTGCTGCTGACGATGCGTCGGCCCCAGAGCCTGCGCGCCCGTTGGCTGATTCTCGCCTCCGCGGTGACGACCACGTGGTGCGTGTTGCTGGCGATCGACGAGGAATTGAGGGCTTTCCCGTCGGCACTGGTGTGGACCATCGAATTGCTGAGGGATTACGTCTGGCTGGCGTTTCTCGGCAAGTTGCTCGGTCAGGGAGAGAGCGTCTCGTACCCGAAGCGACGGTTCGGGTCCGGCAGCGTCCGCTTGCTGATCCAGGCCTTGGTCATCATTTCGGCGCTGGCGGCGTACCTGGATCAGCCGCTGGCCCGCTGGTCGATCCCGTCGTTCCAGGAATTCGGGCAGGTGACACTGTCGATCATCGGCCTGGTCCTGGTCGAGCAATTCTTTCGCAATACCCGGCCGGATCTGCGCTGGCGCATCAAGTTCCTTTGCCTCGCGCTCGGCGGCATGTTCGCGTACGACTTCTACCTGTACACCGACGCGCTGCTGTTCGGCAGCATCAATGGCGATCTCTGGTCCGCCCGCGGTGCGGTGGCCGGCATCATCGTTCCGTTGATCGCCATTTCGGCGGCGCGGAATCCGGAATGGAACCTCGATCTGCACATCTCCCGGCGCATCGTGTTCCACTCCGCGACCTTGCTCGCGGCGGGCCTCTATCTGCTGTCGATGGGCACGATCGGCTACTACATCCGGGAACTGGGCGGGGCCTGGGGTCCGGTCATCCAGATCGTGTTCTTCGCCGCGGCATCGTTCGCGCTGGTGCTGCTGCTGTTCTCGTCGCAGCTCCGCGCCCGCGTGCGGGTGTTCGTCAGCAAGAATTTCTTCGTCTACGCCTACGACTACCGCGAGGAGTGGCTGACGCTGATCCGGACCCTGTCGGATGGCCGCTCCGGCCTGAGTCTGGAGGAGCGCATCATCTATGCCATCGGTCGTCTGGTCGAAAGCCACAGCGGAGTGCTGTGGGTGCGCGACACCTCGGGTGACCTGTCCTGGCGCGCGAGCTTCGGCGCGCCTGGAATCGACGCAACCCGCTTGGAACGCAGTGATCCGGTGTTAACATACATGGTCAGTCGGGGTTGGATCGTCAATCTGACCGAGCTCGAGACGATGCCGGAGGCTTACGATGGACTGCAGCGCCCGGCGTGGTTGCCGGAGAGCAACGCGTGGTTGCTGCTGCCGCTGTTCCGCGACGACACGACCCTGTATGGCGTGTTGGTGTTGACCAAGCCGCAGGCTCCGGTGCATTGGGACTGGGAAGTGCTCGATCTGCTGAAGACCGCGAGCCGTCTCGCTGCCAGCTACCTGGCGCTGGAAGACGCCGGCCGGCAACTGGCCGAAGCCAAGCAGTTCGAAGGGTTCAATCGGCTGTCCGCATTCGTCATCCACGACTTGAAGAATTTGATCGCGCAGTTGACGCTGGTCCTGCGCAACGGCGAGCGGCTGAGGGATAACCCGGAGTTCGTCCAGGATGCCTTCAAGACACTCGACCACGTCGTCGAGCGTATGAATCGCCTGATGAACCAGTTGCGGAATTCCGGCCCGGCGGCGGCCTTGCAGGAGGTCGATCTGGGAGTGTTGATCGACGAGGTCCGGGCCGCGCGGCTGTGCCAGCTTCCCCGCCTGACCGTCATCGGTATCCGCGAGCCCCTTACGATCATGGCCAATCGAGACCGCTTGTTCTCCGCGTTCGAGCACGTCGTGCACAACGCGCAGGACGCCGCCGGGAAGCATGGTCGGGTGACCGTGCGCGTGGACGCGAGTGAGGAGCAACGAGTCCTCATCGAGGTCGAGGACAACGGTCCCGGGATGACACGGGAATTCATCAGGACACGCTTGTTCAAGCCGTTCGATACGACGAAGGGCCTGACGGGGATGGGGATCGGGGCCTACGAGAGCCGCGAATACGTCCGGTCGCTCGGGGGCGACATCCTGGTCAGGAGTGAGCCCGGCAGCGGTTCCTGCTTCCGGATCGCCCTGCCGCGGGCAAGCCGAACACGTCACAAGCTCAGTCAGGCCAAGGAATCAGCGTGATGGAAAAGCTCTTGTTGGTGGTCGAGGATGATCCCGGTCTGCAGAGCCAGTTGCGATGGAGTTTCTCGGACTACAAGGTCTGTCTTGCCGACGATCGGGAATCGGCACTGGCAGCGGTACGCAAGCACGAGCCCGCGGTCGTCACGCTGGATCTCGGGCTTCCGCCGGACCCCGGGGGGGTCAGCGAGGGTTTTGCGACGCTGCAGGACATCATGTCGATCGCTCCGCAGACCAAGGTCATCGTGATCACCGGCAACGACGACAAGATCAATCCGGTTCGTTCGGTCGGCTTCGGCGCGTACGATTTCTACCAGAAGCCGATCGATCCGGAGATCCTCGGCTTCGTCGTCGACCGCGCGTTCAAGCTGCGCGCGCTCGAGGACGAGAACCGCAAGTTGGCGCGCCTGCACGTAACGAATCCGCTGGAAGGAATCATCGCGGCCAGTCCGGAGATGCACGAGGTCTGCCGCATGGTCGAGCGGCTGGCGCCGACCGACATGACCGTTCTGCTGCTCGGCGAGAGCGGAACGGGGAAGGAAGTGCTGGCCCGCGCCCTGCACCGCTTGAGCCCACGCGCGAACAAGCCGTTCATTGCGGTGAATTCGGCGGCGATCCCCGAGACCCTGCTGGAAAGCGAGTTGTTCGGCTACGAACGGGGCGCCTATACCGGAGCCGCGCAGCAAACGAAGGGAAAGTTCGAATTGGCGAATGGCGGAACGTTCTTCCTCGACGAGGTCGGAGACATACCGCTGTCCCTGCAACCGAAGCTACTTCGCGTTCTGCAGGACCATGTCATCGAGCGTATAGGGGGGCGCCAGGAGATCAAGGTCGACGTCCGGGTCATCGGCGCGACCCACCAGAACCTGCAGAAGCTGATTCAGGAAGGACGGTTTCGCGAGGATCTGTTCTTTCGCATGAACGAGATGATCATCAACATCCCGGCGCTGCGGGATCGGACCGGGGATGTGACGATCCTCGCGAACGCGCTCCTGGAGATGTTCAACAAGCAGTTCAGTCGCAACGTTCGGGGCTTCTCCGACGCCGCGCTGGCCGCGCTCGAGGCCTATCACTGGCCGGGCAACGTGCGCGAGTTGCAGCACAAGGTCAAGCGGGCGGTCGTCATGTGCGCGGGGCCGTTGGTCGAACCGCGCGACCTCGAATTGTCCGGCGGCGAGATCCGTCCGCGCGTCGTCACGCTGCGTGAGGCGCGCGAGACCGCGGAGCGACGCGCGGTCTGCTCGGCGCTCAGCGAGTCCGGTGAGAACGTGTCGAAGGCGGCCGAGTTGCTGGAGATCACGCGGCCGACGCTGTACGCCCTGTTGAACCGCTTCAACCTGCGTGTATGAGGCGCATGCCAGTCCCGGTAGCGGCAAGCCCGACCGTACGCCCGTCCGTTCAACCCTAACGACGCCTTCCGATGAACATACTCGACCCCGAAAACTTGCACGAGCACATTTCGAAGCAGTACGAACACGAATTGTTCGATATCCGGTCGCGGGTGCTGAGCCTGGGCGGATTAGTCGAGGACCAGATCGAAAGCGCCGTCAAGGCCTTGCTCGAGGGTGACGTCGAACTCGCCCAGCGGGTCATCACCGATGACTACAAGGTTAACTCGATGGAAGTATCGATCGACGAGGAATGCACGCAGATCCTCGCGCTGCGGCAACCGACCGCGCGTGATCTCCGGCTGGTCGTCGCGGTGATCAAGACGATAACCGATCTGGAACGTATCGGGGACGAGGCCAAGCGAATCGCCCGGCATGCGATCGAACTGGTCGCCCATTACCCGAAAAAGAACCAGTTGACCGAACTCGAGCAACTCGCGCGCAGCGCGCGCGCGCTGATGCGTGAGACGCTCGACGCGTTCGCCCGGATGGATGTCGATGCGGCGCTTCGGGTCGCGCAGCAGGACAAGCACGTCGACAGCGTCTACGAGGGCATCATGCGGCAACAGATCACCTACATGATGGAGGACCCACGTTCGATTCCGGTTTCGCTGGCGATCATGTGGTCCTCGCGCTCGCTCGAGCGTATCGGCGATCGCGCCTGCAATATTTGCGAATACGTCATCTATTACGTGAAGGGCAAGAACATCCGACACATCAGCATCGATCAGATCCAGCAGGATCTGCTCGGCTCATGACGGCCCCTGGCCGCAACGCGCCCCGTCCGATGGCTGCGGCCGTTTTAATCCGTTCGGCAAGGCATTAGAATAGTCCGCTGAAAACGCGAATTCTCCCGGCGGCTGCCGCGAAACGCCGCCAAAAACCCCCCAATTTCGGCCGATGATGCGTACCCGACGCGCGTTAGCGTTCCTTTTGCTGTGGACACATGCGCTCGCGCCGTGGGCCTTCGACACATTCCGCATCGAATCGATCAGGATTCAGGGGCTGCAGCGCGTGTCCGAGGGCACCGTGCTGAACTATCTGCCGGTCCGCGTCGGCGATGTCTTCGACCAGAAGGAATCGACGGAATCGATCAAGGCCCTGTTCAAAACAGGATTCTTCAAGGATGTCCGGCTCGAGCATGACGGCGGGACCCTGGTCGTACTGGTCGAGGAGCGACCGTCGATCGCCAGCATTTCGATCGACGGCAACAAGGATCTCAGTACCGAGGAGTTGACCAAGGCCCTGAAAGGGATCGGTCTGTCCGAGGGCAAGGTGTTCGACCGCCAGATCCTCGACAAGGTGGAGCAGGAACTGCGGCGCCAGTATTACAGCCGCGGCAAGTACGGCCTGCAGATCGCCTCCGAGGTGACCGACCTGGAGCGCAACCGGGTCGCGATCGCGATCAAGATCACCGAGGGCAAGGTTGCCCAGATCAAGCAGATCAATGTCGTCGGCAACGCGGTGTTCAGCGACGAGGATCTAATCGACGAATTCGAACTCAGCACGACGAACTGGCTCTCCTGGTACACCAAGGACGATCAGTATTCGAAGCAGAAGCTTTCGGCGGATCTGGAACGTCTGCGCTCGTATTATCTGGACCGCGGCTTCATCAAGTTCGAGATCGAGTCGACGCAGGTGTCGATCACGCCGAACAAGAAGGAAATCTACGTCACGATCAACGTGCGCGAGGGTGAGGTCTACACCGTCAACGAGGTCAAGCTTACGGGCAAGCTGATCGTGCCGCCGGATCAGTTGTTGCCGCTGGTCAAGATCGGCCCGGAGGATACGTTCTCGCGCAAGGCGGCGACCGAGAGTTCCAAGGGGATGTCCGATCGCCTCGGCGAGGAGGGCTTCATCTTCGCCAACGTCAACATGGTTCCGGACATCAACGAGGACCAGAAGACCGTCAATATCACGTTCTTCGTCGACCCAGGCAAGCAGGTCTACGTCCGCCGCATCAACTTCACCGGCAATACCCGCACGCGCGACGAAGTGCTGCGGCGCGAGATGCGCCAGATGGAAGCTGCGTGGGCGTCATCCACGAAGATCGAGCGCTCGAAGATGCGTCTCGAGCGTCTCGGTTTCTTCCAGGAAGTCAATGTCGAGACACCGGCGGTTCCGGGCACGTCCGATCAGATCGACGTCAATTACAGCGTCGTCGAGAAGGCGTCTGGCAACATCATGGCCGGTGTCGGTTACTCCCAGGTCCAGGGCATCATCCTGAACGCGAGCGTAACGCAGGACAACGTGTTCGGTAGCGGCAAACGCGTCAACTTCACGTTCAACAACAGCCAGGTCAACACGATCTACCAGTTGGGTTTCCTCGATCCCTATCTGTCGCTCGACGGCATCAGCGGGGGATTCGATCTGGCGTATCGTCGCAGCAACTTCGCCCAGGCGAACATCGCGGCGTATCTGACCAACATAGGATCGGCCGGTTTCAACTTCGGTATTCCGCTCAGCGAATTCGACAGCCTGCGATCCAACTTCGATTTCGAAAACACGCAGATTCGTACGACCAACAATTCGCCGCTGGAGATCACCGACTACATTGCGCAGAATGGTAATGATTTCAATACCTACAGCGTCGCCCTCGGGTATACCCACGACACGCTGAACCGCGCGATCTTCGCCACCGAAGGCGGTACGCACACGTTGTCCGGCCTGATCACGATGCCGTTCAGCGATCTCGAGTACTTCAAGTTAAGCCTGCGATCACGACAGTATTTCGGGCTGGCCAAGGATCTGACCTTGTTGCTCGGGGGCGAGATCGCCTACGGCAGCGGTTATGCCCAGACCGGCACGCTGCCGTTCTTCGAGAATTACTACGCCGGTGGTCCGAATTCCGTGCGAGGCTTCCTGCAGAACTCGCTTGGCCCGAAAGCGACCTATCCGCCGGGGGTTCAGGGCAATACCAACCTTCCACTCGGTGGATCGAGCAAACTCATCGGCACCGTGGAACTGCTGATGCCACTTCCGTTCGTCAAGGAAAGCAAGAACATTCGCGTCGGCCCGTTCGTCGATGCCGGTAACGTCTTCGCCGGTTCATTCGATTTTGGAGATATTCGTTATTCCACCGGCATAGCCGCCCGATGGTTGTCGCCGTTCGGCGCCTTGATGTTCAGTGTCGCCCAGCCGCTAAATTCGAAGCACGGTGATCGAATTCAAAACTTCCAGTTCAACTTCGGTTCCGGCTTTTGATTCCGCGGCGCGCGATTCGCCTCGCCGAAAGGAGTTCTTGTATAATCCGACGATCACCGTGTGCCGGGCGGCGGTTTCGCTCGCGCGGTTCGGTCTAGGCCAATGCGCACTCGGTCGCCTTGGTTCGGCCGAAAACCGCGTCGCGTAGGGATGAAGGCATCTGCTTAAGCAATGGGTATGAGACATTAGACATGCGAAGAAGTTTGGTGTGCTGTTTGCTTGCGTCGTTTTCGGTGTACGGGGCCGCCGCGGATCTGAAGATCGGTTTCGTCAATGTCGCGAGGTTGCTCGAGAAGGCGCCGCAGGCCGAGAAGGCCAAGAAGGACCTCGAACGAGAGTTCAAGCCTAGGGACTCCAAGCTGATCGCCGAGCAGAAGACGATCAAGTCGATGGAGGAGAAACTCGCGAAGGATGAGGCCGTCATGAGCGATGCCGAAAAGCAGAAGCTCGAGCGCGACCTGTTGAACCGGAAACGCGATGCCAAGCGCGTTCAGGACGAGTTCCGGGAAGACTTCAATCTGCGTCGCAACGAGGAGTTGGGCAAGCTGCAGAAGTCCATTTTCGAGGCGATCCAGACGCTGGCGAAGGAGGACAACTACGATTTGCTGCTCACCGACGGCGTCGTGTTCGCCAAGGAGACGATCGACGTCACCGGCAAGATCGAGCAGAAGTTGCAGGCGAGCTTCAAGTCGCCCTAGCGGGACCGTGGGCGGCTGAGTGTTCGGGCGGGGCCGGACTCAAACCCACATCAATCAGGAAAGCTCATTGGATATACAACAGATATGGGAGTATCTTCCCCACCGCTATCCGTTCCTGCTGGTCGATAGGGTGACGCTCGTTGAGCCGGGCATCCGGCTCCGCGCCTATAAAAACATCACCTACAACGAGCCGTTCTTTCAGGGGCATTTCCCGCATCAGCCCATCATGCCGGGCGTGCTGATCATCGAGGCGCTGGCGCAGACGACCGGGCTGTTGGCGGCGGAAACGCAGCCTTCGGTCATGGGCAAGAACAAGATCTACTACCTCGTCGGTATCGACAAGGTCCGCTTCAAGCGGCCGGTGGTGCCGGGGGACCGCTTGATGCTCGAAGCCGAGTACGTGCGCCACAAGCGCAATATCTGGGCGTTCTCGTGCCGTGCCGAGGTCGATGGCGAATTCGTCGCCAGCGCGGAAATCATGTGTGCATCGGCGGAGCAGGGCGCTTGATCCATCCGACCGCGATCATCGACCCCGCCGCCGAGATCGCCGAGGACGTCAAGATCGGGCCGTTTGTGATCGTTGGAGCCGGGGTCGAGATCGGCAGCGGCACCGAGATCGGGCCGCATGTCGTGCTGAAGGGACCTACCCGCATTGGCCGCGACAATCGAATCTTCCAGTTCGCGTCGGTCGGCGAAGACCCCCAGGACAAGAAATACGGCGGCGAGGAGACCTCGCTGGAAATCGGCGACCGCAACGTCATTCGCGAGTTTTCGACGATTCATCGCGGCACCATCCAGGACAGCGGCGTTACGCGCATCGGCAACGACAACCTGCTGATGGCGTACACGCATGTCGCGCACGATTGCGTGATCGCCAACCGCATCATCATGGCGAACGCTGCGTCGCTGGCGGGGCATGTCCAGGTCGACGACGGCGCGATACTCGGTGGGTTCACGCTGGTTCACCAATTCTGCCGGGTCGGTGTGCATTGTTTCTCGGCGATGGGTAGCGTGATCTCGCGCGACGTGCCGCCGTACGTCATGGTCGGTGGGCGTCCGACGAAGCCGCACGGGATCAATACCGTGGGGCTCGAACGCAACGGCTTTGGCTCGGAAGCCCTGCGGCAGATCAAGAAGGCGTACAAGATTATCTACAAGGCCGGCTTCAAGCTTGACGAAGCGATTCGCCTGCTCGAGGAGATGGCCGAGGAATATGCCGAGATCGTGCCGCTAGTCGACTTCCTGAAGACGACCGGGCGCAGCATCGTTCGATGAGCGCCCGCGGTGCCGGGCGGCTGTGCGGCGACTTCCACAGGTGACATCCGTCGGCGGGATCGACGAAGCCGGGCGGGGCGCGCTGGCCGGGCCGGTAATCGCCGCGGTCGTCGTGCTGGATCCGGCAGCGCCGCTGGTCGACGGACTGAATGATTCGAAGCGCCTGACGCCGCGGCGTCGCGCGGAACTGGCGCGCGTGATCCGCGGCCGGGCAGCGGACTGGTCGCTGGGGCGCGCGGATGCCAGCGAGATCGATAGACTGAATATCCTGCAGGCGACGATGCTGGCGATGCGTCGGGCCTATGCCGGCCTGGACCGCCCTCTTTCGTGGATGCAGGTCGACGGCAACCGTTACCCGGATATCGCTTGTCCCGGTGAAGCGGTCATAGGCGGGGACGCGATCGAGCCGGCGATCATGGCCGCGTCGATCCTGGCCAAGGTCGCGCGCGATGAGGAGATGGTGCTACTCGACCTGTTGCACCCAGGCTACGAATTCGCCGTCAACAAAGGGTACCCGACCGCAGACCATCGGCAGTCGCTGGCGAAGTTCGGTTCGTGCGCCGCGCATCGCCGGACATTTGGTCCAGTCCGCATGTGCCTGGACGGATCCGGCTAGCGAGCGGTGCCGCGTCAGGCCAGGCGCCGCTCGCGGTTCGGTGGTTCAGGCTAGCGTGACGGGTTCGGTGGGCGCCCAGTCGGACGCGCGGTGTTCGGCGACGACGGTCGTGTAGATGCCACCGCGAACGTTGAAACGTGCGCGCAGCCGCATGAAGCGCGGCCGACAGGCCGCGACCAGATCATCGAGGATCCGGTTCGTGACGGCCTCGTGGAATGCGCCCTGGTCGCGAAACGACCAGACATACATCTTCAGTGCCTTCAGTTCGATGCACCGCGCGTCCGGGACGTATTCGAGAAACAGCGTGGCAAAGTCGGGCTGCCCCGTTTTCGGGCATAGGCACGTGAATTCCGGAATTTCGATATGAATGGCGTAGTCCCGCCCGGATGCGGGGTTGTCAAAGGTTTCGAGCATAGGTTGTCGGTGTCGCGATCGTGGGTGAGTGCCGCGCGGTCAGACGCGACAGGCCGCTGATTCTATCCCACCCGCTTCCGTAAACGTACCGCGCCCTTAGAATTGCACCGCTGCCGACATGCGGCTCGAGAAGATCAAACTCGCTGGATTCAAGTCGTTCGTCGATCCGACGACGATTCCGTTACCGGGCAATCTGGTCGGGGTCGTCGGTCCGAACGGTTGCGGCAAATCCAACATCATCGATGCAGTGCGCTGGGTCATGGGCGAGAGTTCGGCCAAGCACCTGCGCGGCGATACGATGGCCGACGTGATCTTCAACGGCTCATCGACGCGGAAGCCGGTCGGGGTCGCTTCGGTCGAACTGGTCTTCGACAATACTGACAGCCCGGCCCTGGGTGAATACGCCGCCTACCAGAAAATCTCGATCAAGCGCTCGGTCGGTCGGGATGGTCAATCCGTCTACCAGCTGAACGGCGCGCGTTGCCGCCGCAAGGACATCACCGATCTGTTTCTCGGGACCGGGCTCGGTGCCCGCAGCTACGCGATCATCGAGCAGGGCACGATCTCGCGGCTGATCGAGGCGAAGCCTGACGAACTTCGGGAACTCATCGAGGAAGCCGCGGGGATCTCCCGTTACAAAGAGCGTCGCCATGAAACCGAGATCCGGATGCGGCACACCGAGGAGAACCTGGCCCGGCTCGAGGATGTGCGCGGCGAACTGAAGAAGCAGGTCGACAATCTGCAGCGTCAGGTCCGGAAGGCGGAGCGCTACATCGCCCTGCGCGATGAGGAGCGCGCCGGCAAGGCGTCGCTGTTGCGGCTTCGCTGGCGTCGCCATCAGGGATCGCGGGCGGGGCGAATCGCTGAACTCGAAGCCCTGGGACAGGACCTCCGGAACGCCGTGTCCGCCGCGCGTGAGTGCGATGAGCGCCTGAGCGACGCCCGCGAGCGGCACGAGGAGCAACAGGCCGCGATGCACGAGGCTCAGGCGCAGTTCTACGAAGTCGGCGCCGAGGTTGGCCGGCTCGAGGATCTGATTCGGCGTGCGGAGCGCTCGCGAGAGGAGACCTTGAGCGATCTCGAACGGCTCGAGGCGGATCGGGCACGTGCGACCGCCGAGCTGGATCAGGATCGAAGCCGGCTGGACGGCATTCACGCGGAACTCGCGGAATGTGCCGACGCACTGGACGAAGCACGAGGCCGAGCGCATCGCGGCGATCCGACGCGATGCCGCCGAGAGTTCGCGCAAGGCGGCGCAGACCGAACTGGATGCCTTACGCTCGGCCGCACTGCGGCTCGACGGGGAGGCCGATGTGCTCCGCGCCCGCGGGCGACAGATCGAGGAGCAATCACGGCATTTCGAGCAGCGTCGGGAACGCCTCGAAGCCGAACGGCGCGAGCTGCTGACGAGCCTGCGACAGCAGGAGATCGAGGATCTCACGCGCGAGGTCGAGCAGAGCGAAGCGGAGGCGGGCGCTCTGGCCACGCGGATCGAACTCGCCGCGGAAAGACAGCGCAGCGCGCAGCTGCGCCTGCAGGAAGACCGGCATGCGCTCGATGCGGTGCGCGCCGAACTGCATACCGCCGGGGGGCGTCAGTCGTCGCTGGAACTGCTCCAGCAACACGCGATGGGCAAGGATCGGGCCGGCCTGTCACCATGGCTGGAGCAGATGGCGTTGCGCGATGCGCCGCGTCTCGCCGAATGCCTGGACGTTTCAGCGGGCTGGGAGGACGCCGTGGAGCGCGTGCTCGGCGTGCACCTCGAGGCCCTGTGCGTCAGCGACGCGGCACCGTATCTCGGCCATCTGCACGAGATCGCCGAGGCGGAGTCCGTGGCGTTCCAGGAGATGCGTCCGGCGGGCCGGAACGGCGCCGCGCCCGAGGCTCTTCCAAGGCTGGTCGACCAGATCCAGTCGCCGTGGGATCTGCACCCGGTGCTCGGAAGCGTTTTCTGCGCGCCGGATCTGATGGTCGCACGCGAGGTCAGCGGTCGGATCGCCAGTCACGAATCGGTCGTCACGCCGTCCGGTGAGCGTGTCGGTCCCGGCTGGGTCATGATCCGCCGACCGGATGACGGGAAAGCAGGCGTGCTGCGGCGCGAGCGCGATCTGCGCGAGACCAAGGATCTTTTGCAGTCGCTCGGTGAACGAAGCCGAATCCTCGAAACCTCGATCGAGGACCATGCACGCGAGCTGGCCGACGCGGACGGGGACCGCAAGGCGCTCGAGACGGCGGCGCGGGAACTCGATCGACGGATCCTCGGGCTGAAAAATACGCTGCACGAACTGCGCGCCCGCAGTGAACAGGCCCAGCGCCGCCTCGAACAGGTGGATCGTGAGCTCGCCGAAGTGGACGCGGTCGGCACGGAACTGGATGAGTCGCGGCTTGAAAACATCGAATCATCCCGCTCGGTCGAGCTGAGGATCGCCGCGACGGCGGAGCACGTGCAGACGCTAGCCGCGCGTCAGGCGGAAGCCGAGCGCGAGTTCGACGAGACCGCCGCCGCGCTGTACGAGGCTCAATCGATCCTGCGCCGCGAACAGGCGCGCCACGACACGCTGCAATCCTCGGAACAGTTGACCGTTGCCCATCTGGAGCGCGCACGCACGCATTGCGAGGAGGCTGCGGCGCGCCTCCAGACGCTGCGCGGACGCTTCGATCAGGATCGGCCGCTGGACGAGGAGCGCGAGCGGCTCGATGCGTGTCGCGCCGAGCGCCAGGTCCTCGAGCAACGGCTGGCCGAAATGCGCCGGGGCATTGCCGAAATCGACCGGCGGATCCGGGCGCTCAACGACGAACGCGGCGGCGCCGAGCAACGCATCGACGCGTTGAAGGAGCGTATCGAGAAGGCTCGCATCGAACTGGAGGGGGACCAAGTCCGTCTGCAGACGTTGGAGGAGCAGTTCGAACCGCTGGGTCTGTCACCGACCGAGATCGGCGAGGAACCGGACGCGGACGAGCGTCCCGAGGCGGAGTTGCAGCAGGATCTGCAACGCCTGGCCGATGATCTGTCGCGGCTCGGTCCGGTCAACCTGATGGCGCTGGAGGAATACAACGAGGCCAAGGAACGGCTCGATCATCTCGACGAGCAGTATGCCGATCTCAGCGAATCGCTGGCGACCCTGCGGCAGGCGATCGACAAGATCGACCGGGAGTGTCGTGCGCTGTTTCGAGAGACCTACGACCGGATCAATGGCGGCTTCCAGCGCATGTTCCCGAAGCTGTTCGGAGGCGGTAGCGCGAGCCTGGATCTGACCGAGCGGGAAGTCCTCGATGCCGGGGTCACGGTCATGGCGCGTCCGCCGGGGAAGCGCAACAGTTCGATCCACCTGTTGTCGGGCGGCGAGAAGGCCCTGACCGCAGTGGCCCTGGTGTTCGCGATCTTCGAGCTGAACCCGGCGCCGTTCTGCCTTTTGGATGAAGTGGATGCGCCGCTGGACGATGCGAACGTCGGCCGCTTCTGCGGGTTGGTCAAGGAAATGTCGGAGAGGGTACAATTCCTGTTCATCAGCCACAACAAGGCCACTATGGAAATCGCTCAGTACCTGGCGGGCGTCACGATGAAGGAACCCGGGGTGTCCCGTATCGTCGCCGTGGACCTCGGAGAAGCCGTCGAAATGATTACAGCCTGAGGAGACGCGATGGATAGAGGCACGGTACGCCTGATTTTGCTGGTGCTTGGAGTTCTGGTTCTGGCCGGTATCTACGTCTGGGGTCGCCACCGCGAGCGGTTGATCGAGTTCTTTCGTCGGCGTGAATCGTTCGGCGAACTGGCCTACGATGACGAGCTTCCGGATACCGCGGCGAACGAGGAATCGTCCGAGTTCGATCGCGAGCCCATGGATGACCCGCTCCGGCAGGAACGCGAGCGATCGGCGGTGACGACCGGTGGCATGCCGCGCGACACCGCGGTGGGTGCGCCGTTCCTGATCCAGGTCAGCGTGGTCGCGCGGTCTGGAGACATCTTTTCCGGTGAAGAGTTGCGCGATGCGCTGCTCGACCTCGGGCTGGTGCATGGCGACATGGAAATTTTCCACCGCTATGACCGGAATCTTCGCGACCCCCTGTTCAGCGTCGCCAGCCTCGTCAAGCCCGGGACGTTTCCGATCCACGACATGGATGCGTTCGAGTGTCCCGGCGTCGTGCTGTTCTTTCAGCCGTCCAAGGTGCAGGACCCGCTGGCGGTGTTCGACGATCTGTTCGAGACCAGCCGCGACCTCGCCGAAAAGCTCGATGGCATCGAATGGGATGACGGACGCCGGCCGCTGACCGAGGCGAAGATACGCGAGATGCGGGAGCGCCTCGAGGATATCTGCGGCTAGCCGGTGACGCATCCGTCCGAAGCGCGCGAGCGGGTTGCCGCGCTGCGCGAGCAGCTGAACCACCACGCGCACCGCTACTACGTGCTTGACGCGCCGGAAATTCCCGACGCTGAGTACGACCGGCTGTTCCAGGAACTGCATGCGCTGGAAGCCGCGTATCCGGAGCTGCTGACGCTGGATTCGCCGACCCAGCGAGTGATCGGCCAGGTGCTCGACGGCTTAGTGCCGGTGCGCCACGTGGTTCCGATGCTCTCGGTCCGCACCGAGACCGACACCGAGGACTCGGGTGCCGCCGGATTCGACGCACGTGTGCGCCGCGAGCTCGGCCTGCCGGCCGACGCGCCACCGGTGGAATACGCGGTGGAGCTGAAGTTCGACGGTCTCGCGATCAACCTGCGCTACGAAGGCGGCCTGCTCGTGCAGGCGGCGACTCGAGGCGACGGCGAGACAGGCGAGGACGTGACGCAGAATATCCGCACGATCGGCCAGATCCCGTTGCGCCTCGCCGGCACGACGGCCGAGGTGATCGAGGTGCGCGGCGAGGTCTACATGCGGCGCGACCGTTTCGAGGCGCTCAACGAGGCGCAGCGCGCGAAAGGCGAGAAGACCTACGTGAACCCGCGCAACACGGCAGCCGGCGCGGTGCGCCAGCTCGACCCAGCGGTGACGGCGACGCGCCCCTTGAGCTTCTTCGCCTACGGGCTCGGCGAGGTGCGCGGCTGGGACGTGCCTCCGACGCATGCCGCAATGCTCGACGCGCTCGCCGCGTTCGGCCTGCCGGTGGACGGACGGCGCCGCGTCGTCCAGGGTGCCGACGGGCTGGTGGCGTTCCACCGCGAGATCGCCGCCGCGCGCGATGCGCTGCTGTTCGACATCGATGGCGTCGTCTACAAGGTCAACGACCGGGCCTTGCAGCAGCGCCTCGGCTTCGTCTCGCGGGAGCCGCGCTGGGCGGTGGCGCACAAGTACCCGGCACAAGAACAGATGACGCTGCTGCGCGATATCGACATCCAGGTCGGCCGCACCGGCAAGCTCACGCCCGTCGCGAAGCTCGAACCGGTGTTCGTCGGCGGCACGACGGTGAGCAACGCGACGCTCCACAACGAGGATGAGGCGCGCCGCAAGGACGTGCGTATCGGCGACACGGTTATCGTGCGGCGTGCCGGCGACGTAATCCCGGAGGTCGTCGGTGTCGTGCTCGATCGCCGCCCGGTCGACGCCGGCGAGCCGTTCGACCTCTACAAGCGCCTCGGTGGCCAATGCCCGGTCTGCGGCAGCGGCATCGCGCGCGAGGAGGGCGAGGTTGACTGGCGCTGCTCGGGCGGCCTGTACTGCCCGGCGCAGCGCAAGCAGGCGCTGCTGCATTTCGCATCGCGCCGGGCCATGGATATCGACGGGCTCGGCGACAAGTTGATCGACCAGTTGCTGGAATGCGGTCTGATCGGAACCGCGGCTGATCTGTACCGGTTGCGCGAGGACGATCTCGCGGCACTGGAACGCATGGGCCGGCAATCGGCGCGCAACCTGCTCGATGCGCTCGAACGCAGCAAGACGACGACGCTACAGCGCTTTCTGTATGCGCTCGGGATTCGCGAAGTCGGTGACGCTACGGCCAAGGCCTTGGCCAAGCACTTCGGGTCCCTCGATGAACTGATGACGGCCGATGCCGATCGCTTACAGCGGGTTCGCGATGTCGGCCCGATCGTCGCCGGGCACGTCGCGATGTTCTTCGCCGAGTCGCATAATCGGGAAGTGATCGACGATCTCATCAGCGTCGGCATCCACTGGCCCGATCAACCGCCGGCGGCGGGTGAGGGCGCACTGACCGGCCAGAGTTTCGTGCTGACGGGTACGCTGGCCTCCATGTCGCGCGATCAGGCGCGGGCTCGACTGGAATCCCTCGGGGCCAGCGTGGTCGGTTCGGTATCGAAGAAGACGAACTGCGTCATCGCCGGCGCCGATCCTGGTTCCAAGCTCGACAAGGCTCGAAAACTGGGTATCAGCATTCTCGAAGAAGGCGAGTTTCTTCGTCTGATCGACGGCGATCCATCCGTTATTCCCGCTCCGCGCTGATAAGCACCCCGCTCGATCATCGTCCGCCAAGCAGGCCATTCGGCCTGGTCGTCATCGCTATCCTGCCTCGATCCTAAACCTCGGCGAATGCCGGAGGATTACCGGCGCGCCTCGTCCGGCCACGGGGTCACGCAGGATCGAAAAACAGGTTGTGTGCGTCAAGTTGTGCAAAAAGGTGGTCATGGGTGAGGTGAGTCGATTGGCGAGTCAGGCCGCCAATCGCAGGAGTTCCTTTTTCTGCTCGACGAGCAGGCTCATGTTCAGGTAACGGTTATCCTCCAGCCAGGCCTCGTGGGTTTCGACGCACAACGCGCGCACCAAGCGGAGGCAGGACTCGGTGTTGGGGAAGATCCGGACCACCCGGGTGCGACGTTTGATCTCCTCGTTCAAGCGCTCGAGCATGTTGGTGCTTTTCATGTGCTTGTGGTGCTGCCGCGGCAGGCGATAGAAGGTCAGTGTCTCACCGATATGGGTTTCCACCCAATCCACGAGTTTCGGATACTTGCCGGCCCACTTGCCGATCCAGGCGGCGAGGTCCTGCTGGGCTTCCTGGTGGTCGCGGCGGTCATAAAGCCAACGCAGTTCCTGTAAGCAATCGTCGTCGGCCTTGCGGGGCAGGTAATCCAGCGCGTTGCGCAGGAAATGCACATAGCAGCGCTGCCAAGCCGCTTCCGGCAGTACTTCGCCGATGGCGCGCTTCAGTCCGGCATGATCGTCTGAAACGACAAACTCGACGCCGGCCAGTCCGCGCTCCTTGAGGCGTACCAGGAAGTCTTTCCAGGCGCTGCGACTCTCCCGTTGGGCGGTGTCCACCGCCAGCACTTGGCGCTGCCCCTCGCCATTGATGCCGATCGCGATGAGCACCGCCTGGGTCTGGATCACCGCGTTCTCCCGCACCTTCTCGTAGCGCGCATCGAGGATCAGATAGGGAAAGACCTCCTCCAGCGGACGGGTGGCAAAGCGCTCCAAGGCCGCGTCCAGGCCCTTGTTGATCTGGCTGATCGTACTGGCCGAAAACCGGTGGCCACAGAGCTCCTCGGTGATCGCCTTGACCTTCCGCGTCGACACCCCCTGCACGTACATTTCCGCCAGGGCCGCAACCAACGCTTTCTCACTGCGCTGGTAGCGTTCGAACAGTGCCGTCGAAAAATCGCCATTACGGTCCCGCGGCACACTCAGTTCCAGCTTGCCGATGCGCGTCACCAGCTGCCGGCTGTAGTACCCCGCTCGATAGCCCGTCCGTTGCTCGTTCCGTTCGCCCGGCGCCGCGCCCAGACAATCCGTCATCTCGCCTTCCAGCACCGTCTGCAGCGCTTGCTGCATCAACGCCTTCAAGAGGTCTCGGTCGCCCGTCATCAGTTCCATCAGCGACGGCTTCGTCTTATGCTCTTTCTCGGTCATGGTTTGCCCTCCTTCGGGTTCAAGGTCGATGTCGCAATCAACCTCTTACCATGACCACCTCAACGATCCCTACTCAGAATCGCTTTTGCACAGAAGTCGGGACACTACCGAAAAACAAATACAGCATCTAGTACTTGACCGCCTCCGAAACCACATCTTATAGTGTGCCCGTCGCGTATATCTGCAAGCAACGATACCCTTGTCTCAACCGGATCGCCGACCTCAGGTTATTCCCGATGGCCTCGTTCCGGTCTGCCCGATAGTTTCTACGGCGCTGGGAGTAGTCGATGGCGCCGTGGCGAGAATAGTCAGCCCGGCCCGGGGCCGCGTTTGCCCGACTCAGGCGCGAGTTTTCGGGCTCCGTTCACGCCCGGAGATCCATTCGCCGATTGACGAACGCGCGCCGCGCATGGCGTTCGCGGCGGTTCGTGCGCGTGGTGGAGATTGCCGTGGATTCATCGGGATTCAGTCGCCTGGCTCAGCGCGTGGCGGTCGGTGTGTTCGGGCAGCCGATGATGGGCTTGTGTGCGGTATCGAAGTGCCTGGAACAAAAGGGTTACCGCCTCTTGACTTGGGAGAAGGACGTTTCTATATTCAATCCCGGTGGAAGAAAATGGGTGAAAATGGGGTTGAGTGGGGTGCGGAGGGAGATTGTTCCGGGGGTTCAATTCCATCAATTTGGACGAGAAGGGGCGCATGGCCGTCCCGACCCGTTACCGCGCAGAGCTGCAACGCATCTGCGAGGGCAAATTGGTGGTCACGCTCGGGCTGGATCAGTGCCTGGTGCTATTCCCGCTTCCCGAGTTCGAGCAGTTGCAGGCGCGGCTCGAAGGCTTGCCAATACTCGATCCGCGCGTGAAATCGTTGAAGCGATTGCTCGTGGGCCATGCCTACGACTGTGAGCTCGACGCCCAGGGCCGATTCCTGATTCCCGAGGCTCTTCGCAGCCTGGTCGGCCTGGAGAAGCGCCTCGCGCTGATCGGGCAGGGGCGCGTTTTCGAGATCTGGAGCGAAGAGACGTGGAGCCGCAGCCGTACCGAATGGCTCGATGTGAAGAACCTGGAGAATCTCCGGGAGCTGTCGCCTGAACTCGGCGCCCTTACCTGGTGAGGTCGCGGCCGGCGAACGCCATCGGCCAGTACTGCTGAGCGAGTCGATCGACGCGTTGCGGGTACGGGCCGACGGGCTGTACATCGACTGCACCTTCGGTCGGGGCGGCCACAGTCGCGCGATTCTGCAGCGCCTCGGTTCCTCGGGTCGCCTGCTGGCGATCGATCGAGATCTTGAGGCGGTCGAGTCGGCGGAAGCAGTTCGCTTGGTGGAAGATCCGCGTTTTCGCATCGAGCATGCCAGCTTCACGGCACTGATGGAACTGACGCGGACGAGTGAATGGTGTGGCCGGGTCGCGGGCGTGTTGCTGGACCTCGGGGTGTCCTCGCCTCAGGTCGATACGGCCGAGCGGGGCTTCAGCTTTCTTCGCGACGGGCCCCTGGATATGCGAATGGATCGGACCAGTGGCCGTTCGGCGGCCGACTGGCTGGCGGCAGTCGGCGAGCAGGAGTTGGTGCAGGTGTTGAAAGAGTACGGGGAGGAACGCTACGCGAGGCGAATCGCCAGGGCTCTGGTCGAGCGGCGGCGCGTCGCGCCGATCGTGACGACCGGACAGTTGGCGGCAACGATCGCATCGGTCGTCCCGCATCATGCTCCGGGTCACCACCCCGCGACACGCAGCTTTCAGGCCCTGCGGATCGCCGTGAACCGCGAACTCGACGTGCTCGGCGCAGTTCTGGAACAGGTCGTCGAGGTGCTGGCCGAGGGCGGGCGCTTGGTGGTGATCTCGTTTCACTCGCTCGAGGACCGGATCGTCAAGCGGTTCATGCGTGACGAGTCGCGCTCGGTGCCGCAGTCGGACTGGCCGGGGGCGCCGGTGGCCCGCGTCGCCCGTCTGCATCGGGTCGGCGGCCCGGTTCGGCCGGCGGCCGAAGAGGCTCGCGCCAATCCGAGGTCGCGCAGCGCGATTTTGCGTGTCGCGGAGCGTCTGGCGCGATGAAAGCGATCCTGGTGCTGGTGACCGTGCTGATCGCCTCGGCGATGGGTGTGATTTACGCGAAGTATCGGTCCCGGATGTTGTTCGTCGATCTGCAGAGGCTCGAGCAGGAACTCGAATCCTATGACGTCGAACTCGGACAGTTGGAACTCGAACAGAACACATGGGCGGAGCACAGCCGAATCGAGCGGCTCGCCCGAACACGCCTGCGCATGGTTCTTCCGGCGCGGGATTCGATCATCTATGTCCACAGCAAACCTTGAGTCAGGTCCGCGCCCATGATGATCTACGCGCACACGCAGAAGCGTTTCGAGGACGACGAGTTCGCGGGTCGATGGCGACTGCTGTTGATCGCGTTCGTGGCCGGCATGGTGGTGTTGAGCTTCCGGGCGCTTTATCTTCAGGTGTTGAACACCGGCTTCCTGAAGCATCGCGGCGACATGATGCACCTCGGCATCCTGCCGATTCCGGCGCACCGCGGCCGCATCCTCGACCGTAACGGGGAATTGCTGGCGATCAGCACGCCGGTCAAGTCGATCTGGGCCAACCCGAAGGATTTCAAGGCCGATGCCGAGCAAATGCGCATGCTCGCCGGATTGCTGGGCATGCCGATCTCGGAAGTTCGCGATCGCATCGAGACCGAAAGCGGCAAGAGCTTCACGTTCCTGAAGCGCCGCGCGAGTCCGGAGACGGCCGACCGTATCCTGAGTCTGGGTATTTCCGGCATCTACGCCGATCGCGAGTATCAGCGCTATTACCCGACCGGCGAGGTGACCGCCCACGTCATCGGATTCACCGACATCGACGATCACGGCCAGGAAGGTATCGAACTAGCGGCGGATCAACGATTGACCGGAGTCGTTGGCGGTCGGCGCATCGTGCGTGACGGGCGCAGGCGCATCATCGAGGGCACCGAGGACGTTCGCGATCCGGTCCCGGGCAAGGACGTCCATCTGGCCATCGACCAGCGGATGCAGTACCTGGCCTATCGGGAATTGAAGAAGTCGGTGCTGAAGCACCGCGCACGCGCGGCGAGTCTGGTGCTGCTCGATGCGCAGAACGGTGATGTGCTGGCGATGGTCAATCAGCCCTCGTTCAATCCGAACAACCATCAATCCGCGCAGCGTGGCGCACTGCGGAATCGCGCGATCACCGACCTGTTCGAGCCCGGTTCGACGATGAAGCCGTTCGCGGTGGCGTGCGGCCTGGAACTGGGCCTGGTCAGACCGGAGTCGATGATCAATACCAACCCCGGTTCGCTGCGTGTCGGCAGCAATGTCGTCAAGGACATCCACAATTACGGCAACCTCGACGTCACGCGCGTGCTGCAGAAGTCGAGCAACGTTGGCGTGACGAAGATCGCGCTGGCGATTGCGCCACCGAAGTTCTTCGCGTTCTACAACAACCTGGGGTTCGGCCAGCCGCTGGCGACCGGATTCCCCGGCGAGGCGGCCGGACGTCTGCCGCACCACCGCGGCTGGAATCACTTCGAACAGGCCACGCTCTCGTTCGGCTACGGCGTATCGACTTCGACGCTTCAACTCGCCCGGGCGTATCTCGCGTTCGCCGCCGACGGTCGCCTGCCTCCGGTGTCGCTGCTGAAGCGGTCGGAACCGCAGCCGGTCTACCAGGTCATGACGCCGAAGACCGCGCAGAGCGTGCGGACGATGCTCGAGCAGGTCGTGACCCGGGAGGGTACGGCGCTGAAGGCGAGCATCCCCGGCTTCCGCGTCGCGGGCAAGACCGGGACGGTCAAGAAGAACAACGGCCGTGGGTACGCGTCGTCCCTGCATATGGCGGTGTTCGCGGGTCTGGCGCCGGCCAGCAATCCGCGTCTGGTCATGGTCGTCATGGTCGACGAGCCGTCCGCCGGCGAATACTACGGTGGCGCGGTTGCGGCTCCGGTCTTCTCGACCGTCATGGAAGGCGCATTGCGCTTGCTGAACGTCACGCCCGATCAGCCGGAGAGCACCCCGATCCTGACCGCACGGGGAGATGACGTGCTGTGACGAGTGCCGAGCCACGGCGCCGCGCCGTCGCCATCGCCGAACTGCTGGCCGGCTTCGCCGATGCGGCGGGCCTGCCGGCGCTCGCGATATCCGGATTGAGCCTCGACAGCCGCAGCGCGCAGCCGGGAGACCTGTTCATGGCCGTCGCCGGACATCAGCGGCACGGGCTGCAACATGCGGCGGAGGCATTGCGAAGGGGGGTCGGAGCGATTCTCTACGACCCCGCGGGTGGCGGGCGGGAGCTTGCCCGGGAGATTCGGGGCCTGCCCTGTATCCCGGTCGAATCGCTGAATCAAAAGGTCGGCTACATCGCCGACCGCTTTTTTGATAGGCCCTCGCAAGCCCTCGACGTCGTCGCCGTCACCGGGACCAATGGCAAGACTTCGTGCTCACACTTTCTCGCGCACGCGCTCGGCAAGCAGCGACAGGCGGCGGTCATCGGCACGCTGGGCTGGGGTGTGCCCGGGCGCCTGGTTCCGGGCGAGCAGACGACGCCCGATGCTGTGGGTGTGCATGCCCAGCTGGCCGCGCTGACAGCACAGGGCATTCGTGCCGTCGCGATCGAGGCATCGTCGCATGGGCTGGCGCAGGGCCGTCTGAATGGCGTGCGGACGCGTGCCGCACTGTACACGAACATCACGCGCGACCATCTGGATTATCACGGCACCCACGAAGCGTACGTCGCCGCGAAGATGCGCCTGCTCGAGGCCGATGGGCTCGAGTGCGTCGCGTTCAACGCCGATGACCCGGTCACCCGCGGCATCAGCCAGCGTATCGCGGCGCCGATCGTGCCGGTGGCGTTCACGTTGGCCGGCAATCTCGATGCGGCGCCACGTACCCTAGTCGGTGCGCGCCTGCGTCAGGAAACCGCAGGGCTCAGGTTGTCGGTCGCGTTCGGCGAGGACCATGCCGAACTGCTCGCGCCGGTGTTCGGCGATTTCAACGCGGAAAACGTGTTGGGAAGCCTTGCCGTGCTGCTCGGCCTGGGCTATGGCCTCGGCGAAGCGTCCGAGCGTATGGCCCTGATTCGCCCCGTTCCCGGTCGCATGGAGCATTTCGCAAGCGCCGGAGGGGTTACCGCGGTCGTCGATTATGCGCATACGCCGGATGCGCTCGATCGCGTGTTGCGCAGCCTGAAGTCCCATTGCCGCGGCGCGTTATGGGTCGTGTTCGGCTGCGGCGGTGAACGGGATCGCGGCAAGCGCCCGCTGATGGGACGAGCCGCGCAGCGCTGGGCCGACCATCTGGTCGTGACGGATGACAACCCGCGCCGGGAGGACGGCGATTCGATCGTCGCGGATATCCTGGCCGGGTGTTCGGGCGGAGTCGTCGTCGAGCGCGATCGGCAGGCGGCCATTCAGCGGGCGATCGCGGCGGCGCAGCCCGGCGACGTCGTCCTGGTCGCCGGAAAAGGGCACGAAAACACACAGGATATCGGAAGCATGCGTATTCCTTTCGACGATCGTGAGGTCGTCAGGCACCTGCTGTCGCCGGGAGTCAGGTCCGGATGATGCGCTACAGCGAATTGGCGGAACTGGTGTCCGGCCAACATCTCGGCCCCGATGCCGTGTTCACCGGGGTCAGCATCGACACGCGGACGATCAAGCCCGGTGACTTGTTTGTCGGCATCCGCGGCGCGCGGTTCGACGGGAATGAGTTCGGGTCCGACGCGCTGGCCGCGGGTTGTTCCGGACTGTTGGTGGAACGCGGCATCGACTCCGCGCAACCCCAGGTCGTCGTTCAGGACGGTCGCATCGCTCTCGGT
Organism: Methylotetracoccus sp.; assembly: GCA_046347485.1. GTDB lineage: Bacteria > Pseudomonadota > Gammaproteobacteria > Methylococcales > Methylococcaceae > Methylotetracoccus. The sequence continues at coordinate 528,656 of JAXMGB010000007.1, read as the reverse complement.
CGTCTGGCCGCGGGTTGGCGTGATCGCTGGAGCGGGCGATTGGTCGGCGTGACCGGAAGCAACGGCAAGACCACCGCCAAGGAGATGATCGCGGCGATCCTCGGCGTCGCCGGGCCGACCCTGGCGACACAGGGCAATCTGAACAACGATATCGGTGTTCCGCTCACCCTGCTGCGCTTGCGTCCGGAGCACCGGTACGCGGTCATCGAGATGGGTGCGAACCACCCGGGCGAGATCGCCTACGTGAGTGGTCTGGCCAGGCCGGATGTGGCCGTGATCACGAACGCCGGCGCCGCACATCTGGAGGGATTCGGAAGCCTGGATGGCGTTGCCTCGGCGAAAGGTGAACTGGTCGGTTCACTGCGTCCTCCGGGCACGGCGGTGCTCAATGCGGACGACCGCTATTTCGGCTATTGGCGCGAACTCGCTCGTGACTGCCGGATCCTGAGTTTCGGCCTGGGCGCCGATGCCGACGTCCGCGCCACGGCGCACAGCCTGACGATGCGCCTCGATGCGGAGGGCTTTCTCAGTTGTTTCGATCTGCATTTCCGCGACCAGCGCATTGCGATCGAGACACGCTTTGCCGGGTCCCACAACATGGTCAACGCGCTGGCCGCCGCGGCCGCGGCTTTCGCGCTGGGACTAGACGCGGAGACCGTGCAACGCGGCTTGCTGGCGGCAACACCGGTGAAGGGCCGGCTCCGACCGGTCCGTTCCGCCGCCGGGTCCTTGCTGATCGATGACACCTATAACGCCAATCCATCCTCGTTCTCGGCCGCGCTGGATGTGCTGATGGCTTTGCCTGGCGAGCACTGGGTCGTGCTCGGCGCATTCGGTGAACTCGGCGAGGACAGCGCCGATCGTCACGAGGCGCTCGGTATCGAGGCACGGCAGCGCGGTGTCGCGCGCTTGTTGGCGACCGGCCCGGATGCCGAGCGCGCGGTGGCGGCATTTGGCAGCGGCGCGGGATTTTATGCCGAGCAAGGCGATCTGATCGCCGCGCTTCGGCGCGAGTTGAGCGCCGACTCGGTCGTGCTGGTCAAGGGTTCGCGCAGTCAGCGGATGGAACGGGTCGTCGAGGCTTTGGTAACGGCAGCGGAGTCGGTCCCGTGTTGTTGATCGTCGCACGCTGGCTGGAAAGCTACGTTGATGTCTTCCGGGTCTTTTCGTATCTGACCTTCCGCGGAATTCTCGGCGTTCTGACGGCCCTGGTGATCTCCTTCGTGGTTGGGCCGGTGATGATTCGCCGGCTCAGCCGTTACAAGATCGGTCAGAGCATTCGCGAGGATGGCCCGCAGAGCCACTTCTCGAAGGCCGGAACGCCGACCATGGGCGGCACGCTGATCCTGATTTCGGTGGGCATCAGCACCTTGTTGTGGGCTGACCTCAGAAATCGGTACATCTGGGTCGTGCTGCTGGTGACGCTGGCCTTCGGCCTGATCGGCTTCGTCGATGACTACAAGAAGCTCGTGCTGCGCAACAGCAAGGGTCTCCCAGCGCGCTACAAGTACTTCTGGCAGTCCGTTTGCGGCCTGGCGGCGTCGCTGTTCCTCTATTGGACGGCGACGAGTCCGGTCGAAACCCAGTTCATCGTGCCGTTCTTCAAGCACATCGTCATCAACCTCGGGGCGTGGTACGTCGTACTGACGTATTTCGTCATCGTCGGTGCCAGCAACGCCGTGAATCTGACCGATGGCCTCGATGGCCTGGCCATCATGCCGACCGTCATGGTCGGCGGAGCGCTGGCGATCTTCGCCTACCTGTCCGGCAATGCGAATTTTTCCGAGTATCTCGGTATTCCGTTCGTGCCGAAGGCCGCGGAACTGGTCGTGTTCTGCGGTGCATTGGTGGGCGCCGGGCTCGGCTTCCTGTGGTTCAACGCCTATCCGGCCCAGGTCTTCATGGGCGACGTCGGAGCGCTGGCGCTGGGCGCCGCGCTCGGTGTCATGGCGGTGCTGGTGCGCCAGGAGATAGTCCTGATGGTCATGGGCGGCGTTTTTGTCATGGAGACGCTGTCGGTGATGCTGCAGGTTCTGTCGTTCAAGATGACCGGGCGACGGATTTTCCGGATGGCGCCGATTCATCACCATTTCGAACTCAAGGGCTGGCCGGAGCCGCGCGTGATCGTCCGCTTCTGGATCATCACGGTTATCCTGGTGCTGTTCGGATTGGCGACATTGAAATTGCGTTGAGTCATGGAAGCACGACCCGTGGACAGTCGCGCATCGCTTCCCGGCGGAAATCCGCTGGGTCTGGGACGCGACGCGCGCGTGCTGGTCGTCGGGCTAGGCAAGACGGGGCTGTCGGTGGCGCGATTTCTCGCAGCGAACGACATCCGTTTCGCCGTCGTCGATAGCCGCGACTCGCCGCCCGGACTAGATGCCTTCGCCGCGCAGTTCACTAATGCGGCGCTGTTCCTCGGGGGCTTCAGTCAACCGGCATTTGACGTCGCCACGCACCTGGTCGTCAGTCCCGGCGTGCCGCTCGAACTCGAAGCCGTTCAGCGGGCACAGGCCCGCGGAGTTCCGGTGTTCGGCGATGCCGATCTGTTCGCCTGCGCGGCGACGGCGCCGATCGTCGGGATCACCGGATCGAATGGCAAGAGCACCGTGACCACGTTGCTCGGCGAGATGGCGCTGCAGGACGGGCGCGCGGCCAGGGTCGGGGGCAATCTCGGCGAGCCGATGTTGGATCTGCTGGACCCACGAGCCGATGTGTATGTGCTGGAGCTCTCGAGCTTCCAGCTGGAGCGTTCGGCTCTCCTCAAGCCCGATGTCGCGACCGTGTTGAACGTCACGCCGGACCACATGGACCGCTATTCCGATCTCGAGCAGTATGCCGCGTCCAAGGCGAGGATCTTTGCCGGCAATGGCGTGATGGTTCTGAATCGGGATGATCCCGCGGTGCGGGCGATGGCATTGCCCGAGCGTCGGGTTCTGTGGTTCGGATTGTCGGATGCTCCGGACGTGCGGTGCGGGGTGCGATCGATCGATGGACAGGAGTGGCTCGCGATCGGCGGAGAACCGCTGCTTCGTTCATCCGAACTGCGTATTCGCGGACGCCACAATCTCAGCAACGCCCTGGCGGCAATCGCGCTGGGCGATAGCCTCGGATTGTCGCACGAGGCGATGGTATCGGTTCTGCGGCGATTCTCCGGTCTCGATCATCGGATGCAATGGGTCGCCGAGATCGATGGGGTCGTCTACATCAACGATTCGAAGGCGACGAATGTCGGCGCCTGCATCGCCGCGTTGTCGGGACTGGATACGAACGTCGTGCTGATCGCCGGCGGCGACGGCAAGGGGGCGGATTTTTCCGAGCTGGCCGCGATCGCGGCCGGCAAGTTGCGTGCGGCGGTGCTGGTGGGTCGCGATGCGCCGTTGCTCGAGGCTGTGTTGGCTCCATTGGTGCCGGTGGTTCGCGCCGGAACGATGCACGAGGCGGTGCTGGCCGCGCGCCGCGCGGCCAGCACCGGCGACACCGTGTTGTTGGCCCCGGCCTGCGCGAGCCTGGACCAGTATCGCGATTATCAGGAGCGTGGGCGGTTTTTCGTCGAAGCAGTGAGGAGCTTGACGTCATGATTCAGAGCCTTGCAGTCCGACCGGGTAGGGGAGTCGTGCTGACCTGGGGTCCGAGCCGGTTCTATCTCGATTCGCTATTGGTGCTGGCCGCGTTCGGCCTGTTGATCCTGGGTTTCATCATGGTTTCGTCGGCGTCGCTGCATCTGGGCGACAAGCTGGCGGCCGACAGTTTCTTCTTCCCTAAGCATCAACTCGTCCATATCGCCGGCGGCGCCCTGCTGGCCCTCGGCGTCGCCACCGTGCGTCTGGAAACCTGGGAGCGCTCGTCGATGACCTTGTTCGTCGCGGGTCTGGGGCTTCTGGTGCTCGTTCTGATCCCGGGACTCGGCACGAAGGTCAACGGTGCGACGCGCTGGCTCAGCCTGGCCGGCGTGCGGATCCAGGTATCGGAAGTATTCAAGCTGATCGCCGTGATCTACATGGCCAGCTACATCAGCCGTCATCTGAGGACGGTTCGGTCCTCGGTGCTGGGCATGATTTTTCCGTTGTCGCTGCTGGCGGTGGGCAGCGTGTTCCTGCTCCTCGAGCCCGATTTCGGCGCGACCGCCGTGATCATGGCGACGGCCCTCGGCATGCTGTTCCTGGCCGGTGCGCGCCTGTGGCAGTTCGGCGTTCTGGTGGGCCTGGCGGTGCTGGCCAGCGTCGTGCTGGTGCTGTCGGCGGAGTATCGTGTCCGTCGAGTGCTGAGCTTCCTCGATCCGTGGAAGGATCCACTCGATTCCGGCTTTCAGCTGACCCAGGCGCTGATCGCGTTCGGACGCGGCGAATGGACCGGGGTCGGCCTGGGTTCCAGCGTCCAGAAGCTGTTCTACCTGCCCGAGGCGCATACCGACTTCCTGTTCTCGGTGATCGGCGAGGAACTCGGCCTGGTCGGCGCCTGCGCGGTGATCCTTCTGTTTGCCGTCGTCGTATGGCGCGCGTTCGTCATCGGCAAACTCGCGGAGACGCAGGGCATGCGGTTCGCGGCGTTTCTCGCGTATGGCATAGGCGTCTGGTTCGGCTTGCAGGCGTTCATCAACATGGGCGTCAACATGGGCATGCTGCCGACGAAAGGCCTGACCTTGCCATTGATGAGCTACGGCGGGGGCAGCATGATCGTGACCTGCGCGGCGCTGGCCGTGTTGCTGCGGGTCCGCTCCGAGGCGATGGAGCGTCGTTATAGCGGTCCGAGGATGCGCACGGCGTGGGTACGCGCGTAACCATCATGGCCGGCGGAACCGGCGGGCATGTCTATCCGGCGCTGGCCGTTGCCGAGGATCTTCGTGGTCGTGGCTGCGAGGTCACGTGGATCGGCACGGCCGTCGGCTTGGAGGCCCGCCTGGTGCCGGAGGCGGGCATTCCGTTCGATCGCCTGCGCGTGTCGGGTGTTCGCGGCAAATCGTTGGTCCGTCGCGTGCTCGCGCCGCTCATGCTGGCCGGCGCGTGTGCCGAGGCGGCGGCGATCCTCCGGCGTCGCCGTCCGCACGTCGTCCTCGGCCTCGGCGGCTTCGCGTCCGGTCCGGGTGGCGTGATGGCACGCATATTGGGTATTCCAGTCGTGATCCATGAACAGAATCGCGTGCCCGGAACGACGAATCGCTGGCTTGCGCGGATCGCCCGGCGCGTGCTCGAGGCGTTTCCGCAGAGCTTTTCGCCCTCCGTTGGTGCAATATGCACCGGGAACCCGCTGCGCGCCGCGCTGGCGCAAGCGGAACCCGGCGCTCGCCGCGAGCCCAGCCCGCCGCTGCGCCTTCTGGTTTTCGGTGGCAGCCTGGGTGCGAAGGTGCTGAATGAAATCCTTCCCGCCGCGCTGGCCGGAGATGCCTCATGGGATGTACGCCACCAAACGGGTGCGGCGATGCGTGACGAGACCGTCGAACGATACCGGAAGGCCGGCGTGAGCGCTCGGGTCGATGCCTATATAGACGACATGGTCGAAGCCTATGCGTGGGCCGATCTGGTCGTCTGCCGAGCCGGCGCGATGACGGTCAGCGAACTCGCGGCGGTCGGCTTGCCGGCGATCCTGGTGCCGTTTCCGCACGCGATCGACGACCATCAGACGGCCAACGCGCGTTATTTCTCGGACGCTGGGGCTGGCGTGTGCCTGCCGCAGAGCGAACTGACGCCGGAGCGCCTCGCGACCGAACTTCGAGCGCTGCGCGAGGATCCGGCGCGTCTTAAGGCAATGGCGGGGAGTGCACGTGCGCTCGCGCGGCTTGACGCCGCGCCTCGCGTGGCCGACATCGTGCTGCAGGAGGCCTCCGCATGAGTCAGGCAGACGCGATCAGCGCTCCGTCGGCCATGCGGCGCATACGACGAATCCACTTCGTCGGGATCGGCGGCGTCGGTATGTGCGGCATCGCCGAAGTGCTGCTAGGACTGGGCTATCAGGTGTCCGGTTCGGATGTGAAGGAAAGCGCGAACACGCGTCGATTGACCGGTCTGGGCGCGCGGATCGGTATCGGCCACGATGCTGCGCATACTCAATCCGCGCAAGTCGTGGTAATATCCAGCGCCGTCGATTCTTCCAATGTGGAAGTCGAGGCGGCCCGGGCTGGAAACGTCCCGGTCATCTCCCGCGCCGAAATGCTCGCGGAACTGATGCGGTTTCGCTTCGGCATCGCCGTAGCGGGCACGCACGGCAAGACCACCACCACGAGTCTCACCGCCAGCATCCTGGCCGAAGCGGGATTGGACCCGACCTTCGTCATTGGCGGCAAGCTCAACAGCGTCGGAACGAACGCGCAGCTGGGAGCGGGAAGCTACCTGGTCGCCGAGGCCGACGAGAGCGACGCGTCGTTTCTCCATTTGCAGCCGATGATCTCGGTCGTCACGAATATCGACCAGGATCACATGGAGACGTATGGTGGTGACCCGGCGCGCCTTCGCGATGCGTTCGTCGAGTTCCTGCGGCATATTCCGTTCTACGGGCTCGCGGTCCTGTGTCGGGACGACCCGGGAGTGCGCGACGTGCTGCCGCGAATCGACAAGCCCGTCCGGACTTATGGGCTCGAGCCCGGCGCGGATATTCGCGCGGTGGACATCGAGCAATGCGGTTTGGTCAGCCGCTTCAAGGTGATTCGCGAAGGAATAGGCAACGCTCTGGATATCGATCTGAACCTGCCCGGACGTCACAATATTCAGAATTCACTGGCGGCAATCGCGGTCGCGACCGAACTCGGTGTCGACGATCAGACGATTCAGCGTGCGCTGCACGGCTTCCGGGGAATCGGCCGCCGCTTCCAGATTCACGCCGAGATCGCCTGCGAGCGCGGTCCGGTGACGTTCGTCGACGACTACGGCCATCATCCCCGTGAAGTCGCCGCGACCCTCGAATCCGCCCGTCAGGCATTTCCCGGGCGCCGTCTGGTCATCGTTTTCCAGCCGCACCGTTATACGCGCACGCGCGACCTGTTCGAGGACTTCGTGCAGGTGTTGTCGCGCACCGACGTGCTCGTGTTGCTCGATGTCTACTCGGCGGGCGAAGCGCCGATTCCCGGCGCCGACGGCCGATCGCTGAGCAGGGCGTTGCGCCTCAGAGGGCAGGTCGACCCGATTTTCGTCGAGCAGATCGGCGAACTTGGCGATGTACTCCGCGGCCTGCTGGCCCCGGGTGATGTCGTGTTGACGCTCGGAGCCGGCAGCATCGGTGCGGCCGCCCTCGAACTGCCGCCGCTTCTGGCGCCCGTGCTGCAGGCGGGTCGCGCATGATGGGCCTGCACAACGAGGCGCGCGGCATGGAGCGGCCGAGTTCGGGACGTCCGGTCGCGGGGCAGTTGCTGCACGATGCCGGCTTGGCCGATTACACCTCGTGGCGCGTAGGTGGACCGGCCGACCGCCTATACCTGCCGCTGGATTCGGCCGATCTGCTGTCCTTTCTCGCCGGCGGCGGCGCCGGGGACGAGTCGGTGTTCTGGCTGGGCCTCGGCAGCAACCTGCTGATCCGCGACGGTGGCATTCGCGGGCTGGTGATCTGCACGAAAGGTCGCCTGCGGCGTCTCGAGCGCCTGGGCGAGCACCGCGTGTTCGTCGAAAGCGGCGTTCCGTGCGCGCACGTCGCAAAGTTCTGCGGCGACCAGGGCTGGTGCGGCGCGGAGTTCCTCGCGGGCATACCGGGCACGATGGGTGGGGCGCTGGCAATGAACGCCGGCGCGTTCGGCGGCGAGACCTGGCCCTTGGTCGAGCGGGTCTGGACGATGACCGACCGCGGCGTCGAGCGCTGGCGCTCGCGGGATGAGTTCATGATCGGTTATCGCTCGGTCGTCGGGCTCGCGCCCGATGAGTGCTTCCTCGGCGCGGAGCTGCAACTCGCGCCCGGCGACGCCGGTTCGTCGCGGCAGCGCATTCGCGAACTCCTCGCGCGACGGTCGGCGACCCAGCCGACGAACATGCCGAGCTGCGGCTCGGTATTTCGCAACCCGGTCGGTGACCACGCCGGGCGACTGATCGAAGAGTGCGGCTTGAAAGGGCATTCGATCGGTGGCGCACAGGTTTCCCCGAAGCACGCGAATTTCATCGTCAACACCGGTCACGCGACGGCTCGAGACATCGAATCCATGATCCAGTTCGTCCGCGACACGGTGCGAGACCGACACGGCATCGACCTGCAGCCCGAGGTGCGGATCGTCGGCACCGAGCGACCTGCCGGGAGTCCCGATCCATGAACCGAACCGTACACAGCGCGGCCGATTTCGGGCGCGTCGCGGTGCTGATGGGGGGCACGGCGGCCGAGCGCGAGGTGTCGTTGAAGAGCGGCAAGGCCGTGCTCGATGCGTTGTTGCGGCGCGGTGTCGATGCGACCGGACTCGACATCCGCGGCAACCTGTTCGAGAGCCTGCACGGCCGTGGCTTCGATCGCGTGTTCAACGTGATACACGGGCGGGGCGGCGAGGACGGCGTCGCGCAGGGCGCGCTCGAGGTGCTCGGAATCCCGTATACCGGCAGCGGCGTGTTGGCGTCGGCCCTGGCGATGGACAAGTTGCGCACGAAGCTGTGCTGGCTCGGTGCGGACATCCCGACGCCGCGCTGGATGACGCTGGCGAGTTCCGATGATCTGTCGCGCTGCGCCGAGCGGCTTGGTTTTCCGCTGATCGTCAAGCCGGCGTCCGAGGGCTCGAGCATCGGCATGAGCCGTGTCGAGACCCTGGCCGAATTGCAGTCCGCCTGGGTTCGGGCGTCCGATTACGGCTGTCCCGTGTTCGCCGAATCCTGGATCATCGGTGCCGAATACACCGCGTCGATCCTGCGCGATGAGGCGCTGCCGCTGATCCGGCTGGAGACGCCGAACGCGTTTTACGACTTCGATGCCAAGTATCGCGCGAATACCACTCGCTACCATTGCCCGGCGGGACTGGCTCCCGAGCAGGAAGCGAGCATCCAGAAGCTCGCGCTCGATGCCTGCCGCGTCGTCGGCGTCACCGGCTGGGGCCGGGTCGACCTATTGGTCGATGCGGCGGGACAGCCCTGGCTGATCGAGGTCAACACCGTCCCCGGAATGACCGACCACAGCCTCGTCCCGATGGCCGCGAAGGCTGCAGGCCTGTCGTTCGAGGACCTCGTTTGGCGGATTCTGGAGACCAGTTGATGCCTCCCCGCGCCAAGCAGTCCCGACGCAAAGCCTTGCCGCAACCGGCGGCGCAGCCGATGTCGAAGCGCAGCACGTGGTTGGCCGGCGCGTTGATCGCCGCCAGCGCCGGCGTCGGCGCATGGATGACATGGGGACCGGAGTTGCGAGCGGCATGGCCGATCCGCTACGTGCGCGTGCAGGGGACGCTGCTCGGCCTGGACGAGGAGGAACTGCGCGCCGCGGTTGCCCCGTTCGTCAATGCCGGCTATTTCGACGTTGATCTGGCGGCGATCGAGCGCGCAGCCCGGTCCCTGGCGTGGGTCGACGCGGTCAGGGTCGTGCGCCTGTGGCCCGATTCGGTGATGATCCAGCTGACCGAGCATCACCCGATCGCGCGCTGGAATGACAACGGACTGCTTAGCGACCGGGGTGTCGCGTTCACGCCGCCGCGCGCGCCGACCGGTAACGACCTGCCGCGGCTCGTGGGTGCCGAGGGCCAGCAGAAGCGGATGCTCGAGGTGTGGAACCGATTGAACGCGATGCTCGCGGTGCGGAAGCTGCGGGTCGTCTCGCTGGAGATGAACCCGCGCGAGAGCTGGATCGCGCGGCTCTCCGATGGCAAGGAACTCGTCATCGGCCGGCAGGAGCCGCTGGTCGCGGTCGAACGCCTGTTGCAGTTTCTGCCCAACTTCGGAGCGAGCCAGATCGCCGACATCAAGCGGGTCGACCTGCGTTACCGCAATGGGTTCGCGGTGGTCTGGGGGTTGGAACGTGAAGCCGGGCAGAGCCTGCCGAAGCCTGAAGAAGCGAAGCCGATCGGGCTCAATGCCGTTCCGAAATTCACCGAACAACTAGCGAAGGTTGCAACGAACCAATGGTGAGAAAAACAGACCGCAATCTGATCGTCGGCCTCGACATCGGTACGTCGAAGGTCGCCTGTATCATCGGCGAGTTGAGTCACGACAATGAAGTCGAGGTCATCGGGATCGGAACGCACCCGTCGCGTGGCCTGAAAAAGGGCGTGGTCGTCAATCTCGAAACCACCGTGCAGTCGATCCAGCGCGCCGTCGAGGAAGCGGAATTGATGGCCGGCTGCCGCGTCAGTTCGGTCTACGCCGGCATTGCCGGATGCCACATCAGCAGCATGAATTCGCACGGGATCGTCGCGATCAAGGACAAGGAGGTTACGCAGGGCGATGTCGACCGCGTGATCGACTCGGCACGGGCGGTCGCGATACCGGCGGACCAGAAGATTCTGCACATCCTGCCCCAGGAGTTCGTCATCGATCGCCAGGAGGGCATCCGCGAGCCGATCGGCATGTCGGGCATACGTCTCGAGGCCCGCGTGCACATCGTGACCGGCGCCGTCAGCGCGGCGCAGAACATCGTCAAATGCATCCGTCGCTGCGGCCTCGAAGTCGAAGACATCATTCTCGATCAACTCGCGTCGTGCGCGGCCGTGCTGACCGAGGACGAGAAGGATCTCGGCGTCTGTCTGGTCGACATCGGCGGTGGTACGACGGACATCGCGGTGTTCACCGACGGCGCGATCCGCCATACCGCGGTCATTCCGATCGCCGGAGATCAGGTCACCAACGACATCGCGGTCGCACTGCGGACGCCGACGCAGTTCGCCGAGGAGATCAAGGTCAAGCACGCGTGCGCGTTGACCTCGCTGGCCAAGCTCGAGGATACGATCGAGGTGCCGAGTCTCGGCGAGCGGCCCGCGCGCAACATCTCGCGGCTGAATCTGGCCGAGATCGTCGAGCCCCGCTTCGAGGAACTGCTGCTGCTGGTGCAAGGCGAGTTGCGCCGCAGCGGTTTCGAGGATCTGATTGCAGCGGGGCTCGTCCTGAGCGGCGGTAGCGCGCGGATCGAGGGACTGACCGAACTGGCCGAGGAAATCTTCCATATGCCGGTTCGTCTCGGCATTCCGCAACACGTCACAGGACTCAACGACGTCGTGCGGAATCCGATCTACTCGACCGGCGCAGGCCTGCTTCTGTTCGCGCGCCAGCATCATGTGGCCGGCGAGCGGCATTTCGTTTCCGGAAGGGGTTTCAAGGGGATGTGGACCAAGATGCGGCAATGGTTCCAGGGCAATTTTTGATGATTCGGGCAAGCAGACTATCAGGGGGTGCAGCATGAAATTCGAACTCGTGGATTCGTACAGCCAGAACGCGGTGATCAAGGTCGTCGGTATCGGCGGAGGCGGCGGGAACGCCGTCAACCACATGGTCAGCAGTCATATCGAGGGCGTCGAGTTCCTGTGCGCGAACACCGACGCGCAGGCGTTGAAGAGCATTCAGTCGCGCTCGGTGATCCAGCTGGGCAGCGCGTTGACGAAGGGTCTGGGCGCCGGCGCCAATCCGGAGATCGGCCGTCAGGCCGCGCTCGACGATCGCGAGCGTATCCAGGAGGTGCTCGACGGCGCGGACATGGTGTTCATCACCGCGGGGATGGGCGGTGGAACTGGCACCGGTGCGGCGCCTGTCATTGCCGAAATCGCCAAGGAGGCCGGTATTCTGACCGTCGCGGTCGTCACCAAGCCGTTTTCGTTCGAAGGCCGCAAGCGCCGCCAGATTGCGGACAAGGGTATCGAGGAACTCAGCCAGTTCGTCGACTCACTGATCACGATTCCGAACGACAAGCTATTGCCGGTACTCGGCAAGGATGTCAGTCTGATGGGCGCGTTCGCCGCGGCCAACGACGTCCTGCTCGGCGCGGTCAAGGGCATTGCCGATCTGATCACGCGCCCCGGTCTGATCAACGTCGACTTCGCCGACGTCCGGACGGTGATGGCGGAGATGGGCATGGCGATGATGGGCACCGGCGTCGCGGCGGGACCCGATCGGGCGCGTGAGGCGGCCGAACGGGCGATCGCCAGCCCGCTGCTCGAGGATACCAACCTGAACGGCGCGCGCGGCATTCTCGTCAACATCACCGGCGGTCTCGACCTCGCGATCGGCGAGTTCGACGAGGTCGGCAACAAGGTCAAGGAATTCGCGTCCGATGACGCGGTCGTCGTCATCGGCACCGTGATCGATCCGGATCTGCAGGACGAAGTGCGCGTGACGGTCGTCGCGACCGGTCTTTCGGGATCGCACGCGGTCGGCGAAACGGCGATCAAGCTGGTGCAGAAGAATACCGGCGAGATCGACTACGGCCAGCTGCAGCGCCCGGCCGTGCATCGCCGTCAGCAGCCGAAGCAGGAAGCGCGTACCGAGGCGGCGAAGGACATGGACCTGGACTATCTGGATATACCGGCCTTCCTGCGTCGGCAGGCTGACTGAGAGACCCCCGGTCCCGCGCCGCGCAACCTTGGAGTGCGGAGGCGCGGGATCGGTGCCCAGTCGGGCGGCAGCACGTTCCGACCTTTCATAGGAGAGTCAGATGATCAGACAGCGTACGCTGAAAAACATGATTCGGGCCACCGGAGTCGGCCTGCACACCGGAGAGAAGGTTTACCTGACGCTGCGTCCCGCGGCGGCGAACACCGGTATCCGGTTCAGCCGTGTCGATCTCGACGAGCCGGTGATGATCGAAGCCAGGCCGGAAAACGTCAGCGACACGACGTTGTCGACGACCTTGGGCAAGGGCAGCGTGCGAATCTCGACGGTCGAACACCTGTTGTCGGCGTTCGCCGGGCTCGGCATCGACAACGCCTATGTCGACGTCAGCGCGCCCGAGGTGCCGATCATGGATGGCAGCGCGGGGCCGTTCGTATTTCTGATCCAGTCCGCGGGGGTGCAGGAGCAGGACGCGCCGAAGCGTTTCATTCGCATCAAGCGGCGCCTGATGGTTCAGGACGGTGAAAAGTATGCCCGTTTTGAACCTTACGATGGTTTCAAGGTGACGTTCACGATCGACTTCGATCATCCGGCGTTTCACAGCGAAAGCCAGACTGCGAGCATCGATTTTTCCTCGACCTCATTCGTCAAAGAGGTCGCGCGCGCGCGGACCTTCGGCTTCATGCGTGACATCGAAGCCCTGCGCAAGCGCCGTCTGGCGCTGGGCGGCAGTATGGACAACGCGATCGTCGTCGACAATTATCGGATCCTGAACGAGGATGGGCTGCGCTACGCGGACGAGTTCGTCAAGCACAAGATCCTTGATGCGATCGGCGATCTGTACCTGCTGGGCCATAGCCTGATCGGCGGCTTCGTCGGATACAAGTCGGGTCACGAGCTGAACAACAAGCTGCTGATGGAATTGCTGCGCCGCAAGGATGCGTGGGAGATGGTCACGTTCAACGATCCCGAGGACTTGCCCATTTCGTACATGCGGCCGGTCCAGGTTGCCCGCTGAACACCCCGCGTGTAGGGACCGTCCGGTCCATCCACCCCTCGTCCGGCCCGGCGACTGACCCCTAGTCGTTCGGGCCGCGGCAAGCCGGCTCTTCCGGTCATTCGCATTCCCGCCCGGCGGGTATGCGCCGCGCCTGTTGCCTCCTACCTCCGCAGTGCCCGCCAGGTCGCCGACAGCCGCAGCAGCGCGTCGCGCAGCGGGTCGCTGTCGATCGTCTCGGCGGCCACGGCCAGGGCGTCCGCCGCGTGGGCGTCCGGTATCCGGGGCGGCGCGCCCCTGGCTTGGCGTAGAGCCCTCGGCGGCGCCGCGATACGGACCTGACAGCGCGTCCACGAGCCCCCGAACCGAGCGGATAGTTCGGCGAGTCGCGACGGGATCGTGAAGCGCAGTTGCGTCGCCCAGGCCGAGCCATCGGTAAACACCACCAGCGTGTCGTCCCGGTCCACGCAGGCCAGGCAATGCGCGCCCAGCATCTCCGGCAAGGCTTTGCGCAACTCGCCGAGGATCAGTTCGTGCCGCCGGCTGCGGATCGACAAGGCGCGAAGCGCGGTTCCCGAGAGCAGGTCGCCGGTCGCCAGCGGACGGTCGCGACGCATGCGTTTGGGTCCTTTCATCGGTCCATCACAATTCGATCGAGATCTGCGCGGTGGTGGGGTCATCGAGCGTGTTCTTCACCGAAAAGCCCAGTCCGGCGGCGAATTTCAGCATGCGGGAGTTAGTTCGCAGCACCTCGCCCTCGATGATCGCGATGCCGCTGTCGCGTGCGGCTTCCAGCAGCAGGCGCATCAAGCGAGAGCCGATGCCCCGGCCTTGCCAGCGATCCGCGACGACGAGTGCGAACTCGGCGCTGATTCCGTCGGGATTCAGCGAATAGCGCGCTACTCCAATCATCGATTCCTTGCCCAACTGACCGATGGTCGCGATCAGTGCCATTTCCCGGGCGTAATCAAGCTGCGTGAGTCGAACGAGTTGTTCGACCGGAAGTTCGCGCAGGGCCTGCATGAAACGAAAATACCGAGCTTCGCTGGACAAGCCCTGCACGAACTCGCGTTCCAGCGTCGCATCCTCGGGACGAATCGGTCGAATCGACACCGTGTCGCCGCCAGGCAGGGAGAATGTGGTGCTGCGATGTACGGGATACGGATGAATCGCCATGTGCGCATAGCGCCGTGCCTCGACGGGTGGCGGGCCGATGTCGATCCGCGCCGCCGCCACGTGGACTCCGCTTGTGCTAACTGTCAGCGGGTCGATAAGCAAGGCGCCGAGTTCGGGAATTTCGCAGACCAGTTCCGACACGCGCAGCAACACGCCGACGATTCCGGCGATGCCGGCAGATCCCGCGGCGCTGGGGCGTCCGATGGCCTGCGCTATCCGAGTTTCGGCGATCAGGCAGCGTGCGAGTTGTTCGTTGAGCGGCGGCAGCGCGACCGCGCGGTCGGCCAAGGCATCGGGTGTCGAATTCCTCGCGCCGAATGCGATGATCGGGCCGAAGCTCGGATCGACCGTGACCGAGATGAAGCTGTGGTGGACGCGCACGCCCGTGAGATCGGCTTCGACGACGACCCGAAGCGGGTCCTCGCCCGGCATCGCAAGTCGTGCGAGACCGATCAGGTCGTCGAATGCCTGACGCACGTCATCGGCGTTGCGTAAGGCGTGTCGTGAACCGGTGTCGGGATCGCGCCGCAGCATCTGCGTGGATTCGACGCGCAGCACGACCGGAAAGCCCAGCCGGTCCGCGGCGCTGACGGCTTCGCTGGCGCTGGCGACGACCATGCACGGGACCATAGGGATATGGAACGCGCCGAGGACCTCCCGTGTTTCGCCCAGGCTCAGCCGTGAGCGCCCGGTAGCGCGCGCCGCGACGATGGTCTTTCGGGCAGCGGCGACGTCGGGGTGTCTGTCCGCCGATAACGGAGCGGGCGTCTGCAGCAACTGAAACTGGTTGCGCTGATGCTCAGCCATGTAGGCAAACGCGGCGATCGCCGCATCCGGGCTGGTGAACGCGGGTACGCGCTCGGCCGCAAAACGCTGGCGGGCCCGTTTCACGCCGATACCGCCGAGCCAGCAGGCGAGCACCGGCTTGGCCGTTTGGGCCGCCACAGCAATCACGCGTTCGGCCGTCGCGGCCGGATGCGACGTAACCAACGGGGAGAGCATCGCGAGGACCCCATCGACCCCGTCATCCTCGATGCAGCGCTGGACTGCGGCGGCGAAGTGGGCGGGGGTCGCCGTCCCAAGCAGATCGAGCGGATTCGCATTCGAGTATGACGCGGCTTCCCGGGGCGAACGCGAATCGCCGCGCGATACGCGCAGCGTTGCCAGCGCGATCCCGATTTCCGCCGCCCGGTCGGTGGCCATGACTCCCGGACCTCCGGCATTCGTGACGATCGCCAGCTGGTTGCCGCGGGGTCTCTGGCGCGCGCCGAGTGCCTCGATCGCGGCGAACATCTGCTCGATACTATCCGCCCGGACGGCGCCGGCGCGGCGCAACGCCGCGGTCGCGATTTCGTCCGGGAGCGGAGTGGCGCCGGAATGGGCGCGCGCGGCGAGTGCGCCGAGTTCCGAGCGTCCGGCTTTGACGACGACGACCGGCTTCAGGCGAGCGGCGGCCCGCAGACCGCTCATCAAGCGACGTGCGTCTCGGAAGCCCTCGGCGTAGACGAGGATGCTGCGTGTCTCCGCATCCAGCGCGAGGTAGTCGAGGATCTCACCCAGGCTGATGTCGGCCTCGGTTCCTATCGTCGCGACGACGGAGAAGCCGATGCCGCGGGCCGCGGCCCAGTCGAGGATCGCCGCGCAGACCGCACCCGACTGGGAAACCAGCGCGATGGATCCGGCGCGCATGGACTGCGCGCACAGGCTGGCATTAAGACTGCTCGCCGCCCGCAGCAAGCCAAAGGAATCAGGCCCCAACAGGCGTATGCCGTGACGTCGCGCATCCCGGATGGCCGAGCGGTCGGCGCTCGTCGCCGAATGCTCGCGGCGATCGAAATCATCCGAGATCAGCAGTGCATGGGGAATGTGGTGTCGCGCGCAGGTGGACAGGGCGTCGACGACGGAGACATCCGGCGCGACGAGGATCGCAAGGTCGATCGATGGGGGGGCGGTTTCATCCGGCCAGTCCGCGCACTGCAGCCCGCAATCGGCGCGGGCGGCCCTCGGGATGCCATACACCCGACCGCGGAAGCCGCCCCGTTCCAGATTGCGCAACAGGTGCCGCGCCATCGGGTTGCGACCTCGGTCGACGCCGAACAGCGCAATCGATTCCGGCGCGAACATCCGCTCCAGGTAATGTCGAGCCATCAGCGCATTCAGGTCTCAGCGGTAGGGAACTCGTTGTGAGGAGTTCGTAACGCCGTCGTAGCAGACGACCGTCGGTGCCGCGCTCGCTTCGGCGCCAGGCACTCGGCCCAGCGCCGCCAGTTCAGCCCCGCGCGCTGCGGCGCTTGTGGAGATAGACGTAGATCGCGACCAGTACGGCACTGACGATGATGATATCGACCACGGCGTGTTTCGAGTAGCGCTCGATCAGTTCCTGATTCTCGCCGATGAAGTAGCCGATCCACGACAACACCGATACCCAGATCGCCGATCCGAGCAAGGTGTAGATCGAGAAGCGCCAGTGGCCCATGCGGGCGAGTCCGGCGGGCAGGGAGATCAGATGCCGCGCGACCGGCAACAAACGGCCGATGAATGTGGAAATTTCGCCGTGGTCGCGGAAGAACGCCTCGACCCGCGCGAAATGCTCTTCGGTGATCCACACGTAGCGCCCGTAACGCAGCAACAGACGGCGGCCGAGCAGGCGCGCCGTGAAGTAGTTTGCGTAGGCGCCGAGGAGGCTGCCCGCGGTGCCGCTGAGGATCACCAGGCTCATGTCCATCTTGCCTTGCTGGACCAGATAACCGGCCGGGGGCATGACGATTTCGCTGGGAATCGGGATGACCGAACTCTCCATCGCCATCAGCAGGAAGATTCCGGTATAGCCCATTGAGCCGATCGTCGAGACCAGCCAGCCGATGAGTTCATGCATGGATCGTGTTTCTCCTGCGGGAGCGCTGTCTAGAGTACGCCGGACACCAACGGCACGAAGCTGACCGGCTCGATGGATTCGACCTCGAATCCGGTCTCGGTACGGCGAATGCGTTGCAGAACCTGGTCACGTCCGCCGCCGAGCGGCACGATCATCAGGCCGCCGCGCGCGAGTTGTTCGAGCAGGGACTGCGGGAGTTCAGCCGGTGCGGCCGTGACGAGGATGCCATCATACGGCGCGTAATCCTCCCAGCCGGTGCTGCCATCGTGGTGCTTCAGGCGCACGTTGCGCAGCGACAGATCCTGCAGACAGCGCCGGGCCCGTTGCTGCAGCGCGTAGATGCGTTCGACCGAGTAGACGGTTCGCGCCAGTTGCGCCAGCACAGCGGTCTGGTAGCCCGAGCCGGTGCCGACTTCGAGCACGCGCTCGGGCTGATGCCCCTCGAACAGCAGTTCGCTCATTCGCGCGATGACGTAGGGCTGCGAGATCGTCTGATTGAAACCGATCGGCAGTGCCGTGTCCTCATACGCGCGGCTGGCGAAGGCTTCCTCGACGAAGATGTGGCGCGGCGTGTTCAACATCACGTCGAGCACCGCCCGGTTGCCGATGCCCTGCTGTTCGAGGCGCTGGATCATACGCTCGCGCGTGCGACGGGAGGTCATGCCGCTGCCCTGCAACCGTCGGTTCACGCGACGATCTCCGGGGCCAGCCAGTCACCGAGCGTCTGGACGGTGTCGTAACGCGTCAGGTCGATCTGCAGTGGCGTGACCGACACGTAGTCATTGCGGATCGCGAAGAAATCCGTTCCGGGGCCGGCGTCCTGCTCGGGACCGGCGCAACCGACCCAGTAGATGTCGCGGCCGCGTGGATCGAGCATCTTGATCACGGGTTCGGCCTTGTGTCTCTGCCCGAGTCGCGTCGCCTGGTAGCCGCGGACCCGCTCCAGTGGGATGTCGGGAACGTTGACGTTGAGGATCGTGTCCGCCGGTAACGGAAAGCGCTGGATGCGCTTGAGCAGCGTCACCGCGACCGCCCCTGCGGTTTCGAAATGCGTCGGATTGTTTCCGTTCAGCGAGATCGCGACGGCCGGCAGACCCAGGAAGCGGCCTTCGGTCGCCGCGGCGACGGTGCCGGAATAGATCACGTCATCGCCAAGATTCGAGCCGTGATTGATCCCGGCGAAGACCATGTCCGGCTCGCGGTCGAGCAGTCCGGTCACTGCCAGATGGACGCAGTCGGTCGGGGTACCGTCGACCTTGATGAATCCCTGTTCGGTCGGCGCCACGCGCAGCGGGCGTTCCAGGGTCAACGAGTTGCTGGCGCCGCTGCGGTTGCGCTCCGGAGCCACGACCGTGACCTCGACGAACGGCTTCAGCGCTTCGGCAAGCGTCCGCAGACCCCTTGCCGAGTAGCCGTCGTCGTTGCTGATCAGGATGTGCATTGTCTCCGGGTGCGCGTTTCAGGACACTATTATCGCACGGGAACCATGCTCGTTGCCGAGGCGCGCGAGATTTCCGGCGGCTGCCGCTTGGCCGATCGAAAAGGCGATTGGCAAGCGCGGGGATCGCCGGCCGGGCGGAGCTTACCGTTGATGTCCGGAACCCCGGAGGCTAGCATCCGGGTCTGGCCAGAACCGTCCACATGGCCCGCCCGATTCACGATCCCAGGGATTCAACATCGATGTCGCGTTACAACGTCCAGGAACTCCTCAGCCGTCTTCAATGCTCGCGGCCGTACCAGCGCTATGCCGCGCTGCCGCTCCTCGCGCAACGCCTGCTCGTATTCAGTTCCGTCTTGCTGCTGCTGACACTGGCGCTGGCGCTGGTCTACGTCTATATCAGTCCGATCATCGCCGGGGGCGCGGTCGCCAGCATCCTCGCCGGGCTTGCCACCGGCCTAGGCGCATTGCCGGCCTTGTTCTTCAAGACCGTGTCGCAGCGCGCCCTGCATACCATGCTCGGCGCCGCGGCCGGCGTGATGCTGGCCGCTACGGCCTTCTCGCTGCTCGTTCCGGGCATTGCTTATGCCGGTGAACTCTGGGGCGGGAAGGGCATCCTCGTCGTCGCCGGCGGCATGCTGGTCGGCGCCGGCTTCCTCGAACTCGCGGATCGGTTCCTGCCGTACGAGCGCTTTCTCGACGGCGACCGAGAACTGATCGGCTCGTTGAAAAAGATCTGGCTGTTCATCGCCGCGATCACGATGCACAACGTACCCGAGGGCATGGCCGTGGGTATCAGCTTCGGCGGTGGGGACTGGCACAAGGGCGTGGTACTGGCGATCGCGATCGGTCTGCAGAACATCCCCGAGGGGCTCGCCGTGGCCTTGCCGCTGGTCGGTTTGGGTTACAAGCGAAGTCAGGCGGTGTTGATCGCGACGCTGACCGGCCTGGTCGAGCCCATCGGTGGAATCCTCGGCGTGGCCGCGGTGTCGTTCTTCTATCCCTTGCTGCCGATCGGCATGGCCTTCGCGGCCGGTGCGATGCTGTTCGTGATTTCCGACGACATCATTCCCGAGACGCAGTCGAAGGGCAAGGCGCGACACGCCACGTTCGCGGTGATCTTCGGTTTCGCGCTGATGATGATCCTCGACAATCTGCTCGGTTAGGTCGGCCCATGTCCTGCCCGCTGTCGAACGACGTCGTCCAGTGGTTTCACGAACGCGTGCTGAATCCGGAGGTCCGGCAGTGGCTTGGCGCATCGGCGACGACCTTCGTGCTGATCGGCGCCGCCGAGATCGGTGACAAGAGCCAGCTGGTCTGCATGACGATGGCGGCGCGCCATCGTGGCCTGCCGGTGTTTCTCGGCGCGCTGGTCGCATTCGCGGCCTTGAATCTCGTCGCGGTATTGTTCGGCGCGGCGGCCGCCCACTGGCTGCCGCAATCCTGGTTGCTGCTTGCGGTTGGAACCCTGTTCGCGATTTTCGGGGTCGCCGCGTTGCGCGCCGGAGCGACTCCGGACGATGACGAGGTCCCGCGCGAGCGGCGGGGTCACGGCGCGTTCGTCGCAACCCTGCTGATGATCCTGCTGGCCGAGTTCGGCGACAAGACGCAACTCGCGACCGCCGGGAGAAGCCTCACGGCTGATCCGGTTGCGGTCTGGGTCGGTGCGACCTCGGCGCTTGCGCTGAGCTCGCTGCTCGGCATCGTCGCGGGGCGAACGCTGTTGCAGAAGGTTTCCCTGCATCTGCTGCACCGCTTCAGCGGCCTGCTGTTCCTGCTGTTGGCCGTGCTGGCGTTTTCGGGGGCCGTGCCGGCCGAGGCCTGGGATCGCGTGAGACTCTGGTTCGAAGCCTTAGGGGCCGGTTGAGCGAGCGCGGCGCGACCTCAGGTCGCGCCGGACCGTCAGAGCGGGGCTCGTGCGTGTGCCGCGTGCGCGCTGGAGCGCTCGGCAATCTGGGCGCATCCGGCGCCTGGCCGCATCGTCGTGACGATGCCGCAGGCGTCGATTCCGGCGACCGCGGTGGCGTTGCCCGGGTTCTTCAGCAACGCGGATATCTGCGGAGCGGTCAGCTTCGGATCCAGTTCGAGCAGCAAGGCGATCAATCCGGACACGTGCGCCGCCGCGAACGAACTCCCGGACATGAAGTTGTACGTGCCGTGCGGCAGCGTCGTCAGGATTTCGTTGCCCGGCGCGGCGAGTGCCTTGCCGGCGGGTGTTCCGCTCGCGGCGCTGCGGACCGCGATGACGCCGTTGACCGACGCAGGAAACGCGTCCTTCGACGGTCCATCGGAGGGCGCCGAGGCCACGACGATCATGCCGTCGGCCAGCGCGCGCTCCAACAGGCGTTTCAACAGCGGATCGGGGGGACCCACGAGACTCAGGTTCAGGATATCCGGCTTCAGCGTGATGGCCGTGTTCAGGGCCAGCGCCAACGTGAAGCTGTTGCAGACCGCGTCGGCGGTGCCAGGACCGCTCTGCCAGCATGCCTTCAGGCCGATCAGTTTTGCTCCCGGAGCGACCCCTACGATACCCTGGCCGTTGTCGGCCGCGGCCGCGATGACGCCGGCAACCGCCGTTCCGTGGATATCGTCGGCGGTGTTCGGCGAAGTCGGCACGAAGTTCTCGCTCGAATCACCTGACCGGCGAGGTCCGCGATGGTCGTCGATCCCGGTATCGACGATCGCGATACGCACGTCGCGACCGGTCGCGATCCGGTGAATCGGCTCGACGTTCATGTCACGGAGCCCGGCCTGCAGATTCGAATGGTCCTTGTTGCCGCTCGTGGTCGACATGACGTGGAATGACTGCATGCGTTGCGCGTCCTCGACCCGCTTGTCGCGATGAAGTCCTCGATCACCGAGTTGACCGAACGCGCCGAGGGGACCTTGTAGACGACACAATGAACACCCAGCGCGGTGACCGGCCACTGCGCGACCCGTTCCAGGCCATAGTCATCGGCGAGGTCGGAGGCGACGCGTTCGCTCCAGGTCGAGTTACCGTAGTCGCCGCGTCGGCGGTACGGGCTGTTCGGGTCGCCGACCGGAATTCGCTGGTCCCGCTCGTCGTGGAACAGGACGAGAATCTGGTCGTCCTCGGCCCTTGGTGATGGTCGCGCCGCTTGGCTGCTGTCAGCGGCCGCAGCCGGCCCCGCGGACAGCAGCACCGCCAGCGACAGGGCCATGCTGCGAACCAGCCCGATCAGGCTCATGGCGCGGTCCCGTCGAGCACGGGTGCAGCGGGTTCGGCGAGTTGAACCCTGGTATCGCGCCGTAACACGTCGATGGCCTGCGCCACGTTCCCTATGCCATCGCCGAGCCGCACCGTATAGACGCCGATTGCGTTCGGTCCGTCGACGATCTCGGCATCGACGGCGTGAAGCAGTTCGGCGATTCCCTGATCGGGAGTGCGTTCGGCGAATACGATGCGGACGTCGCGCGGACTGAACTGCCCGAGGCTTCCCGCGGCCGCGACGGTCCGGTAGCTCGGCTCGAACGCATCGCCGCCGACGTGCAGCATTACACCCAGACCGACGCCGACCGCGGTGAGGCTGGCCGCCAGCGCGTAGACGCCTCGCCACCGCGCCGGTTTACGCGGGCGCTGGCTCGCCCGAGGCTCGTCGACGATCATGGGTGTCGCTGCGGAATGGGTTTCGTCCCGACGATCTTCCCGTTCGATTCGCGCCATCAGGCGTTCGAACGACGGGCGCGGCGAAATCTCCATGCGCGGTTCATGCCGCACGGCGGCCAGCAGCGACCGTTGTGTCGCGAGCTCGCGGCGGCATTCCAGGCACACCCGGAGATGCTCGCGAACCCGCTCGGCCTCGGTGCCTACCAGCGTTCCGTTGACGAACCACGGCAGCAGCGATGCCAGTTCATCGTGGTGGGCGTACGGTGATGTGTCTTCGTGCGTCATAGCGATTTCCCCCTCGCAACCTGTCGCATGTCCTCGATCAGATCCGGAAACAGCGCCTTGATCTTTCGACGCGCATGAAACATCCGCGTCTTAACGGTGTTTTCCGGACATTGCATGATTTCGGCGATCTCGCCGTAATGCAGCCCCTGGTGATAGGTCAGTTCCAGAACCGCGCGCTGGTCCGCGGGCAGTTTGCTGAACGCGACCGACAGCCAGTCCTCGATCTCCAGATCACGAAGTCCGCCGTCGATCTGCGCCGGCATCGTGTCCTCCGCGTCGTCGAGCGGCACATGCTCCGATGAATTGCCCGACACCGATGCCTTCAGGCACTTCCGGTAGGCGATGCCGAAGATCCAGGTCGAGACCCGGCCCTGCGGATTGAAGCTGGCGGCGCGTCGCCAGACGACGTACATGACGTCGTTGATGATTTCCTCGATCGACTCCAGGCGGCGCAACACCCGGTAGGCAAAGCGAAACAGACGCTGGTAGTAGCGCTTGTAGAGCTGTTCGAACGCCTGGTGATCAGCGGCACAGATTTTCCGCAGAAGTTCGAGGTCGTCGAGATCGTCGGCATCCCGGGAGCTCATGGCATTCGGTTCCGATGGGCGAACGTATTCCAGCATGGTGGAGGAATCCTCGGATAGGGCTGCGTGTTCCAGATCGTTTCCGGAAGCGTGTCGCTCTCCGGCGACATCCTTCTACTTGCTGGATTCCTCAATTTCGGCAAATGGTTCAACACATCGCAAAAAAATATAGGAGCTCAGAACCCGACCGAGATCGATCCGACGAACTTCGGATCGACGTACGGCAGAACCAGGGAGTTGGGATCATGGCTATCGCTGACGTGCGTATAGTCGACGTAACGCAGGTCTACGGAGCCGTAGCCGAAGAACCAGGTGATTCCGGCGTTCCAGTAAAGCGAATCGTACTCGAGCACCGGCCGGGCGGCATAGTAGCCCAGTCCGGCCGAGGCCTCGAGAGTTTCGGTCAGCGGGTAGCGGCCGGTCAGTTCGTAGTCGAATGCTGGCTGGCCGCGGTGATAGAGATCGTCGGCGGCCGCGAATCTGACCGAAATGAGATCGGCGAAGTGTGCCTGCAGGCTGTACTCGTTGTAGTCTGAATAGCGGCCGAAGATGTCCCCGGCGAAGATATAGCGCGAGACCGCGGCGTCGATCCGCCAGTCATCGGCCAGCTTGAGATTCGCGCCCAGATAGGGGTAGATCTCGGCATCCGCGTGGTCGGGATAGTTCCGGTCGTCGAAGTCGATGCGGGAGATCCAGACACCCCCGTAGACGGTATGGTCCCCGACTCCGTACTGATAGTCGGCGTTGGCTCTGACGGTCGGAGTATTCGCGCTCTTCGAATAGCCCCGATAGAAATAGTTGCTCGAGAAGCTCAGCAGCGCGCTGAACCGGTCGGGTTCGTCGCCGAGCACGATGCCGGTAGGCATGAAGACGGCAAGCATCGCACTGACGAACAGCCGACGTGCGCTCGCGATCAGCCCTGTGCCTGTTGTCACGATGAGGGCGCGGATGTGTATGCGTCGGTGTCGAAGATTACACCCGGTATGGGTTTGCGCGGGACTGTACATCCGGGGCTTCCTCGATCCCAGAAGTCGACAATGGCGCCGAGTATTAAGGGCCAGTTCGACGACCGAACTGGCGTTGTGCAGGCAGGGATTGGCCCGCTGCGATCACGCGGCACGCCGGATCTGGCGAGGGGGCTGAAGACCAGATGCGGCTCCTTGCGCGGCGATGTAGTGTCTTCCGCCGGGGACGCGCAGCCCAGAATTCCGGCGGATCGTCAGCGTTGGCCGCGGTTCGGCGTCGTCAGACGAGCCTCGATGCCTGACGGTCGGTGATGCATCCAGGGAGCTCGATCGCCTCCGCAACGCACTCTTGCCCAGGGCATTACTGCCGGGTAGACAGGGTTTCGGATCGTCGTTAGCGTCTGCCCCGGGACCCCTGGGGAGGGTACTGGGAGTACTGGTCCGGTACTGTTGCCGAGGAGTTGATGCGCGATGAGAGTCAAAACGACCATGGAATGCATGTTGCTGGCTGGCGTGCTGGCCGTTTGCACGCAGCCGCGCGCGGCGCCCGATTTCGGGTTCATTCAGCAGCCACCCGGCTGGCCCATGCAGCCCGCCGCGCTCTACGCCTCCGAACAAGGTGCCCACGCGGTACTCGAGTCCTTGCTGCAGCAGACCGAGTCGGCGATCGTCGGCGCGGGTTGTGTCTCGGGAACTCATCGGCTTCGCGTCCTGACCGACGTCGACGGACTCGGCGGCCTGATTCTCGGGGAGGACCTGGAACATCCGGCCCTGGAACTTCGTGTCGTGCGTCGCGACAATGATCGCGCACGCGGCAACGCCTACACGGTCGAGTCCACGGGCGGTAGTGTGCTGGGCAGGGCACTGTTGCCGTTCAGCGGGACGTTTCGTTATGCCATCGGATCCGTGGTCATGGATGGCACCGGAGCGTGGTCCACGGCCGATGTCGTGAGTCCGGGGGTCTGGAATGCTCAGGTCGGCACCGTCATCGAGGATTTTCGCACCGATCCCGTTGCTTTCGACGTCCCGGATGATGTCGGCAATGCAAGCGGGCTGACTGCGAATACCATCGTCGCTCACGGCTTGCACGTCGTTGGCTTGCCCGGATGGCCGCGCTCGACCTACTGGCGGGCCGCACGCAGCTGGCGCGATGATGGAATTCCCGGCGAAACTCACATTCTGGCGACAAGACTGGTTCCGCGCCGCAAGTACGGTTGCCGGATCGCCGTCGATCTGCAGGGCATAGCCGGGGTCGAATTGTTCGCGCAACGGGGCACAATGACGATCGATGGCCCCGCTTTGTTGCCAACCAAGACACGGTTTCGTGGGCGCCAGCGCGATCCCTAGCATCGGGATGAACTCCCCGGATATCGAAGCTTTCGTGAAATCGTAATAATCGCCCCGTAGCGGATTGCGCGAACGGCCTTCCAGTTTTTATAGTGTCCGCCGCCAGACCGTTTCATTCACGAAAACTAAATCTACAGTCGGGAGTTCATATGGATCTGCTGATCTGGGCCGTCGTGCTCGCCTTGGGTGTCTTGATGATTTACACGATGTTGACCGAGAAGCGAACAAGCGTCGGGCACTCCGCAAAGGAGGCATGCTGCGCGCATCACACGCCGGCGGCACCGGCCGAACAAGCGGAAGCCGAAGTGGTGGTCGCCGAGGAGGTCGTGGTCGAGCAGGAGAGCGCCGAGGAGTCGACGGTCGCCGAAACCGAGGGCGAAGCACTCGGCGAGCGCTTGCGCAATCCGGACACCGGCGAAGTGGTCGCGGTGCCGAGCAACTACCGTTTCGCCAAACGCTGGATCAAGGATGCCCTGGTCGCCGAGGGTCTGCTCGATCGCGTCTACGCGAACAACGAGCTCGACGATGAGGCCAGCGAGCGCGTCAAGGCGGCGGTACTGGAATTGCGGCGTCTGGAGAAATACCGCGCCTGAGAAACAGGTGTCGCGCACGGCCGGGCGGCGGGCTACGCCGCACGCCCGGCGGCAGCGCGCGCTGTACCGTCCCTGCTGAATCCTTGTCCGGCACCCCGCTCGACTCGGGGCCTTTCGGATCTCGTCGGGCGCCTCGTCCCATCCCGCCTCGCGCGCTGACAGCCAGCGCAGAAACCCGACGAAGACCTTGCCGATATCGGTCGCGTGCTTCCGGGATCAGCGATGGCGTGCGGGGTCGATGATGTCCGTAGGATGACGCTGAGCACAGCGAAGCGCATCGCCGGCGGTTGAAATGCCTCGGCGGTGTCGAGTCTTGTCGCCTGGGGCGAGGTACTTTCTTTTGCGCGGCCAACAGAAAGTACCCAAAGAAAAGGCCGCCCGGCGACTTGCCGCTACGCGGTGCCCTGCGCGTCTCGGCGTGGCCGGGTACGGCTGACGGGCTGTCCTAGCCCGCAGCCGCATGACCGCATCCATGCGGCCACCCTTCGGGCTGCTTCCGGCCGCGCCTGCGATGCTCGGCTGCGTCGAACGGGATGGAACGGAGGCTTGTGGTCGTGCGTGATGCCGGTGAAGTTCGCAGGATGACGCTAAGCGCAGCGCCGGCGGTTGAAATTCATTCAGTGGAGCGTGGTTTCGTCGCCGTGGGCGAGGTACTTTCTTTTGCGCGGCCAAAAGAAAGTACCCAAAGAAAAGGCCGCCCGGCGACTTGCCGCTACGCGGTGCCCTGTGCGTCTCGGCTTGGCCGGGTGCGGCTGACGGGCCGTCCGTGGCCCGCAGCCGCATGACCGCATCCATGCGGCCACCCTGCGGGCCGTTTCCGGCCGCGCCTGCGATGCTCGGCTGCGTCGACGGGATGGAGCGGAGGCTTGTGGTCGTGCGTGATGCCGGTGAAGTTCGCAGGATGACGCTGAGCGCAGCGAAGCGAAGCGCATAGTTGGCGGTTGAAATGCCTTGGCGGTATGGAGTCTTGTCGCCTCGGGCGAGGCACTTTCTTTTGCACGGCCCAAAGAAAGTACCCAAAGAAAAGGCCGCCCGGCGACTTGCCGCTACGCGGTTCCCTGCGCGTCTCGGCTTGGCCGGGTGCGGCTGACGGGCTGTCCTAGCCCGCGGCCGCATGACCGCATCCATGCGGCCACCCTTCGGGCCGTTTCCGGCCGCGCCTGCGATGCTCGGCTGCGTCGAACGGGATGGAGCGGGAAGGCGAGCGGGGCCGGTTCGTAGGATGCTGCTGCTGAGCGTATCGCTGGCTACGTGCGGACAAGCGCTCAGAATCGCGCGTGGAACACGAAACGGCATCGTCCGATGCCCGCGGACGAGTCCCAGCCCCTTGAGGCAAAGCGGGGCGGGGGCTTACACCCGGTGCAGGATCAGTTCCAGGACCATCTTGCTGCCGAAATAGCCCAGCATCAGCGCGATGAATCCGCCCAGCGTCCAGCGGATCGCGGTCTGGCCGCGCCAGCCGTGGATGATTCGGCCCCACAGCAGCACGCCGAATACCAGCCAGGCGATCAAGGACAGCACGGTCTTGTGCGCGAGGTGCTGGGCGAACAGGTTTTCCAGAAAGACGAATCCGGTGACCAGCGACACGCTGAGCAGCGCGAAGCCGGCGGCGATCAACTGGAACAACAGCGATTCCATCGTTTGCAGCGGCGGCAGCGATCGGCTCAGGCGGCTCATGTGGTGGCTGCGCAGGCGCCACTCCTGCAGGGCCAGAAGAATGGCCTGTACCGCGGCGATGTTCAGGAACGCATAGGCCAGCATCGACGCGACGATGTGCAGCTTCATCGGCCACGAGTACAACTTCGGCGCCGGCGCGTCGCCGGAGAAGCCGAGCTGCAGCGCCAGGGTCAGCGCGCAGAGCGGAAAGACCAGGATGCCGAGCTTTTCGATCGGCCGCACGAGAGCGGTCAGCAGCAGCACGGCGGCCACCAGTAGTGTGGCGAACGCTGAGACGCGCAGGAATCCGGGGCTGATGAAGCCGGAATTGTCGAGGTCGGCGAGGATGCCGAGCGCCTGCAGGATCACCGCGACGCCGCCGAGCCACAGGGCCGGGCGAACCGCCGCGCGGGAGCCGCGGTCGGACAGGTAGTCGCGCTGAAGTGAACGAACCATCGCCACCGTGGCCCCTCCATAGGCGACGAGTGCCGCGACGCTGAACAGCCACGAATCGATCGACATCATGTCCTCCGACGGCTAGTCTGGCATAATGTCCAGCCGAGTTGAAGCCCGCGTCATGGCCCTGCCTCGCGGTCATTATCAGGATCGTATACATGTTCGATAGTCTTACCGAGCGCCTTGGCGACACCCTTCGCAAGATTCGCGGGCAGGGCAAGCTGACCGAGGGCAATATCGAGGAATCCCTTCGGGAAGTGCGTACTGCCTTGCTCGAAGCCGATGTGGCGTTGCCGGTCGTGCGCGAATTCGTCGACCAGGTCAAGAGCCGCGCGCTCGGCCAGGAAGTGCAGAAGAGCCTGACGCCGGGTCAGGCGATGATCAAGATCGTCAACGAGGAACTCGTGACGGTCATGGGGCGCGCCAATGAGCGGCTGAGTCTCGCGACGCAGCCGCCGGCGACGATCCTGATGGCCGGATTGCAAGGGGCCGGCAAGACCACGACGGTCGCCAAGCTGGCGCGCTGGATCCGCGAACACGAGCGGAAGACCGTGCTCGTGACCAGCGTGGACGTTTATCGTCCGGCCGCGATCGAGCAGTTGGCGACCCTTGCCAGCGAGGTCGGCGTCGAGTGCTTCCCGAGCGACCCGAGCCAGCGCCCGGTCGACATCGCGCGCGATGCGCTGGAACACGCGCGCAAGAAATACTTCGATGTCGTCATCGTCGATACCGCGGGACGGTTGCACGTCGACGACGAGATGATGGACGAGATCAAGGATCTGCATGCGTCGATCAAGCCGATCGAGACCTTGTTCGTCGTCGACAGCATGACCGGTCAGGACGCCGCCAACACCGCCAAGGCGTTCAACGATGCCCTGCCATTGACCGGCGTCGTGTTGACCAAGACCGACGGCGATGCGCGTGGTGGCGCGGCCTTGTCGATCCGGCACATCACCGGCAAGCCGATCAAGTTCATCGGCGTCGGCGAGAAGACCGCGGCGCTCGAGGTGTTCCACCCGGACCGCATCGCCTCGCGCATCCTCGGCATGGGCGACATGCTGAGCCTGATCGAGGACGTCGAGCGCAAGGTCGACCGGGAGAAGGCCGAGAAGCTCGCGAAGAAGATCCAGAAGGGCCGGGGCTTCGATCTTAACGATTACCGCGACCAGTTACTGCAGATCAGGAATCTGGGCGGAGTCGGCGCGATGCTGGAGAAGCTGCCCGGCGTGTCCGGTTTGCCGCGTGACGTCAAGGAAAAGGTCAACGATCGCGAACTGGTCCAGCAACTCGCGATGATCAATTCGATGACGCCACAGGAGCGGCAGTTTCCGGACGTCATCAACAATTCCCGAAAGCGGCGGATCACGCATGGATCGGGCACGGACATCGCCGACATCAATCGGCTGCTGAAGCAGCACGATCAGATGCAGAAGATGATGAAGAAGTTCAAGAAGGGCAACATCGTCGGCATGCTGCGCGGCCTCAAGGGACAACTCGGCAACCGGCGTCCGCCGTTCTGAACGTCGCCGTTCGCGACTGGGTCTGACGGGCTCGGTAGTCTCGCAGTTCTGCCAGCGCACGCCGCTGGTAGCGGCGGTTGAACGACTTGGCGAGGAACGCCATGCCGAAGTAGCCGTACGGCAGCGACGGCCCCTGATCGCAGTGACGCAGCATCTGGTACGGCGTCGTCGCGTTGCGATGGTGATCGGCGTGGCGGGCCAGGCCGACGAACACGTGTTGAGTGACCCACGAATCGGTCGTCCAGGTGTCGATCGCCTGGAGGCTGTCGACGTCGCGCCGCAGGCCCCAGTGCTGGAAGTAGTTCACCGCCTCGAGCAGACGCACCGCGGCCAGCGCCTGCAGCAGGAACATCGCTGCGGCCAGCGGGCCCGCGAGCGCGCCGATCGTTGCGACCAGCGCGATCTGTAGCGCGAGTCCGATGGCGACCTCGTGGCGTATGAGCCGGAGCAGGGTTCGCGGCCGTGCCGCCGACACGCCGAGGCGCCCGGTTTCCATGCGCCAGGCGTTAGCGAATTGTTCGAGCTTGGTGCGGCGCCAGTAGGCGCGATAACTTTCGCCGAGCCGTGCGGTGGCCGGGTCATCCGCGGTACCGACGTGGCGATGATGCCCGCGCAGATGTTCCACGGCGAAGTGCATGTAGCAGACCGTGCTCAACAGTGCGCGTCCGATCAGGCGCGGCACATGCCCGCGTCGGTGGATCAGTTCGTGCGCCACCGAGATCCCCGAGCAGCAGGAGGTGGTGCCGACCAGGATGCGGACGGCGAGCAGGTTGCACAGCACGTCGATCCACGAGTCCGGACCGGTCGTGTCGAGCAGCGACACCATGCGGACCATCAACGCGATATTGGCGAACTGCAGGCCGGCCAATCCGTACAGCAAGGCATCGAACGGCCAGCTCGGGCGGTCTAGCCGCGGCGCGCCGCGGTAACGCGGGCTTGCGACATCGGCGGCGACCAGCGCCCACAGCGGCAGGGTCCATGACAGCGCCGCGAGCGGCGTGTGCGGGCCGCTCGCGAGGAATGCCAGCGTTGCCACCGGCAGCAGCAACGCGGCCACGTGTCCGGCAAGCGTTTTGAGCGTGCCGGGCGGAATCGGGTCAGTGGAAGCGCTGTTCGTCGTCATCGTCGAGGTCGTCAGGGGCCGGGCATTGTAGCCTCTCCCGCGTCGTCAATCACCCGTCCCGTCGCTCGTTTCGCCGGAAGATCGACACGGCGTCGCGCCACGCATCGTTTAGTCTCATGATTCGCAAGACTTACTATCTGGGCTTGTCGGTCACCTATCACGACCCGGCGCTGGCCGTGCTCGACGGCGGTGGCGGAGTGCGCTTCGCCGAGGCTACCGAGCGTCACTGCCAGCGGAAGCGGGCGCTGAATGCGGAGCCGGATGATCTGGCCTACTTTCCCGAGGTGCTGCGCGCGTATTGCGGCGATGCCGAGGAATTCGTGCTGGCGTTCAACTGGGCCCGGCGCCGTCCGCTGTACGAGAACCTGATGGCGGCGTTCGGCGTGCTGCACGCGAACGGGTTGTTGCGGACCGGCATCAAGCGCCTGAAGTCCCCGCTCGAGAACTATCAGCTGCATCACATGATGGCCTGCCAGCGCCGCAGCATCGACCGCGCGGGACTCAACGCGGTGCGCATGATCCATCAGGACTTCCCGCGTGCTCGGGTGCGCATGGCCCACTTCGACCACCACGCGACGCATGCGGCCAGTGCCTGTTACGCCAGCCCGTTCGATTCGGCGCTGTGCGCCGTAGTCGATTCGTACGGACAGCACGGCGGCCTCGCGTTTTACCGCTTTCACGATGGCCGGCTGCAGCCGCTGCACGTCGCGCGCGGGCTAGGCAGTCTCGGCCTGTTCTACATGAAGCTGACCGAGAGTTGTGGCTTCGACTGGCTGAAGGGCGAGGAATGGAAGGTCATGGGCCTGGCCGCCTATGGTGGCGAGGATGCCGAGTTCCTGCCGCTGCTGCGGGCGGCGATTCGCGTCGACGGCCTGAACCTCGTGCACGATCGCGCTCCGCTGAAGCGGGCGCTGAGTGCGCTGGATCGGCTGCGCTGCAATCCGGCCGAACTCGAACGGCGCGCTGCCGATCTGGCCTACAGCGGCCAGCAGGTGTTCGGCGAGAAGATGACGGAGTTACTCGAGGCCCTGCATGCTCGCGGCGGCTCGGACAATCTGTGCCTGGCCGGCGGTTGCGCGCTGAATTCCTCGTTCAATGGCCAGATTCTCGAGCGTACGCCGTTTCGCGCGCTGTTCGTTCCGCCGGCGCCGGCCGACGATGGAACCGCACTGGGCGCGGCCTACCTCGCCTGCGCCGCAGAGCGGCCGGTCGAGCGTGAATCAGGGGCGGTGTTCAGCCCGTACCTCGGCGCCGCGATCAGCGCTGATGATGTCGCCCGCATCGAGCGTTCGGTCGGCGGATTGCGGGCCAGCCGGTACGGGGACGGCATCGAGGACCAGACCGCCCGGCGGCTGGCATCCGGAAAGCTCGTGGGATGGGTGCAGGGCAGGGCCGAGTTCGGTCCGCGGGCACTCGGCAATCGATCGATCCTGGCCGACCCGCGCGATCCCGGCATGAAGGATCGGATCAATCAACGGGTCAAGTTTCGGGAGGAATACCGGCCGTTCGCGCCGGCCGTGCTCGCCGAGCGCGGCCAGGAATTCTTCGAGAACTACCAGCCGTCACCGTACATGGAGCGAACCCTGCGCTTTCTGCCGGAGGCCGCCGGGCGCGTCCCCGCGGTGGTGCACGTCGACGGTACGGGACGTCTGCAGACCGTGGGCCGCGAGGTGAATCCACGCTTTCATCGATTGATCAGCGCGTTCGAGCATTTGACCGGCGTGCCCGTCTTGTTGAACACGAGTTTCAACGTCATGGGCAAGCCGATCGTCCATTCGGTCGAGGATGCGGTCGCGGTGTTGATGAGTTCCGGCCTGGATGTCCTGGTGCTCGACGATCTGCTGATCGAAAAGCCCTGACGGGACCTCGTCAGCAGGCGCCGGGACCGGTTCAGGCCGGCTGCAGCCGGTATCCCTTCAGCGTCGCCGCGAAGTCGTGCAGGGCCTGGATGCCGGTGAGCTCGGCGCGCGCGCACCAGTCGCGCAGTTGTTGCAGGCGAAGTTCGCCGGTCGCATCGGTCTGCGACCAGATGGCTTTCAACTGTTCGCGAAACCGGTATACCGTCTCGAGCGTGCCGCTGAGCGTCAAGGCCTGCTGCAGGGTCGCGGTGTTCCTTTCGTCCAGGGTGATGTCCTCGCGGATCATCAGTGCGCGCGCGGCCTTCAGCAGGCGGCGCTGAGGTTTCGACAGCCCCCGGACTTCGTGCTTCAGGATCGGCGTGACGACACGCCGTCCGTACAGCGAGAGCACGTGGAAGCGATTGCGGACGATCGTCTGCAAGGAGCCGAGGTCGAGCCACGGACGGTCGGTTTCGATGGCGATGCGTGGCGCGAGCTTGCGAACGCGCGCCAGGCCGAACAGGCTCAGCAGCCGGATGTAGACCCAGCCGATGTCGAGTTCCCAGCGGCGCGAGGCGAGGCAGGCCGACGCCGGATACGCATGATGGTTGTTGTGCAGTTCCTCGCCGCCGATCAGCACACCGATCGGGCTGAGATTGCGCGAAGCATCCGGCGTCTCGAAGTTGCGGTAGCCGGTGTGATGACCGACGCCGTTGACGACGCCGGCCGCCCAGAACGGTATCCAGAGCATCTGTACGGCCCAGATCGTCAGGCCGAACGCGCCGAACAACACCAGATCGATCCCCAACATGACGAGGATTCCGAGCCACGGAAACCGCCGGTACAGCGTGCGTTCGATCCAGTCGTCCGGAGTTCCGGCGCCGAAGCGTTCGATCGTTGCCTGATCGCGCGCCTCCTGGCGATACAGTTCCGAACCCTGCCAGAGAACCTTGCGCAGTCCGAACACGCGGGGGCTGTGCGGATCGCCCGGTCGCTCGCAGCGGGCATGGTGCTTGCGGTGGATCGCGACCCACTCGCGCGTGACCATGCCGGTCGTGAGCCATAGCCAGCCGCGGAAGAAGTGGCTGACGATCGGGTGTAGCGTCAGGGCGTTATGGGCCTGACAGCGGTGGAGGAAGATCGTCACTGCGGCGATCGTGACATGCGTCAGCGCCAGCGTGACGAGGACCAGGGTCAACGGCGACAAGCCGAGGAGTCCGTCTAGCATAAGTATTCAGTTCAGTGGCTTAGACCTACGCGCGAACTCCCGGTAAGGATCGCGGTGGGTCGGTTCGTGGAGGCCGTCGGCGGGGGCCGATGCGGTAGAGTCGGTGAGTTGTGCGGATTTCAGTATCCGCCTTCGCGTAGCGAAAGACAACTCGAGCTTCGAACGACGGCTGATCGACGTGGAGTCGATGGGACAGGATCCGCCTGTTCGGTACGGGTGTGGCAGCGGGCGATCCGGGTCGGAGCGATCCGGAATCGGGACCTGCGGCGCGCGGGTTAGTAGCCGCGGCGCGGGATGGAGATCAACTGGGTCTTGAGGGAACTGGAGGGTGCCGACCCGGCGGAGCGGAACTCCGCGGGTCGGTGGGCGCCGGTCGTCGGTGTGACGACCGGACTCGAAGCGTCCTTATTTGATGCTCGCTTGGATCTTCTCGATCTGCGGAACCGTTTCCTTCAGCACTTCCGCCGCAGCCGGTGCATCCCCCGACTGGCAGGCATCGCGCGCCGCGGTGATTTTCTTCATCGCATCCTGCAGCGGCTTGCCAGCGGCGTCGCCGGTGATTTCCTTGTAGTGTTGCTTCGCGGCCTTAAGGCTTTCCGCGCACAGGTCGGCATGATCCGCGGCCGCGTGCTGGTAGGCTTCGTTCGCCGTCTTGACCAGCAGGCCGAAATGCTCCTTCACGCCCGCGGCGTTCTCGGCCGCCGACGCGGCGCCGGTTACCAGCGCGAATGCGCCGCCAATCAACAGGATGCCTGCTTTTTTCAGGTTGGCATTGATCACTTTCGATGCTCCTCTAGGTGTTTATTTTTGGATCTACCTTGTGGTTTCCCGCCGCCTAGTCCATGGCTTGTCCTTGAAATGCCGTCAAGCATCCCGCGCTGGAGGATCCGGTCACCGGGGGATCGCCGCCGATGAATTCTCCCGCCGACGCGGCTGCCCCCGCGATCCGGGGGGCGTCAAGCTCCGGTAATACTATTCCAACAGTCGCGCTGTTGTCATGTGGTGGCCGCTTGTTTTTGAACGCGATCCCTGTTCAGTCCCAGTTCAGTGCCCCGCCGGTCTGGTACTCGGTCACGCGGGTCTCGAAAAAGTTCTTTTCCTTCTTCAGATCCAGGATCTCGCTCATCCACGGGAACGGGTTGGATGCGCCGGGGTACTGCTCCGGAAGGCCGATCTGGCTGCAGCGGCGGTTCGCGATGAATTCGAGGTAGTCCTGGAACATCGGCGCGTTCAGTCCGAGGACGCCGCGAGGCATCGTATCGTGGGCGTACTGGACCTCGATCTCGACCGCGCCACGGATCATCCGGATGATCTCCTGCTTGAAGCTCTCGCCCCACAGGTGCGGATTCTCGATCTTGATCTGATTGATCACGTCGATGCCGAAGTTCATGTGCATCGACTCATCGCGCAGGATGTACTGGAACTGCTCGGCGGTACCGGTCATCTTGTTGCGCCGGCCCATCGACAGGATCTGCACGAAGCCGACGTAGAAGAAGATGCCCTCGAACACGACGTAGAAGGCGATCAGGTCGCGCAGCAGGCGTTGATCGGCTTCCGGCGTGCCGGTGTTGAACGTCGGGTCGCCGAGCGACTGCGTGAATGGCAATGCCCACTCGGCCTTGCGCGCGACCGCCGGCAGTTCGCGGTACATGTTGAAGATCTCGCCCTCGTCCATGCCCAGCGATTCGACGACGTACTGGTAGGCGTGGGTATGCAGCGCCTCCTCGAAGGCCTGCCGCAGCAGGTATTGCCGGCACTCGGGGTTGGTGATCAGACGATAGACCGCCAGCACCAGGTTGTTCGCGACCAGGGAGTCGGCGGTCGAGAAGAATCCGAGGTTGCGCTTGATGATCGTGCGCTCGTCCTCGGTCAGCCCGTCCGCGCTCTTCCACAGCGCGATGTCGGCATTCATGTTGATTTCCTGCGGCATCCAGTGATTCGCGCAGGCGTCGAGATACTTCTGCCAGGCCCACCGGTACTTGAACGGCACGAGTTGATTCAGGTCGGCGCGGCAATTGATGATCCGCTTGTCGTCGACCTCGATGCGTTTCGCGCCGATTTCGATGTTTTCCAGCCCCGTGGCGCCGGAACGTCCGGGCGAGGACTGCGTTCCGGAACGCGTGGTCGAGTCGTCGGCGATGACGGATGCCGTCGTTAATACGGCCGTTGCTGCCGCCACGCGGACGTCCGGCGCCTGCTCGACGGGCGGTCGATCGGCTTGCAGCCTGATGCCGGGCAAGGCCAGCGGATCGTCCCAATTCAGTTGCATGTGTCTCTCCTGGTTCCTGCGGTATTCGGGGTAGGGGATCGATTCGGGCTCAGGCGATCTGCCGGCTGGATGCCAGCACCGGGCGATAGTTCCGTGCGAGCGTAGCATCCGCCTGATTGCGGATCGTGATCGTCGGGTGTTTGGTCGCCGGAGGGATCGGAATGCCTTGCTCGGCGATCATCTCGACGTGCTCCCGCATGCCCCAGCGCGCGCGGTAGATGCAGTCCTCGATCGAGTGGCCGACGCCGCCGAAGCCGTCGAGTTCGGGCGAATGGAAGCCGAACACTTCGGGGTTTTCGGTGGCTTCGATGATCAGTGAGTAAGGCAGATCGATCATGGTGTTCCCTCTTTGAGATTTTTCGTCTTGTCAGTCCAGCCGATCGTTGCTGACGCCCATGCGTGCCCGGCGCTCGATCCGTTGATCACCAGGGACAGGTCTTGTGGTCCGCCCCGTGCGATTGTTCGACATTTATCGCGCCTTCTCGTCTGCGTCTGCGGGGTTTCGCCCCCTAGGGCGAGGTACTTTCTTTTGTTCGGCCAAAAGAAAGTACCCAAAGAAAAAGCCGCCCGGCGACTTGCCGCTGCGCGGTGCCCTGCGCGTCTCGGCTTGGCCGGGTGCGGCTGACGGGCTGTCCTAGCCCGCAGCCGCATGACCGCATCCATGCGGTCACCCTTCGGGCAGTTTCCGGCCGCGCCTGCGATGCTCGGCTGCGTCGACGGGACTGCCGCTCACTACGTCGTGAGGTCATGCCGGTTTTCACGTAGGGGAGGCAAGACGCACGACGCGTACGGCTGGGATCGGAGGAACGCAGTCGCACGCGCAGTACGTCTTACACAGCCCATCCAAACTCTTCATCCCGTGCGCCGCGCCGAGCACCGCAGCGCGCGACGGGGAACAACCCGTCAGGGGCGCGGGCAGGATGCCGCGCGTCGCCCGAGGGTCATGGAAGACCCTTCGGGCGACTCCCGTCGCGGGCCAGGCGCGCAGGAAGAAAGCGGCGCCCGGGTGTCGTTTCTTTTGGTGACTTTTCTTTGGACAAGCAAAGAAAAGTCACTCGCCCGTGGGGGCGAGACCTCACAACAAAGAGGATTCTCTCGCCCCGCACCCGAATCTTGTTTTTTTCGTCTCGGCTGCCATTGATGAAAGTTGCGACCGAAGATCAGTGCTCCGTTCGCTTTGGCTTGTTCGCGGATACACAGCTATTTCTGACCAAGTTTTCGTGTGCACTTCGGCGAGCCTTATTTCCCAGAATTTTTCTCGTCACAGGTTTTGCACGTTGGTACAAATCGTTTGGATCTATAACAACGACTAAAGGATGGTCATGTATGCCGCAATATCCTGTGCTTCCCTTTATGATACAGATGAGACATATAAGGCATTCAATTAGATCAATAATCGACTCGAAATCGATCGTTACGCTTACATCAAAATATTGATTAATAGTCATCTGGTTCCGTCCTTGGAAGAGTTGAACAAATCATTGGATAGATTTCCTCAGCGCATCCTGCACTGAGGAAATCCACTACTGGATCAGGTTATTGACACGCCTCGCACGTCGGATCCTCAATCGAACAGACCTTCGGCGCCGCCTCCCGGTGCGATGAACCGGGAATCGCATCGTCGATCGGATCGGTCTTGACCGCATTCAGGCGACCGTCGAACGCCGTGCTCTTCTCGACATGCGTCGCGCCCATCGACCGCAGGTAATACGTCGTCTTCAACCCGCGCACCCAGGCCAGCTTGTACAGCGTGTCGAGCTTCTTGCCCGACGGCTCCGCCATGTACAGGTTCAGCGACTGCGCCTGATCGATCCACTTCTGTCGTCGCGAGCCCGCTTCGACCAGCCAGCGCGGATCGATTTCGAACGCCGTCGAATACAGCTGACGCAGGCTTTCCGGAACCCGCTCGATGCTCTGCACGCTGCCGTCGAAGTACTTCAGGTCGTTGATCATCACCGCATCCCACAACTCCAGCTGCTTCAGATCGCGGACCAGATACGGGTTGACGACGGTGAATTCGCCGGACAGGTTCGATTTGACGAACAGGTTCTGGTAGGTCGGCTCGATCGACTGCGAAACTCCGCAGATGTTCGAGATGGTCGCGGTCGGCGCGATCGCCATGACATTGGAATTGCGCATGCCCTTGTCGACGACGCGGGCACGGAGTTCATCCCAGGGCAGGCGGCTCGACCGGTCCATCTGCAGGTAGCCTCCGCGCGCCTCCTCGAGCAGGTCGGCCGAGTCCCTCGGCAGGATGCCGCGGCTCCACAACGAGCCGTCGAAGCTCGCGTATGCGCCGCGTTCCTCGGCCAGCTCGCTGGATGCCTTGATCGCGTAGTAGCTGATCCATTCCATGCTCTGGTCGGCGAATTCCACGGCCTGATCGGACGCGTACGGAATCCGCAACTTGTAGAGCGCGTCCTGGAAGCCCATGATGCCGAGCCCGACCGGGCGGTGGCGGACATTCGAGCGCCGCGCCTGCGGTACGTTGTAGAAGTTGATGTCGATGACGTTGTCGAGCATCCGCAACGCGGTCGTCACGGTCCGCTCGAGCTTGGCGGTATCGAGCGTACCCTCGTCCGAGATGTGTAGCGACAGGTTCAGTGAACCGAGGTTGCAGACGGCGATCTCGCTGTCGTTGGTGTGCAGCGTGATTTCGGTGCACAGGTTCGACGAATGGACGACGCCTACATGCTGGTTCGTGTAGCGGAGATTGCACGGGTCCTTGAAAGCCAGCCACGGGTGACCGGTCTCGAACAGCATCGACAGCATCTTGCGCCACAACTGGGCCGCCGGCAGACGCTTGAACAATTTCAGCTCGCCGCGATCGACCTTCTGTTCGTACTCGATGTACCGGGCTTCGAATTCCGCGCCGAACAGATCATGCAGATCCGGCGTGTCGTTCGGGGAGAACAGCGTCCACTGGCCTTCCTCGGCGACGCGCTTCATGAACAGGTCCGGCACCCAGTTCGCCGTGTTCATGTCGTGCGTGCGGCGCCGGTCGTCACCGGTATTCTTGCGGAGATCGAGGAACTCCTCGATGTCCAGATGCCAAGTTTCGAGATAGGCGCAGACCGCGCCCTTGCGCTTGCCGCCCTGATTGACGGCGACCGCGGTATCGTTGGCGACCTTGAGGAATGGCACGACACCTTGCGACTTGCCGTTGGTGCCCTTGATGTGCGCTCCCATCGCGCGGACGCGCGTCCAGTCATTGCCCAAGCCGCCGGCGAACTTGGACAGCAGCGCATTGTCCTTGATCGCGCTATAGATGCCGTCCAAGTCGTCGGGGACACTCGTCAGATAGCAGGAAGACAGCTGCGGGCGCAGGGTGCCCGAATTGAACAGAGTGGGCGTGCTCGACATGAAGTCGAACGAGGAGAGGAGGTCGTAGAACTCGATCGCGCGGGCCTCGCGCTCAATTTCATTGATCGCCAGCCCCATCGCGACGCGCATGAAGAAGGCCTGCGGCAGTTCGAAGCGGATGCCGCCGTGATGGATGAAGTAACGGTCGTAGAGCGTCTGCAGCCCCAGATAGGTGAATTGCAGGTCGCGGTCCGGCTTCAGCGCGGCGCCGAGCCGGTCCAGGTCGAAACGAACCAGTTCCGGCGACAGCAGTTCGAGTTCCGCGCCGCGCCGGATGTAGGCGGTGAAATAATCGGCGTAGCGGGTCTGCATTTCCTCCTGCGTCGCCTCGGCCCAGTGTCCTTCCAGATAGCTCAGGCCCTCGCGGCGCAGGATGTCCAGCAGCAGTCGCGCGGCGACGAAGGAATAGTCGGGCTCCTGCTCGATGCGCGCGCGCGCGCTCATGACCAGCGTCGGCACGACATCGAGTTCGGGCACGCCGTGGAACAGGTTGCGCTGCGCGTCGTTGATGATCCAGTCCGGATCGACGCCGCTGAGCCCCTCGCAGGCGCCGCGGACGAGGCGTTCGAGACGGTTGCGGTCGAGGGGCTTGAGGCTTCCGTCCGGCCGCGTGACCTGCAGCGCGTCTTCCACCGATTCGGCTTCCTGCGGGCCCGTCACGGCGCGTGCGCGGGCGCGGTCCTCGCGGTACAGCACGTAGGCGCGGGCGGCCTTGTGGTGGCCCTCGCGCATCAGCGCCAACTCGACCTGATCCTGAATGTCCTCGATATGCAGGGTACCGCCGGATGGCAGGCGCCGGCTCAGCGCCCGGCTGACCTGCTCGGTCAGTTGCTCGACCGCGTCATGAATGCGCCGGCTGGCCGCCGCGCTACCGCCCTCGACCGCGAGGAACGCCTTCGTGATCGCGACGCTGATCTTGCCGGCGTCGAATCCGGTCACCTTGCCGTTGCGGCGGATGACTTTCAGTTCGCCGGGCGCGACGGCGCGAATCTCCGCCACGGAGGTCGGCGGCTCCGGTCGAATCGGGGTGGGGGACGGCGTCTGCGAGAGAGCGGATTCGAGTTCCATGCGGCGCTCCGTGACAAGGTGAGAGGCGGTGTTCTAATGAGTCGGGCACACTATACGATGTGGTTTCTTCGGGCGTCAAGCACAACATCCTGTGTTTTGTTCTGTGGAGAGCCTGTGGATAAGCTGTGCTTGAACTGTGGGTCGATCGAGCCTGATAGCCCGTCGTTTAACGGTTTTCGCGCTTTGCTGTAGACTGCGCGGCGTCCGACTCGCTGGCGTTGATGTCCGATGCAAAAGGTTCGCGAATGGATCAGTGACTGGCTCAGCC
Organism: Methylotetracoccus sp.; assembly: GCA_046347485.1. Taxonomy (GTDB): domain Bacteria; phylum Pseudomonadota; class Gammaproteobacteria; order Methylococcales; family Methylococcaceae; genus Methylotetracoccus. The sequence continues at coordinate 487,563 of JAXMGB010000007.1, read as the reverse complement.
GGGTTCTGCCAAACCCGCAGGCGATGTCGTTTGCCCTGCTGCTGGTCGTCGGTTCGCTGGTCGTTCTCAGTCTGTCGAACATGCTGATGCCGGTATTCGCCGCCGGCGTCATCGCCTATTTGTTGGAAGGCGTCGTCGGCATCGGTGTTCGCGCGGGTCTGCCGCGTTTGATCGCCGTCATCATCGTCTACATCATCTTCCTGGCCTTTGTGCTGTTCGCGTTCGTCGCGCTGTTGCCGCTGTTGTTCCAGCAGACGGTGCAATTGATCGAACAGTTGCCCAGCTGGATCAACCGCGGACAGATCCTCGTGATGCAGCTGCCGGAGCGCTATCCGGAGTACATCACTCTGGAGCAGCTCAACGAAGCCATGAACGCGCTGCGCAAGGAGCTGATCGCTTACGGACAGTCGATGCTGACCTATTCCTATACCTCGCTGGTCAGCATCATCGCGCTGCTGGTCTACGCGGTGCTGGTGCCGATGCTGGTGTACTTCTTCCTGAAGGACAAGGACCGCATTCTCGGCTGGTTTATTCAGTATCTGCCGCGCGATCGCAACCTCTCGACCCGCGTCTGGCGCGAGGTCGACATGCAGATCGGCAACTACGTGCGCGGCAAGTTCATCGAGATCGTGATCCTGTGGTCGAGCAGTTACCTGACGTTCACGCTGATGCACCTGAACTATGCGTTGCTGCTGTCGGTGCTGATGGGGTTGTCGGTCATCATTCCATACGTCGGTGCGACGCTCGTGACCTTCCCGGTCATCGTCGTCGCGTTTTTCGAATGGGGCGTCACCGACGAGTTCTGGTACCTGATCCTCGCCTACGCGATCATTCAGGCGCTTGACGGCGTCGTGCTGGTACCCTTGCTGTTCTCCGAGGTCGTCAACCTGCATCCGGTCGCGATCGTCGTCGCGATCCTGTTCTTCGGTGGGATGTGGGGCTTCTGGGGCGTCTTCTTCGCCATTCCGCTGGCAACACTCGTCAAGGCCGTGCTGACCGCCTGGCCTCGCCTCGGAGAAGTCGCCGCGCCAACCGCCGAGTCCGATCCGGAACCCGCCGATACGACCCCGGCCTCCAAGGCCGCGGGCTGAACTCTTGCTGCCTCTGCCGTCCGCGCTGACCGGTGCGGCCGCACCGATTCCGCCGGTTCGCGCGTGTCGATGACGCGGGTGCCCTTTTTCTGCCCCGAATCGACCAGACCACGGCTTCGTCAGCGGCGTTGCGTTCGGCGATGGCCGAAAACGAGGGGTCATTGTCCTTGTGGACCATCCGACGCCTGCGGACACTGTGCGGGACGCGGGAAGCGCGCCGCGGAAGCCCACGCAAGGCCGCTACTTAAGTAGCCTGTCCCCATGGTCCGGGCGTGGTGTAGAGTGCGCGTCGGCGGACAATGCTCGCCGCCTGGATCGACGGCCCGCGCGGTCCGGTCCCGGCAACATGGCCCCGGCGTGAACCGGAACAGCGATCGGCCACAGGTCGATCGCACTGAAATCGGCGGAAGACCGATGGCAGTTGGCCCAATAAGAACCAACGGAGGAGATCATGCATATCCTGTTGCTATCGAGCGCCTACAACAGCCTGACGCAGCACGCGCACGTCGAACTCACGGAGCGCGGCCACTGGGTCGGGGTTGCTGTGGCGACGACACCGGATGCGATGCGCGACGCGGTCGCGCAGTTCAACCCGGATCTGGTGTTGTGTCCGATGCTGGCGCAGGTCATTCCGGACGACATCTGGACTCGCCATCCGTGTCTCATCCTTCACCCCGGAATCACCGGCGATCGGGGGCCGAGTTCGATCGACTGGGCGGTCCTCAACGAAGAGTCGCGCTGGGGCGTTACGGTCGTCGAGGCCGCCGAGCATGTCGATTCCGGAACGATATGGGCGACCTATGAGTTCACGATGCGCGAGGCCAGCAAGAGCAGCCTCTACCGCGATGAAGTCGCGCGCGCCGCGGTCAAGGCGATGATGACCGCAGTGCGGCGATTCGAGTCTCGACTCTTCGTGCCGGCTCCGCTCGATTATTCGCGGCCAGGCATTCGCGGGCGTTTCCGGCCGCTGCTGCGCCAGGTCGAGCGGCGCATCGACTGGCAGTCCGATTCGGTCGCGACGATCCTGCGCAAGATCCGCTCGGGGGACGGTGCTCCGGGCGTACTGGACGAGGTCGGGGGAGTTCCGGTCTATCTCTACGGCGCGCACGAGGAGGGCTCACTGGTCGGCCGGCCCGGCGAGCTGATCGCCCAGCGCCACGGTGCGGTCTGTCGCGCGGCGGTCGATGGCGCCGTGTGGATTTCCCACATGAAGCGGAAGGGGGAGCGTCCGGACGAGCACTACAAGCTTCCGTCGGCGATGGTGCTCGCCGATCAACTCGCCGACGTGCCCGAGTCGCCGCTCCCGGTGCATGTCTCGCCCGCTGCCAAGACCTTCCGCGACATCTGGTACGAGGAGCGCAACGACGTCGGATACCTGAATTTCCGTTTCTACAACGGGGCCATGGGCACGGAGCACTGCCGGCGCCTGGAAGAAGCGATGCACTACGCCCGGCAGCGACCGACGCGGGTCATCGTGCTGTGCGGCGGTCGCGACTTCTGGTCGAACGGCATTCATCTGAACCTGATCGAGGCGGCCGAGGATCCAGCCGATGAATCATGGAACAACATCGTCGCGATGGACGATTTCGTGTTGTCCGTGTTGACCGCAACCGATCATCTGACGATCGCGGCGATGTACGGCAGTGCCGGCGCCGGAGGTGTCATGATGGCGCTGGCTGCGGACCGGGTATTGGCACGCGAGGGCATCGTGCTGAATCCTCACTATAAGGGCATGGGAGGGCTGTACGGATCGGAGTATTGGACGTATTCGCTGCCCAAGCGCGTGGGGGAGGACCTCGCACTGCAACTCACCGAGCGCTGCCTGCCGATCAGCGTCGTCGAGGCAAAGCGCATCGGCCTGATCGATGACATCATCATCCAGGACGATCTGGGCGACAGCGGGTTCGGACGCTTTCGCGACCAGATCACGCGGATCGCCGAGGCGCTGGCCCAGGATCCGGACTTCGATGCGTTGCTTGAGGGCAAACGGACATCCCGCGCGCTGGACGAGGCGGCGAAGCCGCTCGAACAATTCCGTCTGGCCGAACTCGCCGAGATGAACCGGAACTTCTGGGGTCCCGACCCGAGCTATCATCAGGCACGCTCGGCGTTCGTCCGCAAGCAGCCGAGGCCTGGGCATCTGAAATGCGCGGTCGCGTTGCAGGATGTGTGCGCAAACGAGCGCTGCGACGCCGCGCGTGACGCCGATGCGAACCGCTGCGCACTGGCGTCGGTCGGCTGGCGCTGAGTCACGCGAGCCAGTCGTCGCTCGGGTCTTTGTCGGCCGGGTGCTCTCCGTGCCGGTCCTGACGAGGCGCATCGACCGCGAACGATGCGCTTCTTCGCAGGCTCGGCGCATCCTGCAGAGGCTACTCCGGGTATTCGGCGCCCATTCATCCGGCGTGCGCGGACTCCGGCGTCGGATTCCCGATGACGCTTCAATTTTCGACCGAACCAACGCGCGGCACCGCTTCGGCTGAGCCGTTCGCGCGGTAGCGCGCCCCGCACCCTTCTCAAACGAGCCCTGTTTCGGCTAGACTCGCCGAGTTTTCCCTGTCCTCAGCATGGAAATCGTCAGCGCCGCATGCCCGCCGGTCTCAGCCGATGCCGGTGCAGGCGGCAGCCGAGCTGCCTCAAGGTCGTTGCAAGGCGCCCTGAAGGCGGGTTCCGAACGCGCGGCTTTCGCGTCCGGGCCATTTCACACTAAAAGAATTGAGGAATCCGGTTATGCATCCATCCCCCGACAGTTCGTCGCCGCAGGGCGATGATTCCCCTCGAGGCACATGGCTCTTGCTCAGCGCGATCGCGCTGGCGATGACCGCCGCGTGGCTGTTCCTGTATTTCGGCGTGTTCCTGCCGCGCGGCAGCGTGCAGTGAGGCCCCAGCTATGCATATCGATCCGCTCGAGAGGAAATGGCTCAATGTGGCCGTCGGCATGGTCGGGGTGTTCGTCGGCGCGATCCTGCTGACGGCGATCACGAAAGGAATACATCCCCCGAGCCACGTCGAAACCATCGATTCGGCGAGCCTGCATCTTTCAGGCGAATTCGCCGAGGACAAGCTGGGCGTGCGCGAGGAGAAGGATGGAAGCTTGCATGTCACGCTTGTAGCCGCGCGCTACGGCTTTTATCCGAATCAGATCACCTTGCCCGCGGACACGCCGGTGACGTTCCGTCTCGCCAGCGTCGACGTGCTCCACGGAATCCATGCGCCGATGACGAATTTCAGCACGATGGTCGTACCCGGCTACGTGTCCGAGGTTCGGACGAGCTTTCCGAAACCTGGGGACTACCCGATGTTATGTAATGAATTCTGTGGCCTGGGACACGACCACATGTGGAGCCGGATGACCATCGTCGCCAAGGAAAACTGGCGCGGTGTCAGCCATGAAACCAACGGGGAGGCGCGGCCATGAACGATACCGAGGCCCGACGATTCGTCATCGACCACTTCTGGGTCGCGTTCGGCGCGTTCGGATTGGCCAGCGTGCTCGGTCTATATCAGGTGCTCGAGCGCAGTGGAATCATCGGCGCGATTCAGTCGCCGGCGGTCTACTTCGCGTCCGTCAGCACGCATGGCGTGTTGATGGCCTTCGTGCTGACGACCTTCTTCATCATGGGGTTCGGATACTACGTCGCGACCACCAGTCTGGGGATGCCGATCTGGGGCAAGGCGATTGCCCGCACCGGTTTCTGGATCGCGCTGACCGGTACGGTGCTGGCGGCGATCCCGCTGTTGCTCGGCAAGGCGTCGGTGCTGTACACCTTCTATCCGCCGATCCAGGCCCACGTGTTGTTCTATCTGGGCGCAACCTTGCTGGTCGTCGGATCGTGGTTCTGGTGCGCCGTGATGCTGGTCATGCTCGCCCAATGGAAGAAGGCTCATCCGGATTCACCGGTTCCGCTGCCGATGTTCGCGACCGCCGCGAACGCGATCCTGTGGCTCTGGACCAGTATCGGCGTCGCGCTCGAGGCGCTGTTCCAGCTGTTGCCGTGGGCTCTGGGGATCACCGACACGATCGATGTTGGCCTGGCCAGAACGCTGTTCGCCTGGACGTTGCATCCGATCGTCTACTTCTGGCTGATTCCGGCCTATATCGCGCTGTATGTGTTTGTGCCGGTGGCCGCCGGTGGACGTCTGTTCAGCGACGAGTTCGCACGAATCGCGTTCGTAACGATCATGGTGTTCGGGCTGCCGATCGGTTTTCACCATCTGTATGCCGATCCGCAGCAGGCGGCCGGGTGGAAGCTCGCGCACGGCATCGGCACCTTCGCCGTGGCGATCCCGACGCTGCTGACGGCGTTCACGGTGATCGCGTCGCTGGAACTCGCGGGCCGCGCGCGCGGTGCCAAGGGCCGGCTGGACTGGATCGGCGCGTTACCCTGGCGCAAGCCGATGGTGCTGGCGGCGATCCTGTCCCTGCTGATGTTGGTGCTCGGCGGTTTCGGTGGTCTGGTGAACGCCAGTTACGCGATGAACACGATGGTGCACAACACGGCATGGGTTCCCGGGCACTTTCATCTGATCTTCGCCGGCACCGTGATCACGATGTATTTCGCGATCGCCTATCACGTCTGGCCGAAGCTGACCGGGCGGGCCTTGTTCTCGGAGGCCTTGGCGGCTGGCCAGTTGTGGTCCTGGTTCATCGGCATGGTGATCCTGACGACGCCGTGGCACATCCTAGGGCTGCTCGGTCAGCCGCGGCGGATTTCGCATGTGACCTACAACACGCTGCTGACGCTCGCGTGGGATCCGTATGAACTGGCGATGATCGTCGGCGGCCTGATCCTGACCGCGTCGGCGGGGCTGTTCCTGTACAACCTGTTCAAGACGCAGACCGAGGGCGCCGCGATCAGCGAACGGACCGAAACCTACGCGGAAGCGCTGAAACCGTCGGCCAAGCTTCCGCTGCTGCTGAACGGTTTCACCGTCTGGAATCGGTTGATCCTGGTGCTGATGGTGGCCAGCTTCGGCTACCCGATCGCGCAGTTCTTCCTGATGAATACGTTCAATCCGTCGGCCTGGGGGTATTGATATGAAAGCTGTCATTGCCTCCGTGCTGTTATTGGCGTCGGTCGCGTTCATCGATTCGGCCCGGGCCGAACCCTCGACCCGGGTGGCCTGGACGCCAGCCACCTTGCGACTGGTCAAGGGCGGCGATGCCGAGCGGGGAAAGTCGCTGGCGGCGACGTGTCAAAGCTGCCATGGGGCCGAGGGTGCTGCAGATGCGCCGCACCTCAACGGGCAACTCGCGACCTACCTGTATCGACAACTGCGTGATTACAAGGACGGATCGCGCTCGCACGCGGTGATGTCGGCGCTGACCGCGGGGCTCAGCGACCAGGACATGGCCGATCTCGGGCAGTTCTACAGTCACGAGCCACCGCCGGCGGCAAGCCCGGGCATGCGCGCGACGAAAGTCCCGCCCCTGGTTGCCAACGGCGACAGCAAGCGTCTGATCCCACCGTGCGGCATCTGTCACGGCGGCAGCGGGCAGGGTGAGGTCGTGGATACGCCTCGGCTCGCCGGCCAGAAGTCCGCGTATCTGAAGCAGACGCTGCTGGCGTACCGGTCCGGCCAGCGGCACAATGACATCTACCGGCGGATGCGGATGATGTCCGAGCGTCTTTCGGAAGGCGAGATTGATGCGTTGACAGAGTACTATGCGGGTCTTCACTGAACGATCCGGGCCGGTGTTTCCGCGCCGTGACCCAGGGCCGGTTGGTCCGGGGGGACCGTCGTCACGACAGCCCCTCCGTTGCTTGGCGCTGCTGCTGATCGGATCGTTGCTGGGCTCGGTCCCGTTGTCTCGGGCCGAGGCGCCGCGTTCCCCGATCCGCATCGGCGTGCTGGCGTTCGGGACCGTCAACTGGGAACTCACGGCGATCGAACAGGAAGCCGGCGGAGCCGCGGGTAGCCTGTTCGTGCCGACCAGGCTGGCATCGACCGAGGCGGCGAAGATCGCGCTGCTGAGCGGCGGTGTCGACCTGATCATCGCGGACTGGATCTGGGTCGCCGCGCAGCGTCAGCAGGGCAGGGACCTGTCGTTCATCCCCTACTCGACGACGCATGGCGCGCTGTTGGTCCCGGCGGGATCGTCGATTCGCTCCGTGGCCGACCTGCCCGGTAAGCGGCTCGGTATCGCCGGCGGAGCCCTCGACAAGAACTGGTTGCTGCTGCAAGCCCTGGCGAAGCAGCAGTCCGGCCTTGATCTCGATCACGCGGTCGAGAAGACCTTCGGGGCACCGCCGCTGCTGAATGAGCAGATCAAGCGCGGCGCCCTCGATGGCGTGCTGACCTATTGGCAGTTCGCGGCGAAGCTGCAGGCGGCCGGATACCGGCAGTTGCTCGACGGGCAGGGGATGCTCCGGGGCCTGGGAATCGACGCCGCGTTGCCGAGCATCGGCTACGTCTTTTCCGAGGCCTGGGCCGGGCGCAATGGCCAGCGGTTGCAGTCGTTCATCGACGCCGCCGATCACGCGCGCGGCCGGCTCTGCGACAGCGAGGAGTCGTGGCGTCGGGTAGCACCGGTGATCGAGGAGAAGGACCCGACGGTCCTCGGGTTGCTGCGGAGCGGCTATTGCCAGGGCCGCGTGCGCAGTTGGGGGCCCCGCGAGATCGATGCCGCCGCGCGCGTGCAGCGATTATTGCCGAGTGGCCCCGGCGAGAAGCCGGGCGATCCGGCGAAACGCGAGTTGCCGGCCGGTACCTTCTGGAAAGCCGCGGCGCCGTGACGGTCCGGTCAGCGGCACAACCAGGCCGCGCCCCGCACGCCGCTCGAGTCCCCGTGCCTGGGCGCGAGCAGTCGGGTATCGACCCGGTCCGAAAAGACGAACTCACCCCACAGCCGCGGCACGTTCCGGTATAGGCGCTCGCAGTTCGACAGGCCGCCACCCAGCACGATGGCGTCCGGGTCGAGGATGTTGATGACCACGGCCAGCGCCCGCGCCAACCGGTGTTCGTAACGCTGCAGGCTGGTCTCGCATGCGACGTCGCCCTGTCCGGCCCGGGTGACGATTTCGACGGCGGTCAGGTGCTTGCCGGTTGCGTTGGCGTGGTCGCCAGACAGCCCGGGCCCCGACAGGAAGGTCTCGATGCAGCCGCTGCGGCCGCAATAGCACGCGCGGCCCGGCCATTCGCCGGCTGCTGGCCAGGGCAGCGGATTGTGTCCCCATTCTCCGGCAATGCCGTTGGGGCCGTCGAGCAGACGGCCGCGAACGACGATGCCGCCGCCGACACCGGTTCCGAGGATCACGCCGAAAACGGCCGCCGCGCCGGCCGCGGCACCATCGCTGGCCTCGGACAGCGCGAAGCAGTCCGCGTCGTTGGCGATGTGGACGGGCCGCGCAAGCCGTGTCTCGAGGTCCTCGCGCAGCGTCCTGCCGTTCAGGCAGGTCGAATTGCAGTTCTTCATCCGACCCGTCGCCCTGGAAATGGCGCCGGGCGTGCAGATGCCGACGGCGTCGCTATGGAACCCTAACGCCTGTTCGGCGTCCTCGACCAGACCGACGATCGTCGATACGGTCGCCGCGTAATCCCCCTGCGGTGTCGCGGCGCGTCTGCGGCATAACTCCTGGCCTTGCGCGTCCAGCGCCAATAGTTCGATCTTCGTTCCTCCGAGATCGATGCCGACGCGAACTGGTTGAATCGTGAAAGGTTCGACAGGATCGGGCATTTGCGATTTTCGCCGAGAGGAGCCGCGCGCCGCGGCTTGACAGGCCCGGTCATGCGCGGCAAGGTGGTACGCGAAGGGGGCACCGATCGGTGCTCCACGCGCGCCTTGGACGTCATGCGAACCCGCTGCGCGGGCCGGACCGATGCCCGTTGACGCAGCCCGTCCTTCCAACGCCGATTCTTCCATCAAACCCCATTCCTCGACAAGGAGTCACGATGAACGATTCAAGCTCATCGCGTATCAGCCAGGCGCTGGACGTGATTCGACCCGTCGCTGCCCGCCTGGCCGCGATCGATTGGCAAGGCCACGCGGAACACGTGCTCACCGCGCTGCAACGACTGGTGCGGCGCCCGGGGGCGACGAATAAGGATCCGGCCGCAGAAGGGGCGCGCAGAAGCCTCGTCGGATACCCCCACTTTCGCACGGTCGCCGTGTGGCTGTTCCTGTTCGGGCTGGCGGGATGGATGGCGTTCGTGGCCAGCCCGCGGGACGACGGGACCTTGCTCGGCAATTATTCGATGCGGCCGCCCGGTTTCCAGAAGGCGGCATTCGAGGACGTCAACACCCGACCATGACGACGCGCGGCGCGTCGCCGCCGGCGCTGCATCGCGACCGCGTCGAGTGCTGGAGACTGATGTGGGAGTGGCCCTCGGCCCGTGCGTCGCTCGGGCCGGCGGTCGGTGGGACGGCACGGCTAGGCCGTCGGCCGTCCGTGCAGGACGACCGCGACCCGATCTAGCTCAGCGCGAAACGCTCTGTCGCGCGGCCGGCGCGCTCGATGAGATCTGCGAGCGATTGCGGGCGTGTTTGCTCGTCGAGCGGGAAGCGCGTATCGGCCGGATCACATGCCCGCCCTCCGCGACGGCGGATTTGAAGGCTTTGCCCGGCGTGAATTTCGGCACCGACATCGCCTCGACGACGAACTTCTGACCGGTCGACGGGTTTCGTCCCTCGCGTGCGGCACGCGCCTGAGACTTGAATCCGCCGAACCCCATCAGATGGACCTCGTCGCCACGGGCCACGCAGGACACCACGGTTTCGATGAAACCGTCGATCAGTTCGTGCACATCGGTCTTCCGAAAGCCTGTTTTTTCCACCAGTACGTCGATCAGTTCGGACTTGTTCAAGAGTATTGCTCCGTTCGTTCGCTAGGTTGTCCATGAGGGATGAAACATCCGGCTCCGGCGGTTGCGCGGCGTGTCCTGGCTGAACAACGGTGGCACGCGACCCGCGCCGGGACGCCATCATCGGCGTCCGACTCGTCCAGGTTTCGCATCGCTCCGCTGTCCGCCTCAATCATTCCGTGCACCCCCGTCCGGGGGCTTCTGTGGCGCCCGCGTCGTGGGTTGCTCCGGCGACTCCACTCGCGGTTCCGACAAGGTCCGGAACCATGTCTTCAGCAGCCGTTCCTCGTTTCTGCTGTTGCGCAGATGGACCCACGCAACACCGCCCAGCGCGATCAGCAGCGGCGCCAGCAGGTAGAGGATCGTCGTCTTGCTCACGAAGGGCTCCTGCGTCTACGGTCCTCGGTCCCGGATCGGTTTCCCCATCCGCTAGGAACCCATAGCGATTAACGTGCCAAAGCGCCGCACGGCCCGGCGCCGCGCGTGAATCCGCGCGGAATCGCGCGTGATTAGTGGATCTGCTATCGTCGGCACCGGCGGTCCATGCCGTATGATGGCCTCGCTCCGATCGACCCGGGTATGGGAAATTCCGCATGGCGATGTGTGATTGCGCGCAGTCGGGATGGGAGCCGCATCTGGCCGAGTTTCGTTGCGCGCTGCCGTCGGCTTCGGTCGGATGCCTCGGCAACCGGCCGATTCGGGCTTCGGTGATCGCCCGCCGCGCGTAGCCCGATTGACAGAGTCACGCCAAAAGGTTTAGAGTCGAAACATGAAGGGCGGGCCGCCGTGTCGCGAGGAATCCATCCGCAGCGAGCTGCCGGGAACCGCTCCGTTTTGCCGGAGGGTCAAGGAATACATGAACAAAACACTGTCTGTAGGAATCGCCGCTGCGCTGATCGAGCTTTCGGGCCCGGGCGCCAGTGCCACGGAATTCAGTGCCGCCGACCGCCAACGCGCCGAACAGGTGTTCAATGAGAACTGCGCGAGCTGTCATGGGCACGACCTCGGCGGCTATCTCGCGCCGCCGCTAAATCAGGAGCGGCTCAAGGGCCGCAGCCCGACGAGTCTCCGGACGACGGTCATGGCCGGCTCGTTCGACACCTTGATGCCACCGTTCTACGGGCGCCTGTCCGACGATGACATCCGGCTCGTCGTCAGCCGCATCCTGACGACGCCGAAGACCGACCCGCAGTGGACGCTGGACGACATCAAGAAGTCGCTGAAGGTCCACGTCGCCGACGAATCCACGTTGCCCGACAAGCCGGCCTACGCGATCGACAACCTCGACGACCTGCTCGGCGTCGCCGCGCGCGGTCGCTACGGTCGCGGTGAGGGGTCGAAGGCGGTCTTCATCAATAGCGCGACGAACGTCAAGGTCGGTGAAGTGCCGACCAAGACCGCGGCCCATATCATCGAGTTCAATCCGGTCAATCCACGCTGGGCCTACGTCAAGACCGACACGGCAGAGATCTACAAGGTCGACCTGTACTCGATGAAGATCGTGCGCGAGGTCAAGACCGGCCTGAATGGTCCGGCGCTCGGCATCTCCCGCGACGGCAAGTACCTGATGGCCGGCTCGTTCGTGCCGCACTTCGCCGTACTGCTCGACGCCAACACGCTGGAGCCGCTGAAGTATTTCAAGCTGGAAGGAACCGACCCCGACGGCAAGTTCGTGACCTCGGATTCCGGCATGATCACCGGAACACCTTTTGCCGATCTGTTCGCGATCGCGTTGGAGAACGCCGGTCAGGTCTGGATCGTCGATCTGACGAAGCCGGATTTCCCGGTCAGCGCGGTGACGAACGTCGGACGGCATCTGCACGATGCCTTCCTGTCCCATGGAGGACGCAAGCTGATGGTCGCGTCGTATGACGACAGCATCGTCGCGGCAATCGATCTGGCCGACAAGAAGCTTCTGGCGAAACTGCCGGCCGGCTGCGTGCCGCACGTCGGCGGCGGCTCGGTGGTCCAGGTGAACGGCCGGAACCTCGGGTTCGGCACGAACTTCGGTGATTGCGAGAAGGAGGTCGTCAGCGTCTGGGATCTGGACAAGATGGAGGTCGTCAAACAGATTCCGGTGCTCGGCGGAACTGAGTCGCCGGCGGCGCATTACGACGCGCCCTACGTCGCGGTCGACATCATCAGCAAGGACCGCCGTGCACGGACGATTCAACTGATCGACAAGAATACGCTGGAAGTCGCAAAGACACTGGATGTCGGGGGACACGCCTACTTTCCCGAATACAACGCCAAGGGTGACCGGCTGTACGTCAGTTCCGGCTACAACGGCGACGAGGTCGTCGCCTTCGATTCCAGGACGCTCGAGCGGGTTGCCTCGTTCCCGATGGAAAGCCCGGCGGGCATCTTTTCGCGCGCCCGCGCGAAGTTCATGACGCGCGGCTTGTCACCGGAGGCCGTCAAGGCGGACCTGGCGAAGGCCAATTGACCCGGCCGCCGGCGCATCGCCCGGCACGGCCCACCCCCTTGCATGCTCTTGATCGGAGTCGAACAGATGAACACCATTCGAATCGCAACGGCGATTTCCGCCGCGCTGATCGCGGCGTCCGCGCACGGCGCCAATCCCTCGGCCGGCAAGGCCCGGGTCGAGACGGTCTGCGCGTCCTGCCATGGCATCCGCGGCATCAGTGCCTCGCCGGCTTTCCCCAATCTCGCGGGTCAGAAGGAGGATTACCTCCGGGCGGCGCTGACCGGCTATCGCGATGGATCGCGAAAGAATCCGATCATGGTCAATATGGCGGCCGGTCTGACCGATGCCGACATCGCCGACCTGGCGGCCTATCTGTCGACACTCAAGCCTTGTGACTGAGGTACGCTGGGGAGCGGGTCTATTCGCCGGCGTGGCGCTCGCCGCGTCGGGCGTCGAGGGCATCCCCTCGGCGCAACGGCAGACCGAGCTCCGTGATCTGCTGCGGCAGGACTGTGGGTCCTGCCATGGCATGAGTCTGCGTGGTGGCCTCGGACCGGCATTGCTGCCCGAGGCCCTGATCGGGAAATCCGACGCCGTCCTGATCGACACGATCATCAACGGGCGGTCGGGAACCGCAATGCCGCCGTGGCGCGGGATCGTCGCGCCGGACGAGGCAGCATGGCTGGTACAGCAATTGCGAAGGAATCCATGAGCCGACTGAAACAGTTCGTCCTTTCGATGATCGCACTGGCGGCGCTGTCGGCCCAGGCGGCTGAGCCGCGAGGCACCGGCGATCTCGGCCTGATCGTCGAACGGGCCAGTGGGAGCCTCAGGCTGGTCGACACGACGCACCGGACGAGCCTGGCGCGGTTGCAGGGGCTGGGCGACTTGTCCCATGCCAGCATCGTCTACTCGCCGGACGAGCGGTACGGCTATGTCTTCGGGCGCGACGGGGCGCTGACGAAGGTCGATCTGTTGGAGGCGCGGATCGTCAAGCGCATCGAACAGGCGCACAACAGCGTCGGTGGCGCGATCTCGCAGGATGGCCGCATGATCGCCACGTCCAACTACGATCCGGGCGGCGTCAGGGTTTTCTCGTCCGAGACGCTGGACAAGATCGCCGACATTCGAGCCGACTACGGCGACGGGCGGGTTTCGAAGGTCGTTGGCCTGGTCGACGCGCCGGGCAAGGCGTTCGTATTCAGCCTGTTCGAGGCCGGAGAGATCTGGATCGCCGACCTGCATGACGTCAAGAGTCCGGCAATCAGGAAGTTCAAGGCCGGCAAGGAGCCCTACGATGCGTTGATCTCGCCCGAGGGGCGCTACTACATCGCCGGGCTGTTCGGGGAGGATGGCCTGGCCTTGCTGGATTTGTGGAACCCGGATGCCGGTGTCCGGTCGATCCTGCCGGAATACGCGAAGGACGATCCGAAGCTCCCGGTATTCAAGATGCCGCATCTGGAAGGCCGCGCGCTGATCGGCGATTACTGGTTCGTGCCGGCGGTCGGTCGGCACGAATTGCTGGTGATCGATCGTCGTGACTGGAAGGTCGTCAAGAAGATCGCGGTCGACGGGCAGCCCGTTTTCGTGATTCCGCGCCCGGACGAACGCCAGATCTGGGTCAACTTCGCGCTACCCGACAACGACAAGATCGAAGTCATCGACACGCGCGATCTCAGCGTCGCGCGACGCCTGAACCCCGGCAAGGCGGTGTTGCACATGGAGTTCAAGCCAAAGGGCGACGAGGTGTGGATCTCGGCACGCGACGACGACCGCGTCGTGGTCTACGACACCGAAACCTTCGCGGAACTCGCCCGTCTGAGCATCGACAAGCCCAGCGGCATCTTTTTCGTCTCGCGCGCCCATCGGCTGGGGCTCTGAGGAAACCGGCCGTGGCGCTGACTCGCCTGCAAAAGCATTTGCTGAACGATTTCCAGCGGGATTTTCCGCTCGAGCCGAGGCCGTTCCGCGCAATCGGCGAGGCACTCGGCGTCGACGAGGGCGAGGTGCTGGAGAACCTCAAGGTCCTCAGGGACACGCAGGCCGTGAGCCGGGTCGGGCCGGTGTTCCGTCCCAAGCGCGTCGGAGCCAGCACCTTGGCGGCCGTGGCGGCCCCGGCAGCGCGGCTCGAGGCGCTGGCCGACTGGATCAGCAGCCTGCCGGAGGTCAACCACAACTACGAGCGGGAGCATCGGTACAACCTGTGGTTCGTCGTCACCGCGGCGGACCAACCGAGTTTGGATGCGGTGCTGCTGCGAATCGAGCGGCATACCGGCCTGAGCGTGTTGTCCTTGCCGCTGATCGAGGATTTCCATATCGACCTCGGTTTTCAGCTGGACTTCGGCAACGAGTAGCATCCCGCGCCAGCTTACGCACTCATGTCATGAGCAGCATGTCACTTGTTTCCTACCCGTCGGCGCCCAGGACCGCCGCGTCAGAGGCCGCGGTATCGCGCTGTGCCGCGACCTTGGATGCGGATCAGGCCATGGAACAGCGTTTGCTAGCCGCGGTGCAGCGTGGCTTGCCGCTGGTTCCGCGTCCGTACGCCGAGATCGGCCAGCGGGTCGGACTGTGCGAGGCGGACGTCATCGAGCGCCTGGCGCGCTGGAGCGCGACCGGCGTCATCAATCGCCTCGGAGTCGTCGTGCGCCACCGCGTCCTCGGTTATGAGGCCAACGCGATGGTCGTCTTCGACATTCCCGATGATCGCGTCAGCGAGGTCGGTGCGACGATGGCATCGTTTTCCTGCGTCACGCTGTGTTACCGACGTCCGCGTCGGGGACAGGACTGGCCCTACAACCTGTTCTGCATGATCCACGGCCGCGACCGGGCCGTGGTCGAGGGACAGGTCGAAGCGCTGGTCGTGTTCTGCGGTCTCGTCGATGTGCCGCGCGCCGTGCTGTTCAGTCGTCGCTGCTTCAAGCAGCGGGGTGCGATCTACCGATGAGCGAGGGCACGGTGCTGGACGATGTCGAGCGGACCATCATCAACGGCCTGCAGGACGGTTTCCCGATCTGCGAGCATCCGTATCGCGAGGCTGCCGAGCGTCTGGGCCTGACCGAGGACGCGCTGATCGAAGGGCTGGGCAAGCTGCTCGAAGACGGGGTGCTGAGCCGCTTCGGTCCGCTGTACCATGCCGAACGCATGGGCGGCGCATTGACGCTTGCCGCGCTGGCGGTTCCCGAGCCGGAATTCGAGCGCGTCGCGGAACAAGTCAATGCTTTCCCGGAGGTGGCCCACAACTACGCGCGCGACCATGCGCTGAACATGTGGTTCGTGCTGGCGACCGAAAAACCGGAACGCACCGCCGAGGTCATCATGGCGATCGAATCCGCGACGGGGCTGCACGTGCACGACATGCCGAAGATCACCGAGTACTTCGTCGGGCTGCGGCTGGAGGTATGAGCATGTCCGAAGGACCCTCGATCGACGAGGTCGACCGCGCGATCATCCGCGCGACACAGGCCGGATTGCCGTTGACGCCGAGGCCGTACGAGGCGCTCGCGAGCCAGATCGGCATCTCGGCCGATGAACTGATGCGGCGCATGCAAAGCATGCTCGCGCGCGGGATCATCCGGCGTATCGGTGCGGTGCCCAATCACTACCGGCTGGGCTACCGCGCAAATGGAATGACCGTCTGGGACGTGCCCGACGACCGCATCGACGATCTCGGGGCCCGCATCGGCGCATTGCCGGCGGTCAGTCATTGCTATCACCGGCCTCGCCATCCGCCGGCCTGGCCGTACAATCTGTTCGCCATGGTGCACGGCCGGACACGCGAGGACGTGGAGCGGGAAACGGCCCGCATCGCGGCCGTGCTGGGCGAGGCCAACCGGGGGCACGCCATCCTGTACAGCACGCGCATCCTGAAAAAGACCGGATTGCGCCTCAGCGATTGACCGCGATCATGTTCCGAATGACCCAGTACATTTCCGAACTGCTGGCGCCGGAGCCGACCGAGCCCTTGCCCAGCCAGCCGCGACGCCGTGTCATGCCCGGACCTGTCGTCATCTGGAACCTGATCCGGCGCTGCAACCTGACCTGCCGGCATTGCTATACGACCTCGGCGGATATCGATTTTCCCGGTGAACTGGACACCGACGAGGTGTTCGCGGTCATGGACGACCTCAAGGCGTTCCGGGTTCCGGTGCTGATTCTCTCCGGCGGCGAACCCCTGTTGCGGCCCGACATCTTCCAGATCGCCCGACGCGCGAAGGGGATGGGCTTTTACGTGGGCCTGTCGAGCAACGGCACGCTGATCGACGAACGGAATGTCGATGCGATCGACGATACCGGATTCGATTACGTCGGGGTCAGCCTGGATGGCATGGCCGAGGCGCACGATGCATTTCGCCGCAGCCCCGGTTCGTTCGAGCGTTCCCTGCACGGGATTCGATTATGCCGCGAGCGGGGCATCAAGATCGGCATCCGCTTCACGCTGACACGCGACAATCATCAGGACTTGCCGGCCTTGCTGGACCTGATGGAACGCGAGGACGTCGACAAGTTCTATCTGTCTCACCTGAACTACGGTGGACGAGGCTATCGCAATCGCCGGGACGATGCCGACTTCGGCATGGCCCGCGCGGCCATGGACCTGCTGTTCGAGACCTGTCTCGCGCGCCTGATCCGGGGGAAGCCGGCCGATTTCGTCACCGGCAACAACGACGCGGACGGCGCCTACCTGCTGCAGTGGGCGCGGCAACGCTTTCCCGAGCGGGCGGAGCGCCTGAGAACCAGCCTTGCACAGTGGGGCGGCAACGCCTCGGGCGTCAATGTCGCGAACATCGACAACCTCGGAAACGTCCATCCCGATACGTTCTGGTGGCACTATACGCTCGGCAACGTCCGCCGGCGCGCCTTTTCGGACATCTGGCGCGATCTGTCCGATCCACTGCTCGCGGGGCTTCGACAAAGCCCACGCCCGGTCACCGGCCGGTGCGGGCAATGCATCCATCTGGACCTGTGCAACGGCAATACGCGGGTCCGGGCGCACCAGACGACCGGGGACGTCTGGGCCGAGGATCCCGGATGCTATCTGTCCGACGAGGAAATCGGCGCGGCGCTCGATCGGCCGGCACGTGTCGAGGTCGGGCCGCCACGCGTGAACCGGCCCGTCTGAACCTCGTCGAGTCTTGTCAGTCAAGCCCGTTTTCGGGTACCCGTCTTGAATGTCCGGCCCACCTACGGGAATATAACGGCGTCGCCCGGGATTTTTTCGGCTGTTTCGGCAATACGGGCGTGCGCGTGGAGCTACCGAGTCGTCAAGACGCTCGGACGCGAATCGGCGCAACGGTACGGTTTGGGCTCGGGCTTGGACCGGGCCCCGGAGATACTCGCGGGGGGGCTACGCGGTTTCCAACCGGTTTCTCACACAACGACACTTAGAACAAAGTGATAGAAACAACATCCTGCGATGAACAAAGAACAGCAGTATCGCCGGTCCGGCCTCGACCGGCGTGGGTGGCATCCCATGCCCAAGGTTCCATTCGTCGATAGCGACGGCAATCTGGTGACCGAGGACCGCCGGAAAGTACCCGACCGGCGCGTCGACTGGGCGCCATCGGTGCAGTCCCGGCGAGCTCGTTCCACGAGCTAGTTTCCGGCCGGACCTCATCGTTTTGCCGGGCGCGTCGGCGCGCGCGGTATCGAACGCGGGAGCGGTGGGGCGCGACGATCGGCCGCGAGCCCTGGTGAGGTGCGGCCCGTCCGCTAGCCCAGGCGGCGCTGTCGTCCCGCGTCAGCCGATGGGGTCGGGTGTCGACGGCTCGCCGGTTCGCTGCGCGGGGGGCGTCGCCTTGCGTTCGGCCCAGCGCTGCGTGAGCACGTAGAAGACCGGCACGAACGGAATCGCCAGGATCGTCGAGGCGAGCATGCCGCCGAATACGACCGTGCCGATCGCCTGCTGGCTGGCCGCGCCCGCGCCGCTGGCATTCAGCAGGGGTACGACGCCGAGGATGAACGCGAACGAAGTCATGATGATCGGCCGCAGTCGCCGCCGCGTCGCTTCGACCGCCGACTCGACGATCGAAAGTCCCTCGGCGCGCAACTCACGCGCGAATTCGACGACCAGGATCGCGTTCTTGCTGGCCAGCGCGATCATCAGCACGAGCCCGACCTGGGTGTACAAGCTGTTCGGGAAGTGCCGCGAGATGAGCGCCAGAATCACGCCGACCAGCGCCATCGGTACGACCAGAATCACCGCGAACGGGCTAGACCAGCTTTCGTACTGCGCGGCCAGCACCAGAAACACCAACACGATCGACAGCGCGTAGACGAAGTAGGCCTGATTGCCGAGCTGCTTCTCCTGATAGGCGGTCGCGGTCCAGTCGAACGAAATGCCGTTCGGCAGGGTATTCTTCGCGACCTGTTCCATCAGCGCGATGGCGTCCCCCGAACTGAAGCCCGGCGACGGCGCGCCGAACAGCGGTGCCGCCGGGTACAGGTTGTAGCGCGATACGAGGTCCGCGCCGAGCTTCCGGCTCACGGTCATCATGCTGCCCAGTGGAACCATCTCCTCGCGGACATTGCGGACGTAGAGGCTGCCGATGTCCTCCGGCTGCAATCGGTAGGGGGCGTCGGCCTGAACGTAGACCTGGAACGACTGATCGAACTTGTTGAACAGATTGACGTAGGTCGATCCCAGATAGGCCTGCAGCGTCCCGAACACGTTGTTCAGCGGAACGTCCAGCGACTGGGCCTTGGTGCGGTCGATGTCCAGATAGAGTTGCGGGCTGCGCGCGCTGAACGTCGAGCCGAGGAAGCCGAGTCCGGATTGCGAGGTGCCGTTCCGGATCAGTTCAAGCACCGCCTTCTGCAGTTCCGCTAGGCCTAGGCTGTGGCGATCCTCGAGCATCATCTGGAAGCCGCCGGCCTGTCCGAGGCCGCTGATCGGTGGCGGCACGACGACGGCGATGCGCCCTTCCTGGATGCCGTCGAGGTCCTTCTTCAACCGGGTCAGAAGTTCGCGCTGCGACAGGTTCTTGCCGCGTTTTTCCCAGGGTTCGTAGATCGCAAAGGTACTGAACGCGGTCGAGACGTTCGCCGCGTCGAGCATCGAAAAGCCGCCGATCGTCACCCAGGAGGCGATTCCGGGCGTCTTCGACAACAATTCGTCGACCTTGCGCGAGACGTCCCGCACGCGCGGTTGCGCGCTGCCGTCGGGCAGCTTGCCGACGATGATCGCGTAACCCTGGTCCTCCACCGGAAGGAAGCCGGTCGGGTAGGACGCGAACAGCCAGGCGCCTAGCCCGACGATCGCGAAGAAGACCGCGGCCATCAAGCCGGTGTGTCCGACCATCCAGCGAACGATGCGGGTGTAGCCGGCTTCAACCCGCCCATAGGCGCGGTTGAAGCCGCGGTAGAACGCGTTCGGCTGATGATTCGGCGGCTTCGGGCGCAGGTACAGCGCGCACTGCGCGGGCTTCAGCGTCAGCGCGTTGATCGCGCTGATGATCGCGGTCGATGCGATGACCAGCGCGAACTGGCGGAACAACTGGCCGGAAATGCCCGGCAGGAACGCCGCCGGCAGGAACACCGCGGTCAACACCAGCGTGATGCCGATGACCGGACCGGTCATCTCGCTCATCGCCTTGATCGCCGCATCGCGCGGACTCAGGCCCTTCTCGATGTAGTGCGAGGCATTCTCGACGATGACGATCGCGTCGTCGACGACGATGCCGATCGCCAGGATCAGCGCGAACAAGGTCATCAGGTTGACCGAGAAGCCCAGCATCGCCATCGCGGCGAATGCGCCGATGATCGTCACCGGGACCGTCGTCGCCGGCACCAGCGAGGCGCGCCAGTTCTGCAGGAACAGGATGATCACCGCCAGCACGAGCACACCGGCTTCATACAGCGTCTCGTAGACCGCGTCGATCGATTGCTGGATGAATTCCGTAGTGTCGTAGTGGATCGCGTATTTCAGGCCCTCGGGAAAGTCGTGGCTCATATCCTCGACGGCGGCGCGTACCTTCTTGCCGACATCGATCGCGTTCGCGCCGGGCAACGCGTAGATCAGCATCTGCGTCGCCTTGTGACCGCCGAGACCGGCGAAGTTCGCGTAGGTCTGCTGGCTCAGTTCGACCCGGGCCAGATCCTTCACGCGCACCAGTTGCGCGGTTTCGTCCTGCCGCGTGCGCACCGTCTTGACGATGATGTCGCCGAATTGCGAGGCGTCGGACAAGCGGCCGAGCGCGTTGACGGTGAACTGGAAGGCCTGTCCCTCGGGCACCGGCGGACCGCCGAGCTGCCCCGCGACGACCTGCGTGTTCTGCTGCTGGACCGCGTTGACGACATCGGTCGTCGTCAGCCCGTAATACTTCAGGCGCTCCGGGTTCAGCCAGATGCGCATGCTGTAGGACCCGGCGCCGAGCACCTTGATCTGTCCGACGCCGGGAATCCGGCCCAGCGGGTACTGGAGGTTGATGATTCCGTAGTTCGACAGGAAGCTCTCGTCGTAACGATCATCCTCACTGTACAGGCTGACGACCTGCAGAATGTTCGTCGATACCTTCTTGACCGTGACGCCCTGTTTTTGTACCGCATCGGGCAGTTGCGCCAGCGACCCGTTGACCATGTTCTGCACGAGGCTCAGCGCGCCGTTCAGATCCGTGCCTACGCCGAACGTGATCGTCAAGGCATAGCTGCCGTCGGCGCCACTGGTCGAGGACATGTACAGCGAGTTCTCGACGCCATTGACGGCCTGCTCGATCGGTATGCCGACCGTGTTGCCGATGATCTCCGCGCTCGCGCCGGGGTAGCGGGTCGTCACCTGTATCGTCGGCGGCACGATGTTCGGGTACTGCGCGACCGGGAGCTGGGACATGCTGACCAGGCCGAGCATGATCGTGACGATCGCGATGACATTCGCGAAGATCGGCCGGTCGATGAAGAAGGTCGAGATCATCGGCCGGTCCGCTCGCCGACCGGGGCCTTGGCGGCATTCGCATCGACCGGTGTGACCGGACGGCCGGGTATCGCGCGCATCACGCCGTTGACGATGATCCGGTCGGTCGCGGCCAGGCCGCTGTTGACCGCGAACGTCGTGCCGCTTTTCGGGCCGAGCACGATGCCGCGGCGCTGGGCGATGTTCTGGCCGTCGACGACCAGAACGTAGGAGCCGCCCTGGTCGTAGCCGATCGCGTCCTCCGGTATCAGCAGGCTGGCGCGGGCCGGCCCGGCCTCGGCCCGGATTCGGACGAACAGTCCGGGCAGGATGGTGTAGTCCGGGTTGGCGAATACCGCGCGCAATTGCAGCGTGCCGGTCGTCGAATCGACGCGAATTCCCGCGTAGTCTACGTGACCCTGATGCGGATATCCTTGCTCGTTGGCGAGCCCGAGCGATACCGGGGTCGGCGGCACGTGATCATCGCGTGTCGTCGTGCGCTGCTTCTCCTGTCGAACGCGCAGCAGATCCTGCTCGCTGATCGTGAAATACGCGTAGATCGGGTCGATCTGATTGATCTCCGCCAGCACAGTCTGTTCGGCTCCGCCGACCAGGTTCCCGGGGTCCTTGTAGCGTCGGCTGACGCGTCCGCGGAACGGCGCGGTGACGCGGGTGTAGCTGAGGTTCAGCTTGGCCAGGTCGACCTGGGCCTCCGCGGCCATCACCGATGCCCGGCTCGCATCGCGCTGGTAACGCCAGCGGTCGACGTCCGTCTGGGCCGCGGCATTCTGCCGGAACAGGCCGGAGAATCGCGTGAACTCGGTCTCGGCGTGCAGCAACTCGGCCTTGTCCCGCAGCACCTGGGCCTCGGCCTGCTTCAGTTGCGCCTCGTAGGTGTTCTGCTGGATCAGGAACAACAGCTGTCCGGCATTGACGAGGTCGCCTTCCTTGAACAGGATTTTCTCGAGATAGCCCTCGACGCGGGCGCGTAACTGCACGGTCTTGATCGCCTGGGCATTGCCGGTGAATTCCAGGAATGCGCTGACCGGGCCCTCGGTCGGTGTGCTGACCGTTACCTGGGGTGGTGGCGGCGGCGCGTAGTTGTTCTTCTTGTCGCAGGCGGGAATCGTCAGGCACGCGAGCAGCGCTACCGCGACTCGTCCCGGGGGTATCGAATTCCATGGATGCGCGCGGGTCACCTGGTGCATCTCCCGTGATTGAATCTTGCGTGACAAGGGTTGGCTCGCCGCGAACGACGGCCGCGTTTCCCGCGACTCACCAGTCCGGGGCGCGGATCAGGCTGTCCGGCTGTCTCGTCGGTGTGGACAGCGGATCGAGCAGCGTTCCCCAGTTCGTTCGGCGAGCCATGGCCGTCCTGATCGGCTCGGGCACGAATTCCTTGCCCTCACGAATCTGCCAGCCACCGCCCAGCGTCCGATAGACGCCGACCAGGTTCGACGAGATCTCGCCCAGCGTCGTGACCAGGTTGTCCTGTTGCGACAACAGCGATTGTTCCGCTGTCAGCACGGTCGTGAAATCGGCGATGCCTTCGCGGTACTGGATCGTTGCGAGGTTCAGCGAGCGCTGCGCGGCCGCGGTGCTCTCGGCGAACAGTTCCGCCGCTTCCTGCGTCTTCAGGAACGCGATCAGCGAATCCTCGACTTCCTTCTGCGCCTTCAGCACCAGGTTCCGGTAACTCAGTAGCGCCGCCTGGAATGCGGCGTCCTGCTGCCTTACCTGGTTCGTGATCTGCCCGTAGTTGAATAGATTCCATTGCACCGCGGGTCCGAAGCGGTAGAAATGGCTGCCCCATTGGAACATGTCGCCCAGGCTGTTGCCGGTGGCATTCGACGACACGAAGCCGAAGCTTCCGCTCAGCGACAGGGCCGGGAACAGGTTGGCCCGGGCGATGCCGATCCGCGCCGACTGACTGGCCGCGGCGAATTCGGCATTGCGGACGTCCGGGCGGCGGCGGATCAGGTCGGCCGGAATGCCCACGGCGACCTGTACCGGTGGAGCGGGAATCAGCGCGTGGCGCGTGTTGGTCTGCAGGGGTTTGTCGAGGCTGGTGGGAGGCATGCCGAGCAGCAGACATAGCGCGTTCTTGGTCTGGCGCAGCTGGCTTTCGAGCTTGGGTATCGTCGCGCGGGTACTGGCGAGGACCGTCAGTGCCTGCTCCACATCGCGTTGCGAGGCGCTGCCGCCCTTGAACTTCGCGTCGGCGATCTCAAGGTTCCCCTGCTGCGCCGTGACGTTGTCATGGGCGATGTCGATCTTCTTCTCGAGCGTCCGGACCCTGATATAGGCATCGGCGACGTCGGCGGTCAGCGATACCAGGATCGTGTCGTAGTCGGCGATCGCGGCCAGCAGATCAGCGTCGGCCGATTCGATCGCGCGGCGGAACTTGCCCCACAGGTCGAGTTCCCAGCTTGCCGAAAGGCCAATCCGGTCCAGCCACAGGGTATTGACGAATTCGTTGCTCGGCAGGCGCTCGCTGAGGCCGCGCAGCGGCAGGTGAAACTTCTCGATCAGCGCCGACGCGTGCTGGTCCTGGGGATAGAGGTCGCCGACCGCAACGCCGATCTGCGCCCGCGCTTCGAGGATCCGGACGCCGGCGATCTGCAGCGACAGGTTCTGCCGGTAGGCCGTCTCGATCAGGTGATCCAGTGCGGGATCCTTGAATACCCGCCACCACTCCCGGTGGTCATCGGCACGCCGGCTCAGCTTCTTGTCGCTGGTCTCCAGCCAGTTGCTCGCGGTGGCCGCATCCGGTTGGGCGAAATCCGGCCCTACCATCGCGCATCCGCTCGCG
The DNA here is from genome assembly GCA_046347485.1 of Methylotetracoccus sp. Classification (GTDB taxonomy): domain Bacteria; phylum Pseudomonadota; class Gammaproteobacteria; order Methylococcales; family Methylococcaceae; genus Methylotetracoccus. Next base: position 463,546 of record JAXMGB010000007.1, on the reverse strand, counting down.
GCCAACGACAAAGCGAGAAGCAATGCCTGCTCAGTCTTCCTTCGATCCATCCCCACTCCCACCCCGTTGGCGCATTGTAGCGTGACGCGCAGCGTTGGTTGAATGTCCGCGTGGGGGTCAGGGGAAGCGCGATGCACACGAGGGCGCGGCGTGACGGGGCGAACGGCGTTTGGTATCGTTCGGCGGGGTCTTCGGGTACTAGGTCACGGGTCGGGGCGATATGCGCCTGGCCTGGGTGCGCGATACTGTATTTTCAAAGCGAACGCGGGTAGGTGCATGATTTCATTCGATCGACCGTTTCGACGAGGGCGCCTGGCGTCCGCTGCGGTGACAGCCTTGCTGTTGAACGTGCTGATGGGGGGCTTCGTGCCCCGGGCCGCGGCGGCGGCAGCCGTGCCACAGGGATTCGTCGACGAACTCTATGTATCCGGAATCGGCCGTCCGACGGCCATGGAGTTCGCGCCGGACGGTCGACTCTTCGTGCTGGAACAGACCGGACGCGTCCGCGTGGTCACGGCCGGCGGCGCATTGCTCGCGGCGCCATTCGCCACGCTCGTCGTGGATTCGAGCGGGGAGCGGGGCCTGCTCGGCATCGCGTTCGATCCCAGCTTTGCGAAGAACCGCTACGTCTACCTGTACTACACCGTTCCGGGCAGTCCCTCGCACAATCGGGTCAGCCGATTCACCGCGAACGGCGACACGGTACTCGCCGGAAGCGAAAAGGTCATTCTGGACCTCGATCCTCTCGGAGCGGCGACGTTTCACAACGGCGGAACCATCCGCTTCGGCAGTGACGGAAAGCTCTACGTCGCCGTCGGTGAAAACACCGTCTCGGCGAACGCCCAGTCGCTGACGACGCGCCTCGGCAAGATGCTGCGCATCAACGCGGACGGCACGATCCCTGCCGACAATCCGGCGACGTTCCCGGGAATCGCCGGGAGCACCAGCGGGGTGTACCGGTCGATCTGGGCGGTTGGTTTTCGCAATCCGTTCAAGTTCGCGGTTCAACCGACGACGGGCAAATGGTTCATCAACGATGTCGGCGAGAACACCTGGGAAGAAATCAATAGTGGTGCCAGAGGCGTCAACTATGGTTGGCCGCTGGCCGAAGGCGTTTCGAGCAATCCGAACCTGAAGAATCCGGTGTTCGCGTATCGCCATAGCGGCGGGACCCCATCCGGCTGCGCGGTTACCGGAGGCGCCTTCTATGATCCACCGGACGGTCGTTTCACGGTCCGGGGTTCGGGCGCCGGTATCGGCAACACCGCGGACAGCTTTCACTACGTCTACCGCGGGATCAGCGGCGATGGCAGCATCAGCGCGCGGATCAGCGGCATGACGAACACCGCCGCCGCGGCCACCGCCGGCGTGATGTTCCGCGCCGCCACCGGGGCCAATGCGCCAAATGTCTTTATGAACCTGACGCCGACCTCGGGCGCCTTCATGGCATTCCGGTCGGTCGCGGGCGCTGCGACCGGCAACTCGACCGGCCCGGCCGTGACCACGCCGTACTGGGTCCGTCTGACGAGGAGTGGGTCGACGATCAGCGGGGCGGTGTCGCCCGACGGCAACTCGTGGACGACGGTCGGCTCGCAGTCGATCGCGATGGCTGCGAACATTCTCGTGGGATTCGCGGTCAGCAGCGCGAACAACCAGGCGATCAACACCGCGGGCTTCGATCACGTCGCCCTGAGTTCCGGGGGAGTCGGCTCGGGATGGTCCGAGGCCGACATCGGCGCGCCATCGCTCGCCGGGGGCTATTCGTTCTCGCAGCAGCAGTTCCCCGAGGTCTATCGCGGTGACTACTTCTTCGCCGACTACTGCAATGGCTGGATCTACACGCTGGATTCGGCGAATCCGGCGTCCGTGTCCAGTTTTGCGAGCGGCCTGACCTACGCCGTGGACCTGCAGTCCGGGCCCGACGGCAGCCTGTATTACCTGTCCTACGGCGCTGCCGCCGTCAGCCGGATTCGCTACACCGGTCAGGCCACTCAGAACCTCGTCGTGTCGACCAATGCATTGGATGTCAACGAGGGGCAGAGCGGCGGTTTCACCGTCAGACTGGCGCAGGCGCCCGCGACCTCGGTCAGTGTCTCCATCGCCCGCAGCCAGGGCCCGGCCGGCGTATCGCTCAGTCCGACGACGCTGAGTTTCAATGCGACGAACTGGAATGTGCCGCAGACGGTGCAGGTCATCCCGGCCCTGGATGCCGACGTCTACGACGATGGCGCGACCCTGTCGGTGTCTTCCGCCGGCCTGGCCGCTCAAACCGTGGTCCTGAACTCGGTCGATACCGGGCGCGCCGCCGGGGCGCCGCGGGCAATCATCGCGCTGGCCCGTAACGGAGACGTCGTCCAGGGCAAGAACGCTGAGTTCTTCGGTAATGGTTATGACACCGGACCGGTCGTCCGAGCCGAATTCTATGCGGACAACACGCTGGTCTACACCGATGTGAACAGTGTCGGGCACTACCACTTCGGTGGCGATCACAATCAGTGGAACACGACGGTGCTGAGCAACGGGGTCCATAGCCTGATCATGCGGGTAGTCGATGCGCAGGGACTGGCCGGCGGACACCGGATCAATGTCCTGGTGTCGAACGCCGGTGTCAGCAACGTCAGTATCTTTTTCAGTCGATCCGCCGCACGTACCAACGGAGTGTCGCTGGACGGCGCACGCGTGTCCGCGCCGCTTTATGTCTACACCACGCCGGATAGCGGTGTTGCGCGCATGGAGTTCTGGCTGGACAACCCGAATCCGTCGAGTCCCACCGGAGCGGCGACCCGCGTCGAGAACCTGGCGCCCTATGACTTGAACGGCACGGCGCTGGACGGCAGCGCGAATCCGCTGAGCCTCGGCCTCGGTACGCACAGCGTAACGGTCCGTGCGACCATGACCAGCGGCGAGGTCAAGCCGTTCGTCAGTAGCCAATTTACGATCCAGTGATGCACGGTCGGGCAATCGTTCCGTCCGCGATCTGAGCCGGGCCCCTCGATGCGGTGGTTCGCCGCTTCGCGGGGCCCTCAGGTGCGGGGGCTGGGGGTACCCGCTTGGGGTAGCGAGTGGGTTCTCGAATGCCACCGTCACGCGACTGTCGTGATCTGGCGTCGGCGGAGGCTGTTTCGTCGAACAGTCACGCGGGTTTGGACCCCACGCGATCGGTCCCCGGCAGTCGATCGGTCGTTGACACGTGCCGGCCCGCGGCAGCCCACGCACGCGTGCGGTGAGCGGCGAGATCTGACGAGCTTCGAATTTACGCGGGCCGCTTCCCGGTGCGTCGTTTGATGTGCGATGAAGCACCCAGTCACGGCGCCCCGCGGGTTGCGCCCGGCCCATCGCCATGCACCCGTGCGGGTTCGCCGCTCCAAATCTTCACTGTCAATCGTTTTTACAGTCGTTTCGAACCGTCGACTGCCCAATCGGGGGGGCGCGGCCTAAGCAACGGAACGCAAAACGAGAACGAGCACTTGGCGCATAACTTGCTGCGATTTCAAATGGCCTTACGGTTTGGAGGGCGTCGTAATCTACCGGCCGACTCGAGCCGAAACCCAGGATGCCAAGCGAACGGGAGCGTTGGACGGGACATTCAACGTGAGCTTATGCTAATGCAGCGTTGACATCGTTGGTGGCGTATCGGCTGGATCGTCATTCGACGGGTCGACGGCGAGGATTTGGTCGATCAGGGCCTGGTCAGCGGCTGGTCGGCAGCCGCTGGGTTTGCGACATTCTTCACGGGGGAGCAATGAGAATACTTGTGGCAGTCATCGTGGCCAGCGCGCTGTGTGCACAGATCGCGGAGGTTCACGCCGGACAGTCCTTACAGCGGATCGAAGGCGGTCGCCTCTGGCGCGCGCCCATCGGCAATCTCGATCGGGACCGGTCAGCGCCAACTGATTATGGCGCGGGGCCGGGACTTCCCGAGGCCCTGGCGCTGAGAGCGGCGATCGTGCCGATGGCGGCCGGGCCGGATGCCCATCTGATCGGCGCGTTTGGCGATCCATTCTCCTGGCCGGTGATACCGATCCACACGGCCGTTCTGCCCGACGGGCGGATCATCGGCTACGGGACCGACCAGACCGGCCTGCAGGGCGCGTTGTTGAAATACGCGATCTGGGATCCGGTTCAGGGCGTTGGCACCGCGGCGATGTCCTTGCTGAACAATACGACGCACACGGATATTTTCTGCGGCGCGATAGCGACCCTGCCGGGCAGCGGACAGATGTTGTTGGCCGGGGGTAACCTGAATCTGCCGAACGACTGGAACGAGTCGATCGATGCGACGAGCTTGTTCGACCCGAAGCTGAACGCGATGTTTCCGCAGCCGCCGATGAGCCAGAAGCGCTGGTATCCGACGCTGATGACGCTGGCCAGTGGAGAACTCCTCGTGCTGGGCGGTCGCGTCGACAAGCTTCCGGTCGAAACCGGTGCGCCTACACCGGAGATTTACAAGGAGGGGGTCGGCTGGCGGACCCTGCCCGGTGCGACCAGCCATGACGCCTATGGCTCGAACGAGATCTCCTGGTATTACCCGAGGTCATTCCAGGCACCTAACGGCAAGGTGTTCGTGCTGACCTACTCGGGCAAGATGTTCTACGTCGACACCTCGGGAGTCGGCTCGATTGCACCGGCGACCGCCGCCCGCGCGGCCGGCGCCGATTCCTCGATGCCGGCCGTGATGTATCGGCCGGGCAAGATGCTGTCGCTGCGGACCCCGTGGGACAACGTGCGGAATACCTTCGGCCGCGCATCGACACTGATCGACCTGACCAGTGGCCCGGCGCCGGTGATCCGGGATGTCGCACCGATCGACCAGTTGCGGTTCTACTCGACACTGACGGTCCTGGCCGACGGCAAGGTGGCGCTGATCGGTGGCTCGGAGCGGTGGAACGATCTGATCAATCCGGCCTATTACGTCTCGCTGTGGGATCCTGCGACCGAAGCGTGGACGCGTGCGGCCGTTGGGCAAAAGCCGCGTCTGTACCATTCAACCGCGCTGCTCCTCCCGGATGCGAGCCTGTTGGTCGGTGGGGGAGGGGCGCCGGGGCCGGTCAACAACCTGAATGCCGAGATCTATTATCCGCCGTACCTTTACAAGACCGTCGGTTCCGGCCAATTGGCCGAACGACCCGCCATCGTCGCGAGTCCAGCCAAGGTGATGCGTAATCGCCCATTGGCATTGACGGTCGGGACCGGAGCCGCGAATACGATCGGCCGCGTCACGATCCTGCGGACCGCTGCATCGACGCATAACTACAATGCCGATCAGCGCTTCCTCGAACCGGGATACACGCAAACCGGCCAGACTGTGTCCGTGAATCCTTTCGGCGACGCCAATACCGCGCCCCCGGGGTACTACATGGTGTTTGCGTTCAACACGGCCGGTGTTCCGTCGGTGGCGAAGATCGTCCAGCTAGACGATGGCTACGTCGACACCTATTACAGCCGGACCCCCGATCGTTCCGGCGCAAGCCTGCTGCACAAGGCGCGGTTCTCCGGGCCGGCCTATCTGTTCACGAGGCCGGATGCGGGCGTCAGGCGGGTGGAGTTCTGGCTCGATAATGCCACCCCGGGCAATCCTGGCGGCGCGGCGACGCACGTCGAAAATCTGCCGCCGTACGACTTCGTCGGAACCGATGGCGCCGGACTCGCGTTTCCCGTGACACTGGCCGTGGGCACGCATTCGTTGACGGTACGCGCGACCCTGGTCGATGGCACGGTCAAGCCGTTCGTCAGCAGCACGTTTACCGTGCAGTAGGGGGCGCCAGGGAAGCCTGATCCGCTCAGTGCTTCCCACGTCACGAAGACGTGTCGCCTCGACCGCTGTCGGTGGTTGGTTTACGCGCCTGCCGCGGCGGCTGAGGTTGACGCGCACACTCGCGCAAGGACCGGCACGACGGATGTTTCTAAGCTGGCGGATGATCCGGACCGGCGAGTGGCGTCGCTGCACGGCGCCAGGACGCCGCACCCGTTTGCAGTAATTCGGAGGGTGTGCGTCGTGGGTCTTGAGGAGTGCGCGAACGGTGTGCCGATCGCGCCGGATCGCCTTTTGGTGTAGGCAGTCGATAGCAATCGCAGTGCGAAGCGAGGAAGAATGTGTCGGTGATCAGATCGAATAGTCGGGTGCGGAAGGCGTCGGGTTCGTCCATGTTTGCATGGGCATCTCCATGGCTGCTGGTGGCGTTTGCCTGTATGCCGCATGGCGGACACGCCGCGGCCTTGGTGCCGCAGGGCTTCGTCGATGAGCTTTATGCCGGCGGGATCGGTCGACCGACGGCGATGGAGTTCACGCCGGACGGACGTCTGTTCGTACTGGAGCAGACGGGAAGCGTGCGAGTGATCAGCGCCGGAGGGGTGTTGCAGGCCACGCCGTTCGCGACGCTGAAAGTCGATGCATCCGGCGAACGCGGGCTGCTCGGAATCACATTCGATCCGTCATTCTCGCGCAATCAGTACGTTTACCTGTACTACACGGTTCCGGGCACGCCAGCGCATAACCGCGTCAGCCGGTTCACGGCCAATGGCAATGTCGCGGTTGCAGGCAGCGAGACGGTGCTGCTCGATCTGGATGCCCTTAGCGCCACGGCCACGTTTCATAACGGCGGGACCTTGCAGTTCGGCACCGATGGCAAGTTGTACATCGCGGTCGGAGACAACACGAATTACGCGAACGGCCAGTCGCTGACGACACGGCTCGGCAAGATGCTACGAATCAACGCGGACGGCACGATACCGGCCGACAATCCGACGACGTTCCCCGGGATCGCCGGCAGCACGTCCGGCCTGAACCGCGCGATCTACGCGGTCGGTCTGCGCAATCCGTTCAAGTTCGCGGTCCAGCCGACGACCGGAAAGTGGTTCATCAACGATGTCGGCGAGAACACCTGGGAAGAGATCAACGCCGGTGGTCGTGGGCTCAATTATGGCTGGTCCGTATCCGAGGGCCCGACGACCAATCCCGACTTCAAGTCCCCGGTGTTCTATTATCCGCACAGCGGTCCCGCGCCCAGCGGCTGCGCGATCACCGGCGGCGCATTTTACGATCCTCCCGAGGGACGACACACGGTACGCGGAGCGGGAGCGGATATCGGCGGGGCGTCCGACAGCTTTCAGCTCGTCCATCAATCCCTGTCCGGTGACGGTTCGATCACCGCGCGGGTGGCGACGTCCAACCCGACCGATCCCCTGGCCAAGGTCGGGGTCATGATCCGCGCCGGACTCGGCGCCGGCGCACAGCACGCCCTGATGGCGCTGACGCCGGACGGCGGGGCGCGCTTGTTGAGTCGGGCGGCGCAAGGCGGCGCGACATCGACCGTGCAGGGGCCATCGGTGACGACACCGTATTGGGTGCGTGTCACGCGTTCGGGCAACGTGTTCAGCGGGTCGGTGTCACCGGACGGCAATACTTGGACACCGGTTGGTTCGGTGACGATTGCCATGGGCTCATCGGTGGTCGCGGGGCTTGCGGTCACGAGTCGCGATGCCCAGACGCTGAATACCGCCGTGTTCGATCATGTCACGCTCAGTCAAGGCGCCAGCAGCACCGACTGGGCATCGACCGATATCGGATCACCGGCCCTCGCGGGTAGTTATGACTACGTCAAATCGCAATTCCCGGACAGCTACAGCGGCGACTATTTCTTCGTCGACTACTGCAGCGGATGGATCTACTCGCTGGACTCGCAGAATCCGGCCAATGCAACGAGTTTCGCGACCGACTGACCTATGTCGTCGATCTGAAAGCCGGACCGGACGGCGCGCTTACCACTTCGGCTACGGCATCTCCGGTGTCGGCCGCGCATCCGCTACACGGGGAAGGAGACACAGAACATACTGCTGTCGGCCAATTCGCTGGACGTGAATGAAGGTTCCGCCGGCATCATCAGCGTCAAGCTGGCCAAGGCGCCGTCCGGGCCGGTCAGCGTGTCGATTCGTCGCCGGATGGGCCCCGCTCCCGTCACCGTGTCACCGGCCACGCTGCAGTTCAATGCGGCCAACTGGAATGTCCCCCAGGAAGTCTCGGTGTCGGCGCCGGTCGATGCGAATACCTCCGACGAGGGCGCCAAGCTGGTCGTCAGCGCGACCGGCATCGCCCCGCAGAGCGTGTTCGTCACCTCGGTCGACAGTGGACGGCCTGCCGGTGCGCCGCGGGCGATCATCGCGCTGGCCCATAGTGGAGATGTCGTGCGTGGAAGCAATGCCGAGTACTTCGGCAACGGCTACGACGACGGTACCGTCGTCAAGGCCGAATTCTTCATCGACGGCAAGCTCGCATACACGGATATCAACAACTTCGGCCACTACCACATCGGCGGTGACCACAACCTGTGGAACACGACGAAGCTCGCCGACGGCGCGCATCGCCTGATGATGAAGGTCTACGATGCGCAGGGGCGGGCGGGAACGCACCGCATCAATGTCTGGGTCGAAAATGGCGCGGCGAGCAGTGCCCGCGCGCAGGAGTCGGCTCCCGCGCCGGACTGACCCTGGACCCACTCGGAACACGAGCGGCCCGGCGGGGTGACGCCGGGTCGTTCGCGGCGGCGGTGGTGATCGGGTCCGCGTGACAGGAACGGAGCGCTTACTCCTCGTTGATGTTCCGGCTGACCCGCTAGGGAAGGTCGGTGCGTTGAGTTCCGCTGGACCCGCGTCGCGCGTCCATGCGCCACGCCATCAACCCCCGATGCCTACTTCGGACAGGTCGCGAGAATGTTCACCGTCGCGTCGGCTCGCGCGCCTCGCTTGTCCCAGGTAAAGACCTGCAGTTCCTTTAGGTCTTCGGAATTCACCGTAAACGTCGCATATCCAGGCAGGCCGTCTTGGACGGTCGCCTGGAAATTGCAGTTGAACACCGGCCTATTGAATAAGACCGAGTAGACCCCGGTACCGAACTTTCGCGTTTCGGTGACCAACTTGCCGATGGTATTGAACGACGCGCCATCGAAGCCGCTGATTCCGACTCCGGCCGTAACGGCGCCGGCCTCGGTGGCCAGCAGGCTCATCGACAGGGCGGAACCGTACATCAGGCGCACACGAACGTTCTTTCCGAACATCATTGACGTTCTCCGGGTCTAGGGTAATGGCGGGGATTCGGTGGAGGTTCGGCGACGAACGAACCGGGCCGCCATGTCTCCCCCGTACCCCATTAGCGCATGGCGGCAGGTTCCGGATCAATGGCCTCGTCAAGCGGAGTGGCCGCACGACTATCGTGCACCTATTGATACCGCAAAGCCCTGCAACAAAGAGGGGTTCGAGTCATCGCCTCCTTCGACAAATGAGCGGGCCCCTCAAGATTCCGATTCCTTATGCGCCTGTCCGCTCGGCATTCGTTCGCCCGACGCAGAGAATCAACCCGGCACCGATCAAAGCGAGTGCTCCCGCCATTATGAAAGCCAAGGTGTAATCCCCCAGCATCGTCCTCAGGAAGCTCGCGCCATAGGCCGCCACGGCCGAGCCCACTTGGTGGGAAAAGAAAATCCAGCCGAACACCACCCCGATGTTCGCCTTTCCGAACAAGTCCGCCGCCATGGCAGAGGTGGCGGGCACCGTGGACAGCCAGTTCAGCCCATACACTACCGAAAAGGCCAGCAGTTCACCGGTGGAGTCGACCAACGGCAGGACTAGCAGGGAAGCCCCACGCAAAACGTAATACCCGGCCAGCGGCCAGCGTGCCCCGAAACGGTCGCAAATCCAGCCCGAACCGACGGTCCCGAAGATATCCGCCGCGCCCATCACGCCCAGCGATGCCGCCATGGTCATCTCGGGGAAGCCGTGCTCGACACCATGAGTGATCAAATGGGTTTGGAACAGCCCCGACGTGGTCAGGCCGCAAATGCCGAAGCTCAGTGCCAACAGCCAGAACGCCGGACTGCGCACGGCGGCCCGCATTGGGTGGGCATCGGGTTCAAGCCGTGCCGGGGCCTGGCCGGTCGCGCCGTAGGGCTCGAGTCCCAGCGTCCCCGGATCGTCGCGCAGGAAAGCCCAGGCCAAAGGCAGCACCACCACCCCCATCGCCGCGGCCGTGAACAAGGTCGCCGCCCGCCAGCTCTGGTCCAGGTTCAGGCGCATCAGGAACGGGGTGAAGACCAACTGACCCGCCGACATGGCCGCGCCCAAGACTCCCAAGGCCAAGCCGCGCCGCGCCACGAACCAGCGGTTCGCCACCGCCGCACCCATGATCATCGAAGGACCGCCCGAGCCCAGCCCCACCACCACGCCCCATAGCAGGATCATCTGCCAGGATTCTCGCATCCACAAGGTTCCGGCGGTGCCGACCGCTATCAAACCCACGGTACCCAGCGCGATGCGGCGCGGCCCGTAAACATCCATCAGCCGGCCCAGGAAGGGACCGGCCAACCCGAACAGCAGCATGTTGACCGACACTGCCAGGGTGATCGATTCGCGGCTCCAGCCGAATTCACGCTCCAGTGACACCAGGATAATGCCCGGCACCGAGCGCACCACCGCCGCCGCCAAGAGGATGACGAAGCACACCGCGAGAATCGTCCAGGCGCGGTGTGGCCATGTGCTGGGCTTCCGGGCGGATGGCGGGGGTGTTCCCCGCCTGGCGCCCGCCCCTCGACTGGGACTACGGGGCATCCTCAATCCGGTCCAGCAGTTCGGTGATTCGGGCCACCTGCTGCAACAGGATGCCGCCCACGCCCAGGGCGAACCACACCCCGACCACGAAGCCCCAGTGGATGGGCGCTGCGAAGAATTCCTCGCGGAACCAGAAGGTATGGCCCCATTCGTTGAAGCCGACGCTGACAAATATCATGAAGGGACCGAATACCGCGAGGGTCAGCGGCAGGGAGATTTCCCGCGAGTACAAGGGCAGCCGGGTGCGGGCATACAGCCAGGCGCAGCCGCCGAGGATGATGTAGAGCGGGAAGTTGAAGTAGAACTCGACGATGTGGTTTGCAGTGAAGGGCGTATCCCGCAGAACTACCTGATGCCAGGAATTATCCTGTTCGGCGAAGTAGCTACCGGCCCAGTACACGGCGAAGGTGTAGACGCTGATCCACATGGTCAGGGTGAAATAACGCCGGATCTCCTCCTTGGGTTCCAGTGTGTCCAGGTTGCGGTCACGGGTGGTCCAGAGATAACCCCAAAGCCCGATCATTGTTGACGCGATGACGACCAGTTCCAGGTAGAACAGCCGCATCCAATAAGTCTCGTATTCGGGAAGGGAGGAATCGAGGCCAGTGGTAACGGCATGGGCACCTTGGTAGACCCTGAGGCCCATGTAAATCGCGGTCAGGATGCCAAAGGCGCTGATGTATTTATAAACATCCCTGAGATACCAGGGGGGCTGATGCCCTGGGGCCGGCGTAAGGATGGAATTGTCGTGTGTGGTGATTGCCATGAGATTGCCTTTTGGAGTGGGATACCCCCCGGAAGCGAGGGGTACGTGAAGGGACCAGTCGATCCGCGCTAATCGAAGCGCGGAATCACCGCGGCCGAGACGCTGGCGACGCTACGCCGACCGTCTTCGTCGAAGAAGAACAGCAATCCACCCAGGCGGCTGTCGGCGTCGCGGATCAAACCGTCGAGCCGTTCCGTTTCCCAACCGGCGTCCGAGGCCGTGATGCGGACTTGCCTGGTTTCGCCAGGCTGGATCGGCGCGGAGGAATCCGTCTGCAAGCCCGTGGGCGCGACCAATTCAGCGCTCTCGGTCGGCACTGGCCCGCCGGCTACGGCATCGATGAAGCGCAGATTGGCGGCGGCGAACTCGCCGAGCCGGATCGGCTTCCCGGTGTGGTTGCCGATGTGCGCGGTCATCATCATGACCCGGTCGGAAACCCGGTATTCCACGCGATCCACCCGTACCTCGACCTCGCCGTTGTTCACTTGCGGCGGCAAGGGTTCGATACGGTCCAGGGCCGCTTGCAAGGGGATGGCGTCGGGATAGCGGCTCTGCGCCATGGCATTGGCACCCAGCACTACCACCGGAACTGCCACCAGGATGGCCTTGGCGATGGTCTTGTCCAAGGGCGTGATCAATGCGTCCTCCTGGCCCGCCAGCAGCATTTTGTGGCGAGGCAGGAACAAGGGACGACGTACCCACCACAGCAGCCAGGCCAGCCCTAGAGTGATCCATAGTCCATGCCAGAACACGCCGCTGACGAGTCCGTAACTTTCCATGTCGATGGTTTCGCCGGTCAGGACCTTCACCCGGTTGTCGAAGGCGGAAGCGTCTCCGCCCACCTCGATCCACTGTCCAGGACCCTGCACCGGCCCCGCATCTTTCAAGTTGAAAAATGGGTGGATGTGATAACGCCCCGGCAACCGAGCCTTCAATACCACTTTGAAGTCATAATCGCCGCCCGGCTTGAGCGCGACGGAGTTGATCCAGGGCTGGCCGTTCAGGGTGCGCTCGGTGCGGATGAACACCGGTCCCGGCGAGGAAATATTGAGAAAGGCGGCTTCCGGCTTGGGCACGCCGATGGGCCAATCGTCGGCCACATGGAAACGCCCGGTCACGGCCACTTCGTCGTTGACTCGCATTTCGGGCTTCGACCACGCCACATCGTAGAACTGGATGGTGCGGGTGCGGATGAAGGGTTCCAGGGCTTTCTCGCCATGTGCAGAAGCGTTCGGCGATCCCGCCACCAAGCCAGCCAAGGCCAGGGACGGAACGATCCAGCGTCGCGTCATTGTCTTGAGCATCGTGGGTTCCTCGTTCATATTTTTTTCAAGAAGCGCGCCGTGGCGAACCATTTCCCGAGGTACCACCAGATGACGTACATCAGCGAACACAACAGGGCCGAGCAGAACGCCGCCAAGGGCGCGGCATACTGACCGTAGGTACGCAGAGTTCCGCGCTCGATGATGCGAAGGTATTCCGGCATCCCGGCGCGGATGTACTGGAAGCCGAACAAGTCGGCGACCGTGAGTTGGGCGTGGCCGTACTCAACTGGCACATGGAACATCGCGAAGATCGGCCAGTTGCTGGGATAGAACAGCAACGCGAAGGCGGAAGCGCCGAAAATCGCGGTAAAGGTCAGGCTGTTGCTCAGCATTAGAATGGCGTCCAGCACCAGGGCGCTGGGCAGCATGGTCGCGGGCAACACCATGTTGATCGGGAAGTAGTTCCAGTAGTGGTAGGCGAAAATGCGGGCGATCCAGGTGCCGATCAACAGCGCCGAGATACACAAGGTCGCGCCCAAGGGCAGCCGGAAGCGCTCCCACATCACCGCCTGCACGGCGGCGGGGAAGGTAATCATCATCAGCGGCGTCACAAGGGGCCACCATTGGCGGTCCTTCCAGTCCTGCCAGAAATCCCAGTCGCCCACGGTCAGGGCGACATGCAGGTGGAAGGCTCCGATGAACAGAAATAGGGCCAACACCAGGATCAGGTAGTCGTAGGCCCGGCTGAGCCGTGCCTTTTCCCCGGTATAGGGCTGTGGCGGAAGATCGAGCAGGTTTGCTGCCATAGTGGTTTCTCCTCGTGTCATCCCGGTCTCGCAGGGGTTGTCAATGGCCTTTGGTGGTCGTACCGGATACCCGGCTCGCCGGAGACAGGGGGTTAATCTTCTAGCCCGACACGGCCATGCGGTACGATGGCGAGACTTTAGGGGCTCCATCGCCGGCCGTGAAATGTTTAGTTTTCATGGCGGTATGGAGGAAATTAATAGGTACGAGACCATGTTGTCCGAGCTTAGGAATTTTGACTTGAACCTGCTGGTGGCCTTCGATGTGCTGATGCGGGAACTGAACGTCTCCCGCGCGGCGGAAAAGATGTTCGTCACCCAATCGACCATGAGCCACATCCTGCAACGACTGCGGCAGCAACTCGATGATCCGATCCTGGTTCGGACCACCACGGGAATGAGGCCCAGCGAGCGGGCCTTGGCCCTGGTCGATCCCGTACGGGCCATCCTCCGGGATGTGGAACAGGTAATCCGCCCGCCCGCCGAATTCGACCCGAAGAGCAGTCGGCACCGCTTCGTCATCCACGCGACCGACTACATCGAGGTGTTGTTATTGCCGCCCTTGATGGCGCGGCTGGGGGCATCCGCGCCGAGGATCGACATCCATATCAAGCGCACCGAAGCGGCCTTCCCGACCAGCGATTTGGAGAATGGGGAGATGGATATGGTGCTGGGCTTCGAGGCCGTGTTGAAGCCGCCCGCCCAGTTCCGGAGTGAAAAGCTGTTCGACGATCGTATGGTGTGCGTGGTCAGGGCGGATCATCCTGCGGTGGGTGATTCGCTCACCCTGGATGACTACCTCGCCCTGTCGCATGTGTTGATTTCGCGCACCGGCGTCGCTACCGGCCTGATCGACGATTGGCTGGCCGAACATGGGCGGGAGAGGCGGATCGCCCTGGTGGTTTCGCACTTCGTGTCAGCACCCTTGATCCTCGCGGGGACCGACATGGCGCTGTCGTTCCCCCGACGTATCGCCGAGCCATTTGCCCGGCTAGCGAAATTGAAGACCGTGCCCGTGCCTATCGAACTGCCGCCTTACAATCTGATCATGATCTGGCATCCCCTGAATGACAAGGAACCGGCCCATGCCTGGCTGAGGCGGCAAATTCTCGAAATCTGTGCCGAGTTGCGGGGTGAGGGCATGACGCCCTAGCGACCCGCCATGCCGGCGGCCAGAGCGTTCACCTTCAGCAGGAAATAAGGCGGCTTCGACGCGTTATCGCCCCCGTTCAGCATCGCCGATTGATGCAATCGGTTGACCACGGCATACAGCTTGCCATCCGGGCCGAAGCTGAACGAATCCACCCACGATAGGTTCGGGCACTGACTGAGCCGCCGGTATTTTCGGTCCGCGCCGATGAACCCGATGGCATTTTCGGCCAGCTCGCCGAGATAGATGTTGCCGTCCCGGTCGATGCTGATGCCATCCGAAATGGGCTTGTCGGCGTAGCGCTCGACCCGCTGCGCCAGAGTTTCGGGCGACAACTTGTCGTCGGCCAGATCGGTGGCCCGCATCCGGTACAGGCTATGGCCGTGCATCGGGCCGAAATAGACCCATTCGTTCTGTAAATCCTCGGTGATCGGGTTGACGCCGATATGGGGGCGCACCAAGTTGCCTTGGGCGTCTTTTACCTGCAGGGGCTTCCCGTCGATGAGCAAATCGACGTGCTCCGGCACCACGGATTGATGGCCCTGCAAGACCCGCCGCGCCGAGCCGGTTTCCAGATCCACCACGATGATCCCCGCGTCCGCTCCTCCCGCCGGATCGCTGATGAAAATACGCTTATGCGCCAAATCGACCGCGAAATCGTTGACGAATTGATCCTTGGACGTGACCGGCGGATCGAGATAAATCACCCGGTGCAGCCGCTCCGAAAGGATGTCCCAGCCCACCAGCTTGGGCCTGACGCCGCTGCGCATCCCGTTATCGAGCATCCACACGATGCCATTCGGCGCGGCGCGGATGCCCAACACCGAATCGAGCTTGACGCCCGACTGTCCGGTCCGGTCGTTCAGTGCCGCATTGGGAAATGGTACCGTGGAGTCGGTCCCCTTGAGTTCCACCACTGAATAGGCGGGTTCGTAAAACTGATGTTGGCTCATGATGACCCGGCCTGTCTCCGTCACGGTGACATTGCCGGGGCCCTGATTGAGCCGGGCTACGATATCGTAGGTCGAAGGCTCGGCAGATGCCTTGGCGGAAATGGCCAAGCCGATCACGAAGGCGGCATGAAATATGGGTTTGAACTTTGGCATGGAGGACTCCGTTGGACGAACCAGCTTTGAACTGGGGTCCAACGGTACGCCCTTGGGCTTGAGCGGGGGAAATGGTCTTTTTTCATGCTGCTATCGACCCAATCGATGGGCGATCAGCCAGAGTTGCGGCGCCTGGCAGGCTGGCGTGGGTCGAGGGCTTTCGATTTTTTTATCGATGAAGGATGTCTGTTTTCGGTGGACGAGACCACGCGTTTGACATTCTCGAAAGCGATCCTTTCGAGGAAGTCACGAACCGAGCCGGATCGCGGCTCTGGCCGAAAACCTGCCAGTCGGCTCGCGCGGTTAGCGGGGGTGGGAGGTCCGTTGATAAGGCCGCATAGGCCGTGATCGCCGGGCGCAGCAGCGAATGCGGCGCCAGTACGCCTTTGTAGCGATGATGGGGTTTGCGCGGCGCCGGAATCAGCGCGCTAAGATGGTCTAAAAATTCCAGCGACGCCAGAGTGAGTGCCGTCTTGCCGTCGGGGCGAAATTACGGCGGAACATGTCGCTTCTCTACCGCCCAACAGAACCTCGACGTGCAAACCGACGCACTCAAGGCTGCGAGGCGTGAGCGGATAAGAATGCCGAGTGAACCGAAGTGCTCAACTGCCTGAAAGCATTGCGCCCTGGCGATGTGTTGGTGTTTTAGCGCCCGGACCGATGGGGTCGCAACCGCAACGCAGGGTTAACGCATGATGCGTAATGAATACCAGTGAGTTCACGCTGAACTCACGTTGGTTTACGGCTTCGGCGCCAGAACGCCCCGCTGCTTCACCGGTATCATGAGATGCTGATAGCGCGTATCCGTACCCGCCCCCCACATCACATAGGGCACGGATGTGTCCGGAACGGGCTCGTTCGGATAGAGAGCATAAAAGCTAGTATCGGCCCCGACGATCATCACGTGTGGCCCAGTCGTGATCCAATCATGTCCCGGGCTCGGCTGCGTCGAAAAAGGATCCGTGTTGCTGGCATCGGACCCGCCCGCCAACATATATATCAGGCCCGCTTTTCCGCTGTCCGGAACAGCATTCGTCATGAGGGCATGCAGCCACGCCATGGCGTTTGAGTCCAAGCACATCGGATCGCGTCCCGGGCTTCCCGGATTATCCGGCATGCAGACAAACCCGTTGGTTCCCTCGCGAAGAGTCAGCATTGCGCCACCCTCATCCATCATCACGATCTTGGCGTCGCGTCCTACCTTGCGTGGCGCCGCCTGCATCGCGCTTGCGATCAGTCTCCGGTCGTTTGCCGTGGAGCCCGTCACACTCCCTGCGGGGCTAGCCCACCCACCTGCTCCGGCGCCAAGAGCGGAAAGGCTCCACACGGCTGCAATTGTTGCTGTAAAGAGACGGATCTTCATCGGTCTTCCGGTCTTGATTGGAGAGCGAATCTTATAATCCATAGGGTTGTTTAAGGCAATTAATTGTTTCTTGCACCAACCGGTAGCTTCGCTTTCTGTGATTCTGCATTGTTGGTAACTGAATGATTTTTAGCAAAATGCGCGTTCGCCCTCGAGATGGCCCAGTGGGAGGAGGCCATGCAAATGGGGGAGTGCGCGTGCTCGAGCCCATCGAGTCCTCAAACCGCGTAAAGGTCGGCGAGCCCCGACCAGCCCTTAGATGTTATGAGTCCAGTCTTCTGGCGGCTCCGTGTGTCCCTTCAACGCCCACCGATAGTGGCTGCTCCGGCCTCCCCGGGATCAATCGGATTCGTTGACAACTTCCCGGCACGACTCCATTCTTCGGTTCCAATGGGCACAGCACACTAAACGCATTTTCCTTTGGTCTGTGCGGAGGCCGATGCTCCAACGAGTCACGCGTGGACGGTATAGCGACCCTCCACGTTCGAACGTCGAGAGGTTGTGTGCGTCAAGTTGTGCAAAAAGGTGGTCATGGGTGAGGTGAGTCGATAGGCGAGTCAGGCCGCCAATCGCAGGAGTTCCTTTTTCTGCTCGACGAGCAGGCTCATGTTCAGGTAACGGTTATCCTCCAACCAGGCCTCGTGGGTTTCGACGCACAACGCGCGCACCAAGCGGAGGCAGGACTCGGTGTTGGGGAAGATCCGGACCACCCGGGTGCGACGTTTGATCTCCTCGTTCAAGCGCTCCAGCATGTTGGTGCTTTTCATGTGCTTGTGGTGCTGGCGCGGCAAACGATAGAAGGTCAACGTCTCACCGATATGGGCTTCCACCCAATCCACGAGTTTCGGGTACTTTCCGGCCCACTTGCCGATCCAGGCGGCGAGGTCCTGCTGGGCTTCCTGGTGGTCGCGGCGGTCATACAGCCAACGCAGTTCCTGTAAGCAATCGTCGTCGGCCTTGCGGGGCAGGTAATCCAGCGCGTTGCGCAGGAAATGCACATAGCAGCGCTGCCAAGCCGCTTCCGCCAGTACTTCGCCGATGGCGCGCTTCAGTCCGGCATGATCGTCTGAAACGACAAACTCGACGCCGGCCAGTCCGCGCTCCTTGAGGCGTACCAGGAAGTCTTTCCAGGCGCTGCGGACTTCCCGTTGGGCGGTGTCCACCGCCAGCACTTGGCGCTGCCCTCGCCATTGATGCCGATCGCGATGAGCACCGCCTGGGTCTGGATCAACGGCAAGCTCCTCCGCACCTTCTCGTAGCGCGCATCGAGGATCAGATAGGGATAGACCTCCTCCAGTGGACGGGTGGCAAAGCGCTCCAAGGCTGCGTCCAGGCCCTTGTTGATCTGGCTGATCGTACTCGCCGAAAACCGGGTGGCCACAGAGCTCCTCGGTGATCGCCTTGACCTTCCGCGTCGACACCCCTGCACGTACATTTCCGCCAGGCCGCAACCAACGCCACTGCTGGTAGCGTTCGAACAGCGCCGTCGAAAAATCGCCACATGGTCCTGCGTGGCACACTTCCAGTTCCAGCCCGCTGATGCGCTACCAGCTGCCGGCTGTAGTACCCCGCTCGATAGCCTGTCCGCTGCTCGTTCCGCTCGCCCGGCGCCGCGCCCAGCCAATCCGTCATCTCACCTTCCAGCACCGTCTGCAGCGCTTGCTGCATCAACGCCTTCAAGAGGTCTCGGTCGCCCGTCATCAGTTCCATCAGCGACGGCTTCGTCTTATGCTCTTTCTCGGTCATGGTTTGCCCTCCTTCGGGTTCAAGGTCGATGTCGCAATCAACCTCTTACCATGACCACCTCAACGATCCCTACTCAGAATCGCTTTTGCACAGAAGTCGGGACACTACCCGTCGAGACTCGTCGTGGAACCCTGCAAGCCACCACCTCGGAGGACGATGGCACATGTGGTTGAAGTTCGTCAGGTTCACATTGGCCATCGCGCTGCTCGTCGGCGGAACCACCAGCGGGGCGGCGACATCCGCCCGTCTCCACCGCCCCACGGCGCTGGCCGGCGCAACCCGTTCCGTGCTCTGGACCGTCACGGCCAGCCGCAGCGCAACGACGGGCGACGACATCGTCGTTCGCGGTAAAGACCACGTGTACGTGTCATCACCCGGTTCCCTTTTGCCGGACGCGCTCGCCACCGCGCCTCAGGAAGGCTCCCGAGCAGCGCGACGTGCTGCGACCGTGATCGATCTGCCCACGCCCTCGGGCAGGTACGCCCGGTTCCGGGTGGTCAAGACCGCGGTCATGGCACCCGCGCTCGCGGCGAAACTCCCGTCGATTACCACGTACTCCGCGGTAGGCGTCGACGATACGGCGGCCACGGCGCACCTCGACCTCGGGCCGCTGGGCTTCCACGCCCAGGTCTTCTCGCCGCACGGCGTCTGGGACATCGATCCGGTCCGTGCCAAAGGATCGGCGATCCACGTCAGCTACTTCCGAAACGACCTCGTGAACCAGGGTGATTTCATCGAGCACGGCGTGCGTATCCTGTCGGCACCGGCGACCAGTACGGCACCGTCCCGGCAGATGTTCGTCGCGGCGCGCACGTCCGGCGCGCAACGTACCGTCTATCGCTTCGCCGTGGCCGCTGACGGCGAGTACACGCAGTTCTTCGGCGGGACCGTCGCGGGGGCGCTGGCAGCCATCGTCACCACGGTCAATCGCGTGAACCAGATCTACCAGCAGGAGGTCTCGGCGCAGCTCCAACTGGTCCCGAACAATGACCTCCTCGTGTACACGGACCCCAATTCGGATCCCTACACCGACAGTGACCCAGGCGCGCTTCTTGACCAGAACCAGGCCAACATCGATGCGGTCATCGGCTCGGCCAACTACGACCTCGGGCACGTCTTCACCACCGGCGGTGGAGGCCTCGCCGGGCTCGGGGTGCTGGGCGACCCCAGCTTCAAGGCCCACGGCGTGACGGGTTCATCGAGCCCGGTCGGAGATGCGTACGACGTGGACTACGTGGCCCACGAACTCGGCCACCAGTTCAACGCGAATCACACGTTCAACGACAACACCAACGGCGCGTGCGCCGGCAACCGCAACGCGTCGACGGCGGTCGAGCCCGGCAGCGGCATCACGATCATGGCCTACGCAGGGATCTGCACGGGCGACAACTTGGCCGAGCACTCGGTACCGTACTTCAGCACGGTCAGTTACGAGGAGATCCGCGGCCATATGGAGGCGAAGTCGACGGTCGGCGTCAAGGTCTCGACCGGCAACGCAGTGCCCTCGATCACGCCCGCGGACGGCCCCACGTTCACGATCCCGCCACTGACGCCGTTCGTGCTGACGGCGGCCGGCGTCGACAGCGACGGCCCGGCGCTGACCTATACGTGGGAGCAGACCGACCTGGGCCCGGTAGCTCTTATCGGCGCTCAACCGCCCTCCGGGCCACTGTTCTGGTTCGTTCCCCCGAGCTCATCCCCGTCGCGGTATTTCCCTGCGCTGTTGTCGATCGCCGCGAACGATACGAATGCGGCCACCGGCAGCTGCGGGTCATTCACGTGCAAGCTGGAGATACTGCCGAGCACGGCCCGCACGATGCACTTCACCGGGACCGTCCGCGACGGCGCCAATGGTGTCGCAAACACGACCGTGACGGTGAATGTGAGTGGCACCGAGCGGTTCCGGATCACGTCGCCGAACGCCGCGGGATCGATCGCGAACCAATCCGATCTCACGGTTACCTGGGCGGTTGCCGGCACCGACAGCGGTGCGGTGAATACCCCGACCGTCGACATCCTGCTGTCCGAAGACGGTGGGCGCACGTTCCCCAAGGTGCTTGCCAGCAACGTGGCCAACAACGGTTCAGCCACCGTTAGCATCCGCTCCGTCGATGGAGCCTCGGCCAGCATCATGGTGCGGGGACATGGCAACATCTTCTTCGACACCACCGACGCGTACTTGACGGTGACCCCGGCCATCGCCGACTTCCCGACCTCTCCCCGGTTGGTACGCGGCACCGCCGGCGCCGGCCGCGTCACGGTGGAGTGGGACCCGCCGCTTGACGACGGCGGTAGCCCGATCACCCGCTACGTCGTGCTCGCGTCATCGGGCGGCCGTCGGTGCTCCACGACCGGGGCACACTCGTGCGTGGTTACCGGGCTGACGCCCGGCACCCCCTACACGTTCACCGTGCGGGCCGCCAACGTGATCGGCTTCGGGTCCTTATCGTCGGCGAGCGCACCGGTCACACCGTTCGGCCGACCCGGCGCACCGCTGAACGTCACCGTCGAGCGCCGCAACGACGCCCTGCTCGTCGCCTGGAGTGCTCCCACCTCCGACGGCGGCCTTCCGATCGTGCGCTATGTGGCCACGGCGTCCCCCGGCGGTGCCGTCTGCGGGTCCTCGACGGGGACCAGTTGCGCGATCCGCGGGCTCTCGGACACCACCGCGTACACGGTGACGGTGAAGGCGAAGAACGCGGCCGGATACGGCGTCGACTCGCCGCCGAGCGATCCGGTCACCCCGCAGTCGCAGTGACGGCCGCGCCGATAATCGAGACGCCGTGATAATCGGTGGGGCAGGGGGCGTTCACGCTCGACGATCCGAGTCGTGGGGTCGCATCGTGAGCTTGGAGCTCTGGTACATGGCGACAAGCGCGGCGACCGGCGATAGAGCCGGCGCCCGGTAGGGAACTGCTCCTCGGGGTGTCGTTCGTCGCGAGCTATCCGGAAGGCGGAACGTCAGGCCGTCCGGTCATTGTCGGAGTCATATCCCCGCGCATGGCCGCTTGTTCGGGATCGATGACTCCGCTGATTGGCGGGGCGACCGATACGGGACGGATGCAGTGGCCGGCGTGAGCGATCGTGTCACCCCGCCCGTGCCAGGACAAGTCGGCACCGATTTCTGGGGCAACCGTTCCAAGTACGCGCGGGCGAGACCAGCCTCAACGAACTCGGACTTCGCCAGCGAATAACGCTCACGCTCCGCCTGATTCCGCCCGAGGTGCTCGCTCGCGAGGTGGATCTTGAGACAGCTGGCACGGCCGTCGAGCCAGCGTGATCGATGCGGAATGCCAAGACGCCAAGCGCGGCACGCAAACATGACGCCTCCGCAGCAAGACGGTTCAGCCACTCATGGTCGTACGGCGCGATCTGGATCATCGCCTTATGACGCTGTCGCCTCGGTACTGACGTGTGACCGCCCGCCGCAAATGCCGGTTACGCGAATCACGCACAGATTAGCTCCGCAGTCAGAAGATTGCCGGTCTTCCAGTCGCGAGCGAATACCCTGTGATCGCGAAGCAAGGCGACTTTGAGGGGTTGTCCTCCTACTTTTGCTCGGTACGTCGTTCGCATCGTGTCGGGATCGATACCCACGATGTCGCCGGAGAACGGACGGGCAACCGCACAGAGCGACTCTGTTGCATCAAAGGAAAATTGACCAATGAACCGGGCCTCACCAAATGCGGCATCCTGAAGTTTTCGACGCTGCAGCGCACGCCACGTGTTCGCTTCCAGTTTCACGACGGTGTCGTAGTCATCTGCCCATAGCTCGGCGGCCTGGCTGCGAAAGAAAAGCGAGGGGCTTCCATGGCCTCCCGCGAGCGACACCTCACCGCGTTTCTTCCTGGCGACCGGGTCGTACAGGATGAGCCTTGAACTGCGCTGGACGGAGACGAGTAGGTGCCCCGAGTTCGGGATCTCGGTGACGCCGAAGACACCCTGGTAAGCCTTGTCGTAGGAGTCGTCAAACCAATCGAACGTCTGCAGCGATGGTTCTTCGCGACCAATGCATACAAGGGTGAAATCCGACCACGTCGGCTGGACTAGATAAGCAACATAGTA
Organism: Methylotetracoccus sp.; assembly: GCA_046347485.1. GTDB lineage: Bacteria > Pseudomonadota > Gammaproteobacteria > Methylococcales > Methylococcaceae > Methylotetracoccus. Next base: position 440,686 of record JAXMGB010000007.1, on the reverse strand, counting down.
CGTGGGGACGTTGAGCCACGGCTCAAACGGACCTTCGAAGCGCCGACTGCTTCCCGAGATCACGACGCGGCTCAAGATGGTACCCGGCACATCGAATGAATGCACGGTAATCGCCAGGCGGTCGTCATCGTAGTGATGCACCACGGCGAAATGACCGGCGCTGCCTCTATGCAGCGACAGGTACTTGGCGTCACCAATCCGCGCCAAGCTCGCGCGCGAGCGGTCCACGTCGAGAATCCATAGAGCGCTGCCATCCACCCATCCAAGGGACGATACGACGAAGCGCTCTGCAGGGTCAGCAAGCATGAGGGTTGCCTAAGCTGCCGGTGTCCGCTCCGGTGCCTGAATCGCCGGCGGAATCATTCGGGTTTACTGACTCGACAATCCGGCGAGCCGTTGGAAGGCCACCGTCATCTTGATGGATGCGCTTCTTGAAATTCATCAGCGGAGCCCGATAGGGCAGTCCAATCCGGCATTGGTGCTTCTCCCGTAATCCGCAGCTTCCTCGATCTGTGCGAGGGCTTGGGGGGAGACTCGAATGCATAGCGCTTCGCTCACCCGAAGCGTCGAAGACGTTCTGAGAGTTCTTCACCCGAAATGAACTCGCCACGCCCGATAGAGGCGATCGATTCGAGGATTTCGGATTCATCCTCCCGAGTCAGTTCGAAGGTCTCCGAACTCTCGCGCAGGAGACCAGTGACAGTCTCACCCCCAGCCAAGATTTCACCCTCGACCACGACCTTTCCATTGACGACAGTGCCGGTAGCTACTTTCATGGTAGATATTTTCCCCCTTGGAAATAGAGTTGTCTGCGCATGGGGAAGATGACGCCGAACGCAGAGCTAAGCCGACCGCTGGAGCGTAGCGGAAGCGGGTCGGCTTGAGCGTTTTGGTGGGCGATCATTCTATGTAAGTTTGAGCCCGAGCACGCCTAGCCATGCAACGATAAATATAAATGGTAAAGCGCGCCAAGGCCGGAAAATCCGTGGAACTCCTTTAGACGGAGACCACGATCCCATTACAAGGCGGCCTTTCTTGTATTCATCAGGGACATTGGTTTCCCACCAATCATATAACCCACGCACTGCTGGGCTATAAAGAGAAATTGCAGACCAAATTGATAAAGAAGTAGCGATGCCAAGTATCGATAACATCAAGGCGAATCGCGGCTCCTTTTCCCAAGCAAATGCAAGAGCAGTGAATAGTAAACCTTGAGATTGGATTAACCACGTAAGGCGTTGGTGTACAACGTCATTCTCGTGACGGATAAGTTCACGAATTACGGGCTCCACTTTATCAACTTGTTCTAAGGACAGTTTTTCTTCACTAGACATTTAGCTCTCCTAAAATCCTGGCGCCCAACGTTCAAAATCACCGGCCTGCGCGGCTTTTCGCGCAGGTCCGGTGCATTGCCGGGTTAGCCCGTATGAATGTCGACATAGACTTCAACGTAACTTGGGGACTCGCCATGGGCGATTACTCGGACTCTGGTCCTTCCTTCTCGTGACGTAACCTCGCCTTGCGCTTTGGCCGCGCGCAATGTCTTTGCGAGACCATCCAATAAGTCGGCAACACCACCTTCGACCGCCGTGGGCCGCTCGGTCCTTTCATTTTTCTTGGGTGGGTTCAGCCCATCCTCGCCTCCAGTCGATTCGAGGCTTGCGGACCACCCCGATGGTTGCAATGCGAGCGCCAAGACTGCGACAAGAATTCCGAATAGAAGAAGTCCTGCGAGAGCATTTATCCCCGCAATAATCTTTCCACCATGGGTGAGTGGGAGCACATCGCCGAATCCGACTGTCGTCATGTTGATAACTGTGAAGTAGCACGCATGCAAGAAGGTCCACCCACTCTCGAATAGGCGAATTACGGCTGAACTTGCAAGTACGTACACAATAGTTGCGGCAAGAATGCCTAGCAGCCAAGGAAGGTTTCGGCGAACGTCCCGCCTAACCTCAACGGCAGGTGCTACTTTAGTTTCAATATGCGATTGTCCGACACGTAAGAGCCTCCTTGGTCCAGTAAACTGCGGGCTAACGTTCGAGCTGAGACGGGCGCAGCGGTGGGGCGCGCTGGCCGCGGGCGCATGATAGACAAGGGCGCCTCGCGGCCAGCGTGCCCCGCCGTTGCGCCTCGGCTCGAGCGAGGGGTTGAAGCGTCACAGCCCAACAAAACGGACGCAAGCTGGACAAGCACGGCGTACGGATGCTCGCCAAGGCTGGCGCGCTTGGACCATTGTTCGATGAACGCGAGATAGGCGCGGACCTCTGGATCGCGCACCACTCGAGGCACATAGTACTGAACCGGCCTGACATCAGCGGCGGTTAGAGGCCAGTCTGCCAAGCGAGAGCCAAGTTGGCAAAGTGCCGAAGAAGCTTGTCTACTTCTCTCTCCCGGTCCTGACTTAATGGAAGGATTTAATGTGCCGAGCTCGAGTACTCGATTGCATAGAAGGCCTTCTGCATATCCTCGTCGTCGGCGAAGCCTGCCAGGCACTCTGAAACGAGTGCGGCCCTCGCCTGGGCGTTTGTGCGCTGCGACTGCCTGACGTTCAGAAGAAGGCCGATTGCCGCAAAGAGCGCACTGACGGCCGGAACAACGGCCAGGGCGACCTGCGCCCACAGAGGTAGCGCTTGAACGGCGCTGGGTATCGCGTTCGGCACGGTGCCTCCCTATGACGCCTAACAAGTGATTGAACGGTTTCCGTTCATCCTCCGGCTGGCTTCTACCACACCATCACACCCCGGGCAAGAGCTGTTGATTTCATTGGACCATGCCTCTGTGTATCACCCCGGTCGAGTGATAGACAAGGTCTGGCTACGTCCCTGCTGAGCCTACCCTCGGAACTGGTGCGCCGCTATGCGGCCTGCTGACGCAACCGGCGGCGGTCGCGGAACACCATCGCTCCCACTACCTGCCTGCGGTGGCTGCGTTACTGCTGGGGTTTCTGCCACAAGTATGCATGCGACCCCACCGATCACTGCAGCCTTACCCCCTTTGCGGAAAAGCTGCGCGCGAGAATCCAGTCTGACTTTCAGCGGCAACAGGCTCGGCAGGCTGGCTCTCTCTCACGAGGCCCTCACCACGGATCTTGGTGCCGAGTGGCGACCGGTGGGCGAAGTTCAAGGGCTGCATCGTTGCCCGCAGCAGTGGCCGGGGGGAATCAGTCTGGTAGGGCAGCCCCCCGACGATTACCCAGGCCTTGCTGGGCCGAGCATGTCGCCAAGGTTTAACTGAAACGGTAACCCGTCGCGTGGATTCGTCGAGCGCGTCAGCCCCCGCACTAATCGGATGATGAAGGATGCGGAACGTGCGGCTGATCAGTGGGTCGACCGTCCCGTCATCGCGGGTTACCTGGATCGTCAGCGTATGCAGACCGGGTTCCAGATCGCGACCCGCGAAGGGCTTCGCCGAACCATCCGGTGCGGTGCCGACGAGATCGAACGGCGCCAGGGTCTCTATGCGGATCGGCTCGCCGACGGGCTCGGTCGGAATCGGGTCATCCAGCCAGAATTCGACGCGCTGGACGCCGGGTCCGTAGCTGGCGAACAGGTAGGCTGGAAGCGATAGCACGCCGCCGTTCAGTGGCGAGGCACCGGAGCGGTCGGCCCGATCGCTGGCCATCAGGTCCAGCGGCTTGTAGCTGGACGGAACGATGAAGTTGCCGGTCGTCAGCGTGGACGTCCCGTCGCTCGCGTCGAGGCGGGCGGTCACGGTGTGCACACCGGGCGTCATGTCGGACGTACTCAAGGGCAGGGCCGCGCCGTCTTCGCGCGTTCCCGCGAGGTCGAACGGAGCCGCGTTGTCGACGCTGAAAACGGGTCCGACCGGTGCGTTCGGCACCGGGTCATCCAGCCAGAACGCCGCGGTTCCGTCTGCCGCCCCCTGGGCGAAAATGAAGGCCCTGTCTTCGACCGGCGCGCCATGCAGGCGCGTGTCCTTTGTCCGATTGGCGCTGGCGCTGATGCGTAGGCTGGCCGCGTCGCTCGACGGCACGACCGGCCGCCACATGTCGGCGACGATCTGGGTGCGGCTCAGCGCGCGGTTGTAGATTCGCACCTCATCGATCGATCCGCTGAAGTATTCGCCCCACAGGGCATTGCCGCCGATGCGCAGCGGTCCGGCATCACGCGACATCTGTCCGATGAGCTTCTGCTGTGAGATCAGTGTGCCGCCGACATAGAGCCTTAAATCGCGGCCGTCGTAGGTACCGGCGACATGGGTCCAGGTCTTGGGCGTCAGCGAGTTCGAACCGGGAAGCTCCTGGTAACCACCGATGCGGGTGCCGGTGGCCGGCAGGTTGCGTTGGTTGTTCGCGTACAGGTAATAGGCGGCGTCGCCATCCTCCTTCATCAGCAGAGTACGCCAGCCATGCATCGGTTCCGCGGGCTTGACCCAGGCTTCCAGCGTCATTCTCTGCGGCAGAATCAGCGAGGGCGCGCCCGGAACGGTAATCCACTGGTTGATTCCGTTCAGGTCGAGCGCGCGGCCAAGCAGGTAATTGCCCGCCGCAATGCGGGATGCGCCGATGATCAGGCCGTGGTTGCTGTTGCCGGAGCTGTCGATGGCCGTCGCTCCGTCGACTTCCTCGAAGCCGTAGGCCGCGACGAGACCATTCGTATCGCTCGGCGCCAGGACGCCGACCGACGCCGGTTTGCTCTTGCGGTCGCTGCCTTGCTGATTGCTGACGACCAGCGTGACGGTGTAGGTGCCGGGCTGTTCATAGACATGGGATGGATTGCGCTGCGTGCTGCTCGTGCCATCGCCGAATTCCCAGACCCACGCGTCGATGTCGCCCTGGGAGGTATCGTTGAAGCGGACCGGCAGGGGCGCGGCGCCGGTGCTCGGTGTAATCGCGAAATCCGCGACGACCGGCTGTTCCGGAGCGCGCACAGCGATCGAGCGGTTGGCGCTGGTCGTTCCGCGGCTACCGGTGACCCGCAGAGTCACCGTGTACGTTCCGGGCTCGTTGTAGCCGTGGGCGACGGTCGGGCTGCTGGCGGTCGTGCCATCGCCCAGGTCCCACGCGCGTTCGAGCGCTTCGACGCTGGTCGTATCGGTAAAGACGACCGTCAGCGGCGCGACGCCCGACTCCGTGCTGGCGGTAAAGCGGGCGATCGGATCACTCGGCGACGGCAGGAAAGCCTCCAGCTCCGGTGAGAAGTCGCTCCAACGTCCGGCCAGGTCGTAATCGGATACCGCGAAGTAGTAGGTGCGGCCGCCGGCTAGGCCCGATAGTCGCCGTGTCGAGGCATTGCCGACGTCGATGCTGACCGAGGGCTGGCCGCGGGTCGTCCCGTAATGCAGCGTGTAACCGGCGGCATGAGGCACCGGATCCCAGGCCAGCGTGATTTCGGCCGCGCCGGCCTGGATCGAAAGGAACGACAGTGCAGCGAACGAACAGGCCCGGTTCGGTGTCCCGGCTGGCCGGACCTCGAGCCGGGCCGCGTTCGATGCGGGCACGGCGGATGCTCGTCGCTGGGGACGCATCGGTCGGGGTTTCTTCGTTCTCTTATTTTTCTTGTACACCTCGGCACGTCTTGCAATCCGTGCGCCAGATCAGAAAGGCTAGTTAAAACAGTGGGAAAAGGCCGAATCCGGGAGGGAGGACGAATGCCACTCGCGACTGTAAAAACTTCCGACAGTCGGGTTGCATCAGGAGGAAGCGGCTTCGAACCCGGCTGACGTCGGGTCGCTCGGTGAACCGGGCACGCGACGCCCGGTCGCCCGCCGGTGGTGTCGCCAATCCGTTGCATCGGAAGCTCTGAACAAGAGCCATGCTGGCCCGGTTCAGTATCGATGAGAGCGAACCGCGAGTTCCCCTGGCCTGTTGAAATCAAGCCCCGGAACGGTCGATCGTGATGACAGATTCCTGTATCGCGGGAAGCTCCGAGATATAGGTTTCCCTAGCGATCGGCCTCTTCGATGTGGACCGGCTGGCTGAGCGGCCGGAGAAAGTTGATGAGCGTCGCCGGCGCGACGCCGATGACCAGAACGAGAAGGCCGAGGACACCGAGACTCAGACGTGCGCCCCATGCAACCGTGGTGGTACCGGGTTCCGAGGTCGCGGGCTGGATCATCTCGTAGATCACGCGCACGTAGTAGTAAAGCCCGAGGCCACTTCCGACGATCATCAGGCTTAGCAGGACCCAAAACGCGCCCTGTGCGCCGGTCGTGAACAGATAGAATTTCGCGACGAAACCGGCGGTCAACGGTATGCCGGCGAGCGATAACAGGGCGATGGTCATCAGCCCGGCCAGCCACGGCCGGGTCCAGAACAGGCCGGTGTATTCGTGCAGCTCGTCGACGTCCGATCGACCGGTACTCAGTACGGTGATGACGCCAAACGCCGCCAGCGTCGTTGCATAGTAGGCGGCCAGGTAGAAGCACATCGACTCGGCGGCGAGCGTGGCGTCGACACGGCCGAGCGCGATCGGCGCGATCATCAGATAGCCCATGTGCGCGATCGACGAATAGGCCAGCAGGCGCTTCAGATTGCTCTGGCGTAGCGCCGAGAGGTTGCCGACGAGGATCGACAAGCCCGCGAGCAGCATCAGGACATCGAGCAGTCGCGGCTGCCACGGCATTGCGGTATCGAGCCCGTAGCGAAACAGCAAGGCGAACACCGCGCCCTTCGACAAGGTCGCGAGCAGTGCGCCAACCGGAGCGGGAGCGCCCTCGTAGACATCGGCGGTCCAAAGGTGGAACGGTGCGAGTGACAACTTGAACCCCAGCGCCGCGACGACCATGACGACGCCGGCGAGGAGCGCCGGATCCGGCGTTGCCGGCGGCGTGATGCGGGCAAAGTCCAACACGCCCGTGGCCGCGTAGATCAGCGCGATCCCGAACAGCAGGAAGGCCGACGATACACCGGACAGCACCAGGTATTTCATGCCGGCTTCGAGTGCCCGGTTGTCCCGGCGCGGGTAGGCGATCATCGGGAACAGCGAGACACTGAGGATCTCGAGGCCGAGGAACAGGCCCGCGAAGTGGCGGCTGGCGGCGAGCACGCCCGCGCCCAGCGTCGTGGTCAGCAGCAGGATGTAGAACTCCTCGGGTTCGCTGGAGCGCGCCGCGAGGTAGGCACGGCACGGCAGCATCGTCGCCAGTCCGGCAAGGCAGGCAAGGCCGATGAAAAACAGCGCGTACCGGTCGAGCAGCAACAGCGAGCTGACCTCCGGGGAAGCCGCGCGGCTCGCCGGCAGCAACGCGGCGATCGTCGCGATCAGCGTCAGCGCGGTGACCGCGAAGACCAGATCGTGCTGGCGACGATAGGCGATGCACAGCATCAACGCGGCGGCGCCGCTGGCCAGGACCAGCAGTGGCGACAACGCGAGCAATTGTTCGGAGGTGATCGTCATTGCTGCGAGACTCCGAGCGCCGCGGTTCGAATCGATTTAACCGGGCCATCGACGTAGTGCGTGACCATTCCCGGATACAAGCCGATCGCGACCGTCGCCAGCATCAGGACGCCCATGACGGCGATCTCGCGGATACCGTAGTCCCTGATTTCGCGAGCCGCGGCCGGTTCGCCATGCAGCGCGCGCTGCACGAGGATCAGCGAGTAGACCGGCGCGACGATCAGGCCCAGCGCGGCGAAAGCTGTCAGGCGGGCATCCACCTGATACGCGCCGAGCAGCACGAGGAATTCGCCGATGAAGTTGGCGAGCCCCGGCATGCCGAGAGCGGCCACCGAGAAGAACAGCGCGAACGCGCTGAGGCGGGGAACCTCGCTCCACAATCCGCCCATCCGTGCGAACTCCCTCGTGTGCAGCCGTTGTTGCAGCGCGCCGGCCGTCATGAACAGCGCGCTCGCGCTGATGCCGTGCGCCAGCATCGTCACGATCGCGCCCTGCATGGCCTCGGCATTGCCGGCGAACACCCCGATCAGGATGAAACCCATGTGGCTGACGCTGGTGTACGCGATCAGCCGCTTGATATCGGCCTGTGCGAACGCCAACGCGCCGCCGTAAAGGATGCCGGCCACGCCCAGCGCCATCGCATACTCCGAGAATTCCCGGCAGGCATCCGGGAACAGCGGAACGACGAAGCGGATCAGCCCGTAGGCGCCGGTCTTCAGCAAGACCCCGGCGAGTATGACGCTGCCTCCGGTCGGCGCCTGTGTATGGGCGTCCGGCAACCAGGTATGAAACGGGACCGCCGGCAGCTTGACGACGAACGCGGCGAAGAATCCGAGCATCAGGTAGAACTGCGTGTCGGCGTCGAGGTGCGCCGTGAGCAGATCCGTGTAATCGAACGACAGGTGTCCGGTCCTGGCCTGGTACAGCAAAGCCAGGGCGATCATCGCGACCAGCATCAGCAGGCCACTGACCTGCGTGAACAGGAAGAACTTCATCGCGGCGTAGCCGCGCCGCTCGTGTCCCCATAAAGCGATCAGGAAGTACATCGGGACGATCATGACTTCCCAGAAGAAGAAGAACAGGAACAGGTCGAGCGCGAGGAATACGCCGAGAGTTCCGGCCAGCGTCCACAGCAGGTTGAAATGGAAGAACCCGACCCGTTCGGCGATCTCGGTCCACGAGCACAGCACCGAGGCAATGCCCAGCATCAGCGTCAGGCCGACCAGCAGCAGGCTCAGGCCGTCCAGCGCCAGGTGGAAGTCGATGCCGAACCGCGGAATCCAGCCGATGCGGGTCTCGGCGAGCCAGGGTCCGGTGCCGGCATCGGTGCCGGCCATGAAGCCGGCCAGCAAAACCACATCCAGCGTCAGTGCGCCGAGCGAAATCCAGCGCGGCGCATCGCTATTCCAGCGTTCGGCGAAGGCCGCGAGCAGGCCGCCGAGGATCAATACCAACAGCAGGCTCGTCGTGATCATGACCACAGCCCCAGCGCGACCGCCGCCACGACGCCTCCGGCGATGACCGCCGCATACCAGCGGATCTGTCCGCTCTGCGTCGCCGCGAGGCGCAGGTGCCCGTAACGGCTTGCGGCGACGATCGCGTGGTAGACCTCGTCGACCGCGTCGCCGCGGTTGATGCGGGCGAAACCGACGAACGGATCGACGAACAGGCGTCGGTACAAGGCATCGACACCGAATCCGCTGAACCAGAATGCATGAATCCGCGCGACCAGCGGGTGGGCGACCAGGCGTTCCGCCGACAGGTCGCGCCGCAGGAAGAAGACGACGGCGATGGCGATGCCCACGAGCGGCATCAGCGTGGTCACCATCGTGATGATGACGCTGTCCGGATGGGTGTCGTGTGCGTCGCCGAACACGCTGTCGAGCGGGAATGCGAACAGGCCCCCGAACAGCGCCAGCGCGCCGAGGATTACCAGCGGCGCGGTCATGCTGAAGCCGAGCCGTTCATGCGCATGCGGGTTCTCGGGGCCGAAGAATGCGACGAACACCAGCCGGAAGCTGTAGATTCCGGTCAGCAGCGCGCCGAGACAACCTCCGGCCCAGATCCAGAATCCGTGAGATGTCCCGTAGGCGGCCAGCAGGATTTCATGCTTGCTGAAGTACCCGGACGTGAACGGGACCGCGACCAGCGCGGCGCTGCCGATCATGAAGCTCCAGAAGGTCACCGGCAGGCGCTTGCGCAGACCGCCCATCTTGAAGATGTCGTGCTCATGGTGGTAGCTGTGGATCACGGCGCCGGCGGCCAGGAACAGCAAGGCCTTGAAGTACGCGTGCGTCATCAGGTGGAAGATCGCCGCGGACCACGCGCCTACACCGAGCGCGAGGAACATGTAGCCGATCTGGCTGATCGTCGAGTAGGCCAGGATGCGCTTGATGTCGTGTTGCGTCAGAGCGGTGAAGCCCGCCATCAGCAGCGTCGTGACGCCGATCAAGGCCACCAGCTCCAGCGCCGGGGGGGCGAGTTCGAACAGCCCGTGCGTCCGGGCGATCAGATAGACGCCGGCGGTGACCATCGTTGCCGCGTGAATCAGCGCGCTGATCGGCGTCGGACCGGCCATCGCATCCGGCAACCAGGTCTGCAGCGGGAGCTGCGCCGACTTGCCGACCGCGCCTCCGAGCAGCAGCAGGCTCGCCAGCAAGGCGCGCGGATCGCCACTGCTCCATGACGTGGCGACGTGAGTCAGGATCTGCTGGATCTGCAGCGAACCGGTTTCGCGAAACAGCAGGAACAGGCCGAGCGCCATTGCGGTATCGCCCACGCGGGTCATGACGAACGCCTTGCGCGCGGCGAGCCCGTTTGCCGGATTGTCGTACCAGAAGCCGATCAGCAGGTAACTGCACAGGCCGACGCCTTCCCAGCCGAGGTACAGCAGGACCAGGTTGTCCGCCAGCACGAGCATCAGCATCGCCGTGACGAACAGGTTCATGTAGGCGAAGAACCGCGCGTAGCCCGGGTCTTCGGCCATGAAGCCGGCCGAGTAGACATGGATCAGAAAGCCGACGCCGCTGACGACGAACAGCATCGCCAGCGACAAGGCATCGAGGTACAGCGAGAAGCCGGCATGGAAGCCGCCGGCCTGTATCCATGTCCATAGATCGGCGGTGATCGGCGTCCGGTCGCCGGCGAGGAATGGAATGCCGATCGACGCCGAGCACAGGGCCGCGAGCCCGACCGAGCCGGCGCCGATCCACGGCACCAGGCGTCGCGGCAGGCTCGTGCCGCCCAGCACCAGCACGAGGAAGCCGAGCAGCGGGAACAGCGGTATCAGTGCGAGGAGCGCGTGCATCGTATCCTCATCCTCGCAGGTCGCTCAACGCGTCGGCGTCGAGCGTACGGTGGTGGCGGTAGATCTGCATCACCAGGCCCAGCGCGACGCCTACCTCCGCGGCCGCGAGCGTCAGCACCAGCAGGAACATGATCTGGCCGTCCGCCTCGTTCCAGCGCGAGCCGGCGACGATGAACGCCAGGCCGGCGGCGTTCAGCATGATTTCCAGGGACATCAACACCGAGATGAGGTTGCGGCGCACCAGGACGCCGGCCAGCCCCAGCGTGAACAGGATCGCGGCCAGGATCAGGCCATGCGCGAGCGGAATGGCGTTCATTGACGGGGTCCCTCCGGACGCGCCAGATGATAGGCACCGACCAGCCCGGCCAGCAGCAGCATCGACGCGAGTTCGACGGCCAGCACGAACGGGCCGAGCAGGCGGACACCGACCTCCTTCGAGCTGACGACGTGCCCCGTATCGCCGCCGGCACTGTGCGCCAGCACCGCGATGACTTCGATCAACAGCAGTGCCGCGATCACCGAGGGACCTCTCCACAGCCTAGGCTGGAGCCACACGCGCTCCTGCTCCAGCGTCTGCGGTCCGAGATTCAACATCATCACGACGAACAGGAACAGCACCATGATCGCGCCGGCGTAGACGATGACCTCCAGCAATGCGGCGAAGTACGCCCCCATCAGGTAGAAGACGATCGCCGACGCGATCAGCGACAGGATCAGGTACAGCAGTGCGTGTACCGCGTTCAGTTGCGTGATGACCAGCACCGTGCTGATCACCGCCAGCAGCGCCGCGCCATAAAACAGGACTGCCAGCATCGCCGTCTCCTACGGAAGAAGGCTGTGCACGTCGATCGGCGGACTCTCGTTTTCCGCCTGCCCTTTGTCCTTGCCCCCGACGGCCTTACCCGATATGCGATAAAAGTTGTAGTCCGGATATTTGCCTGGTCCGTCGATCAGCAGGTGCTCCTTCTCGTAGACCATGTTATTGCGGTCGTACTCGCACATCTCGAAATCCGGTGTCAGCTGAATCGCGTAGGTCGGGCACGCTTCCTCGCAAAAGCCGCACATGATGCAGCGGGAAAAGTTGATCCGGAAGAACGCCGGACGCCAGCGGCCCGTTTCGTCCTGGGTGGTCTGCAGCGCGATGCAGGCGACCGGACAGACGACCGCGCAAAGATTGCACGCGACGCAGCGCTCCTCGCCGTCCGGGTCGCGGGTCAGTACGATGCGTCCCCGATACCGCGGAAACAATGCCGGCTTCTGTTCCGGATACTCGACCGTATCGGGCTTCGTGAACGTGTGCTGCAGCACGGTCCACAAGGTACGCAACTGGCTCATGAACGCGCTCAGCATCGCATGCCTCCGGAGGAACCGACGGTCGGCAGTACCATCACGGTGGAGATCATGACACCGGCTCCTGCAGTGTGAGAATCAACAAGCCGGTGACGACCAGGTTCAGCAGGGCCAGCGGAAGCATGGTCTTCCATCCGAAGCCCATCAACTGGTCGTAGCGTGGGCGGGGCAGGGCGCCGCGCAGCAGGATGAACGTCAGGATGAAGAACAGTGTCTTCAGCGCGAACCAGATCACCGGGGGCAGCACCGGACCCAGCCAGCCGCCGAAGAACAGCGTGACGATCATCGCCGAACTCAGCGTGATGCCGATGTACTCGCCGACGAAGAACATGCCGAACTTGATTCCGGAATACTCGGTATGGAAGCCGGCGACGATCTCGTGCTCGGCCTCCGGGAGGTCGAACGGGGCGCGATGGCTCTCGGCGATCACGGCGATGAAGAAGATCACGAAGCCGAGAAATTGTGGAACGACGTACCAGCCGTCGCGCTGCGACTCGACGATCGTCCTGAGGTCGAAGCTGCCGGCGAGCATCACGACGCCCATGACCGACAGCCCCATGAAAACCTCGTAGCTGAGCGTCTGCGCGGCGGCGCGCAACGCGCCGTACAGCGCGTATTTGTTGTTCGACGCATAACCAGCCAGCACCAGGCTGTAGACCGACAGCGAGGACAGGGCCAGGAAGTACAACAGGCCGAAATTCAAGTCAATGACGCCGACGCCCGGGGCTATCGGTACGACCGCGAAAGCCGTCAGCATCGTCACCATGATCACCGTCGGTGCGAGGATGAACACCGGCTTGTCGGCGAACGGCGGGACCCAGTCCTCCTTGCTGAGGATCTTGATCATATCGGCGGCGACCTGCAGCAGGCCGAGCGGTCCGAGCCGGTTGGGGCCGAGGCGGTCCTGCCAGACCGCCAGCAGCCGCCGTTCGACCCAGATCAGGATCGCGGCGACCGCGACCAATGCCAGCAGGATCGCGGCGATGTTCAATGGCGAGCCGACCATCAGCGCGTCGCCCCACGGGGCTTGCGTAGCCTCAGTTCGTTCGGGCACGGGCCTGGCGGAAAACCTGGCAATCCCGCCGGCACGCCGACGACGCCGGTTGGCAGGTTCTCGTCGAGAAGCAGCGGAAGTTCATGATCGCCGCCGGCGATGTTCGCCACGACCGTTTCACCCAGACAGAGCCGTCCGGCCTCGTCCGGATGCAGGCTGAGATACGGCGCCGGGACCCGTTCGACCAATGGACCCGCCAGAGCGCTGCATTCCTCGCTGCCGAACACGTGGTAACGCGGCACCGTCGGCATTGCACCCTCACGTGCCACCTGCGCCGGTGTCGCGTCGAACCAGCGCGACGTGTCGCGTGGTCCGCCGTCGAGCAGACGTATTCCCGGGTCGCCACCGCTGAGATGGCCACCGACCTCATCCTGGAACTTGTTGATCGACTGCTGTCCGGAATTCCAGTGCGGCGCCCAGCTGGCGCTGCGCAGTGCTGGTGGTACGCCGGTACGCGCACCTTCCATCGAATACGACAATGCCGAATCCGGATCCTCCGGCGGCTTGGGCTCGTGGATCGTCAGGTTCGCGAGCATCGCCGTACGCCCGCTGTAGCGGTGCGACTGACGTGGCACGCGCTGACCGTCGACGCGAAATGCCGAATCGGGCGCGGCCGCGGTGATCGCCGACAGCAGCGGATCGACCTCGCCGGCGGCGCGCGTCAGGCGATCGATGCTGCCCGCCGGTTGTGATGATCGCGCATCGAGCCAGCGCCAACTGTCACGAACATCACCGATCGGCGCCAGCACCGAGAAGAATCGCTGGGCCCGTCCCTCGGCGCTGACGAAGGTTCCCTCTGTCTCGGCGAACGATGCGCCGGGAACCACCAGTTCGGCTTTCGCGGTGGTGTCGCTCGACGTGTGGTCGATTACCGCGACATGCCCGGCACGGGCCATGAACCGATCGACGCTTTCCCGCTCGGCACGACGGTACAGATCGTTTTCCAGGATCAGTGCCGCCCGGACTTCGCCGTTTTCGGCCAGTCGGAACGCGTCGGCAAGGCGGCCGCCGCCGAGCAGCGCGAGACCGAGGCTGTTGCATTCGGGCACGACGAAGCTCACGGCCGTTGCCGCGCCGCGGCGCGCCGCTAGGGCCTTGGCGATGTTCGCGGCCGCGTGAATCAGTGCCAGGCTGCGACAGCCGGTCCCACAGACTAGCAGCGGCCGATGCGCCGCGGCGAGCACCGTGGCGATCCGATCGAGCATGGCCTCGTGCCCGATCGGCGGGTCCGCCGGGGCCGGTGCGGCCTCGCTGATCCGGTGTGCCAGCGCGAAGCCGAGGCGAGCGACGTCGCTCAGCGGCACGTTCAGCGTTGATTCGGCGATTCCGTCCAGCGTCGTTGCGCCCGGGGCCAGCACGAACAGCGGGCTGCGCGCGTCCTGCGCTAGTTCTCGAATCGCCGCATCGTGCCAGCCGGGTATTCCGATGCGCGCGGCCTGCTCGATACTCTCGGTGCGAACCGCCTGGCGCAATGCCAGTTCCAGGCGTGGCGCGGTGTTGCCGACATCCTCGCCGAGCACGAGGATCGCATCGGCCTGCTCGGTTTCGCGCAGCGACGGCGTGTGGACCGGCCAGTTCCGCTGGATCTCGACGATCGCGCCGAGCATGTCGAACTCGACGTCGTCTACACCCAGGTAGAAGCGTTCGGCACCGACCAGACGCCGCAATGCCAGATTCGCCTCGAGCGACGCCCGCGGCGAGCCGATGCCGATCGGCTGCGACTGCGCGAGGTTGGACAAGGCCTCCTCAGTCGCTGCCGGGTCGATCGCCCGCCCGTGCAGGCTTGCGGTTCGGATGCGGCGCTCGCCGTTGACGAAGCCGTAACCGAAACGGCCACGGTCGCAGAGGAAGTAGCCGTTGACCTCACCGTGGTAGCGGTTGACGATACGGCGCAGCGTGCCGTATCGCTCCCCGGGCGCAGTGTTGCAACCCAGCGAGCAGTGCACGCAGATCGACGGCGCCGTTTGCAGATCCCACTTGCGGGTGTAGTGCTGGCTGAACGTCCGGTCGGTGAACACCCCGGTCGGACAAACCTCGACCAGATTCCCGCTGAACGGACTCTGCAGCGTGCCGTCCTCGAAACGTCCGAAGTAAACGTGGTTGCGCGAGGCGAACACCTGTAAGTCGTCGCCGCCGGCGTAATCCTTGTAAAAGCGAACGCAGCGGTAGCAGGCGATGCAGCGGTTCATCTCGTGGTTGACGAACGGCCCAAGGTA
This sequence comes from Methylotetracoccus sp., assembly GCA_046347485.1. GTDB lineage: Bacteria > Pseudomonadota > Gammaproteobacteria > Methylococcales > Methylococcaceae > Methylotetracoccus. The sequence continues at coordinate 425,398 of JAXMGB010000007.1, read as the reverse complement.
CTGGTTGCGGTGCGTGCGCTTGGTGCCGCGGAAGCGCCGTTCGGTATGGCCGGTCATGACCGTCATGTCCTGCAGGTGACACTCGCCGCCTTCCTCGCAGACCGGGCAGTCGTGCGGGTGGTTGGTCATCAGCAGTTCGATGATCGATGCGCGGAATGCGACCGCGTCGGCTGACTGTAGCCCGATCCTCAGGCCGTCGCTGACCGGCGTCATGCAGGCCATGGCCAGCCGTCCCCGGGTATCGCTCTCGTCGCGATACTGCACGACCGCGCATTGCCGGCACGCGCCAACCGAGCCCAGCGCCGGGTGCCAGCAGAAGTAGGGCAGGTCGAAGCCGAGCGACAGCAGGGTCTGCAGCAGGTTGTCTTCCGGTCGACCCTCGTAGGACTCGCCATCGACGATGATTCGCGTCATCAGGCAACCCTCGCCGCGGAATTCGGCAGGTAGTGTTCAAAATCCGCGCGGAAGTACTTCAGCGCACTTTGCAGCGGCGCCGCCGCGCCCGGCGCCAGCGCACAGAAGGTGTTGCCCGGTCCGAGCATCCGGGCCATGTCGGCCAGCAGGTCGAGGTCCTCGGGACGGCCGCGGCCGTCGACCAGATCCTGCAGAACGCGGACCGTCCACGGCAGCCCGTCGCGGCACGGTGTGCACCAGCCGCACGATTCCTGCGCGAAGAACCGTTCGAGGTTCAATACCATCCGAACCGCGCAGGTACGGTCATCGAGCAGGATCATCGTGCCGGTGCCGAGCCGGCTGCCGGCGTCGGCGATCGACGAAAAGTCCATCGGCTGGTCGAGATGCTCGGGCAGCAGGAAATCCGTCGACGCGCCGCCCGGCAGAAACCCCTTGAGCCGATACCCGGGCTGCATGCCGCCGGCGTGTACCTCGATGAGCTCGCGCGCGGTCGTGCCCATCGGCAGTTCCCACAGCCCCGGCCTCAGTGCCCGGCCGCTGACGCCGTACAGCTTCGTACCGGGGTCCGACCCCGGGCTCAGCGACTTATACCACTCGGCGCCGTGGCGCAGGATATGCGGGACATTACAGAGTGTCTCGACGTTGTTGACGACCGTCGGTCTGCCCCACAGTCCGCTGATTTGCGGATACGGTGGCTTCGCGCGCGGTGTAGCCCGCTTTCCCTCGAGCGAGTTCAGCAGCGCGGTCTCCTCGCCGCAGATGTAGCGCCCGGCGCTCGTGTGCAGATGAATCGTCAGGCTGAACGGGCTGTCCAGCACATGGGCCCCGATGTAACCCCGCGCGCTCGCTTCGGCAATAGCCTTGCTCAGGCGCTCGGCGGCGACGTGGTACTCTCCGCGCAGGAAGATGTAGGCCACGCTCGCCTGGATCGCGTAGCACGCGATCGCGACGCCTTCGATCAGTTGGTGTGGGTCGCCTTCGAGCAGCAGCCGGTCCTTGAAGGTCCCGGGTTCCATCTCGTCGCCGTTGACGACCAGATACTTCTGGCCGACATCCTCACCCATCGGGACCAGCGCCCATTTGACACCGGTCGGAAAGCCGGCGCCGCCACGCCCGCGCAGCCCGGCATCCTTGACCAGGGCTTGTACCTCGGCCGGGCGCAGATCGGACACCGCCCGGCGCAAACCTTCGTAACCCCCGGTCAGCAGGTACTCGTCCAGCGTGGCTGCCGCGCCGTCGGCCCTGAGATTCTGCGTCAGCGGTCGCGTCGCGCCGGTCGTGCTGCTCATGTTCCGGCTCCATCGGATTGAGGCCCCGATTCGAGCAGTCGATCGACGACTTGCGCATCGACCTTGCCGATCAACTCGTCGTTGACCAACAACGCCGGTGCGCGGTCGCAGGCGCCGAGACAGACCACCGGCAGCAGGGTATATGCGCCATCCGCGGTGGTCTCGCCGAGTCCGATGCCGAGCCTTGCGCTCAGGTGCTCACGAACCTGATCGGCGCCGAGCAACCAGCAACTGACGCTGTCGCAGCACAGAATCACGTTGCGTCCGACCGGACGTCGGTAGATCAGGTTGTAGAAGGTCGCGACACTGTCCAGCGCTTCCGGAGACATGCCGAGCATCGACGCGACCGCCTTCAGGTGTTCGTCCGAAACCCAGCCATGATGCCGCTGCACGAGCTTCAAGGCTTCGATCGACGCCGCCGTCGGTTCGGGGTAATGCGCGATCTCGGACTCGATCTCGCGTATCAGTTGCGGGTTCAGCGGTTGTGACGCGGCAACAGACATTCCGTTTCCTCAGCGGTCCACGTCCGCCATGACGAAGTCGATACTGGCGAGGATCGCGATCAGGTCGGCGATCATCAGGCCGCGCGACATCAGCGGAATCATCTGCAGATGCGCGAATGACGGGGTGCGAATGCGGGTCCGGTAGGACATCGTCCCGCCATCGCTGGTCAGATAGTACCCGTTGATGCCTTTCGTGGCCTCGACGCAGGCGAAGGATTCGCCTGGTGGAATCACCGGGCCCCAGCTGACGTTCAGGAAATGCTGGATCAGCGTCTCGATATCATGCATCGTCCGCTCGCGCGGAGGCGGTGTCGTCAGCGGATGACTGGCCTTGCACGGACCACCCGGCATGTTGTCGAGGCATTGCCGGATGATCCGGATGCTCTGGCGCATTTCCTCGACGCGCACGGCGCAACGATCGTAGCAATCGCCGTTATTGCCGGTCGGGATGTCGAACTCGTATTGCTCGTAGCCGCTGTAAGGCGCCGCCTTGCGGTAGTCCCAGGCCAGCCCGGTGGCACGCAGGCCGGCTCCGGTCACGCCCCAGTCGATCGCCTCCGCCGTGGTATAGGTGCCGATGCCGCGCGTTCGCTGCCGCAGCAGGCTGTTCCGCATGACCATCTTGTCGTAGTGATCGAGGCGCGGCGGCAGGTAGTCGACGTACTCGCGAACGCGCTTGTCCCAGCCTTCCGGGAGATCCATCGCGACGCCGCCGATGCGGAAATAACTCGAGTGCATGCGCGCGCCGGTGATCGATTCGACGATCTCAAACACCTTCTCGCGGTCGATGAACATGTAGAACACCGGCGACATCTGGCCGACGTCCTGGGCGAACGTGCCGTAGAACAGCAGATGGCTCGCGAGGCGGTAGAACTCGGAGATCATCACGCGGATCGCCTGCGCGCGCGGTGGCACGTCGATGCCGGCGAGCCGTTCGACCGCCATCACGTACGGCAGGTTGTTCAGCGAGCCGCCCAGGTAGTCGACGCGATCGGTGTACGGGATATAGGTGTGCCAACTCTGGCGCTCCCCCATCTTCTCGGCGCCGCGGTGGTGGTAGCCGATGTCCGGCACTGCATCGACGATCTCCTCGCCATCGAGTTGCAGCGCCACGCGGAACACGCCGTGCACGCTGGGGTGGTTCGGCCCGAGGTTCAGGAACAGGAAGTCGTTGTCCGCGCCCTCGCGCTGCATGCCCCAGTCCTCGGGAACGAAACGCAAGGCCTCCTGCTCGGCCTGCTGCTTGTCGTCCGGCAGCGAGTAAGGCCCCATTTCGGTGGCGCGCGCCGGATGGTCCTTGCGCAGCGGATGACCGTTCCAGGTTTGCGGCATGATGATGCGGCGCAGGTTCGGGTGGCCGTCGAAGTGAATCCCGAACAGGTCGTATACCTCGCGCTCGTACCAGTTGGCCGCCGCCCATACGCCGGTCGCGCTGGGTACGCGCGGGGCATCCTCGGGCAGCGCGACCTTGCAGCGGAAATGCGCGGTGCTGTCCGGGGCGAGCAGGTGGTAGACCACGGTGAAAGCGCTGGTCGGAAGCCCGATCCGGTGCGTGCGACAGCGCTCGTCGACCGCGGTCAAGTCGAACAGCATCGCGTAGCGCGGCCGCGCCTGCTCCTTCAGGAAGCGCAATACCCCGCAGATCGTATCGGCGCGCGTCCAGACGGTCGGTACGCCGTCCGCGGTCCACTGCGCAGTGATGGCACCGTCACCGAAGCGAGCCCGCAATTCCCCAATGATCGCGGCTTCCCCGATCGACTCGGGTGCGGGTGCGTCCTTTTGGGTTTGTGCGGAACTCATCGCGGCCGGATCAGATGTGATGAGGATCCCTGAGCTTGGTCGTGCGCATGCGCTCGTCCGTCTTGTCGTCACGCCGGCTGACAGGCTCCGGGGTTCCGGGTGCGCCGACGGTTCGGCCGAGCGGGCGGCGATCCTGACCGATCGCTTCCTGCAGCATGATCAGGCCTTCGAGCAGGGCCTCGGGGCGAGGCGGGCATCCCGGGACATAGACGTCGACCGGAAGAAACTTGTCGACACCCTGGACCACGCTGTAGATGTCGTACATGCCACCGGAATTGGCGCATGAGCCCATCGAAATCACCCAGCGCGGTTCGAGCAACTGCTCGTAGAGCCGTTTCAGCACCGGGGCCATCTTCATGAACACGGTGCCGGATATCACGATCAGATCCGCCTGGCGGGGCGTTGCGCGGATCACCTCGGAGCCAAAGCGGGCGATGTCATGACGGCTGGTGAACGCCGTCGCCATCTCGACGTAACAGCACGAGAGGCCAAAGTTGAAGGGCCAGACCGAGTGTGCGCGGCCCCAGGCGATCATGTCCTCCAGGCGGGTCAACAGCACGCCGCGGCGAATCGACTCCTCGGTGACCGCTTGGCCGGGAGCGCCGGACGGATCCTCATCCGCTTTGCTGATATGCCAGCGCATCGTCTGTTCCCGTTCAGTTCCGCAGAATCCGATCCTGCAACTTCTGGCGCGCCGTGCGCCAGTCCAGGGCGCCGATGCGCCACAGATAGATCAGCGCGACCAGAAGGATCGCGATGAACACCAGCATCTCGGCGAAACCGAGCCAGCCGGCCTCGCGGAACGCGACCGCCCAGGCGAAGATGAAGATCGCCTCGAGGTCGAAGATCACGAAGAAGATCGCGATCGGGTAGAAGTGGACGGCGAGACGGAGATGGGTGCTGCCGACCGAAACGATTCCGGATTCGAACGGTTCGTTGGTCGCGGGTTCACGTCGGCTCGGCGCCAGAAAGCGCGGAATCGTCAGCATTCCGCCGACGATCAGCAATACGGCCGCGAAATAGAACATCAGCGGCCAGAGCTGTTCCGGATGAACCAGGTCCGCTTCCACGACGCGCCCCCGAGCAACGGTGAGAGGACAGTGGCGGCAAGACTAACGGAAATCCCCAGTGAAGAAAAGCCTTCCCGGCAGGGTGCGCCGGGCCTTGCCGGGGGCTACTCCGCGGGTTCGTCCGCCGGCTCCTGCGACGGTTCCGCTGCTGCTGGCGTGGCCTCGTCGCCGTCGAGTCGTACGCGCATCCCGTCGACCGGGATCTGCACGCCGGCGGTCACGATCCGATCGCCGGGGGCGAGTCCTCCGCGTACGAGCACGCGATCCGCTTCACTGCGCAACACTGCTAGCCGGCGGATGTGCAGCCGGCGTTGGTCATCGACGAGCAAGACTTCCTGTGATGCGTTCACGGCACCGATCGGCAGGACGAAGACATCTGCCTGTTCGCGTCCCTCGATCTCGGCCTGCACGAACAGACCGGCCATCAGCGGCGGTTGGCCCGCGCGTACCGCATACGGATTGCGTACTTCGGCGACCGCGTACAACAGGCCGGTCGTCTGGTCGAGGTTGCCCTCGGTGCGGACGATACGGCCCTCCCACTGCGGCCGCGCGCCGGCGAACTCCGCGGTCAGACGAACCTTGGGACCGGTCATTGCGCGCCCGTCGTGACGTCCGAGGGGAAGGTCCAGCCAGCCGAGTTGGTCCGCGGACAGCGGCAGCCGGATTTCGGCGGCATCGATCGAGTAGATATGCGCCAGTTTCTCGCCGGGCTGGATGTACTGTCCGACGCCGACCTTCTTGTCCTGAACCCGACCGGCGAACGGCGCCCGAATGTGACAGCGCTCGCGGTGCAACCGGGCCTTCGCCAGGTCCGCTTCGGCCGCGCGCAGTTTTGCCCGGGCCTCCGCGACGTAGGGTTCGCGCAGCGTCAGCGGCGTCGGCGCCTTGCCCTCGCCCAGCGCCTGCCACTCGCTTCGTGCCTGTTCCGCCTGGGCGTCCTCGAGCGTCAACTGGCGCCGCGCCTCGGCGATTCGGCCCTCGGCTTCGACGATCGCATAGTCGTAGTCGCGTGAATCGATCGCGACCAGGGTATCGCCGGAGTCGAAGAAGCCACCGGCAACCAGGCTGGGATGCAGAGACAGGATCTTGCCGGCGACCTCGGCGACCAGATCGATCTCGTTGCGCGGCGCGACGACGCCCTGTGAACGGATGTCGAGCCGGACCCGCTCCGGTTGAACGCTGATGACCTGCGCCAAGGGTTCGGTCACTTCGGGGGCTTCGGTCTCCAGTTCCGGTTGCGTCGCGATGATGGCCCAGGCGCCGAGGGAACCGCCCAGCAGAACGACGATGGGCAGCGCGACCTTCAGGATGTTCGTGACGGACGGGCTCATGATCGGGCGTCGGTTCTCCGGATGCGGGACGTAACCGCGGCCGTGCGGTGGACGCGAATCATACGTTTCCTCCCAGGGCCAGGTACAGATTGATGCGGTTTTCCAGCAACTGCCGTTTGACCGTGAGATGCGCGCTTTGCGCGCTGAGCCAGCTGCGATAGCTGTCGAGCAGCGTGAGGATTTCGATCTGCCCGAACTGGTACGAGTAGACCGCCAGCTTCTGGCTGGCGATCGTCTGTTCGACGGCCTCGCGCAATGCCACCTCCTGGGCCCTGAGGCGTTCCTCGGCCGCCAGCGACTGCTCGACCTCGCGGAATGCGTTGAGGGTCGTCTCGCGGTAACTGTTCAGGGCTTCCTCGACCCGCGCGGTGTCCAGTTCGATTTCGCCGGTGATGCGGCCGCCGGTGAAGATCGGTTGCAGGATGCCGATGCCGACGTTGTAGATCACCGAACGGGGATCGAACAGCTGCGTCAGGGCCGGGCTGCGCACTCCACCGTCGGTCGTCAGCGTGAGTCTGGGCAGCCACGACTTGCGGGTGCTCTCCAGCCGGGAATCGCTGGACAGCAAGCGCTGCCACGAGGCGACCAGATCAGGGCGGCGGCGCAGCAAGTCGGACGGAATGCCGACCGGCAGCGTCGGCGGCGGGGCAGGCAGTGCCGCGGCATCCTTGAATCGGCCCGCCGGATACTGGCCGAGCAGCGTTTCGAGTTGTCGGGATGCGATCTGCACGCGATTGTGTGCCTGAGCAAGTTGTGCCTCGGCATCGGCGAGATCGGTCAATGCCAGTCGCAGATCGAGTCCGCGGGTCAGGCCCCGCGCGAAGCGGCCGCGCACCAGGTCGACGATCGTTTTGCGGTCCCGGATTGATTGCGCGGCCACCTGCACCTGCAGCTGCGCTTCGGCCAGTTCGTAGTAGGTCTGCGCGGTGCGCGCCGCGATTGATAGACGCGCTCCGGCCAGGTCCGCCGCCACGGCCTCGGCATTGCGCCATGCGGATTGCTGCGACGCACGAATCCGGCCCCAGACATCCAGTTCCCAGGTCAGATTGAACAGAATCTGATAGGCATTGAATTCCTGGGCCCCGAATCCCTGATCGACGACTCGGTCCTGTGCCCACGAGGGTACGACCGAGATTTGCGGCCAGCGATCGGCACCGGCGATACGGGCTTCGGCGCGCGCGGCATCGACTCGCGCGGCGGCGGTTTTCAGGTCGTAGTTGTTGCTCAGCGCCGTCTTGACGACCTTGCTGAGCACCGGGTCGCTGAAGCTTCCGACCCAGTCGTCCGGGATGCGGCGCGCCGTCTGGTCGGTTCCGGTCCACTCGGCCGGTGCCGGTGGCGCCGTCGTCGCCGGGTTGCGATCCGGGGCATTGAAACACGCAGCGAGCGCGGCGCACATCAGTGTCGCGGCATGCATCCGCACGCGATGAAACCACGCCGTGGCCGACTCGTCGGCACCGGTCGCCGGCGCGGTGCCGGCAACCGACGCTCCTCGCGACGCGGCATCCGATGCCCCGTGCTGCATCGCCTTCCTACATGTGCTGTCCCTCAAGCGTCAACCTTGGCGCGATGCCGCGACTCGTTCACGCTTGGTGGATGCGGCTCGACGCTTCTGTAGCCAGCGGATGAATCCGGTGACATAGAGCACGCTTGGCACGATCCCGGTGGCGAGCACGATCAGGCGTCCGGTCAGCCCGAAGGCTTCGCCGCTGTGCAGTGGATACTGCCACTCGACGAACTTCTGGCCGGCGGAATAGGTGTGCGGATCATTGACCGCCAGCACCTCGCCGCTGAACTGGTCGATCCAGATCTGCCGGTGGGGGTACGTGTGCGTGACCTCATCCGGAGCGCGCCGACGGATCACGAAGGATTCCTCGGGAGACTGCGGCAAGGCGAGTCCCATCAGTTCGCCGTCGTTGAATATTTGTTCTGATCGTGCGATAGCCTGGCCAGCCGTAATCGGTTCGGCTCCATCCTCTGGCTGTTCCGACACCACGTCCTCGGGCCAGCCCGGTGCCGGCGAGAACAGTTCGATGATCGGCGTGACGTACTCGGGCAGGTTCATGTACACGCCGGTAAACAGGATCACCAACAGGATGACCGCGCTGTAGATGCCGAAGGTCTTGTGGATGTCGAAGTTCAGGCGTTCCCCGCTGGCGCGGCGTTTGATCGTCAAGGCCTTGCCCCACTTGCCGTTGCGCGGCCACCAGACGATGATGCCGGTAACGACCGAGACGAGCAGGAAAATCGCCACGATCCCGACCAGCGTCGTGCCGATCGGGCCAAGTAGCAGGTTGTAGTGCAGTTCGATCAGAATCTGCGTCAAAGGGCCACCGAACGTCGAATCGGCCAGTTCGAGAGGGCGCTGGCCCGTCACTCGCGCGGTGTAGGGATCGACGAAGACCTGGAATCGATCTTCCTCGTCGGGTAGCCCGTCGGCGGCTCGCCCATACTCGACCGCGAGCGCCCGATTCGGCTGCGGTGGAAACGTCACGTAGATTGGCGTTGCATCGTCCGGCATGGCGGTTTGCGCCGCTGCCAGCAGTTCGTCGAGCGGACGCGGCGAGGCCGCTTCCGCGGGCATCGGCACCTTCATGATCGCCCGATTCAGCCAGGCGTCGATATCGTCGGCGAAGACGATCAGACTGCCGGTCAGTCCCGCAAGCACGAAGATCGTGCCGGCGAACAGCCCGATGTACAGATGGAATTTCAGCCACAGTCGCCGCTGGACCGCATTTCGCGGTTCCCGCACGGCGGTCGGTTTTGCGGAACCTCGCTCGGTCCGGTCATCTCCCGGGCGCGGGTCGGTCCTGAGTTGGGGCGATGTCGCCATCTCCGATCAGAACTCCATGCGGATCATGCCGAGGAAGGTGCGCGGGGCGCCGACCGCCATGCGGTTCCGGAAGAAATCGGTGCCGGCGACGATGTAACCTCGATCGAGGAGGTTGTCGACATTCAGCTGCGCGGACATCTGCTTGCCTCCGACTTTGAACGAGTAAGCGGCCATCAGGTCCATCGTGACGAAACCAGGAATCTGGTAGTTGTTCTGGTAGTTACCCTCGCGCTGGCCGCGCGCGGTCATGCCGCCGCCGAAGGACACCGATTGACTATCGCCGACCGGCATTTCGTACGTCGTCCATACGCGGCCGCCGTTGCGGGGCACGTTCGGCACCTTATTGCCGACCGGTGCCAGTGCCCGCGCGATCGCCTCCCCGCCGTCGACGATACGCGCCTCGGTATAGGCGTAGTTCGCGAGGACGCGCCAGCCCGGCAAAATCTCGCCGGCGAGGTCGATTTCGACGCCGCGGCTGCGCGCCGTGCCGACCAGCACGCTGAAGCGAAAATCATTCGGGTCGATGCCGGCGATGTTCGACTTGGTAATCTCGAAGAACGCGACCGTCGCGTTGAACCGGCCTTCCATGAACTCCGTCTTGATGCCCGTTTCCCACTGCGCGGCAATTTCGGGATCGAGCGCCTTTCCTTGCGCGGTGATGCCCTGGTTAACCTGGCCGAATCCGGTCACGTAGCTGCCGTAGGCAGTGAACCAGTCGACCGGATTCCACAGAATACCGCCGCGCGGGTTCACTCGATAGTTATGGACATCGTTTACACCGACGAAGGGTGGCGGAGCCAATTGGTCATTGGTGTTCTGCAGAGCATTGTCATAGCGCAGTCCGCCGAGCAGATGCAGCCCGTACGTATTCAGATCCATCTGATCCTGGAAATACAGGCCATACCAACTGGTACGTGACCCGTATTTGGATATCGTGCAGCCGAGAGCGCGCGTTGACTTGCTACCAGAATGTTGCGCGTCATAGAGATCGATCGAGTCGATGGTTTCACACGGCTGGTTCGTCACGCGCCCCTTGGCGTTGATCTTGTAGTTGTAGCTGCCGCCGAAATAGGTTTCCTTGGTCGTCTCGTAGTAGTAGTCGCCGCCGAACAGCGCCTGGTGCTTCATGCCGAGCCCGTCGAACTTGCCGACCAGGTTCAGCGAGCCCATGTAGTTGTTGATCGCGTTGTTGTCGACGCCGCCCAGGGTCCGGGGCAGCACCCAGGTTTTTGTCTTGCGATCGAATACCGGGCCCGCGTCGCCGTAAACGACGTTGTTCGTGCTGTCGCCGATGAAGGATGTGAACTGCTCGCGGATCTGCCAGTTGTCATCGAGGATATGCGTCAGGCTCTGGCTGATCGTGTTCGTCGTCGAACTGAGCGTCGAGAAGTTTTCGCCGAGATTGGTCGGATTGAGGCCGGGTGCCGGACGTCGGACGCACTTGCCGTTCTTGTCGCGGCTCACGCAGATGGCGACTTGCCCAACGCTGTCTGGGTGTTGATTTTCCTGCAGCGTATCGAGCCCGATGCGTAATTGCGTATCCGGCGAAATGTTCCAGGTCGCGACCGGGGCGACGAAGTAGCTCTCGTTCTTCAGGAACTGGCGAAACGAACCGGCGTTCTCGTAGGCGCCGTTGAAGCGGTAGCCGAACTGGTTATCGTCGGTGATCGAACCGGTCGCATCCATCGTCGTCCGGTAGAAACCATACGAGCCGAACTGCTGTGTCAGATCGTAGTACGGCGTGGACAGCGGCTTCTTCGTGACCAGATTGATCAATCCGCCGGGCTCGATGCGGCCGTACAGAATCGACGCCGGGCCTTTCATGACCTCGAACTGCTCGAGGTTGGCCGGGTCCCGCTTGCCGAAGCCGCCGGTGCTGAAGCGCATGCCATCGCGGTAAAGGATACCGCCTGTTGCAAACCCCCGAATATTGAATTCGTCGGCGCTGCCGAGAAATGTTGTGTTGTTTTGGTAGACGTTGCTGACGTTGTCCATCGCCCGTTCGACGGTGAACACCTGCTGGTCCTTGACGACCTGCTTCGGCACGACCTGGATCGACAGCGGGGTTTCCATGATCGGCGTATCGGTGCGCAGCGCGGTACCCGACGTCGGCACGTAGTAACGCGGGTCTTGCGGGTCCGGTTCCTCGGGTGTCGCCGTCGCGGTGGCCGTGACCGTCAGCGCCGGCAGCGTCGTCGGTTCGGTTGCGGCCGGGTTCGGGCTGGCCGCAGGCTTCTTGCCGCGTGATGCGTTCTTGCTGTCCGCCGATGCATCAGCCGTCTGCTGCTCACCTTCGGCGAACGCGGGGCAAGTCATCGCCATGACGACCGCTGCCGTGATCGGCTTTACCCAGAATCTCATCGTTCCCGCTACTCCCAACTCCGTATTGTTATAACGTCTCCCCCTGTCGTGGGAGCGGCTTCACCCTGTACCGGGTGGTTGCGGCGGACCATCGTCGGGGATCGGGTCCGCATCGGTTCAGATTAAGCTAGCGAGACTGATGCCAAATCCAAAGTACAAAAAAATCAATTACATAAAACTGAATTTTATCTGAAAGTGTGGCATATGCCGCACAAAGTGAGGCATATGCCACACTTTCGTCCGCTCTCGGGCGTGTCGGTGCGACCGGTCTGATACCGATCGGCATCGGGGCTGAAACCGCGGGTGCGACGCTCCGTCTACGGCGAGTCGCGCGTGGTTCCGACGATCGAATCGGTCCCGCGTGCCGTCTGAAAACGCCGGATCGAACAACGCTCAGACTGTTCGATGTGAGGCATATCCCGCAGTCGTGAGTGATTTGCCGCCACTCGTGGCGATTTCCGTGTCGCAAGTCCATGTTTCTCATATTTGCCCTGATTTTGGCACGATCCTCGCTGCGGAACAGGTCCGGTGTGCCGATCGCAGACGACCGCGCTCGGATGGTCGAATGCTACGGTCGTTTGCTGTCCGGGAGTGTGAGAGCACGTCATGCTTTCGTGCGGACTTGATTCAATCAGAAGGTGATCCGATATGGCATGGGAAGAGGACGAGGATCTGATCTACAACGTCGTCGTCAATCACGAGGAACAATACTCGATCTGGCCCGAGTACAAGGAAATTCCTCGTGGCTGGCGCGCCGTCGGTAAAACCGGAAAGAAGCCGGAGTGCCTCGCTTATATCAATGAGGTCTGGACCGACATGCGGCCACTCAGCCTGCGGCTGAAGATGGCCGAGGCGGAGCGCTCCTCGGCCAACTCCGGGACGGAATCGAATTGAACGGGACGTTCGGGCGTTCGGCGATTTCCAGGCCGTCGAACATGCCTCCGCTTGCAGCCGATCGGTGCGGCCCCGGGCTTGATCTTTACTGCCTGCCGTACGCGGGTGGCAGCGCCGCGATCTATCGATCATGGACGAATGCGATATCCCCCGATATCGCCGCAAAGGCCATCGAACTGCCGGGGCGCGGGCGCCGCTTCGCCGAGCCACCGACGCGGGATCTGCGCGCTCTGGTCGCGACGCTGATGGATCAGATCGATCTGCGCGCCGGTCGTCCATTCGCGTTCTTCGGGCACAGCATGGGCGCGCTGTTGGCTTTCGAACTGGCGCGCGCGGTCCGGCGCGAGTCCCGGCGGACGCCGATCTTCCTGTTCGTGTCGGCTTGTCGGGCGCCGCAGGTCCGGCGGCGTGACGAGCCGAGACATACCTGGTCCGATGCGCGATTGATCGACGAACTGCGACGCTTGAATGGCACCCCGGCGGAGTTGCTGGACAATGAGGAATTGCTCGGGCTGCTGTTGCCCGTGCTGCGGGCCGATCTCGGAATCTGCGATGGCTACCGCTACGAGCCGGAACCTCCACTGGACTGCCCGATCCTTGCGTTCGGCGGGCTCGAGGACGAACAGGTCAGCGCGACCGAGATCGCGGCGTGGAGCGAGCAGACGCGGACTCGTTTCGACCTGCAGATGCTGCCGGGCGATCACTTCTTCCTGAACGCATCGCAGTCCCTGCTGCTGCAGGCGATCAATGCCCACCTGGCCTGGCCGGCGCGGCAGCGGGCCTGAGACCGCCTGTGGAAAGCCGGTGCGTTCGCTTGAACGCGGGTCGAGCCCCGTGGCGATGAGTTCCGCCGAGCGGTCGAATCCGCGCGACGCGGCGCTGGGTCCACCCGATTGCAGCGGTGCGACCGATCTCGCCGCGGTGTTGCGTTTTCGTGCCGCGCGTCAGCCGGCGCGCGTCGCTTACCGATTTCTCGCCTTCGGCGATCAGCCCGACGCGGTGCTGACCTACGCCGAACTGGATAGAAAGGCGCGCGCGATTGGGCGGAGTCTCGAACGCCTGCGTCTCGGCGGCGAAAGGGTGCTGCTGTTGTACCCGCCGGGCCTTGAGTACGTCGCCGCGTTCTTCGGCTGCCTGTACGCAGGTGCGGTCGCGGTGCCCGCGTATCCGCCGGCCCGTCATTACCTGCGGCGTCTTTCGGCCATCGTTCATGACGCGAGTCCGCGTGCGATCCTGACCCACGGTCAGGTCGAGGCCCGTGTCGCCGAGTGGGCAAACGCGGATCCGGGCAGTGCCGGCCTGCCGCTGATCGTGACCGATCAGATCGAATCGGCGCCTGCCGATGACTGGCATCCAGCGGATGCGATGGCCGATGGTCTGGCGTTCCTGCAATACACATCGGGCTCGACCGGTCACGCCAAGGGCGTCGCCGTCAGACACGGCAACCTGATGGCGAACCAGCACGCGATCTGCCTCGCGTTCGGCCACGACGAGCGATCCACGGTCGTCGGCTGGCTCCCGCTTTTTCACGACATGGGGCTGATCGGCAACGTGCTGCAACCGCTGTATGTCGGCGCCGAGGCGATCCTGATGCCGCCGCTGGCGTTCCTCGAACAGCCGCTACGCTGGCTGGAAGCGATCAGTCGCCACCGCGCGCATACCAGCGGCGGACCGAATTTCGCCTACGAACTTTGCGTGCGGAAGATCGCCGCCGAGCATGTCAGATCGCTGGATCTGAGTTCATGGGCGGTCGCGTTCAATGGCGCCGAGGCCGTACGCGCGCGGACTCTGTCGCGTTTCAGCGAGGCGTTCGCGGGCGCGGGATTTCGCCGCAGCGCATTCTTCCCGTGCTACGGCCTGGCCGAGGCCACGCTGTTCGTCAGCGGCGCGGACCGCACGCGGGGGCCGACCGTGCGCCGGTTCGACCGGGATGTGCTGGCAAAGGGCCACGCCGAGCCGGCGGACTCGGGCGAAACAAAGGAGCTGGCCTCGAGCGGCCGCAGCCCGGCGGGTCAGCGACTCGTGATCGTCGACCCGATTGCGCTCACGCGGCGGGCGGATCGCGAACTCGGCGAAATCTGGGTCAGCGGTCCGAGCGTGGCCGACATGTATTGGAATCGGCCGGACGACCACGGTGAGGTATTCGGCGCGGTGCTCGAGGATGAACCGGGGCGCCGGTTCCTGCGTACCGGTGACCTCGGCTTCGTCGACGACGGCGAATTGTTCGTGACTGGCCGTTCGAAGGACCTGATCATCCTTCGCGGACGTAACATCTATCCCGAGGACATCGAGGACGCCGCGTGCCGCGTCGCCGGGATTCGTCTCGGCGGCTGTGCGGCGTTCTCGATCGACGATGGCGAGAGCGAGCGGGTGATCGCGGTTTGCGAGGCGGAGCGCGGATCGTTGCGGGAGTCCGCGGGCACGCTCGCCGCCGAGGTCGCGTCGGCGATTGCCGAGGCCTGTGAGGTCGGCGACGCGCACGTGATTCTCGTCAAGCCAGGTGTGCTGCCGAAGACATCGAGCGGCAAGCTGCGTCGAGGCGCGTGTCGTCAATCGTTTGTCGACGGGTCGTTGCCAGCCGTTGCGTCGAGTCCGGCCTCTGGACCGGCGCCCCGCGATTCCCGCGACGCCGAGCCGATGGCGCCCGGGCTTACCGCGCATAAGGCAGGAGTCCGCCATTGGCTGCGCGAGCAGTTATCGCGACTGACCGGCCACCACGAGGTGCCGGCGGACCGGACCTTGCTGGCGATCGGGCTGGATTCCCTGCGTGCAGTCGATCTGAGTCACGCCGCCGCGCGCGATCTCGGCCTCACGCTGCCGTTGTCGACGTTTATGTCCGGAATGAGCCTCGATGAGTTGGCCGATTGGCTGCTCAGCTGCGCGGGCGAGGTGACCCAGGAGGGGGAAGGGATTGCGGATCCCTCGGCCGTATCGAGCGCCGAGCGCTCGATCTGGGCCGCGAGCCTGCTTGATCGTGACGCCGTTTCCTACAACCTGCACACGGCGTTTCGGCTGGAAGGCCCACTGGATACCGCGGCGTTTCGCGATGCGCTGGCCGAGGTCATCGGGCGCCATGCGGCGCTGCGTACGGCCTTCAGCGCCGGTGGCAGTGCGGTCGAGGCCGAGGCTCGCTCGCTCGCGTCGGTGCCCGGGTGGTTCGACGACGTCGACTGTGCCGAGTGGGGTGATGGACGTCTGCAGACGGATATCGCGCGTCGCATCCGCGAACCATTCGACCTGGCGCGGGGCGGCGTGCTGCGCGTCGCGCTGTATCGGCACGCCGCCGAGAGGCACACGGTTCTGCTCGGCGCTCATCATATCGCCATCGACCTGTGGTCGTTGCTGCTGGCGATGCGCGAGTGGGGAAATCGCTATCGGCGTGAGGGTCGTCTGCTCGACACCGGCGTGGATCGGACGCTGATCGCAATTCGCGAGGCTGCCTATCTGTCCAGCAAGGCAGCCCGGTCCGACTGGGATTACTGGCGTCAGCGCCTGGCCGGTCCGCTGCCAGTCATCGATCTGGCCGGCGATCGGGCGCGGCCGTCCGCGCCGAATTTTCACGGCGCCTCGGTGCGGGTCGACCTCGATATCGCGACGACCGAATCGCTCCGCCGGATCGCGGCGGCGCATCACGCAACGCTGTTCGTGATGCTTCTGGCAGTATACAAGCTGCTGCTGCACCGCGTCACCGGCCAGCACGACCTGATCGTCGGTATCCCGAGCAGTGGTCGCGCGACCGCGGATGTTGCCGGTACGCTCGGCAACCTCGTGAATCCGCTCGCGATTCGGACGCACGCGCGTCCGGGCCTGCGATTCATCGACTTCCTTCACGAGGTTCGCGACGCCGTACTCGGTGGTCTGACCCATCAGCGGTTCCCGTTCGGCGTACTCGTCGAGCGCTTGCAGCCGGAGCGCGTGCGGGACCGGTGGCCGATCTACCAGACCTGGTTCGTGCTCCAGCAGGTACCGGGGGGGATCGATCCGGCCTGGGCGCCACTCGCGCTCGGCGAAGCCGGCGCTCGCTGTCGATGGGCTGACTGGACGATCGAACCGATCGCGCTCGCGGACCGGATCGAACCATTCGATCTGAAGGTGATGGCGGCCGAGCACGCCGATGGGGTATGTCTGTCGTTCCAGTATCGAACCGAGTTGCTCGACGAAGCCACGGTGCGGCGCCTGGCCGATCAATTCGGTGTACTCGCAGCTTCGATCGCGTCCGCCCCCGAGCGCCGTCTGGCCGAACTCGACATGCTGACCGAAACCGAACGGCGTCGCGTGCTGTTCGACTGGAACGACACGGCCGTCGAGTACGATGACCGGGGCGGATTGCTGGACTTGTTCGAGCGCCAGGCCTCGATGACTCCGGACGCCATCGCCGTGAGCTTCGGCGATCGATCGCTGAGCTACCGCGACCTGCATCGCGCGGCCAATCGGCTCGCCAACGGCCTGCTGGCTCGGAATTTGGGTCCCGAACCCGTGGTCGGCGTCTGCGCCGAGCGGAGTCTCGAGATGGTCGTCAGCCTGCTCGGCATCCTCAAGTCAGGGGGCGCGTTTCTGCCACTGGATCCCGAATATCCACGTGAGCGACTCGCGGTGATGTTGCAGGACGCCGGCGCCGCGTTGCTCATCGTGCAGCCCGGATTCGATACGCTGCTGTCCCCGTGGGACGGCCCGCAACTGATTTTGGACGATTGTCTCGAGGCGCTGGGCGGTTTCGTCGACACGCCGCCGCCGACGTCCATCGAACCCGGGCAACTGGCTTACGTACTGTTCACCTCGGGCTCGACGGGTCGACCGAAAGGCGTTGCCGTGCCGCATCGCGGGCTGCTGAACCGCTTGCTGTGGATGCAGGAGCACTTCAAGCTGGGCGTCGACGACGCGGTGTTGCAGAAGACGCCGTTCAGCTTCGATGTGTCGGTCTGGGAGTTTTTCTGGCCGCTGATGGTGGGCGCCAGGCTGGTCGTCGCCGAGCCCGGTGTGCATCGCGAGCCATCTGAACTCGCCGAGACGATCGAGAATGGCGGCGTCACGACGGTCCACTTCGTTCCGTCGATGCTCCGTGCGTTCATCGACGCGGCCGATTTCCGGCCGTGCCGTAGCTTGCGCCGGGTGATATGCAGCGGTGAGGCCCTGCCGAGCGAACTGCATCGCCGCTTTGCCGCGGCTTCGAGCGCCTCGCTGCACAACCTGTACGGACCGACCGAAGCCTCGATCGACGTCACCGCATGGGATTGCGGGCCTTCGCCCGTGGACACGGTCGGCGTGCCGATCGGCCGGCCGATCGCGAATACGTCGATCTATCTGCTCGATCGGCAGATGCAGCCGGTTCCGGTCGGTGTTCCCGGCGAGTTGTACATCGGCGGGGTCGGGCTCGCGCGGGGCTATGCGGGCCGTCCCGATCTGACGGCCGCGGCGTTCGTTCCGTCGCCGTTCTCGGTCGGCGAACGTCTCTACCGCACCGGCGATCTGGCCCGCTACCGCAACGACGGTGCGATCGATTTCCTCGGCCGTATCGATCACCAGGTCAAGCTGCGCGGTTTCCGCATCGAGCTCGGCGAAATCGAGCAGGCCCTGCGATCCCTGCCCGGGATCACCGATGCGGCGGTGATGCTGGGCGACGAGGGCACGGGTCATCCGCGACTCGTCGCGTATCTGGTTGGCGCTGCGGAGGATGCCGACGCATCCGCGGTTTGGCGCCGCGCGTTGGCCGAGCGCTTGCCCGACTACATGATTCCCGGCGCCTTCGTGCACATGAGCGCGCTTCCGCTGACCCCCAGCGGCAAGCTCGATCGAAAGGCCCTGCCGCTGGTCGAGGCCGCGTCGGGGCGAGATTATGTCGCGCCACGCAACGCGATCGAACGGCTGCTCGCGCGAATATGGTCCGAGGTCTTGCGCGTCGAGCAAATCGGCATTGACGATGATTTCTTCGCGCTCGGTGGTGATTCGATCCTCGGCATCCAGATCGCGAGCCGCGCGCGCGCCGAGGGTCTTACGTTCTCGGCGCGCTCGGTATTCCATTTCCCGACGATCGCCACGCTCGCGCCCCAGCTGCGCCTGCAGGAGACAAACGATGACGTGGCGCGTTGTCCCGTGCGTCCGCCATTTGCTCTGGCCGATCTGCCGGCCGGGGCGATTGCCGAGCTGCAATCACGCTGGCCGGAGATGGAGGACCTGTATCCGCTGACGCCGATGCAGGAGGGCATGCTGTTCTTCAGCCTGATGCACCCCGGCAGCGGCATCTACGTGATGCAGGATCAGTACACGATTGCCGGAGCCGTGGACCCCGACGCGTTCCGTGCAGCCTGGCAGCACGTCGTCGATCGGCATCCGGTGTTGCGCAGCGCGTTCGTCTGGCAGGGTTTGGCGAAGCCGCACCAATGGGTCCGGCGCAACGCGGAACTGCCGTACGAAATGCACGACTGGCGCAGCTGGTCGCCGGAGCGGCAGCACCACGAACTGGACGCGTTGCTCGAGGCGGAGCGTCGCTCCGGCTTCGACCTGCAGCGGGCCCCGTTGCTTCGGATACGGTTGATCCGTCTGGCCGACGAGCACTGGCGATGCGTCCGGAGCTTCCACCATATCCTGCTCGATGAGTGGTGCACCTCGCCGTTGTTCCTGGAATTCCGGGCGGCCTATCTGGGCCTCGTTGACGGCGGCGGCCTGCCGAAGCTCCCGGAGGCGAGACCGTTTCGCGATTTCATCGACTGGTTGCGGCGGCAGGACCCGTCCGCCGCCGAACAGTTCTGGCGTCGGGAACTCGACGGTTTCTCCGAGCCGACACCGCTGGTCGTCGATCGAGCGGGAGGCGCAGCGCCGACGGTCGCCGTCGACGATGTCGAATGTTCGTTGACGACCAAGCAGACCGCGCTGCTCGTCGGTCGAGTGCAAGCCGGGCGCATGACGGCGAATACACTGGTGCAGGCGGCCTGGGCGCTGGTGTTGTCGCGCTATGCATCGCGTACCGATGTCGTCTTCGGCGTGACGGTTGCCGGACGGCCGGTCGATCTTCCCGACATCGAGCGTACGCTAGGGCTGTTCATCAACACCTTGCCGCTGCGCCTCAAGGTCCGTCCGGAACAGCCGGTGTCCGAGTTCTGGTCGGAGATTCTCGAGCGCAATCTGGCGATTCGCCAGTTCGAGCATGTCCCGCTGGTGCAGATTCAAGGCTGGAGCGACGTGCCGTCGGGCACCGACCTGTTCAACCACCTGCTGGTGTACGAGAACGCGCCGATCGACCCGAGCCTGCTCGATGAGCATTCCGCGCTGGACATGCGTTATCACGCGAATCGGGTGCACACCAACTATCCGGTCACGGTGACCGTCGTGCCGGGCGAGTGCCTGCTGCTGCGCATGACCTATCAGCCGGTCAGAATTGCAGCGGCCGACGCCGCGCGCATGCTCGGTCACTTCCGTCAGGTGCTGGTCCGGATGATGGAGCACCCGGACGCCTTGCTCGGGTCCCTGTCTCTGCCGACCGAATCAGAGTGGCGGCAACAGCGCGATGTCTGGAACGACACCTCGCGGCATTTTCCGCAAGGGGATGACTTCGTCGCGGCCTTTCTCCGCCAGGTCGCCGCAACTCCGAGTGCCGATGCGGCTCGGTGCGGCGCCGACTCGCTGAGTTACGCCGGCCTCGATCGGGCCAGCGAGCGACTCGCGCGGTGGTTGCGGACCTCCGGCGTCGGGAACGACGATGTCGTCGTGCTGATGGATCGCCGCGGTCTGGACCTGTTGGTCATGATGGTCGCCGTGTTGAAGGCCGGTGCCGCGTTTCTGTCGCTGGACCCGCGGCATCCGCCGGCCCGCTGGTCCTCGGCGGTCGCCGCCAGCCGCGCGCGTGTCGCGCTGTGCGGCGAGGATTTCATCGATGCCTTGCGCGCGGCCGTCGTGGCCGAGGATCTGGAGCTGTCGCTCCGCGTGCTGTCTGACACCGATACCGGATCGGATGATGATTCGGTGCCGCTGGACTGCAGCGGGAATCCCGACCAACTGGCCTATCTGATCTTCACGTCGGGTTCGACCGGCGTGCCCAAGGGCGCGATGATCACGCGGCAGGGCATGATCAACAATCTGCTGACGAAGATCCCGGCGCTCGGTCTGGGGACCGGCGATGTCATCGCGCAGACCGCGCCACAGTCGTTCGACATCTCGATCTGGCAGTTCCTGACCCCGCTGCTGTGCGGGGCCTGCACGGATATCTTGGCCGATGCCGTCGCCCAGGATCCGGCGGCCTTGCTGCGGGCGATCGGCGAACGCAACGTGTCGATTCTCGAATGCGTGCCGTCGTTGATGCGCGCGCTGCTCGACCAGGCGAACCCGGACGCATCGCTGCCCGGCTTGCGCTGGCTGTTGCCGACCGGTGAAGCCTTGCCCCCTGATCTGTGTATTCGCTGGCGTCGGCGGTTTCCGGACGTCGGCTTGTTGAATGCGTACGGGCCCGCCGAATGCGCTGATGATGTCTCCTATCACCGGATCGACGCGATCCCCGAGTCGGGCACACTGCGAGTCCCGATCGGCCGGCCGGTCGCGAATCTGCGCCTGTTTGTGCTGGATGCGGCAGGGCACCCGGTGCCGATCGGTGTTCCGGGCGAGATCTGCGTCGGTGGCGCGGGCGTTGGCCGTGGCTATGCCGGGCGGCCCGATCTGACGGCAGCCGCGTTCGTCCCGGACCCGTTCGGAGCTCCCGGCACCCGGCTGTATCGCACCGGTGATCTCGGCTGCTGGCGCGAGGACGGACTGATGGAGTACCTCGGACGTATCGACCATCAGGTCAAGATCCGCGGTGTCCGGCTCGAACTCGAGGAGGTCGAGGCGCAACTGGCGCAGCATCCGGATGTGGCCGCGGCTGCCGCGAGGGTCTGGACCGATGCGCGTGGCGAGGCCCGGCTGGTTGCCTACGCGGTAGCGCGCGAACCGGGCCGATCGACCGATGAGCGCGCGATTCGCGCATTCCTCACGGAACGCCTGCCGGAGTATGCATTGCCGGGGGCGCTGGTGTGGCTTGCGGATCTGCCGCTGGGGCCGAACGGCAAGCTCGATCGGACGGCCTTGCCGCGTCCGCAGGGAGACGCGGAATCGGTGGAGCCGCGGCAGGCGCCGGCGACCCCGAGCGAGGAACTCGTCGCCGGAGTCTGGATGGATGTGCTCGGCGCCGCCTGCATCGGTCGCGACGATCACTTCTTCGAGCGCGGCGGACACTCGCTGCTCGCGACCCAACTCATCGCACGGCTGAACCCGCTTTTCGGCGTCGAACTGCCGTTCAGGACGCTGTGGGAACACCCGAGCCTGCGTGAACTCGCAGAGCAGATCGATCGGCTCGTCGCATACGGCGCCGGTTCGAAAGACGCCCCGCTGGTCGCCGAACCGCGTTCAGCCGACGCGCCATACCCGTTGTCCGCGGCGCAGCGCCGGCTGTGGTTCATGCTGCAGATGGACCCGAACAACAGCTTCTATCACTTCTCGACCGCGGTGCGCGTATCCGGGGAACTGGATATCGCGGCCCTGGAATTCGCGGTACAACGGATCGTCGAGCGCCATCGCGCACTGCGCGCGGTATTCTCCGAACAGGATGGCGAGCCAGTGCAGCGCTTTCTGTCCACGGTCGAGATTCGGCCGCGGGTCGACGAACTGAGCGATGTCATGGCCGGCGATGCCGACGAGCGCTTGCGCAAGCAACTCATCGCGGCACACGGCGAGCCATTCGATCTGGCGCGGGGGCCACTGCTGCGGGTTCGTGTGATCCGGCTGCCGCGCGAGTCGGAACCGGTGTGCGCGGTGTTGTTCTGCTTTCACCATATCGTGTTCGACGGGTGGTCGTTCGGTGTCTTCCTGGCCGAATTCTGCGAACTCTATCGCGCACGCCTGAACGGGACGACGGCGCATATCGACGATCTGCCGATCGACTTCGGTGATTACGTGCTCTGGCAGCGTGAGCAACTCGGCGGCGCGCGAAGTTCGGCCGTGCTCGACCATTGGCTGACCGCCTTGCATGGCGCGCCGATGGTCCTCGACCTGCCGACCGATCGGCCACGCCCGCCCGGCGGCGACGATTCCGCCGCGACGCATGCGTTCGTGTTGTCTCCGACGTCGGAGGCCCTGACCGCGTCATGTCAGAAACTCGGCGTGACGCCGTTCATGGCCGTGCTCGCCGGGCTTGGCGCCTGGGTGCGGGCCGTGACCGGCCGCGCTGATTTCATCATCGGTGCCGATGTCGCGAACCGGACACTCCGCGAACTGGAACCGCTGATCGGCTTCTTCATCAATCTGGTCGCGCTGCGCATCCGCGTCGAAGGTGATCCACGCTTCGCTGAGTTCGCCGCCGCGGTGCGCCGCACGACGCTCGATGCGTACGCACACCAGGACCTTCCGTTCGACCGCCTGGTCGACGCCTTGCGACCACAGCGTAGCGCCGCGTACTCGCCGGTCTTCCAGATCAAGCTGGTGTTCCATAACGTACCCTTGAACGAAGCCGATCTGCGGGGACTGCGGCTCGAACCGATTGGCTTGCCGGTAACGCGCAACGAGCACGATCTGGTATTGCACGTCTATCCGGGTGCCGATGGCATGCGTTGCGTCTTCGAGTACAGGACCGCGCTGTTCGATCGCGAGACGATCGAGTTCTATTCCAGCCTGCTGGATGAACTCATCACGCGGGCCGTTTCGGAGCCGGACTCCCGGCTTTCCGGTCTGGTCGGTTCGGTCGCGCTGCGTCTCGCCCAGTGGCGGTCGCGGCAGAATGCCGAGCGCCGTAGCTCGGGTCTCGCGCAACTGGCGGCGACGAAGCGCCGGCGACTGCACTGATGCTGTATTGCCCTCGGTCCGGCGATTCGCGCGGATGCGCCGGAAGGGTCGATCGGAGAATCCGCCGGGCTTATTGTCGGCCCGACTATCGGCCGGGAATCCGTCCCCGTGGGGACGCGGAGTTCTCACCCCTTGTCCTCGAGACTACATGACGACCATGTCCGACACCGCATACGTTCCGCCGCTTCGTTCCGCGCGCCGCCGTCCGATTCAGGTTGCGCCGGGACATCTGGTAACCGCCGAAGGCTGGCCCGACGTCGGGAGCTTGCCGCTGCTCGTCCGGCCAAAGCTCGACGGGCTGCGGCTGCGGGAGTGGGCCGAGGGGCAGCGACAGCAGGTCGATGCCTGGCTGAACGAGTACGCGGTCGTGTTGTTTCGCGGGTTCGCGGTCAACGGGGTCGAGGACTTCGGACAGTGTGTCGACGCACTGGCCGGGGGCGCACTCGAGTACCGCTTTCGCGCCTCGCCTCGAACCGAGGTTGCCCACCATATCTACACCGCGACGGACTATCCGGCCGATCAGGCGATTTTTCCACACAACGAACACGCCTATTCACCGGTCTGTCCGCTGGTGCTGGCATTCTTCGCCGATGTGGTTCCGCTGCGGGGCGGCGCGACCCCGATTGGCGACAACCGCGCGGTCATGGCCCGCATCGACCCGGCGCTGCGCGACCGATTCCTGCGCAAGGGCATCCTGTATGTCCGCAATTACGGTGCCGGTTTCGGGCTGCCATGGCGCACGGTATTCCAGACCGAGGATCGGGCCGAGGTCGAACGCTACTGCGAGTCGATCGGTGTGCACTGCGAGTGGAAGTCAGGTGATCGCCTGTGCACGCGCCAGGTCGGTCCGGCGATGGTTCGCCATCCGCGGACCGGCGAGGAGATCTGGTTCAACCACGGGACGTTCTTTCACGTGACGAGTCTGCCGGAGACGATCCGCGACGCGTTGCTCGCGGAGTTCGCCGAGGATGATCTGCCGCAAAACACCTATTACGGCGATGGTGAGCGCATCGAACCCGAGGTGCTCGAGCATCTGCGCGCGGCCTATACCGCGTCGATGGTGCGTTTCGCCTGGCAACCAGGTGACGTGATGCTGGTCGACAACGTCCTCGCGGTGCATGCGCGCGAGCCGTTCAGCGGGTACCGCCGGGTACTGGTCGCGATGGCGCAGACGTTCCGCGTTGCCGAGTACGCAGTTGCGACGTCGCAGTCGCAGGATTCCGTGTGAGCTCGTAAGGTATGACGTCAATCCGGGTTTCCAGATAACGATGTTTCGCCTGTTGTTGGGGTCGGCCCGCTGGACAGTGGCGCTGTCCATCCTCACCGGCGCGCTCAGCGGACTGAGCAGCGCCGCGGTCATCGTTCTGATCAACGAGGCCTTGGAACGGGACACCCGATCGGCCTTGATGCTGGGCTGGGGGTTCGTCGCGCTGTGCCTCGCGATGTTGCTGACGCGGGTCGTCTCCGCGGTCCTGGTCATGCGTCTCGGGCAGTCCGCCGTGCTCGATCTGCGCCTTCGGCTCAGCCGCATGATTCTCGGTGCGCCGCTGCGGCAACTGCAGGAACTGGGCTCGCCGCGCCTGCTGGCCAACCTGACCGAAGACATCGATTCGATCGCCGAGTCACTGGTCGCGCTGCCGACGATCTGCATCGAAGGAGCGATGGTCGTCGGTTGCATCGCTTACCTCGGCTGGCTGTCGCCACCGCTGTTGGGAATGGTACTGGTATTGGTGCTGGTCGGTGGCGTGGGTTTCCACGTCGCGCAGACGCGTGCGTTCGCGGCATTCCGCGCGTCACGCGACCATGACGACGCCTTGTTCGCGCATTTCCGCGCGCTGATGGATGGTGTCAAGGAACTCAAGTTGCACCGGCGTCGCCGCGAAGCCTTCTTCAGCCAGGTGCTGGAACCGACCGCCGCCGCGTGCAAGCGCCATTTCAGTCGCGGCGTCGCGATCTACATACTGGCGGCGAACGCGGGCAATGGATTGTTTTATCTGGCGCTAGGAGTCGTGCTGTTCCTGTTGCCGCAGACGCATATCGTTTCGGAAGAAGTGCTACGGGGGTACACGCTGACGATCCTCTATCTGATGATGCCGTTGACCAGTCTGCTCGACGCGCTGCCGACGCTGGCTCAGGCGCATGTCGCGTTCGAGAAGGTCGACCGCATCGGCCGCGAACTTCGGCCCGAGCAGGCCGATGAGGAGCAATCCTCCGGGCACGGGCATACGAGGGCGCGTGCGGCGCGAATCGACCTGGTCGACGTCACCCATCGCCACGGTGCGGACGGGCTCGAAGCCGGGTTCCTGCTCGGACCGGTGAACCTTGCGTTGCGACCGGGCGAACTCGTTTTCGTCATCGGTGGCAACGGCAGCGGCAAGACCACGCTGGCTTTGGTGTTGCTCGGGCTCTACGCGCCCGAGAGTGGTCAGGTCTTGATCGATGGCCAGCCAGTCGACGATGCCGGCCGCGAGGCCTATCGCGAACATTTCTCGGCGGTTTTTGCCGACTTCTTCCTGTTCGACCGCTTGCTCGGCCTCGATGCGAACGGCATGGACGAGCGTGCCCGGCGACTGTTGCATCGGTTGCGTCTGGCCGAGGTCGTATCGATCGAGCACGGGGTGTTCTCGACCACCCGTCTGTCGCAGGGACAGAGAAAGCGTCTGGCGCTGCTGACGGCGTTTCTCGAGGATCGCCCGGTCTACGTTTTCGACGAATGGGCGGCCGATCAGGAACCGCAGTTCAAGGAGTTCTTCTACCGGGTGCTACTGCCACGTCTGCGGTCGCGCGGCAAGACCGTGCTGGTCATCACGCATGACGATCAGTACCTGGCGGTGGCCGATCGTTGCCTGAAACTCGATCATGGGCGGATCGTCGATGCGCACTTCGCGGGCTCCAGGACGCGGAAGGGCAAAGAAAGTACGGCGGCCAGGTTCGAAGATGCTGCGGGGTCCTTCGGCCTTGCGACAGGCGTCTGCAGGCCCTGCTATGATGCGCGCCAAGTAATCGGAACGACGGGCTTCCGGTTCGGTGTGGAGAGAGGCGGCGGACCGCTCGACTGATGGCGAACAGCTTGGCACGTTACTCGGCAGGCGCTTTGCTGTTGATCCCGGTGAGCCTGACCGCCGTGGTTCTCTGGGTCTTCTATCGTTCATTGCCGGCCGACGACGCGCGCTACCTAGTACCGACCCTGGTCGCGCAGGTCACCGTCGACCTGGACCGTTTCGGCATTCCTTCGATCGCAGCGACGACGCGACTCGATGCCTACCGCGCGATGGGCTTCATGGCCGCGCGGGATCGATTGTTCCAGATGGACCTGCTGCGACGCCTCAATGCGGGCACGCTGGCCGAGGTGCTCGGCGAGGATGCGCTGGCCGAGGATAGGCGGCACCGAATTCTGGGGTTTACCGGTGTTGCCGCGGCGGTCGCGAATCGGCTGCCAACCGAGCAACGGGCCGTGCTCGATGCCTACACCGAGGGTGTCAACGCGTATATCGTCCAACTGGACGCGTTGCCGTTCGAGTTCCAGTGGCTCCAGTACCGCCCCGCGCCGTGGCGCGTCGAGGACTGCGTTCTGGTATTGCTCGGCATGTTCGACAACCTCGATCTCAACGAGGGTGAGGAACGGATGCTGAGCGTCATGCAGCGAGCCCTGCCGGAGTCCGTCGTATCGTTTCTGACGATGCAGCGAGTTCCTTACGGTTCCGAGCCGATGGACCTGCAGGGCGTCAAGCGACCGGTGGCGATTCCGGTTCAGGCCCTCGCGGCTCTGCTGCGCCCGCATCGCGATGGGGCGTCGGCGGTTCGCGTCGCGCCGCGCAGCGTAGGATCGAACGCCTGGGCCGTCGCCGGCTCGCGAAGTTTCGACGGCAGGGCGATTCTCGCCAATGACATGCATCTGCCGCTCGCGGTACCGAATATCTGGTATCGCGTTCAATGGACCGCCGGCGAGTTGTCATTCGCCGGCCTGACGATGCCCGGAACGCCGCTGTTGATCGCGGGCACGACAGGTCATCTGGCATGGGGCTTGACCCACCTCGGCGCGGATGTACTGGATCTGATCAGGATCGAGACCGATCCGGCCCAGCCTGACCGCTATCGAACACCCGCCGGGTGGCGTACGTTCGAGCGGCGCCGCGAGCGGATTGCGGTGCGCGGGGCATCCGATGTCGATGTGACGATACGCCAGACGATCTGGGGTCCGGTACTGGAACAGCCACTGCTCGGCCAGGATGTCGCGGTGCAATGGACGGCCCTGGCTCCGCAGACGGTCGACTTCGCGATGCTCGCGCTCGATGGCGCCCGAACCATCGGCGAGGGTATCGAGATCGCCAATCGAGCTGCCGATCCCGCGTTGAACGTCGTGCTGGCCGACGCGTCCGGTCATATCGGTTGGACCGTCATGGGCCGAATTCCGGTACGTTCGGGCGCAGACGGTGCCATCGCTCGCTCCTCGACCGAGGACAGTGGAGCATGGGGCCGTTACATCGCCGCGGGCAGATGCCGCGGATCGTCGACCCTCCCGGTGGACTCGTCGTGTCGGCGAATGATCGGGCCTATCCGGCAAACTATCCATACCCGATCGCCCACGGCTTCGATGTCGGCTACCGCGCGTATCGCATCCGGCAACGACTGGATGAACTCGGCCGCACGACCGAGGCGCACATGTTCGCGCTGCAACTCGATACGCGTGCCGAGCCGTATCGGTTCTACCGCGATCTGGTGCTGGAACTGTTGAGCGACGATGATGTCCGGGACCATCCGGAACTCGAGGAGATCAGGGATTACGTGAATGCTTGGGAAGGCGATGCCGAAATCCTGACTTCGGGCCTGCCGCTGTTGGTCGAGTACCGGGCGGAATTGGCGGACGCCGTGTTATCGCCCTTCCTCGGGGCATGTCGGGATCTGGAGCCGGACTTCGCGTTCGTCTGGGCTCAAGTCGACGTTCCCCTGCAACGCCTGCTGACCGAACGCCCACCCGAACTGAATCCCGATCCGGGGCATCATGCCGACTGGCGGGCATTCCTGATCGATTATCTCGTTCGCAGCGCCGAGCGTCTGCGCAACCGCTTCGGCGTAAGCATGCTGGGCGATCTTCGCTGGGGGCCGTATCAACGAGGAGCCGCCCACCCATCCGTTCAGCGCCGGGTTCCCGTTACTCGGGGCCTTGTTGGACATGCGGGCCATGAGTATGTCCGGCTGTGAATTCTGCGTCCGGTTCATCGCGGGCGGGGGAGGTGCGACCGAGCGGCTCGTCGTGTCCCCGGCACAGCGCGATGCGGGAATCCTGCACATGCCGGGCGGACAATCCGGGCACCCGTTGTCGTCGCATTATCGCGATCAACACCGCTTCTGGGCCGATGGGTTACGGCTGCCGCTGCTGGGTGGCGAACGCCGGCATACCTTGATGCTCGATCCGATGAGGTGAATCGACCGGGCATTCGATCGCGCAACGCGTCGTGTGAGCCGGGGTCCATCTCGGGATGAGGAAAGGAAGGAGGCCCTCCATGGCCGGATAGTCCATCTGAACCCCGCGTGCCAGCGCGTCTGTTGAGGTCGCTGCGCGCAGGCTGCCGGGTAACCCGTGCACGGCATGCTCCGCAGCCGGACGGGGTGCGAGATTCCTTCCTCGCTAGCGGCGCGACAGTCGCACGGAGTTCGTTGCGCCCTGGTTGTGTGCGTCAAGTTGTGCAAAAAGGTGGTCATGGGTGAGGTGAGTCGATTGGCGAGTCAGGCCGCCAATCGCAGGAGTTCCTTTTTCTGCTCGACGAGCAGGCTCATGTTCAGGTAACAGTTATCCGCCAGCCAGGCCTCGTGGGTTTCGACGCACAACGCGCGCACCAAGCGGAGGCAGGACTCGGTGTTGGGGAAGATCCGGACCACCCGGGTGCGACGTTTGATCTCCTCGTTCAAGCGCTCGAGCATGTTGGTGCTTTTCATGTGCTTGTGGTGCTGCCGCGGCAGGCGATAGAAGGTCAGTGTCTCACCGATATGGGTTTCCACCCAATCCGAGTTTCGGATGCGCGGCCCTTGCCGATCCAGGCGGCGAGGTCCTGCTGGGCTTCCTGGTGGTCGCGGCGGTCATAAAGCCAACGCAGTTCCTGTAGCTTGTCGTCGTCGGCCTTGCGGGGGCAGGTAATCCAGCGCGTTGCGCGGGAAATGCCTGGCGGCGCTGCCGAAGCCGCTTCCGGCAGTACTTCGCCGATGGCGCGCTGATCCGGCATGATCGTCTCGACGACAAACTCGGCGCCGGCCAGTCCGCGCTCCTTGAGGCGTACCAGGAAGTCTTTCCAGGCGCTGCGACTCTCCCGTTGGGCGGTGTCCACCGCCAGCACTTGGCGCTGCCCCTCGCCATTGATGCCGATCGCCGATGAGCACCGCCTGGGTCTGGATCACCGCGTTCTCCCGCACCTTCTCGTAGCGCGCATCGAGGATCCAGATGAGAAAGACCTCCTCCAGCGGACGGGTGGCAAAGCGCTCCAAGGCCGCGTCCAGGCCCTTGTTGATCTGGCTGATCGTACTGGCCAAGCCAGTGGCCACCAGAGCTCCTCGGTGATCGCCTTGACCTTCCGCGTCGACACCCCCTGCGCGTACATTTCCGCCAGGGCCGCAACCAACGCTTTCTCACTGCGCTGGTAGCGTTCGAACAGTGCCGTCGAAAAATCGCCATTACGGTCCGCGGCACACTCGGATTCCAGCTTGCCGATGCCGCGTCACCAGCTGCCGGCTGTAGTACCCGCTCGATAGCCCGTCCGTTGCTCGTTTCCGTTCGCCCGGCGCCGCGCCCAGACAATCCGTCATCTCGCCTTCCAGCACCGTCTGCAGCGCTTGCTGCATCAACGCCTTCAAGAGGTCTCGGTCGCCCGTCATCAGTTCCATCAGCGACGGCTTCGTCTTATGCTCTTTCTCGGTCATGGTTTGCCCTCCTTCGGGTTCAAGGTCGATGTCGCAATCAACCTCTTACCATGACCACCTCAACGATCCCTACTCAGAATCGCTTTTGCACAGAAGTCGGGACACTACCTTGCGCCCTGCAGGCGAACTCGGCGATTCTCGCGTTGATCGGCGGCGAATTCCCGGCGGAAGCCGAAACGACGGTCCTTGTCGCGCCAGTCAGCTCGAGGCGTCCTGGCTCGGCGACCTGGAAGCGTACGACAACGCGCGGATTGCCGCGCGGCGTGCTCCCTATCCGGGGTCGCGGTGGATCGAGCCGATCGAGCGCAGTCCCTGCGGGCGGCGCGCTCCAGCGCCGCAATCCTTCCATCACGCGGCTCAACCCTTGAATGCCTTATCCCCGCGTTCCTGCGGAGGATGCCGTCCGTGGCCGTCGGAGTCCTTTACTCGGAGCTGAAGCGAGGGGTCTTGGCGGCGCGGATCCGTGCACCGATGCCAAAACCGCTCAATTCGGCTGTGTCGCTTCGGACTGGTTCCTCCGTCCAGAAGCCCCCCATCTGGATACTTGCACAAGGCGTGCCATGGTCTAAGTGACTGATTCGTAGAGCGGTGGGTTTACGCGTGTCCGCGGAATAGGGGATATCGCTGCGTCCGGTACGGGGAATCACTCACTCCTGATGCCGGCCGCGCGACGGACCCGCGAGCCGATCCCTCCAAGCGATCTGAATGACATCGGCTCGACGACCTGAGGACATGACGTTGAACGCAAGGGCGTTGGCTTCGATCGCACGTCGTCGATTCGGCCAGGGAGACGCAGTGTCCGCGCCTCTGACGAGTGCGTCGTCAGCGGCATTCGTGGAGGTCCCGAAAGCGCGGGTACTCGGCTCTTCTGCGCGGACTCAGCTGGGGCTGGATGCGGAACAGGGCGAGCCGCTGGAAGGGTCCACAGACTTGCAGCGAGTCAACCGGACCGATCTGGTTCGTTGCTACCGCCAACGCGAACGCGGGCCGGCGTGCGAGAGAAGTCCTGATCGGACGTGCTCGATCGTGAGCAAGGATGCCATCCGTGGCCTTCGGAGTCCTTTACCAAGAGCTGAAGCGAGGGGTCCAAGGGGTGCAAATCCATGCACCGGATCCAAGACGTCTCGAATCAACTGCGTCGCTTCGGACCGGTCCCGTTGTCCAGAAGCCCCCCGCTCAACTCTAGACATGATTCATGCCATTCTGTAAGCCTCTGATTTGGCCTACGGCGGATTCATAAGGAGCGCAGCATGTGTGGCATATGCCGCAGTTTTTCGAAACGAACGATGCAGATGACGCATCGAGTGGCATCGCTCGTCGCGCGCGCCCCGCGACGCGCCCTCGCTCGACTAGAATGCGTCTCCCGCGGGATCCGGGCCTGGCGAGATTATCCGCTCAGGACGCGGGTCTTCTGGTGCTTGCCGGATCGTCGGCGCGAACTCGAATCAGGAACCGTGTTGTCGATAAGGTGTCCAGTTCCATGGTGAACATCGATGTCTGGCAGCTGGATCTGCGGCTGCGCGACGCTGACGCGTTGGATGTCTTTTACCAGGATCTCCTGGCTCCGGAGGAGCGGATTCGCGCCGACCGCTTTCACTTTCCGGTGGACCGGCGTCGATGGATCGTCGCGCACGCCGGGATGCGGCGCATATTGTCGCGCTACCTAGCGACCGAGCCCGGCCTGGTGCACTTCGATCAAGACGCCAATGGCAAGCCGTTTCTCGTCGAGACCGGGGAGGGGGCGTCCGGTCTGCACTTCAATCTGTCGCATAGCCGGGACCTCGCGGTGCTGGCGGTCGGTTCGGCTGAACTCGGTGTCGATGTCGAGTACGGCGCGGGAATCGTCTCGGTTGCGGATCTGTTGGGTGAGGTTTGTTCCGATGGCGAGCGACTCGCCCTGCTCGCACTGCCCGAGCCCGATCGGCGTGAGGCGTTCCTCCGCCTGTGGACGCGCAAGGAAGCCTTCTTGAAGGGGCTGGGCCTCGGTCTGAATGTGCCGCCGCGCGATTGCGCGTTTCCGGTGGGGCCGGTTCCCGCCGGTGTACGCCCGCATGTCGCTCCCGCGTTGAAGGATGCGACCGCCTGGCATGTCTTCGATCTGGTACTGGCCGATCGTTCGTATCTGGGGGCGCTGGCGTGTCAGGACGCGGCGCCCGACGTGAGGTCATGGTGTTGGAGCAGCACCGGATCGCCATGACGGGGTGATGTCCTCCGAATGCGGAGGACGGGGGCCGGCCAGATTTCCCGGGGTGCGGCATATGCCTCAGTGACCTGAGGCAAATAACATAAAGCTTAAGCCCCGCTGAACGCTAAGCAACTGATTCGAATTCTTATGCTAGGCGGCACGGTCCTTGCTGACGTTCAACGCATGACCGCAGACCCTGATCTGCTCGGCATCGCGGTCATTGGTTTTGGAACATTCCATATCTGTCCACAGGAGACGCCATGAAAACGAAAGCAGTGTTGTCCAGTCTTGCCGCCTTGGTCGCCGTCGCTGCCATCAGCGAAGCGCAGGCTCATGAGGGCCGTCTGATCGGCGGTGGCCGCTATCAGTTTTTTGTAGGGTCGTGGAATGAGCCGGCGTATGCCGGATTCGAAAACGGCATCGACCTGTTCCCGATTTACTGCTCGGGTCCGGGTGGTTGTGCCGATGAGAACAATCCGGCGTCGGCGATCGACACCAGCCTCGGGGATACGTTGAGCTTTACGACGTACGACGTGTTGTATTGGCCGACGGACGATGCTGCCAATACGCCTGCGAACGCGCTCTATACTTCGCCGATGGCTGCAGCGCCTCGACTGACCTTTGCGTCCAGTGGAACGAAAAGCACGCAGTACAAGAATTATTACTTCCCGACCATGGTTGGGGCCTATGGCTTCCACCTCGCTGGCACGGTTCAGAAGAAGGGCAAGGTCGCCAAGAATTTCGATGAGTACTTCATCTGTGGCAAGGGCACGCAGAGCGCGACGAGCGCATTCGGTTGCTACGCACAGATTCAGCGATTCCCGACGGCGCCTGCAACCAATAGCAGCCCCAGCAAGTAAAACCTGACCGAAGGCACGGGGGGCTTCTGTCTCCCGTGCCCACGGGCGCTGACCCGCCGCGTTGAATTCTCTCAGTCGCCGGACCGGCTCATCGTAGCCGCCTTCGGCGTTATCTCTTCGGGTGTTACGCCTTCGCACTGCGCCCGTCCATGAACGTTGCGCCGGCCTGACCTTGGGCCTACGCGAGACCTCGAATCCCCCTGAGTTATGCCGCGGTTTGTGTGCCGCGCCCGCCCTGGATGTCCCGATCATCGTCGTCGGCTACGTCGATGCAGGTCCTGCTGACGACCGACCGCTGATCACTCCCATCGCGATCCACCGCTCGCTCTTCGGCCGCGAGCCCCGCGGTTTCCGCGTGCTCGTCTAATCTTCAAAGTGTCCGTGGTACTCGGCGCCGGATCTACCGCGTCGGGGCTGCGTGTCGCGGGTGGCGCACTTTAGGCCGCCTGAGTCTCATGCAGTCCGACGGCTGTGGAACGGCGACCGGAACGTCAATCAGTTGAGGATCTGTCCGAGGAATACGCTCGTGAACTCCCTATCGATCATGACATCCGCGACTCACCCGCTCGAGTCGTCGGCTGTCGAGAAACCACGCTCGGTATTGCTCGCCGATATCGGCTGGAGTCATACCCTGCGTCTTGCAAACGACTTCGCCAAATCGGGATTTACCGTCTACCTGCTGAGCTCGAGCCGATTCTTCAGGGCCGGGTTTCTGCCGACCGGGATCATCCTGGTCCCTTTCAGCAAGAGTTCTCCGGACCCCCTGTTCCGCATACTGGACAACACGGTCCAGCGGCTGATGCCGGATCTCGTCGTGCCGCTGTCGGAGGACGTGCTATTCGATATCTGGGATCATGAACCGACCTGGGCCTCACGGGTGCGTCCGTCGATTCCGCTGGAAACTCGACCGCTCTATCGCAGCAAGTTTCGCATGGCCGATCATGTTGCCGAGCACGGGGTTCTCGTACCGCAAACGTGGCACCTGGAGAGCCTGGCACTGGAAGAGTTCATCGCCGCGACCGACCGACTTGGGCTTCCGATCGTCGTGAAGGGCGAGGGTGGTGCCGGCGGGTCGCAGGTACGTATCGCCAAAAGCATCAGCGAGGCGCGGCGCGGCGCGATCGAACTGCGCGAACGCACCGGTAACCTGCCGGTGTTGCAGGAGTGCCTGACCGGGGCTAGCTATCTCGTTGGCGGAGTATTCGATCGCGGCGAGGCGGTGCGTATCGTCGGGGCCGAGGAGACAGAGATGCTGCCGCCGCTGACCGGCCCGGCAATCGAACTGACCAGCCGCGACGAGCCCGAACTGATCGCGGCGGCCGAGGCGGTGTTTCGCTCGCTGAACTTCTCGGGTATCGCTAACGCCGACTTCGTGCGTGGCGCCGACGGCCGTTTCCGCTTTCTGGAGGTCAACCCCCGGCCGTGGGGATCGTTCGGTCTGGCCGAGGAACTCGGCATCGATCTGGTCGGATCCTGGGCGCGGCTGTTGCGCGGGGAATCGGTTACGGCGGACTTGCATTACGCGCCGGATCGGGTCTGGGCAAAGATGCCCGATTATCTGTACAGCAAACCGATGAGGCGACGCAACATGCTGGCGCGGCTGTTGCGCCCGACCGCGCTTCGATCGTGGTCGTGGAGCAAGCCCCGCCTGATGCTGAACGAGATGTTCCGCGCCGCCTGGACGTTCCTCCGCGGCGATCTCATCGAGACGCCGACGGTTGATACGACCCCGCTGCCGCCGCTACTCGGTGTGAACAACAAACAGCCACTGGTTTAAATCACCGGCCAGCAGGTCGTTCCAGACCTGTCCCGTACCCCAAGAACGCGGCGCCTCGGCGCCGCGGTTTCTTTTCAGGTGAGTAGTCGTCTCGGGACTCCTTGCCGCGTCGCTGGCGGCCGCGGTGTCGGTCGTGTCGACATCTGCCTTAAACTCCAGGTCGGTCGCCGGAGAATCCTTCCCCGGGTTTCGACCTCATGCCGCAAGTCTTTAATTGCGAACTTCCCGACACTCCATACTGGGCCCGGGTGGCCCGATGATACGGCCGTGTGCGATCGAAGCATCGACTGTTCTCGCCTGCGGGCGTCCACAAAGACCGGCTTGACCGCACACGATAAGTTGCATCATGCGGCTGTCCGGCATGCCCGGCGATCCCGACAATCGCGACCTAATGATCCGAGCTGCGGCTGCTGATATCAGAACAAGTTTGTTATGATCCGAGGCGCGATGCGAATTTCCTCCAAGAACGCTGCTCGCGGCCTGAAGCTCTGGCTGACCCGCTGGCTCATGCTCGCGATACTCGGGCACTTCACTTTCGGCGTACTCGAACAGTCGGCCTATGTGCTGTGTTTCGGCGCAGATGGGCACGTGGCGGTGGAACGTGCCGGGCATGAACATCGCGCTCCAACCACAGAACAGTTGCCCGCGCCCAGCCAGGGCAAGACCGCTCTTCACAGTGCCGGGCTTCCCTGTATCGACATCCCCGTAGCCGGCGACGATCACAGCTCGCATTCGCCATTTCCTGCCGCGGGGAAAGACTTCGGCAATATCGGGAGTTTGTTAGCGCTCGCAGCGTTTTGTTTCATTCTGCTGCCCTTGATCCGTCTCAGCTCGCCTGCTCTAAGGGCCCAGAGCCCACCTCTTCTCGATTCCCGAATTCTTCTGCGCCGCAGCGTCGTGCTGCTGATCTAGCCACCCAAGCAATTTGGCGCCCCTTTCGGGGCGCTCCTGAGGGAGACCGTCGCGCGCTTAGCGCGCGGCGGCGTAGTCCGCCTGCTTGGGAGGATTTTCCTTGTTGACCAAATTCACGCTACCGGCCGCTGTCGTGCTGGCCGGGCTCCTAGCACTCGACGATGCGGCCCTTAGCGCACAGCCGACCGCGTTGGAGTCGTCCATCGCGACACCTACGAAGTCTACGACCTCCTTCACCGAGGGTCGCGTCGCTCCAATGGAGGAGCCCAAAGGGGCGCTCGCCTTGGGCCAGGCACTCGCCTTGGCGCTGAACCGGAATCCCAATCTCGCCGCATTTTCGCAGGAGATCCGGGCCCGCGAAGCGGCCGTCCTACAGGCAGGCCTGCTGCCCAACCCCCGGCTCATCGGCGTCGCGCAGAACTTCGGTAACGCGTCCAACAAGGGTTTCGACGGGGACTGGGTCAGCGTGGAGCTCAGCCAATTAATCGAACTGGGTGGCAAGCGTGCGGCGCGTATCGAAGCGGCCGCGCAGACGCAGGAACTCGCCGGTTGGGATTACGAGGCGCAGCGGATCGCCGTGCTGACCGTGGTCGCGCAAAGTTTCGTGGAGGTGCTCGGCGCCCAGGAGCGGCTCGATCTGGCGCAGCAAACCGTTGCACTCGCTGAACGGGCGGCCACGGTCGTCGGCCAACAGGTCGAGGCCGGCAAGGTTTCGCCGGTGGAGGAAACCCGTGCTCGGGTCGCCTTGGCCACCGTCCGCACCGACCTGATCCGTGCGGAAAGGGAACGGGAAGCCGCACGCAAACGTCTTGCCGCCTTGTGGGGCAGCACGAAGCCTGAGTTCGAACACGCCGTCGGCGAACTCCACGCGGTGTCACCCATCCCCGAGTTGCAGCAACTGCTGGACAAGATCGAACAGAACCCCGAACTGGCGCGTTGGGCCACCGAACTGACGCAACGGCAGGCGCTGGTCGATCTCGCCAAGACCAAGGCCATCCCCGATCTCACCGTGAGCGTCGGCATGAGCGAATATCTGTTGACCAACTCCTACGGCCTGGTCGCCAGCGCCTCGTTGCCGCTGCCGGTCTTCGACCGCAACCAGGGCGGCATCCAGGAAGCGGAGCGCCTTCGGACCAAGGCGATGGACGAGCGCTACGCGGCCGAAGTGCGGGTCGCCACGGCCTTGAACACGGCGTACCAAGCTTTGTCCGCGTCCTTCGCCGAGGCGGAGGCTTACAAGACCTCGATCCTGCCGGGCGCCGAAAGCGCGTTCGACGCCGTGCAGACGGGCTACCGGCTCGGGAAGTTCGCGTTGCTGGATGTGCTGGACACGCAGCGCACGCTGTTTGCTGCCAAGGCACAGTACCTCCGCGCGCTCGCCACCTACCACCAGGCCGTCGCCGAAGTCGAGCGGCTCATCGGCCAGCCACTCGCCCTGACGCAGATCTCCAAGGAATCGCCATGAAGCGCAAGCAAGCCTCGCTGATCCTCGCCCTGCTGCTGGTAGGCCTCGTGCTGGCCGGTCTGATTCTGCGCCTGGAACCGCCCAAGGGTCCTGAAGAGGACGAACACGGTTCGGGCGACGCGCACGCAGAAGCCATCGCTCGCGGGCCGCATGGCGGCCGGATGCTGTCAGAGGATGGATTCGGCCTCGAGGTCACGATCTACGAAGCGGGCGTCCCGCCGCGATTCCGGGTCTATGCCTATCGGGATGACCGGCCGCTGCCGCCGGAGCAGGTCCGGCTCGGCATTGAACTGCACCGTCTGGGCGGACGCATCGACCGGATCGGATTCCACAAGGAAGCGGATTATCTGCTCGGCGACGCGGTGGTCGAGGAACCCCATTCCTTCGATTTGAAGGCCCGGGCCGACTATGCCGGCAAGACCTACGCGTTCTCCTTTTCCCAAGTCGAAGGCCGGGTCACGCTCGCTCCCGAGGCGTTGCACAGCGCCGGCATCGAGGTGAAAACCGCGGGGCCGGTGACCATCGAGACGATTCTCGAACTGCCCGGTGAAATCCGTTTCGACCAGAGCCGCCTCGCCCATGTCGTGCCCCGGCTCGCAGGTGTGGCGATCGAGGTGCGCAAGCACTTGGGCGACCGCGTGCGCCGGGGCGAAGTGATCGCCGTGCTGGACAGCCGCGAACTAGCGGACTTGAAGAGCCGCTACGCCACTGCGGTCAAACGATTGACTCTCGCCCGGTCCCTGTTCGAGCGGGAAGAGCGCCTGTGGCGGGACAAAATCTCCGCGCAGCAGGATTATCTTGCCGCCCGTACACAGCTCGCGGAAGCTGAAATCGCGCTGACGAATGCCCGCCAGCAACTCGCGACGCTGGACATTCCTCAAGTGAGCATCGACCGCATTGCAAGCGGAAGCGATGAGGCCTTTTCTCGTTATGAATTGCGCGCGCCCTTAGCGGGACAGGTGATCGAAAAACATGCGGTGACGGGCGAAGCTATCCCGGCGGATGCGGCGGTCTTCGTCATCGCCGATCCCTCCATCGTTTGGGGCGAGTTCAGCGTGCCCGCCAGGGATCTGAATCGGGTCCACTTGGGCCAGAAGGTCCGTGTCAAAGCTCCGGCCCTGGACCTCATGGCCGAGGCGCCGGTCGACTACCTCGGGTCCCTGGTGGGGGAACAGACCCGTGCCGCCCCGGCGCATGTGCATCTGCCCAATTCCGACGGGCGCTGGCGCTCAGGTCTCTTCATCACGATGGAAGTCGTGTGGGATAAGGCCATCGTGCCGGTGGCGGTGGCGGTGGAAGCAATCCAGACCTGGCGGGATTTCGAGGCGGCATTCGTCCAGTACGGCGATCAGTTCGAAATGCGTCCGTTGGAATTGGGACGCCGCGATCATCAGTTCGTGGAAGTGCTGAAGGGGCTGGCTGCGGGCGAGCGCTACGCGTCGGGGAACAGCTTCGTGTTGAAGGCAGAGCTGGGCAAGGCCGGCGCGACGCATGACCATTGAACCCAGCGGAGCAAGCGATGAGCAGCTTATGGATTCTGTCGGTGCTCTATTTCATCCTGGCCGGCCTGCTGGAGATCGGGGGCGGGTATCTGGTTTGGCTTTGGTTTCGGGAGGGCCGGCCCGGCTGGATCGGTTTGATCGGTGCCCTGCTGCTGATCGGCTATGGCGTCGTGCCGACATTGCAGCCGGCCCATTTCGGCCGCGTCTACGCTGCCTATGGCGGCATTTTCGTGTGGATGTCGGTGCTATGGGGCTGGTGGATCGACGGAACGCCGCCGGACCGCTGGGATCTGGTCGGGGCTGCCCTATGCATCGTCGGCGTCATCGTCATCATGTATGCCCCCCGAGGCGTTTGAGGACCAGTCCCGCAGTGGAGCAACACCATGTTTGAACGCATCTTGCGGTTCTCCATCGATCAGCGCTGGCTGGTGCTGATCGCCACGGGCGCCGTTGCCTTGATCGGGATCTACAACTTCAAGCGCCTCCCCATCGATGCCGTGCCCGACATCACCAATGTCCAGGTGCAGATCAACACGGAGGCCCCGGGCTACTCGCCCCTCGAAGTGGAACAGCGCGTGACTTTCCCTATGGAGATGGTGATGGCTGGGTTGCCCCATTTGGAGCAAACTCGCTCGCTTTCCCGTTATGGGCTGTCGCAGGTCACGGTGATCTTCAAGGACGGCACCGACATCTATTTCGCCCGGCAACTGGTCAGCCAGCGCATCCAGGAAGCGAAGGGGCAACTCCCGCCGGGCCTCGAGCCCGCGATGGGCCCGATCGCCACCGGCCTCGGCGAAATCTTCATGTGGACGGTGGACGCCGAACCCGGCGCTGTGAAGCCCGACGGCAGTCCTTACACCGCCACCGATCTCCGCACTCTGGAGGATTGGGTGGTGCGCCCGCAGCTTCGCACCGTGCCCGGTGTCACCGAGGTCAATACCATCGGCGGCTACGTCAAGCAGTACCACGTCACGCCCGATCCCAACAAGCTCATGGCTTACGGCGTATCTTTCCGGGACGTACTCGATGCCCTGGCCCTGAACAACGCCAACGTCGGTGCGGGCTATATCGAACACCGCGGCGAGCAATACCTGATCCGCTCGCCCGGGCAGGTGAAGACCCTGGATGAAATCCGCAGCATCATCGTCGGCAACGTCCGGGGCACGCCGATCTATGTCAGAGACGTGGCCGAGGTGTTGATCGGACAGGAGCTCCGCACCGGTGCGGCGACCGAGAACGGCCGGGAGGTGGTGCTCGGCACGGTGTTCATGCTGATGGGTGAGAACAGCCGCACCGTCTCCAAGGCGGCCGGCGACAAGCTCATCGAGATCAACCGGAGCCTCCCCGAAGGCGTGAGTGCGACCCCAGTCTACGATCGCACCGTGCTGGTGGACAAAACCATCGCCACCGTGCGCAATAACCTCGTGGAAGGCGCGGCCCTGGTCATCGCTATCCTGTTCTTATTTTTGGGCAATCTCCGCGCGGCCTTGATCACCGCCCTGGTGATTCCGCTGTCGATGCTGTTCACGATTACTGGCATGGTGAGCCAAAAGGTCAGCGCCAATTTGATGAGTCTTGGGGCGCTGGATTTCGGCATCATCGTCGACGGCGCGGTGGTCTGCGTCGAGAACAGTATCCGTCATCTCGCCGAAACGCAGCGGCGCCTGAGCCGGATCCTGACGCGCGAAGAGCGCCTGGCTGCCGTGTATGCCTCATCGAAGGAAGCGCGCCAAGCCATGCTGTTCGGCGAGATCATCATCATCGTCGTGTACCTGCCCATCTTTACGCTCACCGGGGTCGAGGGGAAGATGTTCCACCCCATGGCCTTCACCGTCGTTGCGGCACTGCTCGGCGCATTGGTGCTGTCCGTCACCTTCGTTCCGGCCGCGACGGCTCTGTTCGTGACGGGCCGTGTCGCCGAAAAAGAGCATCCGATCATGGCCCTCGCCCATCGGGCGTACCGGCCCCTGCTGGAGACGGCTCTCGCCAATGCCCCGGTGGTCCTGACCGCGGCCAGCCTCATCGTCGCCTTGAGCCTGCTCCTAACCACGCGCATGGGGACGGAATTCGTGCCCAGTCTCGACGAAGGCGACATCGCGCTGCACGCGCTGCGCGTTCCGGGCACCAGCCTGTCGCAGGCGATAAGCATGCAACATGTGTTGGAGACGAAAATCAAGATGTTTCCGGAGGTGGACCGAGTGTTCGCGAAGGTCGGAACGGCGGCGATCGCCACCGACCCGATGCCGCCCAGCGTCGCCGACAACTTCGTGATGCTGAAAGAGCGTGACCAGTGGCCCGATTCCGGACGCGCCAAGAGTGAACTAATGGCCGCGATCGAACACGCGGTGAAACAGATCCCCGGGAACAATTACGAGTTCACTCAACCCATCAAGATGCGCTTCAACGAGCTGATCTCGGGGGTGCGCGCCGACGTCGCGGTCAAAGTGTTCGGCGATGACATGGACATGCTGCTCGATACCGGCGACAAGATCGGCGCGGTATTGGAAAAAGTGCCGGGAGCCGCCGATGTACGGGTGGAACAGATTACCGGACTCCCCGTTCTGACCGTGCGCCTGGATCGACAAGTGCTGGAGCGCTTCGGTCTCAACGCCGCCGATGTGCAAAGCGTGCTACAGACGGCGACGGGGGGAGAGCGAGCCGGCCAGATCTTTGAGGGAGACCGGCGGTTCGATCTCGTGGTGCGCCTGCCGGAAAACCTGCGGGAGGACGTGGCAGCCCTGCAGCGGATCCCGGTGGCATTGCCAACGGTCCCCGGCGCCGCACCGCGATTCGTCGCGCTCGGCTCCGTCGCCGACTTCGAGATCGCACCGGGTCCCAATCAGATCAGCCGGGAAAACGGCAAGCGCCGGGTGGTCGTGACGGCCAATGTGCGGGGTCGCGACCTCGGTTCTTTCGTTCAGGACGCTCAGGCGAAAATCCGCGGT
The DNA here is from genome assembly GCA_046347485.1 of Methylotetracoccus sp. Lineage (GTDB taxonomy): Bacteria > Pseudomonadota > Gammaproteobacteria > Methylococcales > Methylococcaceae > Methylotetracoccus. The sequence goes on along the minus strand of JAXMGB010000007.1, from coordinate 383,545 downwards.
GAAGTGAAAATTCCCGGCGGGTATTGGACCACCTGGGGTGGGCAGTTCGAACAGCTGATCGAGGCGGCGCAGCGCCTCGAGATCGTCGTCCCGCTCGCCCTGGTCTTGATCTTCATGCTTCTGTATGCCACGTTCGGCAAGCTGAAGGACGGGCTCCTGGTCTTCACCGGTGTGCCCTTCGCGCTGACCGGCGGCGTGTTGGCCCTGTGGCTCAGAGGCATCCCTCTGTCCATTTCCGCCGCCGTCGGCTTCATCGCCCTCTCGGGCGTGGCGGTGCTCAACGGCTTGGTTCTGATCAGTTTCACCAATAAGTTGCGCGGGGACGGCCTGCCCTTGGACCGCGCCGTCCGCGAAGGCGCGCTGATCCGCTTGCGCCCGGTGCTGATGACCGCCTTGGTCGCCTCCTTGGGCTTCATTCCCATGGCGCTGGCCACCGGCACCGGCGCCGAAGTACAGCGCCCGCTGGCAACGGTGGTGATCGGCGGCATACTTTCGTCGACCGTCTTGACGTTGCTAGTTCTGCCGGTACTGTACCGGATGTTAAAGATGGGCGAGGAGGGTGGCGGCGGCACGTCGGGTGCCGGAGGGCCGTTCGCAGTCGACGAACCGCAAGATACCTGCTGTCCCATGGCGGCTCTTCCGGTAGATGGGCCCCAACCACCGGTTGTTGGGGGTTCCACCTTGGATCGTTGTTTTGGAATCTCTGGAATGGACTGCGCCGACGAGATTGCCACATTGATGCGAGAGATCGGTCCCCTAGTGGGTGGTGAAGAAAAGCTCGCTTTTAATCTCATTGACTCATCAAGGACCGTCTACAGCGCGCGCATCGACGATGCCGCCATCATCCAGGCAGTCGGCCGGACGGGGATGTGTGCGGAGCCATGGCAAGCGGATCAGCGAACCGCGGGTGAAGCGGGGTTCTGATCGCAGCACGGAAGGGCTATTTGACCTCCGCCAGCGGAGTTTCCGCCTCGTTGGGATTCCTTTGGCAGGTGTTTGAGGCGGGCAGCTTTCGGCTCGATGAGGGAATACCAAATGGCGATGCTTCGTCGGCGCGACGGCGATGGGCGAAGTCGGCTTCGTTTGCACGACGGCATGGCGCGCAGCGCGTGCAACACCGGATGTGTCGGTGACCAGAGCCTTCAGCAATCAACTTTCGTTGGCATCAGCCAGCGAGACTCGCCGGAGGAATTGGGCGGGGTCAGCCTTTCGTGGTATCGACGGGTGCTGATGTCCGGTGTCGGCGGATGAAGCCGGGATCGATCTGGTTAAGCCGGTCGCTGGGCAATGCATGGGATCATGGGGGCCGGAGTGGTGGTGTGACGACGGCATTGGCGTTGCGCGTGGCGTAAGCTCCCGGCTTGTCGTGGCTTTTTGGCCCAGGTGACCGTGCAGGGGCTGTGTACGATTCGGGTGATGTTCCGCACGTTCAGGGGGTGCGCCATGAGACTGGTGATGCCGGACTGTACTCGGGAATCCAGTAGGCCATGTACGGAAAGGTATTGACGATTTCCGGATCAGTTTCGCGGCAGGCGCCGACGGCAGGCTGGGTATCATTACGTTGTTGACCTTGCGTATATAGAAGAAGCCGGTGCCGCCGCGCCTCGCGGTCATGCACCGGCTCATTGAGTTGAGGTGCCGGCCGTGCGTCGTGCACGGCCGGTATCGGACAAGCGCCTAATTGCCGGCTTTCGTGAACCCGGCGACGACGAACGGATAGACCGTGCCGTCTGCCATCGTGACCCGCACCGTGACCGTGTGCGCGCCAGCCGCGAGTGTGGTCGCGTCGAACGGCATCGAATCAGCATTCGCAGCCGTTCCAGCCAGATCGAATGGGCCCATGTTCTCGATCTTCGTAGGCGCAGTCGTCGGTGCCGTCGGCGTCGCGCTGTCCAGCCAGAACTCGGCTCGTGCGACACCGGCATCGGGCGCCGTGTAGACGTAGATCGGCCCGTCGCTGATCGTTGCACCGCGCAGGAGTCGCGGATTGCTACGCGTTGGCGAATCGCTGAGATAAACGTCGACCTTGTTGACCGTGAAGCTGGCCGAGATAGGCGCCTGTAACGTGCCATCCGCGAGCGTTACGCGGGCCGTCACGGTGTGGCTGCCCTGTGCCAGCGAGCTGACGTCGAACGGCAGAGCGATGCCGGCGACATCATCACTACCACCCAGGTCGAACGGCTTCAGGTCGTCGATTGCGATAGGCGCGCCGGTCGGGCTAACAGGGTTTGCCTGATCCAGCCAGAACTCGGCCTTGGCTGCCGTCGTATCAGCCGATGCGAAGACGTACGTCTTCCCGGATACCTCGGCGCCTTGCAACAGCTTGCCATTGCTGCGGTCGGACGCATCGCTGATCATCAACTTGGCCGGTGGAATGACCGGGGGATCCACGGCAATCGGATCGCTGATCTTGATCGTGTCGATGACCAACGAGCGCTTCTCGCCGGTCTTGGTGAACCAGTCGTAACCGTTCGTCAGCGCGACCGCGAGCAAATGCTGTCCCGCCGGAACGTTGATTGGCACCGTGTAGCTTCCCCACGGCCGCGGCGAAATGTTGTTTGCGAAGCCGACCGGCTTGCCGTCGATACGCAGTTCCATATACGGCGATATGCCGAGCTTCCAGTCGCCCCAGGCCTTGATCGTGAAGTTGTACTTCGCGGTTCGCGGAAACGCGACGGTGTCCTGCACGTAACCATTGTTCCAGAATCCGTAGCCGGTTCCGTTGCCATACGCGCTGCCATCCCAATTGGCACCGGCCGTACGCGTGACCAGCGCCATCTGCTGCGCGTACAAGGTCGTTGGCGCGGTCGCGACCGGTCGCGGATTGCCTCCGAACGGCGGTATGCCATCGGCCGTGCCATCGTTGACGCGCGTGTAGGCCCGGATGTAGTCGATCTCCATCTTGGCCGGGAAGGTCGTCGTCGCGTCGGGCAGACCCGCCCAATTTCCGCCTACGGCCAGTGTGACCAGCATGTACATCGCGTCGGAATTGATCTTGTCGCTCTTGTATTCGGCGCGCTTCAGACCGTCGACGTAGTAGGTCAGCAGACCCGGTTGCCAGTCCACGCCAAAGGTGTGGAAGTCGGCACTCAGATCCGCATTCGTGACCGGGGTCGTGCTCGTCATCGGCTCGCTGGTGCCAGGATCACGCCAGTGGAACGAGTGGTAGGAAATCGTGTTGGTATTGCCGATGTACTCGACGATGTTCGTCTCCGGCGGCCATACGAGCTTGTCGGACAGCATCCAGAAATCCGACCACAAGCCCTTGCCCCTGGGCTCCTTGGCGCGCATTTCGAAGTAGCCGTAGGCCTGCGAAAAGCTTTTATGGGACGAGATCATGCCCGACGCGTACTTCAGCTGGCTCGGGTTTGTCATCGGTCGGCAGAACGTGAAGGTCTGGGGCTTCGCGGTCAAGGTGAGGACGCCGTTCGCGACCGAGGCCGCTTCCGGCACCCAGCATTGCACGGTGCCCAAACCGACGAATGTCTGGTTGCCCCAGCCGTCGGTGAATGCCCATTTCGTCGTATCCACCGCGCTGCCGCTGAATTCGTCGTTGAACGTCATTTTCCAGCCGGCGGAAGCCTCGGTCGGAGCCAGGGCAGCCAGCGAGCTGAGTCCTAGCAACGAAAGAGGCGCGATCAGGGACCGGTAGCCCTTGCGTCGTGTCTTCATGGTCGAATACCCGATGAGTCTAGTTGGTGAAAGGTCACGGCTAAGGCTAGATTTCGGGCTGGCTGGAATGTGTGACGCAGGTCACAGCGTGCTGGAGACCGGGCGAATGGCGGCGCAGCCCGCTCGCGCGATCCTCGCGGGCCTGTGCTAAAATTCGCGCCGTTTTGGACGGTGTCGCACCGGAAGCGCAGCGCCTGCCGCCGCGGACGTTTCGGGCGCGGCCGTGTCGACACGACCCATCACGCACCGATGCGCGCCCGCTCGTGCAAGCGCGCCTCTACCCGACGTCAAAGCCGGCGTAGTCCGGTCCGGACGATGTCGGTTGCATCATGGCCAGCTCTCGCGGTTTTCTCCTCGCCGATCGACAAGGGCAACAGATGCCAGGATTCAGTTGCGTTTGAAGCGTAGATTCCTGTTCCTTCAGGGAGTCATCAGCCCCTTCTTTCCCTGGCTCGCCGATCAGATCGCAGCCGACGGCGACGAGGTGCTACGGATCAACTTCTGTTGCGGTGACAAACTGTTCTGGGGGCGTCGGTCCGCCTGGGATTACCGCGGCGCGGTTGCCGAACTGCCGAGCTACCTGGCAGAGCGATTCGACGCCGAGGGCATCACCGATCTCGTGCTGTTCGGCGATCACCGTCCGATTCACCGACCGGCGATCGAGTTGGCCAGGAGTCGCGGGATTCGCGCGCTGGTGTTCGAGGAAGGATATGTGCGCCCGAATTGGGTGACGCTGGACCGCGGAGGCGTCAATGCGCACTCCTCGCTGCCGCGTGATCCCGCCTGGTATTTGGACGTGGACCGGAATCTCCCGCGCTATCGCGACGGGCAGCCGGCTCCGGCAAGGCTCAGTAGCAGGGCCGCCTACGATATCGCCTATCATCTGGCCAATGCCGCCAACCCGTTGTTCTATAGTCGCTATCGGACGCACAGGCCGTTTCTGGCTCCGGTCGAATATGCCGGTTGGATCAGGCGCTTCTCAGTCCTGCCGCTGATCGAGAAGAAGGATGCGGTGCTGATTCGTGAATGGATCCGGCGCCGTGAGCCGTTCTTTTTCCTGCCGCTGCAACTGAACAGTGATGTTCAGATCACCCATCATTCACCGTTCCGCGACATGCAACACGTCGTCGAGACGGTCCTGAATTCGTTCGCCACGCACGCCGAGACCTCGGCTCGATTGCTGATCAAGAATCATCCGCTCGACATCGGCCACGTACCCTATCGAGCGTTGATCGATACACTGTCCGCTCGGCTCGGTATCCAGGACCGGGTTCAATTCGTCGAGACCGGGCATTTGCCGACCCTGCTGGAGCATGCGCGCGGTGTTGTGACCGTGAACAGCACGACCGGAATGTCCGCGTTGCTGCATCGCCGACCGACGATTGCCCTGGGGCAGGCGATCTACGCATTGCCGGGCCTTACCTATCAAGGAGATCTGGAGGGTTTTTGGCACTACTGCGAGCCGCCGGACACGGAGTTGTTCGAGGCCTTCCGCAATACAGTGATCCACACGACCCAGGTCAACGGTAGTTTCTACTCGCGTCGCGGTATCTCGCTCGCTCTGACGAACGTCAAGCACCTGATGGGCGAGCGCTCGCCGCTCGAGGAACTGCTCGGTTGATTCGGAGCCGCTGCCGATGCGTTTGTCGAATATGGCGAGACGGCCGCTGAACTCGCCGCGCACCGTGCTGATCACCGGTGCGACCGGGGGGCTGGGCTCGGCGCTGGCTGCCGAGTACGCGGCTCCGGGGCGCACTCTGGTGCTGCTGGGCCGCGATGCGGGGCGACTGGAACTACTCGCCGAGCGCTGTCGCGCGCTCGGTGCAGTCGTCGTGGCCAAGGTGCTGGACCTTCGCGATTGCGCGGCGTTGCGCGGCTGGCTGCAGACGTTCGACGGAACGGCGGCGATCGATCTGGCCATCATCAATGCCGGTCTTACGAGCAACATCGGCCCGGGGCAGGACGGCGAGGATTGGCCGACCGTGGACGCGCTGCTCGACGTGAACTTGCGCGCGCCACTTGCCGCGGTGGATGTCCTGCTCCCCGAGTGGCGTCGGCGGGGCAGCGGTCAACTGGCGCTGATCAGTTCGTTGTCGGCCTATATCGGGCTGCCGTTGACCCCGGCCTACTGCGCCAGCAAGGCGGGCCTGAAAGCCTATGGCGAAGCCCTGCGAGGCTGGTTGTCACCGCGAGGCATCCGGGTCAGCGTCGTATTGCCGGGGTTCGTCGAAACGCCGATGTCCGACCGGTTTCCGGGACCGAAGCCGTTCATGATGAGCCCGGAACGGGCGGCACGCATCATCCGGGCGGGGCTTGATCGGGGGCGTGCCCGCATCTCGTTCCCGCGGGCCCTGGCCGCCGGCATGTGGTGTCTCTCGGTGCTGCCCCCGGATCTTTCGCAGTGGATTCTCAGGCGCCTGGGATACGGCGGTCGAGCCATCGATCGCTCTTCATCGGCGACAGGTTGAGGACGCGGGCTTGTCGGTGTGGCTGTCGTCGATCGCAGGTTTGGCGCTGAGCCTCGCCGCGTGCACAGCGATCGAGTCGCGTACCTTGCCGGCTTCATCACCGGGCATTCGCATATCCTCGGGCCGGGCCATTCACGTCGGCACCTTACTCGTGCTGTACGCGACGCTGCTGGCGCTGTTGCAGCGACCGTTGTGCACGGCGGCGGTGACGATGGCGATGATGGCACTGCTCGTCGTCGTCAGCAACGCCAAGTATCGGGCGCTGCGGGAACCCTTCGTGTTCACCGATTTCGGTCTGTTCAGCCAGGCGTTGCGGTTCCCTCGGCTCTACCTGCCGTTTCTCGATGCGGTCCCGACGCTGGCCGGCATCACACTGTTCGGCGCCATCGGCTACGCGGGGTTCAGACTGGAATCCCCGCTGGCGCGCGGAACGGGCATGCTGCAGTCGGTCGTCGCCGTGGTGACGATGCTGCTGGCCGGGGCCTCTTTGCTGCGCCTCGGTGCTCGTGCGAGCTCGCAGATAACCTGTGATCCGTCTACGGACCTGCGGCGCCACGGACTGCTGGGGAGCCTGTGGCTCCAATGGCGCGATGAGCGGGTCGCGGTGCCGGCGGTAAACTCGCCTTATCGGCCCGAGTTTCTGGTTCCGACGTCCCGGCGCGCAGCGAGCCTGCCCGATCTGGTCGTGATACAGAGTGAATCGTTCTTCGATGCGCGACGGTTGATGCCCGGCATTCGCCGTGAGTTGCTGAGTGCGTTCGACCAGCTCGCCCTCACCGGAAGCGTCGGTCGCCTGTCGGTTCCGGCCTGGGGTGCCAATACGATGCGCAGCGAATTCGCGTTCCTGACCGGTATCGCCGCGGAAAGCCTCGGTGTGCATCGTTTCAACCCCTATCGCCATTTCGCGCGTCGGCCGCAGCCTTCGCTGCCATGGTGGTTGCGCGAACTCGGCTACCGCACGGTCTGCATCCACCCGCATCCGCGGGAATTCTTTGGCCGCGACAAGGTCTTCCCGGCGCTTGGTTTCACGGATTTCACGGATATCCGCGAATTCGACCGCCGGGAAACCTTCGGTCCCTACGTGTCCGATGCCGCGGTAACTCGCAAGATCGCCGATACCTTGAGCGCGGCGGACGGGCCGCAGTTGCTGTTCGTCATTACGATGGAGAACCACGGACCGCTGCATCTGGAATCGACGACCTCTGCCGAAATCGCCGAGTTGTTCGAGGGCCCGCCACCGGCCGGTTTCGACGACCTGTGGGTGTACCTGCGGCACTTGCGCAATGCCGACCGGATGCTCAACGATCTGGTCGCGATTCTGTCGTCACGCGAGCGGGAGTCGGTCCTGTGTTTTTTCGGCGACCACGTGCCGAGCATGCCGGACGTCTACTCGGCGCTGAACCACGACGACGGCCGAACCGACTTTCTGTTGTGGAGCCCTAAGCCGCTCGCGCCTGCGTCGCGGGATCTGGCGGTTGAGTCCCTGGGCCTGCACCTGCTGCAAGTCGCCGGGCTCATCGAAGGCCCAGACACCCACGCGCGATCGCGATGAGGTCGGTCCATCGTGCCAGGGCGATACCCTTCGCGTGCAGCGCGCGGACCGCGGCCGCCGTCGGCCAGGAGTCATAGCTTCCGCCAGCGCGCTGGCAGTGACCTGTCGGGCCTGTGGCGAGTTCTTCCAGGTGCTCGGCGATCAGTTCCGAGCCACGGCGAAACAGATGGGCCGTCGTACGCAGCACACTGTCACCCGTGCCCGGAGGATCGACGAGACGCTGAAACAGCATCGCGCCGGTATCGAAATCGTCATCGATTCGGTGCACCGTGACGCCCCAGCGGTCCGCATCACGCAGCCGGCTGAAGAAGACCGGGTCGACTCCGCGGAACTCCGGCAGTGGGGATGGGTGGATATTGATGCAGCCGGAACGCGGGATCGCCGTGAGTTCGGGCCCGATACGCTGATTGAAGAACGCGCTGATCAGCAGGTCGGGGCGGACGGAACGGACGAAGCCGAGTTCGTTCGGGCCATTGACATCACGCGTGAGCAGCGTGGGGATCCCGGAACGGGCCGCGAGGCTCGCGACCGCCCCGGCCCGGCCGAATCGGCCCAGCGCATCGGCGAGTCCGGTCGCGGCCCAAAGATAAAGCGCGTAGGCGAGCCCGCTCAGGCGAATCTGTTCCACGGCACCCCGCAGCCAGCCGTAGCGCCGCCGCAACACGCGCGACGACAGCATGATGCCGGTGATGTCGGCATGTTCGCAGCGCAACAATGTCCGCAACACCTCGGCACCGTGCGCGCCCCCGCTGGTGCACAGCAGGATCCGGACCGGGTCGCCCGTTCGCGACGTGCTCGGTCCGGAGGAATCGCTCAGTGCCGTCGTCAGAGGGAAGCCGCTTCGGCCGCGAGCAATCGGGCCGCGGTGGCCAGATCGTCCGCGGTATGCTCGGAACTGATGAAGAACCGCAGCCGCGCGGCTTTTTCCTCTACCGCGGGGTACAGAATAGGGGCGACATTGACGCCCTTCTCGTAGAGCGAGTTGGCCAGGCGCGCGGCATTGATCGAACTGCCGGTGATCGCCGGAACGATCGCGACGCCGGCGCTGCAGCCGGTGTCGATGCCGGCGTCGCGTAGAGCCGTCAGGAAGGTCTTGCTGTTCTCCTGCAGGCGGCGCGCCCGTTCCGGTTCCCGGCGTAGACAGTTCAGGGCCGCAAGCGCGGCGGCGGCGACCGGGGGCGGCATGCCGACGCTGTAAAGGAAACCCGGCGCCGAGAATTTCAGATGCTCGACCAAGGCCCGTTCGCCGGCGATGTAGCCGCCGCAACTGGCGAGGGCCTTGCTCAGGGTTCCCATCCAGATATCGACGCCGGTGCCGTCCAGACCGAAGTGTTCGCGCGCGCCCAGGCCATTCGGTCCCAACACGCCGAAGGAGTGCGCCTCGTCGACCATCAGGAACGCGTGGTGACGGCGCTTGATGTCGATGAACTGGGGCAGGTCGGGAAAGTCCCCGTCCATGCTGTAAAGTCCTTCGATGATGATCAGCACGCGCTCGAACTTCCCGCGCTGCGCGGCGAGCAGATTGTCGAGCGCAGCCGGGTCATTGTGCGGAAACGACATCCGCTTCGCACCGGATAACTGTATTCCCTGCAACGCGCTGTTGTGAATCAGCGCGTCGTGGACGATCAGGTCGCGCGGGCCGAATAGATAACCAATAGTCGTGACGTTGGTTGCATGTCCGCTGACGAAGACGACGCAATCCTCGACGCCGTAGGCATCCGCCAGCGCCCGTTCCAATTCGCCATGTAGCGGTCGCTCTCCGGAAACCAGCCGGCTCGCCGAAACCGAGGTTCCGTAGCGGTCGATCGCCTGCTTGGCCGCGTCACCGATCTCCGGCAGCCCGGACAAGCCGAGGTAGTTGTAGCCGGAGAAATTCAACAGATCCCGCTCACCGATTCGCGTCACGCGCCCGGCGATACCCTCGTGCGGACGGAAATAGGGGTTCGCGATGCCGAGCTTTTCCCCGCCCTCCTTGATGATGCGAAGCTTTTGAAAGCCCGGATGCAGATGGAACCGGTAGAAGCGCTCGGGAATCTCGGCGCTGCCCGGGTGACGACCGAAGTCGGTGACGGCCGGCGCCGGTGCCAGGGAAAGTTCGATCTCCTTGTCGAGTCGGCGCGTTCGCCGTTCCAGCGCCTGATGGATCAGGTGCTCCTTGAGTTGCGATGTCAGTCCTTGCAAGCCTTTTCGCTTCATATGATGCATCAGTCGATCAAGCTGTCGGCCGGTTTGTCCAGGCGTTCGGCGAACATGTCGGCGAGTTCGTCGACGTGTTCGGCGCCCAGTTCGTGTGCATACTGCGCGGCAACCGAACGGACGTCATCGGCGCTCGATTCGGCCTTGCCGGTCTTGGCGGTTCGCAACTGCCGGATGATCCGGTCGACGAGCCGAGCAATCGTCGGTCCCTCGCTGAGCGCCATGATCGGCAGTTTGACACCGAACCGGCTCTCCACGGCGGTGATCAACTCCATGCCCATCAGCGAGTCCATTCCGAGATCGTGCACTGATTTCTGCTCGTCGAGCCGGTCCACCGGAATCTTGAGGATCTCCCCGACTTCCTTCTTCAGCAGGTTGATCAGTAGCGGCGCCAGTTCTTCGTCGCTCATTTCGGCGAGCCAGCGCTGCAGTTCCTCGAAGCCGCTGTTGTCCTGGCCGTGTTCATCGGAGCCCTGAACCAGCGCCTGGAACTTGGGTGCGCCGGCGGTCGGAATCAGGCGGCTCACCGCGCGCCAGTCCAGTTTCAGAACTGCGGAGCCCGAGTTGTCGTCGGTCAGGGCATGCTCCAGCGCCTGCAAGGCCTCGGCAGCGCTCAGGGAATTACCGCCGAGACGACTTTCCAGGTTCTCCCTGATCTGCTGATTGCGCGCCAGATAGCCGACATCGGCGATCGGCCCGAGAGCGATGCACAGGCACGGTAGCCCCGATGCTCGCCGGCTTTCGCTGAGCGCTTCGAGATAATGATTGGCCGCGACGTAGTTTGCCTGACCGGGATTGCCGAACAGCGTCGTCGCCGAGGACACGAAAATCATGAAATCCAGGGGCATGTCCTGCGTCAGTTCATGCAGGTGCAGGGCGCCCAGAACCTTGGGCGCCAGCACCGCTCGCAGCGACTCGGCGGTCATGTTTCTCGCCAGTACGTCGTCGAACGTGGCCGCCGCGTGGACGATGCCACGCACCGGCGCCGAAGCCGTGTGGACGTCGGAGAGGAGCACGCGCAGCGCGCCCGCATCCGTCACATCGCACGCGGCAACGCGGACCCGGACCCCGAACCGTTCGATCGCGGCGATCGCATTCCGGGCCTCGGCCGTCGGCTTGCCGCTGCGGCTCAACAGAACCAGGTGACTCGCGCCGCGCTGCGCGAGCCATCGTGCGATCGCGACGCCGAAGCCGGACAGCCCGCCGGTGACGATATAGGTTCCGGTCCCGGTGATGCGCCACGCCGGACGGCGCTCTGGCTCGCTCGCCAAGGTCTCCGGGCAGTCGTCCAGTGTCACGACGATCTTGCCGATCTGCTTAGACTGCTGCATGTAGCGGAACGCGTCGACGATCGCGTCGGCCGCGAACGCGCGGTAGGGCAGGGGTTTCAGCGCTCCCTGCGCGAACAGGTCCATCAGTTCGAGGAACAGCTGTCGGGTCGTGTCGGGCCGCTCGGTCATCAACTGATCGGCGTCGATTCCGAAGTATGCGATGTTGTTGCGGAACGGACGCAGGCCGATCTTGGTGTTCTCGTAGAAATCCCGCTTGCCGAGTTCGAGAAACCGACCGAACGGCTTCAGGATCCTGAGGTTGCGGTTGATGGCCTCGCCGGCCAGCGAGTTCAGTACGACATCGACGCCTTTGCCGCCGGTGATCTGGAGGATCTCGTCGGCGAAGCTCAGCGAGCGGGAATCCATGACGAAATCGGCGCCGAGCATTCGGACGAAGTCACGCTTCTCGTCCGAACCGGCGGTCGCGAAAATCTCCGCGCCGAAATACTTGGCCAGCTGGATCGCCGCGATGCCGACCGCCCCGGCCGCGCCGTGGATCAGGATGCGCTCGCCCTCCCGCAGCCGGGCGAGGTGATGGAGCGCATAGTAGACCGTGAAGAACGCGATCGGGACGGTCGCGGCGGACTCGTGCGACCAGCCGGACGGCTTGGGCACGACGGCCGCTGCACGGGTGATCGCGCGCGTACCGAAACTGGACGGCGCGAACGCGATGACCTCGTCACCGGCGGCAATATCGCTGACCTCGCTACCGGTCGCGACGACCACCCCGGACAACTCCATGCCGAGCGTCGGCCCGGCGAATCCGTTCTCGACGGCCTCGTCGGACAATAAGCCCATCGCGTACATGACGTCGCGAAAGTTCAGGCCTGCCGCGCATACCGCGATCTCGACCTCGTCGGAACCGATCGGTCGCAACGGGCGGCGATGCCACCCGAGGTGTTTCAGCGGACCGGGTACCGTGAAATCCAGCCGAACCGTGTCCCGTTGATCGCTCGGTCCGGGTTCGCCGCTCGATTGCCCGTCGATCCCCGTGGCGACCCGTGTCGCGTAGCGGCCGGCCCCGGTCAGGATGACCTCGTCCTCGCCATCCGGGTTGATCAGTTCCTTCAACAGTCCCGCAGCCATGCGTTCGAGTTTCGACGGTTCGGCACAGTCGACCAGCCGAACGCTCATCTCCGCGTATTCGTTCATCAGGGTTCGACCGAATCCCCAGAACGCGGCATCCGCCGGAAGCGCCGAGTGTCGGCCCAGGCCGGCGCGCGCGCGCGCCGGCAACAGGTGCATGGCGCCCCGTCCGGTAACCAGCCAGTGCGTTGGCAACACGCCCAAGGCCTCGCAGGCGGTCATGACCTGCAAGGTCGACATGCAGCGCCGCTCCTGACGGGCCAGCAGCGTTTCCGCCGGTTCCGCCCGGCTCGGGTCGGGCAATCCGTGCAGATGGACGATGCCATTGAGATCCCCGTACGTCTCACGCACGGTCGTCAATAGGTTTCGCAACTGCGCGGCGGATTGCAGATCGACGAGGAAGTTGTCGTCCTCCACGGCGGTGAATACCGCATGCGGGCGGACCTGCACGACCTGATGGCCGTTCGCGCGCAGTTCGGCCCTCAGGCTGGCTCCGAGAGCCGAGGAGTAGCCGGCGTCGTCCTGCAGCAGCAACCAGGTGCCGGTCGGCGCGGACGCGGGTTCACCGTGGCTGGTCTGGTCGACGGGTGCGCGGCCTGCGATCAGGAAGGCACCGGCATCGATGTTCGGCGCGTCGTGCACGACGGCCGTCTGAATGAAGCCATGGCGCTCCAGCAGCGCGCGCCAGGCGGCCGGTGTGCGCAAGCGGGAACGTCCCGCCCCGCGGGTCTGGCCGACCCACCAATCCGGATGCAGCCCGCACAGCAGATCGGCGCTACGCGAAGGGTGCTGGTCGACCGTCAGCAGGAGCCCGTCATCGTGCAGCAGTCGCTTCAGATGGCTCAGGGTCGTACCGATGTCCCGGTACGGCGTGAGTCCCTCGGTGACGATGACGATGTCGAAGCGATCGCTGACCGGGGCCGACCAACCGTAATCGGCGTGCTGCAGGTCGAGTACGCAGCCTTCCAGGCCGGGGTGGCGATCGATCAGCCCGCGTCGCTCGTCCAGATCGGCCTGACTGGGGCTACCGATGACGTAATCGAATCGGTCCGATTCGATACGCGACAGCAGGTGCGGGCACATAGAAGATCGCGCGCTGCTCAATTCGAGTATCCGCAGTCGCTTGCCTTCCGGTAGACGCTGAACGCCGGCGGTGACGATGTCCTCGATTGCCAGCATGAAGTCGGCATGGGCCGTGGAGCCCGCGACCAAGGCCGTCAACGGGTTGGCATCCCGTGCAATCAGCGTTGCGGCATCGATGTTGCCGGCCAGAACGGCCGCGAGGTGCATGCCGACGCGTCCCGCCAGAATGACGGACTGGGCGTAATCCGGGTAGTCGCCGAGCAGGCTGATCCAGACCGCCTCGGCTTGCGGCAGCCCCGATTCGGGCGACCAGCGCCAGCCATCCTCGGTCGGTTCGATGACGCCGTCCTCCTGCAGCACCTGGACCAGATGCAGCAGCAGTGCGGCACTGTCGGCGGCAATGCGTCCTTCGGCCGCCAATTCGGCCGGACTCATCAGCGGGTCGTTCGCGGTCAGTTCACGGAGAGCCCGTTCGGCGTACGAAGCGCAAAGTACGTCCAGCAGCGGCTCGACTTCGCCGTAGTAGCGGCGCCGCTCCTGTTGTCGGGCGGACGCGTGCAACCGATCCCGGGCCAGCGCCAATAACTCATCCTGCGGCGGCAGGCTGCCGACTCCGCGGTTGTCGTCGCGGAACGGCCGCGGCACCGCATGGATTCGCAGATGACGCGGGCGCTCGGTCGCGGCGTCGGCCAGTCCGACTGCGCGAAAACGTACTTCCGACAGGTTGGCGACGCGGCGGCCCTGGGCATCGAATAGCGTGAACTCGGCGACCAGCGAACGCGGGGTGCGCCGAACCACGGACGCGCGGCCGAAGGCGACGGGCGATCCCGGTTGCAGGAGTTGCAGTCGGCCGACGCGGACCGGCAGGAACGCCGGCCGGTCGCCGCTGCCGATTTCCTTCCGCAGGATGGTCACGAGCAGCTGGAAGCAACCGTCCAGATGCGCCGGGTGCAGCAGGTAATCGACGCCCGGGCCGGTCGCGCCGGTGATGGCTGCCAGCCGCGCGGTCGCCGTGCGATCTTCGACCCACACGTCCTCGACGACCTGGAAGTTCGGACCGTAATTGAGTCCAACACTGGAGGTCAACGCGTAGTGATCGGTCCTGCGCAAATCGGGTTCACGGTTGGGCAAGAGCTCGCGGGCCGAGTCGGCGATTAGTGCCGGGTGCCCGATCAGGCGACCGACGGCATTGGTCAGCCAGGCTTCACCGGCCAGTCGGTTGCGGCTGCGAATCGTGCAGGTTCCGTCGGTGGGCTCGACCGACACCCGGACGGTCTTCGAATGCTCTCCCTCGAGCAGCAACGGCGCCAGGATCTCGAGATCCTCGAATTCGACCGGACCGTCGCCGTGGATCGCGCGCGACGCGGCCAGCGCCATCTCCACGAAGCCCGAGCCCGGGAACACGGCGGTGTCGCCGACGACGTGATCGCCGAGCGCCGGGAACAGCACCGCGTCGATGTGGTTCTCCCACTGGCGTTCGTTCTCCCGCAGCCGGTAGCCGAGCAGCGGATGTTCACGTCCCCGGTTGATCAGGTTGTAGCCATCCTCCGACAGCGGATGCCAATAGTGCTCTCGCTGCCATGGATAGAGCGGCAGGTCGACGAACCGTCCCTTTTTCGGGAACAGCTTGCCCAGATCGATCGGCGCGCCGGCGATCAACGCCTGATAGAACGCCTCCTGCACGCGCTCGAGCCGGTCGTCGGAGCGGAGCATCGTCGGAATCAGGCGTCCGTCCACCGAGTGCTTGCGCAGGCAGTCGCTGATGTAGTTTCGCAATACCGCATGCGGACCGATCTCGACGAAGACGTTGACGCCGCGCTGCAGCAATCGGTCGATGGCCTGCTCGAACTGCACCGGTTCGCGGATGTTGCGCCACCAGTACGTCGCGTTCAGGCGATCGCCGGGCAGCAGCGTGCCGGTCACCGTCGAGTAATACGGTGTTCGCGCGGCGCGCGGTCGCAGGCCGGCCAGTTGTGTTCGAATGCCGTCCTGGATCGGATCCATCGCCGGACTGTGGAACGCGTAATCGAGTCCGAGCCGGCGGAAGAAGACCTCGCGCTCGGCCAGCAGGCGCTCCAGCACGTCGAGGGAGGCGGTGTCGCCGGCGACGGTAACGCCGCGCGGGCTGTTGACTCCAGCCAGCGCCAGCCGATCGGCCATGCCCGTCGCGTGCAGCAGTTTGTTCGCCGCGTCGGCACCGAGGCCGATCGCGGTCATGCCACCGCTGCCCTTCGTCGTGCCTTGCTGACTGCTACGGACCTGGATGACGCGGACGGCCTGTTCCAGCGACAGGGCTCCGCTGGCCCATGCCGCGGCGACCTCGCCGACGCTGTGGCCGACAACCGCGCTCGGCGTGATTCCCCATTGGCGCAGAAGACTCGTGATGCCAACCTGAATCGCGAACAAGGTCGGTTGCGCGATCTCGGTCAGTTCCAGCCGTTCGGCGGCCTGTTCGCTGTTCAACTCATCGAGGATCGAGAAGCCGCCAAGCTTGGCGAATAAGGAATCGACCTCGGCGACGGCCGCGCGAAACGCGTCGTTGGTCGCGAGCAACTGTCGCCCCATGCCGGCCCATTGCGACCCATTGCCGGAATAGACGAAGGCCGGACGGGATGCCTGGGGCAGGGCCGTCCCGACGCAGAGTCCTGCCGGGGCATCGCCCGAAGCATAGGCCTGCAGCACGTCGGCGATGCCATCCCGGTCGGGTCCGAACGCAACGATCCGCTGCGGGTGCAGGTCCCGGTGAAACGCTGCCGAATACGCGATGTCGTAATACGCCGATGGACTGGCGTCGCGCAGCAAGTCGGCGAAACGCCGGGACAGCGAGCGCAACGCTCCTTCGCTGCGCGCGGACAGGATCATCGGCCCGTGATGTTCATAACGCTTGCGTGCATCACCGGCGCTCCTTTCGCCGCTGGTTAGCACGACATGCGCGTTTGCGCCGCCGAAGCCGAACGAGTTGACGCCAACGACCAGTTTCTTGGTTCGGTCGAGCGACGTCGTCTCGGTGACGACTTTCAGGTTCCATTCATCGAACGGGATATTCGGGTTCGGTCGTTCGAAATGTATCGACGGGGGTACGGCTCGGTGCTTCAGGCAATGCAGCGCCTTGACCAGTCCGGCGACGCCCGACGCGGATTCCAGGTGACCGAGATTGCTCTTGACGGAGCCGATCAACAGCGGCGAATCGCTGGGTCGAAGCCGCCCCAGAGCCTGGCCGATCGCGCTGGCTTCAATCGGGTCGCCGACCGCGGTGCCGGTCCCATGCGCCTCGAGATAGTCGAGTTCGGTGGGCGCTATGCCGGCGCGCGCATAGACTTCCTGCAGCAAGGCCGCCTGTGCATCAGCGCCGGGAACCGTCAGTCCGTTCGTCTTGCCGTCGCAGTTGATGCCCGAGCCGGCAACGATCGCGAACACGCGATCGCCATCCGCGCGGGCCTGTTCCAGGTCCTTCAATAGAAAGATTCCGGCGCCCTCGGAGCGCACGTAACCGTCGCCGGACTCATCGAACACGCGGCAACGGCCACGCGGCGAAAGCATCGACGCCTTGGAAAATCCGACGAAGCCGAACGGATGCAGATGCAGGCTGACCCCGCCTGTGACCGCCTGCAGGCAGTCTCCGGAGGCGACCGACTGACAGGCAAGATGGAACGCGACCAGCGAGGACGAACACGCGGTGTCGACGGTCAGGCTCGGACCCCGCAGATCGAACAGATAGGAGATCCGATTCGCCGCGATGCTGGCGGTGTTGCCGGTCATCGTCGACGCATCGATCGAGGCCAGATCGTCGGCCCGACGGTAGGCGTAGTCGATGCTGGAAATCCCGAGGTAGACGCCGGAGCGGCTTCCCCGCATCGAGGACGGCCGGATTCCGGCGTGCTCGAATGCTTCCCAGGTCAGTTCGAGCAGTATCCGCTGCTGCGGATCCATCTGCGCCGCTTCGCGGGGCGAGATGCCGAAGAATCCCGCGTCGAACTCGCTGACCTCGCCGATCGTGCCGGTGTCGAACGTGTAGCTCGAACCCGGTTCGGATTTACGTGGATGGAAGTACGCATCCTTGGCCCAGCGCGCTTCATCGACTGTTCCGACGAGGTCCTTGGCGTCGCATAGATCACGCCATAGTCCATCGCGCGTGCTGCCCGGCAATCTGAACGAATAACCGACGATTGCGACTTGCCTAGTCATTACCTGCTGCGGAATCCTGTCTCGAAATCAACGAAAGCGCGCGCACCCACGACGCGATAGCGGCTCGGAGTAGCCGGCCCAGTCCGAACCCGGTCGATCGCCCGGACGCAGTGACCGTCTCGACGGCGTTGTCGCGAGCGGGGCGGCGCATAGATTTGGGAGCGTCACGCGTGCGGAGCCCGCGGAACGGTAGTGTCGGACTGATACGGGATGTTCGGCGCCAACGCGCGGATGGGGCCGAGCCGTCGGTCATATCGGCAAACCAACATCGTTCCCCCCAGTCCGGCGCATGGTTTGAGTGATGCCCCTGGTCCTCCTGTCGGACCAGACACTTGCTGTTCAATCAGCAAGAACGATACCAGCAGCGTTTATTGATCTGGACCGGGACTCTTACGAAGCCGTCGGGTCCGCGACCGAGTCGATCCGTCGACGAAGACGTGACCACGCGCCTCGACGTGATGTCGAGCTAATTTGGTGCGTCGGCCGCACCGCAAGATCGCGTCGTTGGCCACCGACCCCGTCCGAGGCGCGGGAGGCCGCTTCACCGAAACGCGCGAGAGGCAGCCGCGACGCCTTGACCGGCGGCAAGTATACCCCAACGCCGCTCGATTTTTGAACGCGTGATGCGACTCGGGCGCGCCGAGAGCGACCATCGCGCATCCGTCGCCTGGCGTACCGGAGGCCGGGGACCGGACTTTCCCGGTCGTCAGTTTGCGCCGGACAGGACGTCGATGCTCGCAACGGCCGCGGGGTTCGTCTTGGACAATCGGGACTCCTTTTGGCAGAATCCGGTCCACGGTTGAGCGCGCCCGAGGACTTGCGCGGCGATACTCGGCCGAATGAAAGGTTCCCAGCCCCTTGCCGTTCGGGCGTAGCGGTTCTGCTCGGCGAGGGGCGACGCGCGTCCGAATCGATCAGGGTCCGCGGCGAAGCCAGTCCACGACCGGCCCGCGCCGATCGCAGACGCAACAACGCCTCCACCGTGTGAACCAGTCCCGGGCCAAAGCCAAGCACGCCGAACAGCATCGGGACTCATCCCGCAGCGTCGCCCGCCTCAGCGGAACCGTCGCCTTGCGGAAGGCGAGTCCCGGCAAGCTGGTCGTCGAGTTTTCCGGCGACTGGACGCTGGCATCCGAAGTTCAGGAGATCGAAGACGCCACCGCAGCGCTGTCGTCCGACGGCATCGTCATGCTGGAGTTGACGGTTGCGGCGCTCGAGGATTGGGACAGCCGCCTGTTGGCCAGGATGATTCGCCTCGGCGGCAGTGCGGAGGTGTTGGGAATCGACGTGGAAACCACCTCGTTGCCGGCGGACATCCGGGCCATGTTGACGATGGCCCGTGCATCGCCCGAGCACGCGGATGCGACGCATCACGCGGACCGGCTGCCGCTGCTCGGGCGATTCGGCGAGTCGCTTCTGGCCCTCTGGGATGACGTGCTCGGCTCGGTCGGATTCGTCGGCGAGACGAGCCTGAGCTTGTCGCGCCTCGTCGTCGGGCGCGCGCGTTTCCGCGCCGTCGATTTTTTGCAGATCCTGGAGGAATGCGGCGCGAGGGCCTTACCCATCGTGTCGGTGATCAGTCTCCTGGTCGGTCTGATTCTCGCGTTCGTTGGCGCCGTGCAGTTGCAGATGTTCGGGGCGCAGGTCTACATCGCCGACCTCGTCGGGCTCGGCATGGCCCGGGAAATGGGTGCATTGATGACCGCAATCATCGTGTCCGGACGCACCGGAGCGGCCTTCGCCGCACAACTCGGTACGATGAACGTCAATCAGGAAATCGACGCGCTGAAAGCCATGGGTATTCCGACGTTCGACTTCCTGGTGCTGCCGCGGGTGCTGGCCCTGGTGTCGATGATGCCATTCCTGTGCCTTTACTCGATCCTGATGGGAATCGTCGGTGGCGCGATCGTTGCTACGCTTGCTTTCGATATTTCACTCAGTGAGTTCATCAACGAGACGCTGCGCGCGGTGCACATCAGGCATTTCATGATCGGCTTGACGAAAGGTGCGGTGTTCGGTGTCCTGATTGCGATCGCCGGTTGCATGCGCGGTCTGCAGTCGGGGCGAAGCGCCTCGGCCGTCGGCGCGGCCGCAACCTCGGCCGTCGTCACGTCCATTGTTTACATCGTCGTGTCCGATTCGATCATGACCTTGATCCTCAACAGGATTCGACTGTAGATGATCGGCTTTGCGCGCGGCGAGCCCGCTCAGGTCTGTGTCACGGTCCGCGATTTGACCTTGGGCTACGGCTCGATGATCGTACAACGCGGTCTGAACTTTTCGGTCAGGCGCGGTGACATCCTGGTAATCATGGGCGCCAGCGGGTGCGGCAAGAGCACGCTGTTGCGCTCGTTGATCGGACTGCAGGCCCCGCTGGCCGGCGATGTACTGTATGGCGAGCGCAGCTTGTGGCAGGCGGAACTGGCGGAGCGACAGCAGATCCTGCGTGGCACCGGGGTACTTTTTCAGAGCGGCGCGCTGTGGAGTTCGATGACCCTGGCCGAGAATATCGGTTTGCCGCTCGAGCAGTTCACGAATCTGCCGCCGCGCGAAATCCGCGAGATCGCCTCGGTCAAGCTCGGGCTCGTCGGCCTGGCCGGCTTCGAGGATTACTACCCGTCGGAGATCAGCGGGGGAATGCAGAAGCGCGCCGGACTGGCGCGCGCGATGGCGCTCGATCCGGACATCCTGTATTTCGACGAGCCGTCGGCCGGGCTCGATCCGATCACGGCGAAACGACTGGACGACCTGATCCTCAACCTGCGCGATGCGCTTGGAGCGACGATCGTCGTCGTCACGCATGAACTTTCGAGCATTTTTGCGATCGGCAGTCGGGCGATCTTTCTCGACGGCAAGAGTCGGACGATGATCGCCGAGGGCAGTCCTGATGAATTGCTGCGCGCGTCCGGCGATCCGCGCGTCGTGAATTTTCTGACCCGGGGAGAACCGGGGCGCCGCGCGACGCGAGAGGTCGCCGTATGAGCAGGCAGGCCAACCCGATGGCGATCGGCGCGTTCGTGCTGGGCGGCCTGACGCTGCTGGTTGCCGGTATTCTGTTGTTTGGCGGTCGAGAGTTCTTTTCCCCGAAAGTCACGTATGTCGTCTTCTTCGATTCCTCGCTGAACGGCTTGATCATCGGTGCGCCGGTCTCGATGCAGGGGGTGCAGATCGGCACCGTCAAGGACATCGACATCCTGCTCGATCGCGATACATCGACGGTGTTGAAGCCGGTGTTGATCGAGGTGGATGTCGGTACGCTGCATGATCTCCAGGGTGGTCGAGTCGAACGAGGGTTCGGTGCGGATGTGCGTCACGAGGAGTTGCAGAAGCTGATCGACGACGGTCTCAGGGCACGGCTGGAAATGCAGAGCATCCTGACGGCGCGCCTGTACGTCGAACTCAATTTCTTTCCGGCGATGCCGCCGCACCTGGTCGGCCACGACTACCGGGGCTATCTGGAGATTCCGAGCGCCCCGAACCGCACCGATGAGTTGCGCAATACCCTGGATGAGATGGTGCGGCAATTCCGCAGGATTCCGTTCGACCGTATTGTCGGTGATCTGACCGAAACCTTGTCGCACATCCGCGAGTTAACGGCATCGGATGATCTGAAGACCACGCGTCGAGAACTGGCCGAGGCGACCACTGCGGCGCACGCGCTGCTCAGCAAGCTCGATGCCAAGGCCGACCCGCTTGCCGACGGCGTGCTCGGGACGACTCGTGAGATGCGCGCGCTGCTGCAGGATTTTCGCGGTGAGGTCAAACCACTGGTCAGGAACAGTCAGGAGGCCCTGGTTGCCGCGCGTGAGGCCTTGCGGGCCGCGGAGACGACGATGGTGAAGATGCAGGGTAGTCTGGAGGCGGCCGATGCGTTCACCGCTCCTGATTCGAATCTAGACGCCGCGATCATCGAACTGCGGCGCACCTCCAAAGCCGTGCGGGATCTCGCGGACTACCTCGCGCGAAAGCCGAACGCGTTCATCTTCGGCAAGGACTGATCGATGTGCAGCGTTTCGAAATGCCGGCATTCCCGGTGGATGCGTCTGATCGTCGCCGCCTCCGCCGTGGGTTTGCTCGGCGGATGTTTCGGGCGCGCCGCACCGAACGAATTTCTGTTGCTCGAACCGCTCGCCGCGCCGCGTCGAGCGGCGAATGCGAACCCGGCCGCGCCGGTCATCGGGTTGGGTCCGGTACACTTCCCGCTGTACCTCGATCGGCCTCAGTTCGTCGTCGAGACGCAACCGGGCCACCTGGCGCTTCGGGAGGATCTACGCTGGGCCCAGGATCTGGGCGCGAACTTCGTCGACGTGCTCGCGGAGGATCTGGCGGCTCGCGTGCCCGACGCACGCGTCGTCGTGCATCCCTGGCCACGGACGCAGCCGGTCGACTGGAAGCTGGTCATTCGCGTGCAGCAGTTTCATGTCGACGCGTCGAACACGGCACTGCTCGATGCTCGTTGGGAGGCCTATCGTCCCGATGGACTCGCGACGCTGAGACGGTCCAGGCAGCGTGTTCCGGTCATCGGAAGCACGGTCGCCGCGCTGAGCCAGGCGGTCGATCGGCTCGCCGCGGAGATGGCGGAGGCGCTCCGGCGGATTCCGCGTGCAGGGACGCCGTGAGCAGGCCTGTCGATGATGCCGCGGGCCGGAAGGTACAGCGCGCTGTGGCGCGATCGTTTGGCGATTAGCCGCGCCGAACAGTTCGGGACGGGGGTGCGCCGCCGTCTCACCCGATTTTCGGAGACGTTTTGAGTATGACCTATTGCCTTGCGATCAAAGTTAACGACGGGCTGATCTTCGCGTCGGATTCCCGCACCCACGCCGGTGTCGACTACGCCAGTGTCTACAGCAAGATGCATCGCTTCGACCTCGGCGAGAAGGGTTTGCTGGTGCTGCTTGCCGCGGGCAGCCTGGCGACGACCCAGGCGGTTCTGAATCAGATTCGTCGGGACCTCGAGGACCCGGCCGCGGAGTCGAGCCTGCGGACGATGGATTACGTGTTCGACGTCGCGAACTATGTCGGTAGCATCAGTGTGCGCGTGCAGGACCAACACCACTCGGCGATGCAGCGCTGTGGCTTCAGCGGCGAGGCGAGCTTCATCCTCGGCGGCCAGTTCGCCGGTAAGGAACCGGAGATCATGTTGATCTACCCGCAAGGGAACTACATCACCGTTACCCCGGACACGCCGTACCTGCAGATCGGCGAGACCAAGTACGGCAAGCCGATTCTCGACCGGATGATCTGCGGGACGACGACGCTGGAGGATGCCGCACGCTGTGCGCTGGTTTCGCTCGATTCGACGATGCGCAGCAACATCTCGGTCGGACCGCCACTGGAATTGTCGATCTACAAGCGCGACTGCTTCCGCATCGAACATTACCTGAATCTGGAACCGACGACGCCGTTCTATACCGCGATGCAGAAGAACTGGGCCGAGGGGATTCGCGAGGCATTCAATCGCTTGCCGCGTTTCGACTGGGAGCACTAGGGAATCTCTGCAACTCAAGCGATCCGGGCGTTGTTCATGGTCGGTCCGGCCAAGGCGCGGTGTCGCCTCACCTCATGACATCAAGCCTGTGCAGCGCTCGATTGCAAGCGACACACTTGATCGTGCCGCCGGCAGCCCTGCACAGCTCGGAGCTTGCCTGGCGAATGATCGCGCGGCGCGTCCCGCCTACCAGCCTTCCAGCGGGCTGAATTCCGCGTCGGCGCGATCGCCCGTGTGGCTGAACTTCCGGTAGGCCAGACGAATCGCCGCGGTGCCATGACGTCGTTCGAGCCGGCGGACGATGAAATGGCCCTTCGCGACATCTTGGAAATGCTGCATGAAGGCGACGTTCAGCACCGCGCCGCTGACGGCGCCGATCGCCGGGATCATCCGCGCCGCGACCTTGTCGGACACGGCACCGCCGAACCGGGACGCGATCGCTTGCAGGATCTCCGGGCCACCCGGGAGGTGTTTCGGCGAGAGGCGCGCGCCGGTGAGCGCGCCGCCGAAGTGCAGTGCGAGCGAACTGCGCAGGCCGAAGTAGCCGGTTTCGGCGCCATCGTCATCGCGTGAGCGCGAGCCGAGTCCGAACACCTCGACACAAGCGAAACGCGCCTCGGGCCGGGTCAGGTCCTCTCCGTGTTGCCGCGCGACCGTGGCGATCGAACGCAGCAGCAGCACGGTCATCAAGGGCAATTCGGCAATCAGGCCGACGGGTCCGGCGAAGCCGCCGACTGCCCCGGCCGTGGCGGCCAGGGCGCGGTGCCCGGACTCGCTCAACCCCAGGGCCGGCAACTCGAGCGAGGCGATCGCGACCTCGGCGGCCTTCTCGATGCTCCGCCCTGCGCCGCTGCGGATCGCCCTGTGCCAGCGCTCGGGAAGCAGCTTCAAGCTGCGTTCGATCGGTATGCCGACGACGCTGCTCAAGCGGGCGGCGAGCGATGAATGTTCCAGATGTTCGAAGGCCCAGCGCAGTTCGCTGACCTCCGCCGGGGAAAGTCCGGGTTGAAGGGCTGACATGGTGTGTTCCGTGATCGGAGGAACGGGCGTTAAGCGAACGTTTCAGGCGACCCGCGCGTCAGCGGTCGCTGTCCTCATTGGCCGCCCAATAATAAAGACAATGCGACAGTCCGATGTACAGTGCGACGATCGAACACGTTTCGTTGATCGGTATGCCGTTCACCTTCCCGTAGTAACCAAGACCGCCGCTGACCAGCATGAACAGCAGCCCGACCAGCAAGGCTTCCGGCGTGCTGCCCCGGCTGTACCGGGCGAACCACAGGATCAACTGATTGATCGACAGGAACAGCGCGACGAACAGCAGGTTATTGCGCAGGGGCCCATAGATCCCTTCCGGATCGGGAACCAGCAGATCGGGCAGATTGAACAGGACCAGTCCACCGGCGATCGACAGCCAGACCGAAAGGTGGAAATTGGCGATCAGCAGTTTGCGCATGGGGGCGAGTCATCCTGTGCGTTTCGTGAAGCCGGATGCAATGGCGGATCCGGGGATCTACGACCGGCCACGCGGACGGTTGCCCACGGAGGGTTCGGTCGGTCGTCGACGCGTCGGCTCCGGATTCATGGCGGGGGCGGCGCATCGTTCATGGGTCGGTCCTCGTCGGGCACATCGGCAAGCGGATCGGCCGCTCTCGCGTTCGTCAGCCAACGGTTGACGATCTCGACGTCCTCCCTGCCCAGTAGGCTGGCCGATTGCTTCAAGGTCAGGCTGTTGACGATGTAGTCGTACACGGCGCGGGCAAAGTCCCGTTTGTTCGCATACAGGTTGCGCAGCACGACGACGACGTCGACCATCGTCCGCGTGCCGACCTCGAACCCGGCCTGCTCGGCTTCCAGCGCGGTTCGCGTGGAGGCGATCGCGGTCCTCAGCGCTTTGACCTGACCAATCGCCGAAATTACGCCGCGGAACGA
The DNA here is from genome assembly GCA_046347485.1 of Methylotetracoccus sp. GTDB lineage: Bacteria > Pseudomonadota > Gammaproteobacteria > Methylococcales > Methylococcaceae > Methylotetracoccus. The sequence goes on along the minus strand of JAXMGB010000007.1, from coordinate 358,552 downwards.
ATTTTTTACCTGCAACTTGACCGCGCGCCGCTGCACGTCGAGTTGCTCGTTGGCCGCCTCGAATTGAAAGCGCGCCTGGTCGACCCGGGCATTCACGCCTCCCCCCGAGAAAATCGGGATGTTCAGTTGGGCGCCGATCCACTGGCTTTCGGTATTGATGCCGTTTGGCCGATTGGTGTCGGCGAAGTCGACCGCGCCCACCATGTCCAGGGTCGGAAGATGTCCGGCGAATTGCAGGTCGATCCCTTTCTTCGCCAATTCGGCCTGGTTCGTCGCGACGGTGATCAACAGACTGTTCTGCTGGCCGAGTTCGTGCCACTTCTCGATGTCATCGGGATTCGGGCGGTCGAACGGAATCGTCCCGCGCAGTCGAGCGAGGTCGTCGTCGTATTCGCCGATGATCTGCTTCAACGCTTCCTTGGAGTTCTCCCATTCGTTGTCGGCCGCGATCACGCGGGCGATCACCGCATCGTAGGCCGACTCGGCGACCTTGACGTCGGTGATCGCGATCAGGCCGACGTCGAAGCGTGCCTTGGCCTGCTCGAACTGTCGCTCGGTGGCAAGCTTCTCGGCCTCGGCGAAGCTCAGGTTCGCCTCCGCCAGCAACACGTCGAAATAGGCGCGCGCCGCGCGCAGCGTCACGTTTTGTTCCTCGGCCGCGAATTGGGCTTCGGCAGCGGCAATCTGGTTGTCCGCCTGACTCAGTTGCACCCAGAGTTCGTGCCGGTAGATCGGCTGCGTCAACTGCACGTTCATGTCGCTGGTCCAGAATCCGACGTTCTGGTTGCGCTGCAGGATGATCGGCGTCGACTTGACCTTCAGCGAGTTCCTGTTCAGCGAACCGGTGAATGCGATCGTCGGCAGCAACTGCGCGATGCTCTGCGGTTTCGTCTCCAGGATGGCGTTGCGGGTCGCCTCGGCGGCGCGGTAGGTCGGGTCGCGTTCGAGCGCGAGTTCATAGACCTTGAGCAGGTCCATGCCCTGACTTCGGCCCGAGCAGAGGATCAGGCCGGCGAGCGCGAGAATCGTCCTCGGCGTGGCCATGAGTGCGCGAGCGGGTTTCACGGCTGGCTATTGTAGCGGCCGGGACTGACCGGCGCACGTCCGTCGGCTCTGGCTCCCGGCGCGCCGATCGCTTAGAATCGTGCGCTAGGACAGCGGCGCGCGGCTGTTCGCTGGCGAGGTCTTTCCGTCCGGCGGCCCCGCCCGGCGTCGTTTCCCACCGTCTCGCGGCGATAGCCGCAATTTCCCGAAAGTCCTGAATTCACCCGCTCGACCGGGTCGCTCCGGCGCCCCTTTGGATTCCACCTGATGCCACATCGTGTCGACAAGCTTCGGCGACAAGGTCTTGCCGCATGGCTGTGCATCCTCGTCTCGGTCGCATCGACGCAGGCCGCGCAACGACCGAAGAGCGGGGGCAGGGACCCGAAACCCGCGGCAGCGAACTTGCGATAGGCTATCTGACTCGGGACCGCGCCGCGCCGGTCACGCCCTATTTCGATCCGCCGCCGCACGAGCCGGGCCTCTGGGGGGCGCGGCTGGCCGTCGACGACAACAACACGACCGGGCGCTTCACGCATCAGTCGTTCGCATTGGTCGAACGGCGACTGGACGAGGGAGGCGATCTCGCGGAGAGTCTGCGTCAATTGATCGTCAAGCAGGGGGTGAAGCATGTCTTGCTCGATCTGCCGCCGGCCGACATCCGCGCGTTGTCCTCGCTTCCCGAGGCGGCCGAGGTGCTGCTTTACGACGTCGGGTCGGCCGATGACGGTCTGCGTGCCGAGGGCTGCGCGGTCAACGTTCTGCACCTGTTGCCGAGCCGCGCGATGCTCGCCGATGCGCTGGCGCAGTTCCTGGCCAAGAAGCGCTGGGCGAAATGGTTCCTGATCGTCGGCCCGGCACCGGAGGATCAGTTGTTCGCCTACGCCGTCGAGCGCGCGGCAAAGCGTTTCGGAGGTCGCATCGTCGAGCGCAGGCCATGGACGCATACGTTCGATGAGCGGCGCACGCCGGAGTCCGAGATACCGGTTTTCACGCAGGGTGTCGACTACGACGTGGTCATCGTGGCCGACGAGGCCGGCGCGTTCGGCGATCTGCTACCGTATCGGACCTGGAATGCTCGTCCGGTAGTCGGCACGCAGGGGCTCGTGCCGATCGCGTGGCATCGGACGCACGAGATCTGGGGCGCACTGCAGCTGCAGAACCGGTTCCGCGAGCGCGCGGGGCGATGGATGGGCGTGACCGACTATGGCGCATGGCTGGCGGTTCGTGCCATCGGTGAGGCCGCAACGAGGACCGCGAGCATCGATTTCGCTGCCTTGAGAGACTACCTGCTTGGCGACCGGCTCGCGCTGGCCGGATTCAAGGGCGTACCGCTGTCGTTTCGTCGCTGGGACGGTCAGTTGCGGCAGCCGGTGCTTCTCGCCGATGAGCGGTCGCTGGTCGCGGTCGCGCCGATCGAGGGCTTCATCCATCCCCGCAACGAGTTGGACACCTTGGGTTATGACGAGAGTGAGACGGGCTGCCATGCGCGGCGCTGACATCCTGCTGTTGACGATCGTCGGCGTGCTGGCCGGGTTGTCGCCGGCGGTGGCCGACATGGTTTATGTGTCGCTCGAAAAGGACGATGCGCTGGCGGTTGTCGACGGCGAGTCGGGCAAGCTGCAGCGAGCCGTGAAGATCGGGCGCCGGCCCCGCGGCATACAGCTCGCGCCGGACGGCCAGCGCCTGTACGTCGCGATCAGCGATGAGAACACCGTCCGGGTTTTCGATCGCGGCTCGTTGAAAAGGCTCGCCGACCTGCCGTCCGGGGATGATCCGGAAACCTTCGTGTTGCACCCGAACGGACGCTTTCTGTACGCATCGAACGAGGACGACAATCTCGTGACCGTCGTCGATGTGACCAGCGGCAAGGCGGTCAAGACGATTCCGGTCGGTGTCGAACCCGAGGGCATCGCGGTCAGTCCGGACGGACGGTGGCTGGTCAGTACCAGCGAGACGACGAACATGGCGCACTGGATCGACACGGCGCGTCACGAAGTGGTCGCCAACACCCTGGTCGATCCCCGCCCGCGCGCGGCTTGTTTCACGGCCGATGGCAAGCAGCTCTGGGTGAGCTCGGAGATTGCGGGCACGCTGTCGATCCTCGATACCGACAGCCGGCAGGTGCTGCGCACGGTCTCGTTCAAGATTCCGGGCGTCACGCAGGAGAAGATCCAGCCGGTTGGAATTCGCATCGACCGCGACGGCCGTTACGGCTATGTCGCGCTTGGTCCGGCGAATCGCGTCGCGGTGGTCGATGCGCGCAGCCATGCGGTGGAGGCTTATCTGTTGGTCGGACAACGCGTGTGGAATCTCGAGTTCTCGCCGGATCAGCGACGGCTGTACACGACGAATGGCCTCAGCAACGATATCTCGGTCATCGACCTCGCCGAGCGCAAGGTGCTGAAGTCGATCGCCGTCGGTCAGTATCCCTGGGGCGTGGCGGTTTCGCGATGAGCAAACCGGCGACGCCAGCTCTGAGCGTCGAAGCGCTGTCGTATGCTTACGGGCGCCGCAAGGCGCTCGATGAGATCGGCTTCGAGGTCGAACCCGGGCAGTGCACGATGCTGCTGGGTCCGAACGGGGCGGGCAAGAGCACCCTGTTCTCTCTTATCACGCGGTTGTATCAGAGCCCGTCAGGGCGTATCCGGATTGGCGGCGCAGACCTGCGCGCACGGCCGAGCGCCGCGCTGGCGCGACTCGGCGTCGTGTTTCAGCAGTCGACGCTCGATCTCGATCTGACGGTCACGCAGAACCTTCGCTATCACGCTTCGCTGTACGGGTTATCGTCGCGTGTTGCCGACGCGCGCATTCGCGCCGAACTGGAGCGGCAAGGCATGTACGAGCGCCGCGACGAGCGCTGCCGGCAACTCAATGGCGGGCATCGGCGTCGGGTCGAGATCGCCCGGGCCTTGCTGCATGAACCGGAATTGTTGCTGCTCGACGAACCGACTGTCGGACTGGACGTGCCGAGCCGGCGGGCGATCGTCGACTATGTCCATGAACTCTGCGCCGAGCGATCCGCGGCAGTGCTGTGGGCCACGCACCTGATCGACGAGGTGCGAGACGGTGATCGACTGGTCGTGCTGCATACCGGGCTCATCCGCGCCCGGGGAACCGTCGCCGAGGTTCTCGCCGAATGCGGCGCGGCGACGATCGGCGAGGCGTTTCACAAACTGACGCATCCATGATGAAGCCCTTGCATTACATCCGCGCGTTTCGCGGCATCATGGTCCGCGAGTTGTATCGCTTCGTGCGTCAGCGCGACCGGTTCTTTTCCGCCCTGGTGCGGCCCCTGGTCTGGTTGTTCGTGTTCGCCGCCGGTTTCCGGTCGACGCTGGGCATGGGGATCACCCCCCCCTACGAGACCTACATTCTCTACGAGGTCTATATCGCCCCGGGCCTGCTCGGGATGATCCAGTTGTTCAACGGCATGCAGAACTCGCTGTCGATGGTCTACGACCGCGAGATGGGCAGCATGAAGACCCTGCTGATCAGCCCGTTGCCGCGTTCATTCCTGCTGACCTCGAAGCTGATGGCGGGTGTCGTGGTGTCGATTCTGCAGGCCTACACCTTCCTGCTGGTCGCCTGGTTCTACGGGATCGAGGCACCGCTCCGGGGTTATGTAACGGTCCTGCCGGCGCTGGTCCTGTCCGGACTCATGCTCGGCGCTCTGGGCTTGCTGCTGTCCTCGCTGATCCGCCAACTGGAGAACTTCGCCGGTGTCATGAACTTCGTGATCTTCCCGATGTTCTTCATGTCGACCGCGTTGTACCCGTTGTGGAAGCTGCAGGAATCGAGCGTGCTCCTGACGCGTCTCGCCGAGCTCAACCCGTTTTCGCAGGCGGTCGAACTGATCCGGTTCGCGCTGTACGGACGCTTCAATGGCTACGCCTGCGCGTATACCGCGGCGGCGCTGGCCGCATTTCTCGTGTTCGCGATACTTGGTTACAATCCATCGAAAGGCATGATGCAGAAAAAGGGCGGGGGTTCATGAGCGAAAAGCAGACAATACTGGTCACCGGGGGGGCCGGGTTCATCGGCGGGAACTTCGTCCTGCAGCAGATGGCAAGGGGGGGCATCGAGATCATCAACCTCGATGCGCTGACCTACGCCGGCAATCTCGATACCTTGGAGAGCCTCGACGAGAATCCCGATCACGTATTCGTGCTCGGCTCGATCGCCGATCGCGACCTGATCGCCTATCTACTCGACCGTTATCAGCCCTGGGCGATCGTCAACTTCGCCGCGGAGAGCCATGTCGACCGGTCGATCGATTCGCCGGAGGCGTTCATCCAGACCAACGTGCTCGGCACGTTCCAGTTGCTGGAGGCGGCCCGGCACTACTGGCGCGAGCTTTCGTCGCCGCAGCGGGAGCAGTTCCGCCTGTTGCACGTGTCGACCGACGAGGTTTACGGGTCCTTGGGTGAGACCGGGCTGTTTACCGAGGAAAACCCGTATCGGCCGAATTCTCCTTATTCGGCGTCCAAGGCGAGTTCCGATCACTTGGTCCGGGCTTATTTCCACACCTATGGCCTGCCGGTTCTGACGACCAACTGCTCGAACAATTACGGGCCGTACCAGTTTCCCGAGAAGCTGATTCCGTTGATGATCCACAACGCGGTGCGCGGACGGCCGTTGCCGATCTACGGGGCCGGCACGAACGTCCGGGACTGGTTGTTCGTCGCCGATCATTGCCGCGCAATCCAGCGTGTGCTGGAGGGGGGGCGGCCGGGCGAGGTCTACAACGTCGGCGGCAACAGCGAGAAGACCAATCTCGAGGTCGTCAACACCTTGTGCGCGCTGCTCGACGAACTGCTGCCCGATTCGCCCCATCGCCCGCACGATCGCTTGATCACCTACGTTGCCGACCGCCCGGGTCATGATCAGCGCTACGCGATCGACGCCAGCAAGATTCGCCAGGAGTTGGGCTGGGAACCGCAGGAGTCCTTCGAGTCCGGTTTGCGCCGGACCGTTCGCTGGTATCTGGACAATGATGATTGGTGTCAGCGCGTCATGACCGGGGAGTATCGGGGCGAGCGACTCGGGCTGTCGGCGGACGCGGAGGCCGTATGAGCGGCGTTCGCGGCATCATCCTCGCCGGCGGGTCCGGCACGCGCCTGCATCCGTTGACGCATGTGCTCAGCAAGCAGTTGCTGCCGGTGTACGACAAGCCGATGATCTATTACCCGCTGTCGGTGCTGATGCTGGCCGGCATACGCGAGGTGCTGGTGATCACGACGCCGGAAGACCGGCGGTTGTTCGAGCTGTTGCTCGGCAACGGCACGCAATGGGGCATGCTGATCCGCTATGCGGTTCAGCCTCGTCCCGAGGGTCTGGCCCAGGCATTCATCATCGGGCGCGAGTTCATCGACGGCGAGCGTTCGGCGCTGGTGCTCGGTGACAATATCTTCTACGGGCACGGGTTTCCCGAATACCTCGCTCAAGCCGCGTCGACGGAGTCCGGCGCGACGGTGTTCGGTTACTGGGTCCGCGACCCGGAGCGTTACGGCGTCGCCGAATTCGGCGCGGATGGCCAGGTGGTCAGCCTGGTCGAGAAGCCGGAGAAGCCGAAATCGAACTACGCGATCACCGGGCTGTACTTCTACGATGAACAGGTCGTCGACATCGCGGCGAATCTGAAGCCCTCGACGCGTGGCGAGCTCGAAATCACCGATCTGAACAATGTCTACCTGCAGCAGGGTCAGTTGCAGGTCGTCAAGATGGGGCGCGGTGTCGCGTGGCTCGATACCGGCACGCACAATTCACTGCTGCAGGCGTCCAATTTCATTCAGACGATCGAGGAGCGGCAGGGCTTGAAGATCTGTTGCCCGGAAGAGATCGCCTACAACCAGGGCTGGATCGACGATGCCTGTCTCGAGCAGTTGGCCCATGGTGTGCGTAAGAGCGGATATGGGGAATATCTGCTGCAGCTGCTGGAACGGAGAGACTGAATGATCCTGCAAGAAACGGAAATCCCCGGCGTCGTGCTGCTGACACCGAAGGTGTTCGGCGATCCGCGCGGGTTCTTCTTCGAGACCTGGAATCGCCGGCGCTTCGCCGAGCTGGGTCTGGATCTGCAGTTCGTGCAGGACAACATCTCGTTTTCCGGACGCGGCATCCTGCGCGGGCTGCATTTCCAGAATCCATCGCCGCAAGGAAAGCTGGTCCAGGTTCTGCAGGGCGAGGTGTACGACGTCGCGGTCGACATTCGTCGCGGCTCGCCGACGTTCGGGCGCTGGTTCGGCGTCCGTCTATCCGCGGAGAATCACCAGCAGATGTACATTCCGCCCGGTCTGGCGCATGGATTCTGCGTGACCAGCGAGACCGCGCTGTTCGCCTACAAGTGCACCGACTTCTACAATCCGGGCGGCGAATTCAGCTTGCGCTGGAACGATCCGGAACTCGGCATCGAATGGCCGATCGACGAGCCGATCTTGTCGGGCAAGGACGCGGACGGTCTGCTGCTGCGCGACCTTCCGGACGAGTCCCTGGTGGACTTCCGATGAAGATCCTGTTGCTCGGTCGCGAAGGCCAGGTCGCCTGGGAACTACGTCGTACCTTGCCGGCGCTCGGTGAGTTGATCACGGTCGACCGTCGTACCCCGGGCTTGAGCGCCGATCTCGCCGACCTGGATACCGTGCGCCGGGCGATCCGTGAATTGCGTCCGGGTCTGATCGTCAATGCCGCGGCCTATACGGCGGTCGACAAGGCCGAGCAGGAATCCGAGCTGGCCTGGCGCATCAACGCCGAAGCCCCGGGAGTGATCGCCGAGGAAGCCGGGCGCTGTGGCGCCGGAGTCATCCACTACTCGACCGACTACGTGTTCGGGGGCAGTTCGTCGACCGAGCCCTATCCCGAGGAGCACGGCACCGAGCCGCAGAACGTCTACGGTCGAAGCAAGCTCGCCGGCGAAGAGGCGATACGGGCGGCCGGCGTCCCGCACGTCATCCTGCGTACCGCGTGGGTTTACGGCCAGCGCGGCCACAACTTCCTGCTGACGATGCTCCGGCTGCTGCGCGAGCGCGACATTATCCGGGTCGTCGATGATCAGAAAGGCGCTCCGACCTGGTCACGGCTGATCGCCGAGGCGACCGCGCTGGTCATTGCGCAGTGCCGCGGCGGTGACGGGTTTGCGCCGGGCGAGCGGAGTGGCGTATACCACTTGAGCTGCGGCGGCGAAACCTCATGGTATTCGTTCGCCGAGCAGATTCGCCGGGACGCGCTCAGGCGCGGCCTGCTGCCGGAGGGCTGTGGTCGGCTGGAACCGATCCCGACCTCGGGTTATCCGACCCCGGCGCGGCGTCCGGCCTATTCGGTGCTGGCCAACGAGAAGCTAACAGCTCAGTTCGGTCTGACGCTGCCGACCTGGGATGCCGCGCTGTCGCTCTGTCTCGAAGACCTCTGCGTCAACGCGGCTCGCTGACCGGCCGGCTTCTGCAGTGGCGTCGCCGGTCGCGGCGACGCGGTGTCGCTGTGCCGGCAAACCGGTTCCGCGCTGAACATTCTTGCCTTCCGTGTCCATGACGCCGCAGTTCGTCCATCTCCGCGTCCATTCCGAATATTCGCTGCGCGATAGCCTGATCGACGTCAAGGCGCTGGTCAAGCGCACGGCCGCGCTCGGCATGCCGGCCCTGGCATTGACCGACGAGACCAATCTGTTTGCGCTGGTCAAGTTTTTCCGCAGTGCCCAGAACGAAGGGGTCAAGCCGATCGTCGGCGCCGATCTCTGGGTCCTGAACGACATGCAGGCGCAGGCTCCGGACCGCCTGACCCTGCTGGTACAGGACGCCGAGGGCTACCGCAATCTGACCGCGCTGATTTCGCGAGCCTATATCGAGAATCAGCAGCGCGGGATTCCGCTGATCATGAGCGACTGGCTGGAAACGGCCAATCGTGGGTTGATCGCGCTGTCCGGCGCTCGCGAGGGTCGTATCGGGCGCTGTTTGCTCGAGGAGCGACCGGACGAGGCGCGGCGCTCGCTGGACTACCTGCTGCGCGCGTTCGACGACCGCTTCTACATCGAGTTGCAGCGCACAGATCGGTCGCGCGAAGCCCCGTATCTGGAGCGGGCCGTCGATCTCGCATGCGAGTTCTCGGTGCCGGTCGTCGCGACGAACGATGTTCGCTTTCTCGACGCAACCGATTTTGAGGCGCACGAGGCCCGGGTCTGCATTCATCAGGGGCGTGTGCTCGACGACCCGCGCCGCCCGAAGGATTACTCGGAGCGGCAATTCCTCAGGTCTCCCGAGGAAATGGTCGCGCTGTTCGCCGATCTTCCGGAGGCGCTGGAGAACAGCGTCGAGATCGCCAAGCGCTGCAATCTCGAACTGCGGCTCGGTGAGACCTCGCTGCCGGATTTTCCGGTTCCCGCCGGGCAAAGCCTGGACGGGTATTTCGTCGACGCCGCGCGGCAGGGCCTCGCGCAGCGGCTCGGTGGCTCGGCCGGCGCTGGGCACGAGGCCTACTGGTCCCGGCTCGAGACCGAGTTGGCGATCATCCGGCAGATGGGGTTCCCCGGTTATTTCCTGATCGTCGCAGACTTCATCCAGTGGGCCAAGGATCAGGGTATTCCGGTCGGGCCCGGTCGTGGGTCCGGAGCCGGATCTCTGGTCGCGTATGCACTGCGGATAACGGACCTCGACCCGATCGAGTTCGACCTGCTGTTCGAACGGTTCCTGAATCCGGAACGCGTGTCTATGCCGGATTTCGACGTCGATTTCTGCATGGAGCGCCGCGACGAGGTCATCGATTACGTCGCGCGGAAATACGGTCGGGAGCGGGTCTCGCAGATCATCACCTATGGCAGCATGGCGGCCAAGGCGGTCGTCCGCGACGTCGGTCGCGTGCTGGGCCATGCCTACGGTTTCGTCGACCGGATCGCCAAGCTGATACCGTTCGAACTCGGTATCACGCTGGACAAGGCGCTGAACGACAGCGAGGACTTCCGGCGGCTATACCAGGAAGACGAGGACGTCCGGACGTTGATCGACCTCGCGAAGTCGCTCGAGGGGCTGACGCGGAACGCCGGCAAGCATGCCGGCGGCGTCGTCATCGCGCCATCGCGCCTGATCGACTTCACGCCGCTGTACTGCGAACCCGGCGGCGACAGCCTCGTGACCCAGTTCGACAAGGACGACGTCGAAGCGGTCGGTCTGGTCAAGTTCGATTTCCTTGGGCTCCGTACGCTGACGATCATCGACTGGTGCCTGAAATCGATCAACGCCGATGCGGGTCGTGCGTCGGATGATGCGGCGCCGACGGTCGATATCGACCGGATACCGCGCGATGATCCAACGACCTATGCGCTGCTGAAGCGATGCGCGACGACCGCGGTATTTCAGCTCGAATCGCGCGGCATGAAGGATCTGATCAAGCGCCTGCAGCCGGACTGCTTCGAGGACATCATCGCGCTGGTCGCGCTGTTCCGGCCGGGGCCGCTGCAATCCGGCATGGTCGATGATTTCATCAACCGCAAGCAGGGGCGCGCGAAGGTCGAATACCCGCACCCACGACTCGAACAGATCCTGAAGCCGACCTATGGGGTCATCGTCTATCAGGAGCAGGTCATGCAGATCGCGCAGGAACTCGCCGGCTACACGCTGGGTGCTGCCGACCTGTTGCGCCGCGCGATGGGCAAGAAGAAGCCTGAGGAAATGGCCAAGCAGCGCGACATCTTCGTCCGCGGCGCGGTCGAGCGGGCGGTCGATCAGTCGGTCGCGACGCACATCTTCGACCTGATGGAGAAGTTCGCGGAATACGGTTTCAACAAGTCGCATTCGGCGGCGTATGCGCTCGTTTCCTACCAGACCGCATGGCTGAAGGCGCACTACCCGGCCGAGTTTATGGCCGCGGTGCTTTCGGCCGATATGGACAACACCGACAAGGTCGTCGTACTGATCGAAGAGTGCCGCAGCCTGAAGTTGACCGTACTGCCGCCGGACATCAATCGCTCCGAACACCATTTCGCGGTCAGCGGTGGCAACCGCATCCTCTACGGACTCGGGGCCGTCAAGGGCGTTGGTGCCAATGCGATCGGCGCGATACTCGAAGAACGCGGACGCAATGGGCCCTACGCGAGCCTGCACGATCTATGCGCCCGCGTTGACATGCGGAAGGTCAATCGGCGGGTATTGGAGGCCCTGATCCGCGCGGGTGCACTGGATGCGATCGACGACAACCGCGCGGCGCGACTCGCCGAACTGCCGGATGCGATCCGCGCGGCGGAGCAGCAGGGCTCGATGGATGCCAGTGGCCAGGACGATCTGTTCGGCATGAGCCCGGACGATCGTGGCATCGTCGTCACGCCAACCGGTCCGGGCGTCGAACCCTGGCCCGAAGCCGAACGCCTGGTACACGAGAAGGCCACCCTGGGCCTGTATCTAACGGGCCATCCTTACGGCGAATACGAGCAGGAACTCGACGCCGTCGTGACCGGCCGCCTCGGCCAGCTAAGTGGCGAGGCCCCGCGCGGGCCGGGTCAACGCCAGGAACTCAAGGTCGTTGCCGCCGGATTGATCGTCGACTTGCGCATGAGGCAGAGCAAGAGCGGCAAGCGGATGGCTTTCGTCACGCTGGACGATCGCACCGGGCGGCTCGAGGTTGCCGTCTACCCCGAAGCCTTCGAGCAGTATTGCGAGTGTCTGGGCAAGGATGCCTTGATCGTCGTCGAGGGCGCGCTAGCGGTCGACGAATTCTCCGGACAGCAGCGCCTGACGGCTGAGCGTATCGACAGCATCGAGTCCGCGCGGTCGCGTTTCGCGCGGCATCTACTTATCGATTGGCCGGTCGGCGGCGCGGACCCGCGAGAGCCGGAGGCCGGTATGCTGCAGGAACTGCAAGGTTTGCTGAAGCCCTTCCAGGGCGGTGGGTGTCGCATCCTCATCGACTATCGCGCGCCCGGGGTCGGCACGCATCTGCAACTCGGCGATGCCTGGCGTGTGCATCCCGGGGACGATCTGCTGCAACGCCTGCGGAAGCGCCTCGGCGCCCAACACGTCCGCGTCGTCTATCCTCACTGATCCGTCCGGGCCGCTGGAGTCGCCACGTCAGTGATCTGACCGACCCCGCGAGGTCCGGGGCATCCGGGCGAGCCGACGGTCGCTCCCATCCGATTCCCGCTTCAGCGTCATTCGACGCTTGACCGCTCGAGCGGTCGCACTCCTAGTCGGCTGAGTTCATCTGCGGGGTTGTGTGCGTCAAGTTGTGCAAAAAGGTGGTCATGGGTGAGGTGAGTCGATTGGCGAGTCAGGCCGCCAATCGCAGTGAGTTCCTTTTTCTGCTCGACGAGCAGGCTCATGTTCAGGTAACGGTTATCCTCCAGCCAGGCCTCGTGGGTTTCGACGCACAACGCGCGCACCAAGCGGAGGCAGGACTCGGTGTTGGGGAAGATCCGGACCACCCAGGTGCGACGTTTGATCTCCTCGTTCAAGCGCTCGAGCATGTTGGTGCTTTTCATGTGCTTGTGGTGCTGCCGCGGCAGGCGATAGAAGGTCAGTGTCACCACCGATATGGGTTTCCACCCAATCCACGAGTTTCGGATACTTGCCGGCCCACTTGCCGATCCAGGCGGCGAGGTCCTGCTGGGCTTCCCGGTGGTCGCGGCGGTCATAAAGCCAACGCAGTTCCTGTAAGCAATCGTCGTCGGCCTTGCGGGGCAGGTAATCCAGCGCGTTGCGCAGGAAATGCCACAGCAGCGCTGCCAAGCCGCTTCCGGCAGTACTTCGCCGATGGCGCGCTTCAGTCCGGCATGATCGTCTGAAACGACAAACTCGGACGCCGGCCAGTCCGCGCTCCTTGAGGCGTACCAGGAAGTCTTTCAGGCGCTGCGACTCTCCCGTTGGGCGGTGTCCACCGCCAGCACTTGGCGCTGCCCCTCGCCATTGATGCCGATCGCGATGAGCACCGCCTGGGTCTGGATCACCGCGTTCTCCCGCACCTTCTCGTAGCGCGCATCGAGGATCAGATAGGGAAAGACCTCCTCCAGCGGACGGGTGGCAAAGCGCTCCAAGGCCGCGTCCAGGCCCTTGTTGATCTGGCTGATCGTACTGGCCGAAAACCGGTGGCCACAGAGCTCCTCGGTGATCGCCTTGACCTTCCGCGTCGACACCCCCTGCACGTACATTTCCGCCAGGGCCGCAACCAACGCTTTCTCACTGCGCTGGTAGCGTTCGAACAGTGCCGTCGAAAAATCGCCATTACGGTCCCGCGGCACACTCAGTTCCAGCTTGCCGATGCGCGTGTCACCAGCTGCCGGCTGTAGTACCCCGCTCGATAGCCCGTCCGTTGCTCGTTCCGTTCGCCCGGCGGCCGCGCCCAGACAATCCGTCATCTCGCCTTCCAGCACCGTCTGCAGCGCTTGCTGCATCAACGCCTTCAAGAGGTCTCGGTCGCCCGTCATCAGTTCCATCAGCGACGGCTTCGTCTTATGCTCTTTCTCGGTCATGGTTTGCCCTCCTTCGGGTTCAAGGTCGATGTCGCAATCAACCTCTTACCATGACCACCTCAACGATCCCTACTCAGAATCGCTTTTGCACAGAAGTCGGGACACTACCATCTGCGGGACCGCCGGGGCCTGCCGGGCTTGCAGATCACCACGCCCAAGCCTTGGGACACCCGGCGAGCCGCACGCAGCCTGCGCCATCCAACACAGCAACTGCTGGATATCACGCATCCGCGCGGCAGTCCGCCGCCCCTCACTCCTGTCGAGTCAATCGCTTGGGCGTACACGCGCGTTGGCACGAAGCATGCTGTCAAATATACGAGCGAAAAACTTTATATTATTTCGCATCAACCTGAAAACCACACGCTTAACGAAAACACGTAAGTCATTAGGGCGACCGAAAGCGGAAGGGACAGTCCGCTGTTGTTTCCATCGGACCTGATTCTAAGTCGGCGCCGAATGACCAATCAAACGATTTCAAGAGGACCCGAATGAAACGCATACATTTGAACAAAAGATGATCGGCGCGATGATGTCCGCGGGCCTAGTCGCGACCGCCGTCAGTCAGCCGGCGTTCGCGCACGAGCAGCGAATCCTGGCGGACGGTGATCACGGATGGCTGGTCGCGGTTGGCTACCACTACGAGTTGCCGTTCGAAGACCAGTTCAATCGCGTGGACCTGTTCGCGATGCGTTGCGAGGATCCGCAGTGCAAGGGGAAGGTGGTTCCCGCTGACGATGTCACGGGTACCGTGACGCTGCAGTATCTGGAGAGCGATGACTGGAAGGCACCGATCCTCGCGCAGAAGACGCTGAAGGGGCCGCTGCTGAAGAACATGGACGTCAAGCCGCTGAACCTCTGGAACATCGATTTCCTGCCGAACGTTGACGGTGCCTACGCGATCCAGGTCGATATCACGGTGAAGAAAGGCGATGAAGCCTATCATCTGGCCGGCGATGATGGCCGCTTCGTCTGTGGTCGGGGATTCCTCGGGCTCGGCGACGAGGTGCAGTGTATCGCCGACGTGCCGTCGTTCCCGTTACCGTCGTCCAATAATCACCGGAACAATCGACCCGGCGACGTTCGCAGCGAGCACTGAGCGCCTTCATGACGGCGGCAACTCGACGGTCTGTAAGTCAATCTGGCGTGAATTGGCCACGTTTCGGGCGTGGCCTCGCGGCTGACCCGATCATCCGCCGGTTTTACGGAAATTACCGGGAGCTTTGGCGAACATCGCGCGTCTGGCGCCCCGCGGCCAGTCGGAGTAGTCTACCTGCCCTGACGCCGCGTCGGCCGGTCGTGGGCCCACCGACGTGGTTGCGCTCCATGCGGGTCAGCGGGATGTCGCGGAGTTCTTGCACGCTAGCCAACATCCGGTCGCGCGACGGAATCCGACTCCGAAACGTACGAACAGCGGACCGCTCACAGGGACGGATGCAACGGGTCCCTGGTCGCTTGTGCATTCCGTACCGCACGTTGAGTTGCGGTCGATGCGGCAGGTCGCGGAGTTCCCGACCTCGCTGACGCGGCCCCCGTTAGATCTACTGTCCGATGCACCGACCGAAGTCCGCCGTGCCGACCCCGATCGATCCTGCCTCCGCCCGCCGCGCATTGCTCGAGCGGCGCTTGCGCGGCGAGCCGTCGGATGGTCGAAGTCCCGAGCCGATTCCACGACGCGTCTCCCGCGATGCGCCGTTGTCGTTCGCGCAGCAACGACTGTGGTTTCTCGACCAGCTGGATCCGGCACAAGCCGTCTACAACATTCCGGTCGGCCTGCAACTGCTTGGTCGTCTCGACATCGGCACGCTGCAGCGCTCTCTGAACGAAGTGCTGCGACGTCATGAGGTGCTGCGGACGCACTTCGTCGCCGTCGACGGGCAGCCGGTACAGCGCGTCGACGAAGAACTGAGCCTGGATCTCGTCTGTGAGCCGGTCCATGCGGAGCCGGGTTCGAGCGCACCGGAACGCGCGATGGCAATGGCCCTCGCCGAGGCGAGGGTACCGTTCGATCTGGCGCGCGGGCCCCTGCTGCGCGCGCGCCTGCTCAAGCTGCCGGACGCGCAGGAGCATTGGCTGCTATTGACCCTGCACCATGCCGTGGCCGATGGCTGGTCGATGGACGTGCTGGTGCGCGAGTTGCTCGACCTCTATCGGGCGTTTGCCGAAGGCAGGTCATCGCCGCTGCCGGAACTGACGCTGCAATACGGCGATTTCGCGGCCTGGCAGCAAGCGCTCGAACACCAGGGTCGCTTCGACGGACAGCTCGAGTATTTGCGAAAGCGACTGGCCGATGTCCCCGAACTGCTCGACCTGACCCCCGGCGTACCGCGTCCCGTTCGCGCGCGCCCCGATGGCGCGGTCCTGACGGCGGATCTTCCGCACGATGTGGCGGCGGGGGTCGAGTCACTGGCCCGTAGCGTCGGGGTGTCGCCGTTCATCGTGCTGCTGGCTGCGTTCCAGATTCTTCTGTCGCGGTACAGCGGGCAACGTGACATCTGCGTCGGCACTCCGGTGGCGAATCGGAATCGATCGGATCTCGAGCCACTGATCGGTTTCTTCGTGAATACCCTGGTTCTGCGCAACGATCTCGGCGGAATCGAACCGTTTGTCGATCTGCTGGCGCGCATGCGCGATCGCTTGCTCGACGATCAGGCCCGGCAGGACGTGCCGTTCGAGCGAATCGTCGAGGCACTGCGGCCGGAACGCGCGCTGGGGCATACCCCGCTGTTCCAGGTGATGTTCACCTGGCAACCCGGGCGCGCGAGCGAATGGAATCTGCCGGATCTGACCGCGCGGGCCCTGTCATTCGAAAACGCGACCGCGAAATTCGACGTGACGCTGAGCGTGGAGTCTGCGGAATCGGGTTGGCGTGCGCACTGGGAGTACCGAACGGATCTGTTCGATGGTCCGGCGATCCAACGCATGGCAACCCACTATCGCGGCCTGTTGGCCTCAGCGATCGCTGACCCCGGCCAGTCGATTGCCGAGTTGCCGATGCTGGATGCGGACGAACAGCGCGAGCTCATCGAGGGCTGGAATCGCACGCGCTTCGATCACCCGGAGCAGGGTGGCATCATCGAGCTGTTCGACGAGCAGGTCGCGCGCACTCCCGATGCGACGGCGGTGGTCGATGCCGATCGTCGGATTACTTACCGTGAACTGGCCGCCGCCGCGGGCCGGGTCGCGCATGGATTGAACCGGCTCGGCCGAGGTCCGGACGATATCGTGGCGATCGTCTGCCGCCGCTCCGTCGAGCTGGTCGTGGGACTATACGGCATCCTCAGGGCCGGCGCGGCCTTCATGCCCCTGGATCCCGATGCGCCGGCGCAACGAAACCGCGGCATGCTAGAGGATTCAGGAGCCCGCGCCTTGCTGATTCAGCGGGGTATTGAGGCGCCGGCCCTGCGCGGGACGGTCCCATGCCTTGATCTGGATGCGCACTTGACGGCTTTTCCCGCGGAACCGACAAGCGCTACGCGTAAGGTCCCGGAACCCGATCACCTGGCCTATGTGCTGTTCACATCCGGGTCGACCGGGCGGCCAAAGGGCGTTGGGGTGCCGCATCGCGGGCTCCGCAACCGCATCCTGTGGATGCAGCGGTATTTTGGTCTGGGCGCCGTCGATGCGGTGTTGCAGAAGACGCCGTACACCTTCGATGTCTCGGTTTGGGAGTTCTTCTGGCCCTTGCTCTTTGGGGCACGGCTGGTCGTCGCCGAACCCGAGGCGCACCGGGATCCACGGAAGCTCGCCGAGTCGATCGACGAGCACGCGGTCACGACCGTGCACTTCGTTCCGTCGATGCTGCGGGTGTTTCTCGATGGAATCGGCCCTTCGAAACTGCGCAGCTTGAAGCGGGTCATTTGCTCGGGCGAGGCCCTTCCCCCGGACTTGCGCGATCGGTGTCTGGACTCGATCCCCGGGGCCGAGTTGCACAACCTGTATGGGCCGACCGAGGCCTCGATCGATGTCACGGCATGGCATTGCCGGAGCGACGAGGGGTCGCGCGTGCCGATTGGACATCCGATCGATAACACCGAGATCTATCTGCTCGACCACTACTTGAATCCCGCGCCGGTCAGCGTGTGCGGCGAGCTTTACATCGCCGGGGTTGGTCTGGCGAGGGCGTATCTCGGCCGTGCCGATTTGACCGCCGCAGCCTTCCTGCCCTGTCCATTCGGTACGCCCGGAGCGCGGATGTATCGTACCGGAGACCTCGCAAGATGGGACGTCGACGGGGCGATTGTCTACCTTGGCCGGGCCGATCAGCAGGTCAAACTGCACGGGGTGCGGATCGAACTGGATGAAATCGCCACGGCGCTGCGTGCCTTGCCTGGTGTCCGCGATGCGTGCGCCGACCTGCGATGCAACGAACGGGGAGAGCCCCGCCTCGTGGCCTATCTGGTTCCGGAAACCGATGCCAGCGAGTTCAGTGATCCATTGACGAACCGTAGCCTGCTGGCCCGCCTGTTGCCAGCGGCGATGTTGCCCTCGGCCTATCTGGCGCTATCGGAACTCCCGCGCACGCCGAGCGGCAAACTCGACCGTAAGGCACTTCCAACACCGGAAGCCGCGGCCGACGGGAATGTGGAGCGGCGGTCCCCGACGACGAAGACCGAGACCCTGCTGGTCGACATCTGGAAGGATGTGCTCGGCCTGGCCGCGATCGGCATCGACGAGAACTTTTTCGCGCTCGGTGGTGACTCGATGCTGGCGATCCAGGTCGTGAGTCGGGCGCGGGCGCGGGGCGTGGTGGTGACGCCGCGTCAGTTGTTCGAGGCGCAGACGGTAGCAGGGTTGGCGGCGCTGGCGGGGACGGTCGGGGAGGTCTTGGTCGCCGATGAGGACACGCCGGCGGGCGAGGTGCCGCTGACGCCGATCCAGCAGTGGTTCTTCGAGCAGGCGGTGGGACGCCGTTCACACTGGAACCAGTCGGTGCTGCTGACGCCGGGCGCGACGGTCGATGCGGGCTTGCTGGAGCAGGCGCTGATCGCCGTGGTCGCGCAACACGATGCGCTGCGGCTGCGCTTCACCCCGCACGGAGACACGTGGCGGCAAGACTATGGCGCGCCGTGCGACGTGCGGCTGGAGCGGGAGGACCTGAGCGGATTGCCGGCGGAGTCGCGGCGTGGCGTGCTGGAAGCGCTGGCCGGAGCCTGGCAACGGCGGCTGGACATCGAACAGGGTCCGTTATTGCGCGCGGTGTGGTTCGACCTGGGTGATACACGACGCCTGCTGCTGGTGATCCACCACCTGGTGGTCGATGGCGTGTCGTGGCGGATCTTGCTGGAAGACCTGCTGTCGGCGTACGACGCGTTGGCGTCGGGTCAGGCGGTGCGCCTGCCGGCGAAGACCGGCTCCTGGGGCCGCTGGTCGGAACGGCTGTGGGCGTACGGTCGCAGTGCGGCCGTGGCGAGTGAGATCGGCTACTGGACCGACCCGGCGCGCATGGCCGAGGCGGCACTGCCGGTCGATGAACCGGCTGGCGGGCGTGAGGAGCGGCAGAGTGCACAGATCGTGCTGCGCCTGAGCGAAGCGGAGACGCGCGCGCTGCTGCAGAACGTGGTCGGTCGTTATCGATTGCGTGTGGACGAGGTGCTGCTGGCGTGTCTGTTGCGGGCAATGCGAGCCTGGCGTGGACTGGACGAGATCGTCGTTGAACTGGAAGGCCATGGTCGGGCGGACGCGCTGGATGAGATCGACGTCTCGCGGACGGTGGGCTGGTTCACCGTGCAATACCCGGTGCGGCTGCGGGCGAGCGAGGGGACGAGCGGGATCGCGGACTACTTGCGTGCGGTCAAGGAGGCGCTGCGTGGAGTTCCGGGGCAGGGACTGGGCTACGGACTGCTGCGCGGCGGGGCGCAGGGCGAAGCGGTGGCCGAGGTGTTGCGGAGCCAGGCACCAGCCTCGATCAGCTTCAACTACCTGGGGCAGATCGACCGGGCACTTACCGAAAATGAATGGCTCGCCCGTGACGATACCTCCGTCGGGCCCGAACTGGATCCGGAAGGGATGCGGACGCACGAACTGGCCGTATTCGGGGCTGTGCGCGATGGGCGTCTGGAACTGGGGTTGGGTTACAGCGCAGCGCGTTACCGGCAGGCGACGATGGCCGAGTTGGGCGAGCGCTACGGTGAGAGTCTGCGCGACGTGCTGGCCTATGCCGCGGCGGACGGGAGGCTGGGGTACACGCCGAGCGACTTCCCGCTGAGCGGACTGGATCAGGGGGCGCTGGATCGACTGTTCGGTGGCGTGGAAGGGATCGAGGACGTGTATCCGCTGACGCCGCTGCAGGAGGGTTTGCTGTTCCACAGCGTGTACGAGCCGGACAGCGGAGTCTATGTCGAGCAACTGGGCTGCACGCTGGAGGGAACGCTGGACGTCGAGGGGTTTGTCGGGGCGTGGCGCGAGGTGGTTGGGCGTCATCCGGTGCTGCGCAGCGGATTCCTGTGGCAAGGACTGGAGCGACCGCTGCAGGTCGTGCACCGTGAGGTGGCGGTACCGGTGCTGATCGAGGACTGGCGGGGGTTTGGCGAGGCGGAGCGCGCGGCGCGCTGGGCGGCGTACCGTGAGCGGGACTGGCGTCGCGGATTCGAGCTGGAGCGGGCGCCGCTGCTGAGGATTGCGCTGCTGCGGGTGGACGAGGACCGCTACCACTTTCTGTGGACCCACCACCACCTGCTGCTCGATGGCTGGAGCCTAGGCATCGTTCTGGCCCAGGTGTTTGATGCCTATCGAGCCGGCGGCGGTTCGCGTCAGGTGTTTTCACGGCCCTTTCGGGACTATCTGGGTTGGGTTCGCAGTCGGGACTCGATGGGCATGGAGTCGTTTTGGCGCGAGGCGTTGAGGGATTTTGCGTCGCCGACCCGATTGGTGACCGGCCCCGCGATCTCGACGATCGATCAGCGCGCCTCGAGTGTCCACGAATACCGTTGGCTGCTGGAGACGGATTTGCGAGCCGGTCTGGAACGGGTCGCGGCGGCCCACGGCCTGACGCTGAACACGGTGCTACAGGGCGCCTGGGCGCTGTTGCTGAGCCGATTCTGTGGTACCCAGGATGTCGTATTTGGCGTCACGGTCGCCGGACGGCCAAGCGAACTTCCCGGCGCCGAGCAGATGGTCGGTCTGTTCATCAACACCTTGCCGTTGCGAGTCATTGTGCGACCCGCGATGCCGATGAACGACTGGCTGCAGGCATTGCAGGCGCAGAACATCGCGATGCGCGAATACGAGCACGCGTCCTTGCGGCAAATCGCGGCCTGGAGTGCCGTCGCTGATCGCCGGGAACTCTTCGATACCCTGATGGTATACGAGAACTTCCCGCTTTCCTCGGCCCTTGAAGTCGGGTTTGACCAGCTTCGGGTCAGCGACGTCGTCGTGAAGGACCAGACGACGTACCCGATTACCCTCGGTGTGGTGCCGAGCGAATCTTTCGAGATCACGCTGGCCTATGAGTCGTCGTGCGTGTCGGAAATGCTTGCGAGTTCCGTGATGACCCGGCTCGTTGAGATCGTCCGGGATTTCATCGCCGCTCCGGGCCAGGCGCTCGGGAATGTCGGGGCGGCTCCTGACTTGCAGGAGTGCGAGCATCTTCCGGGTGGATGTGCGGCCGGACGTTGGTTGATCGCGCAATTCGACGATGTAGTGGAGCGTGATCCGGACCGACTGGCCCTGGATGGCCCGGTCGGCGCGGTCGGATACCGTGAGCTGGCGTCTCGAGCGGAGCGGATTGCCGGGATGCTGGCGGCGCGGGGTATAGGTTTCGAGCATCGCGTGGCGATCTGTCTGCCGCGTGGTCCGGACCTGTATTCGGCGATGCTTGGGGTCCTGCGTATAGGCGCGGCCTACGTGCCGATCGACCCGGCCAATCCGGACGCACGGATTCGCTACATTCTCGACGATTCCGGCGCGTCCCTCGTGCTCAGTTGCCAGGCCTTGAGTGCTCGGTTCACGGGGTCTGCCGATCGCTTGCTGCTGCTTGACGAGGTCGGCGCGGTCGGTGTGGAGGTCGGTAACTACAACCCGACGCAGGAGGCCGTGCCCGACGAGGCGCTGGCCTATGTGATCTACACCTCGGGCTCCACGGGTCAACCGAAAGGCGTTGGCGTGACACGTGGCAACCTGGCGCGGTTCGTCACGACGATCGTCGAGCGCTTCGAGATCAATGCGGCGGATCGTGTGTTGCAGTTTGCCTCACCGAGTTTCGACGCCGCGGTCGAGGAAATTTACCCCGCACTGGTCACGGGCGCGTGCCTGGTTCCGCTGCCTGATCTGAGCGTCGACAGCCTGTCCGAGTTTCCGGAATTCGTGGAGCGGCATCGGATAACGGTTCTGGATCTTCCGACGGCCTTCTGGCATCAGCTGACGGCCGAACTGGCGATGCGCGAGACGCCGATCGCCGGCAGCGTGCGGCTGGTCGTCGTGGGCGGCGAACAGGCCTTTGCCTACGCGTATGAGCAGTGGCGCGAGCTGCACCCGGGCGCACCGGTCTGGATCAATACGTATGGCCCGACGGAATGCACGGTCACCTCAACGATGCATCGACCGGATCCCTGGTCCCCGATCCTGTCGATAGACCCACCAATCGGACGCGCGCTGCCGGGTCTTCGGATTTACATCGTCGCGCCGGATGGCACGAGACTTCCCCCCGGCGTGATTGGCGAGATCTGGATAGGCGGAGCGGGGGTGAGTCGCGGGTACGTCGGGCGCGGCGGCCTGACGGCGGAACGCTTCGTGCCTGACCCGTTCGTCGGGGCCGGGGAGCGTTGTTACCGGACCGGTGATCTGGGGCGTTACACGGCGAGCGGAGACCTGGAGTTCGTCGGTCGGGTGGATGATCAGGTCAAGGTTCGCGGTTATCGGATCGAACTGGGCGAGATCGAGGCGCGGCTGCGCGAGTACCCGGGCGTGCGCGAGGCGGCGGTGCGGGTGGTGGGCGAGGGGACGGCGCAGCGACTGTGCGGCTATGTGGTCGGGGTGGACGAGGCGCCGGGCTGGGACGGAGTGCGCCGGCATCTGCTGAATAGTCTGCCGGAGTACATGGTGCCGGCGGCATACGTCTCGCTGGCGAGTATGCCGCTGACGGTGCATGGCAAGGTGGACCGGCGTGGGCTGCCGGAGCCGGGTTGGCAGGGCGAGGCGTACGCGGCGCCGGGGACGGCGGTCGAGACGATACTGGCGGAGGTGTGGGGGGAGGTTCTGGGCCTGGAGCGGGTCGGGGTTCGGGACAACTTCTTTGCGTTGGGCGGTGATTCGATCCTGAGCATCCAGGTCGTGAGCCGCGCGCGCGGGGGGTGGTGGTGACGCCGCGTCAGTTGTTCGAGGCGCAGACGGTAGCAGGGTTGGCGGCGCTGGCGGGGACGCTCGGGGAGGACTGGGTCGGAGATGAGGACACGCCGACGGGCGAGGTGCCACTGACGCCGATCCAGCAATGGTTCTTCGAGCAGGCGGTGGGACGCCGTTCACACTGGAACCAGTCGGTACTTCTGACGCTGGGCGCGACGGTCGATGCGGCGCATCTGGAGCAGGCGCTGATCGCCGTGGTCGCGCAACACGATGCGCTGCGGCTGCGCTTCACACGGCACGGAGACAGGTGGCGGCAAGACTATGGCGCGCCGTGCGACGTGCGGCTGGAGCGAGAGGACCTGAGCGAATTGCCGGCGGCGTCGCGGCGTGGCGTGCTGGAAGCGCTGGCCGGAGCCTGGCAACGGCGGCTGGATATCGAACAGGGTCCGTTATTGCGCGCGGTGTGGTTCGACCTGGGTGACACACGACGCCTGCTGCTGGTGATCCACCACCTGGTGGTCGATGGCGTGTCGTGGCGGATCCTGCTGGAAGACCTGCTGGCGGCGTACGACGCGCTGGCCTCGGGACAGGCGGTGCGCCTGCCGGCGAAGACCGGCTCCTGGGGACGCTGGTCGGAACGGCTGTGGGCGTATGGTCGCAGTGCGGCCGTGCTGGGAGAGATCGGCTACTGGACCGACCCGGCGCGCATGGCCGGGACAACGCTGCCGGTCGATGAACCGGCCGGCGAGAGCCAGGAGCGGCAGAGCGCCCAGATCATGCTGCGCTTGAGCGAAGCGGAGACGCGCGCGCTGCTGCAGGACGTGGCCGGCCGTTACCGATTGCGCCTGGACGAAGTGCTGCTGGCGGGCTTGCTGCGGGCACTGCGCGCCTGGCGCGGACTGGACGAGATCGTCGTTGAACTGGAAGGCCATGGGCGGGCGGACGCGCTGGATGAGATCGATGTCTCGCGGACAGTGGGCTGGTTCACGGTGCAATATCCGGTGCGGCTACGTGCGAGTGATGGGAGCAGCGGCATTGTCGGGTATCTGCGCGCGGTCAAGGAGGCGTTGCGGGGTGTTCCGGGGCAGGGACTGGGCTACGGACTGCTGCGCGGCGGGGCACAAGGCGAAGCGGTGGCCGAGGTGTTGCGGAGCCAGGCACCGGCATCGATCAGCTTCAACTACCTGGGGCAACTGGACAGCGCGCTCGGCGCTGGAGGCCTACTGCACGCGGCCGAGGAGACAGCGGGTCTGGAAGTCGATCCGGACGGCCTGCGCGGCCATGAACTGCTGATCAACGGCGCGGTGCAATCCGGTTGTCTGGAACTGGTGCTGAGTTACAGCGCGGCGCGTTACCGGTCGGCGACGATGGCCGAGTTGGGCGAGCGTTACGGTGAGAGTTTGCGCGACGTGCTGGCCTATGCGGCGGCGGACGGGAGGCTGGGTTACACGCCGAGCGACTTCCCGCTGAGCGGACTGGACCAGGGGGCGCTGGATCGGCTGTTCGGTGGCGTGGACGGGATCGAGGACGTGTATCCGCTGACGCCGCTGCAGGAGGGCTTGCTGTTCCACAGCGTGTATGAGCCCGACAGCGGAGTCTATGTCGAGCAACTGGGCTGCACGCTGGAGGGAGCGCTGGACGTCGAGGGGTTCGTCGGGGCGTGGCGCGAGGTGGTTGGGCGTCATCCGGTGCTGCGCAGCGGATTCCTGTGGCAAGGACTGGAGCGACCGCTGCAGGTCGTGCACCGTGAGGTGGCGGTACCGGTGCTGATCGAGGACTGGCGGGGGTTTGGCGAGGCGGAGCGCGCGGCGCGCTGGGCGGCGTACCGTGAGCGGGACTGGCGTCGCGGGTTCGAGCTGGAGCGGGCGCCGCTGCTGAGGATTGCGCTGCTGCGGGTGGACGAGGAGCGCTACCACTTTCTGTGGACCCACCACCACCTGCTGCTCGATGGCTGGAGCCTAGGCATCGTTCTGGGCGAGCTGTTCGAGACCTACCAGGCGCGCGGCGCCGAGCTGCGATATCGCTCGCCTCCTCCGTTCCGCAACTACGTGCAGTGGCTTGCTTCGCATGATGCGGCTAGGCTCGAGAGCTTCTGGGCTACGACCCTGAAAGCGTTCACGACCCCGTCGCGGGTTGCGAGCGAGAAGGCATCGGCCGGCAATGTGCGCCCGACCGAGGTGAATCGGGATGTGCAGTGGTCGGTGAGTCCTGCGCAACGAGACGCAATGGAGCGGCTCGCAGCCGACAACGCCCTGACGCTGAACACGATCCTGCAGGGGGCTTGGGCCTTATTGTTGAGCCGCTGCACCGGATCGCGCGATGTCGCGTTCGGCGTGACGGTTTCCGGACGACCGCCCGAGCTGTCGCGCTCCGACGAGATGATCGGGCTGTTCATCAACACACTGCCGCTGAGGGTGATTGTCAGTCCCGCCATGACGAGTGTGAAGTGGTTGCGGGAACTGCAGTCGAAGAATCTGGCGATGCGGGAGTACGAGTATGCCGCGTTGCCCCAGATCACAGCGTGGAGCGACGTCCCGCCGGGCGATCCCCTCTTCGATACGCTGATGGTCTATGAGAATTTCCCTCTGGCGAAGGCTATCGGTCGAACAGGCGATAGCCTAAGGTTCGGCTCCGTAGTCGCACGGGATCGGACGACCTACCCGATGACCGTCAGTATCGTTCCCGGCGAATCGCTGGACGTGTCGATCAACTATGAGGCGAGCCGCGTATCCCCGATCTTCGCCGAGTCCTGCATGGCGGAGTTGTCTGCCATCGTCGAGGATTTCATCGCGCGTCCGGGCGCACCGCTGGGTGTTATCGGCGCAGCGGTTCGCACTCCCGGCGACGGCGATTGGAGCCCACGGTTTGTTGCCTCGCCTGACGCGCTGATTCAGGAATTCGAAGGCATCGCGAAAGCCCGCCCCGAAGCACTGGCATTGGATGGTCCAAGCCAGTGCCTGTCCTACAGGGAACTCGCGACTCATGCGGAGCGAATCAGCCTTCGCCTTCTTGATCGGGGTCTGGACATCGAGGATCGCGTGGCGATCGCGCTGCCGCGCGGCGCCAGCCTGTACGCGGCGATGCTGGGCGTGCTGCGTGCCGGGGCGGCCTATGTACCGATCGATCCAGCCAATCCGGACGCTCGAATCCGCCACATCCTCAAGGACTCCGGGGCATCATTGCTGATCACGTGCCCCTCGCTCTGCGATCGTCGCGGATCTCGAGCAAAGTGTCCCGACACCGATCCCGCCGATCCGTGCGTGCCTATGTCTTGCCGTGTCCGTGCCCAGGACTGGATCGATGAGCATCCGAATACGCTTCACGATCACCTTCTTGCGACCGTTGCCGCTTCGGCCCGCGGCGGCGAACGCCTCATCTGGGCTGGGGCACTCGCTGCTGGCGGCCAGGCGTTCGGCATCGAGTTGCCGTTGCGCGGTTCGAAACCGAGCATCTGGCGGCGCTGGCGGCGCGACTGGACCGCGTCGCCTCCCTGGTCGCGGTCGAGCGCGGCGCGGCGCTTTGTCGCGCCGGGCGTTCTACAACACCCGGCGCTCGGTGGTCGACTGGATCGAACCTGGAGCGGTCGATGGTGCGGCGCCACCCGGTTTGATCGACGATGCGATCGCGGCCGAGCCGGAGGTCGTCGTCACGACCTCGGCGATGGCGCCGCGCGCGGCGTGCCCTGGCCGAGCGATGACGCCGTTCGATCTGGCGCGGGTTGTTGCGCGCCAGGATCCTGCTGGTGACCCTGCATCACAGCGTGGCGGATGGTCGATGGACCTGCTGGTGCGCGAGTTCCCCTTGCCGCACGCCGTGCGGCTGCGCGGCGCCTGGAGCGTCGCCTATTGGCGCGAGCGGCCGGTGCGCCTGCTGGATCTGCCGACCGGGCCAGCGGTGCCGATTGCAGCGTGATTCCCCGGCTCGGCCGACCGTGACCTGTTCGGCGGCGTTGGCGTTCTGCTGCACCGCATCTCAGCATGACCTCTCCGCCGGTGGCGAACCGCGGCGCGTCGAACTGGAGGGGTTCGTCAACACGCTGGTGATGCGTGTGGACCTTCGCGGCCGTCGCTGGGCGCCGCATCTCTGCCGTTCTCGAGGCGCTGCAACCGGAGCGGAGTCTGGCGCACAGTCCGCTGTTGTGATGTTCAATCTGCAACAGGCGAGGAGCGTTCGAGCGAGTTGCCGCTGTCGATGATGCCGTACCGGTTCTCCGACGGTGAAGCGCTGCATGCGCTGCTGAATTGACCTGTTCGGGACACGATGGCGAAGCTGGCGCGGCGCTATGTACTCGTCATCCGCTCCCTCGCGTGCCGCCACTGTCCATGGGCGTGCAACAGCTTGCTCGAGCCGAACCTCCCGCGCTGCCCCGCGTGATGAGTTGTCGTACGGGGCCGCCCGGCTTGCGGGGCGATCGTCGGCGTGCACGACCGTCATCTTCTGGCGGTATTGCGCGCGGGCGGCGTATCTGCCCTGGAACCTCGCCTACATGCTGGGCGATGCCGGCCTTGTTGCTGACGGTCGGAGCGGGCCGGTTGTCGGGCGAGCTCGGCTGCCCGGTCCCCTGGATGATCGATGGCCGCCGACTCCGGCCGTTCGGCCGATGGGCCTGATCTACACCTCGGGCTCGACCGGGTGCGTGCGCTGGCGGCATTCTGCCTGTCATCGTTCTCGTTCGAGGTCCTTCTGGACCTTGAGCCGCGATTGATGGCGTGCAGCAGGATGTCGCGGCGCTGGCCGGATTCGCCGCGGCGGCATCATGGCAGCGCCACCGCGCCCTGCTCGAGGACTCGCGGAGGCCGGCGAGTTGCCCTCGGCGCATCCTGCGGCGGCGAGCAAGCACATCGTGCCGATCGCGGTGCTGGCACAACGCCCGGCGTGACGAGATCTGGCGGTCGGACGGCTCGTCTTGTCCGGTGATCTGGGGCGTTGCGATCGTCGGTCGTGGATGATCCTTCCGGATCGAACTGGGCCTCGAGCGTCGGCGCAGCGTCTGACGAGGCGCCGGTCCATAGCCTGCCGGCCGCCACTGCGGACCGGCGTGGGCTGCCCGGCTGGCAAGTACGCGGCGCCACGATAGGTGGCGAGGTTCTGGGCCTGGGTTCGGGACAACTTGCGTTGGGTGGTGATTCCCTGAGCATCCAGGTTGTGCGCGCGCGGTGGTGACGCCGCGTCAGTTGTTCGAGGCGCGTTGGCGGCGCTGACGCTCGCGGTGACGAGGACGATCGTGGGGACCTCAGAACCAGTCGGTACTTCTGACGCTGGGCGCGACGGTCGCTGGATCGCGCAACACGATGCCAAGACGCGCCGTGCGACCTGGGACCTGAGCGAATTGCCGGCGCTGGATATCGCCGTTATTGCGCGCGGTGGACCTGGGTGACACACGACGCCTGCTGCTGGTGATCCACCACCTGGTGGTCGATGGCGTGTCCTGCTGGAAGACCTGGCGGCGTACGACGCGCTGGCCTCCGGTGCGCCTGCCCCGGGGACAGTCGGAACGGCTGTGGGCGTATGGTGCGGCCGTGCTGGGAGAGATCGGCTGACCGACCCGGCGCGCATGGCCGGGACCGGTCGATGAACCGGCCGGCAGGAGCCCCAGATCATGCTGCGCTTGAGCGAAGCGGACGCGCGCGCAGGACGTGGCCGGCTCCGATGCCTGGACAGTGCTGCTGGCGGGCTTGCTGCGCGCCTGGCGCGGACTGGACGAGATCGTCGTTGAACTGGAAGGCCATGGACGCCTGTGAGATCGATGTCGGACGGCTGGTTCACGGTGCAATATCCGGTGCGGCTACGTGCTGGGAGCAGCGGCATTGTCTATCTGCGCGCGGTCAGGCGTTGCGTGTTCCGGGGCGACTGGGCTACGGACTGCTGCGCGGCACAAGCAGCGGTGGCCGAGGTGTTGCAGCCAGGCACCGGCATCGCAACTACCTGGGGCAACTGGACAGCGCGCTCGGCGAGGCTGGCCGAGATCCGGACTGCGCGGCCACTGCTGATCACGCGGTGCCTGGAACTGGTGCTGAGTTACCGGCGCGTCCGATGGCCGAGTTGGGCTTACTTGCGCGACGTGCTGGCCTATGCGACGGGAGGGGGTTACACGCCGAGCGACTTCCCGCTGAGCGACTGACCGGCGCTGGATCGGCTGTTCGGTGGCGTGGACGGGATCGAGGACGATCCGCCGCCGCTGCAGGTTCCACTGTTGAGCCGACCTATGTCGAGCAACTGGGCTGCACGCTGGAGCTGGACGTCGGTTCGTCGGGGCGTGGCGCGAGGTGGTTGGGCGTCATCCGGTGCTGCTCCTGGCCTGGCTGCCGTGCCCGTGCGGTACCGGTGCTGATCGAGGACTGGCGGTTTGCGCGGCGCGCTGGGCGGCGTACCGTGAGCCTGGCGTCGCGTCGAGCTGGCTGTGACGAGGAGCGCTACCCCATCACCACCGCTGCTCGATGGGGCCAGTGTTCGAGGACTATTCCGGTATAACGCGCGGGAACCCGTGAAGCGGCGCCCGGCCCGTAGCGACACCTGCGCTGGCTGGCCCGGCAGGACGATGACCTATTGGCGGGAACAGCTACGAGGCTTCGAGCGTGGGCATCCAGATTCGACACGACGGTGAGTACGGCGATCCTCCGCATGCATCCGACAGCGCGGGAGGTTCGCGAAGGAATGTCTGGTGACACTGTGGTACAAGGGCCTGGCTGCTGCTCCCGACGACTCCCTCTCCCGGCGGAACTGGCCGGCGTCCTGTTCTACGCGCGTCGCGGTGCCGGCATGGCTGCGGGCGCTGCAGCACCTGGACCTGCGACGCCCGCTGGTGGCGATCGGTTGGAGGTGGCGCGCGGCGAGGCGCTGTTCGACGCTGGTGTTCGAGAACTACCCGCTGGACCGAGTCTCGGCTGGAGACGCGCGACCAACACGATCGGTGGCGCCCGGGACTGGAGCTGCCGCGACGCTCGACGTCGGCCGGCAGGTGCTCGCAACTGGCCGGGGATGCCGTCGGTGTCATGGGGCGTTGCTCCGGCGCCCGCGATGGCGCTCCAGTTGGTTCGCGGAACTGCCGACGGCCGGGCCGTGATCTGCGGGACCCGAGTTGCAGCGCGTGCCGTCCGGCCGCGTCCTCGAGTCGCGGGTCGGCGTCTGCCAAAGGCCCGACGATTCGCGGTGCTGGCATCCTGCAATCGGGTCCTACGTACCGCTCGATCACAACCGACCGAGCGCTTGGCCGAACATCGACGCAGGTGTAATGCTCGTTGTGACCGCGAGGCCATCGACGTGGCCGCCCCGCGTGGATCGATCGACACGGGAACGACGAGGCCGAGCTTCGTGGCCGATCCTGCCGGAGCAACTGGCCTACATCATCTACACCCATCGAGTGGCATGCCGGGCGTCGCGGTATCGCACGGCGCGCTATCGCGGCACATCGCGGCCATGGCCCACACGCTGGAACTGCGACCCGAGGATCGCGTGCTGCAATTTGCCGCATTGACGTTCGACGTATCGGCCGAGGAGATCTTCACGGCCTGGGCGAGCGGCGCGGCGCTGGTCCTGCAGCCAGCAAAGCTGCTGCCGTCGATCGATGACTTCGTCGACTTCCTGGCGGCGCACGCCGCGACAGTGGTCGGCCTGCCGGCGCCTTACTGGCATGAATGGGTTGATGAGATCGAGCGGGGCGGGCCAATGCCGCCGGCTATGGTGCGCTGCGTCATCGTCGGCAATGACGTCGTGC
The DNA here is from genome assembly GCA_046347485.1 of Methylotetracoccus sp. Taxonomy (GTDB): domain Bacteria; phylum Pseudomonadota; class Gammaproteobacteria; order Methylococcales; family Methylococcaceae; genus Methylotetracoccus. The sequence continues at coordinate 328,073 of JAXMGB010000007.1, read as the reverse complement.
GAGCCGACCGCCTGAGGGTCTGGCGCGAGCGGGTCGGCGCCTCGGTCACGTGGCTGAACGCCTATGGCCCGACCGAGGGCGTCATCACCAGTACCGTGCAGCGGTATGTGGGGACGGACGAGAGTGTGGCCGGACCGCGGGTGCCGATCGGTCGTGCGCTGGGCGCACGCCGGATGCGGATCGTCGATCGCCAGGGACACTCGGTGCCGGAAGGCGTACCGGGCGAGATCCTCATCGGTGGCGAGGTGCTGGCGCGGGGCTATTGGGGCCGTCCGGACCTGACCGCCGAGCGCTTCGTTCCGGATTCTCACCGTGAACCCGGCGCGCGAGCCTATCGCACCGGCGACCGGGGGCAGAATAACGCGCGCGGGGAGATCGAGTTCCTCGGCCGCATCGACCGGCAGATCAAGCTGCGCGGCTACCGGATCGAGCCGGGCGAGATCGAGCAAACCCTGCTGCGGCAAGCGGCGGTGCGGGATGCCGTCGTCGAACGCGGCGAGCGGGGCGGGCAGCCGATCCTGATCGCCTATGTCGCCGGTCCCGATGAAGCCGAGCGCGCCGCGGTCGTCGGCGCGCTGCGCGCGCGGCTACCGTCGTACATGATCCCAGCAGCGTTTGTCTGGCTGTCGGAGTTGCCGCGCACGCTGAGCGGCAAGCTCGACCGGCGGGCGTTGCCCGCGGTTGCGGAGCGGTCGGCCGAAGCGGTACGCGGGAGCGAACGCCGGAGTCAGCGCGAACAGGTGCTGTCGGGCATCTGGGCGGATGTGCTGGGCGTGGCCGAGGTGGGCCGCGAGGACAATTTCTTCGCGCTGGGCGGACACTCGCTGTTGGCGATGCGTGTGGTGTCTCGCGTGCGCCAGGCGTTCGGCATCGAGTTGCCGTTGCGCGAGGTGTTCGAAGCCGAGCATCTGGCGGCGCTGGCGGCGCGACTGGACGGTGCCGCGTCGGGCGAGGCCGTGCCGGAACTGGTCGCGGTCGAGCGCGGCGCGGCGCTGCCGTTGTCGTATGCGCAGGCGCGGCTGTGGTTCCTCGATCAACTGGAGCCGGGCAGCGCGTTCTACAACATCCCGGCGGCCTACCGTCTCGGTGGTCGACTGGATCGAACGGCGCTGGAGCGGAGTGTCGAGAGCCTGGTGCGGCGCCATGAGATCCTGCGGACCCGGTTCGAGACGATCGACGGCGAGCCGATGCAGGTGATCGCGGCCGAGCCGGGGGTCGTCGTCGCGTTCGATGAACTCGGCGAGCTTGGCGCCGAGGCGCGCGAGCAGCGTGCGCGGGACCTGGCCGAGCAGGAGGCGATGACGCCGTTCGATCTGGCGCGTGGGCCGTTGTTGCGGGTGCGCCTGGTACGTCTGGACGAAGAGGATCATCTGCTGCTGGTGACCCTGCATCACAGCGTGGCGGATGGCTGGTCGATGGACCTGCTGGTGCGCGAGTTCGGCGAATTGTACGGCGCCCATGTCACGGGACAGCCGTTGCCGCTGGGCACACTGGCCGTGCAGTACGCCGATTACGCAGTTTGGCAGCGAGCCTGGCTGCGCGGCGCGGTGCTGGAGCGTCAACTGGCCTATTGGCGCGAGCGCCTGGCCGGTGCGCCGGGCGTGCTGGATCTGCCGACCGACCGGCCGCGGCCGGCGGTGCAGAGCTATCGCGGTGCCGATTGCAGCGTGAGCGTGCCGGCGTCGTTGCGCGCGGACCTGGTGCGGCTCGGCCGACGGCACGACGTGACCCTGTTCATGAGCTTGCTGGCGGCGTTTGGCGTGCTGCTGCACCGCATCAGCGGTCAGCATGACCTCTGTGTCGGGACGCCGGTGGCGAACCGCGGGCGCGTCGAACTGGAGGGTTTGATCGGCCTGTTCGTCAACACGCTGGTGATGCGTGTGGACCTTCGCGGGAATCCGCCGTTGTCCGAGGTGTTGAGACGGGTGCGGGAGGCGTCGCTGGGCGCGCAGGCGCATCAGGATCTGCCGTTCGAGCAGTTGGTCGAGGCGCTGCAACCGGAGCGGAGTCTGGCGCACAGTCCGCTGTTCCAGGTGATGTTCAATCTGCAACAGGGGCGCGAGGAGCGTTCGAGCGAGTTGCCGGGTCTGTCGATGATGCCGTACGAAGCCAGGAGCGGGACGGCGATGTTCGACCTGACGCTGGACATCAGCGACGACGGTGAAGCGCTGCATGCGCTGCTGAATTACAACGCCGACCTGTTCGACGAGGACACGATGGCGAAGCTGGCGCGGCGCTATGTGGCCGTGCTGGAACTACTCGTCGTCGACGCGGCAAGGCCCATCGGGACGCTCAACCTCCTGCTGCCGGGAGAGGTGGAGCAGGTCGTGCCGCCACTGTCCATGGGCGTGCAACAGCTTGCTCGAGCCGAACAGTTGCTCGATTGTCTCCGCACGCCAACGCAGCTCCATGCGGACCTTCCCGCGCTGCGCGTTGGTGATGAGGTATTGTCGTACGGGGCCATGTGGGGCCGCGTGGAGCGGGTGGCTCGGGGCTTGCGGGGGCGGGGTGTGGGTCCGGAGCGGATCGTCGGCGTGCTCGGTGGCCGGACGGTGGAGACCGTCATCGGGATTCTGGCGGTATTGCGCGCGGGCGGCGCGTATCTGCCGCTGGATCCGGACTATCCGGACGAGCGCCTCGCCTACATGCTGGGGGATGCCGGGGTGGCCTTGGTGCTGATGGTCGGGGGAGCGGGCCGGTTGTCGGGCGAGCTCGGCTGCCCGGTTGTCGACCTGGATGATCTGGACGGCGACGCCGCCGAGTCCGCGCCGTTCGGCGGCGATGGGCGAGCCTCGGCCTATGTGATCTACACCTCGGGCTCGACCGGCCAGCCGAAGGGCGTGTGCGTGACGCAGCGCAACGCCGTGCAGTCGCTGGCGGCGCGAGTTGATTACTACCGGGAGCCGCTGCGCGGCTTCCTGATGGTGTCATCGTTCTCGTTCGACAGCTCGGTCGCGGGGATCTTCTGGACCTTGAGCCAGGGCGGCGAACTGGTGTTGCCGGCGGATGGCGTGCAGCAGGATGTCGCGGCGCTGGCCGAGCTGATTCGCCGCGGCGGCATCAGCCACGTGCTGGCAGCGCCGGTGTTGTACCGCGCCCTGCTCGAGGAACTCGCGGGAGGTGCCGGCGAGTTGCGGGTCGCGATCGTCGCCGGAGAGGCCTGTCCGGCGGCGCTGGTCGCGCGTCATCGGGAACTGCTGCCCGAGGTCGCGCTGTACAACGAATACGGCCCGACCGAAGCGAGCGTGTGGAGTACGGTCTACCGGGTGGGCGGCGAGCAAGCAGGCGACATCGTGCCGATCGGCCGGCCGATCGCCAACACTCACGTGGTGCTGGTCGACCGCTACGGCGAACCGGTTCCGCCCGGCGTGACGGGCGAGATCTGGATAGGCGGAGCGGGAGTGAGTCGCGGGTACGTCGGGCGCGGCGGCCTGACGGCGGTGGAACGCTTCGTGCTCGACCCGTTCGTCGGGGCCGGGAGCGTTGTTACCGGACCGGTGATCTGGGGCGTTACACGGCGAGCGGAGACCTGGAGTTCGTCGGTCGGGTGGATGATCAGGCCAAGGTTCGGGGCTATCGGATCGAACTGGGCGAGATCGAGGCGCGGCTGCGCGAGTACCCGGGCGTGCGCGAGGCGGCGGTGCGGGTGGTGGGCGAGGGGACGGCGCAGCGTCTGTGCGGCTATGTGGTCGGAGTGGACGAGGCGCCGGGTTGGGACGGATTGCGACGGCATCTGCTGCATAGCCTGCCGGAGTACATGGTGCCGGCGGTGTACGTCTCGCTGGCGAGTCTGCCGCTGACGGTGCATGGCAAGGTGGACCGGCGTGGGCTGCCGGAGCCGGGCTGGCAGGGCGAGGCGTACGCGGCGCCGGGGACGGCGGTCGAGGTCGATACTGGCGGAGGTGTGGGCGAGGTTCTGGGCCTGAGCGGGTCGGGGTTCGGGACAACTTCTTTGGTGTTGCGGTGATTCGATCCTGAGCATCCAGGTTGTGAGTCGGGCGCGCGCGCGGGGGGTGGTGGTGACGCCGCGTCAGTTGTTCGAGGCGCAGACGGTAGCAGGGTTGGGCGTTGCGACGCTCGGTGATCGGGTCGGTGACGAGGACACGCCGGCGGGCGAGGTGCCACTGACGCCGATCCAGCAGTGGTTCTTCGAGCAGGCGGTGGACGTTCACACTGGAACCAGTCGGTACTTCTGACGCTGGGCGCGACGGTCGATGCGGCGCATCTGGAGCAGGCGCTGATCGCCGTGGTCGCGCAACACGATGCGCTGCGGCTGCGCTTCTCATTACACGGCACGGAGACAGGTGGCGGCAAGACTATGGCGCGCCGTGCGACGTGCGGGCTGGAGCGAGAGGACCTGAGCGAACTGCCGGCGGCGTCGCGGCGTGGCGTGCTGGAAGCTGGCCGGAGCCTGGCAACGCGGCTGGAGCATCGAACAGGGTCCGTTATTGCGCGGTGTGGTTCGACCTGGGTGACACACGACGCCTGCTGCTGGTGATCCACCACCTGGTGGTCGATGGCGTGTCGTGGCGGATCCTGCTGGAAGACCTGCTGGCGGCGTACGACGCGCTGGCCTCGACAGGCGGTGCGCCTGCCGGCGAAGACCGGCTCCTGGGGACGCTGGTCGGAACGGCCGGGCGTATGGTCGCAGTGCGGCCGTGCTGGCAGATCGGCTACTGGACCGACCCGGCGCGCATGGCCGGGACAACGCTGCCGGTCGATGAACCGGCCGGCGAGAGCCAGGAGCGGCAGAGCGCCCAGATCATGCTGCGCTTGAGCGAAGCGGAGACGCGCGCGCTGCTGCAGGACGTGGCCGGCCGCTACCGATTGCGCCTGGACGAAGCGTTGCTGGCGGGCTTGCTGGGTGCACTGCGCGCCTGGCGCGGACTGGACGAGATCGTCGTTGAACTGGAAGGCCATGGGCGGGCGGACGCGCTGGATGAGATCGACGATGTCTCGCGGACAGTGGGCTGGTTCACGGTGCAATATCCGGTGCGGCTACGTGCGAGTGATGGGAGCAGCGCATTGTCGGGTATCTGCGCGCGGTCAAGGGAGGCGTTGCGGGGTGTTCCGGGGCAGGACTGGGTTACGGACTGCTGCGCGGCGGGGGCACAAGGCGAAGGTGGCCGAGGTGTTGCGAGCCAGGCACCGGCATCGATCAGCTTCAACTACCTGGGGTAACTGGACAGCGCGCTCGGCGCTGGAGCCTACTGCACGCGGCCGAGGAGACAGCGGGTCTGCCGATCCGGACGGCCCAGCGCGGCCATGAACTGCTGATCAACGGCGCGGTGCAATCCGGTTGTTCGGAACTGGTGCTGAGTTACAGCGCGGCGTTACCGGTCGGCGACGATGGCCGAGTTGGGCGAGCGTTACGGTGAGAGTTTGCGCGACGTGCTGGCCTGGCGCAGGCGGACGGGGAGGCTGGGCTACACGCCGAGCGACTTCCCGCTGAGCGGACTGGACCAGGGGCGCTGGATCGGCTGTTCGGTGGCGTGGACGGGACGGAGGACGTGCAACTGCTGACGCCGCTGCAGGAGGGCTTGCTGCTCCACAGCGTGTATGAGCCCGACAGCGGAGTCTATGTCGAGCAACTGGGCTGCACGCTGGAGGGAGCGCTGGACGTCGAGGGGTTCGTCGGGGCGTGGCGCGAGGGTTGGGCGTCATCCGGTGCTGCGCAGCGATTCCTGTGGCAAGGACTGGAGCGACCGCTGCAGGTCGTGCACCGTGAGGTGGCGGTACCGGTGCTGATCGAGGACTGGCGGGGGTTTGGCGAGGCGGAGCGCGCGGCGCGCTGGGCGGCGTACTGCGAGCGGGACTGGCGTCGCGGGTTCGAGCTGGAGCGCGGCGCCGCTGCTGAGGATTGCGCTGCTGCGGGTGGACGAGGAGCGCTACCACTTTCTGTGGACCCATCACCACCTGCTGCTCGATGGCTGGAGCGGGCCGCTGCTGCTTCAGGAAGTGTTCGAGGACTATTCCGGTATAACGCGCGGCGAACCCGTGAAGCGGCGCCCGGCACGTCCGTATCGCGACTACCTGCGCTGGCTGGCCCGGCAGGACGGGGATGCGGCCGAAGCCTATTGGCGGGAACAGCTACGAGGCTTCGATGAACCGACGTCGCTGGGCATCGAGCCACCAAGTTCCGCCGTCGACGACGACTACGGTGAGTACGGCGAGTGGATCCTCCGCATACCGGCATCCGACAGCGCGAGACTGGAGGAGCCATGAAGGAATGTCTGGTGACACTGAACACCCTGGTACAAGGCGCCTGGGCTCTGCTGCTCAGCCGATACAGCGGTCGCGACGAGGTCATGTTCGGTATCACCGTCTCGGGTCGGCCGGCGGAACTGGCCGGCGTCGAACACATCATCGGCCTGTTCATCAACACGTTACCCCTGCGCGTCGCGGTGCCGGCGGCGCAGAGCGTCGGCGCATGGCTGCGGGCGCTGCAGCAACACAACCTGGACCTGCGACGCCACGAGCACACACCGCTGGTGGCGATCCAGGGTTGGAGCGAGGTGGCGCGCGGCGAGGCGCTGTTCGAGAGTCTGCTGGTGTTCGAGAACTACCCGCTGGACCAGGGGCTGAGCGCGCAGTCGAAGGATCTCACGGCGAGTAGTGTGGAGACGCGCGATCGGACCAACTACCCGCTGACGATCGGCGTGGCGCCGGGTGCGGGACTGGAGCTGCAGCTGAGCTACGAACGCGCGCGGTACGAGGCGGGCGCGGTCGAGCGCGTCGGCCGGCACCTGGTGCACATGCTCGAGCAACTGGCCGGGGATGCCGAGGCCTTCCTGGGATCGGTGTCATGGGGCGTTGCTGAGCCGGCGCCCGCGATGGCGCGTCCCGAGGTCCCGCTGCCCAACGTCGCGGATTGGTTCGCGGAACAGTTTGCGCGACGGCCGGAGGCCGAAGCCGTGATCTGCGGGACCGAGCGCATCAGCTACGCCGAGTTGCAGGCGCGTGCCGGGCGGCTGTCCGGCTGCCTGCGTCGGCAAGGCGTCGGGATCGAGTCGCGGGTCGGCGTCTGCCTTGAAAGGACCCCGACGATGCTGGTCGCGGTGCTGGCGATCCTGCAATCGGGTGGCGCCTACGTACCGCTCGATCCAGAACAACCGACCGAGCGCTTGGCCGAAATCATCGGGGACGCAGGTGTAATGCTCGTTGTGACCGAGTCCGAGGCCATCGACGTGGCGCTGTCGGCAAGCGGAGTTAGGTGCCTCCGCGTGGATCGGGAGATCGACACGGGAACGACGAGGCCGAGCGAGCGTTCGTGGCCGATCCTGCCGGAGCAACTGGCCTACATCATCTACACCTCCGGATCGAGTGGCATGCCGAAGGGCGTTGCGGTATCGCACGGCGCGCTGTCGCGGCACATCGCGCTATGGCCGGCACGCTGGAACTGCGGCCCGAGGATCGCGTACTGCAATTTGCCGCATTGACGTTCGACGTGTCGGCCGAGGAAATCTTCACGGCCTGGGCGACGGCGCGGCGCTGGTCCCGCAGCCGGCAAAGCTGCTGCCGTCGATCGATGACTTCGTCGATTTCCGGCGGCGCACGCCGCGACGGTGGTCGGCTTGCCGGCGCCTTACTGGCATGAATGGGTTGATGAGATCGAGCGGGGCGGGCCAATGCCGCCGGCTACGGTGCGCTGCGTCATCGTCGGCAATGACGTCGTGCGAGCCGACCGCCTGAGGGTCTGGCGCGAGCGGGTCGGCGCCTCGGTCACGTGGCTGAACGCCTATGGCCCGACCGAGGGCGTCACCGTCACCAGTACCGTGCAGCGGTATGTGGGGACGGACGAGAGCGTGGCCGACCGCGGGCGTGCCGATCGGTCATGCGCTGGGAGCACGCCGGATGCGGATCGTCGATCGCCAGGGACACTCGGTGCCGGAAGGTACCGGCGAGATCCTCATCGGTGGCGAGGTGCTGGCGCGGGGCCATTGGGGCCGTCCGGACCTGACCGCCGAGCGCTTCGTTCCGGATTCTCACCGTGAACCTGGCGCGCGAGCCTATCGCACCGGCGACCGGGGGCAGAATAACGCGCGCGGGGAGATCGAGTTCCTCGGCCGCATCGACCGGCAGATCAAGCTGCGCGGCTACCGGATCGAGCCGGGCGAGATCGAGCAAACCCTGCTGCGGCAAGCGGCAGGTGCGGGATGCCGTCGTCGGCGGCGAGCGGGGCGGGCAGCCGATCCTGATCGCCTATGTCGCCGGTCCCGATGAAGCCGAGCGCGCCGCGGTCAGTCGGCAGCTGCGCGCGCGGCTACCGTCGTACATGATCCCAGCAGCGTTTGTCTGGCTGTCGGAGTTGCCGCGCACGCTGAGCGGCAAGCTCGACCGGCGGGCGTTGCCCGCGGTTGCGGAGCGGTCGGCCGAAGCGGTACGCGGGAGCGAACGCCGGAGTCAGCGCGAACAGGTGCTGTCGGGCATCTGGGCGGATGTGCTGGGCGTGGCCGAGGTGGGCCGCGAGGACAATTTCCTCGCGCTGGGCGGACACTCGCTGTTGGCGATGCGTGTGGTGTCTCGCGTGCGCCAGGCGTTCGGCATCGAGTTGCCGTTGCGCGAGGTGTTCGAAGCCGAGCATCTGGCGGCGCTGGCGGCGCGACTGGACGGTGCCGCGCCGGGCGAGGCCGTGCCGGAACTGGTCGCGGTCGAGATGCGGCGCGGCGCTGCCGTTGTCGTATGCGCAGGCGCGGCTGTGGTTCCTCGATCAACTGGAGCCGGGCAGCGCGTTCTACAACATCCCGGCGGCCTACCGTCTCGGTGGTCGACTGGATCGAACGGCGCTGGAGCGGAGTGTCGAGAGCCTGGTGCGGCGCCATGAGATCCTGCGGACCCGGTTCGAGACGATCGACGGCGAGCTGAAGGATGCAGGTGATCGCGGCCGAGCCGGGGGTCGCTTCCTCGTCGCGTTCGATGAACTCGGCGAGCTTGGCGCCGAGGCGCGCGAGCAGCGTGCGCGGGACCTGGCCGAGCAGGAGGCGATGACGCTGTTCGATCTGGCGCGCGGGCCGTTGTTGCGGTGCGCCTGGTACGCCTGGACGAAGAGGATCATCTGCTGCTGGTGACCCTGCATCACAGCGTGGCGGATGGCTGGCTGCTGGACCTGCTGGTGCGCGAGTTCGGCGAGTTGTACGGCGCCCATGTCACGGGACAGCCGTTGCCGCTGGGCACACTGGCCGTGCAGTACGCCGATTACGCGGTCTGGCAGCGAGCCTGCTGCGCGGCGCGGTGCTGGAGCGTCAACTGGCCTATTGGCGCGAGCGCCTGACCGGTGCGCCGGGCGTGCTGGATCTGCCGACCGACCGGCCGCGGCCGGCGGTGCAGAGCTATCGCGGTGCCGATTGCAGCGTGAGCGTGCCGGCGTCGTTGCGCGCGGATCTGGTGCGGCTCGGCCGACGGCACGACGTGACCCTGTTCATGAGCTTGCTGGCGGCGTTTGGCGTGCTGCTGCACCGCATCAGCGGTCAGCATGACCTCTGTGTCGGGACGCCGGTGGCGAACCGCGGGCGCGTCGAACTGGAGGGTTTGATCGGCCTGTTCGTCAACACGCTGGTGATGCGTGTGGATCTTCGCGGGAATCCGCCGTTGTCCGAGGTGTTGAGACGGGTGCGGAGGCGCTCGCTGGGCGCGCAGGCGCATCAGGATCTGCCGTTCGAGCAGTTGGTCGAGGCGCTGCAACCGGAGCGGAGTCTGGCGCACAGTCCGCTGTTCCAGGTGATGTTCAATCTGCAACAGGGGCGCGAGGAGCGTTCGAGCGAGTTGCCGCTGCTGTCGGGTTCGTCGATGATGCCGTACGAAGCCAGGAGCGGGACGGCGATGTTCGACCTGACGCTGGACATCAGCGACGACGGTGAAGCGCTGCATGCGCTGCTGAACTACAACGCCGACCTGTTCGACGAGGACACGATGGCGAAGCTGGCGCGGCGCTATGTGGCCGTGCTGGAACAACTCGTCGTCGACACGGCAAGGCCCATCGGGACGCTCAACCTCCTGCTGCCGGGAGAGGTGGAGTGCTTGCGCAGGCTGGGTGATTCGGCCTTGCCGCGGGAATTCGTGGACACTCCCGATCTGATCCAGGCATTCGAGCGGCAAGTCGAGCGAAGTCCGGCGGCCGTCGCGGTACTCGCCGGGTCCGAGGCGCTCGACTACGAGACCTTGAACCGCCGGGCGAATCGGCTTGCACATCGCCTGATGGAACTCGGGCTTGCGCCGGGTACGCGTGTCGGTCTGCTGGCCGATCGAACGCCTGAGTCGATCGTCGGCTTGCTCGGAGTCCTCAAAGCCGGCGGGGCCTATGTGCCGCTGGATCCAGGATTGCCCGATGAACGTCTGGCGTTCCAGGTCGAGGACGCCGCAGCCCAAGTGATCGTCAGCGGGTACGCCGCGATCCCGCCAGGTCTTGCAGCGGGGGTTCGGTTCGTCTACGTGGATGAGCCGCCGTCGGACGATGCGGTCACAACGGGAGGGAATCCGCAGAGCGCCATGGTGCATCCGGACCAGGCCGCGTACGTCATCTACACGTCCGGAACCACCGGTCAGCCGAAAGGGGTCGTCGTCGGTCGCGCCGCGTTGAGTCGACATGTCGCCGTCATGGCCCGGACCTACGCACTGACCCCCGAGGATCGAGTGCTGCAGTTCGCGTCGATGGCGTTCGATGTTGCGGCGGAAGAGATATTGCCGGCGCTCGTCAGCGGAGCCGGCGTCGTTCTGCACCCGCCCGCGATCTTCTCGCGTACCTCCGACTTTAACCGCTTCCTCGATGACCATCACGTGTCGGTGGTCGGGCTTTCCGCCTCGTACTGGCACCAATGGGTCGATGAGGTTGCCGATGGCGGCGGGGACTTGCCACGTTCGCTCAGGCTGGTCATCGCCGGCAACGAGCCAGTGTCGGCGGAACGTTTGCGGCGATGGCGCTCGCTTGGAGAACGCACCGTTGATTGGCTGAACGCCTATGGTCCGACCGAGGCGACCATCACGAGCACGATCTTCAGCCCGGCGCGCGCCAGCAGCGACCCGCGGAGCGGCATCGTTCCGATCGGTCGACCGATCGGCGACAGGACCATTCGACTGTTGGATAGCCGCGGTGAGCGGGTTCCGCCGGGATCGCCCGGGGAACTGTGCATAGGAGGTTCCGAACTCGCTGTCGGGTATCTCGGGCATCCGGGACTTACCGCGGAGCGCTTCGTACCGGATCCGGACGGCGATACCGGCGCACGCCTTTATCGCTCGGGTGATCTCGCGCGCTGGCGTGCCGACGGTGAGCTGGAATTCCTCGGCAGGATCGACCACCAGATCAAGCTGCGTGGTTATCGTATCGAGCTGGAGGAGATCGAGTCGGTCCTCGCCCGAATTCCGGGCGTGCTCGAAGCGGGCGCGAGCATCGTGTCACCCGGTACGACCGCGGCCAGGCTGGTCGTGCATGTCGTCCTTGCCGATGGGGTGCGGATGGACGCGGAGACGGTCAGGAAACATGTGGCCAGTCGTCTGCCAGGGTACATGGTCCCCGGCGGCGTTGTGTTTGTCGATGAATTGCCGCGCATGCTTTCGGGGAAGCTCGATCGTTCTGCGCTGGCGGCAATGCCGGTCGCGGATGCGTCGGAGCCGGTTGCGGACGAGCGGATCACCGACACCTTGGAACAGCTACTGGCCGGGCTCTGGCGCGAATTGCTCGGGGAATGTCCGATAGGCCGGCACACGGACTTCTTTGCGCTCGGGGGACATTCGCTGCTGGCGGTCCGTTTGCTCGCGGGTATCCGCCGTATTCTGGGAGCAGATTTGTCGCTGGTCGCGATCTTCCGGCGTCCAACCATTGCCGGATTGGCTGAGCTGCTCAGGGGCCAGAGCCGGGATTCCGGGCTCGGTGCATTGGATGATCTGGTGCCCCTGAACGAGCGGACGGGCGGAGCGGCGCTGATCTGTTTCGACCCTACCGGGTGGCATCTGTCCAGCTATCGGGCGCTTGCCCAGTCCCCACGCATCGAGGTTCCGGTGTTCGGTGTGCCGGCCGCTTCGCTGCTGCTCGATGATCCGAGTCCCTATACGAGTTTAACGGACGCCGCGGAACACCTGGCCGGTGTGATTGCGGAGCGATTCGCCGGGCAGGCGATCGCCCTGGCGGGCTGGTCTTTCGGCGGGAACATCGCCCTCGCCGTCGCGGCAGCGCTGGAGGCGCGGAGTATCAGACCGTTCTTCGTCGCGCTGCTCGATTCCGAACTGGCGGAGGACCCGGACGACGACGATCCCGTCACCCGATTCGCCGGGTACCTGGATGCTGGTGCCGAGCGCCTGATCGAGGCGATGACGGCGGACGAGTTGGCGACGCTTCGCGTAATCCTGGCACAGGCTTCGGCCACTGGCGAATTCGCTCAGGCCCTATCATGGGCGCGTGAGCGCGGCCTCATCGATGCCCGGCGTCCCGATGCGGCGGTCGAACTCGAACTGCGGCTCGAGGAGCGTCGTCGGGAACTGTGGCACGTCTATACCCCGAAGCCGATCGCCGCGACCCTGCTGGTCTGGCTGGCCGGTGAGCATCGGCGGTCGGATTTCGCCGAATACCGACGCTTCGCGCGTCATGAACTCCTGATCGAAACCGTCGCTTCCGACCACGACTCGATCGTGTCCGACGAGGCGGTGCATGCTGGTCTGGCGGAAAGATTGGGGGCTTTCATCAGCAACGCTGGATAGGCCCCCGCGGATCGTCGACAAAAGGAATGCTCAGCTAAGCCTGTTGAGTGATATGGCCTGCCGCTGCGTCATCAGACGCAGGCGCCCCCCCTAGCCGGTGATCGGCGTATCGGCCGATTATCAAGGGCGTTTCAGTCATCGCGCCTATGGCGCCAATCTTGCAGTTCCCGTCTACGCGCGCGGTGCGGACCTGACGATTGCCGGGGGCATCGACGCGCATCGCAGCGGACATCTCGAGGTGATCGCACCCGGGGGGCCGTGTTAGGAAATGCCAGACGGAGTCATACCGATGAGAACTCAGCATCTGCCGGTTCGCATGCCGGCGCTCGCCAGCAGTATTGCCGGCGCGACATTGCTAACGGCGAGCGCTACCAGCGCGGCGCACGAATATTTTCTGACGAAGAACGCAACCTATCAGATCGTCGTCGGCCTGCATGTCGAGCCGGCGTTCACGCCGGACCCCAATGGCTTGCAGTTCTTCGCGAACGTCGAGGACCCGCCGGGCAAGGGCACCTACCCGAATCTCGACACGAAGCAGGGTGACATCGTCAAGCTGCAGATGGTGCCGATCCGTCTCGACACCGATAGGGTCGATCCGACCTGGACGTCGGATGTCGCGACGCACACCGTCGAGCAGTTCGAATCGTCGGAATTCCAGCGTTGCACGGCGAAGTTCGACCCCCTGGGCATCGCCAAGGGTTGCGAGGATATCGGCTATGTCGCACCGTTCACGCCGCCGCGCAAGGGTGCGTACGGCTTCCATCTGATCGGTGAGATCAAGCGCCATGACCACGACGGGTATAGGTTTCCCCGGCAGTTTTTCTCCTACATCATGGTTTGCCAGGCGGGTTCGCACGACCAGGGACCCCGCTATCCGAAAACGGGAATTCCGACCGACAAATACAGCACCGTGAACGGCGGTTGGTTTTCTTGCGTCTACAACCCCGGGGATACCCCGCCAGGTCACCGTCCGGCGGATGCCGTCAGTGCCGAGGCTCCGCGTCGAGGCCGCTCGGGCGGGTGAACCGCTCTAAGTTGGCGGGCCGAACAGGGCCGGTCGAAGCGCGTTCCGCAGCATTGGAACCGGCCGGCTCGCCGAGGCGGTTTGGCCGCGCCTAATCCTCCCGATGGAACCGCTCCCATGGATGGGGTTTCAACAACAGGGTCAACACCTGCAGTCGCCGGGCCGGTTCCATCCAGCAGAATCCCTGTTGCGATTCGAACAGCGTATAGCCTTCGGCAAGCCCCGCGCAGCAGAGCGACAGCAGGGCGTTCAGTGACGAGGGCCTTATCGAGTCCAACGCGGTGCGCGCATCGACCAGATGGCGCTTCGCGCAGTCGATGAACCATGAGCGTATGCGCGGCGAGCCGAGCAGGCGCTGATAACCATCGCCGGCATTCAAGCGGCTGCAGGTCACGCCATACGGTAGCGACGCCTCGCCGGTCAGAAGGCGATGCAGAACGACGAGCGGATTGTATGTCGATCGAGCGAGATCCTCGGGCAGATCGACGATGTGGTCGGCGATCAGATCGGCGACCAGATAATGACCGAGGAAACTCGCGAGCGACGTGGCCGCGCGCTCGTCCAACACGCGAAACAGCAGCGCGTTGTAACAATCGAAGTCACAGTTTCCGCGCCGCAACAGCTCGTGCAGGTCAGCCGTAGATTCTGCGGCTCCCATCGCCCGTTCCTCGCTCGCGAAGTACGAGCCGATGCGCGCGGCGGCTCGGCTGCAACAACGGTCGAAATCCTCCGGATCGCCGAACAGCACCTGCGCCGCTGGCGCCAGCGCCGCGTTCGCCGAGCGCATGGCCGCGCCGTACCGAACCGCGAGGACAGTGGGATCGCCTGAGGATTCGATGCGGTCGTCCCACTCGTGTATCAGGCGACTGAGTTCGCCGACGGCGTCGCCAAGCATCGACGCGGCTTCGTCGGTCCCTCCCGCGGCGAGCGCGAGCCGGCGATAAAACCCGCTGAACAACGACGACTTGTCGACATCCGGTGCGGGATTCTCCAGGTGATAGGCGTCTTGAAAGTGACGCAGTGCGCGAGTCAATTCCTCGGGCATGATGCATTCCAGTCAGCGGGGGCGACGAGTCCGGGTTCTGTGACGCCACCCGTCGGGTTCTGAAGAGGCAAGCAAGCTCTGTACCGATCACCGCGCGTCATCTGCATTCGATGACCTGGCCGCGCCACGTCCGGTGGGCGCTCGGCCGACGTACGAACGGAGCGAGTCGCGCGTGGTGCCAGGGCATTGCTAGGCTGAGTCAATTGCCGCATCGGTGTGGCATATCACCGATGCGTTTGTGATCGGCGAGATCCAGACGCAGAGACTCCGTTCCTCGCTTCGAGGGTCGTGCCATGCTCAAAATCCACGTGAACGGGCGCGTCCCTGCGATGCGTACCGTCCTCCCTCGATGCCGCAACGCGGGACGACGTTATGTGGCGCGATTCCTGCCTGACGAAATGGTCCGCTGCCGCCCGGAAGGGCGCAACGATCGCTATTGGGTGGGGATGGTGGTCGATGCATCGACCGGTCGATGCGGGTAGGTGCCGATATTCCCCTGATCCCTTCAACCGGGGTATTCGTCGAACGACCGGGCGCGCCAACAGACCTGCGCTCCGCGAACCATATGCATGTTCTAGAAGGAGAATTCATCAGATGGCCAAGAAGCGAAGAATCGGTCTGCACGCCCTGGGCGCGCTGGCCGCGGCGGTGGCGGCGGGGGCGAGTCAGGCCCATGAATGCCGCAAGCTCGGGTCCGATACCGGGTTCGGCAACTTCGCCGACGACATGAGCCCGGGCTACTGGGTCTGCCTGGGATTCGGCTATGAGGATGGATTCCGGCCGGCGGCCGGATACCCGGAGAATCTGGACTTTCTGACCGCGTACTGGGATCCGAAGTACGACAACGGCGACGGCAGTTTCGGACGATTCCTCGATGTCGGCACCGAGGAAGGCGATGATGTCAAGATCACCGCGAAGATTCTGTATCTGAACGACACGACGTGGAACTATT
This sequence comes from Methylotetracoccus sp., assembly GCA_046347485.1. Taxonomy (GTDB): domain Bacteria; phylum Pseudomonadota; class Gammaproteobacteria; order Methylococcales; family Methylococcaceae; genus Methylotetracoccus. The sequence continues at coordinate 312,365 of JAXMGB010000007.1, read as the reverse complement.
GGGATACGACGACCGATCCGCCGGATGACAAGCCACCGGAGGACCCGACCAAGTACTGGGGCAACTGGCTGGTCGTCAATCCGCCGAAGCGTGCGCACGTCGGCTGGGATTCGCCGGCGGAGATGAAAGGCGGCAAGCTGAAGTTCGAGAAGGTCTTCGCGCCGGTCGACTTCGAGGAGCCGGAGCCGACACCTGATGGAGTCGTCTGGCGGCTGAAAAAGGATTTCATGCTGCCGTACAAGGGCATGTACGCCTGGGTCGTCGACGGCGTCATCAAGAAGAAGGGAAAACCGCCGATCACGATCAGCACGAAGTTCACGTGCGGCATCCCGCGGCTTCACCCGCTGACGACGAATCCGGATACCGGGCAGGTGTATCCGCCGGACCGCGGGCTTTCGATCTACGGCCTGTTCGACTGCGCGCTGTGGGGCAAGGACAAGGAGAGCCGTGCTGCGTTGGGCAGCGCAAACCACACGGGCTTCGCGCCGGTCAAGGCGGCCCTCGCGAAGGTGAACGGGCAGCGTTAGGTTCACTCGGGAGGTGGGTCGCGACAAGCCGTGAGCAGGTTGCGGCTCATCATCCGGGTATCCGCAACAGTCGCGGGCGGCTTGGCCACTCGCGGCGCTTCGGGTTCGTCAGCGCCACGCGAATGAATGCCGCCCGCGGACCGAGTTTTGCTTGGCGCTCTGGTCGGGGCTGGTGTCATTCCGCGCCGGCCCGATTGGTGGAACTGAGCGAACGGGCCGTGGAGCGATGGCGTGATCGGCTCGGTTTGGATCGAACGGGTCGATTCGCGACAATAGTGCGTCCGCAGCGAACTCGAGGGGCGCCTCGTGCCGATTCTGCGGGCAGCGGTCTTAGCCGGATCGCCCACGATGAGTCACCCGGATGAGCGTCGCTTTGCGGTCAACCGAAAGGAATGAGATCCTCCTTGCCCCGTATGAAGCGGTGATCGTGTAACGTGCTCAAAGCTTAAAATAACCTTAAAATTGCCGTTCGGGCCGCGCATCAGGGATCGGTGACCGAACTCGCCAGGGTCATGCGTTCGCCTCGCTGATCGGAGCCCCTCTGTCGTTTGTGCGAGGCTCTCGATAGCGCAATCGCGTGACGGTCTGAGTTTGCCAGGAAACGGAATCGACAGGCCCGCCAGTTGAATGCTTGCGGCCGCTTGGGCAGGTCCTCAGCCGCCACTCGTTAACCGAATACCCGTTTTCTGTCGCGTCGATTTTGCCGTCCGTCATGTCTTACTTGATCCCACGTTCCAAGCCGCAGGCCCTCGGTCGCGACCGGTCGCCTTTCCGTATGTGTTCACGTTCTCGCCTGCGTTCGCAGCGGGCGGCCGCGCCGATATCGACGGAGCGGCGATGAGCTTCCCCGCATCCGATTCCAGCCTGGAAGCCTATCGGCTGTCGTTGCAACAGGCCCATTTGTGGCAACTCGAGCCTGGAGTTCCACCGCGTGCATACCGCGTTCGGGGTCTCGTCAGGCTCAGCGGATCACTCGATCGCGCTCGTCTGGATTTGTCGATCCAGCGCGTCGTCGCGCGCCACGAGATCCTCAGGACGCGCTTTCCGATGTTGCCGGCGATGAGCCTGCCGGTGCAAGTGATCGAGGTCGATCCGCACACGGCGCTGACGCTGATCGAAGGCGATTCGCCGTCGACCGCATCCGACGAGGAACGGATCGATGCCGGGTGGCGTCGCCTGGCCGATTCGGCGACGAGCGGGCGACTCGATGTCGGAGCAGCCATTCAGATCGCGCTGCTGCGTCTGGATGCGGGCGAGCACATACTGCTCCTGGATTTTCCCGCGGCGCAGGCCGATGAGCGCACGCTCTGGAATTTCAACACCGAACTTCGGCTTGTGTATCAGGGTGGTGACGACCTTCTGAACCCGGAGCCGCTGCAGTACGCGGACTATGCCGAATGGCAGGCGGAGTTGTCGCACGGACCCCATGGGCGGGACGCGGCCGCATTCTGGCGGCAATCCGTCCCGCAAGGCTCGTTGCGTGTATCGCTCGGATTGCGCGGACGCAGCTTGTCCGCCGGGCATTTCAGTTGCGGGGAGGTCTCGGTAATACTGGATCCGGCGTCCACGGAGTCGCTCCGAACGCTAGCCGCCGAATGCTCGAGCGCTATCGATTCCATCCTGCTCGCGCTGTGGGTGGTCCTGCTCGAACGGCATCTGCAACGTGGCGAAGTGCTGGTTGGCGTCCGCGCCGAATGCCGTGGCGCCGAGATGGACGATGCGCTCGGGGCCTTCAGTGAAAACCTTGCCGCTGGTCTGCCGCTGGCCCGGTTCGCTGATGCTGACAGAGTGTATCGCCGACCTGTCCCGTCGTCGCGACGAGGCCGCTGGCTGGCAGGACTATTTCGCTTGGGAACTGCTGTCGGAGCAAACGGCTCCGGGCGCGGCCGCCGCGTATGCGCCTCACTGTTTCAGCTATGCGGAATCGCCGGCGCCGGTCGAGTGCGCGGGTCTGAGCTGGCAATACCGTGCAGGATCGAGCACCCCGGAACGCTTCGAATTGGACCTCGCGTGCATGCTCGATGCGGATCACCTGCGTCTGGAGCTTCGCTTCGATCGGGAAGCGTACGCCGCGGAAGCCGCGCGCGAAATCCTGGGGCAATTCGCAGCGCTGCTGGCCGATGGATTGATCCGGTCCCGGCAGCCGATCGAGTGTCTCCGCCTCGTGAGCGATGTCGATCGGGAGCGACTGCCGTTCTTGTGGTTCGGTCCGACGATACCCTTGTCCGCCGCATCGGCATTCTGCGACGTGTTTCGACCCCACCTCGATCGCAATGCCGGATCTTCCCGCGCTGCGCGTTGGTGATGAGGTGTTGTCGTACGGAGCCATGTGGGGCCACGTGGAGCGGGTGGCTCGGGGCTTGCGGGGCGGGGTGTGGGTCCGGAGCGGATCGTCGGCGTGCTCGGTGGCCGGACGGTGGAGACCGTCATCGGGATTCTGGCGGTATTGCGCGCGGGCGGCGCGTATCTGCCGCTGGATCCGGACTATCCGGACGAGCGCCTCGCCTACATGCTGGGGGATGCCGGGGTGGCCTTGGTGCTGATGGTCGGGGAGCGGGCCGGTTGTCGGGCGAGCTCGGCTGCCCGGTTGTCGACCTGGATGATCTGGACGGCGACGCCGCCGAGTCCGCGCCGTTCGGCGGCGATGGGCGAGCCTCGGCCTATGTGATCTACACCTCGGGCTCGACCGGCCAGCCGAAGGGCGTGTGCGTGACGCAGCGCAACGCGCCGTGCAGTCGCTGGCGGCGCGAGTATTACTACGGAGCGCTGCGCGGCTTCCTGATGGTGTCATCGTTCTCGTTCGACAGCTCGGTCGCGGGGATCTTCTGGACCTTGAGCCAGGGCGGCGAACTGGTGTTGCCGGCGGATGGCGTGCAGCAGGATGTCGCGGCGCTGGCCGAGCTGATTCGCCGCGGCGGCATCAGCCACGTGCTGCAGCGCCGGTGTTGTACCGCGCCCTGCTCGAGGAACTCGCGGGAGGTGCCGGCGAGTTGCGGGTCGCGATCGTCGCCGGAGAGGCCTGTCCGGCGGCGCTGGTCGCGCGTCATCGGGAACTGCTGCCCGAGGTCGCGCTGTACAACGAATACGGCCCGACCGAAGCGAGCGTGTGGAGTACGGTCTACCGGGTGGGCGGCGAGCAAGCAGGCGACATCGTGCCGATCGGCCGGCCGATCGCCAACACTCACGTGGTGCTGGTCGACCGCTACGGCGAACCGGTTCCGCCCGGCGTGACGGGCGAGATCTGGATAGGCGGAGCGGGAGTGAGTCGCGGGTACGTCGGGCGCGGCGGCCTGACGGCGGAACGCTTCGTGCCTGACCCGTTCGTCGGGGCCGGGGAGCGTTGTTACCGGACCGGTGATCTGGGGCGTTACACGGCGAGCGGAGACCTGGAGTTCGTCGGTCGGGTGGATGATCAGGTCAAGGTTCGGGGCTATCGGATCGAACTGGGCGAGATCGAGGCGCGGCTGCGCGAGTACCCGGGCGTGCGCGAGGCGGCGGTGCGGGTGGTGGGCGAGGGGACGGCGCAGCGTCTGTGCGGCTATGTGGTCGGAGTGGACGAGGCGCCGGGTTGGGACGGATTGCGACGGCATCTGCTGCATAGCCTGCCGGAGTACATGGTGCCGGCGGTGTACGTCTCGCTGGCGAGTCTGCCGCTGACGGTGCATGGCAAGGTGGACCGGCGTGGGCTGCCGGAGCCGGGCTGGCAGGGCGAGGCGTACGCGGCGCCGGGGACGGCGGTCGAGACGATACTGGCGGAGGTGTGGGGCGAGGTTCTGGGCCTGGAGCGGGTCGGGGTTCGGGACAACTTCTTTGCGTTGGGTGGTGATTCGATCCTGAGCATCCAGGTTGTGAGTCGGGCGCGCGCGCGGGGCGTGGTGGTGACGCCGCGTCAGTTGTTCGAGGCGCAGACGGTGTCGGGTTTGGCGGCGCTGGCGGGGACGATCGGGGAGGACTGGGTCGGTGACGAGGACACGCCGGCGGGCGAGGTGCCACTGACGCCGATCCAGCAATGGTTCTTCGAGCACTACCCTGCGCACCACGAGTTCTGGACGCACTCGTTTCTGGTTCGTTTGCGCGAAGCTCCGTCAGGCGCCGCGCTCGGCACCGCGCTCAACGTGCTGATCGAACGACATGACGCGTTGCGGGCGCACTTCGGCATCGTCGACGGCCGATGGACGCAGACGATCGGTCCGCGAGTCGGGCACGCCGAAGTGCCGCGCATCACCGTGCGCGGCGTTCCCGGCGAGTCGACCGAACGCGAAATCGAACGCGTACTCGAGCCTTACGCCACGATCGATCCGGCCAGCGGCGCCTTGATGCGCGTGGTCTGGCTCGATCGGGGCGGGGACGACAGCGACCGCTTCCTGATCGTCGTGCATCACCTGGTCGCGGATGGCATTTCCTGGGGCATCCTGCTGGAGGACCTCGCCGAGGCCTACCATCAGGCCAAGGCCGGGCGGACGCCTGGCCCATCCGGCGGTGGGACCTCCTTCCGCGCCTGGTGCCGGGCATTGCGGGCCTACGCGGAAGGTCCGATCGCCGCCCGCGAGCTCCCGTACTGGCTGGCGCGTGGTGGGTCCGAGGGGCAAGACTTGCCGGTCGATGAGCCGGGAGGCAGCCGCGACGAGCGTGAGACCGATACCCTGACCGTGAGCTTGCCGGAACCGTTGACCCGCCGGCTGCTGGCCGGGATCGCGGCGCAGCCGAAGCTCGACATGAATACCGTGATGCTGACTGCTCTGGCCCGGGGCATCGGCCGCTGGACCGGGGAACCGGCTGTTGCCGTGGATCTCGATGGCCACGGTCGGGATGTCCCCGTCGACGGGGTCGATGTGTCGCGGACCGTCGGCTGGTTCACGACCGTGCATCCGGTGATTCTTCCGGTCGAGCGGGATTCGACGGTGGTCGACGCGCTGCGCGGGATCAAGGAGGTCTTGCGCGCGGTGCCGCACAAGGGGGCGCATCATGGCGTGCTACGGTATCTGAGCGATCAAGGAGACCTGCTCGGCAACGCGCCGACGCCGAGCATCATTTTCAATTACCTCGGTCGCCTCTACCGGGTGTTCGAGGAGCAGGAACTGTTCGACGCCGCGGGCGCCCAGGTGCGCGTCGGGCGGCATCCGGACTGGGTGAGGCCCTACGAGCTCGCAATCAACGCGGAACTGTCGCAGAACCGTCTGCGGGTGAGCTGGGAATTCAGCCGGGCGCGCCTGCACCGTGCGACGATCGAACGGATTGCCGCGGACCATCTGCGCGAGATCGCCGAACTGGCGGACGCACTGTCGGTGCCGGGCGCGATCGGCTATACACCTGCCGACTTTCCTCTGGCGCGGCTCGAGCAGCGCGCGCTGGACCGGCTGTTGGGACGTTTCTCCGGGGTCGAGGATGTCTACCCGCTGACACCGCTGCAGCAGGGCATGCTGTTTCACAGCCAGTATGCGCCCGGGTCCGGGGTCTACGTCGAGCACCTGAGTTGCGTGTTGCGCGGTCCGCTCGATGCCGATGTGTTTCGTATCGCCTGGCGCCAGGTCGTCGAGCGACATCCGATATTGCGGACCGCGTTTCTGGTCGAAGGGTTGGACGAGCCGCTGCAGGTCGTTCTCGGCGTGGTCGATCTGCCGTTCGACAGCCTGGACTGGACGGGACTCCCGGACGCCGATCAACGCGCGCGCTGGGCCGACTACAAGCGCGCTGATCTGATCCGGGGCTTCGACAGCAGCGAGGCGCCGTTGATGCGCCTGGCGCTGGTTCGATGCGCCGACGATCAACATCTGTTCCTGTGGAGCCACCATCACGTGCTGCTCGATGGCTGGAGCGGCCCGCTGGTCCTCAAGGACGCGTTTTCCTGTTATGCGGCCTTGTCGCGGGGCGAGTCTCCGGGGCGCTCCCATCATCCGCGGTATGCCGATTATCTGGCGTGGCTCGTTCGTCAGGATCTATCCGCGGCCGAGCGTTACTGGCGCTCGTGCCTAGCGGGTTTTCGTGCGCCGACGCGTCTGGGGATCGAGTCGGGTGCAGAGTCCTCGGATGACTGGGCCGAGCGCGTACTCGCACTGGACGAGGCGGACACCGCGCGGCTTGCCGAGTTTGCCCGTGCCTGTGGTGTGACGCTGAACACGCTCGTGCAAGGCGCCTGGGCCCTGTTGCTCGGTCGTCGCTGCGGCGAGCGGGACGTCCTGTTCGGCGTCACGGTGTCCGGACGGCCAGCCGACCTGCCCAATGTCGAGTCGATCGTCGGCATGTTGAACAATGCGCTGCCGCTGCGCGTGCGTCTGCCGTCTAGCTTGGCGGTCGGCTCCTGGCTGCGCGAACTGCAGGAACGCAATGCCGAGGCCCGGCAGTTCGAGTACACGCCGCTGGTTGCGATCCAGTCTTGGAGCGAGCTGCGGCATGGAGACGCGCTGTTCGACAGCCTGCTGGCGTTCGAGAACTATCCGATGGACCGCGCGCTGCGCGAGCAGAGCCTGGGCGATCTTCGTGTCGACGAGGTCGTGTTCACCGAGCGCACGAATTACCCGCTGACCATCGTCGTGTTTCCCGGCGCGGAGTTGCTGATCAAGTTCGGCTACGTGCGCCCATACATCGACGATGCCACGCTGGCTGGCATCGTCGACAGCTTCCGGGCGACGCTGCGCGGCCTCGCCGCCGACGCGCAGCAATCGCTCGGGGCGGTCTCGATGGTCGCCGTGGAGCAACTGGAGGGGCTGCGGCCGCTATGGAACGAGCCGGCCCCGGCCGAGCCGAGCAGGAGCTTGCTCGAATCGTTCGAAGCCTGGGCGGAGCGGACGCCGGATGCGGTCGCGCTGGTATCCGGCGATGAGCAGGTCCGATATCGCGACCTCAACGCGCGCGCCAATAGACTCGCGCATTTTCTCATGGGCCAGGGTGTCGGTCCCGGCCAGCCGGTTGCGCTCTGCCTGGAGCGGTCCGTCGAACTGGTCGAGGCCATACTCGCCGTCGCCAAGAGCGGTGCTCCGTATCTGCCGATCGATCCGCTGGCCCCGGCTGCGCGGGTCGGCGCGATCATCGCCGATGCCGGTGCCGGGCTGCTGCTGAGTCAGCGTCATCTCGAACAACAGGTACGCGATGCCGCCGTACCGACGATCTGGCTCGATGCCGATCGTCAGTGCTGGATCGGTGCGTCGGAGGAAAATCCGGCCGCGCAAGCGGGGCCTGAAGACTTGCTGTATGTGATCTACACCTCGGGGTCGACCGGTACTCCGAAGGGGGTCGCGGTGACGCGGGCGAACGTCGAACGTCTGTTCACGGCGACCCGGCACTCCTTCGGGTTTACCGAGGCTGACGTCTGGACACTGTTCCATTCCTATGCGTTCGACTTCTCGGTCTGGGAGTTGTGGGGCGCATTGCGCCACGGGGCCAGGCTGGTCATCGTGCCGTACTGGATTTCGCGGTCGCCGGATGAGTTCTATCGGTTGGTGCTCGATCAGTCGGTGACGGTTCTGAACCAGACGCCGTCGGCGTTCCGGTCGCTGCTGCACGGCGAGGCATTCCGGGAACGAGTCTCGAGCGGTCTCCTGAGGCTCGTGATCTTCGGTGGCGAGGCGCTCGATCGGGCGAGCCTCAAACCCTGGTTCGACCGTTTCGGGGATGCTGGGCCGCGGCTTGTCAACATGTACGGCATCACCGAGACGACCGTGCACGTCACCGAACACATCGAGTCACCGTACGCGAACGATCAGCGGGCCAGCATCATCGGCCGCCCGCTGCGGGATCTGCGATTCCGCGTGCTGGACATCGAGGCTCAACCGGTGCCGGTGGGTGTTGCCGGCGAGTTGTATGTGGGCGGAGCCGGTCTGGCTCGCGGCTATCTGGGACAACCGGCGCTGACGGCCGAACGTTTCGTGCCGGACCCTGATTCGGCGGATGGCGCGCGCCTGTACCGGACCGGCGACCTCGTTCGGCTCCGGGCCGATGGCGACATGGAATACCTCGGGCGCATCGATCAGCAGATCAAGCTGCGCGGCTTTCGGATCGAGCCCGGTGAGATCGAGGCTCGCATCATGGCCCATCCGGAGGTTTCCGATGCGGCGGTGATCGCGCGAGGTGGCGGCGTCGATCGCCGTTTGGTGGCCTATGTCGTCAGGAACGAGGCTGGCGACGGTCACGGGCGGCATACCGACCGGATCGAGCAATGGCAAACGGTGTTCGACGATGCGTTCCGCGAGCCGTCGATGCCGGCCGGCGCGGATTTCAACATCGCCGGATGGGTCAGCAGCTACACCGGCGAGCCGGTGCCTGCCGATCAGATGGCCGAATGGGTCGATGCGAGCATCGAACGGATCCGGTCGCTCGAACCCCGCAGGGTGCTGGAGATCGGTTGTGGAACGGGCCTCTTGCTGTTCCGCCTTGCTCCGCGCTGCGAGCGCTATGTCGGAATTGATTTCTCGGCCACGGCGCTCGACCACGTGCGCCGTGTTCTCGCGGATCCGAAATGCAGTTTGCCGCAGGTCGAGCTGTTGCAGCGGCGGGCCGACGAACTGGACGGCATTCGGGGACCATTCGATACGGTGATCCTGAATTCGGTGGTCCAGTATTTTCCCGATGCTGATTACCTGGAGCGGGTGTTGCAGTCGGTCATACCCCTGCTCGATCCGGATCGTGGCACGGTGTTCGTCGGCGACGTCCGTCATCTCGGCTTGGTGCATCCGTTCCACGTGGCGGCGGAACTCCATCGTGCGGCGCCGGATGCGCGCCTCGCCGATGTATGCCTGCGGGCCGACGCGGCCGAGCGTCAGGAGGACGAATTATTGCTCGATCCACGCTACTTCCTTGCGCTGGGTCGCCGGTTTTCCGCATTCGGATCGGTCGATGTGCGGCCACGACGCGGCCGTCACGCGAACGAGATGAACGAGTTCCGTTACGACGTCGTGTTGCGGCGTCGCATCGACGCCCCGGTAGGTGAGTGCCTGGAGCGGGCATGGGGCGTTGACTTCGCGACCCTCGATGGCTTCGAAGCGTGGCTCGTTCAGCGACCAGCACCTCGGATACGGGTGCGAGGTGTGCCGAACCGCCGCGTCGAACGGTCGATCACCGCGACGAAGCTGTTGGCGGAATTCGATGGAGAGGAAACGGTTTCGCGACTGCGCGCGGCGCTGAACGAACGCGCATTGGCCGGTATCGACCCCGATGATCTGGCGTTGCTCGAGCCGCGCGTTCCGTATCGGATCAGCGTGAGCTGGACCGGGCTGCCGGAGGTCTTCGATGTTCATTGCGTCCACGCTGATTTGGTCGATGCGCACGCACCGGTTCCGCATGTCGACCCCGCAACTCTCGGCGAATCGCCCGGCGCATATGCCAGCCGACCGATGCGCAATGGGCCCGACCGGCACTTCGTCACGCGCTTGCGCGAGCATCTTGCGGGTCTGTTGCCGGATTACATGATTCCGTCCGCGATCGTGACGCTCGCGGCGCTGCCGACGACGGTCAATGGGAAGCTCGACACACGGGCCTTGCCCGATGAACTCGTGTTGCCCTGCGAGTCCGATGTCGACGCGGCCCCGGTGAATCCTACCGAGGCCGTCGTCATCGAGGTCTGGTGCGAGGTGCTCGGTCTGGATACGGTCGGACGTCATGACGACTTCTTCGCATTGGGCGGACACTCGCTGATTGCGACGCAGATCGTGACGCGCCTGCGTCGTCGATTCGGCGTCGAGCTGGCCCTGCGCAGTCTGTTCGAGGCGAGCACGCCAGCGGCGCTGGCCGCTGTCATCGAAGCCTTGCTGATCGAACAGATCGATGCACTGTCCGACGAGGAGGTGCTGCGTTTGCTGGAGCAGGACGGCGCCGGATGACGATGAGCCTGGCACACCGCCAGCCGGTCGCGCCAACTCGGCGCCGATGCGCTGTTCAGCGGTGATCCGTCCAGGGTTGCTCCGGTTCACCGCGAGAAATGTGTGGACATGGCGAATTTTTCCTTTAGACTCTGCGCCAGCTTCACGGACGAGGCGCGATGAAAGCGTCGCCAAAGAGGAGGGAACGCCGCAAGGCGTGGGAAAAGAAAAAGTAGAAAAAACCTAAATACTGTGTGATCGCTTGAGGTGCGCGTATCGACCCTGGAGCGGAAAACGAACAATAAGAACTTACACGTCGAGCCCGCGTCATGCGGGCTTTTATTTGCCCGTGAGTTTTCGCCGGGCAAAAAAAAGCGACCACTCGGGTCGCCTAGGAGGAGGAGAACTCGCTCCCGCGGGTTCACCGAGTTCGGAAATCGGTTGGCCTGAGATCGAAGTTCTGCTGAGGTTGTATAAATTATACTGGTTGAATTCTCGATTAATAATCAGAAAAAATGATGATTATCATCGGGCCGTCCTGATTATCGTCGGTCGCGACGTGCGGTGACCCGGCGGATGGGGATCGGTTAGCGACAACTCTACTGGCCCGGAGCGGCCGCCATGGGCAGCCCCCTAGAGACCGTACTTCTTCCTCTTTCGCCATAGCGTCGCACGGCTGATACCAGCGATTCGCGCGGCCTCCTCGAGGTAGCCTCCCGAGGCCTCGATCGCTTCACGAATCAGTTCGCGCTCGTCGCGACGCCGGGGTCTTGACGGCCTCCGCTCGCCGGCCGTCGACGGCTCGTGGGTTTCCCGAAACTCCGGCGGCAGATCCTCTACGGTCAGTTCCTCGCCGCGCCCGACGGCAAACGCATATTCGATGACGTTCTGCAGTTCTCTCACGTTACCGGGCCACGCGTAATCCAGCAGGCGCCGCATCGCGTCGGGCGCGATGTGCTCGACATGGCGCAGGCCCGTCTGATTCCGGCGCGTGATGAAATGCCACAGCAGGAAGCCCACGTCCTGCCGACGTTCCCGCAATGGCGGCAGAAAGATCGGGACGACACGGAGCCTGTACATCAGGTCCTCGCGGAAACGGCCCAGCCTGACTTCTTCGCGCAGGGATCGGTGCGTCGCGGCGATGACCCGGACGTCCACCGAGACGAGGCGATCGGCGCCCACCGGCAGGAAACTGCGTTCCTGCAAGGCCCGCAGCAACTTCGCTTGCAGTTCCAGCGGCAGTTCGGCGACTTCGTCGAGGAACAAGGTGCCGCCATCGGCGCGCTGAAACAGTCCTGCGTGGTCCCGTACGGCGCCGGTGAACGCGCCCTTTACGTGACCGAACAATTCGCTTTCCAGCAGGTTCGTCGATAGTGCCGCGCAGTTGATGGCCAGGAAAGGCTGATCCCGCCGTTGGCTTTCACGGTGCAGCGCGCGCGCGACGAGTTCCTTGCCGGTGCCCGATTCGCCGCGGATCAACACCGTTGCCTCGGTTTCCGCGACATTGCGGATCACCTTGATCGCCTGCTTCATGATCGGGTCGCGCGACATCAGGCCGTGGAAACTCTCGACCGACTCGTCGACCGCCACCGCGCTTCCCGGCGGGACGACCGGGCGCAGCACTTCGATCGCACCGATGAACCGTCCGCTTTTGTCGGTAAACGCGCGGGCCGTGCGGTGCCAGCTTACCGTCGCGCCGTCCGCGCGAGGCAGGTGAACCGTCTCCACGCGCACGGCGCCGTGCTCCGCGAACCCGCAGGGATCATGATCGGACTGGCAGTTGAGAACCCGGGTGCAGGTGCGACCAATCGCCTGCTGGCGCGTTATCCCGAATAATTGTTCCGCCCCGCGACTCCAGAACAGAACCGTTCCCGCGCGATCGACCGCGAAGATCGCCGCCGTGCCGGCCAGTTCGGCGAGCACATCGAAGGCCCGGTCGACGCCGACCTGTTCCAGCCACCGATCGAACGTCGGATAGACGTCGGCTTGTTTGGTGTCTTGGTTCATAAATGTTTCAATGATATTTCATTCTTGTATCACCGTCGTGCATCGGGTGACAAGGCGGCGGCGCACGAATTAGAACACAGTAATATTCTAAGAAAAACATATGCTTGAAAATTCGTGCTAAACACCACTGGATTGGCACGATCCGTGGGTGTATTAAGGCTGCGGGATGTCCTTTGTTCGGCTTCGCGTGGCGATCGACGCGGCGCGCGTATGCGTGAGATCGGATCAAGATTCCCGGAATAGCGGTTTGCCCGCGGTCATGCCGACGGTGTAGCGCGGGCTGCCGACACTCGAACTAAAGCTATAACGAAACAGGAGAAACCAGATGGCGAAAATCGTGATCATCGGGGCTGGCATCGGCGGCATTCCGATGGCGTTCGAGATGAAGGAGAATGCGCGGAAGCAGGATGAAGTCGTTGTCATCGCCGACACCCCGACCTTTCATTTCGTGCCATCCAATCCCTGGGTCGCGGTGAACTGGCGCAAGCCCGCCGACATCAAGGTCGAGTTGGCGCCGGTGTTCAAGAAAAAGAAGATCACGTTCATCCAGCAGCGGGTCGAGAAGGTCCAGCCGGAGCAGAGTCAGGTGCTGCTGGCGGACGGTAACACCGTGTCGTATGACTTCCTGATCATCGCGACCGGGCCGAAGCTGGCCTTCGACGAGATTCCGGGTCTTGGTCCCGATGGCCACACGCAATCGGTCTGCCATGTCGATCACGCCGGTCCGTCGGGTGAGTTCTGGGATGGGTTCGTCAAAGACCCCGGTCCGATCATCATCGGTGCGGTCCAGGGCGCGTCCTGTTTCGGTCCTGCCTATGAATACCTGTTCATTGCCGAGACCGATCTGCGCAAACGGAAGATCCGCGACAAGGTCAAGATGACCTATGTAACCTCGGAGCCTTACATCGGGCATCTCGGTCTGGGTGGGGTCGGCGACACCAGGGGCCTGCTGGAGAGTGAACTTCGCAACAAGCACGTCAACTGGATCTGCAACGCGAAGGTCGACAAGGTTGAAGCCGGCATGATGTATGTCACCGAGTTCGACGAGACCGGCGCCGAGAAAAAGAAGCACGAACTGCCGTTCAAGCACAGCATGATGCTGCCGGCATTCAAGGGCGTCGATGCGGTCTTCGGTGTCGACAAACTGGTTAACCCGCGCGGCTTCATTCTGGTCGACGAGCATCAGCGTAACCCGACCTACAAGAACGTTTATTCGATCGGCGTCTGCATCGCGATTCCGCCTCTGGAACAGACCCCGGTGCCGACCGGTGTGCCGAAAACCGGCTACATGATCGAATCGATGGTGACCGCGACGGCACATAACATCCGCGATGAACTCGATGGTAAGGAGCCGACCCACAAGGCCACGTGGAATGCCTTGTGTCTGGCCGATTTCGGCGATTCGGGCGTCGCATTCCTGGCGATGCCGCAGATCCCCCCGCGCAATGTGCAGTGGGCGTCGCAGGGACGCTGGGTACATCTGGCCAAGATCGCTTACGAGAAGTACTTCATGCGCAAGGTGCGCAAGGGCATCAGCGAGCCGACCTACGAGCGCCTGACGCTCAAGGCGGTCGGCATCATGCGTCTGAAGAAGGGCTAAGCCCGGCTCGCCGGCCACCGCGCGTTCGGAGATCCGGGCGCGCGGGCAGGCTGCCATCGCTGGATGTTCGGCGCCGGAACGACGGCGACAAGCCGGGCCCCATGGCGGTCCGGGTGATTGACGGGTCGATGCCGGCGGCGCACCGCGGTATCGACCGCGGGGTTTGCCGGTACGCATGCAACCCAAAAATCGGCGCATTCCGCAATGATGGAAATCCCCTACGAATGAGGGGATCATTATGCAGTCAGTCCGCCGCGACATCGGCGAGGACCGCCCAAGCCGGCCATGCGTGCCGCGCCGCGCTGGTCAAGCGCGATGATCCACAAAACCAGAAGAACCGAGGAGGAGTTATGCCAACTTTCACGTATACACGGCGCCGCTTCCTGTCGCAGACGGGTTTGGGCCTGGCCGCGTATCTCGGAATGCCTGGGTGGCTCAGGGCCATGCAAGGCATGGTCGAGATGCCGAAGATGGCGCCCAACAAGGCCTCGCCCGGCTTCCGGCCGGACGTCGAACTGGAACTCGTATGCCGGCCTGGATCGGTGGGAATTCTTCCGGGTCAGGCAACCCGGGTCCTGCAATACGTCGGCCGCCTGATCAACGGTCCGGACGGTTCGCTGACGACCTTACCCGGGACGTATCTCGGGCCGCTGATGCGCTTCCAGACCGGCCAGAAGATCCGAATCCATCTGCGCAACGAGATGGACGAACCGACGATCACCCACTGGCACGGCCTGAACGTGCCGGCGCTGATGGATGGCCATCCGATGTATGCGCTGGACAAGGGCGAGACCTTCGTCTACGAGTTCGAAATGCGCAATCGGGCCAGCATGATCCTGTATCACCCCCACACGCATGGAATCACCGGGCGCCAGGTTTATCAGGGACTGGCCGGTGCAATGCTCGTCAACGACGCGGAGGAAGCGAAACTCGGTTTGCCGGCCGGCGAGTTCGAGATCCCGATCGTCATCCAGGATCGCCTGTTCGACGATCAGAATCAGCTGATCTACGCCCGCCACATGCATGATCGGATGATGGGCTTTCACGGCGACCGGATTCTGGTAAATGGGCGACCGGATTTCACGGTTGACGTTGCGACGCGCGCCTACCGACTGCGGGTCCTGAACGGCTCGAATGCCCGAATCTACAAGCTCGCCTGGGACGACGGATCGCCACTGACGGTGATCGGCGTGGATGGCGGCCTACTCGAACGTCCTGTCACGAAGCCCTACCTGATGCTGGGTCCCGGCGAGCGCTTCGATGTCTGGGCCGACTTCAGCGGCCGCGCCGTCGGTTCGCAACTCGTCATGCGCAGCCGGCCATTCACCGGCGTTCTGCCGAAAATGGGCATGATGGGCGGAATGGGCGGAATGGGTGGCATGGGTGGCATGGGTGGCATGAGCCACGGCGGTGACGATGCATCCAAGCAGGAATCCCATGGCATGGGAGGAATGGGCATGATGGGGATGATGGGTAGCAAGTTGCCGGTCGGCAGCGACTATCCGATCTTCACGGTCCGGGTAACCCGGCAGACGAGTGACAGCCCGAATCTTCCCACCCGGCTGTCTTCGTTCACGCGCTACGCGCTGGAGGACACCGCGAACCCGAACAACCCGGTTCCGCTGGGCATCTCGGAAGCGCCCGGGGCCATGCTGTTGAACGGACGCCCCTATGCGCCGAATGACTTTCTCGCATCGGAGCGCATTCCGTTCAACACGCTGCAACTGGTGCAGATCTTCCATGCCCACGGTGGTGAGGGTGGACACGGAGGGAGTGGCAGTGCCGCATCGGGCGCAGCCGAGCACGGTGCGGATGGCAAGTCCGACGCGGGCCAGGGCGGCATGCAGCATGGAGGCTCGGGAATGGGCGGAATGGGCATGATGGGTGGAATGGGCGGAATGAAGCATGGCGGGGGATCCGGCATGGGCATGATGGGGGGCATGCAGCATGGTGGAACGGACAAGCCCAAGCCTCAGGACGGTGGCTCCGACGCCGGCATGGGCGGAATGAAGCATGGCGGGGAATCCGGCATGGGCGGAATGGGCGGCATGGGCATGATGATGTCGATGGCGCATCCGATCCATCTGCACGAGGAACCGTTCCAGATTCTCAGCCGCACGATCGGTGCCGAGGAAGCCGCCGATTACGCGACGGTGCGCGACGGTTTCGTCGATAGCGGCTGGAAGGACACCGTGTTGGTGATGCCCGGTGAAAAAGTCCGAATCATCAAGCCATACAAGAGTTACAAGGGGGTTTTCATGGTGCATTGCCACAACCTCGAACACGAGGACATGGGCATGATGCGCGAATTCCTCGTCGAGTAATCCTCCAGGCCGTGATGATCACTCCGGCGACCCATTCGTCGGAGTGCTTGCGTGTGTCGGCCAGCGGCCCTGCCATCGCGGCTTGCGTGATCGCCGGCCAGCGTCCGGCCTCGACCCGGAGTAGCATCCGCGCGACGAGACCGGTAAGCTCCTCGCACCAGGGCTTCAAGTCCCCGATGCGGAAGCCCGATTCCCCGATTTCTGCGACAGACCGCACGATGGCACACCGATCGCTCGCAATCCGGACAGGCTCGCCGTGAGTAACGAGCGGGTCCAGGCGCCGGAACTGGACGTGGTGCAGTGGTTCAACACGCCTGAGCCGCTTCAGCTGGCGAGGCTTCGCGGCCGCGTCGTGTTCCTGCATGCGTTCCAGATGCTCTGTCCAGGTTGCGTCGCGCATGGCTTGCCGCAAGCGCAGGCCGTGCACGATCTGTTCTCCGCGCGGGGCGTCTCGGTGATCGGCCTGCATACGGTCTTCGAACATCATCAGGTCATGCAGGCACCCGCGCTGGCGGCATTCCTCCACGAATATCGGTTCAGTTTCCCCGTCGGTGTCGATCGGCCCTCGACGGGCGATGGTGTTCCGATGACGATGCGCGCCTACCGACTGCGTGGGACGCCATCGCTCGTGGTGATCGATCGCTCGGGTTATGTCCGGCAGTCGGCGTTCGGCCGTGTCGAGGATCTGGCGCTCGGGGCATTGCTCGGCGCCTTGCTGGCGGAGGAGGGCGGGACGTCCGCCGCGACTGCACCCGGCGAAGTCGGGGAGGCCGGGGGAGTCGGAGCCGGGACCTGCGATGACGAGTCCTGTCGTCACCCGGGCGCGTGGCTGCCGGAATGAACGGGCCCATTCGAACGTCGACGGCGGAGCCTGCCGGACCGATCGATAGGCAGGGGCAGCTACCGACATCGCAGTGGGACACGAATGATGACTTCTGAAACGCAGGATTGCCGCCTCTCGCTGGTGCGGAACGATGTGCCGTTCCGCTTGCAGAGGAGCATCGGCCTGGTGCCGGTCGACGGGCTGGGGGTCGTCCGGCGGTCGGTGTTCTGGGCCCTGGTGGCATGGCTCCCGATCGCGCTGTGGGCCTTGTCGACCGGGCATTTCAAGGCCCAGGATGGTGGCGAAACGCTGTTGCAGCATTTCGGTGTCAACGTGCGTTGCCTGGTCGCGATTCCCTTGTTCATCGTCACCGAGGGCATCGCGCACAAGCTGACGACGAACCTGCTTCCGTACTTCCTCAGTTCCGGGCTGATCCGGCCCGACGATGCGCCGCGGTTCCGCGAAGTCCTGCACGGAGTCGCCCGCTTGCGCGACACCGCGTATCCCTGGGTCGTGATCTTCGGCCTGATCGTCGCGTTCGAGACACTGCCGATGAGTCTGGGTGACGCGCACGAACTGGCATGGGCCGGCGCGGCGGGTCGCGGAGCGGACGTCGGATTCGGAGGATGGTGGTATCTGCACGTGTCCCGAGCGATCTTTCTGATCCTGCTGATGGCGTGGTTGTGGCGCGTCATGTTGCTGACCACGCTGTTTCGTCGTATCACGAGGCTCGATTTGCAACTCGTTCCGACCCATCCCGACGGGGCCGGCGGGCTCGGCTTCCTCGAACGATTTCCCAAGGCCTTCGGTCCGGTATTGTTCGCGATCTCGGCCGTGACCTCGGCGAAGTGGGCGCACGACGTGCTCTACCATGGCACGGACGTCCATGCGATCCAGGCCAACATGATCGGTCTCGCGGTCGTGCTGGTTCTGATCTTCGGCTCGCCCTACCTGGTGTGGATCGGCACGCTGGCCGAGACGCGCCGGCGCGCGCTGCTGGAGTACGGCGCGTTGGTGGGGAAGCACGGGCGACTCGTGCGCCAACGATGGATCGACGGCAAGACGATCGACGGGGACGCGCTGCTGTCGGCTCCGGAACTCGGTCCCGTCGCCGATACCGCAGCGCTCTACGAGGCTGTCCGGAGCATGCGGACCTTCCCGCTGAGCAGGCATGCCGTGGCGGCGCTGATCGTGCCGGTCGCAATTCCGATGATCGCGGTGGTGGCCTTGCAGGTTCCGTTGAAAGAAATCCTCGGCGCACTGCTGAAGGCGCTTGCCTGAGCCGGAAAGCTTCGGAAGCGCCGCATACTCGGGGACGCGCGGCGTCGGGCCGGGCTAGGCGTTGCGCACGAGTTGGCCCAGGGCCTGTCCGAGCCTTACCGGCTGAGCGGGCGCGAGCCCCGCGTCCCAGGTCACGGCTGCGGGCCCGAACAGCACGATAATCGTGGAACCGAGGTTGAAACGGCCCATCTCCGCGCCGCGTTCGAGCTTCAACCCGGCTTCGCCGTAGCGCCAGGTCTGCACCTGACGCGGGCCGGGTGACGGGCAGACTTCGCCGTGCCAGACGGTTTCGATTCCGCCGACGAAAATGGCGCCGACGAGGATCAGCGCCATTGGGCCGCAGTCGGTGTCGAACTGCGCGATGACGCGCTCGTTCCGCGCGAACAGACCCGGGACTGCGGATGCTGTCGCCTCGTTGACGCTGAACAGCTTTCCCGGCACGTACCGCATCTCGCGCAGCACGCCCGACACCGGCATGTGCAGGCGATGGTAGTCTCGTGGCGACAGGTAGATCGTCACGAACGAACCCCCGCGATAGCGTCCGGCCGCGTCCGGATCGGCCAGCAGCGCGTCGAGTGTGTAACTGACGCCCTTGGCCTGGATCAGTCGGTCGCCGTCGATCGGTCCGATCTGACTGATCGCGCCGTCCGCTGGCGATACCGGAACGAGCGGAGCGTCCGGCAAGGGACGCGCGTCGGCCTTCAATTCGCGCGTGAAGAACTCATTGAAGCAGCCGTAGGCGCCAGGGTCGCTGTGGACCGCCTCGGCCAGGTTGACGTCGTAGATCCGGGCAAACGCCCGGATCATGCGCTCGGTAAATCGGCGGTTCCGCGTTCGGGCCAGCCGGTACATCAAGCTGGAGAGCCAGTGCTGGGGCAGTACGTACTGAACCAGAACGAATGCGGTACGGCCGATTCGATGCAGCATCGCGTGGTCTCCGTAAGGGCTCAGTAGCCCGCCGCCGCGAGTGCGCGCTGAGCGGCCGGAATAGCCGCGCCCTGATCGACCGGCGCCTTCAGGTCCGCCAGCACCGACTCGAGTGCGGCAAGGCAGAACACGACGTTACGCGGCGACGCGGAGAAGCCCATCAGGCCGATACGCCAGACCTTGCCGGCCAACGCGCCCAGGCCGGCGCCGATCTCCAGGCCGAAGCGGTTCAGCAGGGCGCCGCGCGCGGCGGCCTCGTCGATCCCTTGCGGGACGTAGACCGCGTTCAGTTGCGGAAGCCGCTCGCCCTCCGGCACGACGAAACTAAGGCCCATCGCTTCGAGGCCTGCTCGCAGCGCCAGGTGCAGATCCTCGTGCCGCTTCCATGCATTCTCGATCCCTTCTTCCTGAAGGATCACCAGCGCCTCGTGCAGGCCATACAAGCCATTGATCGGCGCGGTATGGTGATAGGCGCGCTTGGCGCCGCCGCCCCAGTAGCTCATGACCAGGCTGAGGTCGAGGAACCAGCTCTGGATCTTGGTCTTGCGGCCGCGGATGCGTTCGACGGCTCGAGCTCCGAAACTGACCGGCGACAGGCCCGGCGCGCATGACAGACATTTCTGCGAGCCGGAGTAGATGGCGTCGATGTCCCATTCGTCGACCTTCAGCGGGATGCCGCCGAGCGAGGTCACGGCATCGACGATGACCAGGCAGTCGTGCTCGTGGGCGAGACGGGTCAGCGTCGCGGCGTCGGAGCGCGCGCCGGTCGAGGTCTCGGCATGAACGAACGCGAGGATGCTGGCGTCGGGGTTGGCCTTCAGGGCTTGTTCCACCTTGTTCGGGTCGACCGCCCGGCCCCAGTCGTCCTCGACCATGATGGCCGTCGCGCCGCAGCGCTCGACGTTCTCCTTCATGCGCCCACCGAATACCCCGTTCTGGCAGACGATCACCTTGTCGCCCGGCTCGACGAGATTGACGAAGGCCGTTTCCATGCCGGCCGAGCCCGGGGCCGAGACCGGGAACGTCAGTTCGTTGCTGGTCCGGAAGGCGTACTGCAGCAGGATCTTCATCTCGTCCATCATGCCGACGAACGCCGGATCCAGATGGCCGATCGTCGGGCGCGACATGGCCTCGAGAATGCGCGGATTGACGTCCGAAGGACCGGGGCCCATCAGGGTACGGACGGGTGGGTTAAACGATCGAATGCTCATGATGCTCCGTTGATATTGAGTCGAGAAATGTCATGGTGCTCGTCGAGCGACAACACGAGGTCTGCGCGGCCGGGCAGGTCGCTCAGCATGTGCCGCGTCAGGCGTTCGAAGTGCATGACGAACCGCCGCAGTTCAGCCCTGCCCATCGCCTGCGGCGTTCCGGTCGCCCGGAGTTCCTGCTCGGCCTGCTCGCGCCAGGCCAGCACGTGGGCCATGTCCGGAACTTGCAGCATCGCGAGTCGGCGCACGGCATCGAAGAATTCCGCATAGTCGGTACGGAGTCGTTCGTTGACGTAGCGTCGCCAGGTTCCGTCGCGGTCCTCGTTCGCCTCCAGGACGTTGACCGGCGGAATGAGTTCGTCGGGTCGCTGCGGCCGTGCCCCGACGCACCAGCCCTCGAGTAGAATGATATCGGGCCGGCCGGTGAAACGCCGCCACTCGGAAACCGGCTTGCGATCGTCCAGGCCCTTGTCGAACACCGGAATCCACGTGTCGTCGGTGGGGCCGGCGGCGAGCAGTTGCCGGAGCAGCGCGGAGCCCAGTTCCAGGTCGTGGGTGCCCGGCACACCGCGCGTTTTGAGCAGCGGATGCACATCGCTCGCAAGACGTGCGCGTTCCGCCCGCGTCAGGTAAAGATCGTCGAGCGAGACCGTGACGGCGCGCAGTCCGAATCCGTGTTCGAGAATCAGCGATAGCAGCGCCGCGCAGGTCGATTTTCCGCTGCCCTGCGCGCCGGTGATGCCGATGATCCGGTCGCTGCCGCGCGCTTCGGCGATCCACGCGGCGGTCATCAGGTAGTACCGGCCGAGCCGCCGGAATGCATCGCGCCCCAGCTTGAACCGATCCATCGCTGCGGACAGCATCGGGCGGAAGCGGTCCGACAGGGCATGCAACTCCGGTTCGGCATGCATTCTCGTCAGCGATTGGGGGCCGCCGATGATCTCAGACGAGGCGATCACGCGGCACCCGTCCGTCGAAGAACGCGTCGAGGTTTTCCAGAACACGCATGCCCATCGCGACGCGGGTTTCGCGGGTCGCGCTGCCGAGGTGGGGCAGCAGCGTGACATTGGGAAGTTCCACGAGGCGGGGATCGACCGATGGTTCCGATTCGTAAACGTCGAGACCGGCGCCGGCGATTCGCCGGTCACGGAGCGCATCGATCAGCGCGCCCGTGTCGACGACGTCGCCGCGGGCGGTATTGATCAGCAACGCGGTCGATTTCATCTGCGCCAGCTGTTCAGCTCCGATCAGGTGCCGATTCCCCGGTTTGCCAGGGCAGTGCAGCGACACGAAATCCGAGGTCGCGAGCAGTTCGTCCAGGCTTGCGCATCGCCTCGCGGCGATCGACACGTCGCTGGGCGTCGACGGATTGCAATATTGGACGCTCATGCCGAAACCGTTCGCCGCGCGTGTCGCGACGGCGCGCCCGATGCGTCCGAAGCCAACGATTCCCAGGGTTTTCCCGCTGACGCGCGTGCCCAGCAGTTGCGTCGGGCTCCAACCGGACCATGCGCCGCTGCGCAGCAGTCGTTCGCCCTCGCTGGCGCGGCGCGCGGCGGACAACAGCAGCAGCATCGTCAGGTCCGCCGTGCAATCGGTCAGCACATCCGGCGTATTGGTCACGGTGATGCCGCGGGACGAGGCTGCCATCAGGTCGATGTGGTTGACGCCGACACCGAAGTTGCCGAGGATGCGGCAGCGCAGCCCGTCGATGCCGATCAATTCGGCCGGGAGTCTGTCGGTGACGGTGGGGAGCACCGCATCGGCCGAGCGCAGCGCATCCTGCATGCGACCCGCATCGAATGGCGTGTCATCGTCGTTCAGCGAAACCTCATAGCGGGCTTGCAAGCGGGCTTCGATGGCCGCAGGCCACTTGCGGGTCACGACGACTGTGTATCTGGGCATCGGGCTTGGGGCGGCACGAGCCGGGCCACTGGTGCCGGCATCACTCGCTCTGTGCAGCGTCGGGTCAAAGGCCGCATAATATCACGTCACCCGGGCGGACGGCTGGACCGGGCGTCGAAGGGCGCTGCCCGTCGTGCGCCGCTGCGGGAAGCCCGGCTCCTCAACCGTCATGACCGTTTAAACGATTTCATCGAGTTAGCTTTGATGTCTAAGAAATATCTCGCCCTGGCGGTGGCCGGCGCATTGGCGCTTACCGCTTGCGACTCACGACAGGAGCAGTTGACCCTGCACGAAGCCGTGCTGGCGCGTCTGAAAGACGATCCGGACCTGAAGGACTACAAGCTGGATCCGGCGCCGGTTGCCGACTGCGTCATGAAGCTGATCGCCGACAACGCACCGGGCATCCCCGGAGATCCTCGTCGCGAGGTCTATTTCCAGGCCTATACGAAGATCCTCTCGGTGAAGAATCCCGCCGAGGCCGATGCCGTCGTCCAACAGTACAAGGACCACTTCGGTTCGCTCCAGGCCTCGCGCGAGGCGGCGCTTCGCGTGACCGACTACCTGATGAGCTGCATGGGCGAATCCATCGAGGACCGCGACGAATAATGTCCGGCCGATCGGCGGGGTATTGGCGCAATCGCCCCGAACAAGACCAGGATGGCTTTCGTTCCGAGGCGTCCTGATCGCGGCCGCCGGGCATGCGCGGTCGGGGTGCTATACTCCGCCGCTCGTAACGTCTGAGAACCGCGATGGCCCGCCGGAGATCCCGTGTGGTCCCGCGATCCCGGTACCGCGAGCTGCTCGTCGAGCGGGAAGCCCTGCCGCCCCGCACCTGAATTCGTCCCAGGGAAGCGCTGATCAATCCTGCGCTTCCCTCGATACACGGACCTGTTGCCGAACTCGATCGGTGTGGGCGGTCGAGTTCGTCTGGTGCGGCGAAACCCCCGCGTTTGGCCTCACGGACCCTGAACACAGCCAGAATGGCTTTCGTTCGGAGGTTCGCTGGAGACCTGCAATCGAACTGGCAATCTGATTCGGAGCGACTTGACCGCCATGAGTACGAAATCGGTACAACTCGATACCGCCGCAGGCGACTCGTCCTTGCGAGCGGAAATCGTCGGGTTGGGGCAGCGCGCGCGCGCCGCGGCGCGCGCTCTGGCGAAAGCGGAGACCGCGCAGAAGAACAAGGCGCTCGCGGCGATCGCCGAGGCGCTCGATGACGAACGACCGCGGCTGGCTGCGGCCAACCGCCGGGATCTTGATGCCGGGGTTGCTCGAGGTCTCGATTCCGCGGTGCTCGATCGGCTCGAACTGACTCCGCCGCGCATCGATGCGATGCTGAGGAGCCTGGTCGAGGTCGCCGCGCTGCCGGATCCGGTCGGCGAGATCAGCGGAATGGCCTATCGACCGTCGGGTATCCAGGTCGGGCGAATGCGCGTTCCGCTCGGCGTGATCGGCATCATCTACGAATCGCGTCCGAACGTGACCGCGGATGCCGCGGCGCTATGTCTCAAGTCCGGGAATGCCTGCATCTTGCGCGGGGGTTCCGAGGCATTGCATTCGAATCGGGCGATCGCGGTGGCGATACGCATCGGTCTGAAGCGAGCGGGATTGCCCGAGGACGGCGTGCAGTTGATCGGCACGGCGGACCGTGCAGCGGTCGGCGAGATGCTGAAGCTGTCCGACTATATCGACGTGATCGTGCCGCGCGGCGGCCGCGGACTGATCGAGCGCATCGTCGACGAATCGCGTATTCCGGTGATCAAGCATCTGGACGGCATCTGTCACGTCTACATCGACGATCGTGCGGATTCGGACAAAGCCCTGGCAATCGCGGACAATGCCAAGACACATCGTTACGGCGTCTGCAACGCGATGGAAACATTGCTGGTCGCCGAGTCGATTGCACCGGATCTGTTGCCGCAACTGGCCGGTATCTACCGCGCCAAGGGCGTTGAGCTGCGGGGATGCGCGCAGACCCGGATGCTGGTTCCGGATGCCCGGGAGGCGAGCGAGGCCGACTGGGATACCGAATATCTCGCGCCGATCCTCGCGGTGAGAGTCGTCTCAGGTCTGGATGAGGCGCTGGATCACATCCATCGGCATGGCTCGGGCCACACCGATGCGATCGTCACCGAGGACTATTCGCATGCGATGCGTTTCCTCCGCGAAGTCGATTCCAGTTCCGTCATGGTCAATGCCTCGACGCGGTTCGCCGATGGCTACGAGTACGGTCTCGGCGCCGAGATCGGCATCAGCACGGACAAATTGCACGCGCGCGGCCCGGTCGGCCTGGAAGGACTGACGACTCAGAAGTTCGTCGTGCTCGGGAACGGCCATGTCCGCGCTTGACGGAGGCGGCGCATGTTAGGCATCTACGGCGGTACGTTCGATCCGATTCACTACGGACATCTGCGCACGGCGCTGGAGGTCTGTGACGCGCTTGCCCTTGATGAACTGCGCTTTGTCCC
Organism: Methylotetracoccus sp.; assembly: GCA_046347485.1. Taxonomy (GTDB): domain Bacteria; phylum Pseudomonadota; class Gammaproteobacteria; order Methylococcales; family Methylococcaceae; genus Methylotetracoccus. Next base: position 287,498 of record JAXMGB010000007.1, on the reverse strand, counting down.
GTGCAGTGTGCCTCCGCACCGGGCGCTGCCCCGGGTCACGGCGGATCAGCGTCTGGCGCTGCTTCGGCTGGCGCTGGAAGGCGCGGATCCACGCTTCAGCATCGATGATTGCGAACTGAAGCGAGCCGGCCCCTCCTACATGGTTGACACCCTGTCAGCCCTGAGGGCGCAGCTTCCCGATCACTCCATCTGCCTGATCGTCGGCTTGGACGCGTTCCAGGGAATACCGGCCTGGCACCGCTGGCGGGAAATCTTCCGTCTGGCGCATGTCGTCGTCATGCAACGACCCTTCGAGGCGTCCTACGCCGAGGCGCTCGAGCGGCTCATCGACGAGCGGGCGACGACCGATCTTTCGGTTCTGCGATCCCGTGCGTCCGGGTCGATCCGCTTTCAGGAGGTTTCGCAGTTGGCGATTTCCTCATCCCGCATCCGCGAACTCGTGCGGCTGGGCAAGAGCACGCAGTACCTGCTGCCGGAGCCGGTCCGCGAGTTCATTATTGCGGAAGGTCTGTACCAAGTTCACTCCGCCTGATACCGCGCCTTATCGTCCACGCCTCCCGCCGGTCCGCCGCCAGCGAACGACGATTATTCGGTTGCCGACTTGACAGAGGGTTTCCGCTCGCTATGATTGGCACTCATCGCGCGGGAGTGCTAACAACCGCAAACGTCGGGCGCCGTGAACCTCCTGGGGTGTTCTCGCCCGCCGCACCGCTCCGAAGGCCTGCCCGCGGTACCGGAATTTTACCAATCGATCAGGAGAATCTCGTGAAGCTACGTCCTTTGCACGATCGCGTGATGGTCGCGCGCGTCGAAGAGAGCCGTATGAGCGCAGGCGGCATCGTGATACCCGATTCGGCGGCGGAGAAGCCGATGCAGGGCGAAGTCGTCGCCGTAGGCAGCGGCAAGATTCTGGACAGCGGCGATGTACGGCCGGTTCAGGTCAAAGTCGGTGATCGCGTGCTGTTCGGCAAGTATTCGGGAACCGAGGTCAAGCTCGACGACAAGGATTTCGTCGTGATGCGCGAGGACGACATCATGGCGGTACTGGAAAACTGATTGCGGCCCGGCGAAGAACCGATCCGTCTGCTCGAAATCCACTTGAGGTATTGATATGTCAGCGAAAGAAGTGAAGTTCAGTGACGACGCCCGCGTCCGCATGATGCGCGGTGTCAACATTCTGGCGTCGGCCGTGAAGGTCACGCTCGGCCCGAAGGGACGCAATGTCGTCCTGGAGAAGAGCTTCGGCGCTCCGACCGTGACGAAGGACGGGGTTTCGGTCGCGAAGGAAATCGAACTGGCGGACAAGTTCGAGAACATGGGCGCGCAGATGGTGCGCGAGGTCGCATCGAAGACGTCGGATGTTGCCGGTGACGGTACGACGACCGCGACCGTGCTGGCGCAGTCGATTCTGGCCGAGGGGCTGAAGGCCGTCGCGGCCGGCATGAATCCGATGGACCTGAAGCGCGGCATCGACAAGGCGGTCGCCACGGTCGTCGATTCGATCCACGAGCAGGCGGTGCCCTGCGCGGACACGCAGGCAATCGCACAGGTAGGCACGATCTCGGCGAACTCCGATGATTCGATCGGCAAGATCATCGCCGAGGCGATGGACAAGGTCGGCAAGGAAGGCGTGATCACCGTCGAGGATGGTTCGGGTCTGGAAAACCAGCTCGAAATCGTCGAGGGCATGCAGTTCGATCGTGGTTACCTGTCGCCGTACTTCATCAACAACCAGCAGAGCATGAGCACGGAGCTGGACAGCCCGTACATCCTGATTCACGAGAAGAAGATCTCGAACATTCGTGAGCTGTTGCCGGTACTCGAGGCGGTCGCGCGGTCCAGCCGTCCGCTGCTGATCATCGCCGAAGATGTCGAGGGCGAGGCCCTGGCGACGCTGGTCGTCAACAATATGCGCGGCATCCTGAAAGTAGCCGCGGTCAAGGCACCCGGCTTCGGCGACCGCCGCAAGGCGATGCTGGAGGATATCGCCGTACTGACCGGTGGCACGGTGATTTCCGAGGACGTCGGCCTGAGTCTCGAGAAGACGACGCTGACCGAGCTCGGCAACGCGAAGAAGATCCAGATCACCAAGGAAAACACGACGATCATCGATGGCGCCGGTACCAAGGAGCAGATCCAGGGCCGCGTCGTGCAGATTCGCAAGCAGATCGATGAAACCAGCTCCGACTACGATCGCGAGAAGCTGCAGGAGCGTCTGGCGAAGCTGGCCGGCGGTGTCGCGGTGATCAAGGTCGGCGCGGCGACCGAAGTCGAGATGAAGGAGAAGAAGGCGCGCGTCGAGGACGCGCTGCATGCGACGCGGGCGGCGGTCGAGGAAGGGGTCGTTCCGGGCGGCGGTGTCGCGCTGGTGCGGGCTCTGGCGAAGGTCAAGGATCTGAAGGGCGTCAATCACGATCAGGACGTCGGAATTTCGATCCTGCGGCGCGCGCTCGAGGAGCCGTTGCGGCAGATCGTGTCGAATTCCGGCGATGAACCCTCGGTCGTGCTGAACAAGGTCCGCGAGGGTGCCGGCAACTTCGGTTACAACGCGGCCACCGGCGAATTCGGCGACATGGTCGCGCTGGGCATCCTCGATCCGGCCAAGGTCACGCGCACCGCGCTGCAGAATGCCGCATCGGTTGCAGGGCTGATGATCACGACCGAGGCGATGATCGCCGAGGAACCGAAGGACGAGACGCCGATGCCGGGTGGCGGCATGGGTGGTATGGGCGGCATGGGTGGCATGGGTGGCATGGGTGGCATGGGCGACATGATGTAAGTCGCTGCCGCTCGCGAACGCTGCTGAGGAAAGCCCCGGCCAGTCCGGGGCTTTTCGTTTGCTGGCGCAGAGACATTTCGGCTCTCGCTAGTGTCATCCGACGGTTCGCGCCGTTTGAGGCGGGGACCGGACACGGGTTAGCATGGCGATGCCAATGGTTTCCGCCTCGGCCCACGGTGCGGTATGTCGCCCACCGAACGCGGTCTGATCCAGTTGTAGAAGAATGATCGGGACACGGGACTCGACCGGTCTGGCCATGGGACGACCTGGATCGGCGATCGATGATCTGCTGTGGGAGCGCGTGTGAGGCGTCGGGTCGGCGCGTCGGCGTCTGTTTCGGTTGCGACTAGGGTTTTCGGCATGGGAGTTCGACACGAGCAGCGGGCGATTCCGGCAGAACCGGGATTACTCCGGCGCGCGCCGGGCGATCGTGGCGCGCTGTCTCGCATCGGACTGCTGTTGTGGTCCGTGATCCGGGGTGTTCGCGCGCAGCAGCTCGACTATCGGGCGATGAGCCTGGTGTACACGAGCCTTCTGGCCTTCGTTCCGCTGCTGGCCGTCAGCTTTTCCGTTTTCAAGGCGTTTGGGGTGCACACACAGCTGGAGCCCGCGCTGTTGCAGTTGCTGGAACCGCTCGGCGACAACGCAGAGGAGGTCACGCGGGCCATCGTGTCCTCGGTACAGCAACTTCAGGTCGGCGTGCTGGGCTTCGTCGGCTTTCTGTTCCTGTTCTATGCCACGGTGTCGATGCTCGGCAAGATCGAGGAATCGTTCAACCACATCTGGCGCACACGGGTTTCGCGAAACTTTCTCAGACGGCTCGGCGACTACCTGAGCTTCATGCTCGGTGGCCCGCTGATCCTGTTTCTGGCCTTTGGCGGCATGACCGGCCGGGGTTTGTCGCGCGCGCTGGCCTCCGCATGGTGGCCGACCGCCGGCGCGGTGCTGCCGTATGTATTCATCATCGCGGTCTTTACGTTTCTCTATCGCTATATCCCGAATACCCGCGTCGCGCCGGCTGCCGCGTTGTTCGGTGGCGTCATCGGTGGCCTGTTGTGGAAGTTCGCCGGATGGTGCTTCGCCCGATTCGTCGCCGACTCGACCCAATACCACGCGGTGTATTCGAGCTTCACGATTCCCGTGCTCTTCATCGTCTGGCTTTACATGAGTTGGTTGATCGTACTGATCGGCGTGCAATTTTCGTTCTTTTTCCAGTATCCGCAGAGCATCGGGGCGCCGGCGTATCCGCTTCGCTCCGAACATCAGCGCGTCGAACTCGGCGCCGTCGACCTCATGTACCGGGTGGCGCGTCGCCACCATGATGCTGGGGGCGGCATGTCCTTCGAGGAGTTGTCGCGACACAGTCCGCTGTCCGTTGCCGGATTGCGGGCCGTGCTCGATGGGCTCGAGTCGGCGGGACTGTTGGTGGCGATCGGTGATGAGCGGGAGGCATTTCTGCCGGGCCGTGACATCGCGACGATTCGGCCGGCCGACATCGTTGCCGCCATGCGCGGTCCCGCGGCGACCGGCGCCGCTGTGGCACCGGCCGTAGCCGCATTGATGAGCGACGCCGAGTCAGCCTTCTATCAGCGGCTTTCCGTCGCCTCGTTGGCTGAACTGGTGAACGATGGGACGTTTGAGTCGACCGGCGCGAGTATGCCAAACGCATGAGTGAGACCTTGAATCTATTCGCGACCGTCCCGCTCGGACTCGAGGGACTGCTGGCCGACGAGTTGGCATCGCTGGGCGCCGAACAGGTGCGGCCACTGCGTGCCGGCGTCGAGTTCGTCGGCGACCTCGAACTCGCTTACCGCTGCTGCCTGTGGTCGCGGATCGCCAACCGTATCCTGTTGCCGCTCGCGCGTTTCCGCGCCGCGAGCACCGATGCCCTGTACGATGCGGTCCGTGACGTCGATTGGGCGAGCCATCTGGATGTCGAGGGCACGCTCGCGGTCGATTGTTCGACGAGTCGGTCCGTCATCGATCATGCGCTGTTTGCCGCGCAGAAGGTCAAGGATGCGGTCGTGGACCAGTTCCGCGAGCGAACCGGCACGCGCCCGACGGTCCGACTCGCGCAACCCGATCTGCGGATCAACCTGCATATCGACCGGGACGAGGCGACGCTCAGCATCGACCTGTCCGGTGACAGCCTGCACCGCCGTGGATACCGTCTGGCCGGCGCAGCCGCGCCACTGAAGGAGAACCTCGCGGCGGCGATCCTGCGTCGGGCGGGCTGGCGTGAACTCGCGGCCAGCGGCGCGGCCCTGGTCGATCCGATGTGCGGTTCGGCGACCCTGGTCGTCGAGGCCGCGCTGATTGCCGGCGACATCGCGCCAGGTTTGGGACGCACGCATTTCGGCTTCACCGGATGGCGGCAGCATCGATCGGAGGTGTGGGCCCGGCTGGTCGATGAGGCGCGGCAGCGGCGCGACGCCGGTCTGGGTCGGTTGCCGAGGATTATCGGCTACGACATCGATCGTGATGCGATCGCTGCTGCCTGGCAGAACATCGAGCGGGCCGGACTGCGTGGCCGGGTCCATATCGAGCGGAAAGCGGTTGCGGATGTGCGCCCTTCGGACCCGTCCGGCCTGCTCGTCGTGAATCCGCCCTATGGCGAACGCCTCGGCGAAGCCGAGGAACTGCAGGGGCTATACAGCGAACTCGGTGACATCGTCCGCGAGCATTTTGGCGGCTGGCGGATGAGTCTGCTGACCGGGAACCCGGAGCTGGCGTTCCGCCTGGGGATCCGCGCGAAGCGCCACTGGGCCGTGTACAACGGTCGGATACCCTGTCGCCTGTTCAATTTCGAGGTTATCCCGGAGCGCTTCTTCGTTCCGCGCGAACTGGAATCGACAGGGGAACCGATGCCCCGCACGAGCGTGCTGTTGCGGAAGGGCGCCGCGATTTCGAGCTTGTCCGATCAGGCGGAGATGCTGGCGAATCGCTTGCGCAAGAACCTTCGCCATCTAGGCCGCTGGGCGCGCACGAACGGCATCGACTGTTACCGGCTGTACGATGCCGACCTGCCCGAATTCGCCGTCTCGGTGGATCTGTATCAGGCCGGCGAACTCTGGGTGCAGGTCCAGGAGTATCAGGCGCCGTCGACGATCGACGCGGCCGCCGCGGAACGCCGCCTGATCGACGCGCTCGCGGCGATTCGCCTCGTGCTCGAGGTGCCGCAGGACCGATTGTTCCTGAAGATCCGCCAGCGTCAGAAGGGTAGTGCGCAATATGAAAAGCAGGCCGCCAGCGGGCGGTTTCACGAAGTCATGGAAGGGGGCTGCCGCTTCTGGGTAAACTTCGAGGACTATCTCGATACCGGACTGTTTCTCGATCATCGGCTGACGCGGTCGATGATTCGCGAACTCGCGCCGGGCCGGAACTTCCTGAACCTGTTCGCCTACACCGGCAGCGCGACGGTCTACGCGGCGAAGGGGGGTGCGGCCAGCACGACCAGCGTGGACCTGTCGAACACCTATCTGGACTGGGCTGCCCGGAACCTCGAATCGAATGGTATCCGCGGTGAACGGCATCTGCTGGTGCGTGCGGACGTACTGCGCTGGGTCGACGAAGCGCACACGGCGCGCGCCCGCTACGATCTGATCTTTCTGGATCCGCCGACGTTCTCACAGTCGAAGAAGCTCGATGGTACCTTCGACGTGCAGCGCGATCACGTCGAACTGCTGCGCGGCGTTGGCGGATTGTTGAGCGCTGGCGGCGTCCTGCTATTCTCGACGAACGCGCAGAAGTTTCGCTTGCACGCGGATGAGCTGTCCGGTTTTGCGATCGAGGATCTCAGACGGGCAACCCTGCCCAAGGATTTCGAGCGCAATCCGCGCATCCACCAGTGCTGGAAACTGACGCCAATCGGGCCATCGCCGTGACCCGAAGGGTTCATCTGCTGGTCTACGGGCGCGTCCAGGGCGTCGGCTTCCGCGCGGCCACCGCGTTTACCGCGAAGCGTCTGTCGCTGGTCGGATGGGTACGCAATCGGCCCGACGGCACGGTTGAGATCGAGGCTCAGGGCCCCGCCGACCACATCGCCGAGTTCCTCACCTGGTGTCATCGCGGGCCGACCCTGGCCCGGGTCGAACGCGTCGTTGCGAGCGAACTCGTGCCGGGTTCCGACCGCGATGATTTCGCACTGCTGCGCTGACTCCCCGCCTGATTGCTCGCGGTCCGGAAACGCGCCATTCGCTTCGGGCTTGCCGCGATCGAGCAATGCACCGCGGATCAAACAGATCCGGCACGGATTTCGTTCGGGCCGTCGCTACGGAACAAGAGCCATCCTGGCTTCGTTCAGAGTCGCTGAGGCCAGCTGCGGTTTCGCCTCAGCGAACGAAATCAGTTATTTAGAGCAGTCGACAGCGGCGAAGCATCCATGTGCCGCGCGAAGCTCCGAATAGACTGTAGCCTCCCTAGGTTCGGTGCGGCCGGCTGGAGTACAATGACGGTCTGCATCCGCAACGAAGATCCTGACGTAGGGCCGCTTTTTATGTTCAGCAAAGGTATGGAAATCGCCGGTTTCGATGACGAACTGTGGGCGGCGATCCGCAACGAGGAGCAACGGCAGGAAGACCATATCGAGCTGATCGCATCCGAGAACTATGCCAGTCCGCGCGTTCTGCAGGCACAGGGCACGGTGCTGACGAACAAGTATGCGGAAGGCTATCCGGGCAAGCGTTATTACGGCGGCTGCGAGTTCGTCGATATCGCCGAGAGCCTCGCGATCGAGCGGGCCAAGGCGCTGTTCGGCGCCGATTTCGCCAATGTCCAGCCGCACTCCGGTTCGCAGGCGAACGCGGCGGTCTACATGGCCCTGCTGAACCCGGGAGACACGATTCTCGGTATGAGCCTGGCGCACGGAGGTCATCTGACGCACGGCGCAAAGGTCAATTTCTCCGGGAAGCTCTACAACGCGGTGCAGTACGGGTTGAACCCGGAAACCGGCCACATCGACTACGAGCAGGTCGAGGCCCTGGCAACGGAACATCGGCCGAAGATGATCGTCGCCGGCTTCTCGGCCTACTCGCGCATCGTCGACTGGGCCCGCTTTCGCCGGATCGCCGATTCGGTCGGCGCATGGTTCGTCGTCGACATGGCGCACGTCGCGGGCCTGGTCGCGGCGGGACTCTATCCGAGCCCGGTGCAGATCGCCGATGTCACGACGACGACGACGCACAAGACCTTGCGCGGACCTCGTGGTGGCCTGATTCTCGCGAAGGCCAACGCCGAAATCGAGAAAAAGCTGAACTCGCTGGTGTTTCCGGGCATCCAGGGCGGACCGCTGATGCATGTCATCGCGGCCAAGGCGGTCGCGCTGAAGGAGGCACTGCAGCCGGATTTCAAGCAATACCAGGGCGAGGTCCTGGCGAACGCGCAGGCAATGGCCGAACGCCTGATCCAGCGCGGCTACCGTATCGTTTCCGGGGGGACCGACAATCATCTGTTCCTGGTCGATCTGATCGCGAAGGGACTGACCGGGAAGAAGGCCGAGGAGGCGCTGGGCCTCGCGCACATGACGGTCAACAAGAACGCCGTGCCGAACGATCCGCAGTCACCGTTCGTGACCAGCGGCATCCGCGTCGGTACCCCGGCAGCCACGACGCGAGGCTTTGGGCGCGAGGAGTGCCGGGCGGTTGCGGACTGGATCGCCGATGTTCTGGATCGACCGGAAGACGAGTCCGTGCTGAGCCGTGTTCGCACCGAGGTCGAGGAGATCTGCCGGCGGTTCCCCGTCTATCCGAGCTGACCAAACGATATTCGTCCGGGTGGTGAAGGGATCTTCCGATGCGTTGCCCGTTCTGCGGAGCCGGTGATACCCGCGTCATCGATTCCCGTTTGTCGCAGGATGGAGATCAGGTCAGGCGACGGCGCGAATGCGGCGAATGCAAGGAGCGCTTCACGACCTACGAGGGCGCCGAACTGAATATGCCGCGCGTCGTCAAGTCCAACGGCAATCGCGAACCCTTTCGCGACGAGAAGTTGCGCGCGGGTTTCCTGCGGGCCCTGGAGAAGCGACCGGTCAGCAGCGATCTGACCGAGGCGGCGATCACGCGAATCAAGAAGGGTTTGTTGGCGCGCGGGGAGCGCGAAGTGCGTTCGCGCCTGATAGGCGAACGTGTGATGCAGGAACTCGGTCGTCTGGACCATGTGGCCTATGTCCGCTTCGCCTCCGTGTATCGGCGGTTCGAGGACGTCAACGAGTTCCGTGAGGTCATCGATCGACTCGAGAACGATCCGCGCAGCAACGCGGTCGCCGGACAGCCGGACCTGTTCGAGGAATAGTGGCGCCGCGGCCACATCGGGGACACGAGCGTTCCGGCGATCATCGCGCGGCTTAAGAGGATAGAGAGCGATGCAGCGTGCGGAGGGAGCCTCCGGCGACGATATCCGGTTCATGGCGCGAGCCCTGCAACTGGCCGAGCGGGGGCTTTACACGACGGACCCGAATCCGCGGGTCGGCTGCGTCCTCGTCGACGGCCGGCAGATCGTCGGCGAGGGTTGGCATCGGCGCGTTGGCGGGCCGCACGCCGAGATCGAGGCACTGCGGGCGGCCGGCGGCCGCGCGAAGGGTGCGACCGCATACGTGACCCTGGAGCCGTGCTGCCATCATGGCAAGACGCCGCCCTGCACCGATGCGTTGATCGCGGCGGGGGTGTCCCGGGTGGTCGCCGCGGTGGAGGATCCGAATCCGCGCGTCGGTGGCAAGGGCCTGGCCTTGCTGCGCGAGGCCGGCATCGCAACCGAGTGCGGTGTGCTCGCGGCAGCCGCCGAGGATCTCAATCGGGGCTTTTTCGCGCGGATGCGCCTGGGGCGCCCGTACGTGCGGTCGAAGCTGGCATGCAGCCTGGATGGCCGGACCGCACTGTCCTCGGGCGAGAGCAAGTGGATCACCGGCGACGCGGCGCGTCGCGACGGCCATCGTTTTCGGGCACGCAGCTCGGTGATCCTGACCGGTATCGGCACCGTGCTCGCCGACGATCCGCTGATGACCGCGCGGCTGCCGGACGATGAAGACCTGGTACAACCGGCACGTGCCGTGCTGGACTCCACGTTGCGCATGCCGCCGGATGCCCGGTTGCTGCGGCAGTCCGGGCATACCCTGGTCATGACGCGGAGCAACGACGAGATGCGGACCGACGCCTTGCGCGCCGCCGGCGCGGATGTCGTAGCGATGTCATCGGAATGGCGCGGCGCCGGAGTGAACCTGGCCGAGGCCTTGCAGGTTCTCGCCGATCGGGAGTTCAATGAAGTCTGGGTGGAGGCGGGCGCGCGCTTGAATGGTGCGCTGCTCGACCAGGGTCTGGTCGACGAGTGGATTCTTTACATCGCGCCGTGCGCCTTGGGCAATACCGCGCGCGGGCTGTGGAACATCGCCGGTCTGGACCGTATCGCCGACCGCCATCGTTTCGCATTTACCGACGTTCGCCAGATCGGCGGCGACCTTCGAATCCGGCTGGCCCCGGCCAGGCCCTGAACCCATCGAGCCATGTTTACCGGCATCATTCAGGCCATCGGCCGTATCGCCGCGATCAACCCCCGTGGAGGTGATCAGCGGCTCGTCGTGGACACGGGAACCCTGCCGCTGGACGGCGTAGGGCTCGGCGACAGCATTGCCGTCAGCGGTGTCTGTCTGACCGCGGTCGAACTCGGTGGCGCGCGCTTCGCCGCGGACGTGTCACGCGAAACCCTGTCGTGCACGACGATCGGTGCATTGGCACCGGGCGACCTGGTGAATCTCGAACTCGCGCTGACCCCGGCGACGCGGATGGGCGGCCACATCGTCAGCGGGCACGTCGACGGCGTCGGAGAGATTCTGCAGCGCAGCGAGGATGCGCGTTCGGTGCGTTTTCGCATCGGCAATCCGGCATCGCTGGCGCGCTACATCGCCGGCAAGGGTTCGATCTGCGTCGACGGCATCAGCCTGACGGTCAATGCCGTCGGGTCGGACTGGTTCGATGTCAATATCGTGCCGCACACGTTGACGGCGACGACGCTGGGGGCCAGCACCGTGGGCCGCCGCGTCAATCTGGAGGTCGATCTGTTGTCACGCTATCTCGAGCGCCTGCTGAGCGCGTCCGGCGAGCACCCGCAAGCCAGTACCCTGAGCCGGGACCTACTCGTCCGGGCCGGATTCGCGAAGGACTCCGATGGACACGATTGACGAGATCATCGCCGACATCCGCGCCGGCAAGATGGTCGTCATCATGGACGACGATGACCGTGAGAACGAGGGTGATCTGGTCATGGCCGCGCAGCACACGCGCGCCGAGGACATCAACTTCATGGCGCGCTATGGCCGCGGCCTGATCTGTCTGACCCTGACGCGGGATCGCTGCCAGCAGTTGCGGTTGCCGCTGATGGTCAACGAGAACCGGACCGCGCACTCGACCAACTTCACGGTGTCGATCGAGGCCGCCCATGGCGTGACGACCGGGATCTCGGCCGCCGACCGCGCAACGACGATCCGCTGCGCGGTGGCGCCGAATTCGAAGCCCGAGGATCTGGTGCAACCCGGTCACGTATTTCCACTGATGGCGCAGCCGGGCGGCGTGCTGAACCGTGCCGGCCACACCGAGGCCGGCTGCGATCTGGCGCGGCTTGCCGGTCTGGAACCGGCCGCGGTCATCGTCGAGATCCTCAACGAGGACGGCTCGATGGCCCGCCGCCCGGATCTGGAGCGTTTCGCCAAGGAGCACGGGCTGAAGATCGGCACGATCGCCGACCTGATTCACTACCGGATACAGAACGAGCAGACGGTCGAGCGCATCTGCACCTGCGACTACCCGACGGAGTTCGGTACCTTCCGCCTGTTCGCGTATCAGGATCAGATCGACAACAAGTTGCATCTCGCGCTGACGATGGGACCCATTTCGCCCGATCAACCGACCCTGGTTCGGGTGCACGCGCGCAATCTGCTCGGCGATCTGTTCGCCGCGCGCCGCGGTGATACCGTCGTGACCCTGCGTGCGGCGATGCGCCGGATCGCGCAGGAGGGCAGCGGGGTTCTCGTCGTGATCCGCAATGAGGAGGACGACAAGTCGCTGGTCGAACGGATCCATCAGTATGAAATGGAGGATCACGGCGTCGTTGCGGGCGGCATCGAGGAACGTCGCGACGACTGGCGGACGACCGGCACCGGCGCGCAGATCCTGTCCGACCTGGGTGTGCGCAAGCTGCGTATACTCGGCGTCAGAAAAAAATACCTGGGGCTTTCGGGCTACGGCCTGGAAGTCGTCGAGCACGTCGTGTGCGTATAATCAGCAGTTGAATTCCATGGACAATGTGACACTGATCGAGGGCCACCTGTCGGCGGCCGGTTTACGCTTCTGCGTCGTCGCCTCCCGCTTCAACAGCTTCATCGTCGATCATCTGACGTCGGGCGCGATCGAGGCCTTGCGCCGCCATGGCGCCGAGGCCGGGGCGATCGACCTGGTCAGGACCCCGGGCGCTTTCGAGTTGCCGTTGGCGCTCGATCGGGTCGCGGCATCCGGAAAGTACGATGCGATCGTTGCGATCGGCGCGGTGATCCGCGGCGGTACACCGCATTTCGACTACGTGGCGGGCGAGTGCGTCAAGGGCATGACGGCGGCCTCGCTGAAGCACGGCGTGCCGATCGCCTTCGGCGTATTGACTGTTGATACGATCGAGCAGGCGATCGAACGCGCCGGAACCAAGGCCGGCAACAAGGGCGCCGAGGCCGCGCTGTCGGCGATCGAAATGGCCAACCTTCTGCGGGCAGTGGCGGCGCGATGAGCTGGCCACGCAGTCAGGCCCGGCGGGCCGCGGTTCAGGCGCTGTATCAGTGGCAGGTGACGGGGAGCAACCTGTCGGAAATCGAACGCCAGTTCGTCGAAGAGCATGGGCTCGACAAGGCCGATCCGGAGCTGTTTCACGAACTACTGCACGAGATACCGGCGCGGCTCAACGAGATCGACGCGGCGCTGGGCGTTTACCTCGATCGCCCGATCGGGGATGTCGATCTGGTCGAGCGGGCGGTATTGAGAATCGGTGCGTACGAGTTGCTGTACCGTCTTGAGGTGCCGTTCCGCGTAATCCTCAATGAGGCGATTCGTTACGCCAAGGAGTTCGGATCGGTCCAGGGTTACCGCTTCGTCAACGGTATTCTCGATCGTGTTGCGCGTCAGGCAAGGGCGCACGAGATCGCAGCCGGCCACTCGACACCGGTGGACGGCGCCGCTCCTTGATTTCGTCCGATCGTCGCTCGCTCGGCGAGTTCGAACTGATCCGGCGCTGTTTCGTCCGTGACCGTCCGCCTTGGCACGTGGGAACCCGACTCGGTATCGGCGATGATTGCGCGCTGTTCGCATTGGAACCGGGCGAGGTGCTCGCGGTCACGGCCGACACCCTGGTCGCCGGCGTGCACTTTTTTTCCGATGTCGATCCCGCGGATCTGGGTTACAAATCGCTCGCGGTGAATCTCAGCGATCTGGCGGCGTGTGGAGCCGAACCGCGTGCCGTGACGCTGTGCCTGACGGTCCCGGAGGCGGGACCGGACTGGCTCGATCGGTTCGCCGCGGGACTCTTCGAACTGGCGGATCGGCACCACGTCGACCTGATCGGTGGCGACACGACCCGCGGCCCGTTGAGCGTGACGATCCAGGCGTTCGGCGCCGTCCCGGGCGGTAATGCGTTGCGCCGCTCCGGTGCTCGATGCGGCGATCGCATTTTCGTCACCGGCACGGTCGGGTCCGCGGGGCTGGGCCTGCGCATGCTCGATGGACGTTGCACTTCGGCCGATGGCGAAGCATTGCTGCGGCTGTTGCGTCCCGAACCGCGGGTCGATTTCGGATTGCTGCTGCGGCGATACGCGTCCTCGTGTGTCGACGTGTCCGATGGTCTGGCCGCGGATCTGGGCCATGTCCTGACGGCGAGCGCGGTTGGCGCGGCCATCGACTGGGACGAACTGCCCCTGTCACCGGCCGTGGTTGATTACATTTCTACGACCGGGGATTGGTCCATGCCGCTGCACGCGGGAGACGACTACGAACTGTGTTTCACCGTCCCGGAGGCGCGGCTCGCCGCATTCACCGGCGAAGCGAGGGCACACTCGACACCGTTTCGCGCGATCGGCCGTATCGAGGAACCACGGGGCCTGCGGTTGCGACGCGATGGACGAACCATCGATCTGCAGCCTGACGGCTTCGATCATTTCGCCTGACCGCAATTCATGACCAGCCGAACGCTAAGCCCGTCGCAACGTCGAGAGATCCTTCGTAACCCAGTCTGTCTCGCGGCATTCGGATTCGGTGCCGGGCTGATATCGCCCGCTCCGGGCACATGGGGCACCGCGATCGCGATACCGGTCTATCTGCTGCTCGCCGGCCTGGCACCCGGGCCTTACGTACTCGTCGTCGTGGGGCTGTTTCTGATCGGCGTCTGGTTGTGCTCGGTGTCTGCGCGGAAACTCGCGGTACACGACCATCCGGGAATCGTCTGGGACGAGATCGTCGGCTTTCTGATCGCTGCGGCCGGTGTCGGCACGAGCTGGAACGGAATCCTGCTCGCATTCCTGTTCTTTCGCTTTTTCGACATCGTCAAACCCTGGCCGATTCGTGTGCTCGACCGGCACGTTCCGGGCGGGCTCGGCATCATGATCGATGATGTGCTGGCCGGCCTGTTTGCCTGGGGACTGACCCGGCTGATTCTCTGACGCCGATCCTCGGGTCCGTTTTCCGGAAGGACCGCCCCGAATCGTGTTGGGAGGGGCCCGATCCGGCGTGTCCTCAGTGCGCCTCCGCGGCCTTTGCCTCCATTTTCCGTACTTCGACCTCACGCCCCATGGGCGGCAACCGACGTGCGGACGATGATTAGCGGGAACTAACGTTCTTCAAAATGGTCGCGCAATTCTTGACAAGCCGGGTAGGAGAGCTCATCGTCCCGCTCTGGCGTTATCTGGGGCGGCGTCGAGGAGGTGGGCACCTGCGATCCAATTGTCCGGAGGTTTCTTCAGGTCGAGAAAACCAAATTCAGATCGGAGGGCACAGGTATGGGAACTAGATCGTCGTTTTCGCGACGCGTGTCGGGGCACTGCACGGGGGGAGGCGCGATGAGCGAGGTTCCGGACGATGGAAAGCCGCAGTCGCCCCGCATGTGGGCGCGGGGCTTGATGGGCCTGATCGCGCTCGGCATCGGCTTCAGTGTCGGTACGGCACAGGGAGCTGTGTTCGCCGGCCCCACTCACTCCAGCACGGTCGCGTTGACCAGCGACAATCGCCTGGCCCTCGTCGTCAATGTCGATTCCGATACGCTGTCCGTCATCCAGGTTCGCAGTGCGACCGGGGCGGATTCCGCCGTCAAACTGGCTGAAGTCGCCGTCGGCCAGGAACCGCGCTGCGTCGCGGTCCTGCCTGATGACAGCAAGGCCTACGTCACCAACGCCGCCAGCGGCGATGTCTCGGTCATTTCGCTCAAGGGGGCGAATGCGTTCACGGTGATCGATACCGTGCGCGCCGGAACCGAACCCCGAGGCTGCGCGCTGACGCCGACCGGGGGCATCCTGTACATCGCGAATCATACCCAGGGTACGGTGACCGTCATTCGCACGGACAACGATTCGGTGATTCGCGATATCAACGTAGGGGGTAATCCCTGGGCGATCGCGATCACGAACAACGGCAACAACGACGATTTCGACGAACGCGTGTTCGTCAGCCTGTTCTATGCCGAGACGATCCCCGGTGGGCCCGGTGAGGGCTTCGACACCGGAAGGCGCGGTGTCGTGCGCTCGTTCAAGGTCGGCGATGCGGCGAACTTCGTCAAGTCGGTGCTGTCACCGACCGAGAATGCGGGCTTTGCCGCGAGCCGCCGGTTCTTCTGCACGCAGTTCAACGATAACCCGCCGATCCAAAGCAACCTGTTCTGCCCGGACAAGTCGATCACCGATCCGAACAGTCCGGTGATCACGGCCGACCCGCAAGGCGCGTTTCCGAACCAGCTATGGTCGATGGTGATCCGCGGCACGCGTTTGTTCGTCTCGGATATCGGGGCCGGGCCGGAGCCTCCGGTGCAGTTCAATACGAACGTGCAGGCCTTCGTCCATGTGATCGACACGGTGACGCAACTCGAACGCAAGGACCTCCACGTCAATTTGAATCAGGACGTCAAGGCTGAACGTGATGCAGGCCAGATAAGTGGCCTTGACGGCCTGTTCGGCAATGATGTCGTCGCGCTCGACGCATCGCTCAATGGGCGGGTATTCCTGGTGGTCAGCCGCGGGGGTAACTTCGTATTTCGCGGTACCCGCGAGAACAGCGCGAGCAAGCTGACGCTGAACCCGCCGAACATCATCCGCTTCAAGACCGGGAATCTGCCGAATGGCGTCGTCATCAGCACCGACGGACGGCGCGCCTACGTCAACAACGAAGCGGACATGTCGTTGACGCGGATCAATCTTCAGAGCAACCAGGTGATCGCCGGCGACATCAGCGCCAGCGAGCCACCCGAACCGGGGAGCTTCGAACATGCGGTGCTGGTTGGCAAGCTCGTGTTCAATACAGCTTTGGGCACACCCGACAACGGCATCTTCACGAAGCCCGTGCGCAGCATCGATCCGCATGCGTTCAGGGGCAAGGCCTCGCGTGATGCCTGGAGTTCCTGCGCGTCCTGTCATCCGGATGGCCTGTCCGACAAGGTGGTCTGGATTTTCGGTACCGGCCCCCGTCGTACGCTGGCCTTGAACTCGTTCTTCTCGAAGTTCAACCCGGTCGATCAGAAGATCTCGAACTGGAGCGCGGTGATGGGCAGCGTCACCGACTTCAACAACAACTCGCGCGGCGTCCAGGGCGGCTGCGGCTTTGCCAGCGCCGAGGTCGTCGGCACCGATCCGCCGGCGCAGTGCACCTCGACCGATCCGGCGACACCGCCGAGTGCCACGCCGGCGCATCCGGGCATTTTCCAGCACGGCCTGAGCCAGGGTGCCAGTGACGCGCTCGACGCATCGACCTTGTGGGTGCAGACGGTGCGGACGCTGAACATGCCGCAGCCGGCATCGGCGGCGGCGCGCCAGGCGTTCAGTCAGGGCAAGGCGGTGTTCGCGGCGAATTGCGCGTCGTGTCATGGCGGGGCCAAGTGGACGAAGAGCCAGGTCGTCTATGACGCGAATCCGACGTTCCCGGCCAATCCGAATCCAGCGCCTCCGGCGGCCGCTCCGCCGTCGGACTTCGGTTTCGATCCGGGGCTGAAGAATGCGCGTGCGCAGGTCATCAGTCTGACGATCGGGTCGGAGACGCTGACCTTCCTCGACCCGGTTGGAACGCTGAACTCAACGAGTCCGCTGGAGATCCGCGGCGCCGGTCGTACGGCCGACGAACTGGGTCGACCGGCGCTTGGCGGGCTCGGCTTCCAGCCGCCGTCGATGCTCGCGGTCAACTACAACGGTCCGTTCTTGCACAATGGGCGCGGACAAACCTTCAACCAGGTTTTCTCGATCCATAAACTGGGGGCGGATACGATCGCGAACAGCCTGACCGGTGGTCAGATCTCCGATCTAAACGTGTTCCTGAAGTCGGTGGATGCGCGCACGGACACGCTCCCATCCGCTACGGACGAGTTCCTCGAGAGCATCCTGACGCCCCCCTAGCGAAGCTCTGAACTGTTCAGAGCTTCCCCGCGACACAGGGACGTGTCGTGAGCTGACGCGAGATCGCATCTAGCTCACGGGCTCCGAACGATGCCAGTCCGGCTGTTGTTCGGAGCCTACACAGCAATTCACCCGACCACCGGCAGGACCGCTTCCACGGCGCTGACGCGGGTCTCCGTTTCGCCGCGAAGCCGCGTCGTTCGACCGCGGTTCCGCGGCTTTTCTTTGCGGGGTTCGCGCGATCCGGGGCCACACACCCGGCGAACGGGTGCGGCGAGTCGCCCGCGTTTCGGGCAGGCGCTGCCTGCTGAGCGGCGATCCGCCCGATGTGTTTGCGTAGACCGAGTTGTCACACGCTTGTCCGGGGTCCACGGCTTATCATTGTGCGCCCCTGTTTTATCATCCAGAAATTTGGCGCCCTGAGGATCCATGGTCGATGCGGAAAGTTCTCAGCATGATGAAGCCGCCGGGCCGGATGATCTTCTGCATGGGCTGGTCGAGCATCTCGAGCATGGAGCGGCGATACCGGAACTTCTCGATCTCCTGTCGCTGGCCGCGCAACTGCGGGATTTCGCCCGCGTCGAGGTGCTGACCCGGGTTCGCTGCGCCGACTCCGACTTCCCGCTGATCGCGATCTGCTTCGGTCCGGACGATCCGACGGCGCCGGTCCTGGCGCTGACGGGCGGTGTGCACGGCCTCGAACGTATAGGCACGCGCATCGTCGTCTCCTACCTTCGAACACTGATGGAACTCGCGCGTTGGGACCGCGTCACCCAATCGATGCTGCGGAGCACGCGAATCGTCATGCTTCCGTTGGTGAACCCGGTAGGGATGTTCCTGCGGCGCCGTGCAAATGGCAATGGCGTGGATCTGATGCGGAATTCGCCAGTACGGGCCGATGGACTGGATCGCTGGCAGTTGTTCGGCGGACATCGTATTTCGCCCAGACTGCCCTGGTACCAGGGACCGACCGATGCGCCGATGGAGCCGGAAGCGCGGGCGCTGTGCCGCTTCATCCGCCGGGAGGTCTTCATGGCGTCCCACGCGATTTCGATCGATGTGCATTCGGGTTATGGGAAGGTCGACCGTTTGTGGTTTCCGTATGCGAAGACGCGAGAGCCCTTTCCGCAACTGGCCGAGGTCGTCGCGCTGAAGCATCTGCTGGACCGCACGTATCCGCACCACGTGTATTGCGTGGAGCCGCAGTCTCGCCAGTACCTGTCTCACGGTGATCTGTGGGATTACCTCTACGATGAGTTTCGCGATCAGCGGCCGGACGGACATTTCCTGCCGTTCACGCTCGAACTGGGCTCATGGCTCTGGGTCAAGAAGAACTGGCGTCAGATCTTCTCGCGTCTCGGCGCGTTCAATCCTTGGCTGCCGCACCGCGAGCAGCGAGCCCTGCGACGGCACACGATGCTGTTCGATTTTCTCTTTCGCGCGCTGCAATCACCCGAGCTTTGGACCGGACTCGCCGATAGCCGGCGCGCGCATCTGCAGGATCACGGCTTGCGGAGCTGGTTCGATGTGCCCTGATCCGCGAAGCCACTGGATCCTTGTTCGCGGACTGATCCGCGAAGCCGCGCATTGGGATGATTTCCCATCTGCGTTCGAAGCAGCGATTCCGGGCGCACGGGTCGTGTGCCTGGATCTTCCGGGCAGCGGTCGTCTATGGCGGCAACCGAGTCCATCGTCGATCGCTGGCATGGTCGACGCGCTGCAGAGCGCCCTAGACGACGATGCCGTCCATCGTGAATCAACGGCTTCGCACCGCGCCCCGTGCTTCATATTGGCGATCTCGCTCGGTGGCATGGTCGCGATCGAATGGTTGCGGCGAAATCCGCAGCGGTTCGCCGGCGGCGTCCTGATCAATACCAGCCTGCGCGGCTTGAGTTCGTTCCATGAACGCCTGAATTGGCGAAGCTGGCCTTATCTCGCGCGTATTCTGGCAACGGCCGATGCGCGGCACCGGGAGCGGCTGATCCTTGCATTGACCACATCGAATCCGGCCGAGGACCAGGAAACCCTGCTGGACCGCCGCGCACGGATCTACCGCGAGCGTCCGGTGCGCGGCCTCAACCTCGCGCGGCAACTGGTCGCCGCGGCGCGCTATCGAGCGCCGCTGCAACGCCCGAGCGTGCCGGTGCTGTTGCTGGCCGGAGCGCGGGATCGTCTGGTCGATCCGCTCTGCACGCGCAAGCTCGCCGCCGCCTGGGACATCGTTCCGCGAGTGCACGCGAGCGCCGGCCACGATCTCCCGCTGGATAATCCGGTCTGGGTCATCGATCAGGTACGGCGCTGGCTGGCGGAGAGCTTCGGCGAGGTGCTAGGCGACAGGTTCTGAGCCTAGCTTGGGCGGTCAGCCGTCGAAGCGATAGCCATAGAGCGCGTGCGCGCACATGTCGAGCACGTAGACATTGCCGTCTGGCCCCAGGCGGAACGCGACCGGGCAGCTCAGCTGATCGAATTCGACCGCTACCCCGGGCCGATTCGCGGAGTCCATCGGCAACACGTGCACCCAGCCCGCGGCGAAATCCCCGTAGAAGTACGCGTCGGCATACACCGTCGGGTAACGCGTGGCACTCGAAAAGACGCCGCCGATGATCGCGCTGCCGGTTTCACCGGCGCCTGCATGCGGGTAATAGTGGACTGGGGCCTGCGTGTCGCCGAAGTCGGTCGCGGACGGATCGCACACGGCTGCGGCCTGGGCGCAGGGCCCTTCATAGGCATTCCAGCCGAAGTTTCCGCCCGCTTGGAGGACGTCGATCTCCTCCCAATCGTTCTGGCCCACGTCCGCGACGATCGTGGCCTGGCTCGACGGACGGATCGTGAAGCGGAACGGATTGCGAAAGCCGAACGCATAGACCGCGCGTCGTCGCCCGTGGTTCTGCTTGAAGAGGGGATTATCCCGCGGAATCTGCCCATCGGCCTGGATGCGCAGGATCTTGCCACGCAGGGAGTCGGGGTTCTGCGCCTGATCCGGGAACGATCCGCCATCGCCGACCGAGACCAGCAGCGTACCGTCGGCGGCGAACTGGATGTCGCCACCGTTGTGGTTGCCCGCGTCCGACGGAATCGCATCGAATATGATCTGCTCGTCCTGACCAAGTCCCTCACGGACCGTGAACCTGGATACCCGGTTCTTCGGCGTACCGGCGTAATTCTTCGAACCGGGCCCGGTCGTGTAGTAGACGTAGACGAAGGCCTGTCGCGGATAGCCTGGATCGGTCGCGAGGCCCAGCAGTCCGCGCTCGGAATCGGTGGATAGCGCGAGGCTCAGGAACGCTTGCGGCCGGATCGTGCCATTGGGACGGAGCAGCCGGACGCGACCGGTATTCTTCTCGCCGATGAGGATGTCGTTGCCGAGCCAGGCGAACGTGCTAGGCCGCTGCAGCTGGCTCGTCAGTTCGAACCGGGTGAATCCGGCCGGAGGCGCCGCGGCAGCGGACTCGCACGCCAACGCCAGCGCCGCGAGCACGACGCCGCTCGCAGTGATGAGTCCGAAGCGGGCAACTGTCATCGTCTTGCTCCCTGGTCGGCAAACGCAGATCGCGCGCCTCTGCGTGGACTGGCCGGTCTTCGGCGGCTTAGCTCATCGCCCGAGCCAGCGCGAAGATCTCCTCGGCATCCAGAATCTGGTCGTTTCTCTCGAACAGCTTCGCGATGCAGGCGCGGTGCAATGCGAGTTTCAATGTACCGAAGCCGATTGCGCCCCAGACGATCTTGCCGTCGTAATCCTTGCCGCGGTCCATCATGCTGATGCCGCCGATACCGATCGGCGGAGTCGCGTTGGCGTCCGCGAGCAAACGGAGCGTCGGGTTGTCGCGCCAGCCGTGTTCATCGAGCAGGGCGACGCCCGCCGCGCCGGTCGCGAACACGATTTCGGCGCCGTCCAGCGCGGCCGCACGCGAGTCGTTGTCGACCGCTTCGATCGCCTCCAGGTCGACGCCGAAGCGTTGCTTCATCTGCTCGCAGGCCTGCTCGGCGCGTCCGAGGTTTCGGGAACTGAGCGACACCCTCGCGCCTTCGCGTGCCAGCATTACCGCGGCTCGTTGCCCGACCGGGCCGGTGCCGCCCAGTACGACGGCCTTGCAACCGTTCAATGGTCCATGTCCGGACAGCCGGGCAACCCCGGCGGCCGCGGTCGTGTTGCTGCCGTTGCTGTCCAACATTACCGAGACGCGGAAATCGGCGAAGAATTTCCTCTGCACGGCCGCCAGCAAAGCCTCTCCGGCCTCAAGGTTGCTTCCGCCGACGAAGATCGCCGTATTGCGCTTGTCCTTTGGCGCACGCGTAAAGATCGTTCCCTCGACCAGCGGCGCGATGTTGTCCGGCGTCAGCCCGCCATGCGGGATCACGCGGTCGGCCCCGCCATCGTAGGCGACGACGGTATCGAACGACGAGGCGTGCGGATCGGTATCGAACTGGAACAGGAGTTTCTTCATCATCAATGGGCGTGTTGCGTGCGATACGGGGCTTGAACTGGCCGGATGGGCGGTGCCAGGGGCCGCCGGGCCCATGATACCGTCTTGGACACCTATCCGTGGAATAAACATTCCTGATAAGGATCAGGCTCCCGCTTTATATAATGCTTGGTTCGACGGGCGCCAACGACCAGCACCAGGAGGTTCAGCATGATCGATAAGCCGTTGCAGCAATTCCTCGACGATCTTGCCAGCCGTTCGGCGACGCCGGGCGGTGGCAGTGCGACGGCCATCATCGGGGCGATGGGTGCGGCCCTGGTCAGCATGGTCTGTAACCTGACGCTCGGCAAGGCTGGATACGAGTCCGTCGCGTCCGAGATGAGCGATACCCTGGCCGAGGCGGAGAACCTGCGCGCTCGCTTGGCGGACATGGTTCGGCAGGACATCGATGCGTTCGACCGCGTCATGGCGTGTTACGCGATGCCGAAACTCACGGACGAACAGAAGCACGTGCGTAGCGCGGCGATCCAGGACGCACTGAAGCTCGCAACCGACGTTCCGCTGGCTTGCGCCCGTCTGTGCGCCGACCTCATCCGGCTTTGCCGTATCGCGACGCAACACGGCAATCGCAACGTCATCAGCGATGCCGGGGTCGGCGTCATGGCGGCCTATGCCGCGATGAAGAGCGCGGCCCTGAACGTCTACGTCAACGTCGGCAGCATCAAGGACGAGTCGTTCACGGCGGCGCGCGTCGCGGAGATCGAGCGGCTGCTCGCCGAGTGCGAGCGAGACACCGCGGAAGTCTTTGCTGACGTTCGGTCGCGGCTGTAAAGGCCCCGCAGTCGCACCCCTGACGATCGCCGCACCATACCGGCCGGTAGCCGGAATGCCGATCGGTATCTCTCGGCCAGAAAAAGTGTTTGTGATCAATGACCTCATCGCGTTATGCTAATTCGCAACTGGATGTTGCGTAGAATGCTGAAGCACGTTCCAGCCTGAGGTCCTGCGCCGGCGCGAAGAAGCGTGTGCGCCGGTGGTCGACCCGACGGGTTGGCCCGAGCGGGCTTGTCGCATGAGAACGGGGAATGGCGATGAGATCATGGTGTCAATGGATGCGACGAGCGGCCCCTGCGTGGTTGTTCGTTGCACAGTTCGGAAATTGCGCGGCTTCGGAGCAGGCACTGGCCGCAGTGTCTCGTGCGCCGGTCGTACCGGACGAGATCCTGGTGCAGTTCAGGGCCGGGGTCGAGCCGGCGACGAAGTCGCGGGTACGTCGGCAGTGGCGTGTCTCGTATGTCGAGACGGTGGTTTCCGAGGCGCGTCGCGAGGACGGGAGCGGTGAGCTGCAGCTGCTGCGGATCGCTCCCGGCACATCGCTGTCGAACGCAGTACGCATGCTCGAACGGGATCCCTCGGTCGAGTATGCGGAGCCGAACTGGATCTACTTCCACCAGGCGACATCGAACGATCCTTACTACACGAATAGCCTTCTCTGGGGGCTTTACGGGGATGCGAGCAGACCGGCCAATGCGTTCGGCAGCCAGGCCGCAGAAGCCTGGGCGGCGGGACGTGTCGGCGCGGATACCGTCTACGTCGGCCTCATCGACGAGGGTGTGATGCACACGCACGTCGATTTGCGCGCCAACATCTGGGTCAACCCGTACGATCCGGTCGACGGCATCGACAACGATGGTAACGGCTACGTCGACGATACCCGAGGGTGGGACTTCGCGAACAACGACAACTCCACCTACGATGGTACGACCGATGACCACGGTACACATGTCGCCGGCACGATCGGCGCCGTCGGAGGCAATGCGATCGGCGTCGCCGGGGTCAGCTGGAAGGTCAAGCTGATCAGCGCGAAGTTCCTTGGCAGTTCCGGTGGAACCACGGCGAATGCCATCAAGGCGATGGATTACCTGACCGCGTTGAAGATTCAGCGCGGCGTCCGCATCGTCGCGGTCAATGCGTCCTGGGGCGGGGCGGGCTTTTCGCAGGCACTGCAGGACGCGATCGAGCGTGCCAATGCGGCCAACATCCTGTTCGTCGCGGCGGCCGGCAATAGCGCGTCGAATATCGATGCGGCACCTTATTATCCCGCGAGTTACCCGAACGCGAACCTGCTTGCGGTCGCCGCGATCGACTCGCGCGGCCGGTTCGCATCGTTCTCGAACTACGGGTTGACGACGGTCGATCTCGGGGCGCCCGGGGTGGGAATCCTGTCGACATTTCCCGGTGTCAACGGTGCGTCGAGCTATGCCACTATGGATGGCACGTCGATGGCCGCGCCTCACGTGACGGGGGCCGCGGCCCTGTATGCCGCGTCCCGCGCTGCGGCAACCGTCGTGGAATTGCGTTCGGCCATCCTGAGCTCGGTCGTGCCGACGGTGTCGCTGTCCGCCAAGTGCGTCTCCGGCGGTCGTCTGAACGCCAGCCAGTTCTGATGGCTTGTTGCGTCTTGGCGCGTGCTACCGGGGTCCGCGTCGACGCGGCGCAAACCGGCCGCCCGGAGCAACCCGATGTTGCAATCGCGAACATCAGGGTCGCAAGTGCGTCCTGTGCAGGTGGCTCGTTGTAAATAAATAGCCAACCCGGCTTGGTTCCGAGCCGGCGCGGCAACACGCGGTTTCGCCCTATCTGACGAAATCAACCGATTACGTCGGTCGATTTTGGCAGCACGATCCCGTATCGCGCGAAGCCGCGAGACATCAGGGCTGTTCTGGAGTACGGGATCACGGACAACCGAGCGGGGTAAAGGGTGCTGCGCAGGGGGGTGCTGATCATCGCGGTGGCCGTTCGCACGGTCATGGCCGACGACGTCTGCGAGGAAGCCGGACGGCTGGTCAGCGTCGATGGCAGTGTGGATGTGCAGAGCTCGGGGCAGCGGTCCTGGCATTCCGCCGAGTTCGACCAGCGCCTGTGCCAGGGTGACACCTTGCACGTCAACGCGGGCAGCCGGGCCGCCGTGAAATTGATCAACAGTGCCGTTTTGCGCCTCGGTGCGGATACCACCCTGACGCTGCGAAACGTCGTGAACCGTCCCGATGACTGGTCCTGGCTCGACCTCGGCAAGGGCATGTTGCAGTCGTTCAGTCGCCGTCCACAGCGATTTCTGATCAACACCCGTCAATTGAAGGCCCGCATCGACGGCACGGAGTTCCTCGCCGAAGCCAGCGCAGGACGCGCCCGAATCGAGGTCATCGAAGGTCTGGTGCGGGTGTCGAATGAGCGCGGCGAGGTGGCCGTGCCACAGGGCCAAGCCGCAGCCGCATCGTCTGCGCAAGCGCTTCCGCAGCTGTCAACCGTCGCCGCTCCGCGCGAGGATGTGCAATGGGCCTTGTATTACCCGCCGATCCTCGCGATGTCGGATGCACACGCATCCGGTCTTTCGATGCCGCGCGGTCAGCCCTCGAAGCGATCCGTGCTCGAGATGGCGCGGGGCAGACCCGACCTCGCGCTCGGCGCTTTGGAAGACGTTCCGGCGTCGCAGCGGGATACCGACTATCTGGTCTATCGAGCCTCGATCGAACTGTCGATCGGACAGGTTGATGAAGCCGAAGCCGATCTGGCGGCGGCCTTGCGCCGTGACCGCAACGATGCAAGCGCCCTGGCGCTGCGCTCGGTCATTCTCCTGGTGCAGAACCGGCGTGACGAGGCCTTGCGCGACGCCGAACGAGCGCATCGCGTGCGGCCATCGGCCGCGACGGCGATCGCGCTGTCCTATTGTCAGCAGGCCGGGTTCCGTATCGAGTCGGCCCGTGAAACCTTGCTGGATGCTTCGCGGAAGTTCCCTTCCGACTCGCTGGTCTGGGCCCGGCTCGGCGAGGTGCAGTTGATGCTCGGCGAGCGCAGGCAGGCGGTCGAGTCGGCAAAACGATCGGTCGATCTGCAGCCCGACGGCGCGCGTGCGCTGCTGGTCTTTGGTTTCGCGTCACTCGCCGAGTATCGCGAGCGGCAGGCTGTGTCGGCTTTTGAACGGGCGATCCGGCGTTCCTCGGCCGACCCGATGGCGCATCTGGGCCTGGGACTTGCCCGAATCGCCGGTGGCGACCTGGCCGGCGGACGGGCGGAGATCGAGGTTGCCGTTGCGCTCGATTCGAACAGCGCGTTGCTTCGGGCGTACCTCGGAAAGGCTTATTTCGAGGAGAAGCGCTACCCGATCGACGAGAAGCAGTACGACATCGCCAAAGGACTGGATCCCAAGGATCCCACGGCGTTTCTCTATTCCGGAATCCTGAAGCAGAGCGTCAATCGACCGATCGAGGCCTTGCGCGATATCGAGGCCTCGGCCGAACGGAACGGCAATCGCGCGATCTACCGCAGCCGTCTGCTGCTGGACAAGGATCGGGCCGCGCGCACCGCGAGCCTTGGTCGCGTGATGAACGATCTCGGTTTCAACCGGCTGGGTGTCATCGAGTCGGCATATTCGCTGGCGATGGATCCCGCCAGTACCGGGGGCCATCGCTATCTGTCGGACACCTACCGCAATATGCGTAGGCGGGAGATTTCGCGCGTCAGTGAATTGCTGCAGGCGCAGTTGTTCCAGGACATCAACGTCAATCCATTGCAACCGAGTCTGGCCGAGACCAGCCTCAACATCATTACGGCAGGAGGGCCGGCGACGCCCGGATTCAATGAATTCACGCCGCTGTTCGAACGGAACATGGCGCAGTTGAACATGACCGGATTCACCGGAACGCAGAATACGTTCGGCGGCGAGGGTATCCTGACGGCCCTGTACGACCGCTTGTCGTTCAGTGCCGGCGCTTACCACTATCGCTCGGACGGTTGGCGCGACAATAACGGCCTGGATCAGACGATCGTCGATGCGCTCGGTCAGGCCGCGCTGACTCCCGAGTTGAACATCCAGGCCGAGTATCGGCGAAGGAATTCGAGTGAAGGCGATCTGGCGTTCAACTTCGACCCGAATGCGTTCCTGGTCGACAAATGGATCAATCGTGGTCAGCAGATGGGACGCATCGGCCTGCGCTATTCGCCGAGCGCGGAATCCCATATGGTGTTTTCCTATATCCACAACGATTTGTCGGAGGATTTGAGCCAATCCTCACCATTCGAGGACGTCGGGACGGTATCGCTAAACAGCCGCGTCAGGGCCCGGGGCGATCAGTGGGAGGGACAATTCATTCATCAGCGCGACTGGTTGAACCTTATTGCCGGCCTTGCGTACAGCAAGGCGAGTCGCCGCAATCCGACTGATATCGTGTTTAACAGCGAGCAGTTCGGGCCACTCGACCCCTTTCGTGATGTGCTCGTCGAGCAAATCGACGACCCGCGAGGCTACCTCTATACCAACGTCGAATATCCGCGCGCCGTTACCTGGACTTTGGGATTCAGTTACGACGCGTATCAGAAGGGCTCGCTGGCGAAGAACAGCTTCAATCCGAAGTTCGGGTTGCAATGGCATCCGACGAAGGATCTGTTGTTGCGGGCCGCGGCATTCAAGGTCGTGCAGCCGTCCTTGGTGAACAATCGGACCATCGAGCCGACGCAGATCGCCGGCTTCAATCAGTTTTTCGACGATATCGACGCGACGCAATCGACCCGTTACGGGGTGGGTTTCAATTGGAGCCTGCGGCAGGGTTTGTATGTCGGCGGCGAGACGAGTTGGCGCTACCTCGATGAGCCCTTGCTGCTAGCCGAGGAATCGGGGGCCGAGGCGGTCCGCTTGGAGAAACGCAAGGAAACGTTCCATAATCTCTTCGTTTACTGGACGCCGTTCGATCGATGGGCATTCAAGGGCGAGTTCGTTTACGATCAGTATGACCGCCCGAATGGTATTGCCACGGCCTCGGGTCTGGTACCCAACGAGGTCGAGACCTTCTCGGCGCCCCTGGCCGTGAGCTTCTTCGACCCGTCGGGTGTATTCGCGACGCTGGGTGGGACCTTCGTGAATCAGACCGTCGCTCGCAGTGTCGTGTCCGCGGGCAATGCCGGCAGCGACAATTTTTTCGTTGTCGATGCCGCGGTCGGCTATCGCTTTCCGAAGCGGCTGGGGATTCTTGATCTGAGCGTTCGTAACCTTTTCGACACGCGATTTCGCTATCAGGACGATAGCTACAGGGAATTCGGCGGAGAGCCGTCCATCGGGCCCTATTTTCCGGTTCGTATGTTTCTTGCCCGCTTGACCTTGATCTTCTAGCGTCTGGCTCTAGTCGAGGCGATGGGCAACTTGCAGAGGTGGATACAATGATCGGTCGCATGGTGTTTTGGGCGCTGTTGGAAGTGCTGTTATCTGTTTCATCGGCGCAAGCCGCGGGGCAGAATAGCCAGCAGAGCGTGTTGGCGTATGAGATACCCGGCAATCCGCGCTGCTGGAATGTGGCTGCGGGCGCTCGCGAACTTCGGGTGCCGAAGCTGCCGCGAGGCGGTAGCGGAGTCGTGTCCGACCCTTCGGGGCCGACCATTCGATACGCGGTCGGACCCGATGGTCGTAGTCTTTCATGGGAGGTTCAGGGAGGCGATTCGGTTCCCGCGCTTCAACGGGTGAATATCGTTCTGCTGGGCACGGTGGTGGGCAGTTTTAGTCGTGCTTACTACCTGCCGCTGCAGGGCGTCACGCAGGACATGAACGAGACGACGCAGTTGCCGATCAATCAGATCGCGTTCTGTTACGGGCTTGCCGGTGCGCCGGCAGGTGGCGGGGCGTCCGCGCTGCCTCATTGTGACTCGGGATGCCGTGTGGATCCGGTGACGAATGTCGAGGCCACCCAGGTCCTGCTACGCGGCGAACCCGGGATCGACGGACGTTGGGAGCCCTGTGCCTGCGGTCAACCGATCGACGAGCAGCGGGCGGAAGCCTGCACTCCGACAGTGGACAACAACTGCGACACGGGATGGTTCTGCTACAAGAGCGGAGGTAGGACGACCTGCGTGTACCGATGAATCCCGCTGACGGCGACGAGGGCGCGGTCGACGGGAAGCGTCGCCAATCCGCCTCGCTGGCCGCGCCTGGGCGGGGGATATCGCCGCCCCGACTGGCGAGGGGCGGCAAGCCAGGCGGGTCGATGTCCTCTCTGCGCTACTGGCTGCCGCTGATCATCCTGACGTTCACCGTCCTGGTGGCGTGGTATACGGCGCATCGCGACCGGCTTGCCGCGGAAGCAATCGTTCGCGGACAGGCCGTCGAGCGCATGATCCAGCGGATGGGCGACCTGCAGGGGCTCTTCGAGCGTGCCGTCCGGCGCGGTGAGGCGCTCGACCTGACGCAGCAACTCGCACTCGAGGGTGAGCATACGCGCGCGGCCCTGGCCGACGATGCGGAATTCGTCGTGTCGGCGAACCGGCCGGGATGGGTCGGTCAGTCGCTCGGAGACCTCGACGCGGATACCTTCGATCGCAGCCTGGACGAACCATTCAGGGACGTCATCGAGCGCGTTCGGGCGGAGCGACAGGGCGAAGTCATCGTGTCGGCCTCTGGACGCTACGTCATGGGCGTCTACCCGGTCACGCTGGATGGCGACGGGCTGACCGCGGGCATTGCCCGGATCGGCGTGCTGATCGCGCAGGAGGATTTATCTAACGGCTTGCTTCAGGCGCATGACGCGGTCGAACGGAAGTCCCAGGAAATGATCGTGCTGCTCGCGGGATTCGCGGCGCTGTTCGGAATCGTGATCCATTTTCTCGTGACGCGGCGCCTGGGTGAGGTTGCGGCTGCGGCGCAGCGCTTCGCCGGGGGCGAGCTGGATGCGCGTTCGAACGTGCGTGGCGGAGACGAGGTGGGGCGTGTCGCGCAGGTGTTCAACGCGATGGCGCAGCGGGTCGCCGACACGCATCGGGCGCTGGAACAGCGGGTCGAGGAGCGCACCCGTGAACTGGCGCAGAAGCTCGCCGATCTGGGACGGGAGGTGGTCGAGCGTCGGCGCGCCGAGGACGCGTTGCGCGACGAGAAGGAGAAGGTCAGGGTGACGCTGGCATCCCTCGGCGATGCGGTGATCACGACCGATCTGGCCGGGCGTGTCGAATATGTGAACGACGCCGCCGAGAAGCTGACCGGGTGGAGCGCCGATCGGGCGATCGGCGAATACATCGGCGAGGTATTCAGCATCTTCGATGAACTGGAGGGCGGACCGGTCGGGAATCCGGCGCTGCAGTGCATCTCGGAGCAGCATGTCGTCGCGTCCGGAACGCAGACGATCCTGATGCGATACGACCGTCGGGAGATCTCGATCGAGCATTCCGCCGCGCCGATCCGCGATCACGATGGCGTGGTCATCGGTGCGGTGCTGGTGTTCCGCGACGTCACCGAGGCGCGGCGAGTCGCGCGTCAGTTGAGTCACCAGGCCTCGCACGACGCGCTGACCGGTCTCGTCAACCGGCGAGAGTTCGAACAGCGTCTGTTGCGGATTCTGTCGGCGTCGGATGATCGGCAGGCCCATTCGCTGCTGTACCTGGATCTCGATCAGTTCAAGGTCGTCAACGATACCTGTGGTCACGCCGCCGGTGACGAACTGCTGCGCCAGATCTCCGGAGTGCTGGCACCCCTGGTTCGCAAGCGCGACACCCTGGCGAGACTCGGTGGCGATGAATTCGGCGTGTTGCTCGAGGCCTGTCCACAGCAACGCGCGTTGCGCATTGCGCAGAAGTTGCGGCGGGCGCTGCATGATTTTCGCTTCGTTTGGGACGATCGCAGTTTCTCGATCGGCGCCAGTGTCGGTCTGGTTCCGATCGACACCGGAACCGATAGCCTGGCCAGCATCTTCCGGGCCGCGGACATCGCCTGCTACGCGGCGAAGGATCAGGGCCGCAACCGGGTGCACGTCTACCAGCATGACGACCGGGAGCTGGCCGCCCGGCACGGTGAGATGCAGTGGGTTCCCCGGATCCAGCAGGCGGTCGCCGATGACCGCTTTCTGCTCTACTACCAGCCGATCGTCGCGCTCGGTGGTGACGCTCAGCCGCACGGCGAGATCCTGTTGCGCCTGCGCGAACGCGAGGGCGGCGAACTGGTGATGCCGTCGGCATTCATTCCGGCGGCCGAGCGCTACAACCAGATGCAGACGATCGATCGCTGGGTCATCCGCAGCGTATTCGCGGCGCTGCGCGCCTCACCCCGGCAGCCGCGCTCCAGCTTCGTGTCGATCAACCTGTCGGGGCAGTCGTTGAGTGATGGACACTTCCTCGACTTCGTCGAGTCGCAGATCGACCTGGGCGGCGTGGAACTCGAGCAGATCTGCTTCGAGGTGACCGAGACGGCGGCGATCAGCAATCTGAGCCACGCGACGCGGTTCTTCTCGGCACTGAAAGCACGCGGCTGCCGATTCGCGCTGGACGACTTCGGCAGTGGTCTGTCGTCGTTCGCCTATCTGAAGACCCTGCCGGTCGACTTTCTGAAGATCGACGGCAATTTCGTCCGCGACATGGAGCGTGACCCGATCGACCATGCGATGGTCGAGGCGATCCACCGGATCGGCCATGTCATGGGCATCGAGACGATCGCCGAATGCGTCGAAAGCGAGTCGGCGGTCGAGCGGCTACGGGCGATCGGCGTCAACTACGTTCAGGGCTACGCGCTCGGCAGGCCGAGGCCATTCGACTGGTCGGCTCAGCGTGCAGAGGCGGCCGGGGTTGCGCGCGCACACGCCCACTAAGGAAATCAGGCAGCTGCCACGGACGATTGCGCCGCGGTACGTTAGTGGCACGCGGCAAGCCCGGATCGGCGCCTCGCTGGCGTACGATGAGGCGCCCGGGTCGTTCTGAGCATTCTCCTGGGCCTACGATGGCGCTGGGTTCGCCGGCGCGGTGTCGGGCATAGACTCCACATGCAGCGTCCGCGTCGGAAACGCGAAACGGACGTCCAGGTTCTCGGCCAAGCGCAGAATTTCGAGGAATAGTCGCTGGCGCTCGGCGAGTTCGGAAGGTCGATTCGGCGCCCGCAGCAGGAACTTCACGAGGACGTCGAGACTGTGGGCTCCGAATTCGGTGAAAGCGACCTGCACGCTGCCCTCGTGCACGTCGGGCTGAGTTTCGAGAAACTCGCGTACCCGGCTGACGAATGCGTCGACCTTGTCGGGTGGCGTATCGTAGGTCAGGCCCAGCACAGTTTTGACCTCCCGGCGACGCCGTCGGTCGAAATTGTCGATCGTGGTGTTGACCAGTTGGCTGCTCGGGATCGTGACCAGCGAATCGTAGAACGTCCGGATGCGCGTGCTGCGAAAACCGACGTCTTCCACGGTGCCTTCCAGGCCGTCGACCTTGATCCACTGACCGATCGAGAACGGCTTTTCCAGCATGATGATCAGCGAGCCGAGCAGGTTCGCCAGGGTCTGTTGGCCGGCCAGCGCGACGGCCAGGCCGCCGACGCCGAGGCCCGCGACGACGGAGTACGCCGGCAGACCGACGCGGTCGGCTCCGGCAATCAGGATGCCCACCGCGATGACGATCGTCGTCAGCCGCAGTCCCAGCCGGATCAACTGGCTGTCGATGCTGGTCGCGCGCAGCCGTTCATGCGCGATGACGCTCTCCGCGACGGCCGTGCCGATGCCCCAGACCAGCCACGTCAGCGCGAGAAAGAATACCGTCCATAGCGACAAGGTCAGCGCCTTGCCAACGATCCCCGAGACCCGCAACAGCTGATCGAGCACGAGATTGGCGAACGGCGCGATGAAGACGAGGCCCAGCGGACGCAGCAATTCGGCCCAGCGTCCGGTGAATCGCCCGGCTCTGCGCCAGCGCTGGCTCAGCCGATAGCACAGCCCCGTCAGTTTTGCGGCGATGCCGAGGACGATGGCGATGCCGACCCAACGCCACAGTGGCTGGTCGAGCACCGGCGTGACCGCCCAGGACGGCAGGTCCAGTAACCAGCGAGGTGGCAGGATGGAGTGCAGGGCCATCGCGAGGCCAGCCGGGCTGTAGGCGGTGAACGCGTACAATCCGGCCGAGGCACCGGGTCGGTAAGGCAGGTGCCTGATCCGTTCGAAGTCCTCCGGAATACGGGCGACGGTCTCGGCGTTGAACAGGTATTCCCCGGCTCTCGCGCCGCCTTCGACCCGTGTGATGCGGATGTCGGACCCCGGAACGGTCCAGCGCTTGAACTCGGCGCCGGCCATGCGTGTGTCATCGGGTATGCTGTCCAGTGGCGGACGTTCCAGGCGATCGAGGATCTCCTTCAACTGGATCGTCAGCCGCCGTGCCGACTCGCGTACCATGGCCGGTGGCAATTCGCTCAGGTCGAGCACCCGTTCGGCCGCGATCAAGAGGTCGCGCGATGAGTGAATCGCGGCCATTTCCTCCGCCGAAGGAAAAAGGCGGGGTGAGGCCAAATATTCTTGAACCCGCCCAAATCCCGAGCGATACGCCCGATCGACCGCATCGACGAAACCGGCAAAACTCGTTCTCGGGCTCGATGTGTCGATCGGCTGCAACGGATTTGCGGGCAATCCCGTCACCCGGTCGACATCATCCGGTCGCGCGCCGACCGACCACGCGAGCAATACCAGCAGGGCGAGGAGCCGATGCGGCTTGAATGGGGACATCATCATGCGGTGAATACTCCATGGAACCATTGCCGTAACGAGCATCGGGTCATCGCAACGGGATCGTCAGCGCCGGCGCAACCGAACTGGCGGAACCCGCCTGCAGCCGAAACAGTTGAATCAGCAGCATGAACGTCGACTTGGATTCGAGATCGTTGTCGGCGATGTAGTACCAGTGCCCGCGGTACGGAATCGCCAGAAACGAGCCCTCGGGCTGCGACTCGCTCTGCCGGATGTGCAGCAGCTTGCCGGCCAGCGTCTGATCCCAGTCGAACGTCTCGCCGCGCTTCCCGTGGGTAATCGTCACGAGTCCGGCTTCCTTGTGTGCGGGGGGTACGTCGACGTTGTGCGACAACAGGAAGAAGATACCCATCAGCGAACGTGTGTGTATCGCTATCGTCCTGCTGTCGTAGGTCGGTTCGCCGCTGAGTCGGTAATCGTCTGTGTTCGGATCGAGCCCCAGAAGGTCCTTGATCTCGGCGATGGCCGCGGCGTTATCCGGCGCCGAGCGCATCTGCAGCATCAGGTTCTTGCTGACCGGATCGACATGGGGTATCAGAAACTGCTCGCCGCGCAGCGATTCGATCAGGCGCATCAGCCGGTGAAATCCATGATCATGTGTCGGTGCGGACTCCGGGGTGGGGCCGGAGGCCGTCGGCGAATTCTCGAGCCCGTTGATACGCTCGATGCACAGCGGGAAGACACGGCGGACGTTCCAGCCGGAATGGATCAGCGCGAATACGGACTCGAGCGTCAGTGCGCTCAAGACACTCTTGACGAAATTTTCGCCCTGCAGCGGCGTGTACGAGATCGTCGGCTGCGTCTGGTAGTCCGCGCCCAGGCTGAACTGCATGATGTTGTTGTCGACCGTGCCGCCGAATCCTACGGACGACTGGTTAAGGCCGCCATTGATGTCGAGCTTCAGCGTAGCGGCGACATTCGACACGTCGAGAAAATACGCCGGGTCACGGTAATGCAGCCGCACGAGGTTATGCACGAACTGTTCGTTCATGCTCGAACTGATGGCCTCGGTATACAGGGGGTGCGTTCCCTTCAGCCCATCGGGACCGAATGAGTGACAAGCGCCGAGTCCGACGACGATCGCGCCGATGATGCCACGCAGGGCGGCGGACCTCGTTAAGGCGACAAGCCGACCAGTGCCAGCCACATCGACCGTGGGACGTTCGGCGCCGCGGTTCATGAAACGGCGCAATCCGTTCGAGGCGACTGCTTTCGAGGGCATCTTGAGGGGCAGGTGGCGACGTCAGTATCCCTCATGCGTACGTCGAATGTACCGGGTGCCTGACCGGGTTTGTCGGCATCATCGTCGTGTGGCTCGCTGCCAGCGTATTGTAAAGCCAGTAGTTCGCGCGCAAGGTGCTGATGTCTCGAGGGCCGCCATGGGCGATGCGCCGGGGTTTGCTGTCGACCAGCGCATACTCACTTCCCGGAGGCTCCGCCTGACGCATGCTCCAGCAGGATACGGCGAACTTCCTCGATGCCGGCTGGCGCGGCCTGAACGCTGTGGTCGGAACGCACGACGACCTCGGAGACGGCTTCCGGTATGTGCGCGCTGCGATAGGCCACGACGCCATCGTCGCCGTCCTCTTTCGGCCCGTCGCCATCGACCGCGATGATCGAGTGCGCCTTGATGCGGCGGTCCACGGGAATGCTCGACAGAACCTCCAGACCGGGATTGTCCGGATTCATATTGTCGATCGCGGTCGGCGGACGCCTCAGCGCCGTGACCAGCTTTTCATCACCGCTCAGCGTTGCCGCCTGCGCGGCGCGTCCGAACAGGCCCAAGGGCAGGGTTACGAGTCGTGCCGCGATCGCGCCGATGCCACCGGTCGCCAGTAATGCACCGTGATGCGGCGTAGCCATGAACACCACGCGCTCGACGAATGGCAGCGGGGTGAAGAAGGCCGAACGTTGCATGATCGCACGAGTTTCGGGATCGACCTTGATCTGGTCGAATGGCTTGTCGCTGATGCGCTCCCAGAAGCGGGTGCCGCTGTCGATCGCCGTCAGCTTCGTCAACAAGCCACCCTGACTGTGGCCTATGACGACCATGCGTCGCAGGGCAGGGTCGCTCGAGCTCGGGTCCAGTTCATTCAGCGTGTCGGTCAGGGCCCTGCGGAGCCGCCCCGCGGAAAATCCGATCGGGTTGCCCGAGTCGTACATGAACAGCCAGATCTGGAACCGTTCGCGAATTCGCGCGTCGCCCTCGAGTTCGTTGACCAACTCGGCCCAGCGTGCCGGGCTCGACAAGGTTCCGTGGACCAGGACGACCGGGATCTTGCCGCGCCGGTACGGCTGGAACAGAAATAGCCCATCTTGCGCCCGGTCCTTGGGGATCGTTCCCCGCAACAGGCCTCCACGCAGGAAGCCCATGATTTCCATGTCGTATAGTGGATTGCCCTCCAGTTGGTAAGCCAGGGCCGCGCTCGGGTCGGACTCCAGCGGGCGTTCATGTCCGCTGATGTGCGCGATCGATGACTGATCGGCGGCATAGATTTCGAGTCGCGCCGACAAGCGGCCCGTGCTCAGTCCGCGACGCGCGTCGTCGATCCGCAGCAGGGCCGTCACCGGAACCTTGACTCGCGGCCCGAGCCGCTTGGCCCCCGGTAGATTCGAACTGCTTGGTCCACTGGCGATGCTCGCCGCGAGCGCCGTGCCGATGCCGGGCGTACGGTAGCGGTTTCGTAGCCCGCGGATCTCCAGCGTGGACGTCGGCGTGAATCGCTCGAGTCGGTAGCCGCCCCAGGTCATACCCGCCGGATCGACGGCGACGCGCAAGGAGCCGAATGGCAGTCGGTAGGTCCCCGAGGCGAGGCGTACGTCGCTGTTTTCATCGCCGATGGCGAACGCTTGTGCCGTGGCCTGGTTGTACAGGTCGTAGGCCAGGCGGTAACGCGGGTCGGCCGGATCGAGTCGGTTGTCACCGCTGCCGTCGCCGGGAAACAGCAGTGCCCAGGCATACACCGCCGAAGCCAGCAAATGTCCGCGATCTCGCGTGTTTTGCCCATGCAGGAACGACAATTCGGCGAGCGCGAACAGACGATCATCATCACCGCTGGCGGCGAGTCCGCGATGCAGTTCGGCCAGGACCTCGGCCGGGTTCTCGTCGAAACGGTCCATCAGGCCCTGTCGCCGCAGCACCGTCTTCGATGCCTCCGAGGGCTGTTCGGCTGACAGCGCGCTCCGTGTCTGGATGCCGTACGCGCTGGGAATGTCGACCTGGCGTACGCCGACCGGAGTCGCGCAGCCCGAAAGCAACGCCCCGCAGGCGATGGTCACGACGATGCAAAGGTACCGAGTCGCGTGGATTCGGTGCCAGCTTGCTTCCGGGCTCATGCGTATGTGCTCCTTGATATGCGGTAAGCCGTATGCTTCCGGGGTCATCAACCCCCGGGTGCATTACGGCATGGTCGATCGTCGGGTATCGGGCCCATCGCGTCGCGGTGCCGGCGGCATGGCCTTGGTCGCTGCCGCCGCGTCGGTTACGGTCGGTAGGATTCTATCGTCTGCTCCAGGTTCGTCTCACCGGCCTTGGGCACGAAGGACCCGGTCGCACGGCAGGTCTTCAGGCGCGCGATGCCGCGATCTCGCCATTCATCGAAAGCCGAGTCGATATCGTCGAGCTTGTCCGTGTTGCGGATGTCCAGCGTACCCACGCGCTTGTCGACCATTGCGTAGAGGCGTTCGCCGGTGAGCGCGTCGACAATCTCCGCCTCGATTGCGGCGCCGCCGGTGAATGCGGCCTGTCCCTTGAATTCCGACCAGGCGATGGCCGCGCCGCCGACATACGGCGCGATGATCGATGCATCCTTCAGCGCGACGTCGGCTTTCTCCGCTTCGGTGATCGCGATACGGATCCTCATGACTCCCGGGCCGGGTCGATCGACCAGGGAATAGCCTGCGCGAGTTGCCATGTCGGTCAGGCGTTGCTGCGCCTGGGATGCCAGGATCCGGCGATCGCCCGGCGACAGCTTCGCAAACGGCGAGTGCTCGCCACGAGCCCACAGCGTCACCGGATCGAGCATGATCTTGTCGTACCGTCGGCAGTCGGCGGTGGGGTTGCCGTAGACCAGCAACGGTAGGCTGTCACCGCCCGGGTGCAAACCGGAATAGCTGCCGAGGAACCCCGATGGCGTGACGGTCCGCGCTTCCTTGGTCGTACCGCATCCGGCGCTGATCAGGCAGCAGAGGGCCATCGCCAAGCACCCGGAGCGCCGCGCAACTGTTGTCCTGCCTGGCCGCCCAGGTATGGATGAACCGGGCATCAAATCCCTGCCGGCGACGCCGGCAGGGCACCCTGGGTGAAATCGATCCGAGTATTGCGATGGGCTCATTTCGGCTGCTCGGCTCCGGACGTCCACGCCGCGAGCTTATTGGCTGCGCCTTCGGCCCAGTGGTCGATCGCGTTCTGCGCATCGCCCAGCGTCCACTGCGCGGCCGCCTTGATATGGCCTCCGCCGATCTGCCGGTCGGCGACGGCCGCGAGCAGATCGCCGCTCATCGAATCGGTCAGTTTGGCCGCGCCCTGGGCTGCACCCACGAAGGGATAGCTTCCCGTCGCCAGGTAGCCCAGCGTGCTGAGCGTGCGGGCTTGTGGAATCGCCATCGTGATCGTCCGAAGGCCCGGAGTTGCGCCCTGGGCGTCGGTCAGCGCGACCTGCAGGCGCATCACGCCGGTTCCCGGAGCATCGGCGATCGTGAACCTCGTGCTCAGGTGCTGTTTCAGCGACTCGTAGAAATAGTTCGCCAGGCGTTGCTGGTCAGGCTGAGAGATATTCGACTCGGAACTCGACCAAATCACGACCGGATCGACGATAACGGACTTGTACTGCGTCCAATTGGCCTTGGTGTTGACGTAACGGAGATCGAGTTGGCCCTCTCCGCCTTTCGTCAGCTTGTTGCAGACGGTTCCGAGAAAGCTGCAGATCGCGGCGCGGTTCTCGACCGGCGCCTTCTGGGTTGTCGTGCAGGCGCCGAGGAAAAGAAGCGCCGGCAGCGCGGCCAGCATGCGGCCCTGTCGAAGGCCACGCGTGAAATAGACCCTCATGTTCTGCTCCTTGTCGTTCGCAGTTCGTCGAAGAAACCTCTAAACAAGACTCATCACGGCCTTGTTCAGAGCCGGTGAGGCCAAACTCGGTTTCGCCTCATCTTCCGAAACCCACCGTCCGGAACGGCCGATTTCGGCGATACCTTTGTATTGTCGCGGGGCGAACTGAATGGATCACGGGTTCCCCGATGCATCATCCCGTACGTGATCGTGGTGGTTCGGCGCCGCATGCTGCCAGAGAACTCCCGGCCCGCTGCGCCCCGAGCTGAACGGGGCGCCGACTTGCGATGGCCACGCGTATTTTACCTGCAAGCGGCTTATGCGCGCGGGGTCCTCGTGGTGCGTGCGGGATGGGTCCGTGATAGCGGATCAGGTAGCAATGCCGGTGCCCGAGTCGTGTCTGCGCTCAGCGCGAGTCCTTGCCTCGTCGCGGATCGGCGGATGATTTCAATGCACTACCGGCCAGTAAGCCCAGCGCCATCGCGGATACGAAGATGGCAACGGAACCGGATCCGGTCACCAGCGAGACCAGGGCAGGGCCCGGACAATAGCCGGATAGGCCCCAGCCGACGCCGAACAGGGCCGAGCCGATCAGCACTTCGGCGGTCAGCGTACGTTCCGTCGGAAGATCGAAACGGGAGTTCAATACCGGCGCACGCCTGCGCAACACCCAGGGG
The DNA here is from genome assembly GCA_046347485.1 of Methylotetracoccus sp. Taxonomy (GTDB): domain Bacteria; phylum Pseudomonadota; class Gammaproteobacteria; order Methylococcales; family Methylococcaceae; genus Methylotetracoccus. Next base: position 248,450 of record JAXMGB010000007.1, on the reverse strand, counting down.
AAAATAAGCCCGCTGACCAACACCGCGCCACCCATGACGAAGGCCAGCGTCGGGTCCCAGTCCCTGGTGACGTTCAGGAACCCTATGACCTTCTCGGGCCGGGTCATGCCGGACAGACCCAGTCCGACGGCGAACAGCAGGCCGGACAGGAACGAGGACATCGCCAGCAACAACATGGGCAAGCACCGCGTTATTGATTGAATAAGTAGACGGTCAGAATGCCCGTACCAACGAAAGTAAGCGTCGCGAACAAGGAGCGCAGTGATCGTCGGGCCAGACCACAGACGCCGTGTCCGCTGGTACAGCCATTGGCGATACGAGACCCCAAGCCGACGAGAAAACCGGCGAGCGCGAGAACCAGGGGTGAGTGGGTTACTGTCGCGCCGAATGACTCGGGGCGGAATGTCAGCAAGCTCAGGCCTCCGGTCAATAGTCCGCCGCTGAACGCGAGACGCCATATTCGCCCGGAGTTCTGTGCCGCCAGCAATCCGGCGGCGATATTGCTGATTCCGGCGATGCGGCCGCAGAACAACAATAAGCCGGATGCGGCGAGTCCGATCAGGATGCCTCCCAGTGTGCCGCTCACGGCGGATTCGACATTCACTCTCTGCGGTTCCTCTTGATATCGCCTTACCGCCTCTCATGACACGCGAGCGGGAGAGGCCGCTGCCCTCGGCCGCATCCCCCTGAGCACATGCGGGGTGACGCTCTTTCGATTGACGCGATGATCCCCGGCAGCCCGATTTCGCGTTAGGTTCAAAGCCGGTTTTTACATCAAGCCGCGGCGTGCGATCAATGGCCGATGTCGCATGAGGATCGAAATCTTCGCGATAAGCGGCCAAGCGTTGGTTAAGGCCGTGTACCCGAGGGGCGGATTCGGCCGAACGAAGTCGATTGTCGATTGGGTGGTGGGATTGGTCGCCCGATCGTGATGTCGGGGCTGTGAAAAAGCCCATGGCCCGAATCGTGCTGGTCTTGTTCCGACTCGAGCGCGGGTCACGTCGCCCCAACCGCAACGTTCGGATGCGCGGCGACGACGATGCGGGTCTGGTCATTCAACAACTTCATCCAGGGAGTTCCAAACCGATGGAATCGCGAAGCCGTTTCGAGGATCGCGGGGTCGGCGCGTTGCGCGTCGATCTGACGCTGCAGTTCGACGTCGAGCGAGGCATGGTCAGCGTCACGATCAACGGGGTGCCGGTCAGTCCGGACACCGTTCCGACGCCGCCCCTGATGACCGCGACGTCCGGGTCGCACATGAACATGGGCGAGGTCGCAGAGGCACCCCGCGGGCTGTCCGAGCGTTTCAGTGACTTTCTGACGGATCGCGCGGCCTGCGGGAAGTTTCTCAGAATCGGCGGGGTTGCACTGGGGACGCTGGCCCTAGCCGTGCTGACGCAAGTCGCGATCTACGAGTTCGGCTTTGGCGACCGCCCCGACCTCCTTCGTCGTTACGGATGGTGGATGGTTTACCTGGACATCAATGTGACCGTGCTCGTGGCGATGTCGAGCTATCTGCGGACATACCATTTCGGGTCGATCTCGCACATGCTGGGTATGGTCATGGGCATGACCGCCGGGATGCAGGTTGGCACGATGATCGGTGCGGTCCTCGGCGCGACCAATGGCTTCTTCGTCGGCGCGATGGTCGGCATGCTCGCCGGAGTTGCCGCGGGGGCGTATGTCGGATGCCGATGCCGAACGACCATGGCGATCGTCCACGGCCTGATGTCGGGGGCAATGGCTGGAACCATGGGGGCGATGCTGATCGTCATGATGCTGCGTGATCGCGTGCTGTTCTTCATGCCGGTGTTTACGTTCGTCAACATCCTGATCGTCGTCGTCGGCGTTTATCTGTTCTACGAGGAGGGGGTCGCCACGGGCCGATGTGGCATCCGCCGCAAGGGCGGGGCTTGGTCGCAGTTTGCGATCGGGATGTCGGCGATCGCGCTGCTGTCGACACTGATGGTTGCGGGGCCGAAGGGACCGATGGTCTGGACCGGTGACGCCGCGGCTGGCCGCGATGCGGGTTCGACTGGCGGTGGCACGGGGAGCATGTAAGGGATGCCGGGCATGGGTGACATGTAGCCTTTCCTGTCTGAGTGCTCCAACCCGCTGCTCGGGCCCGGTCGACCGATCGCAAGTCCGCTGCGTCGGTGCATCATACCTGCTGCTATGTGATATCCCCGTGTCTGGTGTGTGATCTGCCCCGGTCAATGTCGGGCGGGTTGACTGCTCGCTGCACCAATTGGCCGTTCGCTGCGCTTGTTGTGCATTTGGCACGTTATTTTCATCAGCGCAACTAAGTGTGGTGGCATCGCAATTGATCATCCAGCGTTGCGAACGCGCCAAACTCACCCAGCGATAAACGGAACTTACGGGGGGCAGGGGTGCAGATATCGAGGATCCTTGTTGCCTTCGCTCCGGGCTCACGGCTCGCCGCGTTGTCGCGGGCCCTTGGCCTGATCTCGCTGTTGCTGTTGCACAGTTCGCCGGCATCGGCGACGGCTGCCTTCGCACGCCAGACCGGTGAACCCTGCTCGGCCTGCCACATGATGAGTTACGGCCCGATGCTGACGGCATTCGGGCGGAAATTCAAACTGGACGGCTATGTCGCCGGGTCGGCGAAATCGGTCCTGCCCGAATTGATCAACCCGTTCTCGATGCAGATCGTCGGTTCATTCACGAACACGCAGCAGGATCAGCCCGGCGGGGCGGGATCGGGCTTCAGCGGCAACAACAATGCGGTCAACGACTGGAACGCGCTGTATTACACCGGGCGCGTGTGGGACAAGATCGGTGCCTACCTGCAGTTGAATTTCAATCCACAGGTCACCGAGAACATCAGCCTGGCGATGGCCGACATCCGCTATGCCGATCACACGATGCTGGCCGGATCGAACTTTATCTACGGTGTCTCGGCGAATAACGGCCCGACGATGTCCGATGTCTGGAACACGACTCCCGAGTGGATGTACCCCTACAACGTCTCGCAGCTGGCGCCGCAGCCGACGGCCCAGGTGCTGATGATGCAGTTGATGGGCTTCACGGCCGGGTCGTCGATCTACACGATGTGGGACAACCATGTCTACGTCGAGGCCGGGGCCTACACCAGCATGGCCAAGAACATGGCTAATGGTCTCGGCGTCTTCAGCAATTCGAACCCGCTGATCGATGGCGGCGCGCCTTACTGGCGGTTGTTCTTCCAGCACGTCTGGGACGGGCAGACCCTGATGGTAGGAACCTATGGCATGCAGGCCAACATGTACCCGCAGTACAACAAGACGTTCGGCACGAACTCGGTGACCGAATGGAACGCGGATGTGAACTACCAGAACATGATCGGTGATCACATGTGGATGTTCATGGGGCGCTTCACCCGCGATCAGGGTACCTATACGGCGACCGGCGAGGCCGAGGACACCGTGATCGAGGACCTGAGGGTCGCGCGCGGCGCCCGGCTGAACGGGGGGCGTTCACATCGATCGGCGGGCAACGCCCGACAATACCTGACAAACATGATGGTCATGGGCATGTACACCTATCGCCAGACCTACAACTTCGCGTTCAGCTACAACCGTACCGGCGGTAGCCGTGATTACCTGCTGTACTCGCCATCGCCGATATCGGGCAGCCGCAACGGCCTGCCGAACAGCGAATACTTTCAGTTGCAGTTCGACTACATCCCGTTCGGCAAGGGCGAGTCGTTTCTCGATCCCTACTTCAATCTGCGCCTGTCGGTGCAGTACACGGCCTATACGGTCTTCAATGGAGCCGCGAACGACTACGACGGCTATGGGCGAAATGCCGCGGCGAACAACACCTTGTTCGTCGTCGGCAATATGATGTGGTGATCGGCCGAGACCCGGGGAAACAACGATGACCGCAGATCAGACTGTCGATTCGAATTCAGCAAGGCGGGGTCGGCGCAGTCCGGGAATCGGCTCCGGCGTCGGCGTGCTGCTGTCGATCCTGGCGATCGGACCAGAAGTGTGCGCCGATGCGCCGGGCACGCCTGGCATGATCAGGGCCGCCGCGCGCCCGCCTTCGGCATCCCGGCCGATGAGCATGGACATGGCCGACATGCCGGGCATGGCGGGCATGGGCGGCAACGCGCTGGCTGCGGGCCGTGGGCTAGCGACCAGGGTATGCGGACAATGTCATGGTTCAGATGGCCGGGGAACAGGCGAGGAGTTTCCGATTCTGGCCGGCCAGGACGCGATGTACCTGATGTCCTCGTTACAGGCCTATCGAAGCGGTGACCGCGATGCGCCGCCGATGAACGGCGTCGCGGCGCAACTCAGCGACGAGGACATCGATGCCGTGTCGATGTACTACGCGCAATGCCGACCGGGCCTGCGTTAATGTGTTGGCGGGGTGTCTCGGTCCATTCGTGGGCGGGAGTCGCGTCACCGGTCCCAGTACCGCCGGCGCGGCATGCATGTTGACGCGGCACCCGCGGGCGTCAAAGACCACTTCCGTTAGGTCGGTCACACGGACCGGCGCGGTGAGTCGACAAGGAGTAACATCGATGCGCCGATTTGGCCTGTTGTCCGCTTGCCTTACGACGCTGTTCCTAACGGGCTGTTCGGTATTCGAACACAAGCCCGCTGCCGACACCCCGGAGACGGCGGCGCAGACCGCCTACCTGTTGTGCGACGGATGCCATGGACCTCACGACATCCGGATGCATTACATGAGCCCCAACATCATCGGGCAGCGCGAGAAGTACCTGGTTTCAGCGCTCACGGCCTATCGGTCCGGCAAACGAACGCATCCGTTCATGAACGGGATTTTCCACGACATTAGCGACCAGGACATCGCCAGACTCGCGGCGCACTATGCGGGATTCGGCAACGAGCGGTTGACGGACGGTGTCGAGCCCGCAGCCGCTTCCGGTTCGGCGGCGCACCGCTGAGCCGATCCGGAGGTTCTGCGCCGGTTGACGGTCCGGACTCGGGGCGCCCCGGATCGAACCGCCGCTTCGGCTGGGCCTCGGTCTCATTCGCCGAGCGGGAAGCGGCGGACGTAATGGCAGGTATACCCTGCGGGATTCTTCTGTAGATAGTCCTGGTGGTATTCCTCGGCCCGGTGAAACTCCTTGAACGGAACAATTTCCGTGACGATACGGCCGGACAGCTGATGGGTCGAATCTGCGGTGCGGATGACTTCCTCGGCGGTCTCCTTTTGCGCGCGGTCCACGTAGAAGATCGCTGAACGATACTGACTGCCGGTGTCGTTGCCCTGTCGGTCTGCTGTCGTCGGGTCGTGCATCCGGAAGAATTCGAACAACAGGTGGCGGTAGCTCAGCAGCGCGGGGTCGAAGGTGATTTTCACGGATTCGGCATGACCGGTCAGGCCGCTGCTGACGAGTTCATAGTTGGCGCGCTTCGTGACTCCACCGGTGTAGCCGACCTCGGTGTCGAGCACACCGGGTATGCGGCGCAAAATATTCTCCATGCCCCAGAAGCAACCGCCGGAGAGATAGGCGATCTCGACGCGGGGTGGGGTGGGCGAATCGGCGGCAACGGCAGGCAACGACAGAATCATCGTCAGGGCCGCGAGCATCGACGAGAAACGGTGCATGGCATTGCTCCAAATGAAGATCATCGAATCAGAATTCGATGCGGACGTAAAGTTCCGTGCGCGGGTTTGTTCATCGTCGTATGCGGGTCGTCGGACCCGGTGGATCGCGAACTCACGTGGGTCAGCTTGCGGACCGTCCTGACGCGCGCGGCACGTCGGCCATCGATCGGGTCGTCATGAAGTAAGCGCCAAATCCCGTCGGCTCGTTTCGCGATCAGCGATGAATCGCCGAAATCGTCCGCTTTCCATGTTTTATTTCGTTGGGTGAGGCAAGACTGCCTTCGGACTCGGTGGTTCCGAACGAGGCCAGGATGGCTGCATTCGAAAGTTCTATGGAGAGCACGGATCACGGTCGCCATGTGCGACACCTTGCGGTTTGATATTGTTTGCCAAGATGAGGTCCGACTGGCGCGAATCCCGGCCTATCCTGACCCGTTGGCAGCTATGGTTGGTTCGCGGCAGTGGATCGGCCATTGGGGTGCGATGCTCAGTCGACCGGTTCCACTCATCGGATGGGACTGAGGTGCCCGATCGCGGGCTTCGTGGAGGAGCCGGTGTCGCGCGGTCGTACCCGCTGCCGCATGTAATGATCCCTCGAAATCGGAGTCGATGAATGAGTATGAGCTGGTTGCTGGCGTTCATCCCGGTCGCATTCGCGCTGGACAGTATGGGCGTGAACCCGATCCTCGTGTTCTTCGCCTCGGCCGCGGCGATCGTGCCGCTGGCCAGCCTGATGGAGAAATCCACCGAGGCGCTGGCGCACTACCTCGGTCCGACCTACGGGGGTCTGTTGAGCGCGACGATGGGCAATGCGCCGGAGCTGATCATCGGAGTGTCGGCGTTGCGGCATGGGCTGATCGACGTGCTGAAAGGCTCGATTGCCGGGTCGGTGTTGGGCACGTTGCTATTCGGAATCGGCATTACGATCATCGCCGGCGGCATCCGCCGACCGGTGCAGTCCTTCGACCGGGAGATGGTGGCGGTCAATAGCTCATTGCTGATGTTGGCGTGCTTTGGTCTGGTGGTGCCTGCCGTATTCAACTTCAGCGGCAAGGTCGACGAGGAAATCAGCCTGGAGATCGCGATCGTGCTGTTGGCGGTCTACGTGGCGAGCCTGGTCTATACGATCCTGACGAACCGTCCGACGGTAGGCAAGGAGGCAGTCGAGATGGAGCTGAAGGAAAAGGGGCTGCCGGAGGTCGCCGAGGACGTGCCCGACTGGAGCCGGAGCCGTGCGCTGGGTACGCTGGCGGCCGTGGCGATCGCACTGGCCTTCGTCAGCGACCTGCTGACCGGTTCGGTGCAGCCCGCAGCCGATGCGCTCGGCTTGACTCCGGTATTCGCCGGCGTGTTCCTGCTGGCGATGGTCGGCAACGTGCCGCAGTACATGAACTCGGTTTCGTTCGCCTATAAGAACCAGATGACGCTGGCGCTGTCGATCAACCTCGGCGCAACGACGCAACTCGCGCTGATGGTCGCGCCACTGCTGGTCATCACAGGATCGTTGATGGGCACACCGATGAACCTGCTGTTCTCACGCTTCGAACTGGTCGGCATCATCCTGTCCGTGATCACCGCGCGCAGTTTGCTGTCGGACAGTACCTCGACCTGGCTCGAGGGCGTCATGCTGGTTGGCGTGTACGCGATGCTCGGTTTCGGCTTCTATCATCTGCCGGTCTCGGCCGGACACTGAGGTCAGGGGATCTCGATGTTTGCGATCAGAATGCGGCGGCAAAGCCCAGCATGCTGATCGTCGATGGCGTGAACTTCGTCGTTCCGCCGCTGACCTGTCCGTAAAGCGCGAATCGCGGTGTGACCGTCCAGACGAAGCCGGCACCGACGGCATTCTGGGTCACACGATCGTAGAGGCTGCGCGGAACGGATATCGTCGGCAGGCGCGGCAAGCTCATCGCGTTGTAGAAGCCATGTACGAACACAGCGAAATCCTTGTCGAACAGGTCACGTTGCAGGGCCCATTGAAAGCTCATTTCCCAGACGTTCTGACCATCGCTGGATTGAACGCGCGTTGCGCCGAGGTTGTATTCGAAGTCGATTTCGAACGGCAGTGATTGATCGAAGTTGAACGTGAAGGACGGCTGCGTGCCCGCGTTGAACGGCGCGCTGCCGAGCCACTGCGTCACCAGATAGGCTTCGAAGCCGGCCGCCGGGAGGAAGTACTCGCTGCGCTCGGTCCACAGCTGGATCTTGGTGTCGAACGCGACGGGTGCGAACCCCCACTCGCTGTGCTTGCCGCCGGTCCAGCTGACGCCGTTGCCGAACAGCCGCAGTTCGATATCGTCGGTCAAGCCGTAGCGCAAGAGGTATTCCGCATTGTATTGGGCGGGTTGGTTCCGCGCCGGGCCGTAGAACGTGAACGGCGACATCTCGATATACGCGCGTCCGGCCGGGAGCGTGAACGCGCTGTTTGGGAAGTTGGCGAGGTCGGGTCCAGGATTCGCGATATCCGGTTGAGAGCGCCAGCGTTGGATGTTCTCGGGCAACCGGGCCCTGGATCGGTCGTAACGGCCGCGGAAGAAAGCCTCCGTCGCTTCGCGGACCGAGTTCTTCTCGAACGCGTCGAATGTAGGCCCGGAAAGATTGGATACCTGCTTCGGCAAGGGTTCGTTCACGGCGCGCTTGCGCGCCTGGTTCCAGACGGTGCGGGCTTCGGCACGGCCGAGTTCGCGGAACGACTCACAGCAGTCGTCTGCGGGAGGAACGCGCCTCGTGTCCAGCGGCTTGGCGTTCGCTGGCGCTTTGGCAGCGGGTGGACGGTGCTTCGCCACGGGCGCCGCATCCGATGACGGGGCCGCGTCGACGGTAGGCGCCGCCAGCAGCGCCCAGAGCAGGCAGGCGAACCGCAGACCCGCGTTACGCCGTCCCTGCGGCCGCCATGGGCTTATGGGTCGCCCGGTGGATGCGTCGTGCGACATCGCCGGCAGGCTGTCCACGTCATTCGATCAATGGCAGTTCCTCGGCGATTCCGGCCTCGACCGCGGCCCGGATCTTCGCCTCGATCTGCAGGTAACGGGCGAGCTTCCTGATCGGCAGCACCTTCTCGAAGCGGGGGATGTACAGGCGCCGGATGCGGGTCCTTTCCTCCTCGATGTCCAACCGCTCGTTCATGATCTTTCGCGCCATCGCGTCGGTCATCGCATCGTAATTCTCGCCGAACACGCCGATCAGGGCGCGCCGCCGAAGCGTCAGGTGTTGCAACTCGCGTTCGTAGCGATCGTAGAGTGGCCAGAAGTGACGGGCTTCCTCGGGCGTCAAGGTCAGATTGCGGGCGATCAACGCGCGGCGCTCGCGGTGATACCGTTCCGACAGCGCGCGGACCTGATCGGACTCGAGATCCTGGCCTTCGGCCGGGCTGTCCTCGGCGGCTGCGCTCGCGAAAAGCACGGCAGCCAGCAGCAGGACGAGCCATGGCACTCGCCGCGAAGCCGCGATGTTGCGCTTGGTCGCTGTCGCGCTTGCTCCGGGCGGGAACATCCTTGTGACTCGGGTATGCGCGGTGGGCATGTCGCTCGGAACGGGTCGCGTCAGCCGGATGCCCGGCGTGCTGGCCTTGCGCCCGCGCGGAGGGATTCCCGCAGCTTGCGGTCGACGTTCATGACGCCGAGGTTGGCGATGATGCCAGCGGTAATGCCGTTCAGCAATCCGGCGAACGCGCCGGCGATACACAGCAGGTTCGGAATCGTCGCCATGCGCGTCGCCGACAGGATTTCCGGCTCGTAGGCTCTGGACAGTTCGAGGAGCGTCGCCAGATCCTCATACGAACCGCGCAGCAACACACAGTCGGCGACGGTATGCACCGAGGCGAAACCGCCGGTGTCGATCGTCGCCGCCCCTGTTTGCGCCATTTCCGCGTGAGGCGCGAGCCGTCCGATGTAGACCGGACGTATGCCACGACGTTGTAGCCCCTCGACGAAGCGAACCCGCTCGGCGGTGTTCAGCGAGCCGCCGGCGAGTTCGATGCCGAGACGTGCCGCCAGGCCATCGGCTTGCTGCTGGGAACGCTCGCTGACCAGAAAGGTCTGCCACCCTTCGTCGCGCAATCGGCGCATGGTCGCCGCGACCCGCGATTCCGATGCGGTCCGGAATGCCAACTGGGCGACCTCCTGGTCATCGACTTCGATCAGCAGTTCGGGCGCCGCGGCTTTCGCTCGCAAACCATCGCTGAGCCGCACGACGTGCTCGCCGATTCGGACCGTCACGCGATTCGGCTCGACCGCCAGAAGATCCGACTGCCGGACGATCAATCCGCGTTCCCTGCAGGCCTCGGCGAGTGCGCTCGCCCGGGCATCTCCCAGGTACTGCGCTGCGCTTGCGGCAACCCGCAGCGCCACGTCGGAATCAGCGATCCGCGAGCGGACCTGTGCCAGTTCCATTGACGGCGCGAGTAGCGCCGGATCGTCACCGTCGAGCACGAGGAAGTCGGCGTCGGCCAGTCTCTGCAGCGCCGTCGGATTGCGGATCAGTACTCCGGAACGGTAGGCCTCGCGCAGTTGCTGCAGCGTCGTCAACGGAACGGCGAGCCCCGGACCGCTGATCCAGTCCTGGTGCAGGATCGCGCCGACCGTGATCAGGTCGCCAGCCATCCAGCCGACACCGGCGGTCGCCAGCGTCGGCACGACCGTGCGCTCGGCGAGTTCCTCGGACTTGCGATTCAGCTGGTCGGCACGGGGCAGCCCGCTGAGCACGTCGATCAGCGTGGTTTCGATCGCCTCGGCTGTCGTCTCGGGTCCCACGCGCTCGACTTCGAGCACGATCGCGCCGGCGTACAGCCGGGAGCCGGCCAACACGCGGTCGCCGAGTGATTTCCGGGCGGTTCGGTCGAGGTCGCTGTCGGGCAGTTCTTCCACCAGCGCGGAACCCTCGATGACGCGTCCGTCCGCCGGTATCCGTTCACCGGCGAGAATCTGCACGCGGTCTCCGCTCAGAAGGTTCGCGGCCGCGACGAGGCGACATGGCTCGTCGTTCGATTCGATGCGCCGCGCGACCGCGGGCAGGTCAGGGTATCATCGAACAGCGCCTGGGCCTCGGCGTCAGCCTGCTTTCGCCAGCGGCGTTGCCAGTAACGCAGCGACCAGTCGGTCAGCGCATAGGCGAGGACCTGGCCGGTGACGATCGAGCAGGCCAACAGGGCGGTGTCGAACAGCGGTACGCCGACCTTGCCGCGGCCGAGCTGGACCATCGCATCGCGCATGACGCCCAGTTTCGTCGCGACCAGCACGCCCGCCGCGAGCGGGGTCGCGATCGGTAGTGCGAGTTCGCCGACCGCACCGAGGCCAACCGTCGCGTTGGCGATACCCGTGTGCGGGGCCGTGTCGACGATCATCGCGGCGCGCGACGTGGCCACGGCAATCGTGCGTTCGATCGCCCGCAGGATCGCCGTTGCATGCAGCGTCGCGCCGTCGAATCGGACCGCGATCACGGTGTCCGAGCCGCGTTCAACCCGTGCCTCTAGGACGCCGTCCAGCATCGACAGGATCTCGGCGACCCGCGGCGCGTCGACCTCGCCGCGCCGATGTCGGTATCGACGCGCAGGAACCCGGGGCCAGACTCGATGAGCCTGAGACGCGTGAAGGCCTCGCCGACGCGGGTCAGGTGGACCGGACGGTCGGCATCCACTCGGCAGCGTATCGTCGACGGGCTCCGCGTCATCGTGCGAGAGCACCCCCGACAGCCGGGTCAGCCAGGCACGCGGGTCATCGGAGAGCAACTGGAACGACAAGACCGCCTCGCCGCGGATGGGGTCGATCGTCAGTGCGTGGATTTCCGGAATCGACAGGATCTTCCGCGCGAAGCGGCGGGCATGGTCCAGTCCGCCGGGGCCAAATGCTTCCGGCGAGCGCAGCCGCAGCTCACTGCGGCCCAGAACGATCGAGGGAGTTGGTGAGTTGTCGACCGCCATGAAACCTTAGGCAGCTGTGTAGGGTTGGAGGGTTCCGGATGCCGCCATGCGGTCCAGTTCGGCGACGATTTCGCCATCCTCGGCGTCGAGCACGTTGTAGAGCTCGCGCAGTTGCCGGCGGCGACGTCTCAATTCAAAGCCCACGGCGGCGATCATGACGATACCGAACAGCGTCGTGAGCACATCGTTCACTGGTTCCATGGCGTATCCTGGACTTGGTTGACTGCGTTGAAACCCCAAGCGCGGTTCGGGCCCGAGGCGAACGCGTTGGGTCCGGAAGGAGATCAGCCGGCCACCGCCTCGCCGCCGAGCCGCAGCACTTCGATCGCGCCCTGCCAGCCCTCGCGGTGGAGTTGCTGCCGGACGGCGTCCTCGATATCGGTGGTCTGCCGGTGTGTCGCGAGGAAACTCAGAAACTGTCGCAGCCCCTCGACCGCGCTGACCGGGTCCCTGACCAGACCGAGGTTCAGGTGGAAGCCATGGTACTCGTTTGCGCCGCCGGCGCCGCGGGCGGCAAGATCCCGGCGATCAGGATCGGGTCCTTGCCGATCAGGTGCGGGTAACGACGCAGCAGCGCGGTCGACTGAGTCTCGTCGAGCACGTAAAGCGGGTCGTTGTTCTGGAATTTCGTGATCATAGCGAGATTTTCCCGGACCACGCGCGCCGCCGCCGAGTTCCAGCCGGAGTCGATCAGATAGAGCGGAAACGCGCATTCCCTTCATTCGGTGCATCGACGGCGCGGTGGTCGGCGTCGTGCACCGTCGTCCCGGCGGCGTTGCCGCGTCGCCGTCCGCGCGGCGCTTGCCGGGCGGCCGATTCGTCGTGGGTGTCCTTCATCGTGTTCGGTTCCTCACGTTGGCTGGTCGGGTGCGCCGATGTTCATCGGTCCACGGCTCCGGTTTCGAGGTGGGCGCTGCATCGCGGGCCCGCGTTGCGCGGATTGTTGACCCAGGTGTCGACTCGCCACACACGCATCGGTGCGCAGTCGTAAGGGCGCAAAAGGGCCTGTACGCGCTCCGCTGACTGAACCGCCGGATCGAGCCACACATCCCAGTCCGCGCGATCGAGGATGACCGGCATGCGATCGTGGATCGGCTTCGTCGTTTCATTCGCCACGGTCACGATGATACAGCAGGACTCCAGACACTCACCATCTGCGCCTTCCCAATGTTCCCAGAGTCCGGCGAAGGCAAATGGCTCGTCGTCGCGCAACGCAATGCACCAGGGCTGCTTCCGTTTCGATCCGGGAACGACCTGCCATTCGTAGTAGCCGTCGGCCGGGATCAGGCAGCGTCGGTGGCGAAACGCCGAGCGAAAGGCCGGTTTCGTCGTGACGGTCTCGGCGCGGGCGTTGATCGTGCTGTAGCCTCCAAACGTCTTGTCGCGGGACCAGCCCGGCACGAGTCCCCAACGGGCAGCGGCGAAGCAGCGCCGGGTTCCGACACGCCGAATGATCGGAACGGTCTGCGATGGGGCGATGTTGTAGCTCGCCTCGTAGTGTTCGGGCGGGTCCGCGTCGAAGTGCTCGACGAGTCGCTGTTGCCACGCGGTCAGCCGGTAACGTCCGCACATCAGGGCAAAAGATCGAAGTCAATGCGAGTCGTCGATCGTGCGATCGGCATTTCTGCTTGGGCGTCGTCGTTGCCGCGTCCGAAACCCGCGCGACGACCGCCGCTGCCGTTTTCGGCCGGCGTAGGCGCTGCCGGCGCCTTCGGGTATGCTAGCGCGCCGGCGCCGACACGTATCTCAGTCGTCTCGTCGCGGACAGGGAGAAGCCGTGACGGGCGCGCTTGCATCATCGGGTTCGCCGGGGCGATCGTGTCACGCAGACCATCAAACAATTTGAACCGATCAGGAGTCGAAATGCCATTCCCTCGATTGCGCTTGTCCGTGAAGGTGGCCGCGCCCGTGTTTCTGGCGCTGGCGGCGATGTCCCAATACGCGAATTCAAGCGAGCCGGTGACGGTGCTGGTCGAGAACCGGTCATTCCCGAACACCTGCGCCGAGGAAGACAACATCACGTACATCTTCAAGGCCGACAACGGCATGCGTAGCTTCAAGGTGTCCGCGGCCCTGCCATCGTACCTGCCGCAGATCGTGCAGGACATTCGCCAGGTCGATTTCGCCAACTGTCCGCATACGCCACCTCCGCCGCCGGTCACCGTGTACACGCCGCCGGACATGATCCTGTACCAGGATGAGGAAATCATGCTCGAAGGGCAGGTCGATCCGCGTTTTTGGCGTCCGCACAAGGCGAGCGTTCGCGTCGATCAACTGGAGTGGCCGTTTCTCGATATCGTGCGGCTGCTGAAGAAGACGCCGTCCGGACCGGTTCAGGTGCTGGTGTTCTATCCGCAGGACGGATATTGGCGTCTGAAGGGGTTGCCGCCGCGGCGCTTTGCGAACACCTCGTTCGGCTCGTCGTTCCTGCTCGGCCCGGTCGAGGCCATCGACAAGAGGCCGTATGTCGAATACAAGCGCATCACGTTCGACTGGAACACCTTGTCGTTCACCGTGGAGACCGTCAAGGGCGGCAAGATCATCGTGCAGCTGACGGCGCTGGGTGATGAATCGACATCCGAGGTCACCGTGACCTTCGACCCGCCATTGCCGAAGGGAACGATCTTCTCGTCGATCCGCTCGATGTACGTCGGCCCGGGCAATCACGATACCGAGCACGTCACGACACGCACGGCCCCGGATGCCGAGCCGGTCCGCACGCCGGTCATGGCCTTCAAGTCCGGACAGGTCAACGACATCCTGTTCTCACGGACGGAGCTGTCGAGGCATAACGTGTCTGCCCCGGACATTCGCTACTTCAATTTCGCCAAATGAGCACCGTGCGGACTCATGCGCTCGCCGCACTCAGCTTGGTCATCGCGGCGAGCGGGTCGCCAAGCGATGCGATGGCGAGGGCGGCGGCCGCGACACGGCCGACCGCGGCTGCTGGGTGGTCGGTCGATGCGCGTGTCGACGCCCTGCTGAAGAAGATGACGCCCGCGGAGAAGGTCGGGCAACTGGTGCAGTATTCGGCGGGACAGCCAACCGGGCCCGGGACCGGGCGTGGTGACTACGCCGAGATGATACGCGCCGGGCAGATCGGGTCGTTCCTGAATGCGACCGAGCCGCGGAAAATCAACGAGTACCAGCGAATCGCCGTCGAACAGTCGCGACTGCGCATCCCGCTGCTGTTCGGACTCGATGTGATTCACGGCTTCAAGACGGAATTCCCCATTCCCCTGGGTCTGGCATCGACCTGGGACCCGCTGCTGGTCGAGCAGGCCGCCCGTGTCGCGGCGGTCGAAGCCTCGGCGCACGGCATACGCTGGACCTTCTCGCCGATGGTCGACATCGCGCGCGACCCGCGCTGGGGCCGCATGGCCGAGGGCGCGGGAGAAGACCCGTTCCTCGGCGCGGCGATGGCCGCGGCCTATGTCCGGGGTTATCAAGGTACGCGGCTGGACGCTCCGGACAGCATCGCCGCCTGTGCCAAGCACTATGTCGGTTACGGCGCCGCCGAGGCAGGACGCGACTACAACACGACCGAGATCTCCGAGCACACGCTGCGCGAGATCTACCTGCCGCCATTCCAGTCGGCCGTTCGCGCCAGGGCCCTGTCGTTGATGAGCGCATTCAATTCGATGAACGGCGTCCCGTCGACGGCGAACGCGTTCACGTTGAAGCAGGTTCTTCGCGGCGAATGGGGATTCGGCGGGCTGGTCGTCAGCGACTGGAACGCGGTCGCCGAGTTGATTCCGCACGGTATCGCGCTGGATGGCGCGACCGCGGCGCGCAAGGCGTTCCAGGCCGGCGTCGACATGGACATGGCGAGCAGCCTGTACCACGATCACCTGCAGCAATTGCTGCAGAGCCGCCAGGTCGATCAGAACGGACTCGACGCGGCGGTTCGCCATGTGCTTCGCGTCAAGTTCGCGCTGGGGCTGTTCGACCACCCGCTGGTCGATGAGGCCGCCGCCGCTGAGGCCCTTTATCGTCCCGACAGCCTGGCGCTGGCGCAGCGCGCGGCGGAGCGTTCGCTGGTCCTTCTAAGGAACGAGTCGGGACCTGGAGGCAAACCCTTGCTGCCACTGGGAAGCGATGTCGGCCAGGTCGCCGTGATCGGACCGCTCGGTGACGACTCATCCCATCCGGATGGGGCGAAGGCGGAGGGCCTCGCGCGCGTGACGCTGGCCGACGCGCTGTCGCAACGATTGCGCCGGCGCGTCGCGCGCTACAAGGGCACCGGCATCGTCGACGGTACGGACCAAGATATCGCCGATGCGGTCACCGGCGCGCAGAAGGCCGATGTGGTCGTGCTGACGCTGGGCGAGGAGCCGTCGATGAGCGGGGAAGCCGCCTCGCGCGCGCATCTGGATCTCCCGGGTCGCCAGCAGGAATTGCTCGAGGCCGTCGTCGCCACCGGAAAGCCGGTCGTGCTGGTGCTGTTCAGCGGACGGCCGTTGACCTTGCCCTGGGCCTTCGCGCATGTGCCATCGGTCATCGCGGCGTGGTTTCCCGGCATCTCGGCCGGCACGGCCCTGGCGCGCGTGTTGACCGGAGAGGCGGAACCGAGCGGACGGCTGGTCGTCAGTTGGCCGCGCAGCCTGGGTCAGGTTCCGCTGTACTACAACGCGCTGAACACCGGCCGGCCGCCGGTCGGGGTCGACCTGACGCGTCCTCCCGCCGATGGCGACAGCCGCTGGTTCTCGCGTTACCTAGACGAACAGAATGCCCCGCAGTACCCGTTCGGTCATGGTCTTTCGTACACGCGGTTCGACTACGGGCCCGTGACGCTGAGCGCCGCGCGGCTCAGCGCCGCGAAAGTGAACGCCGCTCTGGGCAAGAGCGGTTCGGCGCCGGTGCTGACCGCCGAGGCCGACGTGAAGAACGAAGGCGAGCGTCCCGGAGAGGACGTCGTGCAGCTGTACCTGCAATTGCGCGGAACCAGCATCGCCGAACCCGTCCGCATGTTGCGCGGATTCCAGCGGGTAGCGCTGCGTGCGGGCGAAACGCGGCGCGTTCGCTTCGAGCTGAACGCCGAGGCGCTGGCGCTATGGACCGCTGACAAGGTGCTCGCGGTCGAACCCTCTCAGGTCGCAGTCTGGATCAGTCCGGACTCGGCACAGGGCACTCCGGCGCGGCTCGACATCGAGCGCTAGCCCCCGCTCGCAACGCGTCCGTTGGGGCGATGAGGGCATGCCGTTCCGGAAACCAGTCAGGTACCCGGAACGGCCGATCACCGTTGATCCCGATTCGCGTCAGTAGTCGATCACCAGGCGAGACCAGTTCGGCGCGCTGATCAGGTTGGCTCTTATCGAGCAAGGGACGCCGTCGGCCAACGCGTAACGGGCCCCGGGATAGCGGACGGTAATCGTCTGCGGGACCGGGCCGCCGAGCTTCAGGTCTATCGTCACGCGTCGTCCGTCGCGCTGCGCCCTGAGGTTGGCGACGCCGAACACCGTCGGCAGATCCCGCAGTTCGATGCCATCACCAGCCCACCAGTTGTCCGGCACCGCGCGGAACAGTTCCAGCGTGTCGCCGTTTTCGCGCAGCAGCATGCGTCTGACCGCGGTCGCGAATTCGGCGCCGATCCAGGTGTGTGGCATGTCGCCGACGTATTCCGGCGCGCGCAACTCGCCCCAGACCGCCTCGGCCCAATGGCGGAAGGCCGGCGGCCGGCGCCAGCGCAGCGCGGCGTCCAACATTCGATACGCATCCTCGTAGCGCCCGAGCGCGACGAACGCGTTCAGGTTGCGGATTTCGTACGGCGTGAACGAGGCGCTGAAGTCCGGAGCGGTGATCTCGCGAAGATGTCCGGAGTAGTGATCGTAGGTGTTCGCCACGTATTCGGCCGGTAATACGTCGTCGACGCGGCAGGGTTCGAAGGCGATCGAGGTCGAGGTCGCGTCGGCGTCCTCGCGGTCGGCCGATCCATGGATGATTCCGGTGCCAAGGCTCTCGGTCGTCATGCGGATCGACCGCGCGAGGTCCGCGGCGAACTCCGCGCCCTTGCGCGTCGCGTAGTCCGCCGTGATCGAGTCGCCGATTTCCGCCGCGAGGTACGCGCAGTCGCGCCACGCGCGCAGCGCAAAGAAGTTGTCCCAGTAGCTGTACGACGGTTTGCTGTAGCCTTCATGGCTGATCGACGGCGCCAGCAGTCCGTGGAACCGGCTTTCGGGACCATGCAGCGCATTCGTCCGGGCGCACAGTTCCTCGATGAAGCGCGTCGCCCGCAGGACCGGTTCGTAGATTGCCTCGAGGAACGAGCGATCGCGCGACAGCCGATAGGTATCGGCGGCGATCACGACGAACTCGCCCTGGGCGTCGAACTCGATGTCGCTTCCGTAGCCCCGGTTGACCGTGCCATCCGGATTCAGAATCGGCGGGACCATGCCATTGTCGTAGATCCGCTGCGCGTACCACAGCACGTAGGTCTTGGCTTCGTCGACCAGGCCCGCGTACAGCAGCGCAAGGGCTTGCGAGGAGCCGTCGCGAATCCATGTACGGCTGTAGTTGCGCGGACCGGGCTTGAACGCATGCTGTGTCGCGTTGACCAGGATCAGCGCGGTCTGTGCTTCCAGCGTGTCGGCGACTTCGTTGTCGCCGACGGAGATCTTGCGCGGGCCGAGCTTCCCGCGCCACGTGCGAATCACCTCCTCGCGGACCGACGCGAACGGCGCGTCGGCGTTCGGCACGACCTCATCCCTCATCGGTGCCGCTGCGACGACCGCTGTCGTCGCGCCGGGTTCGAGCGTGAACGTGAATTCGACCGCGGCGCTCAGCAGACCGCTGCCGGAGGCGAGCCTTGTGACCGTCGTTGGCGTTCCGCCGGCGATCAGCGCGACGATATCGCCGCCATCGAAGTCGGCAACCGCGGCCGCGCTGGGTTCGGGCGATACTGCCGCGTAGCGATGGCCGTTTACCCAGATCTCCCGGTTGTCGACCGCGATTGCCTGGATCGCCGCATGGCCGCCATGCTGCCAGTAGGGGTTGAGCTGAGCCGGGCGCACTGCCAGTACCAGTCCAAGCTCGCGCGTCGCCTGGCCGTGGTTCGTGATGCGATATTCGACCAGGGCCTGTCCGTCCGCGGCGACCGCCGAGATGCATACCTCGACCCGATCGACACTCCAGGTCACGCTTGGTGCCGGAAGGCAGCCTTCGGCCAGCGCCTGGTCGATCTTGGGCGCCGAGGGAGCGCCGCGCAATACGCCATCTAGCCGCAGCAGGGGCGTCAGTTGTCCGGAGCCGCGCTGCGGTTCGAGGTTGCCGAATTCATCGAACAGTGCCTCCTCGGCATGGCCGATCTCGCCGATGACCGTCCAGTAGACCTGCTTTCCGAGCAGAGTCTGCGGGTACAGATCCGATGGACCGGCCGCCGCCGCGCGTTCGAGCTGCCCGATCGGCATGCGGTCCTTGTTGAGAATCCGCAGCTTCAACTCGTCGATGATCGCGCCTTCCGGGCTGTTCGTCTCATGGACCGTCAGACGGAAGTAACGGCTGGTCGTCGAGCGCCAATAGAAGCTGTCGTAGTCGCCGTTGCCGGTGGAAATACGCCCGACGTCGCGGAACGTAACGCCATCATCCGACAGATGCACCGAGAACACGGTGCCGTAGGTCGATCCCCAGTCGATCATCGCGCCTAGCGGCGAGCGCATGTAACCGAAATCGACGGTGATGCTCTCCCCGGGCGGCACCGTGACCGGGCCGTGGCCGAGCGCGGCGAGCCGATCCGGCTCGAGTACGCTCATCGCCTCGTCCGGTCCGTAGAGATTGACCTCGATGATCTCCAGCACGTGATCGGGACCGGCGGCCGTGTCCTGCCAGCGCAGATGACGCGCATCGACCGCAGGGAATGCGAAGACGTTCTGACCGCCTTCGCCGTGCGTCGTTCGGCAAAGATGCGCCCATTCGCGGCCGTCGAGCGAGTATTCGACCTTGTAAGCCTCCGTATACCGGTCACCCCAGTAAACCTCGAGACCACCCAGCGTCACCAGCGCGCCGAGGTCGATCTGTAGCCAGGCATCGCGCGACGGCGCCGAGACCCAGGCGGTCGCGTACTGATCGTCGATGGCGGATTGCGGAACGCCGCTGCTGGCGCTGACCTTCCAGTGGTTCTTGCTTGTGAGGTTCATATCGGCCTCCCGACCGGGGCTTGATGGCCGGCAAATCTTATCACCGGGAATATGCGGAGTCGCCGGGCATCCGGGACCTCGTTGCGCGTGTGCTCGTGCCGGTGCTCGCGAGTGTTCGCTTCGCGATGATGAACGAGTACGAATGCCAGGGTCGAGCACATCTATCGCATCAGCGCTCTCCAAACGGCACGCGCGGCGGATTTCGATGTCCCAATGAGCAGGCAGCTTTCCGCGAGACGGCAGGCCAGTGAATTTCCGAGGTTTGAGGTCGGTAGTAATTCGCATCCCTCGGACTTGCAATCTGCGCGAGAATAGCCACTCGACGCGGCGAATGGGCGATCGACGATTCCTTGACGCGCGCCGCGTCGTTGGGGGAATTCCGTCAGTCTTCAATCACATCAGCGAGTACACAGACATGAAATGGCTTCACAGACTTTTTCCCTTGATCTGCTTGGGCTTCAGTGCAGCAGCCTCGGCCCAGGTCGTTCTGGAGACGGACGACAATTCCGCGACCTTGGCCGGTACCTGGTCCCAAGCGACGACGACGCCCGGCTTCTATGGCGATGATTACTCGGTGGCTCAGGGTGGTGGCACCCCCGATACGGCGCGATTCTTCTCCAAGCGTCCGATCAGCAGTTCGGGGACGTGGTGCATACAGGCCTTGTGGACCGCCGGCGCGAATCGTTCCGCGGCGGTGTCGTACCAGGTCTGGGACGGAGGGACCTTGAAGACGACGTTCACGGCCAATCAGCAGCAGGGGGGAGGTGCCTGGCAGCCGCTGGGTTGTACGCAGCTGACGATCGGGAAGACCGCCGAGGTCCGGATTTCCGACACCAGCGTAGCCGCTGGCGCACTGGTCATCGCGGACGGCGTGCGCTGGGTCTGGGACGAAACCCTGATTCCGCAGGACTACTGCATCGCCGTCAACGGTGGATTCGGGGGCGGTGGAACGACATTCATCGCAAAGGGGCTCGTACAGCCGCCGAACGGCCAGTGCTTCCCGTGGAATGGCATCGTCAAGACGGCCACGTCGGTCCAGGGTACGTCGGTCGGTACCGCCTGTGTGTCCAATGACGGCAAGCTGTTCACGGCGACGATTTTCTCGACCATGCCGGAGTTCCTAGGCGCCGGGAATTCCGCCGTGGATCACATAGAACTCTGCCCACTCTCGGCCACGCAGGGCTGTCCCGCACATGGCGGTCAGTCGGACCGAGGTACGTTTAGTGGACCCGCGGCGAAAATTACCTGCACCGGTACGCTGTCGACGATTCCATCATCGCACGACTGATGGGGCGGAAGCGGATGGCGTGGGCGAGCGGCCGTTGACCTGGCTCTCGCCCGTACCGACGGTGCCGGGATCGATGCCCGGATCGACGCTGGTCGGGCGTTGAACATGCCTTGCAGCCCGTCTCGGCCGGTCGATTCGGCCGGGGATCTCTTTGTATGTCTTCTACTATTTGATCCGGATCGTCCCGGTTGCCTGGCCGTCGCCAACGGTGACCAGATACTGGCTGTTCAGCATGACCGAGACGGCGGGAATCAGCGAGGTCAGATTGCCTGTCGCGACGTCCGGTTTGCCATCACCATTGAAGTCGCTTGCCACGAGCGCGATCGGATTCTGGCCGCAGGAAAAACTCTGTTGCGGGACGAAGCTCGCAATCGCGCTACCTGGCTGCGTGCGATTGCGCAGCAGCGACACGTTGTTCAACGTGGCACCGACATTGCTGACCAGGATGTCGAGGAGACCATCGCCGTCGATGTCGGCAAGCGCCACGCCGATCGGCGTAGTCGTCGAGAATCCCCGCGGACTGGTGAACGCGAACTGCGCGGATCCGATCCGCGTCCGATTGAGCAGCACCGACACGGAATTGCTGCCCGAGTGGGTCACGACGATATCCTCGCGTCCGTCGTTGTTGATGTCGCCGACCGCCAGTCCACCGGCTTGGGTCACCGAGCCGCCACTCGGAAAGCGTTGCTGTGGTGCGAATTTCGCCTGGATCCCTGGGGGTACGGTCTGGTTGGCGAGAATCGCGATGTTCTCGTCGGCTGACGAGGCGACCAGAAGATCCCGCCGCCCATCGCCGTTGAGGTCGGCGAACGCGAGACTCCGTTCACCCAAAAGAGCATCCACCGGGAATGTCTTTTCGTCGTCGAAGGTCACCGTGCTGTCGCCCTCGCGCTGAAAGGTGCGGTTGATGCGCGTCGCGACGCGATCGCCCGGGCCTGCGACGAGCAGGTCGGGCATCCCGTCGAGATCGATGTCACCGAGGATCAGTGAACTTGGCGTTACGCTGCTTGGGACGGTCTGCTGCGCGGCGAAGCGCGGCTGCGTCGCGCCGGGAGTGGCCGTGTTGATCAGGAAAGATATCGTCTGATCATTGGAATTGCTGACCGCGATGTCGAGCCGACCGTCGAGATTGACGTCGCCGAGGTTGACGTCCGTTGCGTTGGCGCCGACGTCGAACGACTTGGCCTTGGCAAACGCGGCGACGGGGGCGGCCGGCGCCGTGAGGTTTCGAAGCAAATCGATCTGAGTCGGGGTGCCATTTGGCAGCGTCACCAGGTCCGGTTTTCCGTCTCCGGTGAGGTCGCCTGCGGCGATACGGCGCGCGCCGCTATGGTTGCTCGGGAAATCGACAGCGGGCGCGAACCCGGCGCTCGCCGGGCTGGCCTTCGTCGTGTTCAGCGCGACAGCCAGCGTGCTGGCGGCGACGAGATCGTTCTTGCCGTCGCCGTTGAAATCGGCGATCGCGATCCGTCGCCTGGGCGATCCATCGACCGTCGCACCGCCTAGCGCGGTGAAATCCACGCGCGGAGTTCCAGGCGGGGTGTCGTTCCGCAGCACGGTCAGCTTGCCGTCCTGTGGCGCGACGATGTCCAGGCGTCCGTCGCCGTTCAGGTCGCCGAGCGCGACCTGATCGGGAATCGAGGTCAGCGGCAGCGTCTGTTCCTTCGTCAGGATCGGTGTATCGGCGCCGGCCGGGGTTGCGTTGACGAACACCGATAACAGCGGAAGTCCATGGTTTGCCGCGACGACGTCGAGACGTCCGTCGCCGTTGAAATCGGCGAGTCCGAGTTCGAACGGACCGTTCTGGATATCGCCGGACGCGGCAAAGTTCGTGGGTCCCGCGAAGTCCGCGACGCTGACTCCCGGCCGGGTTCGATCGATCAATACCGAAATGAGTTTGTCCTCGTTATCGGAGATCACCAGGTCGGGTTTGCCATCGCCGTTGATGTCGCCGGCAACGACATCGAATGGCGCGTCTGCCGTCGGGAATCGCCGCTCACTGGGGAAGAACGCCGTCAAGCTGCCTGTCGACGTAAAGTTCAGACGGACCGACACGGTATTCTCGAAGTTGTTCGCCGTGATCAGGTCCAGCGTCCCGCTGAGGTCGACATCGGCCAGTGCGATCCCGGTCGGCAATGAGCCGACAATAAAACTCTGCGGTGCCGTGAACGAGAGTTTCTTCGCGCCGGGCGGTGTCGTGTTCAACAACACGGACACCGTGTCGTCGGGGACGTTGATGATGGCCAGGTCCAGCTTGCCGTCCTGGTTCAGGTCGCCGGTCGCCAGGCCCCGAAGGCCGGAGCCAGCCGGAAAGTCCTGACGGGCTGCAAAGCTCGGCGTGGTGGCTCCGAGCGGGGTCGCATTCAACAGAACCGCAATGCCTTCGGGCACGCCGCCGGCAGTCGCGATGTCGATCCTGCCGTCGCTGTTGAAGTCGCCTTCGACGAAGTCGCCGAACTGCTCCCCGCCGAGATCCGGCTGGAATGCTTGCCCGAAGCTCGGCGAGGCTGCGCTGCCGACCGATCTCTGCAACTGCATCGTGAGATGCTTCGTCGAGCCAGCGGGCGCCTGGCCGATGACCGGAACCTTCACGCGACCGCTGCTGCCGCCGGCCGGGATGATCAGCGTGCCTACCGTCTCCGTGTAGTCCGTCCCGGCTGTCGCGGTACCGTCCTGCGTGCGGAACTGCACGATCGCCGAATCGCCGGTCTCGCCGCTGCGCGTGACCTTGAAGAAAATATTGCCGGTCTTGCCTTCGGCAACATCGACCTCGGCGTCGCCGACCGCCAGCGAGGCGGGTCCCGCATCGACCGGCAGAACGCACACGGGGCCTGAAAGCGCCAGGATCAGGCAGACGAGGGACCGTCGTCGAATCACGGGGTGAGGCATGGAGGCTCTCCTGGTCACGATGGTGGGGGCATCGGCTTACGCTGCGCTTCGCAAGCCGTCGGGCGGCAGCGGCGCGCGCCGGGCCGTCGACGAAGTCTACAGAGGATTAAGGTGGGAAACACGCTTGCTTCGCCAAGAGATCGGGTGATCGAAAGGATTCGGCGATCGCGGGCGACGAAATTGATTTGCGTAACGATACGAGGCCGATCTCATGCTGGGCGTATGCTACGACCCTCGTCGTGCGGTTGAGCCCCAAACACGCGTCGGCAAGCGACGTCGTCAGCTGGACGAGGCCTGGTCGCTGGCGGCTGTCAGATGGGATTTCCCTTCGCGGCCTTGAGATCCTCAGCGGATTTCACTTCCAATGCACCGCATCGTTCCATCCATACGGATTGCGCAGAGATGGGATAAGCCATGGCTGAGGTTTCGGAACGGCCCCGGTTCCGGTTCGATGTAACCCGGATAGGATCGCCCCCAGCAAACCAGGGCAGAATCGTCCTCGCGTATGGCGCATTGGGTCGTCATGGCTTCGATCGCGAGGAATTCTCGACGAAGGCGGTCGATCGCACGCGCTGGGGCAGCCCCAACAGATCGCTGTCCCATCGGAAGCGAATGCTCCCAGCTGTGACGGTAGCCGGAACTAACGGCCCGGAACGGGCCGGCCGGCGGCTCCAGTTCACCGTCTCTTCCCCGGCCCCAGCAGACCACGCTGTCGTCCGAGCCAATACCGCACGCGTGGTATTGCCAAGTTCCCGAGTTGACGTTGGCCCTGAACTCGGCGCTCGGCCGGCGCGAGAAGTACGTCCTGCGGAATATCCCGCCCCAGCACACCATGCGCCGATCGTCGCGCATCAAGCGCGGTATAGTTCATACCTGCACTGACGTCGGTGTAGGTCCTCCTGCGGTGCATCGGTCTCCTCGAAAGCGATTTTCCCCAGCAACGGAGCCTGCGGGTTCGAATCGATCGCGCACGAAGACCCTGGGCTTGGGAATCCGGGATCGATGGACCGTCCTTCGGGCAGCGGGCGCCATGTAGTTGCTCGGCCTGGACCCCAACAGCGTATGCCTGGATCAGGCTGGAATGACGCAGGGTGCCGCCATGTAGCCCGTACTCGACAGTCTTGAACTGCGGCCTGCAGGCAAGCGGTATCGCGCGACCGAGACATCGTCGTCTCAACAACGAACCGTTCCGCTCGTCGAGACTGCGCAGGACAGTTCTTCGTCGGCGCTGACCGCCTGAATCGGTCCTTCGGCGCCTGGGAGTACGCGAAACCGTGATCTGCTTCCCCAACAAGTGAGCAAACCATCCGGGCGATTCCGCAGCTCTGGCGGCTTCCCGCTTTGATCACGCTGAACGCCCCGGGTGGAGCTGCAATCATGCCGTCGCTGTCGTCACCCCAACAGAACGCGGCGTCATCCAAACCGATCGCACAGCTATGCTGCGAGCCGGCCGATACGGCTTTCACCTTATCGGTGGAGGTTGCTTGATCTGCCGAATTGTCGCCCCAGCGGCCATGATTCTATCGTTGCTGGCAACCGCGCAGGTATGGTTCGCGCCGGCGCTGATCGATTTGTACGAGCCCAACGGCGGATTCGTCTTGCCGGAGTCGCCGTTTCAGCACGCGATGCTGCGGTCTGACGCAATCGCACAGGTGTGCGTCGATCCGGCGCTGATCGCAATGAAGGTATTCTCCGGGGGGCAGTCCGACCATCCGACCCCTTCCCCAACAGGCGATCGCGTCGTTCAAGTCAATGGCGCAGCTATGCTCGTGCCCGACGGTCAGGGTGTCCGGAAGACGCCGTGCGGAGGAAGCGATTCACCTGCGGCTTTATTCCCCAACAACACAAGACCCGGGCCGTCGATGCGAAGCCCGCGCTATGGTAGGCTTCCGTGCCGACATCCACGTAGACATCATTCGAAACGGATGAAGGCAAAACCGGATCAGCCGGGCCGTTTGGTTCGCAGACAGCAAGTCCATGGACGGAAGAAGTCCGCAGGTCGGCTTTGGTGGATCGACGTGAATGGCACGCGCCCACGGACGGCCCGGCATTTTGAGATCAGTACTCAACAGGAAGGTGGCTCACCAGTGGCGAGCTTTAAAGTTGCCGTTGGGGCGGCAACTCCCAGGCGCCGGCCGTGCCGAATATAAGGAGAAGTCCGGCGGTCGGTACCGAATGGTGAAGTTTCATCACGTCGTCCTCTCTCGATTCCGCGACGACGGAACATCGGTCGCGGTGGAGAGCGGTGGAAATTGCGCGGGAGCTCGTCGCGCGAAGGTGTTTGTTCCTTCAAGCCCGGAGGTTAGTCCTGGTCGAGATGTTCAACGGTATCGAACGGCAGCCTTGCCCATCTCCTGCGAGGCCGCGAGCGCATGAATGCGATCGAACACTCGCGGCATGTTATCGGTCGATGGATACTACCCAATCCCGACCTTCGCCTGATCCTTTGGGTCACCAACTTCTCGAACCGGTCATATCACGGAGCGACATATACCGTGACCGTGAGCGTCAAGCCCAAACGACTGATTCATTGGGCCTTCAGTGATGGTATCCGGTTGCATCCAACTTCGTGGCGACATCCGCATGCTCACGACATCGTGGCGGGTAAGTCGTATAGGGAAATCTTCCGAGGATCATGAGCCGGGCAGACGCGTCGCATTGGGGGCAATTCGCGACCGTTTGGTCGACCTCGGTTCTCGACAATCGACCGAATGGCCTTCGAGGCCTGGAGCACAGTATGAAAACCAAACCATTGGCCATCACTTCATCCCCGGACGGGAGTCCGGAACCAGGGGCCGACTGCGTGGTGCACCCGTTGCTGGCAGTGGGCGCGCTGCTGGTTGCCGCGATGTGGGGGCGAGGCGTGCAGGCGCATGAGTGTCGAGAACTCGGCAACGATTACCACATCACCGACCGCGGCCAGTACTTCCTGTGCGTCGGCTTCAGCAGTTGGCGTACGGTGCGTCCCCGCCGCCGGTGAGCGCAACAATATCGACATGATCCCGATCTGGATCAACCGGGACCTCACGTCGTTCTCGTCGATCGATACCGACAAGGGGGACATCGTCGACATCACGGCCAAGCTGATCTACCTCAATGATGACGTTTATGAACTCCCGATCGACGATCAGGAAAGTTCACCGACCCGTTCTTCTTCTTCACGACCCCGAACGTCGGCCTGAGCCGGTGCTGGTAGCCGAGCAATGGTGCGTCCCGCCCTGGGGATGCAATCCGGCACTGGAAGAAGAAGGGCAGATTGAACATGCGCGCGAATTGATTGCCGCTACCCGGTGATGCGCTCGTCCGGTACAGGCATGTACGTGTCTGGCAACTGACAGGACCCTGCAGAAGAAGGGCCGTTATGCAGGAAGCCTGCGCGAGTATGTCTGCCAGCAGCCTCGGGTTCCTGCAGCCTTTACGATGCGTCCGACCCGGCGAATTCGCTCGGCGCTACCCTGATGGCTGGTATGACTGTGCGCGCTGTTCTCCGTCGAATGCGAATAGCGAGCAAGGCCCATCGCGCGACCCGATGCCGACAGTCGATGAATGGCCAGCAGCGCCGCGGCCTGACCCCGGATAAGCGCCAGCCGTAAGTCCGTTCGCTTCCCCGTTCCCTGACTCTCGCGACGGCCGGCCGATTCTCGAGGGATAGCCGGTCGTTTCCCGTCTCCATGCCAGTCGGCCAGTTCTCCTGGCATTCTTGCGGCGATGATCGTCTTCGATTGATTCTCCAACTCTGGCGGCGAACTTGCGTTCGCGCAGGCGTACACTATGCTCCGGTCGGAAGGGGTGGTGGCCTGGTCATCTGATCTGACTTGCGTTACTACGTTCCCATCGCGGAGATTGCCGGTCGCCGATCGCCGCGGGGTTCAACTCGTCGTTTGTGCAGGTAAGCCAGATCAAACTCGCTCCCTATGGTTCGTGCCTCGTCGCCTGGTGGAGGGTCCGGCTGGAGTCAATGCGCTCCGCCGCAAACCTGACCTGCTTCTTCCGAGTCCATCGATCGCTTGTGATATGTGTCACGCCCATTGAGAATCGCCATGTCGAACTCAACGAAGTACTCTTCACGCGCGGAGCGGCCTCGTTTCCGCGTTGTTCCTAGTCTTTGTCAGCGCGAGCCTGCAGGCCGAACCGCAGACTTCATCATCCGCGGTGCTCAAGCCGAAGGCGGGCAGCAGGTGTTCATTGATACCGATGGTGTGGTCACCGAGGTTCCGGATGGCTCTGCCGCGGGGAAAAGCATCAACGACGTGATTGCGGACCTGAATGCCGTAGACGCTGATGGAACCTCAAAGCCGAGCTTGTCGACTTTCAATCGCGCAACGTGCGCCGACGACGGCCCATCGAAATCGTGGACGTCGAAATCGGCGGGCCTTCAGCCTCAGGACGCTGCTCGGCCGGAACTGGGTGCAACAAGATCAAAGGACGGACGGTCACGGCGAACCTGACGTCTACCGGGTCGCCGATGACGAAAGTACCAGAAGCACACGTCTGGTCGGCGTCCCCGCGTTGAAGGAATGCGATCTGAGCTTCTACGGCTGGCGCAAGGTCATACCCGCCGCCCCGCTGGGCACGGAAACCGTGAAGGTCGTCGTCCGCATCAGCGGATTCATGAAGGACAACGTCCGCGACGGTCCAGGTCGTCCAGACCGTCGAAGGCCGCGGCGGGCTTGCCTAAGCTACGGCTCCATTCCATGCAGCCACCCTGATTCCGACGCGAGGCATCGGACGCCCTCGTGCGACAGGGCGTTCCTCGTCGCCGGAATGCTCCGCGCCGATCGGTGCGCACGATTCAGGCAGAGCCTCAACGAGCGACGGTCCGCTTACCACAGCGATAGATCAGTCGCGAAGTCCGTCGTAACGACGCATTCGTCGTGATCGGGAGGACACGGGGAAACGGGTGTCGCCTCCAACTCGTTCCGTTCGTCCAACGTAAAGTGCAACTGGCTCGGGGGGTCCGATTCCTTCGCATAGCTCAGGCGGACCTGGAAGCGAACGAAATCGAAGGTCTCACGATCCGCGTAGAAGATCATGTCGCGGGACACCGATTCGCCGGGGTTCAAAACGGAATCCGGCGCCTCGTGCGCGCCGTCATCGCGAGCGGCGCCTTTGAACAACACTCCATGACGCAGGATGACCTGTTGCTCCGGCTCATCGTAGTAGCGGGCGTGGGTCAGGTTGCTGACGCGTTCCAAATCTGCGGGTTCTACATCCGCCGCGGCCTTTTCGCCGAATCGGACCTTCGCGCCGACGACGTTGTAGGTCAGCGCCAGCAGTCGCACCGGCGTATGGCCGACGTTGCTCCGCGTGACCGTCGAGCGGATCGCAACCTGATTTCCCTTGTGGCCGACGTCGGTGACGGTGCTGGTCACCGAAAGGCTTGCCGGTTCCCGTGCCGGCGCGATCTCCGCCTGGTAGATGAACGTATACACACCCCATGCCCCGGCCGCGAGGATCGCGATCGTCTGCACGATGTTGTTGATCGCCTCGGCGCCGAAGGTCCAGCGGCGGGTTTCGTTCAAATCGTCGCGTTCGCTCATACCTTAGGTCGTGGTGTCAGGCGGTTGCGGCCGTGTCGGTCCGATCCCTGAAGTGTAACTGGGACGGCTTCCCGGCTATTGGCGATAGAAGAAGAGCCGGCGAATCTGGATGTCGGTCTACGCTCGGTGCATGATAACGGCCAGCGCTGGTGCTGTCCGCAATCGGGGGCGCGGCGTGGTGGCGCGACCGGGCTGCCGATCCGGTGTTATCGTACCGGGTCAGCATTGAGAATCATGCAGGTTCTTTCGGCGATGAAACCAGGGACGATGGCCTTGATCTGTGCCGCCGCGTCAACTCCGGACTGGACGGAGGGTGCCCTGGCGGCCGAGGAATTGGTCAAGGAAGAGATCCGCAAGCCGCTCGACATCCGCGCGCCCGGATCCGACCTGGCGAACTTTCCGAACAGCGCGTTTACCCTGCCGGCGGGCGGATTCTACGTCGAGCTGTCGCCGATGTCCTATGCGACGCGCAGCCAGACGCTGGCCGCGCAATACAACTTCGAATACTTGCTGCGCTACGGGCTGCTCGACTGGATGGAATTGCGTCTGTATTCCCAGGGCCTGAGCGTACAGGGCAATCCGCAGCCGGCGACGGGGTTCAGTCCGCTGACCTTCGACACGAAAATCCACTTCTGGGATGAAGTCGAGGACTATCATCTGCCGGCCGCGGGCCTGGAGATCTTGCTGCAGACCACATTGGCGGGGTCCCCGGCATTCAATGCCGGCACCGAACCCTCGTTCAGTCTGAACTTCGATCAGGCGCTGCCGTGGGGGCTTGCCATCGAATACAACATCGGCGCCGCGCGCTTCGAGGACCCGGAGGATGTCAGCAGGAGCCTCTGGGATGTGACCTTTGCCTGGGCGATCCAGAAGGAAGTCTACGAGGACGTCGCGGTCTTCATCAATGGTTACTACAACGCCGCGAACCTGCCGCGCATCGGACGGGTCAGCGACACCTGGGTGACCGTTTGTCCGACGCCGGCAAGTTGTCGAGCCGAGGAGCAGGTCAACCAGACGGCTTCGCTCGGCGGTGATAACAGCCAGACGGTCATCGGTGCGGGTGGGACCTGGACCCTGAACGACAAGATCGTGCTGTTTGCCAATCTCGCCGGTGGGCTGACAGCGGCGAGCCCGTCCTTCATCAGCTTTGTCGGCCTGGCGTGGACACCGTGACGAGACGAGGGGCATGGATGGCGATAGACGTTCGCCGCATGCGGCTAGGCCGTCTTCGGGTATTGACGCACAAGGTGGCAGGCTCATGAACCGGTCTTCGCGCCTTCGGAGAGTCTTTGCCGGGGCATTCGTGCTGACTGCTGGCCTGATGGGGCTTGCAAGCGCGGATACCAGGACTGATCCGGTAGCGACGCCTTCGCCCGCGTCGACCGAGATCGCGCCCCCGCTGCACGAGGAGATCGCCCGGCGCGCATCGGCCCTGACAGCGAAAGTGATCGCCTGGCGGCGCGACATTCATGCGCACCCGGAACTGGGGAATCGCGAGCAGCGTACCGCGGCGAAGGTTATCGCGCACCTGCGAGCGCTAAAGCTCGATGTGCGGACCGGCGTGGCCGGAACCGGTGTCATAGGGGTTCTGACCGGTGGAATGTCCGGGCCGGCCGTGGCCCTGCGCGCCGACATGGATGCCTTGCCGGTCGAGGAACCGACGACGCTGCCGTTTGCCTCAAAAGCCAAGGGCGTATACCTCGGCAAGCAGGTTGCGGTCATGCACGCCTGCGGCCACGATGCGCACACCGCAATGCTGATGGCCGTCGCCGAGATCCTTGCCGGACTGCGTGCGAACCTGCCCGGAACCGTCGTCTTCCTGTTCCAGCCAGCGGAGGAGGGGCCCAGTGATTTCGAACCCGATGGCCGCCGTTTCTGGGGGGCGCGGCAAATGGTGGCCGAGGGAGCGCTCGCCCGTCCCAGGCCGGAAGCGGTATTCGGGCTGCACGTCTGGGCCGGCGTGCCAAGTGGGACGCTGAGCTATCGTACCGGACCGACGAT
This sequence comes from Methylotetracoccus sp., assembly GCA_046347485.1. Classification (GTDB taxonomy): domain Bacteria; phylum Pseudomonadota; class Gammaproteobacteria; order Methylococcales; family Methylococcaceae; genus Methylotetracoccus. Next base: position 217,097 of record JAXMGB010000007.1, on the reverse strand, counting down.
GGCCAGCTCCGATGAGCTGAGGATTCGCGTGACAGGACGGCAGACACACTGCGCGTTGCCGTGGAAAGGGGTCGATCCGATCACGATCGCCGCGCAGGCGATCCTCGGCCTGCAGACGGTCGTCAGTCGGCAGGCCGACCTGACAGCGAGTCCCGCCGTCATCAGTATCGGTACGATAGAAGGGGGTACCCGCTTGAACATCATACCCGGCGAGGTTGGCATGACGGGTACCGTGCGCGCGTTCGACCCGGCCGTGCGCCAGACCCTGCACGAGGGTATACGCCGCAGCACCAGCCACATCGCGGAAAGCGGCGGCGCCAGCGCCGAGGTATCGATCCTCGAGAAGTACCACAGTACCGTCAACGACGGTGCCTTGCTGGCCCGCATGGAACCGACGTTGCGTTGGGCCGCCGATGGCCACATCGCCGAGGCGCCGTTGGTCATGGCCTCGGAGGATTTCTCGTTCTACGCCCGCGAGGTGCCGGGGTTGTTCGTGTTCCTGGGCATCACGCCGGCCGATCAGGACATGGCCAGGGCGGCACCGAATCACAATCCGGGCTTCTACGTCGACGAAGCGGCATTGACGATCGGCGTGAGGGCGCTAGCCGGGCTTGCCGCGGACTACCTGTACGTTCGTCGCGAGGTGCCGGCCACGAAGCCCTGAGACTCCCTCAGCCCGCCGGTAGGCGCGGTGATCACCTGCGCGATACCCATGAGATCGACATTCGACGTACGCCTGCATGCGCCCCGTCCGTCATGCGTCATGGCGACAGCGAGGATGCCCGGACTACGCTGTTCGGCGAGAGCGGGAATCGGGGCCGTTTAGGGAATCTCCGCGCCGCTCAGCCTATTCCGGGTTGATCGGGCCCTTCGTTCCGGCGTCCGAGTCGACCCAGGTATCCTCGCCTACCAGTCGGCGATCACCCTGGATCGTGTAGGTGATCGTGCCGTCATGGAATACCAGCGCGCCATCGCTGCGCTTCGCGGCAACCCGCTTGCCGTTGACCCACGCGTGTTCCTTATCGTCGATGCGGATCGTTGCGACCGTCGCGCCGGTCGGCCCCTTCGCGACCCATTGTCCGGCGTATGGGCTCTTCGTCGTCGCCGGCGCGGCTGCCGGGGCGTCCGTGACGAAGCCGGCCTTGGCGTTCTCGGCCTTGCTCTTCGTGATGTCGCAGCCCTGCGCCTCGGTGACCTGCGTGCAGCCCGAACGCTCTAGTTGTTGGCGGTACTTGGCGTTGATTGCGTGAGCCGGGGCGCTGGCCAGCAGGGAAGCGCCAAGGGCGAGGGCAAAGGTTTTGTTCATGGGGTTGCCGTTGTCCAGGGTTGAATGCGCTGCGCATGCGTCGCCATGCGTCGCCCCGCGCGAGCACGGCCATTATTCGGCTGATGGGGTGGTAGTCAAGATGTCTGTTGGACTTCCGCTCCGCTGGGGTTCAGACGAGCCATCACGGTAGCTGAATCCAGCCTGAAGCGGTGCTCGGCTTTTCCGGGAATCGGGCCGCGAGTGCCTCTGCAATGAGATGCCCGGAATGTCGGAGGCTGGTTGCGTTGAGCCTTGACTGGCTTGGGGCCCACTAATGCCACGACCGGCGCGGTGCCGCTGCAGTGTCAGTCAAATAGCGGGAGGTTCCGATGCGCCTCAGTTGGCTTGGTATCGCGGGAGCTCCCGGGCTTTTCCAAATCTGACGCGATTGGGCTCAGCGAGCCAATCCGAATGCCGAGAAGGCGGATGCGTTTGTCCAGCGCGATTCGCCGAAGACAAGCCCGTGCCGCTTGTCGGATCAATTCGACCTCGGCGGTGGCGGTATCCAGGGTAAGCTCGCGCGTCAAGGTTTGGAAATCCTCGAAGCGGAGTTTGATGCCGATGGTCCTGCCGAGGTAACCCTTATGGGTCAGGTCGCTGTGCAGACGCTCGCATAGATCGAGAAGGATTCGTGAAAGGGCGGGTCGATCCTCGATCGGGTGCAGATCTCGTTCGAAGGTCGTCTCTCGGCTAAGTGATCGCGGCTCGCGCAGGGTGACCACCGGGCTGCGGTCGAGGCCATGTGCAACGTCGGATAGCCAGCGACCGTGACGTTCACCGAATTGGCTCATCAGGAACCCCGGCGACACATTCGCGAGTTCGCCCAACGTCCGTATCCCCAATGCTTCCAGTCGGGCGCTGCTCTTCGGGCCGATTCCATTGAGCCTGCTCACGGGTAGCGGCCAGACCCGATCCGGCAGGTCGGCCAGGGACAGGTTGGTCAGCCCATCCGGCTTATCCAATTCGGAAGCCACTTTGGCCAATAGCTTGTTCGGCGCGATTCCGATCGAGCACGATAGCCCCGTGGCGTTGTGGACCGCGTCCTTGATGCGCTGGCCCAGCGGAACGGTCTCGCCGGCTACTTCGGTGAGATCGATATAGATTTCATCGATTCCGCGGTCTTCGATCGCCGGTGCAATGGTAGCGACAGCGCTTTTGAATCGTTGCGAATAGTGCCGGTATTGATCGAAGTCGGCGGGCAATAGGATCGCATCCGGGGCAAGCGATGCGGCCTTCATCAGTCCCATCGCAGAGTGGACGCCCAGCGTTCTGGCTTCGTAGGTCGCCGTCGTAACCACACCGCGCCCTCTGTACTCGCGGAGTAAAGTGTGGCGACCCCCATTCCGTTCGACGAGTGGCTGCGTTGTGATTCTGCCGCCGATGACGACCGGCAAACCGCGGAGATGTGGATATCGAAGGAGCTCCACGGACGCGTAGAAGGCATCCATGTCGAGATGGGCGATTCGCCGTTTCTCTGTTCGCGTCTCACCGGGTGTCGTTATGCTTGGCATTCCAGCATGTCCGGCGAGGCTCTTCAATGCATGTCAGCCTCGATCAACGCGACGAGCGATCCTTGAGCCTTTAGGGCGTCGGCCTCCTGGCCTAGATTGAACCAATCCGGATGAACGAGTTCGCGCGTCTTGGAATGACGAGGGTCGGTACCAGGTTCTCGCGAACCGTGTTGACAGGGTTAGGGGGGTGGGAGTCGGTGGAGATGATGAGGCGCTACGCCCAGTTTTCGGGCGACAAATTGTTCTTGGCGACGAATGTGCACCGCCAGTTAGTGTGCGACGGAGGAAGGTTCCCAAACTTTCCCGGATGAAGGCGGATTACACGAGCAGTGACGGGGGTTTGAGGAAATTTTCGCGTCGCGGCCGGTCGGTGCGTTGCGCCACATAGATTTCGCTTCTCGGGTGCTTACGCGCCACATAATTTGCGACGGAACCGGGCCAGCCATTGCCCGAATCGAATCCTCCTGGCGCACCAGGCGCGGAGGGGGCAGCCGGGATGACTGTCCTTATATAGAAGTGTCTCATCTGGCCGCTTTGGGCGGCACGTCTTCATCATCGCTCTGATCGCGTCTGGCCGATCCGCCACCTATCCGCTCCTTCCCATCGGGGACAAACAGACGCAGCACCTCTTCCTTGGGGTTCTCTGGATTGGCGTTTTTGAACCAATTGTAGATGGTCAGGATGAACTGAGCCTTCCCGTCCGGAGCCTGCTCAAGCCCTGCTATTTCTAGACCTTCCTCGACTCCCTCGATGATCTGTCGCATCAATTCGAGGTCGAGCTCAACCCGCCGCGTCTCCTCTGAAGAATTGTCTCGCGACGGATCTGACCCCGTTACCAGCCATTCAACCGAGCAGTCTCCGGCCTTGGCCAGGGCGACCAAGTTGGCCATCGTCGGTTCGCTTCTGCCGGCCATCCAGGCGCGTAAAGTTCCTTCCGCCACGCTACATCTTTGCGCAAAAGAGCGCACGCTTTCGAGGCCGACAATGGACGCCAATCGTTCTCGGAAGTTCTGAAACGTCCCGCCTTCAACTGTGACGGCCTGGTCACGGTTTGTATCGCTGGTCACGGTTGGTGCCTAAATATCTGAAGTGGATATAAAAATTCGCTTCACGCGCATGCCGAACGAGTTCCCGTCGGTCACAGTTTCAACGCCGGCCGTTGATGCGTAAAAAAATGCTTGTAAGGCGTCAGAAGTTTGCGCACAATGCATAACACAAATGGTTATGCGCAAAAAACAGATGCCTCCCGGAATGGAACTTTACAGCAAAGCCAAAGCCGGCTTCGTGCTTCAGGGCACGACCTTCAACGCGTGGTGCCGGCGGCACTCGATTATCCGACAGAACGCGAAGCAGGCGCTAACCGGGAGCTGGAATGGGCCGAAGGCCCGAGCGCTGCGTGATCAGATCTTGCGCGCCGCGAAAGTCGTGGCGGAGTGATCGATGGACGAATGGTTCTCGCCGTCGATATTGGCCGGTCTGCCGGGCATGCCGAAAACAAAAAGCGGCGTGATCTGCCTGGCAAAACGAGACGACTGGATGAGCCGGCCCCGCCGTGGAAAGGGCGGAGGGGTCGAGTACCGCTGCAATTGCTTGCCGTCCGTCACGCAGGCTCACCTGTTGAAGTTTGGGGTAACGCGTAAAGAACCGTCGGAAGAAGCGGTTGTTCGTGCCCGCGAAGCCGGTCGCCACGAGGCCCGGAGAGTCGACCTGCAGGAACGGATGACGGCCGCCGCCGAGTGGCGGCAGCGCCAGGAGGGCCTGCTGGTCGCCATGACACTGGATGGCAAGACCAAACAGCGCGATCTGGCACGACACGCCGTCATCAGCGCGTTCCTGCGCTTCGAGCAGCTGCACGGCGAGCATGGCCGGCGCCGCAACATCGACGATTTCATTCTCTGCTTCCGTCGCGACGGCTGGGGTTCGTTCGAGCACCGAATCCCCTCTGATTTCCGCGCCCTGGTGCAGGATCTCAGCCATTCCACGCTGTATCGGTGGCTCAACAAGATCAAGACCGGAAAGCATCTCGGCGGGTATTACGGCGAGCACCGAAAGGGTTCCGGGATTATCGATACGCAGCGGGAATTGGCGGAGTTTGTCGTCGGCCTGATGTTCGACAAGCCGCATATTTCGAACAAAACCCTTTATGCGGGTTTGCAAGCGCGCTTCGCCGGACGTTCGGATATCCAGATACCCGCGCGCCGGTCTTTGGACCGGTGGATTTCGGCGTGGAAAACGACACACGCCGAGGTCTTTTGCGCGCGGGAGAATCCCGATGCGTGGAAAAGTCGCTACATGTCGGCGGCGGGGAAGTTCAGCGCGGATATCGAGCGGATCAACCAGCGATGGGAACTCGATTCTTCGCCGGCCGACGTGCTGTTGCAGGACGGTCGCCACTCGTTGATCGCGTGCATCGATGTCTACTCCAGGCGCGGATGCCTGCTCGTCGCGAAGACCTCGAAGGCGGCCGCGATCGCGCTGTTGTTGCGGCGCTGCATGCTGGATTGGGGCATCCCTGAGATGCTGAAGACCGACAACGGCCAGGACTACGTGAGCCTGCACATCCAGCGGGTGTGCGCGATGCTCGGCGTCCGTCACGAGTGCTCGGCGCCGTTGAGCCCATGGGAAAAGCCCCATATCGAGCGACTTTTCCGCACGTTCTCACACGGTGTGTTCGAACTTCTGCCGGGGTTCATCGGGCACAACGTCGCCGAACGCGAGGCGATCCGGGCCCGAGAATCATTCGCGGACCGGTTGTTCAAGAAGGATACGACCGTCGAATTGCGGATGAACTCGCAGGAACTGCAGCAATTCTGCGATCAATGGGTGGCGAATATCTATCACCACGATACACACAGCGGGATCGGTACGACGCCATTCCTGCGCGCGCAGATGTGTCGCGAGCCGGTCAGAGTCATCGAGACCCCGCGAATTCTGGATCTGCTGTTGGCCGAAGCGCCGAGCAACAACGGCCTCCGCACGGTTGGCAAGGCCGGAATTCGTCTCGACCGCGAAGTGTACGACGCCCCCGAACTCGAAGCCTATCGCAACCAGACTGTTCAGGTTCTGTACGACCCGGAGGATCTCGGGCGTGTGTACGTTTACGCCCACGACCGGCCCGAAGACCCGCTGACGACACAACCCATCAAAGCCGGGTTTCACTTCGTGTGTATCGCGGAATGCGCCTCTTTGCTGGGGCTCAGCCGTGACGATCAATCAGCAAGAGCCTCAGAGACGCGAGGGCGCCAAACCAAGCGGGTGCAGGGCGAGCGGCGCGCGTTGAATCAGATCGCGAAGCGGATAAAGCCTGACGCGGTGGCCAAGGAGATCGTTGAACACCGGAAGGCGCAGACCAGCAATGTCATCGCGCTGCCGAAATCGCGTACATCGCACCAGTCTCCGGGTGTCGCCGCCGCGAGTGAAGCGCTGAAGGCGGAGGCCTACGGGCCACTGCGTTTGCTCGACAGCGATCTCAACGATATCGGTGCGTGCGTCGCGGAAGTAGAGCAACGATTGGACGAAGCAGCGCGAGCGCCGCGTTCCGATCGGCCGCTATTCGAAAGTTTCATGACGCGTTGCTTGTGGATTTTCGGCGAGATCGAAGCCGGACGTCTCGATGCGGCGACGTTGACCGGAGAGGACAAGGAGTTCCTGTTCCGATTCAAGACTCTCGACCCGAAGGGTCACCGGGCCGTCGAGGACATCCTCGCGCACCGGTATGCAGGACGCTGGGAGCATTACCAATCGCTTCGGCGAGTGGTGGGGTGGCCGGAAACGCAACGGCCGGGGATCTACGACTAGGCAAGAAAATGCCCCGAGGCGGGTAGGCCAACGGGGCGAAGACTTATACGCGAGGGAAATCATGAAGTACCGAATTGCACCTGTCAACAACATCGAGCGACTGAAGCTCGCCTATCAGATGCTGGAGGACGCGCCCCACGGCGTGCCCCGAATGGGCCTGGTTTACGGGTTTACGGGGGTTGGAAAGACGACCGCGATCTCGTGGTTGATGACCCAAACCGACGCGATCGTCGTCAAGGCGTCACCGACGTGGAGCCTGCATTCCATGTTGGCGAAGATCATGGTCGAGATCGGCATCGCACCGATGGGTCGCTCGGCCGATATGGAAGAGGCAATCGTCGAGAAGATGCAGAAGGATCAGCGGCCACTGTTCGTCGACGAGGCGGACGCGTTCACCGACCCGCAGGTTCGGGGCGATCGGTCCTACGCGATTCTCGAAACGCTGCGCTCGATCCACGACATGAGCAAGATGCCGGTCATGCTGATCGGCATGGATGGCATCGAGCGGCGCCTCGCCTCGCGTCATCAGCTGATGCGACGCATCTCTCAATGGGTCAAGTTCGAGCCGGCGACGCTCGCAGATGCCCGGATTCTCTCCGATACCGTCTGCGAAGTGCATGTTGCCGACGATCTGTTGTCTCGGCTGTGCGAGACCAGCGGGGGGTCCATCGGCTTGATGATGGTCGGACTTTCGCGCATTGAGCGGTCTGCCAAGGCCAGCATGCTGGCATCGATCGGTTTGGATGTCTGGGGGAACCGTCCATTCAACCTGCGGGGCGATATTGCGCAGGGGGCCTCCCATGAGAGCCCGTAATGGCCAGAACACCAGGTTCGTTCAGCAGGGCGAGACCGGCGAAGGACATCCGGCAGAGGGCATGGGCGTGCATGCGCTATCTCGGGCGCTTCAGCCCGCCCGAGATTCAGATCAGCGCGGACATCAGTTACGAAAACCTCCGCAAGTATCTGCGGGCACTGGAGAAAGCCGGCTTTGTGAAGCGGCAGCGGCAGAAGCGAAACGGCGAGGCGGCCGGGCACGTCATCTGGTTGCTGGTCCGCAATACGGGGCCCAAGCATCCGATTGCACGCAAGTGGGGCGGGGTTTACGACCCGAACACGGGCGAGGAATACCCGGTCACGGAACCTGCGACGGAGCCGCAGGATGAGCAAGGAGGCGTGGCTCGGCGCACTGCGCCTGGCCTGTGAAAAAAGTTCCCAGGCGACGGTGGCTCGCCGCCTGGGAGTGTCCCCGGCGACCGTCTCGCAGGTGCTCAAAGGCACATATCGTGCCGATTTGGGCGGGATCGAGAAGCGCGTACGCGGCGCGCTGTTGGGGGAAACGGTGGAGTGCCCGATTCTCGGCAGTATTCGCACGAATATCTGCCTGGATTGGCAAGCCAAGCCGTTTGCCGCCACCAACGAGCTGCGCGTGATGCTCTACCGTGCCTGCCGCGACGGTTGCCCTCACTCGAAACTGAGATCAGGAGACGACGATGATTCTACCAAGAAATAGCGCGCAGACCCCGGAGGCCAGCGCCGAGCTGATGCACCGCGTGCGGGTGTTGGCGGATGCGACCGCGGAGCTGGTCGCGCAGGGCTATGTCATCACCGAGGTCGACACGCACGACTGGCCGTACGTGATCGAGGTGCGGCCGTGCCGCAACTGCTGGAAGTTGCCGGCCGAGCCGCTCGGCATCCGTTCGGAAGGCAGCATGCGCTTCGATGTGTGGATGGCCGACATTGCCGGCGTCAAGGTGGCGTGGAAGGTGCCGCGCACGGATTACCGCGCCCCGGCGGTAGGCCATCGCACCGAGACGACCGTCGGCGCCTGGAGGGCCTGATGAAGACGCTTCTGGACGTTTTGTATTGGCTCTGCGTGGCCTGGGGCGCGGTTCTGGCCGTGACCGGATTCTTCGTGGCGCGGGAATCCGGCGCCCGCGCGCGAACCTGCTGGGAGGATGAGGACTGGATCGTCGAGGACGTGCGGTTGGCCGTCGTCGGACTGAACGGGAGGTGAAGCATGGCTAAAACCCGCATCCTCGGCCCGCGGCCGACATCAGCCCGTGCCGCAGACGCGGGACGACGTGTCCGCGACGTCGCGCGGGTCGGCATTGCGGCGCGAACGCATCCAGGCCGACATGAACGACGCGCTGGCAAAGCTGAAGGAGATGCACGAGGCGCAGGCGGCGCCGTTCAAGGACGAGATCGAGATGCTCAGCAAGGGCGTGCAGCTGTGGTGCGAGAGCGCATCGCGGCGAGCGTGCCGACGGCAAGCGCAGGATCCCACTTCGCCGCCGGCGAGGTGAAGTGGCGCATGCAGCCGTCGGTGGGTTTGCGGGCGATGGACAACATCATCGACGCCTGCAAGCGGCTGGGCCTGGCTTCGTCCGCGTCAAGGAGGAGGTCAACAAGGAAGCGATGCTGGCCGAGCCCGATCTGGCCGGAACGATCACCGGCGTGACCATTCGGCGGGGCGAGGACTTCGTCATCGTGCCGTTCGAAGGCGCAGATTGGAGGAGGTGGCATGAAGAACAAATACCGGATTGGCGCAGAAGTACGACAACTGCAACCAACTCGCCCGCGAGTCAAGGCGGTGCTGCGCGAACCGGGAAAACGCGATGAATGCCGCGCAAGAGGCCATCGATCAGCGATGCGAAATGGGCAGGCGGCTCAGGCGCGAGTGCGATGAGTTGGTGGCGGTCCGCGATGAAGCGAAAGCTGCATGGAAGAGGGTCGCGGCAGAAGCGCTTCATCTCGCTTACGAACTGGACCCGTTGGAACCCGGAACGCTGGCCTGGTGGTGGTGCCTGGGGCCATCCCGGCGAACCGATTGCCCGATCTCGCTTCGACGCCACGCTTGAACAACCCGTAACCGAGAGGAGAAAACCATGGACAAGAAAGACCTGATCGACGCGATCGCAACGGAAACCGGCCTGAAGAGGAGCAAGGTCGACGACGTGCTAAACGCTCTGGCCGCCAACGTGCATGACGATTGCGCAAGGGCGAAGTGGCCATCCCGAACGTTTTGCCGCACTATCAGCGTCAAGCAGCGCGCCGCGCGCCCGGGGCGCAACCCGCGCACCGGCGAGACGATCGACATTCCGGCGCGTCGCGTGCGCATATCCAACCCGGTCAGGCGCTGAAGGACGTGGCGGAGCGACTCGCCGAAGTAAACCGGAAACCTCCTTCGGCCAGCTCCGGCCGAGCTTTTCCGCCCGGAGATTGGCCAATGGCTCGAGATATCCGCCGATCCGAACTGGCGAAGATCCGATGAAGTCGCAGATTCCCGGGCTCGACGAGGCGGCCTATCGCCAGATGCTGCAAACGGTCGCCGAGTTGATTCAACGCGCGACCTGACGCCCGAGGGCCGCAGGAAAGTGCTCGATCACACCTGCGCGTTGGAAGATCGGTCTGCTGCTCATCCAGGGCGGCGAACACGACCGACGGAAGGCCGCAGATGCAGAAGATCGAGGCGCTGCTGGCCAAGGCGAAGCGGCCCTGGAGCTACGCGGTGGCCCTGTGCAAACGCATCTGCAAGAAGGATCGGCTCGAATTCTGTACCTCGGCCGAGCTCGGCAAGGTCACCGCGCTCAGCTATGACGCGCAACGACATGGGAGAAAAACACGATGAGCGTGCGCACCCAAGACTTCCACCAGCTCGCGCGCGAGGTTGCCCACCGCATCCAGTTGCATCCTGGCGAAAGCGCCCGCGGGCTCTATCAGCGCTATATCCCGGAGTTCGCCGAGCTCGGCGTGGACGGCAACCGCGGGGCCAACTTGATCCAGCAGCATCTCGCGAAGTTCGAGGACGAAGGGGCTGGTGATCTGTGACGTCCGCGGGGAAGGCCTCGCCGTCGAAGTGGCGATGCGGTCGAGCGTTGGCCGAAGGTGGGCGCGCGGTCGACCTGTCCGCGCGCGAGCAGGTGGTCGGCCATTCGACGCCTACGGTGGCGGCGCCGGTGGTGATCAATTGCCGAGTTCCCGGATATGGAAGCAGACGCGAGTACCGGCTGTCGCCGACGGTCCCGGTCAACTGGTACGTGCGCCTGACCAGGATGCGCCGCCGGGCTGACGATGCCCGCCGTGCGGCGCGCTGCGCAACTCGGCAAGCGCCTGACGCACCGCCACGAGAGATCAGGATCGGCCCGTTCAAGGTCCAGGTGCTGCGCGCCGCCTGGCCGGTCTGCTCGATCGGACATCGCGCAGTGTCTGAACGCGATCGCCAGTGATCTGGAGGCGGCGTGAGCGCGAAACTGACGAAGGGAGCAGCAAGCCGAATTGGTGACGGTGTTAGACGCAACCATCTATCACCGCGTGAAACTTCGATGCGACGGCCATGAATTGATCGTGAGGACCGAGAAACGCAAGGGTCTGCGATATGCCGTGGCCGTGTACATCGACGGCTACATGAGCTTCGATTGGTGTAACGAGCCGACCGAGATCGTGCGGAAGGTCTGGAGGCGCCGAGAACACTTTGTCTGGTCGCCGAAGCTTCGATCCCTGGCGAAGAAGCGCGAAAAATCGCGGGATCCAGAAGCCCGAAAGTTCGCAAACGACGTCCTCCGTTCAAAGGCGACGACTTACGACCCGTGGTTTCCGAGCGGGACAGCGTTTGTTCGCCAGATCACGCGAACCTGCGAGTCTGTCGAGTGGATCCGCAATGACGGGCAGGAGGCGGCGTGACCAAGGCGCACTTCATCCAGTCGGTGTTCGCCAAGGTCTGCCCGAAACAGGAGGACTGGCGCAAGGCGCTCGGATACGCCGAGCGCCTGTGGGACTGGCTGACCGACCAGGGGTACGGCGCGAAGACCGAGGCCAAGCCGCGCGAAGCCGTCGACTGGTACGAACGGCTGCAGGGCGCCGCGCGCGCGCAGTTCGACCGCTTCTGGGATGCCTATGCCTACAAGAAGGACCGCAACGGCGCGGCCATGCGCTGGTACCAGCTCGGCGACCTGACGGAAGCCGAGGCGCAACGCATCATCGACGCGGCGCGCGTGTACGCCCGCGAACAATTGCCCGGCGACCAGGTACGCAAGATGGCGCAGGGCTGGCTGTACGAAAAGCGCTGGCAGGACATCACGCCGACGCGGAACGATACGGCGCGTGAACAGGCCGCGATAAAGCGCGGATTACAGGCCCATTTGGCCAGTTTGAAGCGCTTGTACGCGCTGAAGCCGACCGAGGACCTGGCGCGCCAGATCGAGGAGGCGCAACACAGGATGGCGGACGCCGGGAGTGACGCTTGATGGCCAGGATCACGATCACCATCGAGGACGCGCCGGACGGCAGCGTCATGATCATCGGCAGCCCCTCACCGCAGGAGCTGACGTTGAAGGCCAACACCGCGCCCGATGCGATGAGTGGTGCGGAAGGCTGGGCACTGGGCGTGTGGACCGCCTTGATGAGGACGCATTCGCGCGCGACCGAGGCGGAGGATCGGCCGGGTGGCGCCAGGCTGAACTGACGCACCATGACGCATGACGACGCGCTCATTCCCGGACAGCTTCGGCCACTGGTCGAGGTCGCCGGCTGGCCGGCCGTCTGCAAGCTGGTCGAGGCCTACGGCGGCACCCGGCTGTACGTGCCGAAATCGCTGGGCCCTGATCACGAACTGGCGCGGCTGATCGGCTTCGATGAAGCGCTGGCGCTGGCCGCGCTGCTCGGCGGCGAGCCGCATTTCGACATTCCACGCTGCGCCGGTCTGGCCCGGGCGGCGCGCGATGCGGGGCTGCGGGCGGATCGCGCGGCCGGCATGACGTTCAGTCAGCTGGCGCGGAAGTACCACATGACCGAACGGAACGTGTTGAACATCCTGGGCCGCGAGCGGGATGAGCGGCAGGGTGAGCTTTTTGCGGTGGACGTGTAAGGTGTGGTCAACGGCCGCGATGAATGGTGTCGGCCGCCTTAGCCTTGAGTTGCTTGAGGCACTTCACCGTCGCCGCGAAGCGATCGATGCACCGCAGCACGCGATCGAAGTCGATGTCGGTGAACTCGCGCTTGAATTGGTCAGGGTTGCGGTGAAAGTGCTCGGCCAGGCCCGCTTCGGGCTCCGAGCCGTCGAGGGCGTGCACGATCTCATGGTAGTACTCCGCCAGTTCCAGCTTGTACGGCGCGACGTGATCCTTTCGATAGATGGCCATGCAACGACTCCGAGGAGGTGAGTGATGAGCGGGACGAGTATGCAACAAGAACAGCGCGCGCGCATCGGCGCCCTGCTGCCGGTGATGGAGCAGCGTTACCAGATCGTGCGCGACTGCCTGAGCCGGGCGTCGCAGGGGGAGGACCTGCCGGAGTGGGAGTTGGATCTCGCGCGCAAGGACCTGGAAGGTGTGCTCGCCGTGATGTCGGGCGAGGACGATGAGGGGGACGACGACATCTGAGCGTTTTTTTCTGACAACATTGGGGAGCAATTGATGAAGACGCGCCTGTTGGTTATTGGGTTGATTGGGGCGATGGGCAGCGGTTGCGGTTCGGTCTTCCTGACCGCGAAACAGGACTTCACGGTGCAGACCAACGAGCCGGCGAATATGCTGACGACGCGTTGCCTGCTACAGAACCAGTCGGGGAAGTGGAACGCGGCGCCAGGCACCGCGGTGTCGATCGATCGTGATCGGCACGATCTTCATGTCGACTGCAAGAGCCCGGCTTCGGAGGGGAAGGCGACTGTCGGCTGGCAGGCGGCGCACTGGCCGTTCTGGGTCAACCTGCTGGCGATGGGCATCTTCGCGCCAGTCGGGTGGGCGATCGACTTCGCCAACGACGCTGACTGCAAGTACCCGGAGACGGTGATGGTGGCGATGGCGCCGATCGGCATCGTGCCGAAGGCAGCGGTTCCCGCCAAACCGGCGGTTCCACCCGCGCCGAAACCGGCGGCACCGGCGAATACTGTTCCAGTCACCGCGAAGTAATTGACACCGGCTTGGGTTCGGCGTAGGTTTTGCCTTGTCACGGCGCACCGTGACCGGGATTGAGACCCCGCCGAGCCCTGAAGCCGACGAACGCGCACCGGCGCGTTTTTTCATGCCAGCCTGTTTATGGTGGGCGGCATGGGGCCACCTTTTGGTGGGCCGTTCTTCAGGGCGGTAGTCTCAACCCCGTGTCGTCCGCCACCCTGGTTTGAGACCTGGGGTGGTGGTTATCCACGCCACCCTGAAGGTGTTCGAATGAACCAGATCGTTCCCGCGCTACCCGATGTGCAACTCGTCGGCGGCATCCCCAAGACCACATCGATCAACATCGCCCGAGTGTTCGGCAAGCGCCACACCGAAGTGTTGCGCTCGGCTAACGGCCTCGATTGCTCGGAAGAATTTCGCCAACGCAATTTTGCGTCGGCTAACTACCTTGATGCGCAAGGCAAACCGCGCCCCATGGTCGAAATGACCCGCGACGGCTTCACCTTCCTGGTCATGGGCTTCACCGGCCAGTCAGCGGCGCGCTGGAAGGAAACCTACATCGGCCTGTTCAACCGGTTGGCGGAGGAAGTCAGCCGGCTGAAAAGTCATGCCGCGCCAGCCCCCGACGAACTCGCCGAGATGCGCGCGGTCAACGAGCTGCTGCGCGCCGAGCTGGCCAATGCCGCGGAGAAGATCGATCTGCTGCGCTTCAAGGCCAACACGCTGGAAACCCAGGCGCGGCCGAAGCCGAAGAAGCGGGCGCCGGTGCCGGTGACGCCGGAAAAGCGCGCGCTGATCGTGTCGCTGCTCGGCCAGGGCCTCGGCCGCACCGAGATCGGCCGGCGCGTCGGCGTCAGCCCCTCGGCGGTCTACGTCATCGTGCGCGAACTGCGTGCCGGCGGTGCCGCATGAGCGCCCGCGTGCTGCTGTTCCCGGAAGCGCGCATCGTGCGCCGGCCGCAGCCGCAGCCGGATCGCCGGACGATCGCCGAGGTGATCATCCAGGAAATGCTCAAATACCAGCAGGCCGGGCTGCTGCGCCCGAAGATCCCGCCCGGGGATGCGGAGCCGGACGAAACGCGTTAGACTTTTCCAACTCCGCCTGATCCGAGAGAAGCCCCTTCACCGGGGCTTTTCTTTGCCCGAAGCCTTTCCGCCTTAACCGCCCTGGTGGCCGTCCCTAGACTGGCTCCATGCGGCGACATCCATCCCAGATCCGAGAGCTGATCATCCATTGCGCGGCGACGCCCAATGGCAAGCATTTCACGTCCGAGCAGATCGACGCGTGGCATGCGCAGCGCGGCTTTCGGCGTAACATGGCTGATTTTCCGCACCACGAGCCAGGCCTGAAGCACATCGGTTACCACTATGTGATCTACGCCAACGGCGCCGTGCGGTGCGGGCGCAACGAGCTGGAAGTCGGCGCGCACTGCCAGGGTCACAACACCGCCGCCATCGGCACCTGTCTGGTCGGAACCGATCAGTTCAGCGCCGCGCAATGGGAGTCGCTGGCGAAGCACGTCGATGCGATCCGCAAGCGCTTTCCCACCATCCACGTTCACGGTCACCGCGAGTTCTCCAACAAGATCTGCCCGGGCTTCGATGTCCAGGCGTGGTTGACGGGCGACATGCGGGCGCTGGCCGGACATCTCCTCGCGGAGCCGTCATGAAGAAGTTTCTCAGCGGCGGGTTTCTCCGCGGCTATCGCACCTATCTGTTTGGCTTGCTGGCGGCGCTGACGGTGCTGATCCAGTGGGCGACCGGCGATCTGTCGACGGCCGAACTGGCTCGCCTGCTGCCGGAAGTGTTCGGCGGCTTCGGCCTGATGGCGCTGCGCTCCGCGATCGGGCGGCTGGAGGAGGATGTCTCGGACGAGGAGAGTCTCGTGGCGATCCAGGAGGTTCTGGCTGTGCTCGAGGAGGAGGGCCACCGGCTGACCATGAGCGCCCAGGACGTGCTGGACATGCTGCGCGACGACCCCGAGACGGGCCAGCGCTGATGGATATCGTGGACCAGGCCGAGGGCCTGATCGAGCTGCAACGAGACGCCGCATTGCGGCGTTTTCGCGACAGTACGTCCTTCTGCGAAGCGCAGCTCAAGGAGGCGGTCGGCGCCGATGGTTCGGCCCGGGTGCTGTGTCGCGACTGCCTCGACCCGATTCAGCCCGAGCGCCTGCGCGCCGCGCCCCGCGCGGTGCGGTGCATCGAATGCCAGCGAGATTACGAAGCCGGGGAGATGGCCGATGCTCGAGCCGGTTCCGCCGGTTGATTACGGCAAGTGGCGACTGTTCTTCGAAATCTTCCTGTTCGTCTGGAATGCGGGGGTCAGCGGTTATCTGTGGCTGTCCCGCAGCCAGCGGGTGACGCGGACCCGTATCGAGGGCCTGGAGAGCACGATGGGCACACGTTCCTCTGCGATCGAGAACCGGCTGACGGCGATCGAGGGCGACTTGAAGCACCTGCCGACGGATGACGACATCGCCGAGATCTACCGGGTTCAGCGCGATTCGCAGACGGCGCTGACCAATCTGGTGGCCAAGGTCTCGGAGTTGCAGGGCGAGATCTCCGCGATCCGGCCCGGCCTGCAGATGATCCATCAGTTCCTGCTGGAGAGGAAACGGCCGTGATTCAAGTCGACGAGAAAGTGTTGGTCGGGCTCGGGTTGCTCTGCTTCCTGGCGGGTTTCGCGGCCGGGTACGGGGTGTGTCTGTGAGTTTCGACCAGTTCGAGACCGAGCGCCGGCGCCTGGAGATTCTCAACCTGGTCGGCGAAAAGCCCGGTTACACGGCCAACGAGGCGGTGATCCGCGAGCAGCTCGAAGGGCTCGGACACCGCGTCAGCCGCGATCGGCTGAAGGCGGACCTGGCCTGGCTGGTGGAGCAGGACCTGCTGCTGGCGCAGACGCCGGGCGGCGTGTACGTCGTCACGCTGACGGCGCGTGGTTCGGACGTGGCGCGCGGCCTGGCGCGGGTTCCCGGTGTGGCGAAGCCGCTGCCGGTGTGATGCGTTTCGAGATCGAGGCGCGCGAGCTGCAGGTTCGTCTGTACGCGGATGATCCAGACAACTACGTAGGGGTTTTTACGGCATTCCCGATGGGCGGCACGCTCTACATCAGTGGCCTTCTGAGTCTGCGCGACGGCTTCCATCGCGACTTCGCGCACTTGCTGCCGGAGATCCTGCGCGTCGCCGGTGCTCGCGTGGCCGAACTGCTGTGTTCCGCGTCCCATGCGCGACTTCTCACGGCGCGTTATGGCCGCTGGCTGGAGGTGCGCGACCTCGGTGAGGAGCAGGCCTATGGCCGCAGCATGCGTCGCATGCAACTGGCCCCGCGCGAGGCCGGCTGATGCCGCCGCGCCCGGCCGTCTACGGGTTGCCGCCGGAGCTCCTCGAGGAGCTGAACACGCGGCTGGTCGCGAACCGTTTCTCCGGCTACACCGAGCTGAGCGAGTGGCTGAAGTCGGAAGGCTACGAGATCGGTCGCTCCGCGGTGCACAACCACGGCCGCAAGCTCGAGGCCGAGTTCGAGCAGGCGATGGCCGATTCCCGGCGCATGAACGAGCTGGCGAAGGCGCTGGTACGAGCCGACCCGGACGAACAGAACGCGCTGCTGGAGGCGAACGAGCGCATCGCCCATGAAAGCCTGATGCGCCTGCTGCTGGAGTTGCGCCGCGTCGAGGACGATCCGGGCATGCTGGCCAAGAATCTGCCGAAGATCACGCGGGCGATCGCGGATCTCGGCCGCACGACGATTGGGCGCAGCAAATGGCAGGCCGAGCGCGAGGCGGAAGTGGTGCGCAAGACGCGCCAGCAGGATGCCGAGAAGCTGCAGGAACTGGCGGCCACCGGCGCCCTGAGCCTGGACCGCGACACCGTGCGCCAGACCATTCGCGAACTGTACGGGGTGTCGGTGTGAGTGCAGTACAACGTACTGACGCGGCGTTGACCCTCTATCCGTTCCAGAAGCGCTGGATCGAGGACGCCTCGCGCTTCAAGGTCGGCATGTTCGCCCGCCAGTGCGGCAAGACCTTCAGCTCGACGCTGGAACTGGTGCTCGACTGCATCCAGGCGGAAGCGGCCGGCGGGCGGCGGCGCTGGGTGATCCTCTCGCGCGGTGAGCGGCAGGCGCGGGAAGCGATGGACGAGGGCGTCAAACGGCATCTACAGGCGCTTAGAACGACCTTCCAATCGATGGAATTCGACTGGTCGCCGAGCATCCGCGCCATGGAGGTGGTGTTGCCGGGCGGCTCGAAGATCACCGCGCTGCCGGCCAACCCGGACACCGCGCGCGGCTTCTCGGCCTCGGTGCTGCTCGATGAGTTCGCGTTCCACCAGGACTCGCGGAAGATCTGGCAGGCGCTGTTTCCGGTCATCTCGAAGCCGGAACTGAAGCTGCGCGTGATCTCGACGCCGAACGGCAAGGGCAACAAGTTCTATGACCTGGTCACCGCCGAGGGCGAGACCTGGAGCAAGCACGTCGTCGATATTTATCAGGCAGTGGAGGAAGGGCTGCCGCGCAACGCCGACGAATTGCGCGCCGGTATGGCCGACGAGGACGCGTGGTTTCAGGAGTACGAGCTGCAGTGGCTGGACGAGGCCTCGTCGTGGCTGCCGTTTGCGTTGATCAACGGCGCCGAGTCCGACGAGTGCGTGCTCGGTTCGCTGTCCGGCGGCGAGCGCGATATCCACACCGACGGCATGTGCTTTGTCGGCGTCGACATCGCGGCGCGCAACGACCTGTTCGTCATTTGGGTGCTCGAGGTCGTCGGCGATGTCTGGTGGACGCGCGAGATCATCACGCGGCGCCGTGCCTCGTTCGCCGAGCAGGACTTCCTGCTGGCGGAAGTGTTCCGCGCCTATCGCGTCATGCGCCTGTGCATGGACCAGACCGGCATGGGCGAGAAGCCGGTCGAGGACGCCAAGCGGCGTTATGGCTCGGCGCGCGTCGAGGGCGTGCTGTTCACCGGCCCGGCCAAGCAGGCGCTGGCGATCGCCGGCAAGGAAGCGTTCGAGGATCGGAAGATCCGTGTGCCGAAGGGCGATCAGGCGTTGCGCGCCGATCTGCACAAGCTGAAGAAGGTGCAGACCGCGACCGGCGCTCCGCGCTTTCTCGCAGACAGCGACGAAGCCGGGCACGCCGATCGTGCCTGGGCTTGTTTCCTGGCCTGCTACGCCGCCGGCTCGCCGGTCGCGCCGATCGAATACCAGACCATCCCGAACAAGGTCGAGCGCTGGAATGAATCCCGGCGCCCGACCGATGGCGGGGTTCGCATTCAGAGTAACGAGGGGTGCTGGTGATGGCGTTGAGCGCGTCGAAGTTTGGCTCGGTGCTCCGCGGGGTCGGGGCGATCCTCAAGCTGCTCCGTATGGCGTTGCGTCTGGTAACGCTGCGTTTTCCTGTCCGCTGACCGAGGAGGTTCTCATGTTGCTGATCGCGTTTGTCCTGCTGCTCGCGGCGTCCGGCGCCCAGGCGCAGCCGTTCCTGACGTCGGACCCGTATCCGGCCTCGTCCACGCCGAAGCCGACGCATTGCGGTGTCTACCTCGACACCGCGGCCAAGGCCGAATTCACCGTCGTCGCCGACGCATCGGGCACCTACTGCAAGGTCGACATGGCCTCGGTCGCGACCGGTTCGCACACCGTCAAGCTGTCGTACATCGTCAAGGATCCGACCTGGGGCTCGTTGGAGGGGCCGCTTTCCAGCCCTTTCGCGTTCGTGCGACCGATCGGGCTGGGCAGCGCGCCGACTGGCTTGGGACTGTCACCCTGAGCTGCACGCCCAAGGGCTGCACGTTTCGCTAACTCTTGAGAGATCACCATGGCCGCGTTCAATCGCTTCAACGTTTTCACGACCGACCTGACGAACGCGAAGCACGACTTCTCGTCGCACACGTTCAAGATGTTGCTGACCAACACCGCGCCGGTCGCGACGAATGCGGTCTATGGCGACATCTCGGCCAACGAACTGGCCGCCGGCAACGGTTACACCGCGGGCGGCGTGACGCTGACGGTCACCAAGTCGAACGCCAGCGGGGTCGAGAAAATCACGGTTTCGGCCGATCCGGCCGTCACCGCCGCCGGCGGCAACGTCGGGCCGTTCCGCTACGGCGTGGTCTACAACAACTCGCAGACGACGCCGAACAAGCCGCTGGTCGGCTGGTACGACCGCGGCTCGAGCATCACGCTGGCCGATGGCGAGCCGCTGACCGCCGATTTCGATCAGGCGGCCGGGTTCCTGACCTTCGGGTGATGCCATGACGCCGGAGCAGTATCAGGCGCTGCACGATGACATGGCCGCGCGGCCGTTGCTGGCCGGCGCCATCGCGGCCGGCGACGACCAGGCGATCGCCGCCTACTACAACCAGGCGGCCGACCCGGCCTGTCTGGTCTGGCGCACCTGGGTCACGAAGGAGGAAGCCTTCGAACAGGCACTGGACTGGTCGGAGGTCGCCGGGCTCAATGCGGCCGAGGAGAAGATCTGGAACTGGATGTTCCAGGCTGGCGGCATGAATCCGAGCAAGCTCAACATCCGCGCCGGCATGGTGCACGCGCTGAACTCCGCGCCGAACACGAAAGCGGCGCTGATCGCCCTGTCGGTGCGACCGGCGACGCGTTACGAGCGGCTGTTCGCCGTCGGCGCCGGCACGGCACAGGAACCGGCGACGATGAGCATCGAGGGCGCGCTGAGCGTCACCGACGCCTCGGTCGCCAGGGGGAACTATGGCCAGTAGCCGCGTCTCGACCGCCATCACCTGGTCGGCGGCCTCCTCGGTCTCGCTGAACTCGACCTCGGTCATCGCCTCCGATGCGTTCAGCTTCCACGTCGAGGACTGGGAGGCGGATATCCAGATCAGCTGCGACAACGCGGGAACCCCGGCGTCCGGCGACTATGTCGATCTGTGGATCGCCTGGACCGCCGGCGATCTGCTGGGCGACTCGAGCGATGATTTCGACACCAACGAATACGCCGAGCCGCTCGGCCGCATCGACACCGTGGCCGCGAACACGCCCGGTGAGGACCCGGCCAGACGAACCTTCCACCTGCCGTCGACCGCCAGCAAAGGCTTCAAGCTGCTGGCCAAGGCCAACCAGGGAGCGACCCGCGCCATCACGCTGCGGGCCATGATCTCGGCGCACCGGGGGCAGTAAGCCGATGGCGCTGCAATTCAGCAGCCTCAACACGGCGCTGACGCGCACCGCGGGGCTGCCGGCCAGTTACAACCCGATCACGATAACGGGGTGGGTGCGGATCGAGTCATCGCTGAGCGGCGTGGCGTATCCTGGCGCCCTTGAAATATACGCCGCCGGCTCGTCAACTTTCTCGCTGTCGACCAACAACACCAACAACTACAACCTGTCGGTCGTCGAGTCCTATGACAGCGTCAACTACACCTTGGCGGCGTCTGCTTACACCAATTCGATTGGTGAGTGGGCGTTCTTTGCGTTGGTGTACGACGGCACCAACAACAACATCAGGGTCGGGCCCGGGGCGGGAGATCTTTATTACAAAAGCAGCGCAGCGAAGACGGGGGCGGCATTATCCATCCTGACCAATCTGTCGATTGGAAGCAGCCCGTTCGCATTAAACAGCTACTGGCGGGGCTCTTTGGCTGGGCTGAAGTTCTGGGCGCGAGAGCTAACGGCCGACGAGATCAATCGGGAGGCGAGATGTTACCTCCCGGTGAGGTCTGACGGATGCTTTGGTTGCTACCCGCTGTTGAATCGCGCGACCGGGCATCTCGATTTCTCGGGCCTGCGGCAGGATCTGACCTGGGGCTCGACGCTGGCGGCCGAAAGCGACGGCCCGAGCGGCGTGCGCTGGGCGCCGCAAACGAAGAAGTCGCGCGTACTGATCCAGACGGCCTGGCGCGCCGGCAACACCTACACGCTGACTGCCGACACTGGATCGATCGCGATCGCCGGGCAGGCGGTGACGCTGAAAGCCTCGCGCACGCTGGTCGCGGCCAGAGGGGCTGTGGCGATCAGCGCGCAGCCGGCGACCCTCAAGGCCAGCCGGCGTCTGGTCGCCAGCGTGGCCAATGTGCCGGTCACCGGGCTTGCCGCTGGCTTGTCGGTGGCGCGCAAGCTGTCCGCCGCAACCGGTGCCGTGTCCGTAACCGGCATCGCCGCGACGCTCAAGGCCGGCCGACGGATCGCGGCTGACTCGGCAAACCTGCCGATTTCCGGCCAGGCGCTGACGCTCTCCGTCCAGCGTCGGCTGGTTGCCGCGACCGGCGCGCTGCCAATCACCGGCATCGCCGCGAACCTCTACACCGCGCGCCGCCTGACGGCCGCGGTCGGTGCGGTGCCGATTGCCGCGCCCGCGGTCGCGTTGCGGGTCGGGCGGCGCCTGGTCGCCGATGTCGGGGCAGTGTCGATCAACGGCATTGCCGCGAACCTCTACACCGCACGCCGCCTGACGGCCGCGGTCGGCGCGGTGCCGATTGCCGCGCCCGCGGTCGCGTTGCGGGTTGCGCGGCGCCTGGTCGCCGCCTCGGCGAACGTTCCAGTTACCGGTCTCCCGGCCGCGCTGCGCGCCAGCCGCCGCGTCGCCGCGGCGCCGGGGCAGATCATCATCGTGTCGCCGGACATCGCGTTGCGCGTCGGCCGACGGCTCCGCGCCGATGTCGGTTCGGTGCCGGTGTTCGGCAGTCCCGTCGACCTGGTGCACGGCGGCAGCGCGCCGGCCGTGGCGATTCACTCGATCGAGGTCAGTGCCGCCGCGCGCGGCGCGGACATGCGGATCGACAGTCGCGGCGCTGCGGTCACGGCGAGCGCGCGCAGCGTGACCATTGCGAGGGCGACATGACGACGGCCAAGGCGACGTTCACGGTCAACGCCGGCACCACGGTCTATCTGTCAGTGTCGTTCCGCGACCAGCACGGCAACCTGGCCGTGCCGTCCTCGGTCGAGTACCGGGTCGATTGCCCGAACACCGGGCAGGCGGTGCGCGCCGTGACGTCGGTCACGCCGGCCGCGACCGTCGAAATCGCCCTGTCGGCCACCGACAACACCTTGCTGAATGCCGGCCACGACACCGAGTTTCGCACGGTCACCGTGCGCGGCGGCTACGGCGCCGACGATGCGGTGGTGACCGATTTCACCTACCAGATCCGCAAGACGCGGTTCTCGTAACTCACCAGGAAGCGCCGATGCTGCTCGATCATCGCGGACAACCGATCCGGCCGGCCGATCTCCAGGAGCCGCAGACCTCGAAGGTCGCCTCGCTGAAGCGCGAGTTCGCGCGACATCCGGCGCGCGGGCTGACACCGGCCAAGCTGGCGTCGGTGCTCGAACGCGCCGAGCAGGGCGATATCGTCGCGCAGCACGAGCTGTTCCTCGACATCGAGGAGAAGGATGCCCACATCTACGCCGAGATGCACAAGCGGAAGATGGCGGTCGCCGGGCTCGACTGGACCATCGAGCCGCCGCGCAACGCCAGTGCCGCCGAAGAAAGCCAAGCGGCGCTGCTCGAGGAGACGGTGCGTGACATCCCCGATATCGAGGATGTCATCTTCGACCTGGCCGACGGCATCGGGCACGGTTTCGCCTGCCTCGAATACGAGTGGGAGCGGGCGCCTGACTGGCGGCCGCGCGCCATCAACCATCGTCCGCAGAGCTGGTTCACGCTCGATCTGGAAACGCATTCCGAGCTGCGACTGCGCGGTGCCTCGCAGCCGGAGCCGCTGCAGCCGTTCGGCTGGATCGTGCACGTGCACCGCGCGAAGTCGGGTTACATCGCGCGCTCCGGCCTGTTCCGGGTGCTGGCCTGGCCGTTCCTGTTCAAGAACTACTCGGTGCGCGACCTGGCCGAGTTCCTGGAGATTTACGGCCTGCCGGCGCGCATCGGCAAGTATCCGCCCGGTTCCGACGACAAGGCCAAGGCGACGCTGTTGCGCGCGCTGATCGATATCGGCCACAACGCCGCCGGCATCATTCCGGAAGGCATGGCGATGGAGTTCCTGGCCGCGGCCTCGGGCCAGGCCGATCCGTACAAGCTGATGATCGACTGGTGCGAGTCATCGGCCAGCAAGGCGATTCTCGGCGGCACGCTGACCGCGCAGCCGGGCGAGGTCGGCAGTCGATCGCTCGGCGAGGTGCACAACGAGGTGCGCGTCGAGATCCGCAACCACGATGCCCGACAGATCGCCGCCAGCCTGACACGGCATCTGATCTATCCGCTGTGCGCGTTGAACGGCCAGGCGGTCGATCCGCGGCGCTGCCCGCGCTTCGTGTTCGACACCGGCGAGCCGGAGGATCTGAAGCTCTACGCCGAATCCCTGCCGAAGCTGGTCGACTATGGCGCGCGCATTCCCGTGCGCTGGATGCAGGAGAAGCTGCGCATCCCCGAGCCGGAAGGCGCGGAGCCGATCATGGAATCGAAGACCGCGCCGGCGATCAACCCGCTCGACCCGAACACGCCGCAACCGCCGCCGAAGCCGAAGCAGGAGCCGCAGCCGGCGGCCGCCCGCGCGGCGCTGCCGCACGATCACGAGTGCCCGGCGTGCGCCGCCGCGGCCTCGGCCGGCATCGACACACCGGACGCCCTGGACGGGCTGCGCGAACTCGCGCTGGATGGCTGGGAGCCGCAGACGCGGCCCGTGACGCACCCGCTGGTGCAGGCGCTGCACGACGCGATCGCCAACGGCGAGACGCTCGAACAGTTCCGCGCGCGGGTCGAGCAGCTGCTGGCGGAGATGGATCCGGCCGCGCTGGCCGAGATGCTGGCGCGGGCGAGTTTCATGGCGCGCGCCGCGGGTGATGTGAACGTCGATATCGGCGGAGCCTGACATGCAAACCGACGACGAGTGCCTATTCCCCGGAGAGTGCTGTATGCCGGGCGATCACGTGCCCAACGAGTGCCATCGGGCGGACGATTACGAGGCGTCGCTCGATGATGAGGTTCAGTGCCGGCACGTGTCCGCCATCGAGAAAGCCTTGGTTCAGATCAGTGGCGGTCTGTGCTACTTCACGGCCGAGGCCAAGCACGCGCAACTACGGGAGGCTCAGCGTACGCTGAACGATGCGCTGAGATCCCATAGGAAATCGATCGGAGCCTGAGCGTGGCGCTGACGCTGGAGCCGCTGCCGCCGCGCGAGGCGATCGACTATCTCGCCGGCAAGGGCTACCAGGTCGGGTTCTCCTGGATGGACGTGTACGCCGAGGAACACGCCCGGGCCTTCACCGTGGCCAAGATGATGCGGATGGATCTGTTGCAGACGGTGCACGAGGCCATGACCCGGTCGATTGCCGAGGGCCGCACGCTGCGTGAGTTCGCGGCGGAACTGAAGCCGCTGCTGCAGCGCGAGGGCTGGTGGGGCCGGCAGGACATGACCGACCCGGCGACGGGCGAAACGAAAACCGTGCAGCTCGGCAGCCCCCGGCGCCTGCAGATCATCTACGACACCAATATCCGCACCGCCTACAGCGTCGGGCGTTATCAGCGCTTCCAGCGCGCCAAGGGGCGGCTGCCGCTGTTCGTCTACCGCTCGATGCGCGACGCCCGGGTGCGGCCGTTGCACCGGCAGTGGAACGGCGTGGCGTTGCCGCAGGACGACCCGTGGTGGGATACGCATTTTCCGCCGAACGGCTGGAACTGCCGCTGCGTCGCCTACGGGATCTCCGAGGCCGATGCGGCCCGGTTGCCTGAGGTCAAGCGCC
Organism: Methylotetracoccus sp.; assembly: GCA_046347485.1. GTDB lineage: Bacteria > Pseudomonadota > Gammaproteobacteria > Methylococcales > Methylococcaceae > Methylotetracoccus. The sequence continues at coordinate 191,936 of JAXMGB010000007.1, read as the reverse complement.
AGGCGCCGCCGACCGAAACGCGCCAGTGGGTGAACCCGCGCACCGGCGAGGTGCGGGATATTCCGGTCGGCATCGATCCGGGCTGGGATTATCACGTCGGCAAGGCCGGGCAGTCGCGGCTGCTGACGACGATGAGCGAGAAGCTTGCCGCGGCCGAACCCGCGATCGCACGCGCCGCTGTTGCGGATCTGGTCGCGAGCGAACTGTTCGGCGCGTTCTATGGCAAGCCGGAAGGACTCTTCCCCGTCGCGGTCTTGAGCGAGGAAAGCGCCTCACGCATCAACGCCAAAACGCCGGTGGTCAGTATGTCGGCCGACAGCATGGCCAAGCAGCAGACGGAACATCCCGAACTCACCGTCGAGGAATATTCGTTCGTTCCGAAGACGATCGCCGAAGGAATGGCGATCCAGGATACGCCGCTCAGCTTGATTTTCGTGCTGGAAGCGGATGGCTACGTCAGCGTGGTCAAGGCGACCAAGACTGGCAGGGCGGCTTTTCTGACGAGCTTCCGACGGCTCAGCCGCGACCAGGTGAAGCGGGATGAGGAAATCAGGCGTTTGATGCGAAAACAACAGAGGTGAGGGCTGACGGTGGGGCCCCCCGATCCGCTTTCGCGGCAACCCCACATAACGCTCCGGCGCGAACGCCGTGCTACGGCCGGGGGAGTTTCACCGTGTCACGTCAGCCCGGCCTTAGAGACTACGCCAATCAGCGGAAGTTGCAATGAATCGTTACGACCCGGTCGAGGGAGAGTGGTGACCGCCGCGGAGGGGCGCCATTCCGGAGCTCACCTATGGGTTTATCCGGTGTCCCTCATGTATGCGCCGGATGGGCCGGCACACGCGAACAGCCCGGCGTCTTTCTGTCGTCGCGGCGGTCGAGACCCATCCTAGCAGGTTTGGTCATGACCGGCATCACTCTCGACCTGGACGACCGCGAGTTCCGCGTGAAGCTGGCGCGGCTGATCCAGCGCATGGACAACCTGCAGCCGGCGCTGACCGATATCGGCGCGACGCTGGAATCGCGCGTGCACCAGCGCTTCGACTTCAAGCGCGACCCGGCCGGCAAGGAGTGGGCGGGGTGGAAGCCGTCGACCGCCGCGCAGCGCGCGAAGACCGGCAAGGGCGAACTGCTCGAGCTGAGCCGCAACATGCTCGGCTCGCTGAACCATCAGGTCGACGCCGAAACGGTCGCCGTCGGGTTCGGCGCGCGCTACGCGATCTATCACGAGTTCGGCACCAGGAACATGGAACGCCGCGGCCTGCTGACCGCCGATCCGGAAGCCGTGACGCTGGGCGAGGGCGACCGCGAGGCGGTGCTGACGATTGTCGAGGATTACCTGGCGGGCAGTTGATCCGCCGCTTTGAGCAGTAATGCACCGCGCCGGGACGGCCTCCCGGATATTCGAGGAGGAGTGGAATGATGTTGAAGCGAGTGTTCATGGCTTTTTTCGCGGTGGTGCTGGTGCTGCTGTCCTTGACCGCATCGGCGAGCTGCTCGCCCGATCAATTGGCGGGAGCCTGGAATGTGCGGGGTTTTGCCAGCGACGTGACGGCCTCTGGCTATGCCCGCTTTACGCTCGATCAGCGGGTGGTGGTCGAGGCGCTGTCCTCGATCGATGGTTCCCCGCCGGCGGACGTGAAGATTCCGCTGTCGCGTTACGATCTGTCGTGGGACCCGGGCGTCGGCGTGTTCGAAAAGGGCACCTGCCGTATCACCGCCACCTATGTGCACGACGGCGTCACCGAGCGCTACTGGTTCATCTACAAGGCCGGCGTCAAGCCAGCGGTGATCCTGGGCGGCGATGCGATCGAAGGGCCCGGCAAGACGATGACGATGACGATGACGCGTGACGGGCGGCTTCAGCCGCTGTAGATTGGCGGGGCTTATCGAAAGCACGTGAGCGCTCCGGGAGCCCGTTCCCGGGGTCGAGCGGCCGGACTGGCATCCGGCCGCTTTTTCTGTTGGGGGTAAGAGTGGACAACATAGAATTTCGCGCGTTTCTCGATCTGCTGATGTGTAGCGATCCTTGGCCGATATGCGGCGAGAATGGGCAAGGGCGAGGGGAAGACACGATCAAGAACATGGCCAACCGAATCGCGGTCGAGCGCGGCTACGAAAACTGGGTCGACGCGTACCACCGTCATACTGCGTGATCGGCCAAATAGGCGAGCGCCTGAGAGCCCTCAGGAGCCACGTAAGGCGCCGACCCGCGGCAACCACCCTCGGAAAGCCGCTGCGAAAAATTTAAACGGTGTTTAAACGCCTTGCCGTCGATGTCCGCGTCGGGGTTGTGCGCGGAATTCCGATCGGCGCTTGTCCGCCCCCCTCGGTCTGCTGTCTAATGAAGGCTCCGAACCCTTCGGAGTGAGGCGTGTGCTCTCTTTTGTGGAGAACAGTAACAATTGGAGGATCATCGTTTTAGATGTGGAGAACCGGCAATGAACGGGTTTCAGTACGTCCAATGCGGTCTCGATAACGTGTGGTTGGCTGCTGGCTACTCGATCGAACAGACTCCTTACGGTCAGGTGGTACAATAAAAAACGTCGAGGGGCTCCATCGTGCGATTGGGACTTGCTTAACGGATAAGCCGACGGCGCTCACGGGCAAGGAGTTCCGATTCCTGCGGAACGAATTGGATATGTCGCAGAAGCGAATCGGTCAATTGATGGGGAGAGAAGCTCAGACGGTTGCGCTATGGGAGAAGTCAGAAGCACTCAATTCCGACGTCGATTTCCTGATCAGGCACATCTATCGCTCGACCGTGCTCAAGGAACGTAGGTCGTATATCGAACTGGTCGATGCGCTAAATGACTTGGATGATGCAGAACACGAACAGAAGGCCCTATTGTTAGGCCCAGACGCGGATGTGAACGCGTGGAAACCGATCGCGGCGTGACGTGCGTGTCATCCGCCCTTGGTTGGATCGATGGAATGAAAGGTGAACGGCCGGGTGCCAGCCCGGCCGTTCGACGGCAAAAGACCCCAGGAATGGGCTCCCGGGGCCTCTCACTTGCTTTCGATAAGCGCCCAAAGCATAGGAATTGCGATGACCAATTGCAAGCCCGTGCCGGGATCGTGAGTTTTTCTTCGAGCCCTCCAACCACTAGGAGATCGATATGGTCCAGAAGGACTTGTTCGGTGCCAGGTCGGAGGACGTGGAGTTGGTCATCTTCCGGATGACGATTCGCACGAAGTCCGGCAAGGTGATCCGGCGGGCGAATGGTCGGCCGTTCCGGATCGTGATTCGACGCCCGCGCTAGCAGGCTAGAAGGCAATGGTTCCCCGGCGCGCGATGCGCGTCGGGGAGCTCCAGCGAATTCGCTGGTGCAAATACGTAACCACCAGGAGCATCGCAATGCAACTCAAGGAATTTGTTGATCTAGCATTGACGCAGATCGTTGAGGGCGTCGTGCAGGCCCAGAAGAACCTGGAGGGACATGGATCCCTCGCCAATCCGCGCCTTGATTTGATTTACGCAAAACGTGACGGCGCGATCGTCCTCGGACAAGTCACAGGGCACGAGGATCTTCCGGTCCTGATGGTCAATTTCGACGTCGGGGTCGTGACCACCGAAGGAGAACATACCAAGGGCGGAATAGGGGTCGCTACGGGGTTACTAACGCTAGGTTCAATGGGGGCGACCGACAAGGGAAGCTCGGCCGCTTCACGTATCACCTTTCAAGTCCCGCTGATGTTGCCGCCGCCTGCCTCACAGCAGAAGCGAGATAGGCAAGCTCCCTACATCCCAGAATGATGCCCTGGTTCGTGGCTTTCGCCATCGCAGTGCGTGTGTGGGACATCGGCCGATGTCCCCGGCTTCCCAGAGCCCTCAGGAGCTCCGCAAGCCGCCGACCCGCGGCAACCCCCCTCGGAAAGCCGCTGCGTAAAATTTAAACGGTGTTTAAACGCCTTCCCGTCGATGTTCGCGCCGGGGGTGCGCGCGGAATTCCGATCGGCGCTTGTCCGCCCCCCTCAGTCTGCTGTCTAATGAAGGCTCCGATCCCTTCGGAGTGAGGCGGAACCCCTTCCGCCTTAACCGCCTCCCGGCGGGTGCCCAGAATGGGCGCCATGCCGCAACAACCGCACCTCGCCGTCTGCTCGATCCCGCTCAAGGGTCAGGCCGAAGGCCGCGACGAAATCCAGATCTTCCCCGCCGGTGAGTTCGGCGAGGCCGCCACGCCGCTGAAAGGCACTGGCCCGTGGCGCATCGACGCCGCAGCCGCCGCCACGCTGATCGCCCGCGACGCCCCGCGCCGGAAGGACATGGTGATCGATTACGAGCACCAGACGTTGCTGTCGCGCGAGAACGGCCGCCCCGCGCCGGCCGCCGGCTGGATCACCCCGGTCAGCCTGGAATGGCGCGACGACGGGCTCTATGCCGTCGGCGTGCGCTGGACGCCGCGCGCGCGGTCGATGATCGCGGGCGATGAATACCGCTACCTCTCGCCCGTCTTCCTGCATGACGAGGCCGGCACCGCCGTGCAGCTCGTCAACGTCGCCCTGACCAATCAACCCGCCATCGACGAATTGCGTCCGGTGGTGCTGGCGGCTGCCTCGCGTTCCATCCCGATCAACCCGGAGACAACCCCCATGCTCAAAGCTGTGCGTGACCTGCTCGGCCTGACCGCCGAAAACCCGACCGACGCCGAGATCGACGCGGCCTGCGCCGCGGCCGCCGCCCGGCTGACGGATGCGGAAACCAAGCTGGCCGCGGCCAGCGCCACGCGGCCCGATCCGGCCCGGTTCGTCGAGGTGTCGGTGATGCAGGCGTTGCAGACTGAATTCGCGGCGCTGAAGACGCAGATCGCCGAAAAGGAAGTGGGCGAGTTGGTCGAGGTCGCGCTGTCCGACGGCCGCCTGCTACCGGCCCAGGAGACCTGGGCGCGTGAGCTCGGCGCACGCGATCTCGCCTCGCTGCAGACCTATCTCGGCGCGACGCCGAAGATCGCCGCGCTGACCGGCTCGCAGACTCGTGGCAAGCCGCCAGTTCCGGCGGTCGATGCGTCGCTGCCGCTGGAAGCGCGCTGCAAGGCCGAATGGGATGGCTTGGCGGCGCTGCGGGCGGAGTTCACCAGTCTGGACGCCTACACGGCATTCTGCCGCGCCGACGCGGCCGGCCTGGTCAAGCAGTTCACCAAGTCGGCGCAGTAAATCGCGCGCGGCCTTCCTCGATCACACACGAGCGCATCCATCATGGCACTGACGGGCAATCGGTCGCGGACATTCGAGTCCGGGCAATGGGACAGCTGCCAGGCGGCGGCCGGGGTGTTGATTCACAAAGGCGCTGCGATCGGCAAGAACGCCGATGGCTTCGGTCGGCCGTTGCAGGCCGGCGATCAGTTCCTCGGCTTCGCGCAGGGTCGCGTCGACAACCGCACGGGTGGCGACGGCGCGAAGGATGTCGTGCTGCGCGGAAATGGCTCGGTGCATTTGATGCTGCCGGCGGCGACGCGCGCCGATGTCGGGCAGTCGGTCTATGCCGTCGACGACGACACGTTTTCGCTACAGCGCGAGGGCAACAGTTTCGTTGGCCGCATTCGGCGTTGGCTGGGGGGCAGTATGGTGGCCGTCGCCTACGATGTCGGCATCGCGCCGAATCCGCCGGGAACCGGCGGGCAGCCAGGGCAGACGGGCCCGATGGGTCCGCAAGGTCCGGCCGGTCCGGCGGGTGCCACCGGCGCCACCGGTCCGCAGGGTCCGGCCGGGGCGACCGGTCCGATGGGGCCTCAGGGTCCGCAAGGCCCGGCGGGTCCGACCGGGGCGACTGGTCCGATGGGGCCGCAAGGCCCGCAGGGTCCGGCCGGAGCTCCCGGCACGGTGCCGTCCGGCATCGTCTCGCCGTTGGGTGCGACGCTCTCTTTGCTGTGGAGCGATGAGATGCAGCCCGTGCCGCATCCGATCGACGGCTTCGACTACTTCGACACCGACAAGTGGTATCCGGCCCAGACCAATTCCTCCTGGGCCTACGGCTACCTCCGGAACATCAACGATTCCGCGAGCCTGGCCGTCGATGTCGATTTCGTGCCGCCGGCCAACCCGAGCCTGGCGCGCTCGCTGCGGGCCAACCCCTATAGCTTCCCGGTCGGTCCGGACGGCAAGAAGTTCATGCGCATCCGCAACTGGTACGAGACCAACGCGACCGTGCGCAATGCTTACGTCAACGCCACGGTGCAGCAGTTGTTCGACGGCACCCCGACCGGCGTGCGCTTCTTCACCGGCTACATGTCGACCGATCCGAAGTTCACGTTCCGCTTCGGTTACATCGAGGCGAAGATGCGCATCCCGACCGCCGATGGCTTCTGGCCCGGCTTCTGGATGATGGCGTGGGATCCGACCAAGCCGATCGGCAGCGCCAACGAGGGCCATCCGTTCCTGAGCGAAATCGACATCTTCGAGTTCGTCGGTTACACGAAGAACAAGATCTGGCAGAGCATCCACGCCATCGTCCAGATCCTCGCGGCGACCTGGTCGGGCAACGTCATCACGTTCACGACGCTGAGCCCGCACAACCTGGCGGTCGGCAACTCGATCACCTCGGTGTCGTCGAGCAACACCGGCTACAACGGCACGTTCACCGTGGCCACCGTGCCGAGCGCGACGACCTTCACCGTGTCGAAGACCGGCGACCCGGGCGCCTGGGTGGCGGGCACGTACCAGCACTACATCACGAACGCCAGCTTCAACTTCTCGACGCCCTACACCAAAGCCGAGATCGCGGACTGGAAGGACGACTGGCACACGTATGGTTTCGAGTGGAACGCCACCGACTACTGCTTCACGATCGACGGCATCATCACCAAGCAGGGCAAGACGCCGGGCTCGCTCTCGGAGTACATCGACAACAGCGGCGTCAAGCGCAACCTCGTGCACTACATCAACCTGGAAAACCGCTGCGGCGGCACCTGGTGGGATAGCGAGAACGGCGGAGCCTTGGGCAAGTGGGAGGGCATCGCCCATGCGAACGACGGCAGCTCGAAGTACATGGATATCGACTACATCCGCGTCTACCAGTAATCACCGAGGAGCATCAGAGCTATGACGACGCTCGCAGCGAACAAGCCGCGTACCTGGGAAATCGGCGATCAGGGGCATTACCCGATCATCGGCAACGATATCGTCTTCGGCGGCGCGGCCGTCGGCGACAACGGCGCGGGGCTGGCGCGCCCGCTGGTCGGGGGCGATCGGTTCCTCGGCTTCGCGATCGATCGTGTCGACAACACCGGCGGCGCGGCCAGCGCCCTGATGGTGCCGGTCAAGCGCCGGGGCGCGGCACAGCTTGCCGTGTCCGGTGCGGTCGCGAGCGATGTCGGGCAGCCGGTCTATGCCGTCGATGACGACACGTTCACGTTGTTGCCGACCGGCGGTTCCTACATCGGCCGGATCCGGCGCGTGGAGTCGGCCGGCATCGTCATCGTCGAGTTCGATTGCGATGTCGGCGTCGATCCCTACGGCGACACGGCGCGCCAGACGGTCTCCGGCAACGTCACGCTGGCCGCGACCGACAGCGGCAAGACGCTGTTCGTCACCGCCGATGCGCTGACCATCACGCTGCCGGCGGCCGAGGGCCTGTCCGGAATCAAGATCGTCAATGCCGGCGCGGCCGGGGCGATCCTGGTCACGGTGGCGCCGAACGCGGCCGACATGATCGAGGGCCCCGGCATCACCGCGGCCGACAACAAGGCGATCCTCAACACCAAGGCGACGGCCCGCCGCGGCGACTTCGTCACGATCGACTATTCCGACGCCAATGGCTGGGTGATCCGCGAGATGCGCGGCATCTGGGCTCGCGCGGCGTAATCGCACGGCATCCATCAAAGCAGCTTCACAGGGGCAGAAAACATGGCTTACGAAACGCTTTCCAGCCGGGCGATCATCGGCAGCTTCTATGCGCGGCTCGAAGCCGAATTCGGGGCGTCGTGGATCTCGCGCCTCGGCATGAAGTTCACCAGCGATCAGGATGTCGAAACCTATCCGTGGCTCGGCCAGTCGCCGGCGATGCGCGAATGGATCGGCGGCCGCAACGCCAAGGGCTTCAACGACAACTCGATCGAGATCCGCAACAAGCACTTCGAAGCGACGCTCGAGGTCGAGGTCAAGGATCTCCGGCGCGACAAGTCTGGCCAGATCATGGTGCGCATCAACGAGCTGGCGGACCGCGCCAACGCGCACTGGGCGAGCCTGCTGAGCACGCTGATCGCCAACGGCGCGTCGACGCTGTGCTACGACGGCCAGTATTTCTTCGACACCGATCACCAGGAGGGCTCGAGCCCGAGCCAGAGCAACAAGATCGACGTCGATATCTCGGCGTTGCCGGCTCAGGTGCACGGCGCGGTCACCGCGCCCAGCGTCGAGGAGATGCAGCAGGCGATCCTCAAGGCCGTGACGCAGATCTGCTCGCTGCAGGACGACCAGGGCGAGCCGATGAACGAGCTGGCGCGGAACTTCCTGGTGATGGTGCCGCCGGCGTTCCATTTCACCGCGGTCAACGCGCTGGCGATGGCGCAGGCCTCCGGGCCGACGGCGCAGTCGGTGCTGAACGGGTTCAGCATCGAGGCGGTGTCGAACGCCCGACTCGGCGCCTGGACCGACAAGTTCGCGGTGTTCCGCACCGACGGGTCGGTCAAGCCGTTCGTGCTGCAGGAAGAGACCGGCGTGATGCTGAAGGCGAAGGCCGAAGGCTCGGAGTTCGAGTTCGACAACGATGCGCACCAGTACGGCATCGACACCTGGCGCAACGTCGGCTATGGCTACTGGCAGCACGCCTGCCTGGCGACGCTGATCTGATGATCCGCATCACCAGCCAGCGCGAGGGCTTTCGCCGCGCCGGTCGGCCGCATTCGGCGACGCCGACCGAGTATCCGGACGATGCGTTCACGCCGGAGCAGATGGACGCGCTGACGGCCGAGCCGATGCTGCTGGTCGAGTTCATCAGCGACCGGTCCGTCTCGCCAGCCGCGGCGGTTGCCGAGGTCGACGCGGCGGAGCCTGTGATCCTGGAGCAGGACGAGGCGCCGGCACCGGAAATCCAGGACGAGGCAGAGCCGGAGCCGGAACCGGAACCCGCGGAAGCGGCGCCGGCACCGAAGCGTAACCGGCGGAAGAAGGGCGAATGAGCTACTGCACGGCGGATGATCTGACGGCCGAGTTCGGCGAGGTCGAGCTGATCCAGCTCACCGACCGGAACGGCACCGGGCAGGTCGACGCCGGCGTGCTGGCCAAGGCCATCGGCCGGGCCGATCGTCTGATCAACGGGTTCCTCGGGGCGCGGCAACTGCCGGTACCGGCCGACACCGTCGTCGATATCGCCTGCGACCTGGCGCGCTACTACCTCTACAAGGACGAATGTCCGGAGGAAGTGCGGAACCGCTACAAGGATGCGCTGAAGCGCCTGGAGATGATGGCCGCATCGACGCTGGCCGTGGTCGATGCCGATGGCGACTCCGCCGCGCTGGCCTCGGATGCCGCGCAGATGGCGTCCGGCGGCAAAGTGTTCGGCCGCAACGACGATGGGTTTCTGTGATCGCGGGTTCTGGGTCGTACTGATCTGGTTGGTGGGCTGGGTGGCGCTATTGTTGCTGTACGGGGTGATCGGTGGATAACCACTTCGCGGCCGGCTCGCTGATCGCCGAGCGCCTGAAGGCCGAGATGCCCGGCGCGCGCGTGCTGGTCGTGGCCACCGTCAAGGCGGCGATGGATCTGGGCCAGGCGGCGCCGGCGGTGTTCGTCATTCCGGATATCGACGCCGAGGTCGAACGGGACGGCGCGAGCTGGGACGGCGTTGCGTCCTTCTTCGATCAGCGCTGGCTGGTCGTGGTCGCGGTGCGGAACGTGCAGGACGTGGCCAACGGCGAGGCCGCGGTCAACGAGGCTGGTGCGACCGTCACTGGCGTCTTGAAAGCCCTGAGCGGCTGGACGCCGTCGGCCGAGCACGGCCCGCTGCGGCGCGCGACGGCGGCGCGCCTCGCCTATCAGGCCGGTTTCGGCTGGGTGCCGCTGGCGTTCGACACACGAATTTTCACTGAAGGGTCCGTCAATGAGTAGAGTCCACGCGCGCGTTCTCAAGCCGTTCGATCTGTACGGCGTCCAGGTCGAGCCGGGTGACGAGCCGGTCGAGCTCGACGCCGTCGACTGCGCATGGGCGGCCAAGCACGGGTTGGTCGAGCCGATCAGCGAGCCGGCCAAGCCGAAGAAGAAGCAGGACGAACAGCCCGTCTGACCGGGCCATTCCACGACAACCACGAGGATAGATCACCATGGCCTGGGCACCGGAAAAAACGCAGTATTTCAGCAACCGCGGCAATGTGCTGATCGCCGAGCGGCAGCGCATCATCGACACCGACGAGAACGGCCTGGTCGTTCCGTCCACCGGCTTCTATGAGCTGGGCAACTGCCCGGAAATCAGCCTGGAGATCACCGAGGAAGCGGAGGAGATCCAGGACATGCAGACTGGCCTGGACCAGGTCGATCTGTATCACGTCAAGAACCAGAAGGGCTCCGGCTCGATGAAGCTCTACAGCGCATCGCGCCGGGGCCTGGAGCTGGCGTTCCGTTCCTCGTCGACGCGGTTGCGGCCGAAGGGCTCGAAGGTCGGCGCGAACCTGGTGCTGTACAACAAGACCGGGGAGCGCTGGGCGAAGATCACGGCGCTGCCGAACCTGACGACCAAGTACCGCTTCGGCGATGCCGACCCGACGACCAACCTGCAGGAGCCGTTCGCGTCGATCACCTCGACCTCGCTGGTCATCAAGGACAGCTCGGGTACGCCGAAGACGCTGGTCGCTGGCACCAACTACGTCGTCAGCAACTGGCGGCTGGGCGAGGTGCAGTTCACCGACCTGACGACCGGCGGACCGTTCGTCGGGCCGCTGACGGCGAACTTCGACTACGGCAGCCTGCAGCACAAGATCACCGGCGGCATCTTCAACGTCGTGCACGGACTGGAGATGACCAACATCTCCGATCTGGTGATCAAGGATTCGGCCGGCACGCCGGTGACGGTCAACCCGGACTTCTACGAGGTCAACACGGAGCACGGCTCGATCAAGTTCAAGACGTCGAAGATCGCCGCGTACAACGCCGCGAACTACGTCGAGCCGCTGACCGTGACCTTCACGCACGGCGCATCGACGAACTTTGCGTTCCTGTCCGCGCCGGCCGACAAGGAGTTCTGGCTGCGGCTGGAATGGCGCGACAAGATTTCCGGCCGCACCGGCGTCGATGAGTTCTACCGGGTGCGCGTGTCGCCGGCCAACAACTGGCAGTCGATCAACGCCGCGGTCGGAACCTTCGACCTGAAGTTCACCGCGCTGGCGGACTTCAACAAGATTCCGGACGGCGTGCTCGGCCGGGTCGGGCGACGGATCGTCAACGACTAAGCCGGCATGGAGAACGAACTCGAGATCCTGTTCCCGGAGCAGGTGGTGCGGATCGGCGACCAGGAGGTCACGGTCCGCGAGTTCACCTATCTGGAGGCGCTCAACCTCGGAACGCGGGCACTGCCGCTGCTGTTGTCGATGGAGGCAGCGGGTCGGGATACGCCGGATCTCCTGGTTCTCGACCGCGTGCTGCCGCCGCACGCCGACATCTGGTACGAGTTGATGGCGGTGGCGACCGGTCGTGACGCGGACTGGCTGAAGGCGCTCGGCAACCGCGACGGCGAACGCCTGATGCTGGCGTTCTGGGCGGTCAATCAGGATTTTTTCGTCCGGCGGATCGCCCTGCTGCGGGTCACGGCGAATCCGATGCGGACGGACGACCCGTCAGCCTAGCCGAGCTGTTCCAGACGCTGATCGGCGCGGGGCACCGGAAAACGGAGCTACCGCACTACACCCGGCGCCAGTTGCGCCTTTATTTTTGGCAGATCCAGCGGGCCCGGAGCCGGGACCGCGCGGATCGGATCATCGACAGCAACCTCGGCTTCGGCGGCGGTGACGCCGCGAAGCAAGCTGTCAAGGACCTGACCGGAAGCCACGAGCACGACTGATGGCGGGCGAACTGAACCTCACGCTGCGCATACGCGGCGAAAGCGCCGGCGGTACCGCCGCGGTCCGGGAACTCGTCGGCTCGCTGCAACAGGCCACGCGTGTGGCCGACCAGGTCGATGCGCGCTTCGATTCGATCGGCAAGTCCGTGGCCGGATTCGGCCGCGCGCAGAGCGGTCTGCTGCTGCCGTTGTCGCAGCTCTCGGGCGAGGTAACGAAGCTCGGCACCAACAGCCAGTCCACTCTCGGTGCGGTCGAACAGGGCAGCGCGAATGCCGGGCGCGGCGTCGAAGAGCTCGGTAAGCGCGTCCAGGACACCGATCGCAAGACCCAGGCCTTCGGCAAGAACGCCGATTCCGTCTTTCGCGCGATCAGCATCGGGCTGGTCGCGCAGCAGGTCGTGCAGCCGCTTTCGCAGTTGCAGAGCCTCAATGTCCGCCTGGAGACGCTCACCGAGACATCCGAGCGGCTGGCGGATGCGCAGGACTTCCTGCGCTCGACCGCCGAGCGCCATCACAAGAGCATCCTCGATCTCGCCGACGGCTACACCAAGCTGCTGACGCTGGAGAACTCCGGCATCCTGACCCAGCAACAGAGTCAGGACATCCTGCGCGGACTGTCGAACGCGCAGAGCGCGACCGGCGCCAGCGCGGCGCAGCTCGGCCAGGTGATGTTCGGCCTGGCGCAGGCCTTGTCGTCGGGCACGGTGCGCGCCGAGGAGCTCAACCAGGTCACCGAACCGTTACCCGGGCTGCTGCAGGCAATGGATCGCGCCTCCGGCAACGCCGCCGGCGGGCTGCGCCGTCTGGTCAACGACGGCCAGGTCACGTCGGACATGTTCGCGCGCATCCTGGTCGAGGCGCTGCGGAGCTACGAGGGCGCCGCGGATCGGACCGGCAAGACGATCCAGGCCAAGTTCGCCGATATCCGCACGTCCTATCTGAACCTGCTGGCGGTTCTGGAAAAGCCGATCGCCGCGCCGCTGACGACCATGCTCGATGGCTGGACGCTGCTGATCCGCGAGTTCACGAACGCGATCGCCCAGCTCGACGCCCAGGTGCCGACGACGCTCGATGGTATCACTCAGCGGATCGCCGAAGTCGAGCGCCTGGGCGCCCGGCCGAACATCGGCGAGGGTGATCGGGTGCGCCTGGCGCAGGAGTTGGCCGCCCTCGAGGACGCACGGTTCAAGATCGAGCAGAAGGCGCGCGATGATCGCGAGGCCGGGCTGCAACAGGAGATCGCGGCCGAGGAGGGTGTTCGGGCAAAGCTGGCCGAGGAGCGGAAGTCGGCGGTCGATGCGCTGACCGCGTTCAACGACAAGTACGCGAGCGAGGGCGAGAAGCTTGCCGCGGAAATCCGCAAGTACGAGGAGCTGGCGCGCCGCGCCGGCCTGGCCGAGACCGAGATCGCCAAGGGCATCGAGCGCATCAAGGCGGCCTCGGCGAAGACCGAGACGACCTCATCGTTCGGCAAGGGCGAGGTCTACCGCGATGCGTTCCTGGCCGCGGCGCGTGCGCGGGGTCTGGATCCGGGGCTGTTGCCGGCGATCGCCCAGGAGGAGAGCGGATTCAACCCGAATGCCGTATCGGTGACCGGCGCGACCGGCCTGCTGCAGTTCACCAAAGGCACGGCACACGACTATGGCCTCAAGGATCGTACCGATCCGCTGGCCTCGATCGAGGCGGCCTCGCGCTTGCTTGCCCATCTGCTAACGGTTTTTCGCGGCAATCTGGAACAGGCCATCGCCGCCTACAAGGCCGGCGAGGGTGCGGTGAAGGCTGCGATCACCGACGGCGTGCTCGATTACGACAAGCTCAAGGCGATTCAGCTCCGCGACCCGCGGGTGAAGGATGCTGGCAACACACAAAATTATGTAGCCAACGTCCTGCGCAACAGCGAGCGCTTCGGCGGCAATATCGCATTCGATCCGTCGACCATCGAAGTGCGTCAGTCGGCACTGCGCCAGGCTGAACAGGAGCGCCAGCGGCTGGCGACCGAGAGCCACCGGAAGGTCGTCGAAGAGTTGCGCCAGGTCGCCGACGACGAGAAGGCGGCGCGGGCCGCGGAGTCGGCCTATCGCCAGCAGCTCCAGGCCAACGACGATGCGGCATTCGCCGCCGGTCAGGAGCGGCAGAAGCAGCTGCTCGAACAAGGCTACGAGCAGAAGCTGATTTCGGCGCAGGACTATTACACGGCCTTGCAGCGCCTGGCCGACGAGCAGTTCGTCCGGGTGCGGGATGCGATCGACCGCGAGATCGATGCCGAGCGCCGCAAGCTGGCGACGCTGGAATCCGACACGGCGGACTATTACCGCAGCCAGCAGCGCATCGCCGACCTGCAGGGCCAGCGCGGGCAGGCGCAGGCGCAGTACAACCGATTCTCGCAGGTCAACAGCGCGGCGCAACTCGATGCGAAGCAGTCCGGCTCGCTGAGCGGGTTGGGTTCGGAGTTGACGAATTTCTCCGAGGAGTACAACCGTCGTCTCGGTGACATGTCGCAGGTGGCGTTCACCGCCGCCAGCGGAATGCAGAACGCCTTCGCCGAGTTCTTCGCCAGCGGCTTCAAGGGTACGCAGAGCCTGGGCGACGCCTTCGCGGCGATGATTCAGCAGATGGTGAGCCAGATCCTCGCGATGATGGCCATGAAAGCCGTCATGAGCTTCATCGGCATGCTCGGCGGACTGGGAAGCGGTTTCTCCGGTGTCTCGCCGACCTCCGCCGAACTCGGCGGAGGTGTGGCTGGCGTGACCTTCCCGGGCGCCGGATTGGATATGTCACGCGCGCTCGCTGTTCATCACGCCGGTGGCATCGTTGGGCAGCGCTCGGCCGACGGGCGGGTGATGCCGATCCCGGCGGCGGTGCTGGCGGCGATCCCGTTGCGCCCCGATGAACGGCTGATCATCGGCCAGCAGGGCGAAGAGGTGCTGACCCGTTCCGATCCCCGCCACCGCGATTCGTTGGCGGCGCCGTTTGGCCGGTTCGCCATGCGCTATCACTCCGGCGGCATCGTCGGGCTGCCGCCTGACGACCTGGCGGGCGCATGGAACAGCCGCCCGGCGGCCGCGACGATGACCGTGAACCAGGCCGGAGACAGTTATCACATCTCGATTCCGGTCTCGATCGACAACAGCGGCAACGGATCATCCGATCCGCGCGAATCCGCCCGTCAGGCGCGGCAACTCGGCGACATGGTCGGGCAGGAACTCGAGCGTCGGGCCCCGGCGCTGATCCAGCGGGAAATCGCCAGGCAGAAGCGCGACGGGGGTTCGCTGCACCGTGGCTAAATGGTTGTGGGCGCCCTCCTTCGGGTCGGAGTCGGAGACGGAGCCGCGTGTCGGCGTCGTGAAGTTCGGCGACGGCTACGAGCAGCGCATGGCCGATGGCATCAACACGGTGCTGCCGACCTGGAACCTCGAATGGAGTGAAGCTGAGCGCAGCGTGGTGCGTGACATGGTGGCGTTCCTGAAGGCTCGCGGCGGGCTGGAGGCGTTCGAGTTCAAGGATCCGGACGGCGAATGGGTCTGGGTGGTCTGTCGGCGCTGGCGTAATCGCTACGTCAAACCCGATGTGAACACGCTTCAAGCCGCCTTTGAACAGGTGCCGGCACCATGAGTATCTGGCGCGATGTGCAGATGCTAGGGGCGGGTGCACTGATCACGCTGTTCGAGATCGACCTGACGCCGATCGGCGCGGCCCAGCACTACTGGTTCCACGGCGGGGTCAACGAGAAGCGCCTGCCGGTTGTCTGGAAGGGCGTGACCTATAACGGGATGCGCATCGCCGCCGAGGGCTTCGAATGGACGTCGCGCGGCGTGCTACCGCGGCCGAAGATCCAGGTCGTGAACCCGGCCGGCATCCTGTCGGCGCTGTGCATCGAGCACGACGATCTGGTCGGCGCCAAGGTGGTCCGCCGCCGCACGATGGCGAAGTACCTCGATGCGGTGAACTTCGAATCGGGCAATCCTGACGCCGACCCTAACGAGGCCTATCCGGACGAGATCTGGATCGTCGATCAGAAAACCGCGGAGACGAAGTTCTTGGTCGAATGGGAGCTGACCTCGGTGTTCGACCTCGCCGGCGTGCTGTTGCCGAACCGACTCATCCTCGAGGACCACTGCCAGTGGGAGTACCGCGGCGCCGACGGCAACTGCGGCTACATTCGCAATCCGGCGATGTACGGCACGGCCAACCCGGGCGGCATCTTTGATGCGTTCGACAATGTCGTGTCCGATCCGGCGCTGGATGTCTGCGGCAAGAAGGTCTCGTCGTGCCGGTTGCGGCAGGGCGGAACGATCCGCACCGGCGCCTTTCCCGGCTGCAGCCAGATCAGCCAATGAGCACGGAGATGGACATGGAGGCGATTCGGGCGGCCGCGGAGGCTCATGCGGCGCGCGAGTATCCCCGCGAGGCCTGCGGCCTGGTGGTGCTCGGTCACGGATATGTGCCGTGCCGCAATATCGCGCTGAAGCAGACGCAGTTCGTCATGGCGCCCGAGGACTGGCTGGCCGCGGAGCGCCGCGGCAAGATCCTGGCGGTTGTCCATTCGCATCCGGACGCCGCGCCGGAGCCGTCTCCTGCTGATCTGGCGGCCTGCGAAGCCAGTGCACTGCCGTGGCTGATCGTGTCGTGGCCGGGCCGTGAATGGCGGGAAATCGGCCCGGAAGGCCGGGCGATTCCGCTGCAGAACCGCAGCTATGTGTTCGGCGTGTTCGACTGCTTCACGCTGGTGCGCGACTACTTCCGTCAGGAGCTCGGGATCGCGCTGCCGCCGCTGCATTACGAGGAGCGCTGGTACAAGATCGGCAAGAACTACATTGCCGCTCTCTATAAGGAGTGGGGCTTCCGCGCGATCGCTCCCGAGCAGTTGACCCGCAACGACGTCATCGCGACGTCGATCGACAATTCGCCGGTACCGAACCATCTGGCGATCTACCTGGGTGGCAATCAGATCCTGCATCAGCGCCTCGGGCGTCTGTCCGGCGTGGAGATGTATGGCGACTTCTGGCAGAGGCACGCGATGTTATGGCTGAGACATTGCAGTCTGAGTTGACCGAGGTGCATCTGCACGGGGCGCTGGGGGCGCGCTTCGGGCGGTTGTTCCGGCTCGACGTGCGATCGGCGGTGGAGGCGCTGCAGGCGCTGCGCTGCCAGTTGCCCGGGTTCAACGCGGCCTTGCGCCAGTCCCCGGGGTTCGTGCTGCTGGCTGGCGAGGAACGCCTGACCGAGGCGATGCTCGCGCTGGAGACCGGCCGCAAGCCGATTCACGTGATGCCGGTGCTGGCCGGCGCAACCGGTATCGAACTCATCACGATCGCTGGGATTGGCGCAATCACACTTGGCGACGTGATTCTGACCGTGTCGATCGTCATGGCCCTGGTGCAGCTCGGCCTGGGGCTGGCGAACATGTCCAGCGATACGCCGAAGGCCGACAAGAACCAGAATCGAACGCTGGAGAGCTACAGCTTCAACGGCCCGGTCAACACCGTCGGCCAGGGCGCGCCGGTGCCGGTCGGCTACGGGCGGCTGAAGGTCGGCGGCCACGTCATTTCCTCGCGCACCTATGCCGCATGATTTCCTGCCGCCGCTGATCGCCGGCGCCGGCTCGGGCGGCGGCGGGCAACCGATTGAGGCGCACGACACTATTCAGTCGACCGAGTACATGGTGCGGACGTTCGCGCTGTGCGAGGGACCGGTCGAGGGCTTTCCGGGTGGGTTCCGCTCGCTCTACCTCGACGAGGTGCCGGTCGAGGACGAGAACGGCCGCAATGTGCAGAACGTCTGGCTGGACGTGCGTCCCGGCAATTCCGACCAGCCGGCTTACGACTTCCTGGATGGCGGCACGCGCACGAAGGTCGTCAACGTCAAGATCGAGCAGGCCACGCCCGTCGTGCGCACGATCTACGATCTCGACACAGATGTCGTGACGGTCACGATCAACTGCCCGCGGCTGATGCACAAGAACTCGACCGGTGACCTGGTCGGTTCGGGCGTGAAGTTCGCCGTGGAGATCCGCTCGAATGGCGGCAGTTACGTCGCACAGTCGGCCGGCGGCGAGCGCCAGGCGCTGGCGATCAATGCCGAGTCGGTGCAGGCCGGGCCCGCGGAAGGCGGCGAGCCGGCGATGTCGGCGACCGTGCACTGGGTCTGTCAGACGCCCAACGGGCCGGATGGCGAGCCGCCACCGGTGGTGCTGGTCGAGTATCGGCAGGTCGGCGAGACGGTCTGGCAGGCGTGGGAGGAACTGCGGCTGACGCATGTACTGGGCCGCGCCCGGGCGCGCGGCATGAGCGAATTCACCGGCACCGAGGCGCTGTGGGAGTTTCGCGGCACGCTGATCGAGGGCAGCGGTACGCTGGCCATCCAGGATGCCAGGGCGCTGGTCGACCGCCGCGAGATTTCGCTCGATGGCAAATCGGCCAACGGCTTCAAGAAGACCTATTACTGGCCGCTGCCCGGCGACGGGCCATGGGATATCCGCATCACACGAATCAGTCCGGACTCCGATTCGGTGTTCGACTTCAACGATATCTACTGGGACAGCTACGCCGAGGTCCTGCAGGTCGGCCTGGTCTATCCGCACACGGCCACCGCGCGGGTGCGGGTCGATGCCAAGGAGTTCTCGTCACCGCCGAGCGTCGCCTTCGACATGCTGTTGCGGCGGGTGCAGATTCCGAGCAACTACAACGGCTACACGCGGCAATACAACGGCGTGTGGGATGGCACGTTCGTGCAGGGCTGGACCGATTGCGTGCCTTGGTGCTTCCGGGACATCCTGACGCATCCGCGCTTCGGACTGGGAAGGTACGTGTCGGCCAATGTGGTCGACAAGTGGATGCTGTACGCGATCGCCCAGTACTGCGATCAGTTGGTTCCGGACGGCTACGGCGGATGGGAGCCGCGCTATCGCTGCAATCTGTATCTGCAGAACCGGCAGGAAGCCTATCGGGTGCTGCAGGACATGGCATCGATCTTCCGCGGCCTGGTCTATTACGGCATCGGCTCGGTCGGGGCGTTCGCCGATCGGCCCGGCAGCGGCTTCCCTGACTTCGTCTTCACCGAATCGAACGTCGTCGACGGGCTGTTCCAGTACAGCGGCAGCTCGGGCAAGGCCCGGCACACGGTTGCGGTCGTGGCGTGGAACGATCCGGAGGACTTCGACCGGCGCTCGCTGGAATACGTCGAGGATCGCGAGGGCCTGCTCCGCTACGGATGGATACCGACCGAGGTGATCGCAGTCGGCTGCAACTCGCGCGGTCAGGCACACCGGGTGGGTCGACACATCCTGATCACGGAGCGGCGCGAGACGCAGATCTGCACGCTGCGGACCGGCCTGCAGGGCGCCTCGGCATTCCCCGGGTCGCGGGGCTGGATCCAGGATCAACATCGTTCCGGCAAGCGGCTTGGCGGTCGGATCGTCGCGGCCACCAGCAACTCGGTCACGCTCGATGCGCCGGTCGAGCTCTCGGCCGGGGTCCAGTACAAGATCACCGTGCAATTGGCGACGCCGCACACCGAGGCGCAAACGGTGCTGCCGGCAAAGCCGGGCGCTCTGGCGGGGATACCGGTGATCGATGCCGCCGGCGGCGTGCCCGTCTCGGCGACGCCCGGCGCGGTGACGGAGCTGCTTGGCTGGGAGTTCGAGACGCGCAATGTCGTCGTCGGTACCTCGGGCGTTCTGACCGAGATTCCGATCAACACCAGCTTCACGTCGCCGCCGGGCCGGCATGGTCAGTGGGTGATCTGGTGGGATGACCTGCAGCCGACCTGGTGGACGGTGATCTCCAACAAGGAAGTGGAGGATATGCAGCGCGAAATCGTGCTGGTTCAGCACGATCCGGACAAATACGACGAAATCGACTTCGGCATCAAACACCCGGAGCGCCGGTACTCGGCGATCAACATCCAGCGGCCGGAGCCGGTCTCGAACGTGGTCGTCGAGGAATCGCTGGTGATGGTCGAGCGGCGGGTCGTCGTGCGCGTGAGCGTCGGCTGGCAGCCGAGCGCCGGCGCGGTGCGTTACCTCGTGCGATGGAGCCGGGACGGCAGGGCATGGACCGAGCGCGAAGTGTCGACGAACACGGAGTGGGAGTTGAACGATGCAGTGCCGGGCAACTACAAGTTCGGCATCCAGGCGCAGACGGCGCTTGGGCGAAAGTCGCGGGAGATCATCAGGACCGTGCGCATTCTCGGCAAGGCGGCGCCGCCGTCGGATGTGACCGGATTCCGGATATACGCGCAGACCGACGGCACGCGGGTCGCCGAGTGGACCGAGATTCCGGACCTCGACTGGCGCGGCTATGTGATCCGCTACAGCAACGATCTCGCGGCCGTGTGGGAGGACATGAAGCGGCTGCACTCCGGCGAGTTGATCGCCTCACCGTGGGAGTTCAACCAGCTCTCGAAGGGCACGTGGCGATTTGCGATCAAGGCGGTCGATACGTCCGGAAAAGTGAGTTCTAACGCCGCCTATTGGACTGGAACGCTGCCGTTTCCGCGTCTGCGGAATGCGAGCTACAGCGGCGACGAGGCTGCGTTGGGCTGGCCCGGTGCGACGACCTATGTCGACCCGTTGACGAACACCGTGACGGCGTCGGCCGACGGCGAGGGCACGCTGACCTGGGACGATCTGAACGATGTGCCGTTCGACAGCGATGTTCGCTGGATCGATTCGCCCGGCCCATTGACCGTGCCGACGCAGGTCAAGGATCTCGGCGCGGTCGTTCCGCTGCGCTTTTTCTTCGAGACCGCGTGGGAAGGCGATTCGGCCGTGATCGAGGTCGACGTGTCGATCGACGGGACGACTTGGGCGGGCTGGTCGACGGATCTCGCCGCGACCTATACGGCCCGCTATTTCAAGGCGCGGATCACGATCGAGGGCTCGTTCGTGACGCTGTCGCGGTTCGTCGTCACGGCCGACACGGACGCGCGCGAGAGGGTTTTCTCCGGGATCAATGTCGGCGCGCTGACCGCGCCGCAGAAGATCGGCACCGGGGATTTCCGGCTCGGCGATCAGTCCGGCGTGTTCCAGCAAATCCAGTACGTCGCGGTCAGCCTGCCGGGCGCCGGATGGACGTACGCCGTGGTCGACAAGAACGTGTCGCTCGGGCCACGGATCCAGATTTTCAACGGCGGCGTGCTCACTGATGGCACGGTCGACGTCATCATCAAAGGAGTCTGAGCATGCCCTCGCCACCGACAACGCCTATCGCGACGGACAAGGTCGACGGCGGTACCGACAAGATCGGCGCTGCCCGGGCGCAGCTCTACGCGGCGCTGCAGGCGCTGAATACGCTGATGCAGTGCTATGGCGTGGCGGACGGCTTCTGCATGCTCGACGCGAATGCGCGGGCGTTGCTGGCGAATCTGCCCATCGGGCCCGACCTCGAGGAGACGCCGACCGCGGGTGTGCTGGGCAGCGCCGCCTTCATGGATCATCGGCAGATCCCGTTGAATCTCGCTGCTGTGGAGAAGACCTCGGCCTACACGGCGACGCCGGCTGATCATGGGCGCGCGCTGTTCGTCACCGGAACGACGACGATCACGCTGCCGTCGGCCGCGGACGTGCCGTCGGTGTTCGTGCTGCCCGTGCGGAACTACGGCAGCAACACCGTGACGATCGCCGCGGGCGGCTCCGACACGATCGACGGCGCGGCCAGCATCACGCTCGCCGCCGGCGTGACGCGTTGGGTGCTGTTCTATTCTTCGAGCGCGTGGAGGACCCTGTGAGACCGACGCTGTATCTGGACTTCGCGCGGGCGAGACGGTTCGATCCTCGGCTTTCGTACAGCCGGGCGTCGAGTGGCACATTCCTCGATCCGGCCGGGTTCCTGCGGACGGTCGCAGCGAACGTGCCGCGTTTCGATCACGATGTCACCGGCCGCTGTAAGGGCATACTGCTCGAGGAGGCCGGCACCAATCTGCTGTTGCGCAGCGAGGAACTCGACAACGCGGCCTGGGGGCAGAACAGCAACGCCGACATGGATGTCACGGCGAATGCGACGCTCGCGCCGAGCAACGCGGTCACCGGCGACAAGATCTACGAGGCGACAACCGCCAACGCGAACCATGTCCTGCTGCAGACGTTCACGGCGTCCGACGGTACGGTCTATTGCTGGTCGTTCCATGGCAAGGCGGCCGAGCGGTCGCGGTTGGCGCTGTCGATCCTGAGGAAGGATGGCGTGCAGCGCGGCAAGGTGTTCGAGCTCGCCGACGGGACGATCCTGTCCGATGTCAGCGGCGCGCCGGATTATTCCGGAATCATCAATGTCGGAAACGGCTGGTATCGGTGCTGGGTCGCGACTAGCGTCCTGACCGGCGCGACGACTCCGGCCGTGCGGGCAACGCTGGCGAATGGCGCGAGCCAGTTGACGTACGCGGGCACGGTTAATTCCGGGTTATATGGTTGGGGCGGGCAATGCGAAATCGGCAAGGCGCCCACGTCCTATATCCAGACGACTTCCGCCACGGTTACTCGGGCGGCGGATCTGCTGACGCTTTCCGGTACGGAGTATTCTCGGGTTTTCAATCCCGTTGCGGGCACGATTCTGATCGAGGTTTCCGATATTGGGTATCCTGTTTCCGGCAGCAATACCTATTTCGGCAGCTTTGATGATGGGGGCGGCAATAATCTGATCGGACTGCTCGATTCGGGCGCGTTGAATCGGTTTCAGGTGACGGCCAGCGGGGTCGGTCAGGCGTCTGTCGATCCGACGTATGGCGGGCAGGTCCGGAAGACCGTGGTCGCGGCCTACAAGGGCAACGACTTCGCCTGCTCCGTGAATGGCAGTGCCGTGGTGACGGACACGTCGGGTTCGTTGCCCTCGGTGACGCAGCTTGCGATCGGTGCCGCTGCTGGCCTCACGCGAGGCCGGGTGTGCGTTGAGCGGCTGATCTATTGGCCGGTGAGGCTCCCGGATCAGCAGATCCAGAACCTGAGTCGATGACGATGTATCACGATCTGATTGCCTATTGCTCCGACACTGCGGCGCTGGTTGCCGAGCTGCAGACCAAACTGCCGCATCGCGTTCTGATCGAGGACGGTTCGGCGCGCTACTTGGTGCCGAAGACGCAGACCGTGCGGAACGGATCGGAGACGCTGGCACTGATTCGCCTGACCGAGGACGAGCGCCAGGAGCTGCTCGACGCCGAGCTGTCCACGCTGACGATTCTCGGGTCGTTCGAGGATGTCCTGGCCGACGAGGACAAGCTGGCAATCTACGATCGGATCTACCCTCGGGCGCCTGTCACGGTCGACGGCGTGACGTTCACTCCGCCGCCCCTGATCGGGGCCTTTGCATGACCTCCGTGGTGGGGTCGATTCGCGTCGATTAGACGTCAATTCGAAGCCCGTTTACAGGGCAGAATCGGAACTGAACTTGAACCCCGCCGCGTCTCAATTTAAGTGGCGGTGAGACTCAAATTAAGTGGCGCGTTACACCGAGGCTGGGGTCGCAAAATGGTTTGGAGCTGAACAGACCGAACATGGTGATCAGATGGGTGTCGTGGGTGGGTTGAGAACATCATCCAGCTCAAGCTCGTATCGCAGGATGCCCGACCGGAATGAGCGCCGCCAGCCGGCTGCTCGCGGTTTCCGGGGCCGCGTTCCCGTGCAGTACCTCGTGAAGGGCGAGTCATTCCATATGACCGCAGAATCCCAAGCGTAGCAGACCGATCGGCGCGACCCCTCGCCGCATCGGCTTTGCTCAACAGGGGGCGGGTTGAAGCACTGTCCCTACCCGCGGCGTTGCGCCGGCTGCGCGCGGACTAGACTTCCTGAACGGCTCGAAAGCCCGGCGCTTCCGGGATGACGCCGCGGGGGGGCGCGCGCTGGAATCCGTCGGCGCTCAGTACGTATACCGAATCGAAGACGAGCCGCCTTCCACTCAACAGGCACGATGATGATGAGGAGTCGATGATCATGCATACCCGTCGATTGAAGCGGTCCCCGGACGCACCGGTTCTTGCCACGATACTCGCCGCGATCGCCTTCGCGGCCGATGCGGTCGTCGCAGGCCCGCCGACCGCCGTGTCCGTCACCAATACCTCGGCCAACCCGGTATTCGCGAACCTTGTGCTCGGACAGCCGCCGGCCTCCCCGCCCGCAAATTGCACGAGCCTCGGAGAGCAGATCAAATCGATCAACGATAACCGTCTGGTCTTCGCATCGAGCGTGCCCAACAAACCGGTCAGGTTCACGCCGCAGAACACCGGCATTACGACGAAGGGCTACTATCGTCTCGCGGCGGGTGAGACGATCACCTACAAGCCGACGAGCTTCAACTGTTCGACCGGGACCTGCAGTCCGGCCGTGATGTTCAACTTCTTCTTTACGCCGAGCCGTTACAACGGCGAGCCCGACAACGGTTGCGGTGGGTCGAGCGTCTTTCCGAACGCGACGGACTTGGCCGAGGCCTCGGTCAATCTCGGCATCAGTGGGGCGGTCGGACCAGGCTGCGCCAATGCCGACGCGGCGGATATCAGTGCGGTCAACGGGATCAACGCGGCGGTGGCCCTGAGCATGAGCGGTCAGTCCTGGCCGTTCCGCAAGGCCTCGAATGCAGTCTTCGGCAAGAATGCCAATCGCCTCGGCGTTTACGGCTGGGGTGCGACAAACTGCGTCAACAACGACGGATATCCGAACCCGACGAAGGGCTGTGCGGCACCCAACAGCGCACCACGGGCCGTGGGCGGAAGCTGCACGACTCCCGGTGGCACCGCGTACGCGCCGATGGTCGATCCGGCGACGAAGCTCGAATACTGCGATGAACGCAGCGACGCGTCGAGCGCGTATCCGCAAGGCCAATGCGTCACGCAGCGTCCCGGTGGCGTCACCGGGGGAGTGGTCGCGATCAGCTTCAAGGGGTTCTACAAGCAGCAGGCGAACTAGGCGTGTGCCTTCGGTGCCGCCCGTCCAGGCCGGGCGGCGCGGCCCACCGGTGCTGAACGACGCGAGCGTGGCTTACGAGTCGCCACTCCCGCGATCGAGCCACCTCATCAGCATGCCGTAAAGGGCCGTCGGGGCCACCGGCTTGCTGAGGAAGTCGTTCATGCCCGCCTCGAGGCAGCGGGTCCGGTCTTCGGCGAACGCGTTCGCGGTCATGGCGACGATGGGCGTTCGCGCATGATCGGGCAGCATGCGGATCGCCCGCGTGGCCTCGAGGCCATCCATGCGTGGCATCTGCAGATCCATCAGCACCAGATCGTAGGGATTTACCGCGGCCAGCGCGACCGCCTCCATGCCGTTGGCCGCGATCTCGACCAACTGGCCGGCTTCCGTCAGCAGGAAATGCGCGACTTCCTGGTTCAGCGCGTCGTCTTCGACCAACAGGATGCGTCGCCCCGGGTGGGAGCGCAGGAGCAACGCACCGGTATCCGCCTCGGAAGCATTCGAGGTGCGAGATGTCGCGGGCGCCCCCGCCTTGCGGAGGCGTGTCGTGAACCAGAAGGTGCTGCCTTTTCCGGGTGTGCTGGCGACGCCGGCTTCCCCTCCCATGAACTGCGCGATCCGGCGCGTGATCGCGAGGCCGAGACCGGTCCCCGGATAAGCTCGTCGCAGTGAACTGTCGGCCTGCTGGAACGGCTCGAACAGGCCGGGCAGCACGTCGGGACCGATGCCGATGCCGGTATCCTCGACTTCGAAGCGCAGCGTCGCGCTGTCGTCCGACTCATCCTCGACCCTCACGCGCACGCTGATTCCGCCGGACTCGGTGAATTTGACGGCGTTGCCCGCATAGTTCAGCAGCGCCTGTTGCAATCGGGTGGCATCGCCCCGCAAGGCCGGGATGGACCTCGGCGTTATCGCTCGCCATGTCAGCCCCTTCGCGAGGAGGCGTTCGTCGAGGATCGATTTCACCGAATCGACGATGTGGTCGACGCTGATGTCGCCATCGGCCAGTTCAAACTTGCCGGCTTCGATCTTCGACAGGTCGAGGATCGCGTTGATGACCTCGGTCAGGTGTCGACATGCCGCATCCAGCTTGTCCATCTGCTCGTTCTGCTTCGCGCTCAATCCCTGGCGTCGAATCAGGTAGGCCATGCCGGAAATCGCATTCAGGGGGGTGCGAATCTCGTGCGACATGTTCGCGAGAAAGTTGCTCTTGGCGATGCTGGCTGTCTCGGCGGCTTCCGTGGCTGACGCCAGTTCGGCCGTGCGCTCGGCGACGAGGGCCTCCAGATGCTGTCGATAGGCTTCCAGTTCCGCTTCGGTGTCCTTTCGTTGGGTGATGTCCAGATGCATGCCGAACCACTCGACGAGCTTGCCGTCGGCGTCACGGATCGGTGCGGCGTAAATGTTCATCCAGCGCCACGCGCCATCGTGGCGGCGAATGCGAGCTTCGCCGAAGAATGCCTTTCCGTGCGCTACCGCGTCCTCCCAGCGCGCGGACGTCGCGGCGACGTTGTCGTGATGCACCACATGGGTCCAGCCGTCACCGAGCATGTCGTCCGCCGTCTGACCGGTGAACCTCATCCACTGCGGTTGCGGTGCGATATGTCGCCCCGACGGAGGGCAGGACCAGGTCACCGCGCCAGTTGCCGCGATAAGTGTCCGATGGCGCAGTTCGCTGGCGCGCAAGGCGGCCTCGGCATGCTTGCGGCGCGACACGTCGCGGAAGAATCCGGCGACGCAGCGCCGTCCGTCGATCTCGAGTTTCGCGGTGCTGATCTCGGCGGGAAACACTCGGCCGTCCTTGGAAATGACGTGCAACTCGAACAC
Source organism: Methylotetracoccus sp. (assembly GCA_046347485.1). Lineage (GTDB taxonomy): Bacteria > Pseudomonadota > Gammaproteobacteria > Methylococcales > Methylococcaceae > Methylotetracoccus. Next base: position 165,237 of record JAXMGB010000007.1, on the reverse strand, counting down.
TTCGCCGATCTCACCCGTCGCCTGGCGCTGGAAGACGTCCATCGCAAGCGGTAACTCCGCGGCCGGGTGAATCGCTTCAGCGCAAAGGCGCAGCAGTTCGTCTCGCGTGTAGCCAAGCATTTCGCATATTCGGGAATTGGCGTCGATGAATCGATGGGTCTCGAGGTCGGCCAGCAAGATGCCGTCCTGAGCACCGCGGAATATGGCTTGCAGGCGCGCCTCGCTGGCCTCGATCCTGGCCTGAGCGCGCTTGCGCTCCGTGATGTCGCGGACGGTCGCGTACAGTGCGCGGCGGCCGTCGAGATCGATCGCCGACAAGGTGACCTCGGCATCGAACAGAGTTCCGTCCGCTCGCCGATGCACCCATTCGAACCGATGCGTGCCGAGTGCTTCGGCCATTCCCATGTGTCCTGCGGCGGCATTCTCGGAGCGGTCGCCGTTTGCCTGAATTTCCGGAGAAAGCTCTGCGGGGTGAATGCCTCGAAAAGACTGTCCGTCGGGAAAACCGAACAGGATTGCAGCCGCGCGATTACCCTCGGTGAAGCGCTGGTCTTCCATGATCCACGCGGCATCGGGCGAGGACTCGAACAGATAGCGGAATCTCGCCTCGCTTTCCCGCAGTGCCTCCTCGGCCTTCCGTTCCTGCGTGACGTCCTCGTAGATGCCGAGCACGCCGATGACGCGTCGAGCGGAATCGCGCAGCGGCACCTTGGATGTCCTCAGCCAGATCTCTTGTCCATCGGGAGTCGTCTGCGGTTCCTCGAATGCCAGTTTCGGAGCGTTCGCCTCCATGACGGCTAGGTCATCCGCTCGATAGAACTCGGCCTGATCGCGCCAGCCCAGCTCGGCATCGGCACGGCCGATCAGTTCGGTCGGGCTCGATCGTCCGGCATCACGTGCGAACCGCGTGTTGCAACCGAGGTAGCGGGACTCGCGATCCTTCCAGAACACGCGCACCGGCGTGTGCTCGATGATCGACTCGAGCAGTTCCTTCTGCTGCCGCAGTGCCACTTCCGCCGCTTGTCGGTGCTGGATCTCGGAGCGCAGTGACTGCAACGCGACGGCCATGTCGGCCCGCGTGGCCGCGTCCACCGCCAGAAGCCGCTCGATCTCGTGCTCGATCGAGCGATCGGACGGACGCACGAGGAATTCGTCCGCGTCGTCGCCCTGCGCTTCGAAGGAGGTCTGATCCGCCCAACAGTTGACGCCGAACAGTCTCGTACAGTAGCCGGCCATCTTGCCGGCCAGCATCGCGCTTCCCCAGCAAGCACCGAGCGCGCGCTGGTAACGGCCCTCCCAACTGTTGAGAACGCGGACTCGACACAACCTGGCGTCGACATCCAGTTCCTCGATGAGCCATCGACCCCAACCGGCTACCGCGGCGACATTGGCGATCGCCTTGAAGCCTTCGCGGAAATCGGTGAACGCGGCGATGACGTCCCAGTCCGCCTCGACACTCTTGCGGCCCTCGCTCTGCAGGGCGAGCGCAAATCGTTCGGTGCCGACCATCGCCTGCACGCCGGACAACAGGCCGGCCAGCGTCGTGTCGACCCACATCATTGCCACCGGCAGTCCGCCGAAGGTGCAGGTGCCTTGCGCGTGATCCCACACGATGTCGATGTTCGACGCCTTGATGGCGTCCGGGACCGCCGGATTCCGTAGAGTCGTCATTCGGTGCCTCCCGCCGATGCGGTCAAACTTGCAACGCCACGATTATGGCGCAGAACCGGGGCGCGAGATCGTTCGAGGCACGGTGCGCGCACCCGTCGTACCGCACAACACTGCCGCGCAATGTTCCAATCCCGACAAGCCTCGCCGCGCTGTCGCATCCGCTACAGCCGATAGCTATACAAAATATCGTAGAAACAACACCCTACGAGTGGCACGTTAGATGCTGGAAAAGCTCCGTAGCCACCCGTCCGCCGGAGGACCTTCCCTATGGAATTGCCCGTTCTGAATGACTCGAAGCCCTCGAAGGGCGGTTGCAGCGCCTCGTCGTGCGGATCCACCGACGATCAGGTGAACCTGCTTCCCGATCATATCCGCGAGAAGGTGCAGAATCATCCGTGCTATTCGGAGGACGCGCATCACTATTTCGCGCGGATGCACGTAGCGGTCGCGCCGGCCTGCAACATCCAGTGCCATTACTGCAATCGCAAGTATGACTGCGCGAACGAGTCGCGGCCGGGCGTCGTGTCGGAGTTGCTGACGCCGGAACAGGCCGTCAAGAAGACTATGGCAGTCGCGGCGAAGATCCCGCAGATGACGGTGCTCGGCATTGCCGGCCCCGGCGATCCGCTGGCAAACCCGGAACGGACGTTCGAGACCTTTCATCGGCTGACGCGTGACGCGCCCGACATCAAGCTGTGCGTGTCGACGAATGGTCTCGCCTTGCCGGAGGCCGTGGACGAACTGGCGAAGGCCAACATCGATCATGTGACGATCACGATCAACACGGTCGATGCCGACATCGGCGCCCAGATCTATCCATGGATCTTCTGGAAGAACAAGCGCATCAAGGGGCGCGAGGGGGCGCAGATCCTGATCGATCAGCAGCAGCGCGGGCTGGAGATGCTGGTCGAGCGCGGCATACTCGTCAAGGTCAATTCGGTGATGATCCCCGGCATCAATGACCAGCATCTCGCCGAAGTCAGTCGCATCGTCAAATCCAAGGGTGCGTTCCTGCATAACGTCATGCCGTTGATCGCCGAGGCGGAGCATGGCACGTTCTACGGCGTCATGGGCCAGCGCGGGCCCACGCCGGATGAACTGATGGACCTTCAGGAGCAGTGTTCCGGCGACATGAACATGATGCGGCATTGCCGCCAGTGCCGTGCCGACGCGGTCGGGCTGCTCGGCGAGGATCGCGGCTCGGAGTTCACGCTGGACAAGATCGACGCGATGGAGATCGACTACGCCGAAGCAATGGTCATGCGGAAGAACGTGCAGGATGGCATCCTTCAGGACATGGAGGCCAAGCGCGCGCGCGAGGCGGAACGCACGAAGCCGAGCGTACCTGCCGGCACGCGGTCGGTGCTGATGGCGATCGCGACCAGTGGCCAGGGCCTGATCAACCAGCACTTCGGGCATGCGAAGGAGTTCCAGATCTACCAGGCTTCGCCGGAAGGCGTGAAGTTCGTCGGTCACCGCAAGGCGGATGCCTACTGTACCGGCGATACGACCTGCGGCGACGGTGAATCGATCCTGCAACAAACCGTCAGGGCGCTGGTCGGCTGTGAGGCCGTGTTGTGTTCGAAGATCGGTTACGAGCCGTGGGAAATGCTCGAAAACGCCGGGATCGTGCCGAACGGCGAGCATGCGATGGAAGGTATCACCGAGGCGGTCGCCGCGGTCTACCCGGAGATGTATCGTAACGGCGTGCTCGAACTCGCGGTGGTCCAGGCCGAACGAGCGATCGGCTGACGGAGGGAATCGGCGCGGCGGCGCGCCTCGCGCGCCGCTCGCTCAGATGTGCTTCATCCGGATATTCAGGATGCGGATCCGGTAGGCGATCTGCCGCGGCGTCATGTTCAACAGGCGCGCGGCCTTCGCCTGCACCCAGCCAGCCTGTTCGAGTGCCGCGATCACCTGTTCACGCTCGTCCATGCCTTCGATGTTGAAGTCCGGCTTGGCCGGCGTCGGGATCGACGACAGCGCGATCTCGTCCTCGAGCCCGGTCATCGCGACGACGTCGCGGTCGATGACGCCGTCCGGGCTCATGATTGCCGCGCGCTCCAGGCAGTTCTCCAACTCCCGGACATTGCCCGGCCAGTCGTGCCGCATCAGCAGCCGGATCGCACTTTCCTTGATCTGCAGCGCTCGGCTGCCCTGCTGTTTGGAGATTCGGCCGAGCAGGAACCCCGCCAGTTCCGGCAGGTCCTCGAGTCGCTCCTGCAACGGCGGCATGTTGATCGGCATGACGTTCAGCCGGTAGTACAGATCCTCCCGGAAGCGCCCGCCCTCGACCTCGTCCTCGAGGTTCTTGTTGGTCGCGGCGATGATCCGCACCTGAACCTTCAGTGTCTGCGTGCCGCCAACCCGCTCGAATTCGCCCTCCTGCAGCACGCGCAGCAGCTTGGCCTGGAACGACAGCGAGATTTCGCCGATTTCGTCGAGGAACAGCGTGCCGTTGTTGGCCAGCTCGAAGCGGCCCTTGCGCTGCGAGATCGCGCCGGAGAAGGCGCCCTTTTCGTGGCCGAACAACTCCGATTCCAGCAGGTTGTCCGGCAGTGCGGCGCAGTTCAGCTTGATGAAGGGTCCGCTGGCGCAGGCCGAGTTGTAGTGGATCGCGTTGGCGATGACCTCCTTGCCGGTTCCGGACTCGCCTCGGATCAGAACCGTCGTGTTCCATTTCGCGACCTGGCGGACGCGCTCGAACACCTTCAGCATCGCCGGGGTATGGCCGATGATGTTCTCGAAGCCATAGTTCTTGCGCAGGCTCTGCTTCAGGTGGTCTCGCTCGCTCAGCAGTTCGCGGCGTTGTTGCTCCACCGAGCGGACCAGGCTGACGCTCTGCGCGATCAGGTTCGCGACCATCTCCATGAAGCGTGAGCGCTCGCCGAGCCAGCTGCGGTCCTCGGGTTGTGCCGCGAGCACGCCCTGCATGTCGTCGTCGCCGACGCGGATCGGCGAGCCGATAAACGGCAAGTCGGGATCGTAGAGTCCGAGGCGACCGAGGAATCGCGGTTCGTCGGCGATGCGCTCTACGGCGATGGTATAGCCGGCGTCGATGATCACGCCGATGACGCCCTCTCCTGGCTCGTAGCGGATCGGCAGGCCGATGGCGCCGGCGCTCTTGCCGTGGACGGCGCAAACGACCAGCGCATCCGATTCGGACTCGCGTAGCGCCAGCATGCCGGAGCGCATGCCGGCGAGCTCGTGCAGTACGTCCAGTACGCGTTGCAGCTTGGCATCCAGTTCGGCCTGGCTGTTCAGGACCTGGCTGACCCGATACAGCGCATCCAGTTCCTGTTCGATCAGTTCGGTGCGTTCACCCATGGGATTGGCTGCGAATCTTCTGGGCTCGTTCTTTGTGAATCGGAAGCTGGATCAGCACGCGACAACCATCGTGGTACGCGCGATCGAAATGCAACAGGCCCTGGTGCTGGTTGATGACGTCCTGTGCCATTGCCAGACCCATGCCGGTATGGCGCCGCAGGCCGTCGGTCTTGGTCGAGAAAAACGGCTCGAACACCTTGATCTGCAGGCTGTCGGCAATGCCGGGGCCGGTGTCCTCGATCGCGATGTGGACCAGTTCGTCGTCGGCCCAGGTCGAAATGCGGACCTCGCGACGGCTGATTCCGCTCTGGTTCATGGCCTCGACGGCATTGTCGAAGATGTGTTTCAACATGGCGCGAAGCCGCGCCTCGACGCCCATCAAGCTCGGGAGTGCCGGCGTGGGCTTCCAGTCGATGACGACGCCGTTGGCCAGCAAGCGGTCGGTCAGCAGGATGATCGTGTCGTGCAGCAGCTGGTTGATGTTGACCGGCGTCGGCGCGGTGTTCTGGTCGGCTGGAATGCAGGCCTTCAAATGGGTCACGGATTGCGCGCCGGCCTCCAGGATCTGCTGCAGGATGTCGAGCAATGCACTGTTCTGGTGCTCCGGGCCGCGCCGCAGCAGCATCGTTTTCGCCGCGGTCAGCAGATTCAGTGGTGATTCGATGTGATGCACGGCGCCGGAGAGCGCCTCGCGCAGGCTCTGGATGCGCTCCTCCTCGGCCAGCAGAGCGCGCAAGGCATTGATCCGCTGATTCTCCTCCTGTCGCTTTTGCTGCGTGACGTCGTTGATCGTCAACAGCAGGTAGGTCGTTCGGGAGTCGTGGAAGAAGGTGTCGACCTGATCGTCGCCATGGCTGAACCAGCTTCCGGAACACGTATACCAGCGCGGTGCCGGATGGTTACGGCGATCGATACGGATCTCGCGGTTGCGAAAGCCTGCTCCGGCCGCCCGCAAGCGGTTCCATTCGTTACCGAGGTCCTCCCGCAGGATTTTCAGGAACAACTGAGACGGCTCGGTTTGTCCTAGATCGCTGATCAGGGTCTTGTACATCTGGTTGTCGAGCACGACGGTATCGGCTTCGTCGATCAATACGGTCGCGACCGGCATCAGGTCGACGACCTGTTCGATCAGAACCTTCTGGTTCTTGACCCGCTGCTCGAGCGAGTACATCTCGGTGATGTCGCGGTGCATGCCGATGTAGTTCGTCGGTTCCCCGCCATCGTTCAGGATCGGCTGGATCGTCACGTGTGCGAGATACCGGCTTCCGCTTTTGTGGCGATTCACCAGCGTGCCCTGCCAGGTCTTGCGCGCCTTGATCGTCGCCCACAGCGTTTCGTAGACGGCCTTCGGAGTTCTCTTGTCGGACAGCATCGCCTCGTTGCGGCCGATGGCTTCCTCCGACGTGTAGCCGGTGACGTCCGTGAAATGGCGGTTGACGTAGATGATGTTGGCGTGGGCGTCGGTGATCGAGATCGCAACCGGGGCCTGTGCCACGGTCTCGGCGAACAATTCGTCCAGCGTCGCTGGCGGTGCGCCGGCCCGCTCGGCCGCTCCGGATGTGTCGTCGTCTGGCATAGGTCGTGCGCCCGGGTCCGATGGTGGGAGTTGGGGGCACTCGAGGCCCCCGTCCATTTTGTAAAGCAAGCTTGATGCCGGATATGCGTATCGGCGACCGGGAGAGATCGAATTCCCGCGATCGCGCGCGGAGACGGCGCGGTCGAACCGCAAACGCCTACCCCGATGCTTGTCGTAAAGCCGACAAATGCGTGGCTGCAGTGCTGTCGACAATACGTCATCCGACAAGACAAGGCCGCGAGAGCAATCGAACTCTTCAGTCGAATGAGTCACTTACATCACGTCTGACGTATGGCACGGGCCATGCTTTATCGCTTTCAGACAGCGATGAGGATGACCGTCTTGAACGACTACCTGATGCTCGTGCTCGGTGCGGCCCTGGCCAACAACGTCGTGCTGGTGAAGTTTCTCGGGCTGTGCCCGTTCATGGGCGTTTCGCGAAAGCTCGATGCCGGATTCGGCATGGGGCTGGCGACGACCTTCGTACTGACACTGACCGCGGTCGTGTCCTGGCTGATCGAGCATTACGTGCTCGCGCCCCTGGGCATCGGCTTCCTGCGCATCCTGTCATTCATCCTGGTCATCGCCGCGGTCGTCCAGTTCACCGAGATGGTCGTCAGGAAAACCAGCCCGGTCCTTTACCGGGTGCTCGGCATATTCCTGCCGCTGATCACGACCAACTGCGCGGTGCTGGGCGTCGCGCTGCTGAACCTGCAACAGCAGAACGACCTTCTGCACAGCGCGCTGTTCGGCTTCGGCTCCGCGCTCGGCTTCACGCTGGTCATGGTCATCTTCGCCGGCATGCGTGAGCGGCTGGCGCTGATGAACGTGCCCGAGACCTTCGCCGGTGCGCCGATCGCATTCATCACGGCCGGGGTGCTTTCGCTGGCCTTCATGGGGTTCGCCGGTCTCGCGGCCCCCTAAACGACGGTAACGGTCGATGTACATCCTGTTCGCCATCATCAGTCTGACCGCCATGGGCCTGGGGCTCGGCTTCCTGCTCGGGACGGCCGCCCGGTTCCTGAAAGTGGAGGACGATCCGCTGGTCGAGCAGATCGAACGCTTGATGCCCGGTTCGCAATGCGGCCAGTGCGGCTACCCGGGCTGTCGACCCGCCGCCGAGGCCCTGGTTGCGGGACAGGCGGCGGCGACGCTGTGTCCGCCCTGTGGACAGGCCCTGGCCGAGCGTCTGGCGTCGCTGTTGTCGATCGATCTGGACCTGGCCGGCATCGAGGATCGGATGCCGCTGGTCGCGCGGGTCGACGAGACGCTGTGTATCGGTTGCTGCCGTTGCTACAAGGTCTGCCCGACCGATGCGCTGGTCGGCGCGCCGAAACAGATTCACGTGGTCATCGCCGACGCCTGCATCGCCTGCGGCAAGTGCGTCGACGTCTGCCCGACCGAATGTCTGAGGATGCACCCGGTGAAGACCACGCTGCGCAACTGGCGCTGGCCCAAACCGATGCCGATCGTGGCGGGAGCTTGAACATGTGGCCGATCGCCTGGTCCCGTTGGACCGCCCAGGGCACGATTCGAGGTGGGGTACACCCGGAAGGTCGGAAGGAGGCCACCGCCCCGCTGGCGATCAGCACGGACTTCCCGCTGCCGCCGATGTTGTACCTGCCGTTGCAACAGCACGTGGGGCAGGCGGCGGAGCCGATCGTCCGCGTCGGCGACAAGGTGTTCAAGGGCCAGTTGCTCGCGGTCAGCCAGGGGCGCGTGTCGGCCCCCCTGCATGCGCCGACTTCCGGCGTCATCGCCGACATCATGGATCACCCGGCGGCGCACGCATCGGCCTTGCCGACGCCGACGATCCTGCTCGAACCCGATGGTCTCGACGACTGGGGCGAGCGCCCGGCGCTGCCCGACCCGTTTGCGATGAGTCCGGAGGAGATCTGCGTCCGGGTCGGCGCTTCCGGTATCGTCGGCTTGGGGGGTGCCGCGTTCCCGTCGCAGGTCAAGCTCGATCTGGGTCGGCGCAGCCGGATCGGTCTGTTGATCATCAACGGCGGGGAGTGCGAACCGTACCTGACCTGTGACGATCGGCTGATGCGCGAACGCGCGGTCGACATCGTCGAAGGGGTCCGGTTGATGTTGCGCGGCCTCGAGTGTCCCCGCGCGATCATCGCGATAGAGGATAACAAGCCGGAGGCGTATGCCGCGGTGGCCGTGGCCGCGGATCCGTTCCGGGAGTCGGTCGAGGTGGTCACGGTGCCATCGTTGTACCCGATGGGCTGGGACAAGCAGTTGATAAGGTACCTGACCGGCAAGGAGGTTCCAGCCGGCGGGCGCGCGACGGATGTCGGTGTGCTGATGCACAACGTCGGGACGGCGCATGCGGTGCAACGGGCGCTGCGGCATGGCGAACCCCTGATCAAACGGGTCGTGACCGTTGCCGGCAGTGCCGTCGATCAACCCCGCAACATCGAGGCTCCGCTCGGCACGCCACTCGCGGCCTTGCTCGAATTCTGCGGGTACGCACCCGATCGCGCGGTCCGTTACGTCATGGGCGGCCCGATGATGGGTGAGGCCCTGCCCCACCCGAACGTGCCGCTGGTCAAGGGCGCCTGCGGCATCCTCGCGCTGTCCGCCGACGAGGTGGCTGCCGGCGACGCGAAGCTCTGCATACGCTGCTCGCGCTGTGTCGACGTCTGCCCGGTCGGTCTGTTACCACTCGAAATGGCGAGCCGGATCCGTGCCGGGCAGCTCGACTCGGCACTGGAGTTCGGGCTCAAGGACTGCATCAGTTGCGGTTCATGTTCGTACATCTGCCCGTCGCGGATTCCGCTGGTCCATTACTTCAAGTTTGCGAATGGCGAGCTGCTGGCGCGGCAGCAGGCCGAGCATCGCGCCGAGCAGACGCGAAAGCTCGCCGAGGAGAAGCTCAACCGCATCGAGCGCCAGAAGCAGGAAGCGGCTGCGCAGGCCGCCGCGCGAAAGGCGCAGGCCCAGGCACGCAAGGAGGCCGCGGCATGAGCATGATGGTCGACGCGTCAGCCCGCGCCAGGGTGATCCGATGAGGACCTTACCCTCGGCACCATTCACCCGCGACGAGACCGACGTCGCGTACATCATGAATCAGGTTCTGCTGGCCCTGACTCCGGCAACCGCCTTCGGCCTGCTGCTGTTCGGCCTGCCGGCGATCTACCTGTTCGTCGTTACGGTGGCTTCCGCCGTTGCATGGGAGGCGCTGTGCCTGACGGTTGCCGGGCGTCCGGTGCGTCCCACCCTGCGTGATCGCTCGGCCGTGCTGACCGGATGGCTGTTGGCGATGAGTCTTCCGCCTTGGGCTCCATGGTGGATCGGCGTGGTCGGTGGCTTCCTGGCGATCGTCGTCGGCAAGCACGTGTACGGCGGTCTCGGACAGAACCTGTTCAATCCGGCGATGTTGGCGCGCGTCGCGCTCCTGGTCTCGTTTCCGGTCGAGATGACGCGCTTTGTCGACCCGCTCGTCTGGTCGGATCTCCCGGCGCCGGGTCCGGTCGATGCCTGGCGGATCATCTTCGGCGGCGTGGCCATTCCCGACGGGTATACCGGCGCTACGCTGATCGGAAACCTGAAGACGGAGTTTTCCCAGGGCCTGGGGGTTCAGGAAGCCTACCAGAGCAGCAGCTACAGTCTCTTCGGCTCTCTGGTCGGGTTCATCCGCGGTAGTCTGGGCGAGACCTCCGCCGTCGCGCTGGCCGCCGGGGGGCTATGGCTGATCCGTCGGCGGATCATCAGCTGGCACATCCCGGTATCACTGCTGTTGACGGTCGCCTTGCTCGCGACGGTGTTCAGTCTGATCGACTCGAATCGCTATCCCGGTCCGCTGTTCCATCTGAGCTCGGGGGCGATGATGTTGCTTTGCTTCTTCATCGCGACCGACTACGTGACCTCGCCGAACACGGCCGCCGGGCGGGTGCTGTTCGGCTGCGGGTGCGGGGTCACGGTGTTCGTTATCCGCACCTGGGGGGCCTACCCCGAGGGCGCGGGATTCGCGGTGCTGCTGATGAACGCGTTGACGCCGATAATCGACCACTACATCCGGCCGCGGATCTACGGGCGGGATCGGAAAAGGCGGCCGCTGGAACTGGAGGGTCGAGGATGAATTCATCGACCCGTGACGAACTGAGCGCGGCATGTCGACATTGCTGGCACGGGGTGCGTAGGCAGTTCGACGACCTCGACACCATGCGCACGAGACTCGATTACCAGACCTACGCGCTGGCGGCCGCGGCCCTGGTCGCAAGCCTGGTGCTGGGTGTGGTCGATCTGGCGACTTCCGGCGCGATCGAGCGGCGTCAGGCGGAAGACGTTCGGCTGACCTTGTCGCAAGTCCTTCCGGATCGACTGCACGACAACGAATTGCTCGACTGCAGGATTGTGGTTCCGGTACCAGATTCGGGTGGAACGGCGGTCGAGGTGTTCGTCGGTACGCGCGACGGGGGTTTCGCCGGCGCCGCGTTTCGTTGGAAAGCCGGTGGCGGGTACTCCGGACCGATCGGTTTGATGATGGGAGTGGATCCGGAAGGTACCGTGCTCGGTGTCCGGGTGGTAGCCCATGCGGAGACGCCGGGTCTCGGCGACAAGATCGAGACCAGCAAATCGGGCTGGATTCTGGCCTTCGCCGGAAGGTCGCTGGACAACACGGCCGATGAGCGCTGGAAGGTCCGGAAGGACGGCGGCGACTTCGATCAGTTCGCCGGGGCGACCATCACACCGCGGGCGGTCGTGCGGGGGGTCGCCGACGCATTGCGATTCTACCAGGCCAGCCGCACCGTGATTGCCGGCGCCGCCGGCGGCGAAGGGTGCATCAAGGGTCGTCCGGACGGCGCGGAGGCAAGCCGATGAAACAGGAATTCCGCCGCATCGCCTACGACGGACTGTGGGGCAACAACATCGTCTTCAGCCAGAGCATCGGGCTGTGTCCCCTGCTGGCGGTCACCGGTACCGCGAGCAACGGGCTGGGCATGGGCCTGGCGACGGCCGCCGTCATGCTCGTTTGCAGCGCGCTGGTGGCAGCGACGCGTTTGCTGATTCCGCAAGAGATTCGGATCCCGATCTTCGTCGTGCTGATCGCGATGGTCGTGACCTTCGTCGACCTGGTCATGAACGCCTGGCTGCATGAGATGCACAAGGTGCTCGGACTGTTCATTCCACTGATCGTCACGAACTGCGCGATCCTCGGACGGGCCGAATCCTACGCGTCGCGGCAGGCGGTGCCCCTGGCGGCCTTCGACGGCCTGATGATGGGCCTCGGGTTTACCCTGGCGCTGGTGCTGCTTGGCGCAACCCGCGAGATCCTCGGCGCCGGAACCTTATTCGCGAACGCCTCGCTGCTACTGGGTTCATCGTTCGCCTGGCTCGAGACGAGCCTGGTCGAGCCGTACAAGGGTTTCCTGGTCATGGCCCTTCCTCCTGGAGGTTTCCTGATGCTGGGCTTCCTGCTGGCGGGCAAGAAGATGCTGGACCAGGCAATGGCGCGGCGGCGGGTGAGCGCGACAGCGCGCGCTGCTGGTCAGTTGCAGGAAGAACTGTGAGGACCACGCGATGAATGTCGGCGTGTGTTACGCGGAGGCCGATCGGCAACTGTGGATCCGCTTCGAGGTGCAGGACGGCAGTTCCGTCGAGCAGGCCATCCAACATTCGGGAATCCTCAAGCGCTTTCCCGAGATCGATCTGACTTCGCAGAAGGTGGGTATCTTCGGGCGCCTGGTCAAGCTGGACGCGTCCGTGCGCGAGGGTGACCGGATCGAGATCTATCGGCCGATCGTCGCGGATCCGCGAACGGTGCGTCGGCGCCCGATGGGCGACGACGACGATGATGATGACTAGAGAGGTACCGTGTACGTCTGTATCTGCAAGGCCGTGACCGATGGGCATATACGCGAGGCGGTGCGTCAGGGTTGCTGCACCAGCGGTGATCTGGCGCGTTGCTTCGGCGCGGGTCGGGACTGCGGGAAGTGCCGCGGAGAACTCAAGTCCCTGTTGCAGGTGCTGAAGGCCGAGCGGCCCGAGGCCGTGGCCGGTGGATCGGACCCCGGTCGCTGAAGGTACGGGGCCCCGCTAGTCGTCGGAATTTGCCCGGGAATCAACTACGGAGCGCGTGAAGCGAACTCATGAACGGTGTCGACAGCATCTTGAAGCATCTGAATCGCGTGCTGGCCAACGAACTGGTGGCGATCCATCAATTCTTTCTGCACGCGCGGATGCTGCGCAACTGGGGATTCGAGTCGCTGGCCAGCCACGAGGCAGAGGAAGTGGCCGACGAGACGGGGCATGCCGATCGACTGGTGCAGCGCATCCTGTTTCTCGAAGGAGTGCCCAACATGCAGGACCTGGGTCACTTGCGGATCGGGGCCGATGTGGAGCAGTTGCTGCGCTGCGATCTCGCGTTGGAGATGCAGGCGATTCCGGCGCTGCGCGAAGCCATCGCGGACTGCGAGAAGCTAGGGGACTACGTCACGCGCGCATTGTTCGCCGACATTCTTGCCAGCGAGGAACAGCATGTGGACTGGCTGGAGACGCAGTTGCGACTGATTGCCCGGATCGGCGTCGCCAATTACCTGCAATCAGGAATGTAGCGGCCCTGCGTGATCACCGGGGCAGCGGATCCCCGGTCCGGGCGATGCAAAGGCGTATCAGGGGTGCATGGACGTGGTGAGCGTTTGGTTGGGGCCGATTCGGGCCACCCTGCTTGGAGACTAACGATATGGCTTTGGAAATCAACGAACTCTGCGTCAACTGCTGGGCCTGCGAGCCCTTGTGCCCGAACGACGCGATCTATGAGGCGAGTCCGCATTTTCTGATAGACCCGGACAAATGCACCGAATGCGTCGGCGACCACGATGAGCCGCAGTGCGCGGAGATCTGTCCGATCGAGTGCTGCATCGTCGACGAACTCGGCGACGCTTTGAACCCGCCCGGTTCGCTGACCGGTATCCCGCCGGAGCGCATGGCCGAGGCGATGGCGCAATTGCAGGCCCACTGACGATGTCCGGGAATGCCGCGCCGACCGGGGGACCCTCGGGTCCCGCAGCCGTCGCGCTGTCGTCGCGCGTCCACTGGATCGGGGCGTTAGACCCGGGTCTGCGCAATTTCGACATCATCCTGAAGACCGCGAACGGCACCACCTACAACGCGTATGTCGTCAGGGGCAGTGCCGGTGTCGCGGTGGTCGATACCGTGAAGGAGTCGCTCGCCGGCGACTTCTTCGCGCGCTTCGAGCAGGTCGCCCGCTACGACGAGGTCCGGGCGATCGTGCTGAATCACCTGGAACCCGACCATACCGGCGCCCTGCCGGAGCTGATGTCTAGGGCGCCGCAGGCGCAGCTGTACATCTCGGTCAAGGCGCAGATGATGCTGAAGGGTCTGCTGAAGTCGGACACGCTGGCGTGCCGGCCGGTCGATACCGGGGATCGCATCGATCTCGGCGACTGCAGCCTGGAGTTCCTGCACACCCCGTATCTGCATTGGCCGGACACACAATGCACCTATCTGCCCGAACAACAGATCCTGTTCTCGGGCGACGTGTTCGGCTGTCACTTCTGCGACAGCCGGCTGTTCAACGATGCCTGCGGGGATTTCCGGTTTTCGTTCGAGTACTACTACGCCCACATCATGCGGCCGTTTCGCGAGCACGTGCTCGACGCGCTGGAGCTGATCGAGGGTGTTCCGCTGCGCCTGATCGCGCCGGCCCATGGACCGATCCTGCGGGACCGGCCGCGTGACTACGTCGCCCGTTACCGGGAGCTGGCGACTCCGAGGTTACGTCGGGAGATCGGCCCCGGGGAAAAGACGCTACTGATCTTCTACATCAGTTCGTACGGCAATACCGCGCGAATGGCCGAGGCAATCTGCAATGCCGCGCAGAGCATCCCGGGAGTCCGGGCGTCGCTTTACGACCTGGCCGGCGGTGAGTCGATGACCTTCGCCGACCTGCTCGAGGAGGCGGACGGGCTCGTCATCGGCTCGCCTACGATCAATGGTGATGCGGTCAAGCCGGTCTGGGACCTGCTGTCCTCGCTGACGGTCATCGACATGAAGGGTAAGGTCGGCGCGGCGTTTGGCTCGTACGGCTGGAGCGGCGAAGCGGTCCGGATGATCGAGGACCGTCTGCGCGGTTTGAAGCTGCGGGTGCCGGTACCGGGCCTCAGGGTCAAGCTGATTCCCACCGAGGAGGAGATCGTTCAGTGCGAGACCTTCGGACGCGCATTGGGCGAGGAACTGATGGGCCGGCGGACGGCCCGTGTGATCGACATGGCCGATCTGATGGCCACCCACCGCTGACAAACAAGAGGAACCACCCATGGCCAAAGCCACGATTCGCTTCGAAGACATCGACGTCACCGTCACCGTGCCCGCCGGAACGCGGGTCATCGAAATCTCGGAGAAGGTGGGTTCGGGCATTACCTATGGATGCCGCGAGGGCGACTGCGGCACCTGCATGATGAAGGTCACCGAGGGCTGGAACAACCTGACCGAGCCATCGGTGCTGGAGGACAAGATTCTTAGGGAGAACTACGCCGGCAAGCACAATCGCCTGGCCTGTCAGGCGCAGATCCTCAGTGGCTCGGTCGCCGTAAAGCCGTCCTGAGTCCTGGGTGCCCGCGCAGTTTCTTTTGATCATGGGTCCCGATCCAGTTTTGGGGCCCCATAGCCCGGAGTTCGAATGTCATGGCTCTCGTAACTTTCAGTAGTCCCGAATACCGCGACAAGACCGTGTATGCGGTGGCCGGTAGCCACACGCAAACGCTGTTGAAACTGGCGCTGGAGAACAAGATTCCGATCTCGTTCAACTGTCAGGACGGCGAATGCGGTACCTGTCTGGTCAAGGTCACCAGCGTCGACAGCAAGAATCAGCGCATGGGAGGTCCATTGACCGCGAAGGAGGTCACCGTGTTGAAGCAACTCGGCAAGCTCAACGAGGCCGATGTCGATGAGATGGCGGTGACCGACCTGCCGACGCCATGGCGACTGGCCTGTCAGATGATCGTCCGCGACGAGGACATCCTCGTCGCCTACTGAGCGGGCCGCGTCGCATGCATGCCATCGTGCGAACCGAGCGCGAGCGGCCCGATCGGGACGACGCCTATCGGTGGTTGGCCGGGCGCTTGCGCGAGCCTTCACCGAACGGTGAGTGGGTCTGTCGCATGCTCGCGACTTGGTCCGCCGGGATCGGCGTGCTGCCGGATGGTCTCGGGCTCGAACGCTCCCAATTCGATGCGTTGCAGACCCACTTTCTCGGCCGCGTGTGGTTCGAACCGCGTGCGGTGTCGGGTCTTCGCGTCGATTACAGCCGGATGCTCGAGCGCGAGGACCTGTTGCGCTTCCTGCTCGCGCATGCGGCCGTGCCGGAATCGGTTGAGGCGGCGTGGATCGCCGGCATCATCGTCGCCGGCTGCCTCGGTAGCGATCATCTCTGGCAGGATCTGGGGTTGTGGTCACGTAGCGAGCTCAGCGGCATGATCGCGCACAATTTCCCGGCGGTCGCGGCGATGAATTCGAAAGACATGAAGTGGAAGAAATTCCTGTACAAGCGTTTGTGCGAGCAGGAGGGCATCTACGTCTGTCGAGCGCCCTCGTGCGAGGTGTGCGCTGATTACACGCATTGTTTTGGATCAGAGGAGTAAACGCGATGATGATGAGGTCTTCCGCCTTGAGGGCCGATTCGGCGAGTCGCCGGGGTTGGGGCCGATGAGTGCCGCGGAGGCCCTGTGCCCGCACGGGGACATTCTCGAATCGATCGTCGGCGGGCTGTATGCCGGCGACATCGTTCCATACCTGGGGCCGGCAGTCCTCGACGGGGTTTGCGACCTCGACAACGGCCAGCCGATTCCGGCCAGTGGCGAGAGCCTGATTCTGGCCCTCAACGACGGCCGCCCGATGGCGCCCAAGCTGATGTACGAGTTTCCGCGCGCGGCGATGAACGTGGAGCTGAAGCGGGGGCGCAAGGCGGTCGAGGCATTCCTGACCCGGACCTACGGCGAGCGACGGTGGAGCCGGGCGCCGCTTCACGACTGGCTGGCAACGTGGAAACCGGGTTACGTGATCGACATCAATCGTGACGGTCAGTTGCAGGACTCGTATGTCGATGTTCCGCATCTGCTGGTTCGTGGCGTCGCGCGGATTGCCGGGACGGACTACCGCTACATGATGCACCGTTGGGACGGTTCGGCCTACCAGCAGATTCGGCAGGAGGAGGCCGACACGAGCCTGCCGGTGCTGTTCAAACCGATGGGGAGCGCGAGGCCCACGCCGCAGTACATCGCTTCCGACGCCGACTACGTCGACTACATCACCGAGTTGATGGGTGGATTCGCCGTGCCGTCATTCCTGAAGGAGGCACGCAAGGGAAAACGGTATGTGCTGGTTGGTGTGCCGCTCGGGCGTGACACCGAACGGATGGTCCTTACCGATCTGATCTACGGCGCAGCGGAACCGAAAGGCTGGCTGCTGGACAAGGACCCGAGCGACAAGACGCGGCGATTCTGTGCCCGGAACGGTCTCGAAGTCGTGACGGCCAGCGTCTCCGACCTGCTCGCGGCGGCAACACGCGTGGTCGGCCCTTGACGTTGGGAGCAGGCCCGCGATTCGTCGCGGGCCTGCTCCATCGTCTCGTCAGGAGGGTACGCCGAGGATCACGGCTCCGGCCTTGAAGACCGCGGACGCCGATTGGCCTACCGACAGGCCGAGTGTATCCACGCTGTCGTTGGTGATCGTCGCCGCGACCGAATCGCCGCCCGCGAGGCCGATGACGACCTCGGCGTTGACGGCTCCCTTGCGGACGTGTGTGATCGTTCCGGCCAACTGGTTGCGTGCCGATAGGCGGTAGCCGTCCAGGTCGGTCACGACCATGACCAACGGCGCCTTGATCAGCGCGAGCACCTCCCTACCCTTCGCAATGCCGAGGTCGGCGGCGGACTTCTTCGTGATCGCCGCCACCAGGGTGGCTCCCCCCTTCAACGTGATGAAGACCTCCGCATTGACGGCGCCGATTTCGACCTCGGCCACGGTTCCGTACCATTGATTACGCGCACTCGCTTTCATCAGCAATCTCCTGAGCCAAGCCAACAATTCGGGATCATCCGCCAATCTGTGATTGAGTTCCTCCAGGAACAGGCGGTGTTCTTCCTGGAGTGACGAGAATACCGAGAGCAGCCTGCGCCCCGTGGCGGTGAGTTTGGCTCCACCGCCGGCACGACCGCCGGTCGCGGTCTCGATCAGCAGGCGCGGCGACAGACCGTTGGCCCGGTCGAGCATTTCCCAGGCCCCCTTGTAACTGAGCCCGACCGAGCGCGCGGCCTGGGAGATCGAGCCGGTGCGGTCTATCTCGGCGAGCAGGTCGAACAGCTTCGCGCGGAGATAACCGCCGATGCGGAGTTCGCCATCGATCAACGGGAGCCGGGCCGGGTCCATCGGTCTTTTGGGCATTCGAATGTCGGGTCCGGCGAGAGGAGAGTCGTTCTCCGTAGGGTGGTGTTCGATGCACGCATCGCTGGCGGAAAGCAGGGGCCGATGCGTGGAAGTGGTCAAGCGTCGGGCGACCGCATCCGGAAACCAGTATACCGCCCAGGGTCCTCAGGATGACAGGCGGTGGTTTCCGATCGTCGGGAATGTCGCGTCGCGGTTCATGCCGGAGGAAACCAGCAAGGCCTCGATCCAGGGGTGGAAGCCTCCTGAGGCTTGGATCTCGGGTGTCCCGGGTCCGTCGCGGTTGACGCGATCCAAGAGCCTTCCTTCTTGCCCGGCGATCAGCAGGCGAGCGTCACGCACCTGCATGACGCTCCATCGGGAGTGGCGAGTGGTCGCCTACGGGTTTGGCGGGCTTGGGTCAGTGTACGTAACCGTAGGACGTCATGATCGCGCGTGCGGCCTCGGTCTTCAGGAAGCCCAATAACGCCGCCGCGGCGGGGTTGTCCTTTCCCTTGCTCAGCAGAACCGCGTCCTGCAGGATCGGCGAGTACAGGTCATGCGGGATCCACCACGCGGACCCGCTGCTCAATGCCCATCCTTCTGCACCTGGGACAACGCGACGAAGCCGAGCTCGGCATTGCCGGTCGCGATGAACTGATGGGTTTGCGCGATGTTCTCCCCCTGAACGAACTTCGGTTCCAGGGTCTTGTAGAGACCGAGACGGTTCATCACCTCGACCGCGGCGGCGCCATAGGGTGCGGTTTTCGGGTTTGCCAGCGCGATGTGCTTGAAGTTGCCGCCCTTGAGAATCTTGCCGTCATTGTCGACGTAAGCCGGACGGGAACTCCACAGCACCAGCTTTCCGATCGCGTAGGTGAACGTGGTGCCCGGTACCGCGAGCCCCTCCTTCTCGAGTTTCTTCGGCGTCGCTGCATCGGCGGACAGCAGCACTTCGAACGGGGCGCCGTTCTGGATCTGCGTAAAGAACTTCCCGGTCGCCCCGGAGGACAGCGCGGCTTTGTGCCCGGTCGAGGCTTCGAAGGCCTGGGCAATCTTTTCCATCGGTCCGGCGAAGTTCGCGGCGACCGCCACCTGCACCGTTTCGGCGGAGGCGCCGACAGTGAATAGTACGCTTGCGAGGAACACGAGGCATCGATTCGTCATCGTCGTTTACCGTCTCTGTCGGTTATGGAAACTGCTGGTCGCGGCGCGCGACTTGCGGTCGCTCGGCCCTCATGCCGCGGGTGTTGCGTCGTTCGGTTGCGCGCCGCCGGGGATGCCGCGTGAAACCGGTTCGTACATGGGTTCGCCGATCGCAGCCGGTGCTTCGGCCGCGAGAAAGCGCAGGGCCTGGGCTTTGATCAGGCAGTACACGAGATGCCCTTCCTTGAGGTTCATGTCGACCACCGCGCGTTGCGTGACCTCGGCGACCAGCGTAACCCCGACATCGACCTGAACCAGGACCCGGTTCGTTAGTGGAATCAACGCGCAGACGCGTCCGCGGATCTGGTTCTGGATCGAGACCCCCCGCAAGGGGTGAAGCGACAGCGCGATTTCCTCGCCGCGCACACCGACGAGATAGGAAGCGCCGGGTGCCAACTGGGGCATGAAAGGCAGAATCAGCCGATTGCCGAACAGATTGGCGAGCGTGCAACCGAGCAGCGGATCGTGGGCTTGAACCGTGACTCGCAGCACGTTGCTGATCTCCGGCAGGCCAGCGCTGACGGCAATCGGCCCCATTTGCAGCAGGCGCGGTAGCGTATCGCAGCCGACGACGGCTCCGTCCAGCATGACGACCAGCGTGTCGGACAGTTGCAATAACTCGCCCATCTGGTGGCTCGCCTGGATGATGCCGATGCCGTGCAGTTCCATCGCCTGCCGGAGGCCGTTGACCAGTCGCAGCCGCAGTCGCTCGTCGAGCGCCGAAAGCGGTTGATCGAGCAACAACAGGTCCGGCGACGACAACAATGCTCGGGCGAGTACGACGCGGACGTATTCACCATCGGAGAGATTCAGCGCGCGGACCTGGAGGATCGGCTCGAGTTCGGCCAGATGGATGACTTCGTCGGGCGTGAATGCGAGGCGGGGCTGGATTCGTCGGCGCCGTGGGACCGCGAGATGGTCGCGAACGGTAAGCTTCGGGTCGACCGCCTCTGTGCGATCGACCAGCGCGACTACCCTGCGACTTGCGCGCCGATCGATTCCGCGTACGCTGTCATAGAGAACCTCGTCGCGGAGCTGGATCCGGCCGGCGTCGGGTTTGATCTTCCCCGCAAGCAGACGCAGCAGAACCGATTTTCCGCAGCCGGACGATCCGAACAGGCCGGCGCCAGGACACTGCAGGCGAAAGCGCGCATCGAGCGGAACCCTCGACCGGCTGAAGCGCAGGTCCACATCGAGCATGGCTCAGGAGCTCCTATCCACGCTTGTCAGGTGCGCCGGGCGCTTCGGGGTCGGCGCAAACGCCGGCCGCAGGCTCAGCGACCGGGGTTCGGACGCGGCTCGCATTGCGGGCGTTTGCGTAAGCCGGCGCCGATGGTGTCTAGAGACGTGCCGCAACGCCGTTCGTCAGTGCGGAGCCGTGTTCGGTGGTTCGCCGCGCGCCTGCTCGATCAGTTCGAGTTCGAACAGCGTTACTGCATCGCCCGTTTGAGGATCGAACACGGTCGCGGATACTCGGCCTTGCATGCAATCGGAGGCAGGTTCGGGTGCGAACGTGAACAGCAGCCTGTAGCCACGATCCAGCAGGGCGCGTAATTCGTGATCGCCATCGGCGAGCTTGTCGGCAACGAGGCGGTTCATCGCGAAGGCGTAAGCGGCGATTGCGGCGCCCAAACTCGGAGGGGGATTCGCGTGGAGCATGCTTGCTTATCCGCTACCCGGTCGGAGACGAGGGACGAATCACGGTTCGGAGGGTGTCGCGACTGCGTGTTGATCTCGGCGATTGACTGAGTGTCATGACCTCGTCCGCATGGTGACAAACGCTGTGTAGTATCGTACATAACGAAGGCGGACCGGACAAGGCACGAAACCGGCTATTTCCGGCGCTCCGCGCGGCCGTGATGGCCAGAGGCGGACCCGGTGTCACCCCAGACGGTTCAATGCTGGTGCATGTCCGTCAGGTCGCGGGTCAACGGGCTATGGCTTGCCGGGGAGGCACGCGGACGCAAGCGCTGATGCCCGGGGAAGAAGGATGTTCATGAGCCAGCATCACTACCTCGTAACGCTCGCTCGGGAACGGCACTTCATTCGCGCGGTCGAGCGCTGCGGTATTCCCCAGTCGGCACTGTCAGCCGGTATCAGGCATCTCGAGGAGGCGTTTGTAACGGGAGCGCCATGTGCTGTTGGCGCCGAGTTCGGCGAGGGTCGGTTAGCGCGGCCTGGCAGATCGCACGCACGCTTGATCGGGGATCGTGGTTCGACCGAATGATCGATCTGGATTTTTCCGAAATCCAGGCCGGGTCCACGGATAAGCGTTATCTTGGTGATATATAAACTCTGGTATATAAGTAATTTAATATCACCGTAGATATATAAAAAGTCACAAGAAACGCCATTGAAAACAGGAATTCACGGGTGTTTAATGGCGCCGCACTCAAGCCAAAGGAGATACCCATGAAACTAAGCGCTAGAAACATTCTGAAGGGCACCGTCAAGGCCGTTACTCCGGGCGCGGTTGATACCGAAGTCGTGCTGGAAATCGCGCCGGGTGTGCAGATCGCGTCCATCATCACGAAGACCTCGGCGGAGAGCCTCGGGTTGAAGGTCGGGGTCCCCGCCTACGCGATCATCAAGGCTCCGAATGTGATCATCGGCGTCGATTGATCCCGTCCGATGACGACTATGCGGCCGGTCCTGCGTGCAGGACCGGCACGTTTTCGGCGATGCGCCGTGATACCGGGCGCCGAACTGACGCGGCAGCGTCAATATTGATTCAATCGTCGGTGGCGGATGATTCGGAATAGGATCGAAGTCCGGCCATGATGAGCGCGCTGGACTTGAACACCGCCGTTACCGGGCTGCCGGGCGTCAGCGCAAGATCGTTGTAGCTCTGACCGCTGATCGACGCAGAAATCAGATCGCCGCCCGGCAGTTCGATGACTACATCGACATTGACCGCGCCCTCGTGGATTCGGATCACCGTTCCGGGGAGTTGATTGCGAGCGGACAGTCGATAGCCCTCGAAGTCGGTCACCAGCACGATCATGCTGGCCTGGACCAAGGCCATGACCTCCTTCCCGAGAGCGAGTCCGAGCGTGTCGACTGACCGGGACTGGATCGAGCCGATGAGCCGCGTATCGCCTTTGAGGCGAACCGATACTTCGGCCATGACCGGGGCCGATCCGGATGTCGGCCACGGTGCCCAGCCACTGGTTCCGTGGGCTCGCGCTCATCACCAAATGCTTGAGCCACGCGGAGGCGTCTGGATCGTTCGTCAGCTCGAGATTGACGCGGTCCAGGAAGATCTCGTGTTGTCGGTGGACGTAACGAAATATGCCAATGAGCTTTCGGCCGGCGTCGGTCAGGCGTGTTCCGCCCTTGCGGCTACCCGCGAGCGCGGCATCGACGAGCAGTTCCGGGGAAAGGCCGTTCGCGCGGTCGATCATGTCCCACGCGCCCTTGTAGCTGAGCCCGACGGAACGCGCCGCGCGATTGATCGATCCCAGTGTATCGACCGCCTCGAGCAATTCGAACAGACGCCCGTTCAAGTAACCGCTGAGTTGCAGCGAGCCTTCGACCAGTCGATGGGCGCGTTGCGGCTTGTTCGGTCGGGACATCGTGCGGGGACGGCAGGCGAATGAGCTTCGTGGCCGTCAATCGAGAAACGATACCGCCTTGACCTGCGCGTACACCGGTAAGCCGGGTCCGATGCCAAGCCGGTTGCACGAACGCGCCATGATGCGGGCGAGCAGCGGGACGCCATTGGCCTCGAGGCGCACGTTGACGTGGCCCGGCACCTCCGCGGACGCCGTATCGACGACGACGGCCGGAAAGATGTTCAGGATGCTGGATTGCTGGGCGTGATCGAGCGCGAGGCTGACATCGCGGGCATGGATTCGGCAGCGCAGCTTACGGCCTACCGGTTCGGGGCGTCGCGACACCAGCAACTGGCCACCGGGAAACTTCAGGCCGGTCAGGTTGTCTGCGTCGTCGTGCTCGCCGACGACCGTGTCCAGGACCACGCCGACGTCATCGGCAAACACCGCGGGAAGATCCAGCCGGGCCAGGGTCTCTTGCAATGGGCCCGCGGCAACGACCTTGCCCTGGTTCAGCAGCACCAGATGATCGGCCAATTGGGCGACCTCGTCGGGTGAGTGGCTGACGAACAGCATCGGGATATCCAGTTCGTCGTGCAGGCGTTCGAGGTAGGGCAGGATCTCCCGTTTGCGTTTCAGGTCGAGTGCCGCGAGCGGTTCGTCGAGCAGGAGCAATTTCGGACTGGTCATCAGTGCGCGGGCGATCGCGACGCGCTGCCGTTCGCCGCCGGACAGGCTGTTCGGACGCCGCGGCAGCAAGTCCTCGATCCCGAGCAATCCAACCGCCTGGTCCAGCGACACCCGCCGTTCGTCCTCCGGAACCCGCCGCTGGCCGTACTCAATGTTCGCTCGCACGCTGAGGTGCGGGAACAGACTCGCTTCCTGGAACACGTAGCCGAGCGAACGTTGATGCGGTGGCACGAAGCGGTCATTCTCATCGTCCTGCCAGACCTCGCCATTTACGGAGAACAGCCCACCGGGCGCATGTTCCAGCCCGGCGGCGCAGCGCAGCACCGTGGTCTTGCCCGAGCCGGAGTGTCCGAACAGCGCGGTCACACCGAGCCCCGGAAGTTGCAGATCGACATCGAGCGTGAAGCCGGGATAGTTGCGGTTGAAGCGGGCGCGGATCGTCGTGGAGGTCGATGTGCTCATGTGGCCAGGCCCGTCGGTTTGGGTTGCAGACTGTACAGGGCGAACAGGACGAGGAATGCGAACAACACCATGCCGCCGGCCAGCCAGTGGGCCTCGGCGTATTCCATGGCCTCGACGTGATCGTAGATCTGCACCGAGATCACGCGGGTCTTGTTCGGGATATTGCCGCCGATCATCAGGACGACGCCGAATTCCCCGACCGTATGCGCGAAGCCGAGGATAGCGGCGGTGATGAAACCAGACCGCGCCAGCGGTACGACGACCGAGAAGAACGTATCCCACGGGCCGGCGCGGAGCGTCGCCGCGGCTTCGAGCGGGCGGTCGCCGATCGCGGTGAATGTGTTCTGCAACGGCTGAACGACGAACGGCATCGAATAGACCACCGAGGTGATGACGAGCCCCGGGAACGTGAACGGCAACAGGCCAATGCCGAGCGATTCGGTCAGGCGCCCGATCGGACCGTGTGGCCCCAGGGCGATCAGCATGTAGAAGCCGAGAACCGTCGGAGGCAGGACCAATGGCAGCGCGACCAGGGCACCGATGACGCCCTTCAGTCGCGACCGGGTTCTAGCCAGCCACCACGCGACTGGCGTGCCGAGGATCAGCAGCAGCACGGTCACGATCGTGGCCAGTTCCAGCGTCAGGCGGATCGCCGAGAGATCGACCGTGGCATCCATCGGGGATCGGATCCTCAGGACTTGGGCTGGTGGAAGGCGCGGCGGGCCCCCGGAGAGGGATTTGTCACGATGGCCGCGGTGTATGGAGCGAAACCTGCCAGTCGGCGTGTACGGGCAGGTGAAACTCTGAGTCGCATGGCGGTATTTCTCGGCCGTCGCGTCAATCGGCGTCGCCGCTTTGTCGCCTGCGGCTGGCCACTTTCGTGATGATCGCGGTATGTAGTCATCGCCATAACGAGACTATCCCAGGTGGGCGCCAGCGGCAAGACCTGGGCAACGCTCGGACGAGACGCTCAGCCGGTGTCCGGCGTCGATGCCCGGCACGCGGTCGGAGGGGCGCTGGGGTTCCGGAGGCGGTCCAGCGTGGCGGGAAGCGTGAGCATTCGATGATTCGATTCGGCGATTGGCATTGGTTGCATTTTCGCGTCAGAATTTGTCTATTAGGCTAATGCGCGTTGTAAAAGGCGACACACCGGCGTTATAGTGCCAACTACATAACGAAAATGACCACCTGCGCGTATCAACCAAGCCCTTGGAGGTACGATGAGTTCCGATTGGCATGCCCGTCCTGCCGCCCTCGCTCTGCTGACCATGGTATTCGGCCCGACCGAGGTTCGGGCCGAGGCGGCCGCGGCGACGTCCGTTGAACAACCGAAACCGAGCGCGCCCGTGTCCAAGGCGTCGGTACCCGTGGGTGATTCGAATGTTGCGCCGGGTGCGGTTGGCGGTTCAGGGCCGGGGCACCGCGTCGATGACAGCGTCGACGGAGGGCCCACGGTCAACGCGGAAGCGCCAAAATCCGGGCAGGTCAAATCGCCGGATTCAAAGAAGGCCACTGACAAGACCGGCGTGAGCGATGAGGGAGTCGGCAAGACTCCGTCCGAGGACAAGAAGGGTGCGACGCCGCCCGAGTATCGGCGGCCGAATCGATGGGGCCTGACGGCGGGCGGCAGCCAGCGCAAGGATTGGGTCTCCGGCAAGAACCGATGGGACATGCACGAGCACATCAACGCGAAGAAGATGCTCGGCATGCCGGACTGGCTCAACGGTACGCTCGAGCAACGTACCCGGTACGAGACGTTCGACGTACCGTGGCAAAAGGGTCAGACCGGGGGACAGCACCAGATTCCGCTGCAGAC
Source organism: Methylotetracoccus sp. (assembly GCA_046347485.1). Lineage (GTDB taxonomy): Bacteria > Pseudomonadota > Gammaproteobacteria > Methylococcales > Methylococcaceae > Methylotetracoccus. The sequence continues at coordinate 139,541 of JAXMGB010000007.1, read as the reverse complement.
GGTGCTGTGGCTCGAAGCGAACTACAACGGCTTCCGGGCCGGTTTCGAATTCTGGGACGCGCGGCAGTTCGGTGCCGAGCCGACGTATACCCTCAACAACACGATGGTCAACGTCGCGGATTTCACGCAGCTCTACGGCGCGTACGCGACGCAGAACCTGTTCGACACCGGACTGGGTTTCGAAGCGATCGCCGGGCGACAGACCATGGAATTCGGCAGTCGGCGTCTGGTGGCCCGGAACGTGTTCCGCAACACGACGAATTCCTTCACCGGCTTGAAATTCCGGGTTCGCGACGGCAAGGGGGATTGGCAGGTCTCGACCTTCGCGATGATGCCGGTCGTGCGACTTCCGGAGGACAAGACGCAGTTGTTGAACAACGACTGGGCCTGGGACCAGGAACAGAACGATACCGTCTTCACCGGCTTCTTCGCTGAAACACAGATGTTCCCGTGGGACGTTCGCGGCGAGTTGTATCTCTATTACCTTGGCGAAGATCCGACCAGCGCGCGCAACCGCAACCTGTTCACGCCGGGGTTCAGGGTGTTCCGTAACGCCAAGAAGGGGGAATTCGACTTCGAGGGCGAGAGCATCGCGCAGACCGGTACGTCACGAGCAAATGCGACGGCACCGCAACTGGACCACGAAGCCTTCATGCAGCACATCCAGGTCGGTTACACCTTTGATCTGCCGTGGGACCCCCGTTTCGTGCTGCAATACGACTACGCGACCGGTGGGACCAACGGCAGCCGCACGACGACGAACTCGTTCGATACCTTGTACGGCGCACGACGATGGGAATACGGCCCGACGGGTATCTGGGGTCCGTTCGCGCGCAACAACATCAATACGCCGGGTGCCCGATTGTTCGTGGTCCCGCACCGCGACGTCACGAGCTTCCTGGCCTATCGGGCCTGGTGGATGGCCGATTCGAAGGCCGCGTGGCAACCGGCCAATCTGGTCGACCCGACCGGACATTCCGGGGATTTTCTCGGTCATACGGTGGAAGTCGCGATGCGCTGGGACGCCCACGACAACATCTCGCTGGAAGCTGGCTGGCAGGTTCTGATCAAGGGGGACTTCGCGCGGAACGCCCCGGGCGCGCCGACGAACCATGACAACTCCAATTACTTCTATGTGCAGTCCGAACTTCGCTTCTGAGGACCACGGTCGCGTGGCGCGCATAAAGCTCTGATCTGACTGTCGCCGGCCCGTTCTGTCATGAACCCTGGATCAGCAGATGCGGATATGCGTCAGACGATGATCGCGATTCTGCTCGGCGTGCTGTTTGCCGTTTCGGGATGCGCGTCATCGGGCGGCGCAGCCGCGTCGGAGTCGAACGCGCGTCGAACGAGCGACAAATCGCCATCGGACGATCCGGTGGGCCAGACGCCACCCGAGTACGAGGACTCCAACCGGTGGGGCCTCACCGGAGAGGGTAGCCAGCGGAAGGATTGGCTAGAGGATCGATAGCGTCTAGACGTCTAAAATTCGGCGGGAACGCGGCCAAGGGTCCCACCGATTCGATGCGGTCTGCCGTTTCGTCGTTCGTGAGCTCGTATTCGACCCGAAGTTGAGTGCGGTGTGGTTTCCGGGATCGGGCTGCCACCGCGGCATGTACTGCCAGCTTGACGTGGATTGCCGTGCGCATGGTGGCCGTATTGGCGGTACCGCCCGTGCGCTTTGCATGCAGGTAGTGAAGATAGAAGCGTCCGATGTGTTTGGACGCCTTCGACTGGTGCTCGGCCGAGTTTGCGGTCGGAGGCCGTGGGCACGTCAATAGGTTTTGTAAGGTAGGAACTTGCCGGACATCGTGATCTTGACCCGATCGCCGCTGGCATGGCACTCGCGCCGGATGTCCATTTCGAAATCGATGGCGCTCATGATCCCGTCGCCGAATTCCTCATGGATCAGTTCCTTGATGGTTGTGCCATACACGCTGACCAGTTCGAAAAGGCGATAGATCAAGGGATCGGTCGGAATTCCTGTCGGTATAGATCCCTTGTAGGGTGGGACTGTCAGCCATCGCTGTTCCTCCTCGGTTAGTCCGAACAGTGTTCCAAGCACGGACGCTTGATCTTTGGATAGTGTCATCTGCCCCAGGCAGGCGGCCACGACCCACTCTTTGCTCTGCCCGACTTCTGCGGCGACATCAGCCCATTTCATGCCTCGGCCAACCTTGGCGGCCATGATCTTCTCGGTCACTACGATTCGGCTCATTGGATGCTTCTCAAACATGCTGAAACACAAGGTTTGCCTTGGGGCCACACCTGATTTGCGCGGAGGCATCGATTCTCGATGCCTCCTTGCTGCTGTCTCTCCTGTTCCGTTAGGTCGCCTTGAACTTGGCGGCTTCCTCGGAACCGCCGGTGGCGTTGCCCTTACTGTAGGAATGGGCGCCGACGCCGGCCAAGGTTCCGCCGTGAACGATCAGATATTCATCGCGGATCGGACGGCCTTCGAAGTGGCACTCCAGGATCTCGCGCACACCCGCCGCGTAGCGCGTTTGCGCCGATAGGCTGGTTCCGGAAATATGAGGGGTCATTGCGTGGTACGGCATGGTGCGCCAGGGGTGGTCATTGGGCGCCGGCTGCGGAAACCAGACGTCGCCGGCGTACCCGGCTAGCTGGCCGCTTTCCAGCGCCGCAACAATGGCGTCCCGGTCGCACAGCTTTCCCCGGGCGGTGTTCACCAGGTAGGCGCCGCGCTTGAAGAACTGCAGCGTATCGGCGTTGATCATGTGCTCGGTTTCCGGATGGAGCGGACAGTTCAGCGTGACCACGTCGCATACCCTGGCCAAACTCTCCAGGCTGGAGTGATAGGTCAGATTGAGTTCCTGCTCGATCGCTTCCGGCAAGCGGTGGCGATCCAGATAATGCAGCTTCACGTCGAAAGGCTTCAGAAGGCGTAATACTCGTAGTCCGATGCGTCCTGCCGCCACCGTGCCGACGCTCATGGCTTCCAGGTCGTAGGAGCGCGACACGCAATCCGCAATATTCCAGCCGCCATTGAGCACCCATTGGTGTGACGGGATGAAATTGCGCACGAGCATCAAAATCGACATTAGCACGTGCTCGGCCACGGCATTGCTATTGCAATAGGTGACCTCAGCCACGGTCACGTTACGCTGCATCGCGGCCTGCAGATCCGTGTGGTCGGAACCGATGCCGGCGGTGACGATCATCTTGAGCTTCTTCGCCTTGGCGATGCGCTCGGCGGTCATGTAGGCAGGCCAGAACGGCTGGGAAATGACGATTTCCGCGTCATGCAGTTCCCGGTCGAGGACGCTGTCAGCGCCGTCCTTGCTCGAGGTGACCACCAGCTCGTGACCGTTTTCTTCCAGATACTTGCGCAGTCCCAGTTCGCCGGAGACGCTGCCGAGCAAGGTGCCTGGTTTGAAGTCGATCCCTTTCGGGGTGGGTAAGGTTTGTCCGTCGGGATAGCGCTCTGGTTGCGGGCAGTCGTCCCGCGGGTAGGTGTTCGGATAGCCATTGACCGGATCCTCGTACAGTACGCAAACGACTTTTGCCATGTTCTCCACCTGTTGCTTTATTGCTATGAGCGATACCGGTTTGAGCTCTGTCGCCGATCAAACCGGGGATATCCTGGCCAGGAGGGCAGCATTGTCGGCGTTGTCTTGGTGGCGTCGCCAATCGTTTGGAGTAATGGGTCAATTCATTGCGTCTATCAGCGCATCAAAGCGAGTCTGCAGATCGAGTTCGCCGACGATCTGCCAGGCCGCCGCGGGTACCGGAGCCGGTAAGTCCTGTTGACGGGCGACCAAGCCGATTTGACGGGAGAGCTCCGGCTTCAGTGGTACCGCCGTGACTTCCTGTCTCAGTTCGAACAAGCACAGCAGACTGTGGGGAATGACCGCACATAATCCTGCATAACGGACGTGTGCATAGAGGGCAATGACAGAGTCCGTTTCCACCTGCACGCGAGGCACGGCCCCCGCGTCCCGAAAGGCGGCATCGATGATCCGGCGGTTTTGCATGTTCGGCGTCAGAAGGCATAGGGGATAGTTGGCAGCCTCTGCCCAATCCATGTGAGGAGGAAACTCGCCGGCACGGGACAACAGGACGTAGCGTTCGCAATACAGTGGGAGCGATCGAAAGCCTTTGAGCCGGGCATCATCCAGATAGGTCAATCCCAGATCCAGCCTGAATTCATCGAGTTGGCGGATGATCTCCTCGGCGCAAAGGGAGAAGAGCTCGATCTTCACCCCCGCGTGAGCGGCCTGGTAGGGCTCGGAAAACAGAGGCGTGATCGGTAACGCGGTCGGGATGGCGCCGATCCTGAGGGATCCGGTCAAGTGCCCATGGCACCGCGCGGCCTCCTGTTTCATCCCTTCCCAATCAGTCGACAGCTTCCGCGCCCAGGCAAGCAGGCGCTCTCCTTCCGGTGTAAATCCCTCGAAGCGTTGTCCGCGACGAATCAACGTCACTCGCAATTCTTCTTCCAGATGTCGGATGGCCGACGACAGCGCCGGCTGGGAGACGTTGCAGATTTCAGCGGCTCGGCCGAAGTGCCCGGCCCTGGCAAGCGCGATCAGGTATGTCACCTGCCGAATGAACACAATGGGCCTCTGGTCATGAAAGCGGACGCCGGTTTGCCCGCCAATGGTTGTGCTCCGACAGCGCCGAGAGTCCTTCTTCTCGTCGTCGTCGCGCGGACGACGATCGTACCTGCCGTTATGTGGTTAGTATATAGCGGGTGGCGAAGGGTAAGTTGGCGAGGCTCATTAACCGGACTTCCGATGCCGGAGGAGCAACGATCTGCGCTGCCCATGTGTGGTAGGCGCGCATCGGCAATTGGCGTCCCGCTGGAGGCGCCGAACTCAGGTCAACGTTTTGTGAACCGAGGGCAACCGATGTCAGCGCGGCTGATTCGGGGCAGGTATCTTGTGATCCCCGCCTTGGCGGGTGTTCCAGAGCCAACCGAAGACGTCGCGCGTCCGGACTTCCTTGAGTGAGTCCTGCGCGACAGCGTTGTCCCGAAATCTATGGGAAATCGCGTAGGATCAATTCCACCGCGGCGTCAGTGGACTGGCCTGATACCGGAGATGCAGGTTGAACGAAGCGATGATCGTGGATCTGCTCGGCGTGCTGCTTGCCGGTTCGGGATGCGCGTCATCGGGCGGCGCAGCCGCGTCGGAGTCCAACGCGCATCGAACGAGCGACAAATCACCATCGGACGATCCGGTGGGGCAGACGCCACCCGAGTACGAGGACTCCAACCGGTGGGGCCTCACCGGAGAGGGTAGCCAGCGGAAGGATTGGCTAGAGAATCCATAGCGCTGGGTCGTCCATCTCCGGGAGGCTCGGTCGTTGTTGCAGCGATGCGTGCCGCAACAGCGACCGAACCGGATCACTTACGGCGCGGTGCAGTTTGTCCCGTTATAGGGTGGGCGGATCCACGACGCACGACCGAGCAAGGGGTCGGTACCGACCGAAACCGGCAAGGCAACCTTGGTGGGTCCGTTCACGCCGGCCTGACCGTAAACCTGAACCTTGACCGTCCCGTAACCGACAGTGGCGGGAAACGGCTGATTCGTGCCGGGTAGGCGACCATCGAGGACAACGATGTATGGCGGATTCGCCGAGGTATCGTCGTCGCCATAGAATCCGGACGTCTTGACGCTGCACTGATTCGGCGGGCTGGTCGGGAAGTTGGCATAGCACCTGAAATAGTAATCGGTGAACTTCTGGTAGCCGATCGCGAAGGTGTTGTTCAAATCCAGGCCTCCGACCACGACTTCGATGCGGTCTGTGGTTCCGTCGTTGTCGAAATCGTATTCGACCCGAACGTGGCCGTTGGTATGAATCGTGGGATCGCGTTGCCACCCGGCATTCAGTGCCGGATTCATGTGGATTGCCATGCGCGTGGCGGCTGTGCCGGTCGAACCGCCGATGAGCTTTCCACAGAAATGCCCGGTCCATTCGGCATACGCGGCGTTGCTCTTGGGGCAGTTCGGCCCACCCGGGAGGTCGATGTCGGCACAATTATTCGTCGATGGCGGGATGACGGCCAGCGACCCGGCGATGTTCGACAAATCGTTCGATGCCGGAAACGCGTATTGCTCGGCCGCAGGCAGCCACGTACCCGGTTCAGGCGTCAGCGCTCCGGTTAGCGGGAGGGAACCGCTGGTTGCCTGCAGATAGAGGCGTCCAACCGGTTGGGACGTCGTCGGATCGTAGGCCACCGAGTTAGCGGTCGGCGTGTTCGCGAGCATGGTTCCCGGCGGAATCCCGGTCAGCGTGGATACTGCGGCACCGGTCTTGCGGTCGAAGAAGTGAACGGCATCCAGCACCGTGCCGCCTGGGTTATAGGCCACGAAGCTGCGTTGACCGGCGGCATTCTTGAACACGCCATAGCTCGTGGTGTCGGCCAGTACGGTGTCATCGACCTGACCCAGCAGGCTATTGGTGTACGCCCAGTACTTGGCCATCGGGTCGGTGGCAAAGAACTTGAACCCCTGCGCAGTGTTGTTGGCGATCCGCAGCAGCGCGGGCTTCAAACCGGTGCCGTTGATACCCGTGCCCTGGTTGGGCAGCATCGCCTGTACCGACGCGGCCAGGTTTTCGTAGCCGGATTCATCGGTTTGTACGCCGCTGGCCTGCAGGTCGAGCAGATACTGTTGCCAGGTCGCACTCAACCACGGCTGATTGCGTCCGAGGTACAGGGTCGATGCGCTCATCGGCAGCGTATGGACCAGATAGCTGCCCGGGACGCCGCCGAAGAAATTGGCCATCGTGAGCATGTTGCTCCAGACCTGGCCCACGATGGTCCGATGGAAGACCGTCTTGCCGTCGGGGCCCAGGTAGGTGGCGAATTCCTGGGGCCAGTTGCCGTTGTACTCGGTTATGCCGGGCGTGGGGGTAACCACCGGGGCATTCAGGTTCGCGTCCTGATTGAACCAGTATTCCTCGACGGCGTTGATTTCCTGTTCGTACAGGTAGGTTCCGACGTCGACGAGATTGGGGTCGAGTCCTGCGCCCTTGCACGCCGGCGCGCCGGCCAACTGACCGAGTTCGATCATCCCCGCCGCGAAGTTGATCGCCTCGCTGGTGGACTCCTGGTTGCAGCCGTTCACTCCGGGCTGGCACGTACCGTCCGCCCAGTTGTGCCCATAGAACGGACTGAAATTCCGCAGGAACGGATAGCTCGTCGAACTGCGGTCGTAGTTGCCCACATCTTGGCGGAGCTGGTCGATCAGGGGCTGATACTTGCTCAGCCAATCGCAATCGTAACGACCGATCGCCGCGGCGGCCCGGAGAAAATAGCCGTAGTGGTAGTGGTGGTCGTTGAGATTCTGGATGGCTCCATAGCCGGTCGGGTAGCCATAGATCGTGTTGAACTTGCTATCGATCTGCAGTAGCTGGGCGGTGTAAATGTCCCCCCATTGACCGACCAGTTCCTTCAGGGTCTGCAGCAGGTAATCGCGGATCTCGGTCGCGACCGCCTGCTTGCTCTTGCACAGGCAGGCACCCAGGTTATTCGTCGAGTTGTCGATCTGACCCTTTAGCGCGGTGGATTGCGCGAGCTGGTCGGCTATCGTCAAGCCCTCGAAAAAGGCCGCGAATCCGTTCTGGTAGGTATTGAACCCGGTGTTGTCATAGGTGCCGAGGACGCGAACGACACTCGAGCCCTGGATGAAGCCATTGGTTTCCTTGTTGTGATAAAACCAGTCCCTCAGGCTTTGGTAGGTGTCGTCCACCGCGAGCTGGCTCTTGTCCAGGGGATTCTGCAGGGTGCTGCTCGCCAGCACGGACGGCAGGAATGGCAGGATGCCCTTGGTTCGCAGCGAGAGCACCAGATTGTTTGCGGTCCTCGCCAACAGCGGACCCTTGACGCTGTTCCAGGTGTAGGGGTCGCCGGTTGCGGGATTGACCAGCATCTTGGACTGCTGTCCTGGCACCATGCGCCCAAGCTGGTGAGGGAACAGCATCTGCAGCGAGGGGCCGGCGGTGCAGGTCGGGAATGACGACAGGAGTTCGTTGGTGACGCTGAGCTGGTAATTCAGCTTCGCGGTTTGCGGCGAGTAGCCCAGGGGCACGCTCTTGCCATTGATCGGTACGCTGTTCCGGTTCGAACCGGGGATCGGCGGATAATGGAGTTGAGTGCCGACGATGCGCCGGCAGGCGAACGGCTTGAATGTCGTCAGCGCCGCCTTGAGGGCGGCCTTCTTGAACGGAACGTCATGCGGCAGACCCAGCACCGCGACGCGAGTCGCGCCACTGTTGACATACATCACCAGCATTCCGTCGGCGGACAGGGTCTTGGTCCAGCGGCCGCCGTCGGCGTAGATCGCGTACGCAGCCGTGGTGTTCACCTGTCCCCCGGCGTTCGTGGTGGCCGGTGTCGGGCTGTTCGGGTTGTAGGCGGAGGTTACCGTCAGGCCTAGGTCGGTCGTCCCCGGGTCGGTTGCGCCATCCTGCCAGATCGTCAGCTGCGCACCGGTAGTGCCTTGCGGCGCGCCGGCCCAGACGACGAACGGCGCACCGCCCTGGGTGCGTTCAAACCAGGCGAATGGCGATCCATTGGCCAGGTCGATTCGCATCGCCCCGTTCTTATCGCCGTAGGACATCTGGACGTTCCAGTCGTCATACTTGTCGATGAGGATATTGGTCCAGGGCTTTGCGGTGGGAACGGTGCCGTCGCTCGCCAGTATCGGGTGCACGTCCTGCAATCCAACGGTGACGACCGGCTGATTCCACGGGGCGAGGGCCGCGCGATTCGCGTTGACGTAAAGGGAGCTGTACGGCGTGGGATTGTCCTTAACGACGATCTGTCCGACGTTGTTGACGTACATCGAGTTCTGGTTCCACAGCTGCAGCCCATTCAGCTGGGGGAATTCGGAGTAGCCGGCGAAGGGGTTTTGGGCATCGAAGAATCCTAGGAGAAACGGCTCGGTGACGAAGCCTTGCGATCGCGTCACCGCGGGGTTTCCATTTCCCACGACCCAGCCGCGATATTGCAGGCCGACTCCGGTCCACCAATCATTCGACTGTATCGGCTGTTCGTCGCTCGAGTATGCGCGGTAGAACGTCTGGACCGGCGGTTTGTGCTGGTTGGGGTTATTGGGGTCCTGCTGTTCCCCCTGTCCGGGTCGAATATAGAAGTAGTAGTTGGTATTCGCAGGGTTCGAGCCCGGGACCCCAGGCGTCGGATTGATCGGGACAGGGGTGTTGACCACGGTCGTCACGCCGTTCGACAGGACTGTCGGCGCGGTCGGTGCCGCGTGCGTGATCGCTGAACTGATCCAGACAAGACACAGACCGCAAGCAGTCAGCGCATGAGTCTTCGAGGCTTTCATGATTCCGCCTTTTACCCTTATTGATTATTCATCCAGACTTCGCCGCGTTCCCGCACACAGATCGGCCGATTCGTTCGGCCAGATGAAGGGTGCAACACGTCGATAGAGTGGAACACGTCGACGCGACGCGCGCAACATGCCGTCAGGGGATTGTGGGGCTGGTCGGGACGGCCGCGTAAGCGAGCAAGGGAACGCCGCCCGAATACGAGGGACTCCACAGTTGGGGCCTCACCGGATAGGGCAGCCAACGGAAGGATTGGCTGGAGGATCGATAGCGCCGAGACGTCTGCCATTCGGCGGGAACGCGGCCAAGGGTCCTGCCGATTCGATGCGGTCCGTCGTTCGTGAGTTCGTATTGGACGCGAAGTTGAGTACGGTGTGTTTCCGGGATCGGGCTGCCCCACCCGGCATGTACAGCCGGCTTGACGTGGATTGCCACGCGCGTGGTGGCCGTGTCGGCGGAACCGCATAGGGGCTTTGCCTGCAGGTAGTGCAGATAGAGGTGTCCGATGTGTTCGGGCGTCGTCGACTGGTGCTCGGCCGAGTTCGTTTGGGGCCGCAGCAACCCCTGCGCGTGCGGAAAGGGATCGGCCGGAGAATCGACATGAATTTATGCCGACTGACATGCTTCCCTGCCCCGTTGAAACAACACTCGATCAATCAACGAAGCGATTAGATGCTGAACGAGATTGTAAAGAATGATCGGCAACATGACTTCTGGATGGTCGGCAAGAGCGACCGACACGAGTACCAGACCGGTACCGTTGTTATTCATGCCGAGACCAAACATCAGCGAAGCCATGTCTCCGCGATTCGCGTTGAACAGACGCGCGATCAGATACCCGGTGGCAAAAGCCACCATGCACAGCGTAACGACAATCGCCAACGTGACGAACAGAAAGTCGAGGTCCGGAGCCCCGAACGCTTTCGGCAAGCTTAAGGACGCGTTGGAATAATTGAGCACCAGCAAGATGCCGTAGTTGATGAGCTTGATGGAGGACTTGGCTGCGGTGAAGAGGGGATCACCGATGACATGACGCAGGCCCAAGCCAAGCAGTGACGGCAAAATGACCCACAACCCCAGGAACGACATCACGCCATCGGCGGCGATTTCGTGCAGATCTTCAGAGTAGTCACCGGTCGTGACGAAACCGACCGCGTGTAAGACCAACGGCGTGAACAGGGGGCTCAGGAACGTGGTGATCAGAACCAGGCCCAGACTCAAGGCCAGATTACCGCTGGCATTCTGCGCCCAGGCCGTGGATGCTCCGGCAATGGGCATCGACGCAAGCAGTGCGAGCCCAACGAGTATCTGCTGGACCTCATCCGGATTATGCCAAGCCTTCAGGGCGAAACTCAGGCCGACGATGAAAACCAGCGGCATCGCCACGTTCCCAGACAGACCGCTCAGCATCACCAGGGGCTTCTGCGCCAGGTGCGCGAGGTCCTTCGACTTGACGGCCAAGCCGGCATTGAACAGCAGCAGGGACAACATCACGGGCGGCAAGGACAGGTCGATTTCGTTGTGGATCAGCACGAAGCTGCCGAAGTCCACCTGGCGGATCCAAAGGCCAAACGCCGGAAACAAGGCCGCGAAGAGATAGGAACCGAGGATCATCCAGATAAAGTTGCGATGCACCCCGTGCAGAAGCGTCTCGATGCTTGGGCTCAGCGGCATGGGTCGCCCTCTCCGTGATCCCGAACTACCGCCTGATCGCCAGGACCAGAACGCCGAGTCCGACCATGACGATCCCGGTCCATTCCCGCAGCGATGGACGTTCATCGAGAAAGAGAACGGCAAACAACGCGACCAGCACCAGGCTGAACTTGTCGACTGGTGCGACCTGGGATGCGTCGCCGATTTTCAAGGCCCGAAAGTAACAGACCCACGAAGCGCCGGTCGCCAGCCCCGAGAGCAACAGGAACAGCAAGGTGCTCGAGGGAAGGTGGACTGGATTGCGCCATTTGCCAGTGAAATAAACGAATCCGGCCAGCGCGACCAGGATGATGGCCGTCCGGATCAGGGTCGCTAGATCGGAATCCACGCCCTCCAGCCCGATCTTCGCAAAAATGGCGGTGAGAGCGGCGAATACAGCGGACAAAAGCGCCCACACCAACCAGTTCGAGGTCATCAACATGTCGTCGTATCACCTGTGACACTATGGAAACACCGCTGCCAGAGCTCGGCCGTTAACGTCGTCAAGAGCTCGAGTTGTGTATCGATGTCAAAAGCACAACGGATGCCATCCGTAAGTGATTGAGCCATAGGCGAGAGAGATCGTCACTCCTGCGGACCTCGGTGCTTGGGAACCGGCGCGGGGTCCTTTGCACCGCATGGTTGGCGGGGTTCTAAGCTTTTTCGAGACGATAGAGGTCATTCGTCATGGGAAGGCGCAAGACCTTGCCTAGGCAGTAGCGTCGGTTGGCCGGAACAGGCCCAAGAGGCTGGGCCATGCTGGCAACAAGACGAGCGGGGTAGAACATTTGGTGGCATCCGGCGGGTCCCACGCGTGGGCGGGGTTGAGGTGTATCGCGTGTAGATTGATCCTGCGTCCTTGCCCGGTAAGCGCGGCTCCAGCAGTCCAAGCCTGACGAGTTCGGCCAGATGGCGCTGGTGCAAGGTTTCGGGGGTAGTCACAAACCGGTCGTGATACAGCGCCAGCAGCCCTTCTTCGAATTCCGATGCCGGTAATCGCCCAGACCGAAAACCCGGCTATTTGCCGATACAAAAGCTCCCGAAGATCCGGCCCAGAAGATCCTCGGACGTGAATTCGCCGGTAATTTCGCCGAGCGCGTGCTGGACCTGACGGAGTTCCTCGGCCGCAAGTTCAGCCGAGCCACGTGATAACTGCGATCGCGCGTCGTTTAGTGCGTGGGTCGCACGGTCGAGCGCGGCCAGGTGACGCCGGCGGGCACTGAAGATGCCGGTGGTGGCCGTCCCGTAGCCGGCGCACTCCTTCAGATGTCGGCGCAATAAATCCAGCCCGGCGCCGGTCGCGGCCGACAAGACGATCAATGCGCCGTGTGCATCCTGGTCGAGCCGTGGCTCTTCCTCGATCAGGTCGGCCTTGTTGTGGATGCGCGTAATCGGGATGCCGGACGGGATCTCGGCGATCAGTTCCTCGCCATCCATGGGGCTGCGCGCGTCGAGGATCAGCAGGACGCGATCGGCGTCGCTTATCGCATCGCGCGCGCGCCGCACGCCCTCCCGCTCGACCGGGTCCGGGCTCTCGCGAAGGCCCGCGGTGTCGATGATGTGCAGTGGCAATCCATCGATCTGAATCTGCTCGCGCAGGGTGTCGCGGGTCGTCCCGGGTACGTCGGTGACAATCGCCGAGTCGCGGCCGGCGAGGCGGTTCATCAGGCTGGACTTGCCGACGTTCGGCCGTCCGGCGAGGACGATCCGAAGCCCTTCGCGAAGGATCGCGCCCTGGCGGGCCGATGCCGCGATGTGAGACAGCGTGTCAGCCGCGCCGTCGATCTGCTGGAACAGCGAGGCATCCGACAGGAAATCGATGTCCTCGTCGCTGAAGTCGATCGCGGCCTCGATGTAGGTGCGGACGCGGATGAGCTGCTCGACGACGGTATGGATCAGCGCGGAAAACTCGCCCTGCAGCGAACGCTGTGCGGATCGCGCGGCCTCGACGGTCGTGCTGTCGATCAGGTCGGCGACGGCCTCGGCCTGGGCGAGGTCGATCTTGCCATTCAGGAACGCGCGTTCGGTGAACTCGCCGGGCCGGGCCGGGCGCGCGCCGAGTTCGATGACGCGATGCAGCAACAGGTCGAGCAGCACCGGCCCGCCGTGAGCCTGCAACTCGAGCACGTGGTCACCGGTGAAGGAGGCCGGCGCGGGAAAGTAAAGAGCCAGCCCGCGGTCGATGACGGCGCCGGTGCCGTCGGTGAAATCGGCGAGTTCGGCGTGGCGGGGTAGCAAGCGACGGGCGAACAGGGCCCTGGAGATGTCCGGCACCGCGGGGCCGGAAATGCGCACGATGCCGACACCGCCCTTGCCGGGCGGTGTCGCGATCGCCGCGATCGTGTCGTCGTGCGCGGCGATCAACGGCTCACCGTGGAGGCGGCCTCAGGCCTTGGACGGGTTCTCGATCTGCTTCGTGATGTACCACTGCTGGATGATCGACAGCACATTGTTGACCACCCAGTAGAGCACGAGTCCGGACGGGAAGAACGCGAAGAAGCCGCCGAAGATGTACGGGAAGAACTGCATGACCTTGGCCTGGACCGGATCGGCCGGCGGCGGGTTCAGCTTCTGCTGGATGACCATCGACACCATCATGATGAATGGCAGGATGAAATAGGGGTCACGCGCCGACAGGTCATCGAGCCAGAACAGGAACGGTGCCTGGCGCAATTCGACGCTCTCCGCGAGTACCCAGTACAACGCGATGAACACCGGGATCTGCACGAGGATCGGTAGGCACCCGCCGAGCGGGTTGACCTTCTCCTTGCGATACATCTCCATCATGGCCTGGTTGTAGCGCTGGCGGTCGTCGCCCATTCGCTCCTTCAGTTCCTGCAGCTTCGGCTGCAGCTTCCGCATGTTGGCCATCGATCGATAGCTGGCTTCGGACAGCTTGAAGAACAGCGCCTTGATGACCAGCGTCACGAAGATGATCGCGAAGCCCCAGTTGTTGAACAGCTTGTGGAAGGTCTCGAGCAGCCAGAAGATCGGCTTCGCGACGACGGTCAGGCCACCGAAGTCGACCGTCAGTTCCAGCCCCGGGGCGGTCGCCTCGAGCACGCGCGTCAGCTTCGGCCCGGCGAACAGCGAGGTCGAAATCGTCTGCGCCTGACCATTCGGGATCAGGGTTTGCGGCGCTGAGGCGCCGAGCAGGAAGCGCTTCTCGCCGAGGTTCTTCGAATAGAACAGGGTTTCCTGGTCGGTTGGCGGCAGCCACGCGGCGAGGAAGTAGTGCTGGATCATCGCGATCCACGCATTCTTCGCCTTGCGGTTCAGATTGCGGTCCGCCATGTCCTTGAAGCTGATCTTCTCGTACTTCTCCTCCGGCGTGTAAAGGACGCCGCCGGTGTAGGAGCGGACGATCTGGGAGCTGTCACGTCCGGAGGTGTCGGTGCGCTGCAGCTGAACGTACTGGCTGGCTCGCCAGTCCGCGCCGGAGCGGTTGTCGATCGCGTGTTCGAGGCCGATCAGGTAGCTGCCGCGCTTGAACACGAAGGTCTTCGTGACCGTCACGCCCTTGCCGTTGGACCAGGTCAACGGGACACGCAGGGTTTCCTGATCGGCGTCGAGCTGATACTGCTTCGCCGCGGCTTGCCAGGTGTCGTGGTGGGTCGGTGCGATCAAGGTCTCGCCGAGGAAGCCACTCTGCGCGATGAACAATTCGGCGCCGTCATTCAACAGGCGAACCGGGTTGTCCGGTTGATCCTTGGCCACCGGGTACTGCAGCAACTCGAGCAGGCGGAGATCACCTCCGACGGTATCGATCTCGACGCGAACGACATCGGTCGTGACGGCAATGCGCGCGGCGGATGGCGTTACCGTGGCCGACGCGGTTTGCGGCGGCGCCCGATCGGCGGCCGTGACGTCGTCCAGAGTCCGCGAGGACTCCGGCAGGTCTGCGGCCGGGGCCACACCGGGCGTCGTTGCCGCTGTGCTCGGGGCGCCGGCTACGGGGGGTTTCGGGCCGTAATCGAGCTGCCACTGTTGATACAGGGAGAAGCAGAGGAAGGCGAGGATGATGAACAGTACGAACCTGATGTTAGCCATTCTTGTTTCCGAGTTCTTCTTCTGGGACGGGATCGTAACCGCCTTCGTGCCAAGGGTGGCATTTTAGCAAACGTCTTATTGCAAGATAGGCGCCGCGCAGGGCGCCGAAGCGCTGGATGGCGGTCTCGGCGTAGGCCGAACAGGTAGGCTCGAAGCGGCAGTGCTGCCCGAGCCAGGGGCTCAACACGAAGCGGTAGGTTCGGACGAGCGCGAGGAGAACGAAGCGCATCGACGGAGCAGGACTTGCCAGTGACGGTGCAGCGAGCTTCTGAGCGTCGACGCCGGGGCGCTGGCGGCGGCGCTGCGAGCCATGACGACGAAGTCGATTCCTGTGAGTTCCGCCTGTCGCAATCGAAAATCTTCGCGAACCAGACGTTTCACGCGGTTCCGGGCACAGGCCCTGCGCAGCGATTTGCGGGAGACCGCGAAGCCGATCCGGGCTTCGTTCAGGTCATTCGGGCGGGCGAGTATCGTCAGGTAGGCGTCGGAGGCGCGTACCGACTCAGCAAATACACGACGGAATTCGTCGGCGCTCAACAGGCGCCGCGTCCGCGGAAAGCGGTGCGCGCCGTTCGCCAAACACTATACGGTGAGTTGCTTGCGTCCCTTGGCTCGACGCGCGTTCAACACGGCGCGTCCGCCCGGGGTCTTCATCCGGGCGCGGAATCCGTGCGTCCGGACCCGCTTGATCTTGCTTGGCTGGTATGTGCGCTTCATCGACGGAACCTATGGTTTGGCAACTGCCGCGGTGGCAAAAAGGCGTTGAATAATAGAGGGAGACGCGGGTTCCTGTCAATGCTGTGGGGCCTGGGTGATTCCGGTATAGTTACCAGTCCGTCCTCCTGCTCGTGTCCCCTTGCGGGACATCGAACCTCCCCGACGATAACGAACGAAGCGCGATGAGTACACTCTGGCGGCATTGTATCAGCAAACTTGAGGGTGAACTTCCGGCGCAACAATTCAATACCTGGATCCGCCCATTGCAGGCGGTCGAAACCGATTCGGATCTGCGTCTGTTGGCGCCGAACCGGTTCGTGCTCGAATGGGTCAAGCAACATTTCATCCAGCAGATCGAGGAGGCAGTCGCTCATCAGAGCGAACACCCGCGGTTGAACGTCGTGCTCGAGATCGGCAGTCGCTCGCCGGACCCGGCTCCGGAGCCGCGACCGACCCCGGCGAAGCGTGCGGCGACGACCGGGATGCGCAAGGCCGGCGCGAGCAAGCTGAACGTCAGCTTCACGTTCGAGAGTTTCGTCGAGGGCAAGTCGAATCAATTGGCAAAGGCGGCGTCGGTGCAGGTCGCGCAGAATGTCGGGCGCGCGTACAACCCGCTGTTCCTCTACGGGGGCGTCGGTCTGGGCAAGACCCATCTGATGCACGCAATCGGTAACGAGATCGTACGGGTCAACCCGTCGGCCAACATCGTCTATCTGCATTCCGAGCGCTTCGTGTCCGATATGGTCAATGCGCTACAGCACAACGCGATCAACGCGTTCAAGGAATACTACCGCACCGTCGATGCGTTGCTGATCGACGATATCCAGTTCTTCGCCGGCAAGGAGCGGTCGCAGGAGGAGTTCTTCCACACCTTTAATACGCTGCTGGAGAACAAGCACCAGGTCGTGCTGACCTGTGATCGCTACCCGAAGGAGATCAAGGGCCTGGAGGAGCGTTTGAAGTCCCGGTTCGGCTGGGGCTTGCCGGTCGCGATCGAACCCCCGGATCTGGAGACGCGCGTCGCGATCCTGATGAGCAAGGCGCAACAGGCGGACGTCGACCTGTTGCCCGAGGTCGCGTTCTTCATCGCGAAGCGGATACGGTCGAACATCCGCGAACTCGAGGGCGCGCTGCGGCGCGTGATCGCGAATGCCGAGTTCACCGGACGGGAGATCACGCTCGACTTCGCCAAGGACGCGCTGCGCGACCTGATCGCGATGCAGGACCGGCTGATCAATGTCGAGAACATTCAGAAGACTGTCGCGGAGTACTTCAAGATCCGCGCCGCCGATCTGCTGTCGAACAAGCGGAACCGTTCGATCGCGCGGCCCAGGCAGATCGCAATGGCCCTGGCGAAGGAACTGACGAATCACAGCCTGCCGGAGATCGGACACATGTTCGGTGGACGCGACCATACGACGGTCCTGCACGCGTGCCGCAAGGTGCAGGAACTCAAGGAGAGCGACAGCCGCTTTCAGGAAGATTTCTCCAACCTGCTGCGGATTCTGTCGAATTGACCGAAGCCTGAGCGGCGCCGCGCGCGGGCCGCGATCCATGACATAGGGAACGCCGGATGAAATTTTCGACTTCGCGGGAGAACCTGCTCGTCCCACTGCAGCAGATCGTCGGTGTCATCGAACGCCGCCAGACACTGCCGATTCTCGGTAACGTGTTGCTGCGACTCAAGGACGGACGACTCGAGTTGACCGGCACCGACCTCGAGGTGCAATTGATCACGCGGGTCGGTGTCGACAGCAGCGATTCGGGCAGCATTACCGTCCCGGCCCGGAAGCTCCTCGATCTTTGCCGGTTGTTGCCGGATCAGAGCACGCTGGCGGTCGAGTGTCGGTCCGAGCGCTTCCATCTGCAGTCCGGTCGCAGCCGCTTCACGCTGAGCACGATGGCGGCGGAGAGCTATCCGGAGTTTGATACCGGTTTGACCGATCGCAGCCTGCAGTTGACTGCCCGATCCTTGAAGCGGGCGATGGAGAAGACCTTGTTCGCCATGGCGCAGCAGGACGTTCGCTACTACCTGAATGGCCTGCTGTTCGAAATCGACGGCGGGCGGATTCGCACGGTCGCCTCGGATGGGCATCGCCTGGCCTTGTTCGAAGATGAGATCGCTGTGCCGGGAGTGGACTCCGCGCAGGTGATCATTCCGCGTAAGGGCGCGATCGAGTTGTTCCGCTTGTTGCCGGACGGCGAGTCGCCGATCACGATCGAGTTGGCAGCGAGCAGCATCCGGGTGTTGATGGACCAGGTAAGCTTCTCGGCAAAGCTGATCGAGGGACGGTATCCCGACTACCGTCGCGTGCTGCCGGAGTCGGCGACGCGGCGTGTGTTGGCCGACAAGGCGACCTTGCGCGCGGCGCTGACGCGGGTCGCGGTCCTGGCCAGCGAAAAATTTCGCGGTGTCGCGATCGATCTGTCGGAAGGCGCGCTGGCGCTGAAGACCCGCAACCCGGAACACGAGGAAGCGGAAGAGGAGGTTCCCGTGGAGCTGCAGGGGGACCCGTTGAGCGTTGGATTCAATGCGAGCTATTTGCTGGATGCGGTCAACAATGTCGAGTCGGAGGATGTTTCTCTGTCGTTTACCGATGCGAGCAGCAGTTGCCTGGTCGAGGACATGAAAGACACGCGGTTCCGTTACGTCGTCATGCCGATGCGCCTGTAGGCATCGCGCGTTTTAGATGGGGCCCGTTGGCGCGTCTTTTCGCGGCTTCGGCCAGCCGGTGTTTCGGGGTCGAGGATGACGCTGACACGGCTCGATATCGCCCACCTTCGCAACATTGCCAGCGCTACGCTGGCGCCGGCCCCCCGGGTCAATCTGATCGTCGGCGATAACGGCAGCGGAAAGACCAGTCTGCTCGAGGCGATCTACCTGCTGGGTCGGACCCGGTCGTTCCGGACCGGCCAGGCCGCGCGCCTGGTTCAATTCGAGCACCCGGAGCTCCTGGTCTCCGGAATCATCAGCGACGCGGATGGGGTGCCGACGTCGATAGGCTTGAGACTCAGTCGTTCGGAACGCGAGCTTCGTGTCGGGGGGCAGCGAGCACAGTCGAGCGCGGATGCTGCTCGCTGTTTTCCGGTGCTGGTGATGCATCCGGCGAGCGTGTTATTGGTCGAGGGGCCTCCGAGTCTCCGCCGGCAGTTCATGGACTGGGGTGTGTTCCACGTGGAACATCGGTACCTGGAACAGTGGCGCAACTACAGCAAGGCATTGAATCAGCGCAATGCCCTGCTGCGGGCCAGGCGCGGGGACGGCCTGTCGGGCTGGAATCAGGAGTTGGCCCGTTACGGTACAATAGTCGCCAGCGCGAGGGATGCCTATCTGCAGCGCCTGGATCCTTATGTGCTCGCGGCGACGCAGCACTTCTTTCCGGGCGTCTCCATTCGGCTGGAACACGCCGCAGGCTGGAGATCCGGTCGAACGCTGTCGGACGCATTGGGCGAGGACGTCGGCCTGGATGTGCGGAACGGTTATACCGCGTCCGGGCCGCACAAAGGAGATTTTTCAATCTTCGTCGATGAGCGACCGGCCAAATCGTTCTTCTCGAGAGGACAGTCGAAGCTGATGGCGTATGCGTTGCTGCTCGCCCAGGCGAGTCTGCTCGAGTCCGTCGCGCGCCCGCCGTGCCTGCTGATCGATGATCTGTCATCGGAACTCGATCGCGAAAACCGGCGCCGGCTGACCACCCTGCTCCGCCAGCGGGATGGTCAGTGTTTCATCACCGCGACCCACGCGAGCGCGGTAGAGGGGCTACCCGCCGATGCGGCCGCGATGTTCCACGTGGAACATGGCCGCATCTCGCCAAACTAACGAACGCGTCTGACCGACCCATGAGCCAATCTCCGCAGTACGACAGTTCCAACATCAAGATCCTCAAGGGCCTGGATGCCGTGCGCAAACGGCCCGGCATGTACATCGGTGATACCGACGACGGTACCGGTCTGCATCATATGGTTTTCGAGGTCGTCGACAATGCGATCGACGAAGCGCTGGCCGGTTACTGTACGCGCGTCCGCGTGACGATCCACGCCGGCGAGTCGGTGACCGTGTCGGACGATGGCCGTGGCATTCCGGTCGACATTCATCCTGACGAAGGGCGCTCCGCGGCCGAGGTGATCATGACGATCCTTCATGCCGGTGGAAAGTTCGACGACAACGCGTACAAGGTATCCGGCGGCCTGCATGGTGTCGGCGTCTCGGTCGTCAATGCCTTGTCCGAGCGCCTGACGCTCGATATCTGTCGCGACGGCAAACGCTACTTCCAGGAATATGGGCACGGCGAACCGCTGGCATCGCTGGCCGAGGTCGGTTCGACGAACGAAACCGGTACACGTATCACGTTCAAGCCGAGCGCCGAAACGTTCACGAATATCGAGTTCCACTACGAGATCCTGGCGAAGCGCTTGCGCGAGTTGTCATTCCTGAATTCCGGTGTGCGAATCGAGTTGGAGGACGAGCGCAGCGGGAAGGCCGATGTATTCGAGTTCGAGGGCGGGATCAGGGCCTTCGTCGAGCACTTGAACAAGAACAAGACGCCGCTGTTCGACAAGGTGTTCTACTTTCAGGGCGTACGGGACGACATCACCGTTGAAGTCGCGATGCAGTGGAACGATGCCTATCAGGAGAATATCTTCTGCTTCACGAACAACATCCCGCAGCGTGACGGCGGGGCGCACCTTGCGGGGTTCCGCGCGGCGCTGACGCGCACGCTGAATCAGTACATCGAGCAGGAAGGCCTGCTCAAGAAACACAAGATCTCGACGACCGGCGACGACGCCCGTGAGGGCTTGACCGCGGTGCTGTCGGTCAAGGTTCCGGATCCCAAGTTCTCGTCGCAGACCAAGGACAAGCTGGTTTCGTCCGAGGTCAAGCCGGTCGTCGAATCGACCGTCGCGGAGAAGTTCTCGGAGTTCCTGCTGGAAAACCCGCAGATTGCGAAGATGATCGCCAACAAGATCATCGAGGCCGCGCGGGCACGCGAGGCCGCACGCAAGGCTCGCGAGATGACCCGTCGCAAGACTTCGCTGGATATCGCGGGCCTGCCCGGCAAGCTGGCCGACTGCCAGGAGCGCGACCCGGCGCTGTCCGAGTTGTTCATCGTCGAGGGTGACTCCGCGGGTGGTTCGGCCAAGCAGGGGCGTGATCGCCGAAGCCAGGCGATCCTGCCGCTGAAGGGCAAGATTCTCAACGTCGAGCGGGCGCGCTTCGACCGCCTGCTGTCGTCCGAGGAGGTCGGCACGCTGATCACGGCCCTGGGTTGCGGCATCGGCCGCGAGGAATTCGACGTCGAGCGCTTGCGCTATCACCGCATCATCATCATGACCGATGCCGACGTCGACGGTTCGCATATCCGAACCTTGTTGCTGACGTTCTTCTACCGGCAGATGCCGGAGTTGATCGGCCGCGGCTACGTCTACATCGCGCAGCCGCCGCTGTACAAGGTCAAGAAGGGCAAGCAGGAGCACTACGTCAAGGACGATCTCGAACTGAACAACTACCTGCTTCAGCTCGCGCTGGACAAGACCCGGTTGTACTCCGATGAGGCCACGCCGCCGATTCAGGGGGCCGGGCTCGAAAAGCTGGCTCGTGATTTCCTGCAGGTTCGGGCGATTCTCGATCGGCTGGCGCATCGCTATGACGTCGATTTTCTCGAGTCCTTGATCAATCTGCCGGAGTTGACCCGCGAGGCGATGGCGACCCCGCTGATCCTGCAGGACTGGGTCGATGAACTACAGTCCGCACTCGACCGTATCGAGGGGCGCGCACTGTTCCGGCTCAACCTGGTGTTCGGCGAGCGGCCGGGCGACTTCACGCTGCGCGTGACGAAGCGTCTACACGGCGTCGCGAAGCAGTTCGAGGTCACGCAGACATTTTTCCACTCGGTCGACTACGCGAGCTTGAACGGCTTCGGTCGCGAGACCGTCGATCTGTTCGGGGCGGACACGCGGTTGGCGATCGACGAGCAACGGATCTCCGTTCGGAGTTTCCGAGAGGCCTTCGACCGGATGCTCGCCGAGGCCAAGAAGGGTCAGCACATCCAGCGGTACAAGGGTCTCGGTGAGATGAATCCGGAGCAGCTCTGGGAGACGACGCTGGACTCGAATACGCGTCGGCTATTGCAGGTGAAGATCGAGGATGCGATCGCGGCGGATCAGGTGTTCACGACCTTGATGGGTGATCAGGTCGAACCGCGCCGCGAATTCATCGAGCGCAACGCGCTCGACGTGTCCAATCTCGACATCTGACCCCGCGCCACTCAGACGAAAACGGAGAGCCCACGTCCGACATGCTTGCTTACCCACACATCGATCCGGTTGCCATAAGCCTGGGGCCCTTGCACATCCACTGGTACGGACTGATGTACGTTGTCGGTATCGGCGGAACCTGGTGGCTGGCCCGACGCCGCGCTCAGCAGCCGGGATTTCCGTGGACGGTGACGCAGATCGAGGACCTGATCTTCTACGCCGCGCTCGGTGTCGTGCTCGGTGGCCGAATCGGCTACATGCTGTTCTACAACTTCCCCGGCTTCATCGCGGACCCGTCGATGATCCTCCATGTCTGGGAGGGCGGCATGTCGTTCCATGGCGGATTGATCGGCGTGCTGACCGCGCTGGCATTGTTTGGCCGGCGCCAACGGATCGGGTTCCTGAGCCTCGGTGACTTCATCGCGCCGTATGTACCGATCGGCCTGTTCGCCGGTCGTATCGGCAACTTCATCAATGGCGAACTCTGGGGCAAGGTGACCGATGTGCCCTGGGGTATGGTGTTTCCGACCGGCGGGGCCGAGCCGCGACACCCCTCGCAACTCTACGAGGCGACGCTCGAGGGTGTCGTCCTGTTCATCGCGCTCCAGGTCTTTTCGCGCTCCGCGCGCCCGACCGGCGCCACCAGCGGTCTGTTCCTGCTGCTCTACGGCCTGATGCGGTTCGCCGTCGAATTCGTCCGGCAACCGGACATACAGATTGGTTACCTGGCGCTGAACTGGCTGACGATGGGTCAGATCCTCAGTCTGCCGATGATCATCGCCGGCGCCGCGCTGATGATCTGGGCATATCGCGGTACGGGTCAGGGCGAGCATTCCTGATGCGGAGTTATCTGGCCCTGCTGTCCGACATCCTGTCGAACGGCGTGCGCAAGGACGATCGCACCGGAGTCGGAACGCTCAGCGTGTTCGCCCGCCAGTTGCGCTTCGATCTAGGCGACGGCCTGCCGTTGATGACGACCAAGCGCCTGCACCTACGTTCGATCGTGCATGAGTTGCTGTGGTTCTTGTCGGGCGACACGAACGTGCGCTACCTGCAGAACAATGGTGTGTCGATCTGGGACGAGTGGGCCGACGAAACCGGCGAACTCGGTCCGGTCTACGGTCGGCAGTGGCGTGCGTGGCGCACCGCGGATGGGACCGACATCGACCAGTTGGGCATGGTCGTCGACGCGCTGCGTAGCAACCCGGACTCGCGTCGTCACTTGGTGGTCGCGTGGAATCCGGCCGAGGTGGGCCGGATGGCCCTGCCACCCTGCCACTATGCGTTCCAGTTCTATGTGGCCAGCGGCAGGCTGTCGTGCCTGTTTCAGATGCGCTCGGTCGACGTGTTTCTCGGGCTGCCGTTCAATATCGCGAGCTATGCGTTGCTGACCCACATGGTGGCCGAGCAGTGCGATCTGCTGCCGGGTGAGTTGATCTGGTGCGGCGGCGATGTGCACCTGTATCTGAACCACCTAGAGCAGGCTCGCGAACAACTCACACGCGAACCCTATCCCCTGCCGTCGCTCCGCTTCGCGCGTCGACCGGCCAGCCTGTTCGAATACCGTTACGAGGATTTCCTCATCGACGGGTATCAGGCGCATCCGAACATCAAGGCACCGATCGCCGTTTGACCGCCGAGCGCGCGAGCAGCATGCGAATCTCCATCATCGTCGCCATGGCGGCGAACCGCGTGATCGGTGCCGAGGGAACTCTGCCCTGGCGTTTGCCGGCGGATCTGAAGCGCTTTCGCTCGCTGACGATGGGCAAGCCGATGGTCATGGGGCGGAAGACCTACGAATCGATCGGCCGCCCGCTGCCGGGACGCACGAGCATCGTGCTGACGACGGATGCAGGCTTCCGTGCCGAGGGCTGTGTAGTCGTTCACTCACTGGACGAGGCCCTGGCGCGCGCCGGCGATGCCGACGAGGTGATGATCATCGGCGGCTCCGCGGTTTACGGTGCGGCCCTGCCGTTGGCCGGTCGCATCTATATGACGGTCCTGAATCGCCCATTCCCGGGCGATGTGTTGTTCCCGCCGTTCGACGCCTCGGCCTGGATCGAGGTCGAACGCAGGGTGGTCGATGACGATGCGGACATGCCGGAGGGCTACCGCTTCATCGTGCTGGAGCGGGTCGGCACCTGAACCACTGAACCAGCGCCCGAACGCCGGGCCGGCAAAGCGATGGCGCCGTCGCGCCGGCGATATCGCTTACAATTCCGCAGGAGTTCAGAGGACGGACGGGTCCGCGCCCTCGTCGTCGCGCCGCCAGAGTCCCGAGCGTCCGCCGGACTTTTCGAGCAGCCGGACCGCGTCGATCGTCATTCCCCGGTCCACGGCCTTGCACATGTCGTAGATCGTCAGCAGGGCGACCTGGACGGCGTTCAGCGCTTCCATCTCGACCCCGGTCGGGCCGCGCGTTCGAACCGTAGCCCGCGCGACGACCCGACCGAACTTCGGCTGCGCTTCGAGGTCGAGTTCGACATGGGTCAGCGCGAGTGGATGGCATAGCGGGATCAGGTCAGCGGTCCGCTTCGTGGCCATGATGCCGGCGATCCGCGCGATACCCAGCACATCGCCCTTGCGATGCTCGCCGGCCAGGATTAGACGCAGCGTGTCGTCCTCCATCCGGATGTGTCCCGTCGCGATTGCGCTGCGTTCGGTATCGGGTTTGCCGCCGACGTCGACCATATGGGCCGCGCCCGCCTCGTTGAAATGTGTCAGTCTACGTTGGTCGTTCGACATCGGTGATCCGATCGGCTGTTGGGCTGGGCGAGGAGATGGTCCGGGAGGCACGATGCCCACGGAAGCTCCGAATGATTCAGGGCTCTGCACAAGGTCGCGATGGCGGTCGTTCAGGGCTGCCGAGCAACGATGATTCTAACGCGGAGGAGAAGTTATGAGCCTGGAAATCGCCGAACTGTTTCGGCGCGTGACCCACGGGGTCTATGTCATCGGTGTCGCCGACGGCGACAAGCGCAATGCGTTCACCGCGGCATGGGTGATGCAGGTCTCGTTCAAGCCGCTGATGCTTGCCGTCAGCATCAACCCGTCACACTCGTCGTATCGCCTGTTGCGGGACAGCGGCCGCTTCTCGGTGGCGGTGCTGGCGAAGGATCAGTTCGATCTGGCGCTGCATTTCGGCCAATCGGCGACGGTCGACAAATTGGCCGGGCAGGCCTGGCATCCGTCGGCACGTGGGGTGCCGATGATCGACGTCGGGCTGGCTCAGTTCGAATGCGTGTTCGAGAGCGAGTGTGCGGCCGGTGACCATCGCGTCGTCGTCGGGCGTGTCATCGACGGCGCGTTGCTCCGGCCGGATGCGCCGATGATGACCTACCGCGATACCGGTGATGCCGATGGTGCGGCAATGTTCTTTCCGGACCGTTTCGAACCCGACGCATGATGGTGCTGCCGCGCGATTTCGTCGTGACCCACGATGGATTGGCGTTCGCCGTGGTCGACGATGTCATCGAGGACGGTCGAGTGCTCGGCACGCTACGCTATGCCCCGGATGGCCAGCGCTTGAGGAAGCTCGGTAGCGAGGACGCGGAGGCGCTGCTGCGCGATCGCTACCCCGCTTACCGGTACTACTCGGCGCGTCTGGACGTGTCCCTGCACGCGGTGCCGGAAAGCCAAGTCCTCACCCATCATTCGGCGCGCGCGCGCCTGTCCGAGTTCTGGCGCGCCGGCGGCGGTGATGCATTGCAGTCGCGGCTGGTCCGGCTGCTGCGGGTGTTCGCGGGCCACGGCCTGGCCCCGTCGTCTCTGGGGATCAGTGGCTCGCTGTTGATCGGTGCCCACGGGGCGGGTTCCGATCTGGATCTGGTCGCTTATGACCGGCGTGATTTCGATAGGGCGCGGGCGATCATCGCGCGCGCGCTTGAGTCCGGGGAATTCGACCCTCTCGCCGAGGACGACTGGCGCGACGCGTACGCGCGGCGCGGCTGCGAATTGTCGTACGCGGAGTACGTTTGGCACGAACGCCGAAAGGACAACAAGGCGATGTACGAGGGGACCAAGTTCGACCTGTCGCTGGTTACTTGCCGGGGTGATGATGTCGGTGCGGTACCTTGGCGAAAGCTTGGCGGCGCGCACCTGCGCGCAACCGTCGTCGATGCCTCGGCATCCTTCGACTATCCGGCCTCGTACCGCATCGACGATCCGGACATTTCCGAGATCGTGGCCTACTCGCAGACCTACGCCGGACAGGCGCGGGACGGGGAATCGATCGACGTCGCCGGGATCGTCGAGCAGGATGCGGCTGGCCGCAGGCGCTTGATCGTCGGTGCCGGACGCGAGGCGCGTGGCGCGTACCTGCGCGTTGTCGCCGCCGGTGCCCCGGGGCGGTGACCGGTCGTGTTCGGCGGCATCGTCGCGGTCGTGCTGGCCGTCTGGTTTCATCGGGCGGGCCGCCGCGGCGGGCGATCGCCGTGGCGATCGGTGGCCGTGGGGCTGGTCGTCTACTATCTCGCGCGCATCGGCGCCATCCTCGCGACGCGCCAATTTTCCGAGATCGGATCGTTGCACACTGAGCGAATGCTGACCGGCATGATGGTCGACCTCACGGGGGTCGCGCTGGCCGCCACCATCGCCGTGTGGTGGCACCAGGCCCGGCCGATGTTCAGAGGGAGTCGGCGGTGAGCGGGCAGTTGCCGCGGCAAAGCATGTCCCTGCCAGCCTTCCAGGCCGTCGTCATGGATATGGATGGATTGGCGGTCGATACCGAGGCGGCCTACTGCAGCGCGTGGCGGGCGGGTGCCGCCGAATTCGGCTGTGAACTCAGCGAGGAGTTCTGCCGAGGGCTGTTCGGCCGCCACGCGGACGACGTACGGGACGCGCTGATCGCGGCTTGCGGCGAGCGCTTCGACCATGCGGGCTTTGCCGAAGTCGCGGCACGCCATTGGTACCAGCACATCCGCACGCATGGCGTTGCGCCGATGCCGGGGCTCGATGAATTGCTGGAGTCGCTCGACGCGCGGCGCATCCCTTATGCGCTGGCGACGAACAGCGACGCACGCTATGCGCTGGAGGTACTCGATGCCGCCGGCTTGCGTGAACGCTTCCCGGTCATCGTCACGCGCGATCAGGTCCGGCGCGGAAAGCCGTGTCCCGATCTATTCGTTGAGGGGGCCCGCCGCCTGGGCATTGGCGCCGCGGCGTGTCTCGGCGTCGAGGATTCGGAAACGGGCCTGGCGGCGTGCATCGCCGCCGGGATGACTCCGGTGCTGGTGCCGAATCGGGCCGTCCGGGAGTGGAGTGCCTTGCCCGCGCAGGTGTTCGTGCTGCCGGATCTGGCCGCGCTGGCCGGGTGCGTCCGCGCGGCCGCAGACCTGAGTACTACGGGTCGACCGACAATCGGACTGATGGAAGGAGGGGAGGACAAGCCATGATAGGAGCCGCCGCGGTCATCTGGATCGCCTACTGGTACTACCGTACCGCCGATGCGCTGGGCCTGCCGGGGTTGCCGTGGACCCTGGCCGGAATCATCGTCTATTACGGCACCTTTGCCGCGTGGCTGAACCTGCTGCTGCGGCCCGTGCTCGGCGACGCGTTCCGTACGCATGGCATGTGGCTGGGACTCGCCATGGATGTCTCGGCCGTACTCGCGGGACTCGCCACCGCATGGTGGTTTCGCAGGTCCGTGTTACTGCGCAAAGGACGGACCGTCGCGTCCGGATGACAGATGACCCTACCGGGAAACAATGCGAGCACGCCCGAGTGCGGCAACCAGGGTGCTGGATTCATGCGAAAATTCGCCTTTACGTCACGAGGCGTGACGCGCGCCGGACGACCGGTGTGAATCTGAAGGAGATGCGACGACGATGAGTCTTGCTCGATGGCTGGGCCTGATGCCCACGGTGTTGATATTGATATTAGCTCCCACCCTGGCGGGTGCCACGGAGATCGAATCCGCTCGTCCGCTCGACCTGTCGCGAAACTGGGTCGGCTACGCGAGCATCGCGGTGTTCTGCATAGCGTATGTTTTCGCGATGCTCGAAGAGACGACGATGCTGCGCAAGTCGAAGCCCATGGTCTTCGCCGCGAGCATCATCTGGATCATGATCGCCTCCGCTTACGTCTCCCATGATATGGGGGAACTGTCGGGAAAGATTTTTCGCCAGTCTCTCGAAGGCTATGCCGAACTGTTCCTGTTCATCCTGGTGTCGATGACCTATCTCAACGCGATGGAGCAGCGGGGCGTGTTCGACACGCTACGCATCTGGCTTCTGAGTAAGGGATTCGGCTACCGGAAGCTGTTCTGGATCACCGGCATCCAGTCGTTCTTCATGTCTTCGGTCTGCAATAACCTGACGACCGCGCTGTTGATGGGAGCGGTCGTCATGGCGATGGCGAAGGGCAATCAGCGCTTCATCGCGATCGCCTGCGTCAACATCGTCGTCGCGACCAACGCCGGTGGTTCGTTCAGCCCGTTCGGCGACATCACGACGTTGCTGGTCTGGCAAAGCGGCGTCGTGCCTTTCGGCGATTTCTTCAGCCTGCTGGTGCCGTCCCTGGTGAATTTTCTCGTGCCGGCAGCGATCATGCATTTCTGGATTCCGCGGGAGAAGCCGAACCCCGCCGGCAAGGCCGTGCCGTTGCGGCGAGGCGCGCGCGGCATCATCCTGCTGTTCCTGCTGACGATCGTCACCGCGGTCTGCTTCGAGCACTTCCTGCATCTGCCGCCGGCCGCGGGCATGCTGGCCGGCTTGACGTACCTGAACTTCTTCTTCTATTACCTGTACACCTCGCGCGATAAGGTTGCGCACCGGGCTCGGGCAAGAGTCGAGGGTGACGGCGGCGGGGATGTCGCGTTCGAGGCCCCGCGCGAAACCAAGCAGCATTTCGACGTGTTCCATAGCGTGGCCCGGCTCGAGTGGGACACCCTGCTCTATTTCTACGGGGTAATGGTCAGCGTCGGTGGACTGAGCTTCATCGGCTACCTGTCACTGGTGTCCGATCTGCTTTATTCGGGACCTGATCCAACGATCGCGAACGTCATCGTCGGGATCGTGTCGGCCTTCATCGACAACGGCACGATCATGTACGCGGTGCTGACGATGGCGCCGAAGATCTCACAGGGGCAATGGTTGCTGGTGACCTTGACGGCTGGCGTGGGCGGTAGCCTGCTGGCGATCGGTTCGGCGGCGGGGGTCGGTTTGCTGGGCCAGGCGCAAGGCGCCTATTCCTTCATGTCTCACCTCAAGTGGACACCGGTCATCGCGCTAGGGTACGCCGCGAGCATCCTCGCACACTTCGCGATCAACGCCCGGTTCTTCTGAGTCGCGAGTTCCGGCCTTGGGGGGCACGAAGGGCAGGCGGGCATCCGCCGGGAACGCCATCTGACTGCCGGACACCTCGACCGGGATGTCGGCGAATTCCTGAAGGACGCGCGCGCACGCGTGACACTGCTCGGTATCGGCAAAGAACGCCGCGACCGTTCCAGCCGCCTCGTAGGCGTAACCGTCGAACGAACGAATCAGATAACGGATCCGACGATCCATGGTGTGGTTCTCGGGCGGGGGCAGATGGCCAAAAGCCGATGAAAGTAGCGCAGACCCCTTAGGACTTCAAGCGCCGCGTATCGCCGAATGTCGTGATACTGGACATTTTGGGCGCGTCGCCATTGTCCTTGCCAAAGCCCGCGTGATGTTTTAGCTTAGACGGCCACTTGAAAAGGCTGGGGGTGCCCCGTGTCGTTTCCGGTCCGTTCCGGAGAATCAACGGGGCTGAGAAAGACCCTTCGAACCTGATCCGGTTAATGCCGGCGTAGGAAAGCCCGTCCCGATATCACGCCGTGGGCGCCCCTTCCCTTCGCCACCTTTTCCACAGCCGATGGTGAGAGCGATGAGCGCCATTCCTAAAGAATTCCTCCACGAAGCAGTCCAGGGCAAGATTGCATCGATCAGCCCGTTCTCGGCGTCCGAAAAGGTCTACGTCGAGGGCAGCCGGGCGGACGTCCGCGTGCCGATGCGCAAGGTCTCCCAGTCGGAGACGCCGGCCGCGATCGGACGGGAGCCCAATCCGCCGGTCTACGTCTACGATACCTCGGGCCCATTCACTGATCCCGCGCAACGGGTCGACCTGCGCTTCGGCCTGGCGCCGCTGCGCGAGACCTGGATCGCCGAGCGCGAAGATTCCGAGTTGCTCGACGGACCGAGTTCGGACTACGGCCGTCAACGGCAGGACGACGACGGCTTGTCCCACCTGCGCTTCGAACATATCCGACGACCGCGCCGCGCGATGTCCGGTGCCAACGTCACGCAGATGCACTACGCACGCCGCGGCATCATCACGCCGGAGATGGAGTTCATCGCGATCCGCGAGAACCAGCGCATGGAGGCGGCCGCGTCCTGCGGCTTCCAGCATCCCGGCGAGTCATTCGGCGCGGCGATTCCGGCGCAGATCACGCCGGAGTTCGTTCGTGACGAGGTCGCTCGCGGGCGCGCGATCATTCCGGCCAACATCAATCATCCGGAATCCGAGCCGATGATCATCGGCCGCAACTTCCTCGTGAAGATCAACTGCAACCTGGGCAATTCCGCGGTTGGCTCGTCGATCGAGGAAGAGGTCGAGAAGATGCTGTGGGCGATCCGCTGGGGCGGCGATACCGTGATGGACCTGTCGACCGGCAAGCACATCCACGAGACCCGCGAGTGGATCATCCGCAATTCGCCGGTGCCGATCGGCACCGTGCCGATCTACCAGGCGCTGGAGAAGGTCGACGGCAAGGCCGAGGAACTGACCTGGGAGATCTTCCGCGACACGCTGATCGAGCAGGCCGAGCAGGGCGTCGACTATTTCACGATCCATGCCGGCGTGCGGCTGCCGTATATCCCGCTGACCGCGCGGCGCGTGACCGGCATCGTCTCGCGTGGCGGCTCGATCATGGCGAAATGGTGTCTCGCGCATCACAAGGAGAGTTTCCTCTACACGCATTTCGAGGACATCTGCGAGATCATGAAGGCCTACGACGTGTCGTTCTCGCTCGGCGACGGCCTGCGGCCCGGGTCGATCGCCGACGCCAACGACGCCGCGCAGTTCGCCGAACTCGAGACGCTGGGTGAGTTGACGAAGATCGCCTGGAAGCACGATGTGCAGACGATGATCGAAGGCCCCGGCCATGTGCCTATGCACATGATCAAGGCCAACATGGACAAGCAGCTTGCGGCCTGCCACGAGGCGCCGTTCTACACGCTGGGCCCGCTGACGACGGACATCGCGCCCGGCTACGACCACATCACGTCGGCGATCGGCGCGGCGATGATCGGCTGGTTCGGCACCGCGATGTTGTGCTACGTGACCCCGAAGGAGCACCTGGGTCTGCCGAACAAGCAGGATGTGCGCGACGGCATCATCGCCTACAAGATCGCCGCGCATGCTGCCGATCTGGCGAAGGGCCACCCCGGCGCGCAGTCGCGCGACAACGCCCTGTCGAAGGCGCGCTTCGAATTCCGCTGGCAGGACCAGTTCAACCTGAGCCTGGATCCCGAAAAGGCCCTGGAGTTCCACGACGAGACCCTGCCGCAGGAGGGAGCCAAGCTGGCGCATTTCTGCTCGATGTGCGGTCCCCATTTCTGTTCGATGAAGATCACGCAGGATGTCCGCGACTACGCGCGCAGCCACGATCTCAGCGACAGTGACGCGCTGGAGAAGGGTATGGAGGAGAAGTCCCGGGAATTCGTGTCGAGCGGTGCCGAGGTTTACCAGAAGACCTGAATCGCGGCAGACGATCCGGGCGATAGGGCCGCGCGCCCGAGCCATGCCTGGCCGCTCGCCCGCCCTGCTGTCGCGCGTCCGATAGGGATCAAGACGGGATGTTCCGATTCCTGAGCGCCTTGTTCTCGACATCGAACGGGAACGGCCTCGGCCTGAATGATGCGCTGCTCGATGCGGCCATCGAGCGATCGATCGACGGCACCGACCGACGCCTGCGGGCGCTGGGCCAGACCCGCAGGCGCTTGCGCGAGCCTGTGGGCACGGCGGTCCGCCATGTCATCGCGCTGGTCGACCGCTTGCCCGAACCGATCGAGATCAGTGCGCGCCGCTTCGGCGGCGATCCGCGGCTCCGCGCCCTGTTCGCGTCGACCGAGCACCTGAACGAGGTGTTCCGCCGCTTTCGTTCGGTCCGGGACTATCTCGATGCCTGTGATGGTCTTCCGCCCGACGACGTCTACGGTCTGCTGATCGTCGCTCGAAACGAACGCCGCGTGCTCGGCATGGCGCTCGATGGTGACGCGCTGACCCGCGATGTGCTGCAGACCTCGGTGAGCTTTTCCGAGCATCGGTATCTGGCACCGGGAGACAGCGAACGCGCGACTCGCCGCGAACTGATGAAGCGCGCATTCGACTTCCTGCTGGAACGCGCGCTGGAACGCATCGTCGCGGCGAAGACCGATCGCGCCGAACAGGCACGCGAACGCGCGCTGTTGGCGCGCAAGCTGGAGACCCTGAAAGCCGGTCAATGGGGCTTGCAGCCAGCTTTCGACGGGGGGAGCCAGTCCGAGCCAACCGAGATACTGGCGCTCGAGGCCGAACTCGATGCGATCGACCGACAGATCGGCGAACATCGGGGACGGGATCTGAGCCTGGACGAAAGCCTGGAATTGGTCGCCGACACCTTGAACGAGGCCGCGCGGTGGCTCAGGATCGATCCGTTGAGCCTGAATCTGGACTATCGCGGAATCCTGCAACCGGCGAATGCCGAGGGTTCCACGGCGGCAATCGAATTCAGCGAACTCACGTCGGCAAATGGTGAACGCCGCGTCGTACTGCTCGGTTACATGCCACGGGCCTTCCTGCCCGAGCCGGCCGATCCGGTTCGCCTCGGCCGCGCCTATCTGGGCTAGCGCGGATGCATGCTTGATGCCCGATCAGCCTCATCAGACACGGACAGGAGAACGCTGTGAACGAAGCCAATAAAGAAATCGGCATCGCGCAGGCGCTGCTCGAGCGCATGGAGACGCACCGCCTGCCGAAGGCCCTCGCGTTGAAGGCCAAGGTCGATGCCGGTCAACGGCTGGATGAATGGGAACTGGCCTATCTCCACGAAGTCCTGGAAACCGCGCAACAGATCAAGCCGCTGGTCGATCACCACCCGGAATACCAGGAGTTGTACTGCCGGATGTTGGAGTTGTACAAGGAAATCAGCGAAGCGGCGCTGGCGAACGAGAACGGCGTCTGATTCGAGGCTCGCGCCGGTCGTTGCGGTGTTTTGCCAACGGTACCGCTATCTGCTCCGGGTTTACCGCATTTCAGGACCGCCGCTGACGGGATCCGGCAGGTTTGCCGTGAGGCCCGCCGTTACGGCGCGATGACCGCCTCGGCCGGACGCGGATTGTACGACGCGTCGCGGGCGCCGACGAGCCAGCCGCCGCCCATGGCCCGGTACAGGCCGATCGTCGCGACGAAGGTCTCGCGCTGCGCGAAGACTTCATCGATCTGTGCCTCATAGAGCTGGCGCAGTGAGTCCAGCACCGTGATGAAATCGGTGTAGCCCTCGTCGTAACGCAGCTTGGCCAGTCGATAATACTGGTCGACCGCCGCGACCCGGCGCGCCTGATGTTCGCGGCGCTCACGCGCCTTACGCGTATCGACCAGGGCGTTCTCGAACTCGCGGAATGCGTTGATGATCGCGCGGCGGTAATTGGCGACGGTCTGTCGTTGCACCGCCTCGGCCGCCTGGACCTCGCCGGCGAGGCGGCCGGCCGTGAAGATCGGCAACAAGGCGCCGGCACCGACGCTCCAGAAGTTCGCGCCCGGCGCCATGATGTTGCCAAGGTCCTGGCTGATCTGTCCGACGTCGCCGGTCAGCACGATCCGCGGAAAGAATAGTCCTCGCGCGACGCCGATCCGCGCGTTGGCCGCGATCAGCTGCTGTTCGGCCTGGCGGATGTCCGGACGGCGGACCAGGAGATCCGAAGGCAGCCCGGCCGGCACCGCCGGCATGCGCAGTTCGTCGAGCGTCAGCCCGCGAATGATCGTGCCGGGGTTCTCGCCAAGCAGGACCTTCAGCGCGTGTTCGGTCTCGGCGATGGATTGCTCGATCAGCGGCAGGTTGGCGCTGCGGCGTTCCAGTTCCGAACGAACCTGCTCGACTTCGAGCTGCGACGTGAAGCCCTCGCGAAAGCGCGCCTCGGCGATGCGCAGTTGCTCGCGAAGGATCTCCATGATCTCGTTCGTGATCTCGCGATTCTTGTCCAGTTCGCGCAGCGCGATGTAGGTCTGCGCCACCTGGCTGACCAGCGTCAGTATCACCCCCTGCTCGAAGGCCTCCTGCGCCAGCAGTTCGGCGCGCGCCGCCTCCTTGGTCCGCCGGAGTTTGCCCCAGACGTCGATCTCCCATTCCATCGTCGCCGCGAGCCGGCCGATGTTGGTGTCCGGAATGCCTCCGAACAGGTCCGGCGAGACGCCGAACTGCTCGGCCGAGATCTGCTGCCGTAGATAGTTGGCGTTGCCGTAGATCTGCGGGAACAGGATCGAGCGCGCGGAACCGTACAGGCCCATGAATTGCTCGACGCGGGCAGCCGCGACCGCGAGGTCGAGATTGCCGCGCAGCGCGCGCAGGATCAGCTCGTTCAGGCGGCGGTCACCGAGTTGCTCCCACCAGCGCGTGTTCGAGACCTCTTTCGTCGCATCGCCGCCGAAGCGCCACTTCGTTGGCGTCGCGGTCGGAATTGGCTGATAGTCGGGGCCGACCTTCCAGGAGCAAGCCGTGCAGGTCACGGCAAGGGCCAGGCACAGCGAGCGCATCATGTCCGGGGCGGACCAGCCGGTGTGGCCGATCGTCCGGCGCTGCGCTGGCGTAAGCGCTCGACGACGAAAAACGATACCGGGATCAGGAAGACGGCGATGAACGAGGTCGCGATCATGCCACCGAGCACGGCGTAGCCCATCGCCTGCCGCGCCAGCGCGCCGGCGCCGGCCGCGAGGCATAGTGGCAGGAAGCCGAGAATGCTGGCCAGGCTGGTCATCAGGATCGGCCGCAGGCGCAGGCGCGCGGCTTCCAGTGCCGCCTCGACCAGCGGCTTGCCCTGCTCGACGCCGGACTTCGCGAACTCGACGATCAGGATCGCGTTCTTCGCGGCCAGGCCGATCAACATGACCAGCGCGATCTGCGCGTAGATGTTGTTCTCGTAGCGCCCGATCATCAGCGCGAAGAACGCGCCGAACACCGCGATCGGCGTCCCGAGCAGCACGCTGAACGGGAGGCTCCAGCTCTCGTACTGCGCGGCCAGGATCAGAAACACGCTGAGTAGGGCGAACGCGAACACGGCCAGTGGCGAGATGCCCTGCTGCGCCTTCTGCTCCTGGTAGCTCATGCCGAGATAGTCGTACCCCATCTCCTGCACCGGCATCGTCTCGGCGAACACCTGCTCCAGCGCGTTCATCGCCTGCAGCGAACTGTATCCGGGCTTCGCCATCGCATTGATCTGCGCACTGCGGTACAGGTTGTAGCGCATCGTGAACTCCGGCCCGAGCGTCTTGCGGACGCTGGTCAGCGCGGCCAGCGGCACCATGCCGCCCTCGCGGCTGCGCACATGGAACAGGCCGAGCTGGCTGGCGTCGGTGCGGAACTCGCCCTCGGCCTGGACGTAGATCTGCCACTGCCGGCCGAAGCGGTTGAAATAGTTGACGAAACCGCTGCCCATGAAGCATTGCAGGGTCTGGTAGACGTCGGCCAGATTGACGCCGCGCGTCAGTACCTTGTCGCGGTCCACTTCGACGAAGGACTGCGGAATCGTCGGCAGGAAGGTCGTCGTGACGCTGGCCAGCTCGGGGCGCTGCCGCGCGGCCTCGACAAAGCGCTGCACGTTCTCCGACAGGAACGCCAGATCCCGGCCGGCGCGGTCTTCGAGCAGGAAGGTCACGCCGCCGGAGGTGCCGATGCCGGGAATCGCTGGCGGTGAGAACGCGAAGCCGATGGCCTGGCTCAGCGAGCGCATCCGGCCGTTGATGTGGGCCCTGATCGCGTCGTAGGCCTCTTCCGGCGCCGTGCGCTCGTCCCAGTCCTTCAACGCGACGAAGAAGAACGCGCTGTAGGTGTTCGTCACCTGGCTCAGCATGTTGTAGCCGATGACCGATGAATAGCTCTCGACGCCCGGCGTGTTGGCGAGAATCTGCTCGACCTCGCGGGCGACCTCGTCGGTGCGCTGCAGGGACGCCGCGTTCGGCAACTGGATGCCGGCGAACAGATAACCCTGGTCCTCCTCGGGCAGGAAACCGGCCGGCAGGCGCCCGCCGATCCAGGCCGACAGGAAAGCGACGCCGGCCAGCAGCAGCACGCTGATCAGGCTCTGGCGGATCAGGAAGCCGCAGGCGCCGACATACCCGTCGGTCAGATGGCCGAAAGCGCGATTGAACGCGTCATAGAAACGCTGGATCAGGCCCCTTCCGTGTTGCTTCGGCCGCAGCAGCAGCGCCGACAGCGCCGGGCTCAACGTCAGCGCGTTGAAGGTCGAGATCATCACCGATACGCCGACGGTCACCGCGAACTGCTGATACAGGCTGCCCGATATGCCCGGAATGAACGCGGTCGGCAGGAACACCGCGATCAGGACCAGGCTGGTCGCGACGATCGGGCCCGAGACCTCGGCCATGGCTTTCAGCGTCGCTTCGCGCGGCGACAGGCCCTGTTCGATGTGATGCTCCACGGCCTCGACGACGACGATCGCGTCGTCGACGACCAGGCCGATCGCCAGCACCAGGCCGAGTAGCGACAGCGTATTGATCGAGAAGCCGAGTGCCGGAAACAGCAGGAACGTGCCGACCAGCGACACCGGCACCGCGAGCAGCGGGATCAGCGTCGCGCGCCAGCCCTGCAGGAACAGGAACACGACGAGGATCACCAGGATCATCGCCTCGTACAGCGTCTGGATGATCTCGTGCATGCCGGCCGTCACGGCCAGCGTCGTGTCGAGCGCGACCACGTAGTCGAGGTCGGCGGGGAAGCGCTGCTTCAACTCCGCCATCAATGCTTTCGCGCCATTTGCCGCGTCCAGCGCGTTCGTCCCGGGTTGCTGGTACAGCGCGACCAGGGCGGCCGGCTTGCCGTTCAGTCGCCCGCGCATGTCGTAGGTCTGCGCGCCGAGCTCGATGCGTCCGACGTCGCGGATCCGGACGATCGAACCACTCGGGTTCGCGCGCAGCACGATGTTGCCGAATTCTTCCTCGCTGACCAGGCGGCCCTGAGCGCGGATCGCATAGGTGAATTCCTGGCCCGGCGGCACCGGCTCGCCGCCGATGCGCCCCGCGGGGTTCACGGTGTTCTGCGCGTCGATCGCCGCGATGATCTCGGGGATCGTCAGGTTCAGTTTCGCCAGCTGGTCCGGCTTGACCCAGATGCGCATCGCGTACTGACCGGCGCCGAACACCGTGACGCTGGCGATGCCGCCGATGCGCGTCATCTGGTCGTTGATGTTGATGTACGCGTAGTTCGCCAGGAATACGCTGTCGTAGGTGCCGTTCGGCGAATACAGCGCGAACATCACCAACGGCGACGCGGTCGACTTCTCGACCCGGATACCGAAATTGCGGACTTCGACCGGCAGCTGCGACTCGGCCTGGGACTTCCGCATCTGCGACAGGATCAACCCGGTGTCGGGGTCGGAATCCACGTCGAAATTCACCCGCAACGTCGACTGTCCGTTGTTGGCGTTGATCGAGTACATGTAATTCATGTTGTCGACGCCGGACATCTGCTGCTCGATCGGCGTCGCGACCGATTGCTCGACGGTCACGGCATCGGCCCCGGTGAACGTCGTCGAGACCTGCACCTCGGGCGGAACGATGTCCGGATACTGCGCGACGGGCAGGCCGGCCAGTGCGACCAGACCGAGCAATACCAGGAAGATCGACAGGACGATGGCGACCGTCGGGCGGTTGACGAAGAACTGGGCCATCGATCGAGTGTCTGCGGTGGCTAACGTGCGCGGGGCGGTGGGGAGCTGTCGGCCGAACTGTCCGGAGCGGCCTGATACGGCGTCGGTGTCACCGGCGCGCCCGGCCGGGCCTTCTGCAGACCCTCGACGATCACGCGCTCACCGGGCTTCAGCCCCTCGTCGATGACCCATTGCGAACCGACGCGCTCGCCGGTACGAACCTTGCGGAACTCGACGGTGTTGTCGTCCCGGACGACCGCCAGCTGTGCCATGCCCTGCAGTTCCGTGACCGCACGCTGTGGCACCAGCACCGCGCCGCGCTGGATGTTCGTGACCGCCCGAACCCGCGCGAACTGCCCCGGTCTCAGCAGGTTGCCCGGATTCGGGAACAGCGTTGCCAGCAGGATCGCGCCGGTTCGGGTGTCGACCTGCCGGTCGGCGAAGTACACCCGCCCGCGCTGCGAGTGCAAGGAGTTGTCGGCGAGGATCAGTTCCATGTCCGCGTTGCCGGCGTCGCCGTTCGGATGCTGCCGGTTGAACGCGAGATATTCCTGTTCGCTGATCGAGATGTAGACGCGGATCGGATCGACCTTGGAGACCGTCGTCAACACCGTGTTACCGCTGCCGGGACCCACGAGATTGCCGAGCTGCGCCTTGGAGATTCCGGCGATGCCATCGATCGGCGAGGTGATGCGCGTGAACGCGAGGTCGAGTTCGGCCTTTTGCAGCGTCGCGCGGGCGGTCATGACGTCGGCGGTCGCGGTCGACTCACGTCCCACCGCGGCGTCGCGGTCGCGCACGCTGACGGCGTTCTGCGGCAACAGGCGGCGGATGCGGTCCAGCTCCAGGCGCGCGGTCGTCAGTTCGGCGTCCTCACGCGCCACCGAACTACGCGCGGCGTCGACCGCGGCCTGGAAGGTCCGGGGGTCGATCTCGTACAGCAACTGGCCCTTGCGGACCATGTCACCCTCGCGGTAGCTCTGCTTGACCAGGTAGCCGGTGACCTGAGCGCGGATTTCGGCATTGACCATGCCATCCAGCGTGCCGACCCATTCGCGGTAGACCGGCACATCGCGTTGCACCGCGGCGGTGACTTCGACGGTGGGCGGAGTGGGCGGCGGGCTTGGCGCCTGTTGTTTCGTGTCGCAGGCCGCAAACACGGCGGCCCCGCTGATGATCACCGCCCGGCACACGGACGAAATGCGTTTGCGGTGGCGGGTTCCGTTCCTGGTCGTCATAAAGCGGTGACGGACGCGTGGGCTGGTTCCGGTGGGTCTGGACCGGTCGTTCGTTCATTATGCCCAATTTCCGATGGGCGCGCGCGGTCTCCCCCCGGATCGGGCCTCGGGTCTGTCCCGCCGCTACGCTATGATGCGGGCGCGTGGCGGATGCCCGCGGGGCACGACGCGAATGAGGTACGGAGGTATCGATGCCGAGACCGGCGAGTCGGAGCAGTTTTTACGATCAGCCGCTCTGGCAATTCGTCGCGCTGATGGCTTTCACGTTGTCGGCGATCGCGCCGCGCGACCGGCTGACCTGGTGGCTGGACGCGGCCCCCGCGCTCGCGATCTATGTTCTGGTGTGGCTGAGCCACCGGCTGTTGCCCTTGAGCGCAATGACCCGCTGGTTGCTGCTGGCCCTGATGCTGACGATCCTGATCGGCGCGCACTACGGATTCGCCGAGGTACCGGCGTTCGAACAGCTCGGCGAGGCGTTCGGCCGGCGGCGGAACGAGTTCGACAAGTTCGCCCATCTCCTGCAGGGCTTCGTGCCGGCGATCGCGTTTCGGGAACTGTTCGCTCGCCTCGCGATCGTTCCGCGGCCGAACTGGCGCTCGCTACTGGCCGTAACCGCGGCTCTGGCGCTGAGCGCGCTGTACGAACTCGCCGAGTGGCTGGCCCACGTGCTGCTCGGCGGCCGCGCCGAGGCCTTCATCGGTTCTCAGGGCGATGCCTGGGACGCGCAGAGTGACATGGCGATGGCCTTGTTCGGCGCACTGCTCGCGGTGGGCCTGTTGTCCCGCCTGCACGACCGGGTGCTCCGCCAGCTTGACACAATTTCGATGTAAAACAGAAGCTAAGAGAAAAATTGGAGAGAGTTTCCGCAGCGGAAGCAGAGTATTCCCCGCGCCGAAAAAATGTATTGACAGGCAGGAAATTCCCGGTTAAACAGTGGCCTTATCGTACGCCGATTGACCTTGACGGGGGCCGGGTTGGTTGTTCTACGTTCGATATCAAGGCTTCGAATTCTGGGTGCGCCAGACGACTGTACGATCATCAGTTCTTGGTTCCTGTGCCATGGATTGAGTTGCTGATGTCGCCGTTCGTAATGGCACGAATTCGAGAACGGGTCCTTGTATGAATATTTATGTGGGAAATCTCTCCTATCAGCTCACCAGCGAGGAACTTCGCGAGGCCTTCGAGAGTTTCGGTGAGGTGACATCGGCAACCGTGATCATGGACAGGTCGACCGGGCGTTCGAAGGGCTTCGGCTTCGTCGAAATGCCAGATCAGGCGAGTGGCGAGAGCGCCGTCTCGGAACTGGATGGCGTTTCCTTGAAGGGGCGCAATATCCGTGTCAACGAAGCGCGCCCCCGCACCGAGGCCCAGCCCTTGCGCCGCGCCCGCCGTTTCTGAGAACCATCACCGATTCACTGCGTTTCGCGATCCAGGGCATTCACCCGAGATCAGGCGTAATCAGCGAGGAGCATCTACCCGTCGGGGATCTCGCACGGGCCGGTGACTTGCCCTGGGTCACCGGTCCCGATACGCGCGTTGCGCCAACATCGCGGCGCCATACGCGGCTTCGGTCCTGTCCGCGGGCTTCAGTCGAACTCCGACGATTCGTTCACGCAAGCGCCGCCGGACGGCGTTGTTCGCTCCCCCGCAGTTGGATCTGACCCGTACCGGATACGGGGCGCCGGTTTCACACAGCCTG
Organism: Methylotetracoccus sp.; assembly: GCA_046347485.1. Taxonomy (GTDB): domain Bacteria; phylum Pseudomonadota; class Gammaproteobacteria; order Methylococcales; family Methylococcaceae; genus Methylotetracoccus. The sequence continues at coordinate 98,688 of JAXMGB010000007.1, read as the reverse complement.
CGCTAACCGAGTTGCCCGATGCGGGGCGTTCCGGTGTCGATGCCGATGAACGAGAGTTCTCGCATTCAACGATCCTACCCGATGTCCTGGCCGGCACACTCGAGGCTCTGGCCCCGAATACGTGGCCCGGGAAGCCTTCACGCCAAGCCGCAAGCAGCCTGTTACAATCGACCCGGGGCCTTTTTGTCGGAGAGTCGCACTGCCTATGAAGTTTTCGTGTCGCTGGCTGCTGATTTTCGGACCCCTGCTTTCCCTCGCGGCTCCGGCCGCCGACCCCGAGCCCGCGGCCCCGGTCGTCGTCAACGCCAATGCGGCACTGCTCGGCAAGCTCACGATCGTCGTCGTCGGGCAGATGGAACTTCGCGATTCGCTAAGGGTTCCGGCGCGCGTCGAGCTCGATCAGCGGCGTCTGGCGCACATCGGCGCGACGGTGTCGGGGCGGGTCGTGGAGATTCGCCACGGGCTCGGCGATACGGTCCAGCGTGGCGACCTGCTCGCGGTGCTGAACAGCGGCGAACTGGCGACCGCGCAATCGGATTACCTGAAAGCGATGTCGAAACTGCAGTTGCGGCGCTCGGCGTACACGCGGGCCAAGCATCTGCACGAGAGCGGCGTGCTCGCGACCGCGAACCTGCAGCAGCGGGAGAACGAGCTGTCCGAGGCGGAGGTCGACCTGAATGCCGCGACCGACCACCTGATCATCATGGGCATGAACGACCGCGATGTCGGCGAACTGGCGCGGCGCCGCACGATCAAGTCGTTCTCGCCGATCACCGCGACGCTGAGCGGCACGATCATCGAGCGCAAGATCACGCTCGGCCAGGTCGTGCAGCCGTCCGATGCCATCTTCACCGTGGCCGATCTGAGTCATATCTGGCTGGTCGCCGATATCTCGGAGCAACTCGCGCACTGGGTTCGCGAGGGCGACGACGCCGAGGCCGAGATTCCGGCCTTGCCCGGCAAGCGATTTTCCGGGCGCCTGATCTATGTCGGCGACGTAATCCATCCGGAAACGCGCACCGCGATGATCCGGATGGAACTGCCGAACGATGACGGAATCGTCAAGCCGAACATGCTGGCGATCCTGCTGATCCGCAAGCTCGGCAGTCAGCAGGCGGTGATACCCGATGAAGCCGTCGTGCGCGAGGGCAACCGCGACCATGTGTTCGTGCAGACCGGACCGACGCAGTTCCGGTTGCAACAGGTCGAACTCGGCGAGCAGGAAGGCCAGGTCCGCCCGGTACTTTCCGGTATTGCCGCGGGTGACCGGATCGTCGCCGACGGGGCATTCCATCTGAACAACGAGCGCATGCGTAAGGAACTCGAATAGGCGATGGTTAGTTCGCTGATTCGCGTCGCACTTGGCCACCGCATCGTCTTCGCCGCACTGGCGGTGATCCTGTTCGGATTCGGTGTCCGCGCGCTGAAGGCGCTGTCGGTCGACGCGTTCCCGGACGTCACGAACATCCAGGTGCAGATCGCGACCGATGCGCCGGGCCGCTCGCCCGAGGAGGTCGAGCGCTTCATCACGGCCCCGCTGGAAATCGCGATGACCGGCCTGCCCGGCCTGACCGAGATGCGCTCGTTGATCAAGAACGGGCTGTCGATCATCACGCTGGTGTTCACCGACGCGACCGACGTCTACTTTGCGCGGCAGTTGGTCATGGAACGCTTGATGGAGGTCGCCGACCGGATGCCCGAGGGCGTCCGCCCGGTGCTCGGCCCGGTATCGACCGGCCTCGGCGAGGTCTATCAATACACGCTCGATCGCCCCGACGACGGCACGAAGGAACTGAGCCCCGATGAATTGATGCAGCGCCGAGTCGTCCAGGACTGGGTCGTCCGTCCGCTGTTGCGCGGTATTCCCGGCGTCGCCGAGATCAACTCGCAGGGCGGGTACGTCAAGCAATACCAGGTTCACGTCGATCCGGATCGCATGCGGCATTATGGCCTGTCGCTGAACCATATCTTCCAGACGATCGCGCGGAACAACGCCAACAGCGGCGGTCGCGTGTTGCAGCATTTCGATGAGCAGTACCTGATTCGCGGAATCGGCCTGATTCGTGGCATCGAGGATCTCGGGCGCATCGTGCTGAACGAGGAACGCGGGATCCCGGTCTATGTGCGGGACGTCGCGGATGTCTCGATCGGCCACGAAATGCGCGTCGGCGCGGTCGTCAAGAACGGCTACACCGAGTCGGTCGGCGGTGTCGTCATGATGCTGCGCGGCGGCAATGCGAAGGAAGTCGTTAGCCGGATCAAACAACGCGTCGACGAGATCAACCGCAAGGGCATGTTGCCGGGTGGTCTGAAGATTGTGCCGTATTACGACCGCAGCGAGTTGGTCGACGCCGCGTTGCACACGGTGACAAAGGTGTTGCTCGAAGGCGTCGTGCTGGTCGTTGTCGTGTTGTTCCTGTTCCTCGGCGACGTGCGTTCGAGCCTGATCGTCGTCGCGACGCTGGTGTTGACGCCGCTCGCGACCTTCATCGCGATGAACTCGATCGGCCTGTCCGCGAATCTGATGTCGCTCGGTGGGCTCGCGATCGCGATCGGCCTGATGGTCGATGGCTCGGTCGTCGTCGTCGAGAACGCGTTCCGACTGCTCGGCGAGCGGCGCGGTCGCGGCTACAGCCGGGCGCGCGTCATCAAGGATGCGGCCGAAGAGGTTGGCACTGCCGGTGCTGTTCGGCGTCGGCATCATCATCCTGGTGTTCCTGCCGCTGATGACGCTGCAGGACATGGAAGGAAAGATGTTCTCGCCGCTGGCATTCACGATCGCGATCGCGCTGTTCGTGTCATTGATCCTGTCGCTGTCGCTGACTCCGGTCTTGTGCTCGTTCCTGCTGCTCGGCGGTGATGAGCATGACACGCGGCCGATCGCGCTGATGAAGGCCCCGTACCTGAAGCTGCTGGGCCTGGCGGTCGAGCATCCGAAGACCACGGTGCTGGTCGCCGGCGGGCTGTTGGCCGGCACGCTCGCGTTGCTGCCGTTTCTCGGCACATCGTTCATTCCGGAGATGAAGGAAGGCTCTATCGTGCCGGGCATCAATCGCTTTCCGAACATCTCGCTGGACGAATCGATCCGGATGGAAACCGAGGCGATGAAGCTGGTCATGGAGATCCCCGGCGTGTTGTCGGCGGTGTCCGGCATCGGGCGCGGCGAGAGCCCGGCCGACCCGCAGGCGCAAAACGAGTCGACGCCGATCGTCAGTCTGAAGCCGCGCGATCAGTGGCCGGACGGCTGGACGCAGGACACGATCACCGATGCGATGCGCGAGAAGCTGGGGGCCGCGCTACCCGGCGTGCAACTGGTCATGGCGCAGCCGATTTCCGACCGCGTCGACGAGATGGTCACCGGCGTCCGGTCCGACGTCGCGGTCAAGGTGTTCGGCGACGATCTCGCGGTGCTCAGCGACATCGCGGCCGAGATCGCCAAGGTTTCCGGCACGATCCGCGGCGCACAGGACATTCGCGTAGAGCGCGTGACCGGCCAGCAATATCTGAACATCGAGGTCGACCGCGAGGCGATCGCGCGACATGGCATCAATGCGTCCGATATCCACGACATCATCGAGACGGCGATCGGGGGCAAGGTCGCGACCGAGATCTACGAGGGCGAGCGCCGCTTCTCGGCGATGGTTCGCTACCCGGGAAGCTTTCGCGACAGTCCGGAAGCGATCGGCCACATCCTCGTGACCTCTCCGAACGGCGCGCAGGTGCCGTTGGCGGATCTCGCCGACATCCGGCTGGTCGACGGCCCGGCGCAGATCAACCGGGAGACCGCGCGGCGCCGCATCGTCGTCGGCGTCAACGTCCGCGATCGTGACCTGGGCGGCTTCGTCGCCGAGTTGCAGCGCGTCGTCGGCGAGCGCGTGAAGCTGCCCGAGGCGTACTACCTGGTCTGGGGCGGGCAGTTCCAGAACATGGAGCGCGCGCTGGGTCACCTCAAACTGATCATTCCGGTGACGATCGCCAGCATCTACTTCCTGCTCTTCCTGCTGTTCAGTTCCCTGCGCTTCGCGGCGCTGATCATCCTGGTGCTGCCGTTCGCCTCGATCGGCGGCGTGGTCGCGCTGTTCGTGACCGGCGAATACCTGTCGGTGCCGGCCTCGGTCGGATTCATCGCGCTCTGGGGCATCGCCGTATTGAACGGCGTCGTGCTGGTGTCGTACATCCGCGGGTTGCGCGACGATGGTCTGAGTCAGATGGAGGCGATCCGCAAGGGCTGCGAGCAGCGTTTTCGACCGGTCATGATGACCGCGACCGTCGCGATGCTGGGTCTCGTGCCGTTCCTGTTCGCGAACGGACCGGGTTCGGAGGTCCAGCGGCCGCTGGCCATCGTCGTCATCGGTGGGCTGATCACGTCGACACTGCTGACGCTGGTCGTGCTGCCGACGCTGTATCGCTGGTTCGAGAAGATCCGCGACGAGGCTTGAGGCGGCAAGGGTGCCGCGTGTGCTGCCTTAACGATCGGGTCCGTCGAGGAACCCGGTGACTTCCTCGCGATCGTGATAGAGCTGCCGGAATCGCAGCCGCGTCCGGATGCCCGCCGCGTCCAGCGCAGTCTCGATGATCGACCTACAGTGCAATACCTCGTCGTAGCGCCGCTTCATCGGCAGCTTCAGGTTGAAGATGCAGCGGCGGGCCCAGGACTCGCCGATCCAGCGGGCGATCAGCGCCGCGATGCGGGACGGTTGCTCGACGACATCGCAGACCATCCAGTCGACCGGTTTCGTCGGCCGGTAGCGGAACGCATCGGCGCGCAGATGCTCGACAATGCCCGAGTCCATCAGCCGCGGGTCGATCGGGCCGTTGTCAACAGCCGTGACGCGGATATGCCGGCGCACCAGTTGCCAGGTCCAGCCTCCGGGTGCCGCGCCCAGATCCACGGCGCGCATGCCCGGTGAGAGGAGTCGCGCCGGCTCGTCCAGGAAGGTCAGGAACGCCTCTTCGAGCTTCAGCGCCGAACGGCTGGGCGCGCCGCGCGGAAAGCGCAGGCGCGGAATCCCCATGAGCCAGTTCGATGACTGCCCCGCCCGTGTCACGCCGATCCGGGCCTCGCTCGTGCCGGTGAAGAATACGTGCAGCCGCGGCGCGTCACTGCCTGCGGCCAACAACCCACGTTGCCTGGCCGCCCGCTCGAGTGGCGCCGCGAGCTTTCGGGTCAGTGCGGAGAGACTCTTCGCCTCGTTGGTGTCGGCCGTCTCCAGCCAGATCGCCGAAAACCGCGGTGCCAGTTCCGTCGCCTGATCGAGCAGCGGCGTCACGCGATCGTCGGCGCTAAGTCCGGTGACCGCCGACGTACCCAAGATCATCTGCCGGGCGAAAATCAATTCCTCGAACGCCGGTGTGGACAGCCCCGCGCCGTTGCCGCAGATCAGCAGATAGCCGCTGCCCTCGCGTGCCCTGACGAAGCCGCCGAGGGTATCGAAGCTGGTATGCTGTCGCATTTCCGCGGCGCACTCCTTCTCGAAGCCCGCGCGGCAGTAGATCAGGATGTCCCCCGGCGGGGCGTGGCTCGGCTTCATCGGTGTCGCATCCTTGGCCGTTCACTCGCGCGTCGACGCGAAAGACTTCGCATGGCATTCGGTCCCGAGTCGCCGGGTCCGGGTGGAGTTGGCGCCGATTCTACAATGGTGCTCCGAGTCGTGATGTCCGATCCGGCGGTTCTCGTCGACCGCGCCAGCAAGAAGTTCCGTCGCTCGCTCCGGGCCGCGCTGCGCGCTCAGGTCGAGGACTGGACGCGCCGCCTGCTGCGCCGGCCGCCTAGCGATACCCTGCGCGCCGACGAATTCTGGGCGCTGGACGGTGTCTCGACCGCGGTTGCGCGCGGCGAATGCCTCGGCGTGGTCGGGCCCAATGGTGCCGGCAAGAGCACTTTGCTGCGTCTGATTGCCGGCGAGCACCGCCCGGACCGTGGCCGCGTAATCGTTCGCGGGGGGCTGCGCCGCCTGATGCGCCTCGAAGGTCTCAAGCCCCTGCTGACCGGCCGCGAGAATGTCTATGTCGGCTGCAGCGAGCTTGGCCTGCAGAAGCGGGACATCGATCGCCGTTTCGACGACATCGTCGGTTTTGCCGGTATAGGCGCGCAGATCGACCTGCCGGTCAGGCACTATTCCGACGGGATGTACGCGCGGCTCGCGCTGGCGCTTGCGACCAGCGTGCCGGTCGACGTGCTGTTGATCGACGAAGTGCTCGCGGTCGGCGACCTGGCGTTCCAGTTGCGCTGCCTGGACCGCCTGAATCATCTGAAACGGGATGGCACGGCCATCGTATTCGTCTCGCATTCGGAGATGAACGTTCGCCACATCGCCGATCGTTGCCTGCTGCTGTTCGACGGCCGGCCGTTGGTCCAGGGTCCGCCGGATGCCGTGTTCTACAAGTATCACGAGGCCGCCGGCTATCTGAACAGGCTGCTCGAGCCGCTCGGCCTGATGCCTAGCATGCCCGGGGATTTCGCTGTCGACGCCGCGATCCTACGCTTGCGGCAATTGGGTTCGGCCGGTCCGACCCGGCCAGGCGGAACCTATGAGTGGAGCCTCGATTACCGGATCGGCGACGCGGCGACGCCCGTTCACCTGCTGTTGCAGTTCTGGAACTCGGCGGGTCTGCTGACCGCGAGCATCGATACCCGGATGAGCGGGTATGGACCATTGCCGACACTGAGCGGCGAAGGGAGCCTTAGCGTGCGCATACCGTTCGTCGCGCTGGCCGCCGGCCGCTATCGCGTCGCCGGTGGATTCGTGCGCGGCGAACGACTGCTCTGCTACCACAATCGACTGGCCGATCTCGATGTCGCCGATCACGCGTTTTCGTGCTACGGCGGTGGAACCGTCGTTCCGGCCGAATTCTCCATCGCGTCCCGAGCATCGCCGGCGAGCACCCCAACCCCGGAATCACGACCATGAACGATACGTCGCCGCTGACATTCCCGCGCAGTCTCGTCAACCGTATCCTGCATCTCGCGCAGCAGCACCCGGAGCGGGAGGTGTGCGGCCTGATCGGGTCCCGCGACGGCCGGCCGGTCAGTTGCTACCCGGTCAGCAATGTCGCCGAGCAGGCCGATGTGCGCTTTCAACTCGACGGTGCGGAACAGATCGCGGCGATGCGCGAGATGCGCGATCGGGGTGAGCAGTTGTTTGCGATCTTCCACTCCCATCCGACCGCGCCCGCTGAACCCTCGCCGACCGATCTGGCGAATGCCGCCTATCCGGATGCCCTTCACCTCATCGTCTCGCTCGGCACCGCCGGCGTGCTCGAACTTCGCGGCTTCCGCTTCACCGGCGCGGGTCGCGGCTACACCGAGGTGCCGCTCGGCCTCACGGAGAGCACCGGGTGAATCTGCCCGCATTCCGGCTGTCGTGTTTCTTTAGCCGGATCGCATCGGCTATCCTGTCACGATGATGCATCGAGCTTGCGTTGCCCGACGCGGCGGCGCGACCCCATGACCCGGAACAAGAAACAGCGATGTCGACAGCCCCATCCACGCCTTCGGGCAATACCGCCGGATTGTCCGCCGAGGACATCCACGCGCTGAACCAAAAATACGCGGAATTGAATTTCGCTCGCCGCATCGAGGCGTTGTACGGCGACTTCGATCCCGCGAAAGTGCTCGTGACCTCGTCGTTTGCCGCGACGTCCGCGTACTTCCTGCACATCATCTCCCGCATCCGTCCGCAACAGGAGATCACGTTCATCGACACCGGATTTCACTTTCCGGAGACGCTGCGCTATAAGGACTACCTCGTCGAACTGTTCGGCCTCAAGGTCGTCGACCTGAACGCCGAGGACTGGAAGCACGAGTTCACGGAGCGTGAGCGAACCTACGAGTCCGATCCGGACTTCTGTTGTTCGATCAACAAGGTGGAGCCGCTGGAAGCGATCAAGGGTCGATACCACGTGTGGGTTTCGAGCCTGATGCGGTGGCAGACGGAACACCGCGCGGGCCTGGATTTCATCGAGGAGCGGCGTGGTATCCTGAAATTCAACCCGATGCTCGACGTCACGAAGGACGAACGCGACGCCTACATCCGGCAGCATCGGCTGCCGTTCCATCCGCTGGTCGCCGAGGGCTATCTGTCCATCGGTTGCAGTCACTGTACCCGGCCGGGGGATGAGCGCAGCGGGCGTTGGGCCAACAAGCCGAAGACGGAATGCGGCCTGCATCTTTGACGGTGTGCCGTGTACCGGCGTCCTGGTGAGCACGATGGCCGATCCCGACGACGACACGACGCCCCACACGATACTCAGCACCGGTCCACGCTTTCCATCGAACCGTCAGGCCCCGACACTGGTCGTGATCCTCGGTGACCGGATGGGCCAGCGTCTCGACCTCCGAGACGAGCCCGTGATCATCGGGCGGTCCGCTGAGTGCGATCTGCGCATCGATCACCCGAGCGTGTCGCGACGGCATTGCCTCGTCTGGCGTGACGGTGAACTCACGAAGGTTCGCGACCTGCAGTCGACCAACAAGACCTTGTTGAACGCGGCGCCGATCACCGAGGCGGAACTGCACGACGGCGATCACATCACGATCGGCGAGAGCATCGTCAAATACGTCGGCCAGGGCAGCATCGAAGCGCGCTACCATCACGAACTGTACGAATTGGCGACGCGCGATAGCCTGACGCAGTTGTACAATCGGCGCCAGTTCCGCGAACTGCTCGACAAGGAACTGGCGCGCGCGGCGAGTTGCATCCGGCCGTTGAGCCTGGCGATCGTCGACATCGATCACTTCAAGCGCATCAATGACTTATACGGCCATGTCGCGGGTGACGGTGTCCTGACGCAGGTTGCTGAGCGTCTGCGAGGTGCGGCGCCTCCCGGGATGCTGGTCGCGCGGATCGGTGGTGAGGAATTCGGCCTGGCGTTGCCGGAGCGTTCGCTGTCGGACGCGGCACGGTTTTGCGAGGAACTGCGCGGCGCGATCGAGGCGATGCCCGCGGCGCCCGGGGTCGGCATGCCGACGACGGTCAGCATCGGACTGGCCGAATGGGGGCCGGCGATGCGCACGCAGAGCGATCTGATGCGCGCGGCCGATATCGAGTTGTACCGCGCGAAGGCCCTGGGCCGGAATCGCGTCTGCTGGACCGGGGGCTAATCCCCGGTGGATGCGCCGAATCGTTCGACGTGGATCACGTCCGGCGAACCATGATGCTCATGCAGGGTGAATCACGATGTTGAGACTGGCAGCGCTCTGGGCCATCGTTCTGGCCATCACGACCGCGTGTGGCGACCGCAACCTGCACGTCAACGTGCATTGGCGCGATGCCCGCGGGCTCGCGGCCGGCGCGCCGGTCCTGTTCAACCAGCGGCCGGTCGGGACGGTCGAAGCGATCGAGCCCGATCCCGCCGGCGGCGTGCGGGCCAGGCTCGCGCTGGCGAACAAGTTCGCGGCCGCCGCCACGACCGACTCCCGCTTCTACATCGTCGACGATGCCGCGACGTCCGGTAAGCCCCGGGTCGAGATCGAGCAGGACCGTCCCGGCGGCCAGGGCATCGCCGAGGGCGCGACCGTCGAGGGATCGGAACGGCTCGCCGGCCTGATTCCGTTCGGTGAGATCTTCAGGCAGTTCGGCGAAGGCTTGAAGGGGCTGCGCGATCAGGTCGAACAGTTGCAGAAGGAGTTGCGTACGGTCCCGGATTCGCCCGAAGCGAAGCAGTTACAGCAGGAGTGGCGGCGCCTGACCGAGGAACTGCAGAGGGCGCAGAGCCAGACCGAGGAATCGGTCCGGAAGGACCTGATACCGCGGCTGCAACAGGAACTGGACCGGCTGAAGGAACAGTTCCGCCGGGTCGAGCCTCCGCAAAAGGCAGCTCAGCCAGCGAGGAATCTCTGATCGGAACCGGATGATCGCCGGGCCGATGAGGCCGAGCGTGAGGGTTCGCCTAGCCTCGGGCAGTCAACCGCGATCAATGGCCGTATGCGGCGACACCGCCCCCGCCATCGCGGGAAGCCGTGAAGCGCGATCGGGGTTTCCTAGCCGATCAGCCAGTTGACGAGTTTCCAGCCGGCGCCGGTCTTGCCGTAGCGTTCGAGCAGCTTCTCGCCCTGCCTCAGTTGCTCGGGCGAGAAGTCGCGGCGCGTCGTGTTCTCTTCCATCTCCATGGTCAGCAGCGCGCGCCGATCGTAGGTCGGAACGATGCGCGCGTCGATCGTTTCCCAGCCTAGCGTCCGGGCGACCGTGAGCCGACGATAGCCCGCGACGAGATTGTAATTCGGGTCGATGACGATCGGGTTCAGCAGCCCGACCCGCTGCATCGACTCGCGCAGCGTGGTCAAATCCCCGGGATACGAGCGGATGCGGTCGCGGACGCGTACGTCGCGGACCTTCACGGTGACGAATCGGTTGTTCATGGCTGCTCGCTCTGTCTGATTGCGGTTGCCGGCACTGTCGCGCGGCCGTGAACGATGGTCGCGATGCGCGGTGGCGTCGCACCGACCGCGCCGTTGGAGTCTCCGCTCAAAAGCCGCTCAGTACCCGGTAGACGATCCGCATGTTGTCGGCGTCGAGGATCTGAAGCTTGACCGAACGGAAGACGATATCGGCCGGAAAGCGTGCCACATCGTATTTCGCCTGCTGCGTGTAAACCGGTCGCTCGAGCGATTTCCCGCGGAATTCCCGATAGGACAGGTGCAGGGACTGGCCGCTGTAACCATCGTAGGCGAGTTCGAACTTGAAGGCTCCGCGCTCGGCCACCGGAACATCCATGGTTGCATACGGCAGCGTCGGCGACAGCGGTCGCTGTATCCACGTGCTTTCCGGAGCGACCTGAACGGTGTCGAACCGTCGGTCGCCGTCACGGTCGGAAAAGCAGGCCTTCGACAGGAAGCCGGCGATCGGGTCGGAGTAGACGCGCTTGTCGGAACAGTACACCGAGGCCCCGCCGAGACTGCTCGGAAAGACGACCTCGCCGCGACTGATGAACAGGCCGCCGAGGCCGAATGGCTGCCGGTTGGCCTCGGTGATACGCGCTCCGGAGCGCAGCAGATAGCTAAACTGGCTGTACATCAAGCCGCCCAGCGGCGCTTCTGAACGCTCGCCGAAGTGCGGTTCGTTGCCGGCCTTGTCGGTGAAACTGGAGCGATCGACTATTGGCAGAGGGCTGCAGCCCGTGGCAACAGCCAGGGCACCGAATAGTAGGGCGCGACGAAGCATGATGTCCCCTTTCCTGTAGCGTCACCCGCGCCGGCGGGCCGTCCGTTAATCGCGGAGCGTTAGGCTCCGCAGCGGCGTCGCGGCCATGATCGCATATCGGCTCGAGGCGCGGAACCCCATGCTCCGCGCCGCCGAGTTCCTCAGGGAATCCGCAGGACCTGTCCCGGCCAGATGCGGTTCGGGTCGCTAAGGATGTCCCGGTTCGCGTCGAAGATCCTCTTCCACAGATTGCCGTCGCCATACACGTCCTGGGCGATCTTCGACAAGGTGTCACCCGAGGCGACGACGCGCGTTCCCGCGCTTCCGGATTGTCCCGCCTGGCCGGATGACGCGGCGTCCGCAGCGGCCGGCGCGCCACTCGCCGGGGCAGCATCCTCGTCCTTCTTGCCGAAGACCGAGGCGGCTGCCTTCGCTGCGGCCGCGACGCCGAGTCCTCCGAGAATGACCTTGCCGACGTAGGCGAGTTGGTTGCGGTCGGGTGCCTCGCCGCCGGGTGTCAACTTGTCCAGCAAGGTCGGGAACAGGCTGGCCAGAACGTTCGCGCCGGCCGATACCGGCACCCCGGCTTGCTGGGCGAGGGCTTCGAGCTTGTCTCGGCCGAGCACCTTCGTCAGTTGCTCGCCGCTGATCGGCTGATTCTCGCCGGTGCCGATCCATGATGCGACGATGTCGCCGAATCCGGACTTCTGGAACTTGTCGGCGATGCCTTCGATCCCGCCCGCCTTGTCGAGCAGATCGAGCGCCCCCTGTAACAGGTTCTGGGTCTGGCTCTCGGCGGTCGTGGCGTCGGCGCCGAGCGCGCCTTTCACCAGGTCCGTGAAGATAGTCATGACGCGTGTTCCTCCTCTCGTTTATCGTTCGTAATGTCCCGTCGGTGCTGCCGGTCCGGCCGCCAACATCCGTCCTGTTGCGTCCTGTCCATTCCGTGGGGGCCTTCGGCTGCCCCCGATTGCGCGGCTGCGTGAGCCGCACCGGCGCCTCCAGGCGCCGGCCCCATCCAGTCCCCGCGGGGCTGGATCGAAGGCAGGGTGTCGAAGCGTAGTCGATCGCGGGTTCAGGGCCCCGTCGTCAGCGCCTCGAGGCGCGCGATGCGCTCCTCAATCGGTGGGTGCGTCGAGAACAATCGGGCGATACCACCGAAGGCCGACAAGGGATTGACCTGCGCCAGCGGTGCGACCGCGGGTGGCACCGACATCGGAATCTGGTGCGCGGCGGCATCCAGCTTGCGCAACGCACCGGCCAGCGCCAGCGGTTGACCGCAGATCATGGCGCCGACCCGATCGGCCTCGAATTCCCTCTGGCGGCTGATCGCGAACTGGATCAGCATCGCCGCGACCGGACCAAACAGCATCATCAGCGGGCCGGCGGCGGGATTGCGCCCGTCGCCTCCGCGTCCGCCACCGAGATAGGCGAAGCGCGCGAGGTTCGAGATCGCCCCGGCCAGCGTCGCCGACACGGTTTGCAGCAGCATGTCGCGATTCTTCACATGCGCCAGTTCGTGAGCCAGCACTCCCTTCAGCTCATCGGACGACAACATGTCGAGCAGGCCGCTCGTGACGCACACGACCGAATGTTCCGGGTTACGACCGGTCGCGAATGCATTCGGCTGTCGATGCGGGGCGATCGCGACGGTCGGCATCGGCAGCCCGGCGCGTTGGCGCAGTTCATCGACGATTCGGTACAACTCGGGGGCTTCGTCCTGGCCGACGACGCGGGCGCGATAGGCGCGCAGCACCGTCGATGCCGAGCCGAAATACATCGCGAAATTCGATACCGCGGCGATCACGAGGCCGATCAGTGCGCCCTGCGGCCCTCCGACGGCGTTGCCGATCGCGGCCAGCAGGGCCGTGAGCCCGGCCATCAACACGAACACCTTGATGTTGTTCATCCTGGCACCTGCGAGTGATTGGGCTTGCTTGGGATGGTTTCGGGGTTCACGGCTGTGTGGCGACGGTGTACACGCCGTAGGCGAGTCCGAACCAGGCCAGCGTCTTGATGATCGGCGCGCCGATGATGACCAGCGAGGAAATCACGATCAGGCTCATGCCGCTCCACGTCGATCGATCGGCAAGTCGGTCGGCGATCCACGCGATGATTCGCTGCTTCGTCATGAGACCGTGGCGCCTTGTCGGGGGGGGGGTACTCAGTTCAGGATGTCGATCAGCAAACCGGCGCCGCCGCCGATCGCCGCGCCCATGCCGGCATTGCCTGCCATGCCGCCGATGCCGGCGCCAATGGCCGTGCCGGCGATCGTCGCGCAGGCCGACAGTAGCGCCGTCAACAGCGCCAATATTGCGAGTGCCCGAACCCGAGTGTTCATTGAACGTGTCGTTGGCATCATGTCGCGCTCCTGTCACCGGCCGCCGGAAGGCAGGTTCGGTTTGATCATGTCCAGCCAGATGACCGCGAGCACCGGCTTCGCCAGTTGATCGGGGTGCGCCTCGTACCAGCGCGTGATGCGTTGCTCGGCGCCCTCCAGCGTGACCGGATGGACCCGGGCGATGTCCGCGAGGCGTCGGGAAAGGGTTCCGGATTGCTGCGGCACCTTTTTCTGATCGTAAAGATCGCCGACGGTAATCATGTTGCCGATGCCGATCAAGTACGCTCGGCGTTCACCGGGCGAGGACCGTGTCCACAAGCTGCCATCGACCAAGGTCGAACCGGGGGTGACCGGCTCGGAGGCATAGAGCGGTACAAGCCACGCGATGCAGAGCCATGCGGCTGCAAGCCGCCGAATTCGTGTGCTCATGGCTGCGACGATCTCCCGTGTTCGCCGAGCGGGTCCTAAGGCCTGGAACATCCTTCAGGAATTCCAGGCCCGTATAGCGATCTACTCGCGGCCCAGCCACTTGTACGTGACGCCCGCCAAGGCCGCGCCGATGATCGGCGCGACCCAGAACGCCCACAACTGCGCGAGCGCCCAACCGCCGACGAACAGTGCGGGGCCGGTGCTGCGCGCCGGATTGACCGACAGGTTGTCGACCGGGATACCGATCAGGTGGATCAGCGTCAGCCCGAGACCGATCGCGATCGGCGCGAAGCCGGCCGGTGCGCGGCGGTCGGTCGCGCCGAGGATGATCATCAGGAACATGAACGTCAGCACGATCTCGGCGAGCAGCGCGGCGCCGAGCGAGTAGCCGCCGGGCGAATGCTCGCCGTAGCCATTCGACGCGAAGCCCCCGAGCTCGAAGTCGGCCTTGCCGCTGGCAATCAGATACAGCACGGTTGCGCCGATGACCGCGCCTACGACCTGCGAGGCGATGTAGGGCAAGAGTTCGGATGCCTTGAATCGCCCGCCGACGCACAGGCCGATCGAAACCGCCGGATTCAGATGACATCCGGAAATGTGGCCGATCGCGAATGCCATCGTCATGACCGTCAGGCCGAACGCGAACGCGACACCGAGCAGACCGATGCCGACATCCGGAAATGCCGCGGCGAGCACGGCGCTGCCGCAGCCGCCGAATACCAGCCAGAACGTGCCCAATACTTCCGCCGCACAACGCTTCACGATAGACATTCGCTTTCCCCTTGAACTTGTATTGCTTCGGTGCGCGTTACCGATGAACGGACGTGTCATTCGTCCTGTTCCGCATCGCTAGGCGCAGGTTGACCACGAGGCGCCCGATCCGGTCGCATGCCCCAGTTCTCGTGGCTCCACGCGTATATTGACAAGCTCGACGCCAGAGTCAACAGCGACGGCAACTACCGCCGTTGCCGGAGCGATGGGCTGGCCGCTGGTGGCGTATACCCGGTGCGATCTGGCGTTCCGCCATCGGAATGAGGATGATGCCGCGATCGCCGTGGCTCTGCCGAGAGGCTGGGCTTCCAAAAAAAAGAGCCGGCGTTGCGCCGGCTCGCAGATGCGTCCCCCGTGGACCGAGGGAGCGGGACTTGAAGTCGGCGACGTCTGGTGGAGACGTCGCCGTTTGCCGAAGGATCAGCGATAGAACGTCGCCGTGAGCGTCCGCGTGGTGCCGTTGGTCAACGTCTGGATCGCGGTCAGCGTGTGGGCGCCGGACGACAGACCATTGGTGTAGAAGGGCAGCGCGCCGGACGTTCCGGTGCCGCCCATGTCGAACGGCGCTTGATTCTCGATCTTCACGACCGAGCCGTCGATGCGGAACTCGACACGGGACACGCCGGTATCCGGGTATGTGTAGATGTACGCCGGATTGCCCACGACCTGGTTGTTCAGCGGCTGCGCCGGTGAGCGGCTCGCCGAACTGCTGACGTACAGGCCGGACGACGAGCTCGAGCTGCCAACCGTGAACGTTGCGCTGGCCGTCTGCTTCGTGCCGTTCGAGAATGTCGCAAGTGCCGAGATCGTGTGCGTGCCGGCCGACAGCGACGAGAAGTTGAACGGATTCGCAGTCGACGTAGCGGTTCCGGCAAAGTCATAAGGAGCGACCGTCTCGGCCCGTACGGCGGTGCCGTCGAGCGAGAAGTCGATCCGCGAGACGTTGGTATCCGGTGTCGTGAACACGTATCCGGTACCGGAAACCGTCGCGCCGTTCAGCGCCGACGCGCCTGAGCGGTCGGGCGAGGAACTGCGCATCAGGCTGACCGAGCCGCCGCCCGTGCCACCGCCCGTTCCACCGCCGCCGCCACCACCAACCTGACCGAACGGCGGGACCGAGTCGGGCTGACCGTTGTTGACCCGCTGGTAGGCGCGGACATAGTCGAGCTGGAACCTTGCGGGAAAGACGGTCGTCCCATCCGGAGCGCCTGCCCAGCCGCCGCCGAGCGCGAGGTTCAACACGATGTAGAACGGCTTGTTCGGAATCACGCCGCTCCAGAACTCGCCGCGCTTGACGCCGTCGCCGTAGAACGCGAGGTAGCCCGGCTGCCAGTCGAGGCCGTAGGTATGGAATCCGGCCGTGAAGTCCGGTCCGATCCACCAGTCGTTATAGGTCTTGTACTGGCCGCCCTCGTTGTAGTGGATGGCCTGGAATACCTGCGTCGGTCGCGAACCGATCGCCTCCATGATGTCCAGTTCGGGCGGGATCGACCGGTCGGCCGCGAGCAACCAGAACGCCGGCCACAGGCCCTTCCCGTTTGGAAGCTGCGCGCGCATCTCGAAGTAGCCGTATTGCTGGGCAAACTTCCCGTAGGTCGTGATCATCCCGGATGTGTACTGCGTCGGCCCCGGCTGCGAAGGCGGTGCGCAGACAGAGAGGTATTGGCGCTGAGCGACGATCGACATGACGCCGCCGCCGAACCAGAACGCATCCGGCATGTAGCACTGCAACTCGCCGTTTCCGGCATAGCCGCGATTGCCCCAGCCATCGGTCGTGATCCATTTCGACGTATCGAGCGAGGTCCCGTTGAATTCCTCGCTGAAAGTCATCTGCCAGCCGGCTTCGGCGGACGGTGCGGTAAGCATCGCTGAAGATAGCGCCGCGAGCGCTAGCAGCCGATGCAGCGGCTTGTTGGAAGGAAAGCTTCTAGGCATGAGACCCCCTGGATTCTCGAGTTGTAAATGGGTGAGTCGAACTCAAGGCATACATGAAGCATGATCCGCGCCAGCCTGGCGAGGCTTCATGTCACTGCGTCGATCACTGTGCTCGACGAACCCGCCTCGGCTTGTCGGGGCTCTTCTTACGTCATTGAATGCCCGTTGAATTTCGCTCAGCAAGGCAGGCCGTGGCGAAATGGGAAACAATTCGTTTTCGAGGCTGTCATTGAGAGTCCAAGGTTCCGCTGCCGCGACGAAGGCCCCATAAAGGGCGCCCACGAGTGTGGCGGTGTCGGGAGCGGGCGACACGTCGGTGTGCCGCCCCGACAGCTCACGGCTTCAATTAGCCATTGATTGCGTTACCATAACGGCGCGATTAACGGCCGGGCCGCCGGCTGTCGGCGGGGACGACGGTTCGCCGGTGGGGCCGATTTCAGCCCCGTCATCGTGATCGGCCGGTCTCGTGTGTCGGTCCGAGGCCTGCGCCGCTGGGCTCACGGACGTCCCGCGAAGCGCGGCGGCGGTTTGCAATCAACCCTGTTCGTACTCTTGAAATGGAAGGAACGAGGACATGGCCAAGCTAGAGGAAATCGAAGGGATCGGTCCCGCCTACGCGGAGAAGCTGACGCAGGCGGGCATCGGCAGCACGGAGGCCTTGCTGGAGGCCGGAGCCACGGCGGCCGGGCGCAAGACGCTTGCTGATGCCACCGGCATCGGCGGCGCGCTGCTGCTGCGCTGGGTCAATCACGCGGATCTTTATCGGATCACCGGCATCGGCAAGCAGTATGCCGAACTGCTCGAGGCATCCGGCGTCGACAGCGTGCCGGAACTGGCGCAGCGTAACGGCGCCAACCTGCATGACAAGCTGAGCGCCGTGCAGAGCGAGAAGAAACTGACCGGTCGCGTTCCGGCGCTATCGCAGGTCGAGGACTGGATTCAACAGGCGAAGAATCTGCCTAGGGTCGTATCCCATTAAGTAGGCTCTGATCTCTTCGTCGCTGCCCGCGACACAGGGAGGTGTCGCCGATATCGCGCGTTCTGAACGGTTGGTTTCCGCAGCTGAGGAGAAACCGCGTTCGATCTCAACGGCCCTGAGCAAGGCCGGGATGGCTCTTGCTTCAGTGCTTCCGCTCGTCTCCCGCGTCCGCGTCCGTCAGCCGGCGAGCGTCAACTCGGTCCGAACGGCGCCGGCGCGCTGATGTCGGGCGCTGAGGTTGATCCGGGTGCCGGCCGCCGCTTCGACGACCCATTCGACCATGAGTCGCTGCTCGGTCGTATCGCCGCTCCACCCGGCCCAACTCGATGGAGTCACGGGCGTGTACGCGCGGCCCTCGAGCTGGCCGAGCGTCTCGCGGCGCTGACCGGTCAGCAGTCTGGCCGAGTCCGGCAGTTCGATCTCGCAGACGACGCCGCGCACCAGCTTGCCGTCGAGCGCATGCTTCGTGACATAGCTTGGCAGCCAGCCGCTGTTGTCGACGACCAGCGTAACGCGCCAGGTTTGTGCGCCTAGCGGTGTCGCGACGGCGGCGGCCAGTTCCAGTCGCGGAGAGATCAACAGATGCCAGACCAGCCAGCGCGGGAACTTTTCGAGTTCGCGCTCGAGCAGGGCTGGCGGAGGATTGATCCACGAATAGAGCGTGTCCCAGCCGCCGATCTCGATCGCGCCGAGTTGTGGATGTTCGAACGGATACCAGTCGACGAATCCACGCCCACCAAGCACCGCGTCGTTCCAGCGCAACAGCTTCAGGTCATCCTCGATCGGATGCTCGCGATACCAGTCGATGAACGCGTACTCGCCGATACCGGCCTCGCGTTGCGGGCTCCAGATCTCGACGGTCCACGCGAAGCAGCCGAGGTGGTCGTAGACCCAGTCGTCGAATGCTCCGGTGATGACTTCCTTCGGGTGATAGCGGAAGTCGTGGTAGACCGAGATGTTCGGGTAGCCGGTCAGCTCGGTCCCGCGTGCGCCGATCTTGCGGTAGGTCCACAGGTCCTCCGCCGGCAGGGTGTCGTCGGCGCGATGTGCGTAGGGGCGCAGCAGCACGCCGCTGTAGGTATGGAACGACACGGCCCCGGTGATGTTGTCGTGCGCCGCGATGAACGCGACGGCCGCCCGCACCTCGGGTTCCGATGTCGGGTACGGACCGGCGCCGGATTGCTGGTGCTCCTGGCGCCAGTTCGCCGGATAGTTCCGGTTGAGGTCGAGTTGTTGCCGGCGCTCGCGCAGGTTCAGACGGTAACCGTCGTAGTCCTCGATCAGTCCTTCCGGAAGCAGCCGGAAGTAACGTCCGCCGGTTTCCGTCGGCTCGCGCCGGACCATCAGTCGCGGGTCCTGCTCGCTGATCTTCCAAGGTCCATTCGGATCGGGGATCCGCATCGTCAGGACACGACCGTCGTCGTCGATGTCTTCGCGGTTCAGCCCGCCGACCGGTTCCTCGTCGACCGGATAGGGGCGCGTGCTCGAGCGGATGAAGCGCGGGCGGTCCGCCAGAGTCCACTCGCCACCGTCCGGATTCAGCCGCGGGCAGACGTAGAACACCCGCGTATCGAGACAGCGTGTGATGTCCGGATCGGTGCCGTACGCGTTGAGCAGCGTGTTGAGAAGATAAAGACAGGCCATCGACGCGGCGACCTCGGTCGCGTGGATATTGCCGTCGATGAACAAGGCGGGTTTGTCGAGGTCCGCGCCGGTTTCGAACCGGGTCACCGTAGCCAGCCAGATCTCGCGTCCTTCATGGCTGTTGCCGATGCTTTCGATGCGCAGCAGATGCGGGAATCGTCTGGCCAGGTCGGCGAGGATCCGGCTCAGCTCGTCATAGCGGTAATAGCGGTCGAAGCGGGGCTCGTTCATCGGCGCCGGGCGCGGTTGATGGTGGATCGGCGGCACTCTAGCACGAGCCCACGTGCCAGCACACCGCGGCGGTTCGGATGGCCTTCACGCGCAGCCATGGGACCACACGCGGCTACGCGACGTCGTGTCCGCATCCGGCGCCGTGGGGGGCTGTGGCTTCGAATACTTAAAGCGTTGGCGAAACGGTGGTACAGTTCGGGGTTATTCCCTGTCGCTGATGTCGTTTGGCCACGCCGATTTGCGTCCTTGGCGTCGAATATTCATTGAATTCCTTCGCTTTCGGCGCGAATCGCGCTAATATTGGCTAACATACAACATTGTGACTCAAAAGATACAAGCAATCTGTCTCCGTTCAACCACCGAGTGTGGATGCCGATGATCACCCGAAGTCCGTATGCCCTGCTGATTCCCGCTGCGTTGGTTCTGCTGCTGGCCGGCTGCAGCGCCAATCGGGTCGAAGAGCCGCAGCCCCAGGCGGCCGCGGTCGAGCCGCCGAAAAAGTCCTTCAAACCTCGTTACATGACGCGGATCCCGGTGCCTGAGATTCCGCTGACCTTCTCGCGCTGGCGCACCGTCGAGGACGTGCTGCGCATCTACGGACCGGAGTCGGTCGAGCATCTGGCGCCGTATTTCGAGCGGGCCGGTGTCGATTATCCGCCGCGCGAGTTGACGTTGCTGGCGCTGAAGTCCGAGAGGCGCATGGAGTTGTGGGCGCCCGATCGGCGCGGCCGCAACAAGTTGATTCGCAGCTACGACATCATGGCGGCCAGCGGAACACGCGGGCCGAAGCTGCGTGAGGGCGATCGCCAGGTTCCGGAGGGCATCTACCGGCTCGTGACGCTGAACCCGAACAGCAACTATCACCTGTCGATGAAGCTGAATTATCCGAACAGCTTCGATCTATACCATGCCAGCGAGGAAGGCCGCACGCATCCGGGCGGCGAGATCTTCATCCACGGCAAGGCCGTATCCGCGGGCTGCCTGGCCATGGGCGATGCGGCGATCGAGGATCTGTTCGTGCTCGTCGGCCACGTCGGCAAGGAGAACGTTAAGGTGGTCATCGCGCCGCACGATCCGCGCGTCAAGCCGCTGACCGCAGCGACCGCCGGCCTGCCGGAGTGGGTGCCCGAACTGTATCAGTCGATCGCTTACGAGGTCGGCCAGTTACAGACTCCGCGCAACCAGGCCAGCGCGGAACCTGTCGGCAGCGCACGCCGCTTCTGACTCACGCGGCGCCGGCCACGGTCGGCGCCCGGCTCCGTCGGGCCATCCAGGGAGTGGCATCGCGCGTCACCCGGTAAGTTCTCCGCTCCTTCCCGGCGATAGCATCTTTCGTAATCGCGCGAGCCGCGATGCTCCCACCGCCGGCGGATTTCTGTTTGAATGTCCGCCATGGCCGTCAGCGTCTTCGATCTCTTCAAAATTGGTATCGGGCCGTCGAGTTCGCATACCGTCGGGCCGATGCGCGCGGCGCGCCGTTTCGCCCAACGCATCTTCGAGCACGGTGCTGAGCGTCTCGCGCGGGTCCGGGTCGAGTTGTTCGGATCGCTCGGCGCGACCGGCAAGGGGCACGGCAGCGACAAGGCCGTGTTGCTCGGCCTCGAAGGCGAGGAGCCCGAGACCGTCGACACCGAGCGGGTCGCCGAACGGCTCGCCCGGGTCCGCGCGTCCGGCACGATCAATCTGCTCGGTGAGCGCTCGGTCTCGTTCGACGAAAAGAGCGATCTGATCTTCAACCGCCGGCAGACCTTGCCATATCACCCGAACGGCATGGTGTTCCAGGCGCTGGGCGCCGATGGCGAGTTGCTGCTCGAGCGAACCTACTACTCGATCGGCGGCGGATTCGTCGTCGACGAGCGGACCGCCGGCGAAGACCGTATCCAGGAGGATTGCACGGCGTTGCCGTATCTGTTCCGCTCGGGCGGTGAGTTGTTGCAGATCTGCCGTCGTCACGGCATCGGCATCCACGAACTCATGATGGCGAACGAGAAGGCCTGGCGCAGCGAGCGGGAGATTCGTTCGGGATTGCTGGCGATCTGGCGCGTCATGCAGGATACCGTGAGGCGCGGTTGCAGCAGCGAGGGCACGCTGCCCGGCGGCTTCAAGGTCCGGCGGCGCGCGCCGGAATTGTTCCACAAGCTGTCGAGCAATCCCGAGTCCTCGTTGCGCGACCCCTTGAGCATCATCGACTGGGTCAATCTGTACGCGCTCGCGGTCAACGAGGAGAATGCAGCCGGTGGCCGGGTCGTGACCGCGCCGACCAATGGCGCGGCCGGCATCATTCCCGCGGTCTTGCACTACTGGACGCGCTTCGTCGCGATCGACGACGAGTCGCGCGACGAGGGCGCGATCCGTTTTCTGCTGGTGGCCGGCGCGATCGGGCTGCTGTACAAGGAGAACGCGTCGATCTCGGGTGCCGATGTCGGTTGCCAGGGCGAGGTCGGCGTCGCCTGCTCGATGGCGGCCGGCGCATTGGCCGGGGTCTGCGGCGGCTCGCCCGAGCAGGTCGAGAATGCCGCCGAGATCGGTATGGAGCACAATCTGGGACTGACCTGCGATCCGGTCGGCGGCCTGGTGCAGATTCCGTGCATCGAGCGTAACGCGATGGGTGCGGTCAAGGCGATCAATGCCGCGCGCATCGCGCTGCGCGGGGACGGCACGCATTACGTGTCGCTCGACAAGGTCATCAAGACAATGCGTGAGACCGGCGCCGACATGAAGAGCAAATACAAGGAGACCGCACGTGGTGGGCTGGCCGTCAACGTCATCGAATGCTGATCCCCGGAACGCAACCGGCGCTGCCGGGACTGCGGGCGATTCGGCTACACTACTGCCGATGATTACCCTTCCATCAATCAGGCTTGCAACGGCGCTGGTCGCGACGCTGCTGTTGGTCGGCTGCGCGACGAAACCCGCCGACGACGGAACCAAGGCCAAGGCACAGCCGATTCCGGCCGAGCCGGTCGTGCGTGCGCCCGAGCGAGTCCCGGCACCGGCCGGCGGCTATTCGGCGGCATTCGTCACCGGCGACTACGCGGCGTATCCGGCGCTGGACCGTTTCATCGAGCGGATGGTGGCCGAGCACGACTTCCCGCGCGACTATCTGAACGGCTTGTTTTCCCAGGCTCGGCGGCGCGAGTGGACGATCGAGTACATGAATCGCGAGGCGCCGACGACGAAGCCGAAGTCCGGTGCGTGGTCGCGCTACCGTTCGAAGTTCCTGACCGAGCAACACATCTCGCGCGGCGCGGCGTTCTGGCGCAGCCATGCGGACGATCTCAGGCGCGTCAAGGAGAAGTTCGGCGTGCCGCCCGAGTACGTCATGGGCATCATGGGCGTCGAGACGATCTACGGTGCGAACGTCGGCAAGGACCGGGTGTTCGATGCGCTGACGACGCTGGCGTTCGATTATCCGCGCCGCGCCGCGTATTTCACCGATGAACTCGAAAGCTTCCTGCTGATGACGCGTGCCGAGCGCGTCGATCCGCTGCGGCCGGTCGGCTCGTTCGCCGGGGCAATGGGGCTGGGTCAGTTCATGCCCAGCAGCTTCCTGAAATGGGCCGTCGATTTCGACGGCGACGGTCGCAAGGACCTGTGGCAGGCGGCAGATGCGATCGGCAGTGTCGCCAACTACTTCGTTCAGCACGGCTGGCAGACCGGCGAGTCCGTCGTCAGCCCGGCAATCGCCGAGGACGGACGTGCGTCCGATCTGGAATCCGGTTTCGATACACAATACTCGCTGGCCCGGCTCGCTGATTCCGGTGTGCGTCCGGCCGGCCCGTTCAGCGGCCGCGAGCCGGTCCGGCTGCTACGGCTCAGCACCAACGACGGCGACGAGTACTGGCTCGGCTACCAGAACTTCTACGTCATCACCCGTTACAACCACAGCACGCACTACGCGATGGCGGTGCACGAACTGGCTCAGGCGGTCAAGGACCGCTACCTGAACGGGTTCGGCGCACCGCCGTAGTCCGCCCCTTACCAGCGGAAGTCGGCTTTCGCCGTGCGTCCCGCGGCGATTGCGACCTTGCGTTGCTGGCTCTTCTGGTCGGCGGTTGCTGTGACGGTATAGCTGCCCGGCGGCAGCGCAGCGTAGAACAGCGGCCCGTCGGCGACGGCATCGAGCACGGTTCCACCGCGCGCGTCCTGAATGACGACCTTGACCGAGCTGAGGAACGCGCCGCCTCCGGCGGCGAACATCAGGTTCAGGTTGAACTGTCCCTGGACGGACTTCAGAAAGTCCCGCTCGTCGCCACCGACCCCGCCGGTAACGTATTTCACGCCCTGGTATTCCTGGATCGCGATGCCGCCGGCGGCGACTCCCGCGGCCGACCAGACCAGCAGCGCGCCCAGCAGCCCTGCGGCCATCATTCGTCTCACGTTCATGTCGAGCTCCCCAGTGATGTCAGCGTCGCGGACGGCTTCCGCCGGCCGATTATCCGGCGTGCCGCGAGGCTTGGGAAGGATGCGCCAGGGGCCTCGCGGAGCGAGCGGAATTCCTGCTATAGTCGCTGCGGCCCACAACCATACGAACCAAGAGGGTAAACATGGAATTCGATTTCCCCAAGCTGGCCATCGGCTTCGGCATCATCATGGTGGCAGGCTTCCTGATCGTCGGCGCGACGCGTGAGACGCAGGAGGAAAAGGTCCAGGGTGCGTTGTTGCAGACCTCGAGCATGCTGAACAGCCTGGCGCTGAGCAAATGCAGCGAGGCGGTACAGGATAAAGTCGGCGCGCGCGCATACACGCCCTCGGAATCGAGCAGCGACAACCTCTTGTACGTAAACCTGATCTGGAACGATGTCGGCACCGCAAAGCGCGCCGAATGCCGTTATGTGATGGATCAGGGCATCACCTTGTTGAAGATCGACGACAAGGTCTTCGTGCAGCGGGAAGCTGTCGGCACGGTCGTCGCGCCATCGTCCGGCGGCGCCCACCACTGAGGCTGATCCCATCGCGCGGCCGACCGGGCGGGTCACGACCTGCCGCGGACGCGGAACGCAGAAAAGGCCCGGCCGAATTCGGCCGGGCCTTCTCGTTTTTCGGGGCACCCGGAAGAGCCGCGTATAGGCTCTTCCGATGCTTCGGGCCGGGTTCCTACAAGGCCGGCTTCGCGTTGGGGTACCGCACGCCTTTCGGCAACGCGGCTTCTTTGTGCGCCTTGAGCAGGTTTACCCGCTCGCGGATCGCCTCCGGAACCGGGCTTGGCGCGGCGGTCCTGGCATCGGCGCTTTGCACCTGGTGTTCACCCGGTGGCGTGAACACCAGCGGGCCGTCGGTGTTCGGCTGATAGCCGTCCTCGACCCGTCCCGGGAACGTCGGCGGCCGCTGGGGGACACATTCGATAGCGTTCGTCGAACTCTGCGTGGCCTTGCCGCAGACGAACAACTCGTCGGCCGCCGCGCCGTTGATCAGGCCGTGCAGCCTGATGCCGTAGACCCCGGGGTCGGTCGGCACCATCCACACGGATCGCAGTACTCCATCGGCCACCGACCCGTCGTCGTAAAGTCCCTTCTGGAGCTTGCCGAGGTCCAGCCGCTTTAGCGGGTCCTTCGTGTAATTGTCGGCCGTGTCCCTCGTGCCGTAATACAGCCACTCGGCATGGATTTTGTTCTTGGTCGGGTCGGTCAGATCGGCCGCTGGTACCGGCTTTTCGTCGTCGCCCTCACCCTCCGTGAAACCGATGAACCAATGGTTTCGTTCGTCCTCCGGCAGGTCCCATTGCCACGGGGTGACGATCAGGTGGTAGCCATTGACGTCGCGTGATTCGTACCACGCGGCGGCGTCCGGCGACACCAATAGGGCCGCGGCGCTCAGGGCCAGGCCGATGATCGGGAGAGATCGCAGGTTCATGATGGGTTTTCCTCGTGGTGTCGTGGTCGGGGTCGATGCGGGTTTGGTCACTGCAAGACCCTCGTACTCTGGCGGTAGGCGTCCATCGGCGCGCCGGGGAACGCGACCGGCGCGATCGTGCAGTCGAGGATGCCGCCCTCGGGATCCTGCGTGCCCTTGCCGCAGACGAACAGCTCGTTGAAGTAGCGGCCGTTCAGCAATCCGCTGAGCTCGATGCCATAGGCGCCCGGGGCCGCCATGCGAACCGGAGTGCCGGTGATCAGGCCGGCATAGAACTGCGGCCCGAAACGGCCGGTGTCGAGGGTCTCCACCGGCTTGGCCCAGTAATTCTCGGCGCGGTCCTCGGGGCCGTAGTAATGGACCTTCATGTGCACGTCCGTTTTTCGGCGGTCATTCAGCTCCGATTCCGGAACCGGCTTGCCCTTCTTGTTGTTGACGATGATGTACGGGGACGTCGTGTGGTCCTCGTCGGTCAGTTCGCCATAAGGCCAGTTGACCAGTACGTCGTAGCCGTTGATCGTCCGGTGCTCGTAGGCCGAGGCACTGTTCGTCAGCCCGAGGCCGGCACCGAGCATCAGCGTCGCCAGCAGGCGGAATGCGTGTCTTTTCATGTCGATGAATCCTGTGTTCTGGGCGATTGTCGTCAGGCGTTTCAATTCGGCCACCAGCCGCGGATGCGCGGTCCCGGGGTCACGTAGGCGCCGCTGACGCAGTCGAAGTAGCTCGCGGGCAGGTCCTGGCTGCCGCGCTGGCAGACGAATTTCTCGTCCAGCGGCTTGCCGTTCATCAGGCCGGTGAAGTGGAAGCCGTAGCCGCCGGGCTTGGACGTGACGAACTTCGGGCCGACCAGATAACCGTCGAAAAAGGCACTGAACAGCGCCATCTTGCCGAGTTTCATCGTCGCGATCGGCGCGGCGGTCCAGTTCTTCTTCGAGTCGCGCTGGCCGTAGTAGAAGACCTCGACCGAGATGTCGTTCTTCTTCGGGTCGGACAAGTCGGCGACCGGTACCGGCTTGAACTTCGCGTCGTTGACGAACATCACCGGTCCATTCATGACGTCCTCGAACGCTGGCTCGTCAGCGAATCCTGGAAACAGCCAGTAGCCGTTGACCTTGCGTGCCTCGTGTGCCGAGGCCGTGCTCGCCAGCGTCGCCGCGAGGACGGCGAGCGACAGCCCGTGAACGAATCGTCTTTTCATTGCAGCCTGCTCCTTAAGGTTGTAGGCAAGGTAGAACACGCGCGCCCCGGCCGTCTTGACGGATCGGGGCGTGTCAGATGGAGCGCAAGAAGCGAGCCAGAGCTCGCGGACTCGCGAAAGCATCAGATTTTGCGAAGGTTTCTCGATCCGCGGTGGGATTGACCGGTCTCGTCGCGCACGTCCTTTACGCGATATGCCGCATCGGCGGCGTGAATTCACTCCGGGGGGGCGGGTACGCGCCGGTCCAGGGAGGCTCTACTGAGAACGTCCCGCGGGGGGCGGGATGACTTTCCGAAGTCGATCGCTCCGTCTGGTTGCTCGCGTGCTTAAGCGGATGCAGCGGCGCCGCGCGCGGATGTTCGAATGGCCGAGGACGGGTAGGGCGGTGGGCCGGCGGGGAGCGGCCTTGCGCCGCTCCGCGTTCCGGTGAAGGCGCGTTGCGCGCCGCTGCCTACAGTCTCGGTACGCGATCGGGAAGGATCTTGCTCACCGGGTTCAGTTTCTGCCGGACGGCCTTCAACTGGTTCTCGACCAGCGTCTGCATAGCGTCCGAGTCTGGCGCATCGCCGCTCGCCGGAGCCCGGCTGACCTGATGCTCACCGGGCGGCGTGGTCGTCCATGGCTCCTCGGTATTCGGGATGTAGCGGTCCTGCAGCGTGCCCGGGAACACGGGTACCCGCCCGACGCAGGCCAGCGACGCATTCGGATCCTGGCTGGCCTTGCCGCAGACGAACTTCTCGTCGACCGCGGCCCCGTTCAGCAGGCCGGTCAGACGAAGTCCATAGGCGCCGGGACGCGTCTCGCGAATCATCTCGGTCAGCATGAAGCCATCGTTCCCGGTGATGCCGTCGAACGACAGGTAGGGCTTGACGTCCCCGATGGCCTTTTGTACCAGCGGCTTTGCCGTGTAATTGTCCGGCGTGTCCTTGGTCCCGAAGTACAGCAGTTCGGCCTTGAGCCGGGTCTTGTTCGGGTCGCCGAGATCGGCGGCCGGAACGAGATTGCCCTGGGCGTCGGTGATCAGCAGGAAGTAGGTATGCAGTTCGTCTTCGGTCGGCGGGTCGTAATAGTAGATGACATCGACGTTGTAGCCATTGATCTCACGTAGCTCTTCACCGGCCGATGCGCCGTTAGACGACGCGAGGCCGACCGCGGCGAAAGCCAGCGGCAGCAGACGGGACGTAATCGGTTTCATTGCGGGGAATCCTCTCGATGGGGTGTTCGCATGCGGCAAGGTGTTCATTCGGGGTCCTTCGCGCTGGGTACGTAGGCGTCGATGATCGAGCCGGGGAACGGCAGCGCGGGCTGTGGGCACACAAACCGGCTGTGCGGGTCCTGGCTGCCCTTGCCGCAGACGAACAGTTCGTCGAAGTACCTGCCGTTGAGCATGCCGCTCAGCCGAAAGCCGATTGCGCCCGGGGCGCCGATGCGCAACGGGAGATTCGCCAGCAGCCCGTCGCTGAACGTGACCGGGTAGCGGCCGGCATCAACGCTGTCGAGCGGGGTCGCGCCGTAGTTCTCGGCCCGGTCTTCGGGGCCGTAGTACAACACCTTGACGTAGATTTCGGTCTTCTTGCGATCGTTGAGTTCCTTGGTCCTGACCGGCTTCCCCTTGCCGTCGAAGATGTACATCAGCGGGAACGTCGGAGCGTCTTCTGACTCCAGCGGTTCGTAGGACTGGCCGACCTGGACGGTGTAGCCGTTGATGACGCGCGTTTCCCATGCCGAAGCCGACGCGGGCAGGAGCAGCGCGACGCTGGAAGCAGCCAGCCCCAGCAGTCGTAGAGAGTTCTGTTTCATGACGGATCAAGCCTCTTGAGTCGATACGGATTCACACCAGGCGGTACGCGGGGGCGTCAATTCGGCCACCAGCCGCGGATGCGCGGTCCGGGTGCAACCGGTGGCGCGGAGACGCAGTCGAAGTAACTGTTCGGCAGGTCGAGGCTGCCGCGCGAACAGACGAACTTCGAATCGACCTGCTTCCCGTTCAACAGCCCCCTGATGTGGAAGCCATAGACGCCGGGCTTCGAGGTATACATCGCGTTGTACAACGCGCCGTCGACGATGGGCTGGAAACGCCCAAGCGACAGGCGTTCCCTGGGCTTCGCGGTGCGGTTGTCCTTGGTGTCCTTCAGGCCGTAGTACAAGGCTTCGACCGTCAGCTTGTTCTTCGTCGTATCCTGCAGTTCGGCGAGCGGCACTTCCTTGAACTTCGCGTCGCGGACCAGCAGGACTGGCCCATTCAGTTCGTCCTCGAGCGACGGCTCGTAGACGAAGCCGAGGAAGACGTGATAGCCGTTCAATGCGCGGTGTTCATGGGCCGATGCCGGGCCGGCGAATGCCAGCCAGGTACTCAGCACGGCGCCGAGTAGCCTTGCTACTTTCTGCATTTTCATTCGTGATGCTCCTGTTGCTGCGACACAGTGGACGGTGTTGCGGACAGCCTGCGCCGCGACCCGTCTAACCGCTTCCCCCCCAGGCCGGCGTTCGGTCCGCGACCGGGAAGCAGCAACAGTTGCGCCAAGAGCTGAGGCGCAGGGATGAATGCAGGCGAATCAGTGGGTTAAGGCGTCGACGGGCGCCGGGTGGAGTTGTCGCACCGCGCGGGTTCGCGTGTAATGACACGGTGACTGTGTGATAGGCCTCGGGTCGACGGCGATCGAGGCCTATCCAGCAGAGGGGTTCAGCGGAGAGGCCGTGGCGTCACCACGGCCTTCGCTGTCAGGGCGTGCGAGTCAGGTCGAGCAGCAGCGGATGACCGTCGTTCGGCAGTTCGGCGAGTCCGGAGAGCACGACGGGTTCGCCGCCGCGCGGAATGAAGCGGCCACCGCTGCTCCAGGGCGGTATGTGAATCGTCGGCGAGCGCGGCAGCTCGGGTCTATGTCCCGGCAGGATCGTCGGGGCCGCGGCCGGGGCCCCCGCCAACATGCCCCACAGGCCGGGGCGTGGCGGGAAGAACGTGCAGCCGCCGACGACGCGGCCGGTCCAGGTGTCGATCAGGTCGAGGACCAGCGAATGCACCGGCAGCGTCGTCGGATGCAGCGTCGATACCGGGTTCCAGACCTTGAAGCGGATGCCGGCGATGTAGTCGCCCTTGACGCCGGTCTCGGTCAGCGGCACGCGAAAACCGTTGCACGAGGCCTGATAGCGTGCCGGCGTCAGCCCGCTGATGTGCAATTCCACCCGCTCGTTGGCCGAGTCGATGAAGCGTCCGACCCCGGCCGAGGTCGTTTCCTCGGCCAGCAGCGGCCAGGGTTCGTGCGCCCGCCGCAGTTCGAGACCGATATCGCCGATCTGCGTGCGACCGAGCACCGGAAAACGCAGGTCCAGCACTGGCGCGAACCACTCCGCCTGCAACGGGTAGCCGGCGCGCGCGAGTTCGGCCAACACCACGCGGAAATCGTCCCACAGCACACTGGGCAGCATGAATCGGTCGTGCAGTTCCGCGCCCCAGGGGATCAGTACGCAGGGCTCGTCGGCCCGGTCGACCAGCGATGCCAGGATCGCCTTGACCAGCAGCGTCTGCAGCGTCGCGAGCCGGGCATTTGGCGCCGACTCGAACGAGCGGATCACGGTCTTGCCGAGCCGCAGGCTCGGTCGGTCCGGCGCGTACAGCAGGTCCATGCGGATCTCGGCCCGACGCATGTTGCCGTTCGGGTCGGCGAGCAGGTGTCGCAGCAGACGGTCAGGCACCCACGGGCTGACCCCGGTTCCGCGTGGAATCCGGTCGAGCGCGATGCCAAGTTCATACAAGGCATCGTCGCGACCTTCGTCGGGGCGCGGCGCCGGCCCGTCGGGGCCGAGCAATCGTCCGCTGAACAGGTACGACAGGCTCGGGTGGCGCTGCCAGTAGCCGATCAGCGCGCGCAGCAGTTCCGGCCGGTCGAGGAACGGGCTGCCACTCGGGCGAGAGCCGCCGAGCACGATCTCGGCGACGCCGCCGGCCGGCAGGCGCGTGCCGTCGGTGAACAGGCGTTCGGCGCTGAGCCCGATGCGTTCGGCCTCCGCGTGCGCCATGGCGATCAGCGAGGCCTGCGAGTCGAAGCTCGTCGCGTCCGGCAACCAGACCTTCAGCGTGCCGGGTTCGGGCTCGATCACGAGGCGCCGCAGCCGATAGTCCTCGGGCGGCTCATAGCCTTCCAGTGCCACCGGTGTGCCGGTCTCGCGCGCGGCGGCCTCGATCGCCGCGACCAGTTCGAGGAAGTGCTCCAGGTGGGTCAGCGGTGGCAGGAACACGTGCAACTGCCGGTCGCGCAGTTCGACCGCCAGCGCGGTGCGTGGCGGGCGCACATCGGCGGCCGGTGGGTCGGCCTCCTCGCGGCCGTGCGGATCGCGCGTCAGCGTCGTGTAGCGCGCGCTGGCTTCGCCGTTGATTTCCGGCAGCAGCGGGCGTTCCTCGGTCTGGCAACGCTCGTGTTCCGGGTCGGCGACGCCGGCCTCACCGACCGGCAGGCTGTCGATCGGCAGTCGGAATCCCAGCGGCGACAGGCCCGGAATCAGGAACAGGCTGCCCCGACGAAAGGTCCAGATGCCGCTTTGCCAGCGTTGCTTGACCGGATCGCGGCGCAGCGGCAGCACGTACCCGGCCGGGTCGCCGTGTTGCGCCGACAGGCATGCGGCGATGTCGCGGCGGCGCTCCGAGTCGCGCAGATCCTCGGCCGTAGGCGTCCAGTCCAGCCCGCCCTGCCCGGCCCAGATCTCGTGCAATCCATCCTCGTAGGCCGGTAGCACGCGCTCGACCGGCACATCGAGTTTGCGCGCCAGCGTCTCGGCAAAGAGGCGCGCGTCGTCGGCGTGCGCGGTTATCGCACCGTGCCGGCGTCCCGCGCGGAGCGCAGGCTCTGACCATACCGGCTTGCCGTCGGTTCGCAGATAGGCCGAAAGTCGCCAGCGCGGCAGTTCCTCGCCGCCGAACCATTCGCTCTGCCCGGTCTGGAAGGCCGCGCCGGGCCCGATACGCGCACTCAGCGCCTCGAGCAGGGCCTCGGCGACGCGGCGTTTGTCGCCGCCGACCGCCGCGACGGTCCATTCGGGCACGTTCGGATTGTGGGTCGAGACGAAGCTCAGCGCGTTGCCGACCGTCAGATCGATGTCGCGCTTCGCCAGATCGACATCGACGCGCGTGCCGATCGCGCGGAGGTCGGACGCGGTTCCGTCGCCGAATGGCCATGCCGGTTCGGCCGGCACCAGTCTGCGCAGGCTCAGGCTCTCCGAGTGCCCGATGCCACAGGCCTCGTGGTAACCGGACAACGGCAGTGCACGCAGCGGTTCCGGCGCCGAGGCAATCGGGATATAGCCCTCGGTCGTGTAGAGCCCGGCCGAAGGGTCGAGGCCGATCCAGCCGGCGCCCGGCAGGAACACTTCGCTCCACGCGTGGAAGCCGGCCGAGTCCGGCATCTCCGTGGCCGGCGACAGCCAGATCCGGTAGCCGGACGTGAAGCGCGCGGCGAGTCCCAGGCTGCGCAGGCTCAACGTCAACAGCCAGGCGGTTTCCCACGGCGAGCCCCAACCCCGTCGCAACAGTTCATCGACGTCGACCCAGCCCGGTTCGTTCGGCAGCGTCGACGGAATGCGCTTGCAGATCCAGCCGCAGATCTCGCCGAGTTTCTCGATGATGTAACGCCGATCCCGATTCAGCCCGGACAGCCAGTCGCTGAGCCAGGGTCCGGGCCGGTCGATCCGGAGATACGGAGCCAGTTCCTTCTTCAACTGGTCCGGATAGGTGAACGGGTACTCGGCCGCGAGCGGTTCGACCAGGAAGTCGAACGGATTGCTCGGCTCCAGCGACGCGATGATCTCGATGTCGAGGCCGAGCCCGAACACCGGCTCCGGCAGGTCCAGCCGGGCCAGATGATTTTCGTACGGATCACGAAGCCAGTTCAGGAAATGCGGCTCGGTGTCGAGCTTCAGCGAATAGGCTTCGACGCCCCGCGCGTGTGGGGCCGGCCGCACGCGCAGCCAGTGGGTCGAAAGCTGTACCCGCCGGTCGAACTGCTGTTCGATGCGGTGTGTCAGCGCGATGCGTTCGGTCATGCGGGTCCCTTCCGGCGGAGGTCGAGCGTGCACGGGTAATCCGGGTTTGGCCGCTCGTGAGGCGGTTCGTGAATAGACGGTGGCGGGGCGCTGCGGTACGGCGCGAGCGCCTCGGACCAGGCCGGCGGCGGCGTTTCGCCGCTGCTGTGCCCGCAATCCCAGAACCGCGAGTAGCGCCGCGCCTCGGCCTCGTAGGCATTGACCGGAAAGGTCTCGTAGGCGCGACCGCCCGGATGTGCGACGTGGTAGACGCAGCCGCCGATCGACCGTCCAAGCCGGCGATCGACCAGGTCGAAGACCAGCGGCGCGTGCATTTCGATCGTCGGATGCAAACCGAATGCGGATTTCCACGCCTTGTAGCGTACGCCGGCAACGTAATCACCCGGCTGTCCGGTTGGTTGCAGCGGTACGCGTCGGCCGTTGCAGGTGACCAGGAAGCGCTCCGGGTCCAGGTTGCGGCAGCGGATCTGCATTCGCTCGACCGCGGAATCGACGACGCGCGCCTGACGGTGAGCGGTCGCGTCCTCGCCGAGCACGAGCCACGGTTCCAGGGCCATGCGCAGTTCCAGTTCGACGCCCTCGTAGCTTACGCGGCCGTAGACCGGGAAACGGAATTCCTGGAATGCGTCGAACCACGAGGCCTCGAACGGGTAGCCGGCCGCGCGCAACTGTTCGATGACCGTCGTGAAATCGCTCCACACGAAATGCGGCAGCAGGAAGCGGTCGTGCAGCGCGGTGCCCCACGGCACCAGCGGATGCCGGTAGGGTTGGCG
This sequence comes from Methylotetracoccus sp., assembly GCA_046347485.1. GTDB lineage: Bacteria > Pseudomonadota > Gammaproteobacteria > Methylococcales > Methylococcaceae > Methylotetracoccus. Next base: position 65,360 of record JAXMGB010000007.1, on the reverse strand, counting down.
CCAGAACCAGGCCAGCATCGCGCGGATCAGCAGCATCTGCGCGAGGCTCATGCGCGCATGCGGCGGCATTTCGAACGCGCGGAACTCGACCAGTCCCTGCCGTCCGGACGGGCCGTCCGGCGAGAACAGCTTGTCGATCGAAAATTCGGCGCGGTGCGTGTTGCCGGTGCCGTCGACCAGATGGTTGCGCAACGCGCGGTCGAGGATCCACGGCGTGCCGATCTGCTCGATCTCGCGCAGGCTCGCATCGAGTTCGTCCAGCGTTCGACTGCCTCGTTCGTCGACGCGCGGCGCCTGCGAGGTCGGGCCGATGAACAGCCCGGAGAACAGGTAGGACAGCGAGGGATGATGCTGCCAGAACGTGACCAGCGAGCGCAGCAGGTCCGGCCGCCGCAGGAACGGGCTGTCGGACGGCACCGCGCCGCCGAGCGTCACGTGATTGCCGCCACCGGTACCGGTATGGCGGCCGTCGAGCATGAACTTCTCGGTCCCGAGCCTCGACAGCCGTGCCGCCTCGTACAGGGTCACGGTGCTATTCTCCAGTTCGTCCCATGACGCGGCCGGATGGATGTTGACCTCGATGACACCCGGGTCCGGGGTCACCTTCAGCGACTTCATGTCCGGAGCCGGTGGCGGTTCGTAGCCCTCGATCAGCACCGGCATGCCGAGTTCGCGCGCGGTGTCCTCGACCGCCGCCAGCAAGCCCGCATACAGCCACAAGCCGTGCAATGGCGGCATGAATACATGCAGTCGGCCGCCGCGCGGCTCGATGCACATCGCCGTGTGCGGCACGCCTTCCCACTGTCGGAAGCGCAGCCGGATGACCTCCGGCACTTCGTCGGCCGCGAGCGTTTGCGGTTCGTTGCGCAGCGGCCGCCACGGCGCCGACTCGGGCGCGCGGAACGCCGGCTGCGTCGGCTCGGTGACGGTGACTTCGCGTTCGGTTTCGGCCGCCCAAGGCAACTGGCTGATCGGTAGCCTGAGGCCCATCGGCGAGCCGCCGGGCGTCAGGTACATGCGGTCGCGGCGAAACGGCCACGGGCCGGACACCCAGCCGCCCATGCCGAAATCCCAGCGCAGCGGTAGGGCGAAGCCGACCGGCCGGTCGAGTCCGCGCGCCAGCACCAGGCTCAGGTCGTCGCGGAACTGCGGCGCCCAAGGACTCGCGATCGAGTCCAGATTGGCCGGCTGAGAGGCTTCGCGCCACAGATAGTAGATCCAGTCCTCGAAGCCCGGCACCAGATAGCGGTCCTCGAGGCCGAGACGGCGGCTCAGCGCCGACGCGAACCGCTCGGCCTCCTCGACCCCGTGTCCGTAATCATGCCGCTCGTCGGCGATCAGTTCCGGGTCGCGCCACAAGGGCTGGCCGTTGGTCCGCCAGAAGCAGCCGAGCGCCCAGCGTGGCAGCGGCTCGCCCGGATACCACTTGCCCTGGCCGTAGTGCAGCAGCGCGCCCGGGGCGAACGCATCGCGCAAGCGCTTCAGCAAGCCGCCGGCCAGATGCCGCTTGCGTGTGCCCAGCGCCTCGGTATTCCACTCCGCGCCTTCCATGTCGTCGATCGACACGAACGTGGGTTCGCCGCCCATCGTCAGCCGGATGTCGGCCTGCGTCAGTTCGGCATCGACGGCGTGGCCGAGCGCCTGGATCGCCTCCCACTGCTCCTCGGTGTACGGCTTCGTGACGCGCGGATCCTCATGGACGCGACGCACCACGTTGGCATAGCCGAACTCGACCTCGCACGGATCGCTGAAGCCGGTCAGTGGCGCGGCGCTGACCGGGTCCGGCGTGCAGGCCAGCGGTATGTGGCCCTCGCCGGCGAACAGGCCGGATGTCGGGTCCAGGCCGATCCATCCGGCACCGGGCACGAATACCTCGGCCCAGGCGTGCAGGTCGGTGAAATCCTCCTCGGGACCGGATGGCCCGTCCAGAGCCTTCTGGTCGGCCGTCAGCTGAACCAGGTAGCCGGAGACGAAGCGGGCGGCGAGTCCCAGATGCCGGAGGATCTGTACCAGCAGCCAGCCGGTGTCGCGGCACGAGCCGGTGCCCTTCTCGAACGTCTCCTCGCAGGTCTGTATGCCCGGGTCGAGCCGGATCGTGTAGCCGATGTCGTGTTGCAGTCGGTTATTGATGCCGACGAGGAAATCGACGATTCGCGTCTTGCGCCGGTCGACCTTGTCGAGCCATGCCATCAGGTGCGGGCCGTTGTCGGTCAGCTCGAAATAGGGTTCGAGTTCCTTCAGCAGCAGCGGCTCGTAGCGGAACGGGAAGTGTTCGGCGTACTTCTCGACGTAGAAATCGAACGGGTTGATGACCGTCATTTCGGCGACCAGCCGCACGCCGATCGACAGTTCCCCGGTCGGTTCCGGGAAGATCACGCGTGCGACGGTGTTGCCGAACGGGTCCTGCTGCCAGTAGATCCGGTGATTTTCCGGCCTGATGTCGAGCCGGTAGTCATGAATCGGCGTGCGGGCGTGCGGCGCGGGCCGCAGCCTGATCAAATGCGGCGACAGCGAGATCTTGCGGTCGTACGTGTAGGTCGTGCTGTGCTCGATGGCGACATGTATGGCCACGTCCGGGGTCTCTCCGATTAGTTCTGCGATCTGCCGTCGGGCCGCCCTGCCGCTGTACCCCGGCAACCCGAGGGCGGCGATACTGTACCGGATTTTCGCGGCGGGGTGCGCGCGGAAGCGGTCGGGCTCGCCGGAGCCGACGGGAGGTCTAAGCGTTACCAAGCAATAACCGGGCCTCGCGCCTTGATGCGTGGCGCAGCCGCGGGCGCCACGCCGCTGTCGGCCGCGCCCCCCGGTCTTTCGGCGCTTCCCGCGGGTGCCCGTGAGAATTCCGTCGAGCGGGCCGGGCGCCGGGGCGCGCGTCGTAAACCGGCGACACGGGGCAAACGGTTCTCGGCTGCACTAGGGTGGTGCGTTGGGCGGTTCGGCCGGCACTTGACAGTCCACCGGGCGAGTTTCATCGTACGGAAAGCACATTCATAAGCCCCAGCAGGATTCGTCTTCGCCGCGTGTCGACACATCTCCGACGCCCATCGCTCGTTCCGGCCGTCGCGGCGGTATTGTCCACTCTGCTCGTTACCGCGCTGCTGATCTGGTGGAACACCGAAATAGAGCGCGAGAGCTATCTCCGTTCGTTCGGCTCGATTGCCGAGGAACGCGCGGCCGAGATCGAGACGTTGTACCGCGTCGCGCTGACCCGCCAGACCGACGTCGGCGCGCTGTTTCTTGCGTCGCAACGCGTCGATGCCGATGAGTTCCGCGACTTCGTACGCCAACTCAACCAGGGCCACGAGGTGGTCGCCTCGTCGATCGCGTTCATCACGCCCGTGACACGCTCCTGGCGCGCCGCGTTCGAACGGGGACTTGGCCGCGATTATGGTTCCCAGTGGGCCGTCATTCGCGATCTCGCGCCGACGGGCGACGAAGTGCGCGCTATGCCGCGTGATGCCTATTATCCGATTCGCTTCGCCGAGCCGGCTGATTTTCCCCATGCCGGCCCGGGCCTCGACCTCGGTTCGTTGCCCCGTATCGACGGAGCGCTGGAGCGGGCCGTCGTTGGAGGAAAGCCAATCCTGGCCAGTTTCGACGGCTCGGTCGCCGAGCATTCGTTTCGCCTGTTCGTGCCGGTCTATCGCCAGGGAGCCCCGATGCAGTCGGCCGACGAGCGCCGACGACGTCTGTTGGGCGTTTCAGTCGGCGTCTATGCCTATGGAACGATGGTCGAACAGATTCTGGCCGGTTCGACGCAGTTCGGTCAGAACGTTCTCGTGTTCGCCAGTGACGAACCCGGCGCGTCACCGGTCTACGTGCACCGTTCGCGTCTTGGCTGGGGCCCGAGTCCGGCGTCGTCGATGACGCGCACGGCGACGCGTGCCGAGAAGTGGCGAGTCGAGCGGGAAGTCGCGCTGGCCGATCGCCTGATCACGCTGGTGTTCCTGCCGGCGCGGCCGATGGCCCTGACGACCTTCCTCGACGAACGCGGGCGCTTCGTCGCAGCCGCCGGCCTGTCACTGGCATTGCTGTTCGGATTGATCGCGCAACGCGGCAGCCGAGCGCGGGCGGCGCGGCGCGAAGCCGACCGGCAATTTAGGCTCGCGGCTTCGGTGTTCGGCCACGCGCACGAAGCGATCCTGATCACCGATGCGAACGCGCTGATCGTCGACGTCAACGAGGCATTCACTGACATCACCGGCTACCCTCGGGCCGAGGTCATCGGCCGCAACCCTCGCATGCTGGCCTCGGGGCGCCACACGCAAACGTTCTACGAAGCGTTCTGGGGGTCGTTGACCGAGACTGGACGATGGCAGGGCCAGTTCTGGAACCGGCGCCGCGGCGGCGAACTGTTCGCGACGCAGACGACTGTCAGCGCCGTGCACGATGAAGCCGGGCGCGTGCAGTACTACATCGGGCTGTTCTCCGATGTCACCGAGCGGATGCGCGATCAGGAGCGTATCGAGCATCTGGCCCTGTTCGATGCACTGACCGATCTGCCGAACCGCGCGCTGGCGATGGACCGCCTGCGTCAGGCGCTGGCGCGCGCGCACCGCGACGGCACGCTGGTCGCGGTCTGCTACATGGACCTGGACGGATTCAAGCCGGTCAATGATCGCCACGGCCATGCCGCCGGTGACGCGGTGCTCGTCGCGATCGCCGGGCGACTGCAGGCCGCGGTGCGCGAGCATGATACGGTCGCGCGCCTCGGCGGGGACGAGTTCCTGATCCTGCTCACCGGGCTCGAGGGCGAGGAACGGATCGGCCCGGTGCTGCGGCGCCTGCACGAATGCGTCGCCGCGCCGCTGAAGCTGCCGAATGGCGCGACGGCGACGGTGACCGCCAGCATCGGCGTCGCATCGTTCCCGCGCGATGCCTCGGAACCTGACGCCTTGCTGCGCCAGGCGGACCACTCGATGTACCAAGCGAAAGAGGCGGCGCAACGGGCGCAGCAGGCCAGCGACGATGCGCCGGTTGCAGGCGAAGCCTCCTGACCGCGTGGCCGTGCGAATGCGCTTTCCTATGTTCCCAGGATGCGCTGAGGCACGAAGCGCATCGATCGGGGCTAGCGCGTTGTAGCTCGATCAAGTGTCTGATCGATCTGTTCGGCCATGCGAGCGACACCCCGTTCCGTGGCAAGCTTGGTCTGGCCTTTAACCTCGACGACATGGTCACCGATCAGGCGAGCGCCGGCGACATCGATCACATGAACCTTCAGATACGCGAACAAAAAGCTCGGTTTGTGTACGCGTCCGACCACGACGATATCCGCACCGGCCTGAGAACCCAGGCGGGCCGCTTCATCGGCGTGATCGAACAGATAGCCAAACCCGTGGTTGGCTTCGGCGGTGGCACCAGGGTCTATCGAAATGACGGTGTACCGGCCGATGCGCGACAGCGCATCGCGCAACAATGGGGCGACCGAGGCGGTCCGTTCCAGTTCCGGCGGCGGCGTGGGGGTGATGCCGGCCAGATCGTTCAGTTCGAAGTCCAGCACGGCGACGCGCCGCGTCTCGGTGGCCGAGGACAGGCCGGCGAGTCCGAACAGCAGGCCGCCCGCCAGCCATGAGATGATCGGCCTTGATGCTTGCATGCTCTTCACCAGAATCGTAACTGGGGTGCCGGGAAAGCGAACTCATCGCCTATGTTTGGCCGATTCTCGATCGATTGGTTCGAGGTCACAAGCGTGCTCGGTCATCGCGCAAGAAGAACAACATGCGGGTCGACCGGTTCGGGGATTCGCGCCAGGCCCTGCGCGCGCCGATGAGTTTTGCAGTTTTGTAGGATGCGCTGAGGCACGAAGCGCATCTGTTCGGGGCTGAAAGGTGGAAAACGGTAAACCTATTCGTTCGGTCAGCGCCGAGCCGCGCCCGGGCGGAGTGACGATCATCCGGCGATGGCGAAATCCGTTCGCCTATGCGCTGGCTTCGGTGACCCTGCTCCTCATCGGCATCTGTGTCGCGATATTTCGCCAAACGCTGACGGTGTCACTTTGGCATCCGGTTCAGCTCGTTCCGGTGTTCTTTTCCGTGCTCGCTGCGCTGATGAGCTATATCGTCGCGGCACGATTGTTCAACCGGACGACCATCGATGCCGCGCCTACGAGCATTGTCGTTCGGCATGGCCCGCTGCCCTGGCGCAAAAGCTGCTCGATCGATCCGGCGGGCATCGATTGTCTCGTCGTCAAGGCGGCGCACGTCACCTATGACGCGATGAGGGCGACTTTCTATCATGTTCATGCCCGAAACACGGCGGCCGGCGCGGATCTCCGCGTGCTCGATGCCGATATGTCGAGGAGTGAAGCCGAGTTCATCGCCTGTTCACTGGCCAGCGCGGTCAACAAGCCTTGGCTGATCGCGGACGAACCTGCATGAATCGCTACCTCGTTGCGCTGTTGGCGCTGCTGTGGGCCTGGTCGGCCGTCGCCGAGGATCGGGTGCTGGCCAGTCTGTTTTCGCGGTACGGCGTAAGCGGCACCATCGTGCTCGCGTCGCTACATGGCGGGCAGACCTTCATTCACGACGATCATCGGGCACATCGGCGGCTCTCGCCCGCATCGACGTTCAAGATTCCGAACACGCTGATCGCGCTCGAAGAGAAGGCCATTTCCGGGGCGGACGGGGAGTTGAAGTGGGACGGGCATCACTACGACTTCCCGGACTGGAACCGCGACCAGACCCTGGAGAGTGCGTTCAAGGTGTCCTGTGTCTGGTGCTATCAGGTGCTCGCTCGCCGCGTCGGCGCGGAAAAGTATCGCGGTTGGCTGCGCCGCTGTTCCTACGGCGAACTGCGCGAGCCGTTCAACGAGACGACCTTCTGGCTAGACGGGGCGCTGAAGATCAGCGCGGTCGAGCAAGTAGCCTTCCTGAAGGCCCTGGTTCTGCGCAAGCTGCCGTTCAGCGCATCGTCGTACGACACGCTGCGGCGAATCATGCTTGCGGAGCGGACACCAAGCTATGCTGTCTGGGCCAAGACGGGCTGGGCCGCGCGGGTCAAGCCGCAGGTCGGCTGGTACGTGGGGTATGTCGAAGCCGGTAGCGAAGTCTGGCTCTTTGCGACGAACATCGACGTTCGCGGTGAACGGGACCTGCCGCTGCGCAAGGAACTGACGTATGCCGCGCTGCGGGCCAGGGGCATCATCCCGCAATGAATCACAGGGCGCTGGCGTGGAGGCGGTAAAATGCCGTGGCGGCCCCTGGCCTCGCGGCAACCGGCAACGCGGGTCGCTCCCCCCTCACAGAAACATCCGAATCGAGGTCTCGCAGTCATGAGTTCCCGGCCGCTCATCATCAAACCGAGTGATCGCAAGCCGCCTCTCAACGTCGTCGGCACCCGGGTCGCAGTCCTCGCGTCCGAGGCGGACGTCGAAGGCCAGCAGGTCACGATCCAGTGGGGTGACGAGGGCACCGGTCCGCCGCCGCACAGCCACGATTGGGACGAGTCGTTCTACGTGACCCGGGGCCAGATCGAATTCACCTGCGGCGGAGATACCTGCGTGTGCCCCGCAGGAAGCTTCGTCCATGTTCCGGCCGGCACGGTGCACGCGTTCCGCTACGGATCCGGTGGCGGCGAAATGCTGGAGATCACCGGCGCGCGCAGCAAGGCCGTGCAGTTGTTCACGGCGATCGATCGCGAGATTCCGCCCGGCCCACCCGAGGTTGCCAGGATCATCGAGGTGTTGGGTGAGTACGGCGTGACCTTGCACGTTTGATGCGGCGTCGGCCATCGTCGGCTTGCACGAGGGCATCGGGCGCCTGAGTTCTTCCCGGCCTTCGTCCGCGCGGAATCATCGGAGCGGAGCTGCTTCAACCCGGCGCTGAACCCGTCTCGCCGGGTGTGAAGTCAGCGGAAAGCCCGAACGGTTCCGGTTGATCGCTCGCGATCAGGGGTTGAAGTTCAACACCAGTCCCTGCCCCGGCACGATGGACGCGTTGGCGGCCAGCGTGTAGATCGGGTAATTCTGGAAATCCTCGTTGACCCAGATGTCGGTCCACTTAACCGCTTGCCCCTTCAGCGTGTACTTGTTGTGCGCGAAATCGCTGAGCATGCTCGGCTTCTTCTGGTATGTGCACTCGGTACCGTTACAGCCGATCAGCGGATAGTACGCCACGCTGCTGACGATCATCTTCGTTGCGTTCGCCGCATCGGTCGGTCCGCCAAAGCCCTGCCCCAGGCCGCTGTAGAGGTTGAGATAGATGTGCATGTCCCTGTTCAGCAGATATTGATAGCCCTGCGAATAATGGACGTCATCACAGTAGTTCGTGCAATTGGTATACGGCGATGGGAGTTGTTTGCCGTTCTGATAGAGAAAGCGTTTGTTGGTTATCCCATCCGTCCACCATCTGACGCCCGCCGGGGTATATGAGATCTGGTAGGTGTGCAGCGTGTCGAAATAGCCGGGAGGGACTTTCCTGAACACCTGGGAATCCGGTTTGGCGCCGGCATTCTCGGGGCCGCCGATGATGTTCGCCGAGATATAGCTGGCGGCCGTACGGTTGCCGAGCTTTCCCTGTTTGCAGCCTGCCTCTGTCTGAAAAACGCCGCACGCGCCGGCCGCCGTTCGGCGGAACGAATCGGCATTCCCGGGTACGACCTCGAAATCGATTTCGGTCCATCCATTGGGCCAGGTGCCCTCGTGATTGGGTGCCGAGCTGCTGTAGTACTTCAGCATGAAATACCCGTTGATGATTCCCGGTTCCGACGATGGCTGGACGCTCATCACGAGCTTCCCGTAACCGAAGCTTTGCTGGGTATAAACCTGGGCTCCCTGTGGCTCGGCGACGACCGCCGTCGCGACCGCGCTCAATACCAGCCCGGCGATGGATCGTGCGATTATTGTTTTGGAAACCACGGATGACTCCTCCCGTTGAAGTGACAGAATGTCATTCTCCCGATACACGGCCGCTCAATTAGGCGTGTTTCCGATCGGCGCGTCAACCGCTGCCCCATCTTCAATCTTCGTAGAATGCGCTGAGGCACGAAGCGCATCGATACGGTCGACCGGGCCGCAAGCCTGTCACCATTCGGCACCGGCACGATGCCCGGCAACTCCGCGGCCATTGCGTCTTGGGTTCCGGCCGGCATTCACTCTACAATCGGCCGGGGGGAATCAAGGGTTCGCACTGGGGAGGGCAAACCCGATGCCGGAATGCATCGTTTTCATCAGCTACAGCCACGATTCGGCCGGGCACCGGGACTGGGTTCTCGGTCTGTCCGAGCGCCTGCGCGAGGATGGCTTCGAAACCCGGCTCGATCGATACGTCAAGGGCACGCCCGACGAGGGCTGGCCGCGCTGGATGCTGAATCGGCTGGACGAGGCGACGCATGTGCTCGTCGTCTGCACCGAAACCTATTACCGCCGCTTTCGCGGACACGAGGCGCCGGGGTTGGGCAAGGGCGTGGACTGGGAAGGCGCGCTGATTACGCAGGAGATGTACGATGCGCGCAGTTCAAGCAAGAAGTTCGTTCCGGTGCTGCGCACATCCGGCGACACCCAATTCATCCCGGAGCCGCTGCGGGGAGCGACCCATTACGTGCTGGATTCGGAGGAGCGCTATCAAGACCTTTGCGATTTTCTCCGGGGACAGGCCGGGATTGCGCCCGGTCCGGTCGGAATCCCCAAAACAGGACAACGTGAAACGGTCCGGCCAATTCGGTTTGGCGTACCCGAAGTAGGGCCCCGATCGTCAGGGGAACTCCCGCATACTGTGGGCTCTGGCGTCGAGAACGTTGTTGATCGGCCAGACAGCGAGTTCCATCGTACAGTCAAGGAAAACATGCGCCGCGTGATGCTACCGGCGGATCTTGTGAGCTATAGGGGCGCGATCGGAGCAAGGCTCGGGCACGTCGCTGCCATGCAGCGGGTTGCGTCCAGCGACTTCGCCGACGGACTCCTGGCTGAGACGACTGATCGTGCGATCGGCAGGGTGTTACTGCCGGCGACACAAGATTGTCTCGATGCCAAAGGGCCTGCCTATGCTGAATGTGGACCCCATCGTACCTCCATTCGAGATGCAGCCGAACAGTTGCTGGGATGGTTAGTCCTGTCATCAGTGCAAGAGGATCACCTGTTGGAGCAGGGTCTTGAGCACAGCATGAGCCAGGGTTTGCGCTTGGATATTTCCGCGCGGACGCCGATGGCGGCGGAAATCATCGTTTCGCGCCGGTTCGAGCGCGAAGCGCATTTTGAACTTGATCCCGGAGGCCCGTACGTACGGGGGCGCCATCAAGTCACGCTGAACTGCAATCCCGCCATATGGGACAAGGCGCAGCGTCTCCGTGATATGCGGCGAGCGCTGTGGAACGCGGTCATGAACGATCAGCGCGAGTCCGACCTGGATGAGGACAGCCTACGTCTTCTGAATGCGGAACTGCATTTTCATCGGACCAGGGACTACGAGCCCATTCATTTCTATTTCGCGGCGGACAGACGGTCAGAGTCGGCCGAACATGATTTCGACGATATCTATACACAATTGCAGACGGACCTTCCGGATCTGACACTGGTCCGTTTCGGCTGCGGCACTGCCCGCGATGTGTTTATCGTGCCGGAGGAAAACCTCATGGTGTCAATCCGCCATTTTCTGCATTTTCTGAGCAAGGTTACGGCATGATCATCCCGAGAATCAGCGTCGGCCGAAAGTACCACCTTCCAGAAACGGGAACGTGGCCCGCGAGCGTTCATGTTTTCGACAGCCGGACTGCCTATGCAGTCCGCGCCGCGCTCGCGGCCCGGCGTCCGTTGCTCGTGCGCGGTGATCCAGGCACCGGAAAGAGCCAGCTGGCGCGGGCTGCAGCGTGTGCGCTGAACCGCCGGTTCTTCTCCGAGGTCGTCAACGCCCATACCGAGATCCAGGATCTTTGGTACCGTTTCGATGCCGTCAGCCGGCTAGGACACGCCCAGGTACTGGGGGTTACCGCGAGGGACAAGCCTCAGGAAGCGATCGAGGCCGAACTTGATCCGCGCCGCTATCTCCGCCCCGGCATCCTCTGGTGGGCATTCGACCCGTGCGGCGCTGAACGACATCTTTCGAAATTCCATGCCATTCGTCCCGACCTGAGAAACGGTGACGATCAGCACGATGGCGTCATATTGCTTATCGACGAGATCGACAAGGCCGACGCCGACCTTCCGAACGGTCTGCTGGAAACGCTGGATAACGGCCGGTTTCGGATACCTTGGCTGGAGGAAACGATCGGTTCCGGCGATACCGGTCCGCAGCCCTTGGTTGTCATCACGACCAACGAGGACCGGCAATTGCCAGGCGCATTTGTTCGACGCTGCATGGTATTGAACCTGCACCTGCCGAATGATTCACAAGCCTTCACGAGATTCATGATGCGACGCGGACGTCAACATTTTCCGGGCGTGTTTAGCCCGCGCGTGCGCTGCACTGTTGCCGAACAGCTGTATGCCGATCGCCTTCAGGCAAGGGTGCTCGGGGTGACTCCGCCTGGACAGGCGGAGTTTCTAGATATTCTCCGCGTGCTACGCGAATTCGGCGGATCGGATGATCAACAACTGGAGAACCTTAGGGAAATCCGAGATTTTGCTCTCCGCAAACACCCCGGAATGGATCGCGTCGAGCGCGGTGGCCGCGAGGATTAGACCGCATGGCCGACCGCAACAGCGTGGGACGACCGGCCCTCAGTCGCGCCGACCTGTTGCGCTTTCTGCTTCGCCTGGGGACTGATGGCCTGGATACGTGTGCCCATCTGGCCGGATATGCCCGGGAGGAACACAGGCTTGTTCTCCGCCTGCCCGAATTGGACAGCCCGTTCGTGCCAGTCGAACCCGTTCCCATCACCCAACCTGAAACTCGAGAAGCGCCGGCTGCGGCGTCTTTCTACCGGGTCGTTAGCCAAGGCCCAAGTGATCTCGTGCCCGATGCTCCCAACACGGCAGACGGGCCGACGCGTCCGGACTGGTATCGGGCCGCGGCCAATCTGGATCTGGGGGCCGTGGCGGCCTCCCGAGTACACCCTCCAGCCAAGGCGCCATTGACGGCGTGGCCACGGCTCTGGCCATCATTGCGTCGAGTCCTTGGCCACAATCGACTGACGAATCGGCCCGATCTGCCCCGGCTGGTCGAGCGGTTCGCCGCGGGGAGGTTGGTACAGTCCATCCCCCGGCGGTTCCGCCGCGTTTGGCAATCGCCGTTGCACATGTTGCTGGATCCGAGTGACCGGTTGTTCCCGTTCAACATCGATGTCGCGCGTCTGATCGACCAACTGCAGCGGCTGCGCGGCGGTTCAGGAATGGAAATCAGGACCCTGCTTCGAGGACCCGGCGGTGCGGTGCTGGAAGGCCGTAAACGAAGTGTGCATGCAGCGCCTTGGCGAATGCCCCCGGCTGGAACCGTGGTGGTGATTCTCAGTGATCTCGGACTGTACGATGAGATCGGCGCGGCCGCGCGCGAGTGGCTGGCCTTCGGCCATCGATTGCGTGCGGCGGGTTGCCAGGCGATCGCCATCATGCCGGTCCCGCCGCGATTGGTTCTTCCTGCGGTCCGCGCGTGTTTCGACTGCTATGCATGGGACCGCCATAGCCGCTTTCAACCCCTCGCGGTGGAGCATGTTCTCGAGCCCGCAGCATGCTCGGACGATGACAGGCCCGCCGAAATGCTGTTAGCGCTCCTATCGCCGGCCTTGCAGGTGGAACCGGCCTTGCTGCGTGCCGTGCGTCACCTCCTTCCGGCCGATCGCTTTGACGTTGGCACGGAAGCGCGAGTCTGGCTGTCTCCTTCGGTCGAAGTCACGCCGCTGGGTTTCCAGCTTCGGGTGGATGCAATTGAGCGGCTTCACTCCCGCTTCGCCGATCTCGCGAAGCAGCAGCCTGAACTGGTCGCAGAGGTTTGCGCGTTGATCGTGCGCCATCATGCAGGCTCGTTCCCGACCCAGCGCTACGAGGAGATTGAGACGATCAGTCGCCTGACCGGGCGGTCCATGGGCCGGTTCTCGGACGAGGCGAGGCAACATTGGGCTGAGTTGACCAAGGCCTTCGACCGACATGCCGACCACGACGGCCTCGCGGCCTGGGGCGAATACCATCTCGCGGCCCAGGGTTTGCAGCATTCCTACGCCCATGCGCTTTGGGCCATCCTGGCGCGACGACGATCGGAGGACAAACGCGAGATCCCGGACGGCGTTGATCAGCACGTGGCCTTGCCTTTCCTGATCGACCCCGCGATGCCGCAAACCTTTGGGCTTTGGCAACGCGGACTGTTTCTGGAGTTTCGACCCAATGGTTCGAATGGCCAGACGGCAACGGACCTGAAGGCTGGGAGTCAACTTGGTTCGGTTCGGACCACATCCCGTCAGATCGTGCATGTGCTCGAATCTCCCGACGGGAAGACCCGAACGCAAGTTCTCGAACTTTCCCCGAGCAGTCCGTTGCGATTGCCATTGGCATTCGGGGAGATACAACACATCCATGCGGCGGGTGTGCACGTCACCGTGGCACCGATGACAAAGCCCTCTTGGGCAGTCGCGATCGGCCAGGATGCATCGGGGCTTTTTATCGAAGTAATCTGGCTGGGAAATCGATTCCGGCTGCTCTGGGAGCCGCCGGGCGTGCCAACCTGGGACGATGTACCATCTAAATGGGACGAACTTCCATCGACATGGGACCAGCTCGGATCGACGCGGGCGGGTCGTTGGCGCGGCGACGGGCCGGTCGGTTGGGACGAGTTTGGCTTGTATGCCGACCTCAGGATCGGCGAGGTGACACAGCGCTTCCGCTGGATCGAGCCGGGGACGTTCCGGATGGGCTCGCCAGGGGATGAACCAGACCGTTTGGGGGATGAAACGCAGCACGAAGTCACGCTGACGCGTGGCTTCTGGCTGGCCGACACGGCCTGCACGCAGGCGCTGTGGGTGGCGGTAATGAACAGCAACTCGAGCGAGCCCTCCGACGACCCGCTGAAACCAATCCAGAATGTCTCGTGGGACGGCGTCGCGGAATTCATCAGCCGGTTGAACGCCCGTGTCGACGGTCTGAACGCGCGCCTGCCGACTGAGGCGGAGTGGGAATACTCGTGCCGCGCGGGGACGCAGACGCCGTTCGCATTCGGAGCAACCGTGACGCCTGATCAGGTTAATTTCGACGGCGCCGCGAACGGGATGTTTCGCGGGTCGACCGTGCCGGTGAAATCGCTGCCGGCGAATGCGTGGGGGCTGTACGAGATGCACGGGAATGTCTGGGAGTGGTGCGCGGACTGGTATGGCCAATCCGGTCCGAATTCGGTAACCGATCCGCTGGGCCCAGCAGCTCCGTTCGGTGGGCCTTGGCGTGTCGTGAAAGGTGGGGCATGGAACCTTGCGGCGAGTTACGCGAGATCTGCATCTCGGGCCGGCACGGAACATTCTGAGACCCGGGGCAACAGCGGCTTCCGCCTTGCCCTAGGTCAGGCATCCACCGGGCAGGCCGCGGAGCGGCCACAGGCCGAAGCGCCCGGCCGGTCCGCCGCGTCGGAGCGCGGTGGCCGAGCCGGGCGCAGGCCGTCCAAGTCGCGATGAAATTCCGCTTCTTCAATATTTCCGCCGTGGATTCCGATGCCGGGCAGGAGGCGTTGAACGCCTTCTGCGCGCGGCATCGGGTCGTGACGGCCGATACGCAGCATGTAGGATGCGCTGAGGCACGAAGCGCATCGAAGCATCGGGCACCCGATCGTCGGGTCCCCTCATCGCCGGGATTGCTGACGGCCAAGCCGCTCGCATGACCGAATACCGCCGGGCCCATGTTCCGGGCGCGACCTGGTTTTTCACGGTCAATTTGGCCGAGCGGACCGGGAACAGCTTGCTGGTCGACCGTATCGGGGATTTGCGACGAGCCATGCGCGAGGTGAAGTCCAGGCAGCCCTTCCGGCTGGACGCCGTGGTGATATTGCCCGATCACCTGCATTGCGTCTGGACGCTGCCGCCTGAAGACGCAGACTTCTCGACCCGGTGGGGGCTGATCAAGGCGAGGTTTTCCGCTTCGTCGAAACAGGCGAGCGCCGGTCGGCGAGCCGCGAAAAGCGGCGGGAACGAGGCTTATGGCAGCGTCGATTCTGGGAGCATTTGATCCGCGATCAGGCCGATTTCAACCGTCATGTCGACTATATCCACTGGAACCCGGTGAAACACGGTTGGGTCAGACGGGTGGTGGATTGGCCCCATTCCAGTTTCCATGCCTATGTGAGGGGCGGAGTATATCCCGTGGATTGGGCCTCCGATGGGAGTTTCGAGTTATGCGCCGGCGAGTGACACGAGCTGATCGATGCGCTTCGTGCCTCAGCGCATCCTACACAAGATGGCGAATCAACACTTTGTTCGGTTCCGAATTAATACCGTCTGACATAGAAAGGTAAATCAAAGGAGTAAGACCCATGTCAATGTCTTGGCGAGAGGCTATTGAAAAAGTATTGGCCGAGGAGGCTCGGGCGATGCATTATTCTGAGATCTCGGAGCTGATCTTGGCCAAGGGGTATTACAACACGGAAGGCGCCACCCCTGATGCGGTAGTAAGCAGCTACATCACTAGTTCTATTAAGCAGGAAGGCGATAAATCGCCGTTTATCCGGGTCAGTCGCGGTACATTTGCTCTCCGTGACGCAGCAACGAGAGCGACAGTACAGACTAGTGCAGCGGTTGCATCAACTCCGACCGATTCAAAAGTTCCTGGTGACAGCCAAGTAACCGTCTCTCAAGATGACTCCGATGAGTCGGTTATTCGGTGTCTCGGTATGTATTGGCAGCGTGATCTAGTTGTGTGGAAGTCCGATCCGAAAATATTTGGCAAGCAGCAGGCCCAGTCCAAGGCAGTGGATTTCGGCGGGCAGCGTGGAATCTACATACTTTATGATCACCATACGGTTGTATATGTTGGGCGGTCAGTCGACAGGCCATTGGGTAGACGCCTCTTTGAACATACAACTGATCGACTTAGTAGCCGGTGGAACCGGTTTTCATGGTTCGGCTTGCTGAGTGTGACTGATGCGGGGGAGCTCGTAGAGACGCCGATCAAGGTTACACTTGCCTCCCTTATTGCGACACTGGAGGCGCTGCTGATTGAAGCACTTGAACCGCCGCAGAATCGTAAGCGAGGGGATGATTTTTCTGTAATGGAATATATCCAAGGTATTGACCCAGAGATCAAAGAACGCGAACTACAGAATACATTGCGTGCAATTGAGCAGAAGCTGCGGGGCCAGAGCTGACTGACTCAGCGAAAGCAGTCCCCGATGTGGCGTTCAAGCGGGACCTGTAGGATGCGCTGAGGCACGAAGCGCATCGAATCATCGGACGCCCGATCGTCGAGGTCGCTTGTCGCCGGGATTGCTGACGGCCAAGCCGCTCGCATGACCGAATACTGCCGGGCCCATGTTCCGGGCGCGACCTGGTTTTTCACGGTCAATTTGGCCGAGCGGACCGGGAACAGCTTGCTGGTCGACCGTATCGGGGATTTGCGACGAGCCATGCGCGAGGTGAAGTCCAGGCATCCCTTCCGGCTGGACGCCGTGGAGATATTGCCCGATCACCTGCATTGCGTCTGGACGCTGCCGCCTGACGACGCAGACTTCTCGACCCGGTGGGGGCTGATCAAGGCGAGGTTTTCCCGCTTCGTCGACACAGGCGAGCGCCGGTCGGCGAGCCGCGAATAGCGGCGGGAACGGGGCTTATGGCAGCGCCGGTTCTGGGAGCATCTGATTCGCGATCAGCAGGATTTCAATCGGCATGTGGATTACATTCACTGGAATCCGGTGAAGCACGGTTGGGTCGGGCGGTTGATCGATTGGCCGCATTCCAGTTTCCATGCCTACGTGAGGCGCGGAGTGTATCCCGTGGATTGGGCATGGGATGGGCGGTTGGATGGAGGTGCGGGGGAATGACGCGATCGATGCGCTTCGTGCCTCAGCGCATCCTACGGGAGTTGCGACGATGAGTAGGTCTGCCAACGCCGAACGATGGGCGGTGACGCCGAGGTTTCCCGAGGAGTTTCCGGCGCCCTGGGCCGGCGAATGGGGCGAGGATGAGTTCGGCCTGTGGATGGTGTTGCGGTATCGCGAGGCCCGCCTGCAGTTCCGCTGGATCGAGCCGGGGACGTTCCAGATGGGCTCGCCGCCGGACGAGCCCGAGCGCGCGGACCGTGAGACTCAGCATGAAGTCACGCTGACGCGCGGCTACTGGCTGGCCGACACGGCGTGCACACAGGATCTTTGGGTGGAGGTGATGAGTCGGAATCCAAGCGAGTTCCAGGACGACCCGAACAACCCGGTCGAAGCCGTGTCGTGGGGCGATGTCCAGGATTTCATCGCGCAGCTGAACGGTGATGTCGAGGCGTTGAACGCCCGGCTGCCGAGCGAGGCCGAATGGGAATACGCGTGCCGGGCCGGCGCAAGAGAATCACTGCCGTTCTCGTTCGGAGCCACCATCACGCCGGAACAGGTCAATTACAACGGCGAGTATCCCTATGCCGGCGGCACCAAAGGCCTTTATCGGGAGAAGACCGTGCCGGTGAAGTCGTTGCCGCCGAATGCCTGGGGGCTTTACGAAATGCACGGCAATGTCTGGGAATGGTGTGCGGACTGGTATGGGGACTATCCACCCGGTCCGATCGACGACCCGACGGGGCCGTCCGAGGGCGCCCGTCGCGTATTGCGCGGCGGGTCGTGGTTCCACAACGCCAGAGGCGCGCGTTCCGCGTATCGGGACCACGACGCTCCTTCCAACCGCGTCGACAACGACGGCTTCCGCCTTGCCCTAGGTCCGGTGCATCCACCGGGCCGGTAGGCCGAGTTCAGGGAAGCCGGCCGGATGCGGCCGCGTCGGAGCGCGGCCAGCCGGTCGGCGAGCCGCGAAAAGCGGGCGGAACCCGAAGCGTGGCGGCGCCGTGCGAATCAGGCGATCGATGCGCTTCGTGCCTCAGCGCATCCTACGGCTACCGGGTCGCGGGCCTGATGGAGCGGTTCAGCCACGGTCGGTGAATCAGTGACGAGTGGGAACAGGTATGTCGGACGACTTTAAGGCCTATCGCGACGCCGCACTCCAGCGGATCGGTCGAAACGTGGTGAACTTCCAGAAGCTGGAGTCATTGCTCAAGCAGCTTATCCCTGCGCTGGACCTCGCCGGAACATTTCGGCACGATGAGTTTCAGCCTGTTTCCGGCTCCAAGCGATTGACGACCAGTACTCTGGGCGCGCTCACAACCCAGTATGTCGAGACCGTTTTCGGGCAAGATCGCGAAGTACTGAAACCGACCTTGCCTGGTGGCGTGAGTTTCGGGTATTCCTTCCGGATTGAGGCTGATTCGGTAGACGTGGACGCGATCAAGGCGGCGCTTGTTGGCTTGGTGCAGGAGCGCAACCGCCTCATTCACTCGGATCTTCACACGATAGACTTCGGCTCGATCGATGACTGCACACAGCTTTCGGCTCAGTTGGATGAGCAGAATGAGCGCATTCGCGAGCAGTTCTATTATCTGAGTACACTTGGTAGGGCCCTTGCGGAGTCGCTTGCCGAACTGAAGGCCCTTTTCGAGTCCGATGAGATTCAGAAGCGCTCCATGCAAGGCCTCGATGGCTCTTGACGACCTGCGCACCCCTGAGCCCGAGTTGCCTCCCGTCGAGCAGGGCAGGAACGCGCGCGTTGTCGGTTGGCCGCATCCAGTTTCCATGCCGAAGTGAGGCGCGGAGTGTATCCGGCGGGATGGGCATGGGATGGGCGGTTGGGTGGAGGTGCGTGGGAATGACGCGATCGGTTGCGGCGCGATCGATGCGCTTCGTGCCTCAGCGCATCCTACGGTGGTTGCGGAGTAGTCGGCATCATGGCGGGATGCGGGCTCGGCGTTTCGGTGCAGGTCGATCGATGCGACGTAACCCCACAGAGCAGGAAATCGTATAACCGCACGGCGATATGAATGCCGGGGTCGGCTCGACCTTTCCAAGATTCTGGTTTGAATCGGGCTCAGGGGTAAGAGGGCGCTTGAGCTTGGAATGCCCGAACGCTGGAGGCGCGCGCCGCACCCTGTGACGGCCGCGGAGGGGAAGGTATTGGTTTCCGGAAATAAGGAACGACGCTTGATTCGCTTGCGGATGTCTCAGGAATGTGGGCGTCCACTCCGAGATCCGCTCGCCCCTGTACAGTTTTGGACTGATTCCGCCGCCAATATTGGATTGCCCCGAACTCAGCGTGGCGCGAGGGTCGCAATCAGGTTATTGGCCACCTGAGCCATATCCGTCGCGGCAGCGACGTCGAATTGGTTGATCGCGACGAAAACGGCCACGCCGCGTGCCGGGGCGAACGCGATATACGTGAACGTGCCCTGCAGTCCTCCAGCCTTCTGGAGAATGAACGGACGGTTGCCTTCCGGCATCATCGCGACCCAGGCGAGCCCCATGGCATCCATTTCTCCCGACTCATCCATACCCGAGACGGTATCGAGGCCATCGCGCACGAGATAAAGCGCATGGTCGAGCGAGCGGGTTTCCGCTCCCGCCTTGCCGAAGCGGTTCAGATGCCATTGCATCCAGCGAAGCAGGTCGTTCGGCGTGGAGTAAAGGCCTCCTGAGCCGACGATCACGTCGCCCGTCGGGACATCCGGCATCGCTTTCCCATCAAAGTCATGGCCCTGCATCAAGCGCCGCTTTTGGGCGTTGGTCGGCGCGAATGAGGTGTCCTTCATCGCCAGCGGTTCGGTAATGAAACGTTCCAGAAGCGCGGGATAGGGTTCTGCCGTCGCCAGCGACAGGCCGTGAGCGAGCAGGTCGAAACCAAAGTTGGAATACATTACGGAGCGGCCGGGCTTATACAGCAAGGTCTCCGTTTTCAACCAGTTCGTGAACGCCGGGATCGTGATATTCCGGTACGGGTCGTTGTAGGGGCCCGGAGGGACCGGCACCTCGCGCGGCAACCCGCCGGAGTGCGTGACAAGGTCGATCAGACGGATCTGTTTGACGTTCGGGTCGACGGCCGTCGCGATTTCCGGCCAGGATTTGACCAGCGGCTGGGTCAGTTGCACCTTGTTGTTGGCGGTGAGGTGGGCCAGCACTTCCCCGGTGAATGTTTTCGTGATGGAACCGATCCGCATCAGTGTCGACCCATCGGGCGGAAGCCCGCTGCCGTCGACGCGTTCGCCGAAGCCCGCGATCGAGGTCTCGCCGTTGCGAATCGCTCCGATCACCAGAGCCGGAACCTCATGTTCGACAAAGAGAATCTCCCCGTTAAAACCGACAATCTGATCGAGAAACTCGTCCGCCCGGGCATTCGGCATACCGATGCAGGTGAAACCGGTGAGAATACCCAAGGCATAACCGGCATTACGGATGATGCGAACCGGCGTGCGAAGACCGGAAAAAAGTTCTGCGACCACGTTACCTCCAACCGAGAAAACCCATTCAGAAATCAAGAAAAGGAAGCGCTCCAGGCGCTGCCTTTTCGACGATAAGCCAGCTCCTGTCGATTCAATCGAGAGCGCTCTCCATATCAACCGGCCCGAGTTCTGAAGTCTAACGCAATCCGGGGATGGGTGGGTTCCGTCAGCTAGCAGCACTGAGGGGGCACTGATGAGTTGCCGGGGCGGCCTTGGGAAATCCGAGGACGTGAGGTCGTCATCAAGGGACCCTGATGCCGGGGTCCAACGGCCGCGTCGAGAGACACCAAGAGACGCCTTGCTTGAGGTATCGTCTGCGTGAAAGCGCCAGCTGCGGCGGTCAGGTGAAAGATGAAGACATTCCTGCTGATCCACGGTGGGTCGCACGGCGCGTGGTGTTGGGAGCCTCTGGTTGCCGCGCTCGAAGCACGGGGGCACGCGGCGCTGGCGTTCGACCTGCCGGGGCATGGGGCCGATCGAACGCCGCGCCGGGGAATCGATCGGCAAACCTATGTCGATGCGATCGTCCGCTACATCCGCGACAAGGATCTGCGCCGGTTCTTACTCGTCGGCCACTCGCTCGCCGGGACCGTGCTGCCGGAGGTATGGAGCCAGGAGGGCGACCGCATCGACGGCGTCGTGTTCCTGGCGGCGCTGGTTCTCGGTGCTGGCGAGGCGACGATCGACCTGGTTCCCGAAGAGCGGCGGTCGGGGTACTACGACAGTGCGGCGCGGCGCGCCGACCGCTCGTTCGTCCTCGATCCGGCGCGCGCGCGGGAGCTGTTCTACAACGACTGTTCCGACGAGGACGCGGCGCGCTACTGCCGGAAGCTGACACCGCAACCGTTCGGCGTCTACCTCGATCGATGCCGGACCGCGATCAGGCTGCCACGCGAAGTCGTCCGTTACATCCTGTGCACCGGGGATCGCGCCCTGCCGGAAGACCTGTGCCTTGGCTGTGCCGCGAAGCTCGGTGTCGACGCGGAGCGCTTCGCCGCCGGTCACTGCGCGATGCTGACGCAGCCGGCGCGGCTGGCCGAAGTGCTGCTAGGCCCGGCGTAGGATGGCTGCATGGCGTGGCTTCCGTGTTTGCGCGCCAATCGGACCTGAGCGCGCGGCGTATATCGGCCTCGACAGGGACGACAGCCGCCGATCAGCTTTCCGGTGCGCTGTTTCCGTCATTCCGGATTGGACTCCGGAATCCAGGCGCCCATGGAGGGCGCGTGTGCGACGTCCCGGTCGTTCGGGCCGGCGGCGGCATATGCATACCGGGCGGCCCGTCGATGCCTGATCCGGTCCGGCGCCGCGGGTCGCTCAGGCTCAGGCCATCCGCGCGAGGATGAACTTCTTGATTCCGACGAGCAGGTAGATCGCTAATCCCGCGCCGGCGGCGAGCAACCATTCGTCGACGCCGGTCGGCGCGCTGTGGAACAGCCATTCCATCGCCGGCAGGTAGTTGAATGCCGCCTGTGCCAGCAAGGCACCGACGATGCCGATCCAGACCCACGGGTTCGAGAATACGCCGATCGCGAACATCGACCGGTTCAACGACCGGCAGTTCAGCAGGTAGAAGGCCTGGCCGATGACGAACACGTTGACCGCGGCGGTGCGGCATTTCTCGATGCTGGACTCGTGCGACATCTCCCATTCGTACAGTCCGAATGCCGCCGCGCACAACAGCAGGCCGACGAATACGGTGCGAAACAGCAGATGGCCGGTCAGCAACGGCTGCGCCGGGTCGCGGGGTGGCCGCTGCATCGCGTCGGGCTCGCCGACCTCGAACGCCAGCGGCAGGCCGAGAAACACGGCGGTGACCATGTTGATCCACAGGATCTGGCCGGGCAGGATCGGCAGCGCGATGTCGGCGACCAGCGCGATCAGCACGACCAGGCCCTGTCCCACATTGGTCGGCAGCGCCCAGGTGATGAACTTCACGAGGTTGTCGTAGACGCAGCGGCCCTCCTCGACCGCGGCGCGAATCGTCGCGAAATCATCGTCGGTCAGGATCATCGCGGCGGCCTCCTTCGAGACCTCGGTGCCGGTGATGCCCATGGCGATGCCGATGTCGGCCTGGCGCAGCGCTGGCGCATCGTTGACGCCGTCGCCGGTCATAGCGACGACGTGACCGCGTGCCTGCAGCGCCTCGACCAGTCGCAGCTTCTGTTCCGGTGCGACACGCGCGAACACCGCGGTGCGGTCGGCGACCTCGGCGAGTCCCGAGGCCGGCACGGCCGCCAGCGCCTTGCCATCGATGGCCGGCGGCGGTCCGTCCTTGGCGTCGGTCAGGCCGATCTGGCCGGCGATCGCGGTCGCGGTGCCGAGGTGGTCGCCGGTGATCATCTTGACGCGGATGCCGGCCGCGCGGCATGCGGCAACGGCGTCGACGGCCTCCTCGCGCGGCGGGTCGATCATGCCCTGCAGCCCGATGAAGCTGAGGCCTGACTCGACCTCGACGTGCTCCAGCGTGTGGTCGTCGGTCGGACGCCGGCCGCGCGCGAACGCCAGCACCCGCAATCCGCGCGCCGCGAGCGCGTCGACCTCGCGCTTGATGTTTGCCGGGTCCAGCGCTTGGGCGACGAGCGCGCCGTCCAGCGTGTCGGCACAACGCGGCAGCAGGCTTTCGACCGAGCCTTTCAAATAAATGTGGTTCGCATCCCAGGCGCGGTTGTGATGCAGCGTCGCCATGAACTGGTGTTCGGACTCGAACGGAATCGCATCGAGCCGCGGGTGGCTCTCGGTGACTCGTTGCGGCTCCAGGCCCGCTTTCTGCGCGGCGGCCAGCAGCGCGCCTTCGGTCGGGTCACCCACGATGCGCCAGTCGCCATCCTGCTCGACCAGGCGCGCATCGTTGCACAGCAGTCCAGCCTTGAGGCATTCGAGCAATGCCGGCTTCGTCGCCGGCTCGATGGGCGCGCCGTCGAGGCGGAAGTCGCCGTGCGGCCGGTAGCCGGAGCCGGACACGTCGATGCGCTCGCCGCCGCAGTACACCGCCTGCACCGTCATCTGGTTCTGCGTCAGCGTGCCGGTCTTGTCCGAGCAGATGACGGTGACGCTGCCCAGGGTTTCGACGGCCGGCAGGCGGCGCACGATCGCCCGGCGCTTCGCCATGCGGCGCACGCCGATGGCCAGCGCGATCGTCACGGCGACCGGCAAACCTTCAGGTATCGTCGCGACCGCCAGAGCGACCGAGGCGACGAACAGATCGACCGGGTTGTCGCCGCGCAGCCAACCGGCGGCGAAGCTGGCCGCAGCGACTGCCAGGATGAACCACAACAGCATGTGGCTGAAGCCGGCGATCTTTCGCGTCAGCGGTGTTTGCAGTTCGTTGACCGCGCTCAGCAACTGGTTGATCCGTCCGATCTCGGTCCGATCGCCGGTCTCGACGACGACGCCGACGCCGGTGCCGTACGTCACCAGCGTTGACGAATACGCCATGTTCGCGCGGTCGCCCAGCAGCGCGTCCGCATGCAGCGTATCCGCGTTCTTCTCGACCGGCACCGACTCGCCGGTCAGCGCCGATTCGTCGATCTGTAGATCGCGTAACTTCAGCAGCCGCAGATCGGCCGGGACCTTGTCTCCGGATTGCAGGAACACGATATCGCCCGGAACCAGTTCGGCGGCGTCGACGACCTGCCGATTACCGTTCCGCAGCGCCGCGGCGCCGAGTGTCTGCGCTTTCGACAAGGCATCGATCGCGCGCAGCGCGTTCATCTCCTGGATGAAGCCGATGATGGCATTGATCAATACGACGGCGAGGATCACCGAGGCGTCGGTCCAACTCTTCAGCGGGCCCGTGACGAGACCCGACGCGAGCAGGATGTAGATCAGCGGATCGTTGAACTGCGACAGGAACAGCCGCAG
This sequence comes from Methylotetracoccus sp., assembly GCA_046347485.1. Classification (GTDB taxonomy): domain Bacteria; phylum Pseudomonadota; class Gammaproteobacteria; order Methylococcales; family Methylococcaceae; genus Methylotetracoccus. Next base: position 41,146 of record JAXMGB010000007.1, on the reverse strand, counting down.
CGGGCGTTTACCCTTGCGCGGGGTCAGCCGGTTCGGGCCGATGTCGGCGAGTCGGGTGGCCACCTCGGACGCGTCGAGTCCTCGTCGCGGCTCGATGCGCAGTTGGGTTGTGACCGCATCGGTGGACAGCGCGTGCCAGTCCACCGACGGGCCCTTCGCCGGATTCTCGAATCGCTCGCTCATCGGTGTGCTCCGTCGTACGTAAACAGCCCGGATTTCCGCGCGTCACTGCGGTATATACCGCACGAAACTGAGGGATATGCCGCAATGTTGGCGGGGTGGTTCACGCAAGTCGTTGACTAGATTAGAAGTCGATGATGGTCTAGTTTTTGCGTTCCTCAGTGTGCCGCACCCGGCGCAGCGGATGGAGTCGCAGCGGCGCGCGGATCGCGAAGGAATGCGATCGGCGACGGCGGGCTGAGCTCGCCGGCGGTGCGTCCATTCTATCTTGCAACTATTGATTCAGGCGGTTGCGTGACCGCATCGGTCCCTACCCCTGAAAAAACGACTGAGGCACACGCTGATATGAAAACGAGCAAGTTCTCCCTGAAGATCGCCACCGCCTGCGCGACCGCGATGCTGATGGCGCCGGTTGCTTCCAATGCGACGACGATTCCCGCGAAGATCACCGCCTTCACGCCCGACAAGCCGACCAGCGTCCTGCAGGCGCGGCCGAAGGGCTGGCGCGACCCGGCTTTCGGCAACCAGGGCTGGACACACAGTTCGGCCTGGGGCAAGTTCTCGGCCAAGAAGGGTCAGACGATCAAGATCACGGCCAAGGTCAATAATCCGGACATCCACCCGGGCATCAGCGTCTGGTATCGCGGCAAGGACGACACCGCGCCGAACAAATACGTGCAGGATCATTTCTACGCGCAGAATGCGAACCAGTTCGTGTTCGGTGCGAAGGACGAAACGACCGGGGCGGATGTCGGAAATATCGTAATGCAGATCGCGTATTTCGGTTATGACCAGGATGGCAACGATCAGCAAGTTCGGATATTGAACGGCGTCGTCGACGGCGATCCGGGCGTACTCGAGCTAGAGTTCACGGCCGAGGACAGCGGAGCGTACATGTTCGTGCTTGGCGGCTTCAACCCCGCGGCGAGCGTTGATCCTGCCAAGACCTACAAGTTCCAGACGACGGTACTCGTCAACCAGTAAAACGTTTCGCCGTTTCGATTGTCCTAAAACGGGTCGCGCTGCCGCAAGCGCGGCCCGTTACCGAGAGTTAATAAAAATGAACCAGCAAACCCCGGGCGCCCGCGGACCGATGGCGCTCGCAATCGCCCTGATTACATGGCTGTCCTACGCACCCGTTGCCGGAGCGCACGGCGTGACGCCACCCTCGCTGAAAGGTATTCCGGTCCCGTCGACCCCGGGACTCGTCGATGGCGACGATCCGATCGTGATCGACAAGCAGTCCGCGATCCAGCTCGGCAAGTCCTTGTTCTGGGATGTCAACGTCGGCAGCGATGGCATCGCTTGCGCGAGCTGTCATTTCCATGCCGGTGCCGATGTGCGGACGCGCAATCAGATGGCGCCCGGTGAGTTCCACGGCGGAGCCGATACGGCGCATACATTCGAGCCGACCGCGTCCGGGGGAGCCGGCGGCCCGAATTACGAATTGCGCGCGGCGGATTTCCCGACGCATCAATTGTCCGATATCAACGACCGCGACTCCGCGGTGCTGTACACGACCGACGACGTGATTTCCTCGGCCGGCGTCGTCGCCGGCAAGTTCGACTCGGCGGGCCCGAAGGGTGGAAGCGATGACCGGTGTTCGGAGATCACCGACGACATCTATCACATCGGCAAGCTGAACACGCGGCGCGTGGAGCCGCGGAATACGCCGACGATCATCAATGCGGCGTTCAACTTTCGCAATTTCTGGGACGGGCGCGCAAACAACCTGTTCAACGGGTCATCGCCATTCGGGCCGCGCGACCCGAAGGCCGGGATCTGGATCGCCCAGGGTGATGGGTCGGTCAAGAAGCAGAAGATCCTGCTGGAAAACTCGGCGCTGGCCTCGCAGGCAGTCGCGCCGGCCGTCAACATCACCGAGATGTCGTGCGTCGACCGGAAGTATTCCGACATCGCACGCAAGTTGCTGGCGCGCAGGCCGCTCCAGTTCCAACAGGTTCATCAGCAGGACAGCGTGCTTGCGGATCTGCGCGATTCATCCGGCAAGGGCCTCGGTACGACTTACGAGGCGTTGATCAGGAAATCCTTCGCGCCACGCTATTGGGCGGCGACCGCGCGGATCGGCAAGGCGCCCGGCTATACGCAGATCGAGTCGAACTTCCCGTTCTTCCTCGGTCTGGCCCTGCAGCTTTACCAGCAGACGCTGATTTCCGACGACGCGCCGTTCGACTCGCCGCGCGACAGCAAGAACGTGCCGACTGACCTGAGCCCGCAGCAGGCGCGCGGACTGACCGTGTTCCTGAACGCGCATTGCTCGCAATGCCATAGGGGGCCGACGCTGTCGGCTGCGGCGCATCCCGATGTCTATTCGGCGCCCAGCGATACGGGGCCGCTGCTCGTCAACCGCAAGACCTTGCGCGGATCCTTCACCGGCGTGGGTGTCGCGTTCGGCATCATGGACGAGGGCTACGCCAATACCGGCGTCACGCCGACCGATCATGATCCCGGCCAGGGTGCGAACGACCCGTTCGGCAATCCGTTGTCGTTCAGCGCGCAGTACCTGCAGGTGCTGCTCGGTCAACGGGCCGAGATGGTCGATCCGATCTCGGTCAAGGCCTGCGCTTTCGACACGCCGTTCTACTTCGACTATCCGGCCAAGGCTCTGATCGCGGACCCGTTCGGCAGTGACGGCTGCGGAGCCCGTAAGATCTATGCCAAGACGCCGTCCGTCCAGGTCATCGAGGCTGAGTTGACGAAACCGGGACAGGGAAAGGCGCTGGTTGCCATCGATGGCGTGTTCAAGATTCCATCGCTGCGCAATGTCGAATTGACCGGGCCGTACATGCACAACGGCAGCATGAAGTCGCTGAAGGAGGTCGTGGATTTCTACAGCCGCGGCGGCAACTTCGACAATCCGCATCAATTCGCGACCCTGGTCTTCCCGCAGGCATTGACCGCACAGCAGAAAGCCGATCTGGTCGCGTTCCTGTATTCGCTGACCGATGAGCGCGTACGTTGGGAGCGGGAGCCGTTCGATCATCCCGAGATCAAGGTACCGGTTGGGCACGCGGAAAGGGCCTCACCGAAACGGCCGTGGGCGGCCTCCGATAAGTTCATCGTGGTTCCGGCGGTCGGCCGCGACGGTCGCACGGCCGCTCAAGGACCGCTGCAGGCTTTCGATGCCTTGCTGAAGCCCTGACGTACCTCGTCGACGTACCGCTGCTTCTGCTTGTGAAGCGGCGGTACGTCAATCGCTTTACTTTCCGTTGATATCTCCTGTGCGGTGCCATCGCCCTCGATCGGCATGGCGCGTTGGACGTTGATTCCGGTCATGCCTTATTTTTCCGGTCCAGGCGTTGAGACGACCGGCGTCGGCGTTGCTGTGAACTCCGTCACAGTTCCACTGCCTGTTCCTTGACATAGGCGTCCCCGCGGAACATCGTAGCCTCGCCGTTTGGCGCGGATTCCGTTCCGATTCAACCGAATCCCGGGTCCAGCGACATCGGCGCGCCGCAACACGTGGGGGCTGGCGAATGGCCTGTTCGCTCGCGTCCGTGGCGCTTCCGGAACCGCTTGGGGGGGAAGTGGATGATTCATGCTTGTGCCGCAACGTGGCGTATCGGCGCTTCGCTGTCGTTGATTGATGTGGGGGCCGGCGAGCTTGCGGTGCGCAGCAGTGCCGGCGCACGATCGGTTGACGCAGGCTTCGGTACGGTCGCGTTGCCGGATCGTCCGCCGCATTTCCATGCGTTTCCAGCGACCATTGACCGCATGCCGTCGCGGATCGTGCGTCCCGAACCGGGCGAATGTTTCATCCGCGTGCGAACGATCGAGATCGACGGCTTCGTCGGTCCGTTCGGCGCGCCGCAACCGGTCGATGTGCCGGATGGCGATCTGTCCCGGTGGCTACTGATGTTGCCGTTATTCGGCCTGCGGGCGCTCTGACATGCGGGGCATCGACGTGCTTCCACCGGTCTACGTCGGCCGGCACCGAACACTGCTGTGGGGTGCCGTCGCCGTATGCCTGGCGACCGCATTGTCCCAGTTCGGAACGTTCCGTCGTTGGGATCACGCGCTCTACGACGTGGGTTTGAAGTTCAGGCTGCGCCCACCAGGCGAGCAGGTCGCGATCGTCGCGATCGATCCGGCGAGTCTGGAGGCGATCGGCCGCTGGCCCTGGTCACGCCGGATCCACGCGCAACTGCTCGATCGCCTGACCGCGCTGGGTGTCAAGGCGGTCGGCATGGATCTCGTATTCGCCGAACCGACGAACAACGACCCCGATGCAGACCAGATCCTCGCGCAGGCCGTTCATCGTAACGGGAAGGTCACGCTGCCGGTGTTCCCCGAGCGTCCGGCTGGACGCGACGAATCGATGCGCTTGACATTCCCGCTGCATGCCTTGCGCTTTGGCGCTGCCGCGTTGGGGCACGTCGATGTCGAACTGGACGATGACAGCATCGTCCGCAGCGTGTTTCTGCGCGCCGGAATGGGGGCGTCGATGTGGCCCACGCTGCCCTTGGCCATGTTGCGCGTCGGCGAACCCGGCTATCCGTTGCGCCTGAACGGCGAGCGCCGCCCGCGAGGTCTGCCGGCAGCCGATATCAGCCGTCAGTCCTGGCGGCGTGACGATCGTCTGTTGGTGCCGTTCGCCGGGCCACCGGGACATTTTGCTCGGTACTCGTACGTGGATGTTCTGCGCCGTCCCGAGGTCGCCGAGCGGTTGCGCGGCAAGTTCGTACTCGTCGGGACGACCGCGGCCGGCCTGCATCAGGGGTTCGCAACCCCGGTTTCGGGGCGCGCCGAACCCATGTCGCCGGTCGAGTTTCACGCGAACGTGCTGGACATGCTGCTGCAGGGAAACCCGGTGCGGCCGCTCGGAACGGTGTCCTCGCTGCTGCTCACGGCGATCCTCGTGCTGATTCCGATCGTCGCGTACAGCCTGGTCGGTGCGTTCGAGTCGCTGGCGATCACCGGCCTGTTCGCGCTGTTGGCGGTCGCGATCAGCTTCTTCTTAATGAAGGGGGTCGGCCTGTGGTATCCGCCGGTGACCGTGCTGTTCATGCTCGCGGCCAGTTATCCGATCTGGAGCTGGCGCCGCCTGGAGTCGTTCGCCCGGTCGCTACATGATGAAAAGGAGCGGGCGAATGCGATGCTGCATTCGATTGGTGACGCGGTGATCGCGACCGATGCGCGTGGCGGCATCGAATACATGAACCCCGTCGCCGAGGGGATCACGGGATTCTCGTTGTCCGAGGCTCGCGGTGTTCCCGTCGAGCGGGTACTTCGTCTCAGGGGCGACTCGATCGGCAGCGATGATCCCGGCATCGCGTTGACCGAATGCCTGCGAAGTGGTCGACCGGTGCGCCTCAGTCATCCGCTTTTCCTCAGCGACCGTCTGGATCGGGAATACGCGGTGCGCCTGTCCGCCAATCCTCTTCGTGGCCGTGCCGGTGGCATCAGTGGCATGGTGCTGGCGCTCGGTGACATCAGCGAGACCGTGAAGATCAGTCGCCGCATGGCATTCCTCGCGACCCACGATCCGCTGACGGAGCTGCCGAACCGGACCTTGTTGCAGGATCGGATGAGTCAGGCGATTGCTCAGGCGCGTCGCGCGGATACCTGTTTCGCGGTGCTGTTCGTCGATCTGGACGGTTTCAAGAAGATCAACGACGGCATGGGGCATTCGGTCGGTGATCAGTTGCTCAAGGATGTCGCGGCTCGGTTGCGCGGCGTGATCCGCGCACATGACACCGCGGCGCGCTGGGGTGGTGACGAGTTCGTCGTGCTGCTCGAGCAGTTGACGCAGGAAGACGTCGCGACAGAGGTTGCCGTGCGGATGTTGCAGAGCCTGACCGAGCCGTTCCACTACGACGGGCAGGTGTTGTTCGTGACGCCGAGCATCGGCATCAGCCTTTATCCGAAGGATGGGTTGGCGGCCGATACCTTGTTGAGCCGGGCCGACGCGGCGATGTACCGCGTCAAGGAGAGCGGTTGCAACAACTTCGGATATTACTCGCGGGACATGAACGCATGGGCGCGTGAACGCCTGGAGCTGGAACGGGAAATGCACTTCGCGCTCAGCGACGGCGGATTCGAGGTGTTCTACCAACCACAGATCGAACTGAAGACGAACCGCACGATCGGAGTCGAGGCCCTGCTGCGCTGGAACCATCCGACCCAGGGATTCATCCTTCCGGGCAAGTTCATTCCGCTGGCCGAGGAGATCGGCCTGATCGATGCGATTGGCGCGTTCGTCATCGAAACCGTCTGCAAGCAGCTCGCCGTATGGAGGCAGGACGATCTGCCGCTCATCTACGTCGCGGTCAATCTCTCACCGCGGCAGTTCCTGCAGGACGGGCTATTCGATACCATCCGCGACGCGCTGACGAGCTGTGGCGTCGATCCAAAGGCACTCAAGCTGGAGATCACCGAGAGCTTGGTCATGAAGAACGTGGATCAGGTCGCGACGACGCTGAACGCCTTGCGCGTGCTCGGCGTGTCGGTCGCGATCGATGATTTCGGTACCGGCTATTCCTCGTTGAGCTTCCTGCGGCAATTCCCGATCGATCAGCTGAAGATCGACAAGTCCTTCGTGCGGGACGTGACCTCGAACCCCGATGACGCCGCTATCGCCCAGACGGTCATCGCGCTGGCGCACACGATGCGCATGCAGGTCGTCGCCGAAGGCGTGGAGACTCAGGATCAATTGCGGTTCTTCGAACAGATGGAATGCGACATCGTTCAGGGCTTCTATTTCAGTCGCCCGCTGAACGCGGAAGGGCTGACTCGCCTGCTTTCGACGACCGAGGGCATACTGAATCCGCCGGACGTCATCGACGTGGGGCGTTCGGCCGCGCCTGGCGCTCCCCCGATCACCGCGAGTCCCGGAAGTCGGTTCACCCGACGCACGCCGAAGCATTAATTCATGGTCCGCGCGCCCGCGATGACACTTGACAAGCGCGTGCCGGCGGCGCATCTTTGCGCCCCAGTCCGCGGGGCCGGTGCGGAAACCGGGATTAATTCATTGTTCCAATCGCTGGGTCGGGCCCTTATAATCCGTGCGGCACTCGCCAGCCGATAGAATCGGCAGGGTACTCCATCCACTTCTTACGACTCTCAGAGGATAGACGTGAAAGAGGCTAATTTGACCAATGCCGTTCTAACGGCCCTGCTGCTCGTCAGCCCTGTGGTGGGGGCCGAGTCACAATATCCGGCTGCGAATTTCCAACCGCAGGCGATCTACCAGGACGCAGATTACATCTCGAAGCACAAGACGATCACGGCCGCCCCGGCTTCGGTCGCGTCGAAGACCGAGGTTGTCGCGGCGACCGCTCCCGCATCGGCTGACGCCTCGTCCTCGTCGGCGTCTTCGTCGTCGGGTGGGTTTGGCGGCCTGATCGCAGAGAACATTGGTATTCTCGGGATCATCGGCGCACTCATTGGTTACGTCGTGTGGAGCAATCGTCGCTCGGCGAATGCACCGGCAGCGGCGCGTAGCGCTCCGGTCGCTGCTGCAGCCGCCCCGGCCGTAGCGGGTGAGACGGGCGTGGCGCGCTACCTTCGCAGTGTGGGTGGTGCAGCGATCGCCTCGGCCGGCGAAACCGGCGTGGCACGCTACCTGAAGACCGTGGTGTCCTCTGCTGCGACATCCGCGGCCAGCGAGACCGGGGTCGCGCGCTACCTGAAGACCGTTTCCTCCGTCGCGTCAAGCGCGGCCGAGACCGGTGTCGCGCGCTATCTGAAAAGTCGCGGCTAAGTTTTGAGTCGTGTCGACCGTTCCGGGTCGTGTCGGTCTATCGTCGGCGCCGCTACAGCCCCGAAAAGGGGGCTGGCGCACCCCGGGGTCGCGTTGACACAGGGCGTGTTTCTACATTAGAGTCTAGAAACATTGCATGTCGCTTTTCGCATCACTCGCTTGTAACCAACTATAACCAATCGGAGGATCTATCATGGCAAGACCATTAGTACAGCTGGCTTTGGATTCGTTGGATGTTGCTACCACGTTGAAGCTGGCTGGGCTTGCTGCTCCTTACGTCGACATCTTCGAGATCGGCACGCCGTGCATCAAGCACAATGGCGTCAATCTGGTCAAGGAGTTGCGGAAGAAGTTCCCGAACAAGCTGATCCTCGTCGATTTGAAGACGATGGACGCAGGCGAGTACGAGGCGACTCCGTTCTACGCGGCGGGCGCGGACATCTGCACCGTCCTGGGTGTGTCTGGCGGTCCGACGATCGCTGGCGTCATCAAGGCCGCCAACGCTCATGGCGCCGAGGTTCAGGTCGACCTGATCAATGTGCCGGACAAGGTTGCTTGCGCGAAGGAAGCAGCGAAGCTCGGCGCCCACATCATCGGTGTTCACACCGGTCTGGACGCTCAGGCTGCCGGTCAGACGCCGTTCGCCGATCTGCAGGCGGTTGCGAAGCTGGGCCTTCCGGTTCGCATCTCCGTTGCTGGCGGCATCAAGCAGTCGACGGTTCAGCAGGTTGCACGCGCTGGCGCGCACATCGTCGTCGTCGGTGCAGCGATCTACGGCGCGCCGTCCCCGGCCGACGCAGCGCGCGAGATCTGCGAGCTGGCTAGCGCCGCTTAAGGGTAAGCAGATGCATCAAAAACTTATCATAGATAAGATCTCGGGGGTCCTTGAATCCACCGACTCGACCTATGATGAAAAGCTGACGCAGATGCTCGACAAGGCGTCCCGCGTGTTCGTCACCGGCGCCGGTCGTTCGGGGCTGGTTGCTCGATTCTTCGCGATGCGTTTGATGCACGGTGGATACGATGCCTACGTCGTAGGTGAGATCGTGACGCCGAGCATTCGCAAGGGTGATCTGTTCATCGTGATCTCCGGTTCCGGAGAGACCGAGACGATGATAGCTTTCACCAAGCGAGCGAAGGAGCAGGGGGCGTACATCGCGCTGCTGACCACGAAGGACAGTTCGACCATTGGCGACATGTCGGATATCGTTTGCCGAATCGGTTCACCCGAACAGTACGGCAAGGTCCTCGGCATGCCGATGGGCACGACGTTCGAGTTGTCGACGCTGATTTTCCTCGAAGCCACGGTTTCCCACATCATCCACGAGAAGGGGATTCCGGAAGAGGAAATGCGGACCCGTCACGCCAATCTGGAGTAGACGCCAGGCTCGCGTGAATCGAGACGGGCGGCCTCGGCCGCCCGTTTCATTTCCTATCCCGTAGACCGCGCATCGTACGCGCGCTCGAAACGCATACGCCGCGACCTCGGGCCACCCGCGGGAGCCCGGAACGATCGCCAAGGTTCCGTGTCAAAACCATTCAGTCGGCCCCCTTTCGGTTTTTGGGGGTGTCTGATTGAATGAAACCCCCCGTTTCTGATAGGCTATGGCGCGATGTGTTCGCACTCGCACTTTTAAAGCCCCGACGGCCCGGTGCCTGCCCGAATCACCGCCAATTTAGAACCCCAGGAGTCCATCATGCCCAAGAATCTACTCGAGCAACTCCGTGAGATGACCGTCGTTGTTGCCGACACCGGCGACATCCAGGCCATCGAGACCTTCAAGCCGCAAGATGCGACGACGAACCCGTCCTTGATCACGGCGGCGGCGCAGATGCCGCAATACCAGGCTATCGTCGACGACACGCTGAAGCAGGCGCGCAAGGATCTCGGAGCGGATGCCCCGGCCGCCCGCGTTGCGACCCTGGCGTTTGATCGCCTGGCCGTTTCGTTCGGTCTGAAGATTCTCGGCATCATCCCGGGCCGCGTCTCCACCGAGGTCGACGCCCGTTTGTCCTACGACGTCGAAGGTACGCTCAGCAAGGCGCGCGAGATCATCGCCCAGTATCAGGCTGCTGGTATCGACACCAGCAAGCGCATCCTGATCAAGATCGCCGCGACCTGGGAAGGTATCCAGGCGGCTGCGGTGCTGGAGAAGGAAGGCATTCACTGCAACCTGACGCTGTTGTTCGGTCTGCATCAGGCGATCGCCTGTGCGGAGAACGGCATCCAGTTGATCTCGCCGTTCGTCGGTCGCATTCTCGACTGGTACAAGAAGGATACGGGCCGTGACTCGTACCCGCCGGCCGAGGATCCGGGCGTCGTATCCGTTACGCAGATCTACAACTACTACAAGAAGTTTGGCTACAAGACCGAGGTCATGGGTGCAAGCTTCCGCAACGTCGGCGAGATCACCGAGTTGGCAGGTTGTGATCTGCTGACGATCGCTCCGTCCCTGTTGGCCGAGTTGCAGTCCACCGAGGCGGAACTGCCGCGCAAGTTGGCGAGCGAGACGGCGAACAGCGCGAGCATCGAGAAGATCACGATGGACAAGGCGACCTTCGACAAGATGCATGCGGAAAATCGCATGGCCAACGAGAAGCTGTCGGAAGGTATCGACGGGTTCACGAAGGCGCTCGAAACCCTCGAGAAGCTGTTGTCCGACCGTTTGGCGCAGATCGAAGGCACCGTCAGCAACGCCGCCTGATCGTTCGACGAATCGGTCCAAGGCGCGGGGTGCCTGATCGCCCCGCCCAAGAACCCCGGGGGCATCCATTCGGTGCCGCCGGGGTTTTTTTATGTCCACCCGCCGGGCGGGGCGACCGCCTTACCGCGCCTTGATGCAGTTCCGGGCCCACCCGCTGGCGGCAGAGGACCTGTGCTGATAACGTGTCGGAGAATTGGCCTGGACCGGGGCGTTCGGCGCCACCGTCCGTGATGGCCGGTCACTACCGAACCGAGGGGAAGATGAACGACAAAGAACGCGTGGCCGAACACGCGGCCAATCTGGTCGAGCGCGGAATGATCGTCGGTCTCGGCACGGGTTCGACGGCCAACTGTTTCATCGATGCGCTAGCGCGCCGCAACGCCGCCGAGACGCTCGGTGTGTCGGTTGTTTCCAGTTCCGTCGTCAGCGCGATCAAGGCGCGTGAGGCCGGCCTGCCGCTGCAGGCTATCGAACAGATCGAACGACTGGATCTCTATGTAGACGGCGCGGATGAGGTCGCGGACGACCTGTCGCTGTTGAAGGGGCGTGGATACGATCTGGTCCGGGAGAAACTGCTGGCGCGCGCGGCGGATCGCTTCATCGTACTGGTCGATCGGACCAAGCTGGTCGCCCGCATCGGTGAGCGTTACCCCATTCCGGTCGAGGTCGTCCCGTTTGCGTGGCGGATCGTGAAGCGTCGCCTCGAATCGGTGGGCGGGGTGGGCGGGCTGCGCCCCAACAGCGCGAAAGATGGTCTGGCGATTACGTCGCACGGCAGTCTGGTGTTGGACATGACTTTCGCCGGTGAGCCGGACAGCGGGGCGCTTGATGCGCTGCTGAGCGGGACACCGGGGGTCGTCGAGCACGGGATCTTTTTCGGGCTCGCCAGTCTCGTGCTGATTGGTGCCGACGGTCAGGTCGAGACCCGGGTTCCGAATGGCGCCTGACCGACGTCCGGTTCAGTGCGATTGAGGGCTCGCCGTGGTCGCAGCAGCGGCCCGGGCGAATTCCTCGACGGTCTGTGTCGACAAGGGGTGCTCTCCCATTTCCAGCAGCAGGTCCAGCGGGACCGTGACGTGATGCGCGCCGGCGTTGACCGCGTGTACGACCTCGCCGGGCGATTTCAGGCTGGCGACCATGATCGTTGTCCGCGTGGCGCAGGCATCGACGATTGATCGCATGCCGCCAACCAGGGCCAGTCCATCGCCCTGCAAGCGGGTGCTCCGGTTCACGTAGGCGATCGTATAGTCGATTCCGGCTTCGCAGGTCAGGTAGGTCTGCGCCGGACTATAGGTGGCGGTCATGCCGACCCGCACACCGGCGCGCGCGAACTCGGCCGCAAGCGGCAGGTTTTCGGTGTTCATTGGTATCTTGAGTCCGATGTTCGGGCGCAGCGCGAGTATCCGGTCGGCTTCCAGGTGTCGCTCGGTGACGGTCGATGCGGTCAACTGGTAGAACACGGTGCCAGGACAGATATCGGCGAGTTCGGCGATCACGTGCAGCGGGTTGCGCCCGATTCTCGCCATCAGCGTCGGATTCGTCGTGATGCCGCTGATGAAGCCGAGGCCCATCGCCCGGGTGGCGTCTGCGGTCGATGCGGAGTCGAGAAAAATCGCCATCTTGTGAGCCTCCTGATGCTTGTCGTTTTCCCGGATCGCCGTGTAATTCGGTATCCGTCCGGATCGAGCTTGTCCGATTGGGGGTGTGGTTCGGCGGAACGCAGTGTAATCGGCGGTAGCCCGGAAAATCCACTCGCGCGTGTTCCGATTCGGGAATTCTTGGGTCCTGTCGCTTGGCGGTCTAGAATTCGCCGGCAAGCCGGCGGCTCGTCATGAGTCCGTGCCTCATCGGCGCACGGTTTGCCCAACCTTATCGAGGGCAGGTTCAATGACCGTATCGACCGAGCGTCTTCCCCAGTTCATCGAGGCCGCAGCCGCGGTCATGCGCGACCATGCCGAGGAGGTCGCCGCATTGGATCAGGCCATCGGCGACGGGGATCACGTCGCGAACCTTCAGCGTGGCCTGAATGCGCTGTGCCCGCTCGCGCCGACGCTGGTCGGGCTGGACTGGGCTTCGGCTCTGCAGAAGATCGGCATGAGCGTCATGAGCACCGTCGGAGGTGCGTCCGGCTCGCTGTACGGAACCTTGTTTCTTGCGATGGCGAAGGTCCTGAAGGATCGGTCGGTCGACGGCGTCGCTTTCGCGGAAGCGTTCGCGGCCGGCGTCGATGCGATGCGTCAGCGCGGCAAGGCCGAACTGGGTGAGAAAACGATGCTCGATGTGCTGATTCCGGTGGCGCGAACCCTGGTTGATGGTGTGGCGCAAGGCAAACCTGTCCCGGATTTGCAGTCGGAGGTCGTCGCCGTCGCCGAGTCCGGTTGCGAATCCACCCGGGACCTCCTGGCAACGAAGGGGCGCGCATCGTTTCTGGGTGAGCGCGCGCGCGGGTATCTGGATCCGGGCGCGCGCTCCGCGCAGTTGATGATCTCGGCGATTGTGGGTGTGCTGACTGAACCGGTCTGACTTGGGTGTCACCGCTCGCCAGCGGCGGATCAGCAGCCCCAGTGCAGTGCGGCGGTGTGGATCGGCGAGTCCCAGAGTCGCAGTAGTTCGTCGTCCATGATCGACAGTGTGATCGAGCACCCGGCCATGTCGAGCGATGTCGTGTAGTTCCCGACCAGTGATCGAACGATCTTCGTGCCGCGGCTCTCCCAGAACCGGCGCGCAAGTTCGTAGACGACATAAAGTTCCATCGACGGCGTTGCGCCGAAGCCGTTGACGTGCAGCAGGACGGGGTGCCGCCCGGGGCCCAGCGCCGCGTCGATCGTGGATGCGATCTGTTCGACGATGTCCGACGCGGAACTCATCCGGACCCGTGCGCGTCCCCGTTCCCCATGGATGCCAACGCCGAGTTCGATCTCGTCATCGCCGATGTCGAAGGTCGGCTTACCCAGTGCCGGCACAGTGCAGCTGCTCAATGCCACGCCCATCGATGCCGTCTGTCCGGCGACCCGCTCGGCGATGCTGCGGCAGGTTTCGAGGTCGGCGCCCGCCTCGGCGGCCGCGCCCGCGATGCGCTCGACGATGGTGGTGCCGGCAACCCCGCGCCGGCCCATGCCGCCGGTCTCCGGCAGCGAGACGTCATCGTGCACCAGCACGCTGAGCGTCGCGCATTCCAGCATCTCGGCGGCGATCTCGAAATTCATCACGTCCCCGGCGTAGTTCTTGACGATGAACAGCACGCCGGCGCCGGCTTCGACCGCGGCCGCCGCACCCAGCATCTGGTCCGGGGTCGGTGACGTGAAAACCTGCCCCGGGCAGGCAGCATCGAGCATGCCGCGTCCGACGAACCCGCCATGCAGCGGCTCGTGACCGGACCCGCCGCCGGAGATCAGTGCGACCTTGCCGGGTCGCGTCGCCTGAGCGCGGGCGAGGAACCGCGGATCGATGTTCAGTCGGACGATGTCGGCGTGGGCTGCGGCAAATCCGCGCAGGCTCTCGTCGAGCGCGGACTCGGGCGAGTTGATGAGCTTTTTCATGGCGTTACGATCCTCGTCGCAGGGTCTCCGTCGGCCGCCGCAGCCCGTCTTGGGCGTGACAAACGGCTGAATTCTGGTAATATTGTTCGGTTGCCAATCCAATCAGTGAGGAGGAAGACATGCCGTCGCGCAGAGAACTTGCCAATGCCATACGCGCTCTCAGTATGGATGCCGTGCAGAAGGCGAACTCCGGGCATCCGGGAGCGCCGATGGGGATGGCCGACATCGCCGAGGTACTGTGGAACGACTACCTGAACCACAATCCGGCGAATCCGAAATGGCCCGACCGGGACCGTTTCGTGCTGTCGAACGGGCATGGCTCGATGCTGTTGTACTCCTTGCTGCATCTGAGCGGCTACGCGCTGCCGATCGAGGAACTGAAGAACTTCCGTCAGCTTCACTCGAAGACTCCGGGTCACCCGGAATACGGCTATGCGCCGGGCGTCGAAACCACGACCGGCCCGCTGGGCCAGGGCATCACGAATGCCGTGGGCATGGCGGTCGCCGAACGCACGCTGGCCGGGCAGTTCAATCGCCCGGGTCACACGATCGTTGACCATTATACCTACGTCTTCCTCGGCGACGGCTGTCTGATGGAGGGTATCTCCCACGAGGCCTGCTCGCTGGCTGGCTCGATGGGTCTTGGCAAACTGATCGCGTTCTACGACGACAACAACATTTCGATCGACGGCGAGGTCCGTGGTCACGGCGGTACTCCGGGATGGTTCCTCGACAATACCCCGAAGCGTTTCGAGGCCTATAACTGGCACGTGATCCCGAAGGTCGACGGCCACGATGCCGACGCCATCAAGCAGGCGATCGAAGAGGCGCGTTCGGTTACCGACCGTCCGACGCTGATCTGCTGCCAGACGATCATCGGCTGGGGTTCGCCGAACAAGCAGGGCAAGGAAGAATGTCACGGCGCCGCGCTCGGCAACGACGAGGTCGCGCTGGTTCGCGAGACTATCGGCTGGCCGCACGCTCCGTTCGAAATTCCGGCAGACGTCTACGCCGGCTGGGATGCGAATGGCAAGGGTGGTGCATCGGAGGCCGCGTGGAAGGAAAAGTTCGCGAAATACCGCGCCGCGCATCCGGAGCTGGCCGCTGACTTCGAGCGCCGCTTCGCCGGCGAGTTGCCGTCCGACTGGCCGGAAAAGTCCGCCGCGTTCATCGCCAAGGTCAACGAGAAGGCCGAGACCATCGCCAGCCGCAAGGCGTCGCAGAACACCCTGAATGGCTATGGCCCGCTGCTGCCGGAACTGTTGGGCGGTTCGGCCGACTTGGCCGGTTCCAACTTGACCCTGTGGTCGGGCTGCAAGGATGTAAATGCCGCAGGCCACGACGGCAACTACGTCTACTACGGTGTGCGTGAGTTCGGCATGTCGGCCATCATGAACGGCATCACGCTGCACGGTGGGTTCAAGCCCTACGGCGCGACCTTCCTGATGTTCTCTGAATACGCCCGGAACGCGTTGCGCATGGCGGCCCTGATGAAGGCGCCGACGCTGTTCGTCTACACCCACGACTCGATCGGTCTGGGTGAAGACGGCCCGACGCACCAGCCGGTGGAACAGACCGCCACGCTCCGCATGATCCCGAACATGGCGGTCTGGCGCCCTTGCGATGCCGTGGAATCCGCCGTTTGCTGGAAGGAAGGTATCGAGCGCACCGACGGTCCTTCGACCCTGATTTTCTCGCGGCAGAACCTGCCTCACATGAGCCGGACGCCTGAGCAGATCAAGGCGATCTCGCGGGGTGGTTACGTGCTCCGCGACTGCGCCGGCACGCCGGATGCGATCATCATTGCGACCGGTTCGGAAGTCGAAATTGCCGTCAAGGCAGCCGAGGAACTGACCGGGAAGGGCAAGAAGATCCGCGTCGTCTCGATGCCGTCGACCAATGTCTTCGACGCCCAGGACCAGGCGTATCGCGATTCAGTCCTGCCGCCGTCCGTCACAAAGCGTGTCGCGGTCGAGGCAGGCGTCACCGACGGTTGGTGGAAGTATGTCGGCAGCGCCGGCAAGGTACTCGGCCTGGATCGCTTCGGCGAGTCGGCTCCGGCCGGCCAGCTCTTCAAGGAGTTCGGTTTCACGGCCGAGAATGTCGTGAAGTACGTCGAATCCGTGCTGTAAGCTAGACGTCCGCACTTACCGGATGCGCCCGGTCCGCTGGCGATTCACCGCCGCGGCCGGGTGCATCGATCTGACAGAGCGGGTGCGTTGCACCCTTTGATGCCTAGACGTAGGCAGGAGTCCGAAATGGCACAGAATGCATCCCAGGCGATCCAGTTCCCGGCGGGCGCGAGCGGCGTGAAGATCTCCGACGCGGTCAAGCCCGGTGTCATCACCGGCGACGACGTCCAGAAGGTCTTCGAGATCTGCAAGGCGAACAAGTTCGCCCTTCCGGCCGTCAACGTCATCAGCACCGATTCGATCAATGCGGTGCTCGAGGCCGCGGCGAAAGCCCGGTCGCCCGTGATCATCCAGTTCTCGAACGGTGGCGCGCAGTTCGTCGCCGGCAAGGGCCTGAAGGCTGAAGGCCAGACGGCGAATATTCTCGGTGCGATTTCCGGCGCGCGTCACGTGCATACGGTCGCCGAGTACTACGGCGTTCCGGTGATCCTCCACACGGACCACGCAGCGAAGAAGTTGCTGCCCTGGATCGACGGCCTGCTGGATGCAGGCGAGAAGCACTTCGCCGAGACCGGTCGTCCGCTGTTCAGCTCGCACATGCTGGACCTGTCCGAGGAAAGTCTGAAGGAGAATATCGAGATCTGTGGCAAGTACTTGGCCCGGATGTCGAAAATGAACATGACGCTGGAGATCGAACTCGGCGTGACGGGTGGCGAGGAAGACGGGGTGGACAACTCCCATCTGGACCACTCGATGCTCTACACGCAGCCGGAAGACGTCGCGTACGCCTATGAGGAACTGAGCAAGATCAGCCCGCGCTTCACGATTGCGGCCTCGTTCGGCAATGTGCACGGCGTGTACAAGCCAGGCAACGTCAAGCTGACGCCGAAGATTCTGGCGAACTCGCAGAAGTACGTGTCCGACAAGTACGGCGTTCCGCACAACACGTTGAACTTCGTGTTCCACGGCGGTTCGGGTTCCACCGCGGAAGAAATCGAGGAATCGATCAGCTACGGCGTGATCAAGATGAACATCGATACCGATACGCAGTGGGCCTACTGGAATGGCATCCGCGAGTACTACCTGAAGAACGAGGGATACCTGCAGGGCCAGATCGGCAACCCGGAAGGCGAGGACAAGCCGAACAAGAAGTTCTACGATCCGCGGGTCTGGGTTCGCGCAGCGCAGGTCAGCATGGTGACCCGTCTGGAGCAGGCGTTCCAGGAACTGAACGCGACGAATTCGCTGTAAGACGACCCGCGAAATCAGCTCGTTAAAAAGGCCGGCGCACCATCAGGTGCGCCGGCCTTTTCTTTTGTTTGGGTGTCCCTGTTCTTCACAATCCGCCGACCGTTCGTCAGCGGATCACCCTCGCGTCCCTGAACGTTTCCCTCAGTGCAGATCCTGCCAGAAGGCCTTCTTGAGCTTGTAGGCGAGGTAGGTGAAGACCAGCAGGAACAACAGTACGTACTTGCCCAGCGGTAGCCGCTGCAACTGCGCCGGTTCGCCAACGTAGACCAGGAAGTTCATCAGGTCGGTCAGCGCCTGATCGAACTCCGCCGGCTTCATGTGACCCGCTCGCACCCGGTCGAAGCGCTCGATGTACTCGACCCCGCCCTCGTGCCCCATCACCGGCTTCTGCAGTCCCTGCAACTCGGCCAGCACGTTCGGCATCGCGACGTTGTCGACGTACAGGTTGTTGACCCCGGTCGGCCGCGTCGGGTCCAGGTAGAAACTCCGCAGGTAGCTGTAGATCCAGTCCGCGCCCCGCGCCCGCGCGGTCAGCGACAGGTCCGGCGCCGGCGCGCCGAACCACGCCTCGGCATCGGCCGGCGCCATCGCGCTCAACAGCGTCTCGTGCATCTTCCTCTCTCCCAGCAGGAAGGTCTTCTTCATCGTCTCGTCGTCGATGTCGTAGTCCTTCGCCAGGCGTGAGTAGCGGATGTGCTTCAGTGAGTGACAGCCCTGGCAGTAGTTGACATAGAATTCGGCACCGCGCCGCACCGAGGCCTGATCGAAAATGTCGATCTTCACGTGCTGCAGCGCCGCCTGACCCTCCGACGCCTCCGCACCGACTGTGGCCGCCGTCAGCAGCAGCCCCGCGATCACCCTGTTCATGGTTTGTGCTTCCCGATCAGTCCCCACACCTGCCGCTCCAGCCGTGACAGCGTCTCGCACAGCCAGGCGCGCCCGTCGCGATAGGCCGCACAGCCTTCGACGCTGGCGACCAGTCGCCGCACCAGGTCCCAATGCCGACCTTGGCGCTGCGCCAGCGGCACCACGGCCTCGGTCAGTCGCGCCGGCTCCGGCAGCGTCGGCTCTCGCGCCGACCACCACGGCATCAGCAGGAAAAAGCCGAAGTAGACGACGCTGAAGATCCGCACCAGGATCGTCGCCACCGGACTCACCGGCTTGGTGCCGAGGATGCCGAGTCCGATGAAGCTCAGCACGAACAGCGTCAGGAACACGGCATAGCGGCCGCTGCGGTAGCGAATCGAGCGCACCGGGCAGCGATCCAGCCACGGCAGCAGGAACAGCACGACGATCGACGCGCCCATCGCCACGACGCCGCCGAATTTGCTCGGGATGGCCCGCAGGATCGAGTAGAACGGCGTGAAGTACCAGACCGGCGCGATGTGCTCCGGGGTCTTCAGCGGATCCGCCGGTTCGAAGTTCGGCGGTTCCAGAAAGAATCCACCCAGTTCCGGCGCGTAGAACACCGTCAGCGCGAACAGGATGCCGAACACGCCGACGCCGTACAGGTCCTTGACGGTGTAGTACGGGTGGAACGGGATGCCGTCCACCGGAATGCCGTCGATGCCCTTGTTCTTCTTGATCTCGATGCCATCCGGGTTGTTCGAGCCGACCGTGTGCAGCGCCGCGATGTGCAGTACCACCAGCCCCACCAGCAGCAGCGGGATGGCGACGACGTGCAGTGCGAAGAAGCGGTTCAGCGTGGCGTCGGCGACGACGTAGTCGCCGCGGATCCACAGCGCCAGGTCCTCGCCCACCACCGGAATGGCTCCGAACAGCGAGATGATGACCTGCGCGCCCCAGTACGACATCTGCCCCCACGGCAGCAGGTAGCCCATGAACGCCTCGCCCATCAGGCACAGGAATATCACCATGCCGAACAGCCAGATCAGTTCGCGCGGCTTCTTGTACGAGCCGTACAGCAAGGCCCGGAACATGTGCAGGTAGATGACGATGAAGAACGCCGACGATCCCGTCGAGTGCATGTAGCGCAGCAGCCAGCCCCAGTTGACTTCGCGCATTATCGATTCGACCGAGTCGAACGCCAGTGTGGCGTCCGGCTTGTAGTTCATCGCCAGGAAGATGCCGGTCACCAACTGGTTGACCAGCACCAGCAAGGCCAGCGAGCCGAAAAAGTAGAAGAAGTTGAAGTTCTTCGGCGCATAGTACTTGGCCAGGTGATCATCCCAGAACTTCGTCACCGGCAGCCGTTCGTCCACCCACGCCAGCAGCGCCGTCAGCCGCTCTCTCGTGTCCATCACGCCGACTCCTCTTCATTCGCCCCGCCAATGAACAGCCGGCCCTCGCTCAGGAAGCGGTACGGCGGTATCTCCAGGTTCTTCGGCGCCGGCACCCCCTTGTACACCCGACCCGCCAGATCGAACAGCGAGCCATGGCACGGACAGAAGAAGCCTCCCAGCCAGTCCGGCCCGAGATCCGCCGGCGTCACGTCCGGCCGGAACGTCGGCGAGCAGCCCAGGTGCGTGCACACGCCGACCGCGACGAAGATCTCCGGCGTCCGCGATCGCGCCTCGTTGACCGCGTACTCCGGTTGCTCCGACTCCTGCGATTCCGGGTCCAGCAGCTTGTCCCGCACCCGCTCCAGCGTCCCCAGCATCTCCGGCGTCCGCCGCAGAATCCACACCGGCTTGCCCCGCCACATGATGCGGATCAACTGACCCGGTTCCACCTTCGACACGTCCACTTCCACAGGCGCTCCGGACGCCCGCGCCTTCGCGCTCGGCTGCATCGACGCCAGAAACGGCGTCGCCACGAACCCCGCGCCCAACGCGCCCGCCACCACCGTCGCCTGCGTCAGAAAACGCCTCTTCTCGCGGTCGATCTCGTCGTCCATCATTGCTATGCCCTGCCGTGGCGATAGGTCTCGTGAAGGGGTGGCCTTAAAGTTGGCCCGAAAATCCGTTCGGGATTGTGTTGGAGAACGCGCACCCGGTCAAGGTCGGCACGTTGGGTGTCGTACGTACATGTCGTAATTGGCCCTGGGTCGGCGTCGCCGCGATCCTTTCCCGCGTCCGTCGGGGTTGTAGACCCGCCACTTCGGTCGGTCTCGACGCCTAGTTCGGACGAGGATCCGTCTTCACGAAAACGATACTGGGGAGCCAACCATGAATATGCGTACGTCGATACGGCCGCTCGCGCTTATGTGTCTTCTCCTGGACTGTGTCGCCGGGCCGCAGGCCCTCGCGGAGGGTGATGGGCCTACCGGTGGCGCCGTTGGCAGCCAGATTCCCGACAAGGATCGTCTCGGAGCGACCGACGTCTACCTGCTGGCCTGTCCTCCGGGTACGCGTTCCGCACGCGCCGCGATCAACGAGGGCAACAACCCGGATGCGCCGCTGAGCGTGCAGATGGTCAATCCGCACGGGTATGCCAGCACCGAGAATGCCGTTGCGGGCGGACTCTCGCCACAGGCGATCCTGCACGGCGGGCCCGGCGCATACCTCGCGCTGGTGCACAAGAACGGTCCCGGGACGCAGGGGTATACGATCACCGTGGATTGCTACGATGCGGCCGGTGAGCGGATCCCCGGCGATCAGGCGACGCGGGTGCAGAACCAGTGAGAAAGTGAGAATGAGTTCGGCCGATCGGGTCCGCGAGCCAGATTGAGCGGTGATCGGCCCGGGCCGGCGTGGCGGTTCGCCATCGCCGGCTCACGCGAACGCGGTGTCAGTCGCGATCGTTCATCCGGATGAGGACCGCGAGCATCGCATCGTGGATCAGGCCATTGCTGGCGACGATCCGGCCGCTGCCCAGCATGTCGTTCCCGCCATCGAAATCAGTGACCATTCCGCCGGCCTCCCTGACGATCGCGATCCCCGCCGCTATGTCGTGCGGCTGTACCTTCAATTCCCAGTGACCGTCCATCTGTCCGGCCGCCGTGTAGCACAGATTCAGTGCGGCCGACCCGATGCGCCGAGTCGCCTGCGCGGTATGCTGGAAGCCGAGAAAGTTGCGCATGTTGCTGTCGCTGACATGGGTGTCGTAGGAAAACCCCGTGATCAGAAGCGCCTTGTCCAGCGAGTTCGTCTGCGAGACCGCGATGGGCATACCGTTGCGCGTCGCGCGGTGGCCGGCCGCGGCGGCAAACAGTTCGTCGGTCGCCGGGTTGAACACGACACCGACTGCGGGAATGCCGTCAATCAACAGCCCCAGCGAAACGCAGAACATCGGGAAGCCGTGCGCGAAATTGACCGTGCCGTCGAGCGGGTCGACCTGCCACAGATAGCGTTGGCCGACCTCGCCGCTTGCGCCGCTCGTCCGATAGCGACCACCTTCCTCGCCGATAATCGTGTGCGTCGGAAACTCGCGCTGTAGCGCCTCGACGATATGCGCCTCGGAACGCAGATCGTATTCGGTCACCGGGTCGATGTTCGTGGTCTTGTAGCGCGGGCCGGCAGCGCGTCCGCCGCGAATGGCCTCGAGGCCCTCGCGCAGAATGGCGCCGGCGCCGGTCGCGATCGCGACCGCCGTGCGGAGGATGTCCGGAAGCGCCGGATCGGCGTCCGGTTGGTTTGGTCGAGTGGTTCGGTCGTTCATTGTCGGCAGATTCTAATCCGGTTCGGCCGGGCGTGGCAGGTCGGCCAGAATCCGTCGAACCGTATGCCGACAGGTGTGCGATACTCTCGCGCACTTCCGCGGCTGGTCCAGCCGCAGTCTTTTGATCCATGAGCAATGATCGCGCGTCCATGACCAGCAAACCTCAGGCGAAGCCGCGAATTCCCTGGTTCGTGGGGGCCCTGCTCGGTGTTGCCGCGCTCGAAGGGCTCGCGGCCTTGTTGCGCTACCTGGCGACGCACGGTCCGTTCTGACCGGCGTGAATCGGCTTTCACAGATGTACGACAAATCGAGGATCGGTCGATGGGAGTGAGTTTTGGCCGGCGCGGAGCCGTCGCGGCCGCCGTGCTGGCGGTCGCGCTGACCTCGTGTCAGCAGCAGGATCCGGCGGCGGCTCAGCAGGCGCGCGAACAGGCAGAGCAGTTCATGCGCGTGAACGCGCAGAGGGCGGGTGTCGTCACGACGGCCAGCGGGCTGCAGTACGAAGTCATCAAGCAGGGCAGCGGTATCACGCCGACCGTTTCCGATACGGTCGTCGTCAACTACCGGGGAACCTTCCCGGCCGGCGATGAGTTCGACAGCGGGGAGGGAATAGGTTTTACCGTCGGCGGCGTGATCCCGGGGTGGACCGAGGGTCTGCAGCTGATGCGCGAGGGTTCGCGCTACAAGTTCTTCGTTCCGCCGCAACTCGGCTACGGCGAGAACGGGGCCGGCCGCGTGATCCCGCCGAATGCGACGCTCGTGTTCGACGTCGAGCTGGTCAAGGTCGAGCGAGACCCGGACGCGCCGCTACCGGAGTAACTGCGCGCCCGTTTCCTGGTCGATCAGGTCGATTGACCACCCGGTTCGGAGTCATTCCTCCAACTGGCCGGCCAGTGAACGGCCGGAAGCCACATCTGACCCAGCGAGGTGAAGATCATCACCGTCGATGCCAAGCTGTAGCCGAAGCCTCCGAGCATCGTCAGCCAGGCGAAAATCGGGTGGTATTTCGTCAGCCACCACGATAGGACGTCGAGCAGCAGGAACGCGAAGGGGGTCGCGACCAGGATGATCTTCCACCGGCTCGCGAATTCCGCGTACGAGAAGATCGCGCCGACGAACATGAAAATGAACGCGATGCCGAACAGATGGATATGTGACACGCGGGTCAGCGAGCCGATGCTCGCGCCGTCATCGACGGCCGCCACCTTGCGGACGTTGGCGAGTTCGGAGAAGTTCGGCAGTCCCGAGTCGGCGTTGTGGCAGGACAGGCAGTACTTCTCGAACAGGCCGTGAATGCGCTTGTTCCAGACGTCCTCCGGGGAATCGTCGCGGGCCCACTGGATGATTTCGAAGCGCACCTCGTCGGGTGCCATCGGCTTCATCTGTCCGTTCAGCATGCTCTCGAGCTTCGAGCCGGACCGATTGCCGTGGTAGCTGTAGACGATGTCGTTGATCGAAAGGCCGGCCTTGCCATCGGCCATGCCGTGCGTCAGCATGATCTGTGCCCCGGCCATCATCAATCCAACGCCGATCACGAGCAGGAAGCCGGAGAACAGGACTTTCTGTACGGTCGACATCCGAGCAAGTGTCGTGATCTGCATCATCTCGTGAGCCCTTAATACGTGGGGGAAGTGGGAGGCGCGACCGGACGGGCAGCGAAATTAGCGGCCAACCCGGCTTTTTGGACTTTCCGGCATTATGGCGTGCGGCACCACCGATCACCAGCCTCGCGCGAACGGATCACGCTAAACAGCGCATTTCACGGTCCGCATCGCCGGATTTCGCGCCACGCCCTTCAATCGACCGGATCACGA
The DNA here is from genome assembly GCA_046347485.1 of Methylotetracoccus sp. Classification (GTDB taxonomy): domain Bacteria; phylum Pseudomonadota; class Gammaproteobacteria; order Methylococcales; family Methylococcaceae; genus Methylotetracoccus. Next base: position 17,242 of record JAXMGB010000007.1, on the reverse strand, counting down.
CGAACAGGAGGTACCTCATGGGTCGCATCGTCCACCGAATGCTGCTGCCCGCCGCGTCAGCGATCCTCGCCGGCTGCGCCGCAACGCCGAATCCACTGCACGGAGGACGCTGGATCGATCTGACCCACGCGTTTTCCAGCGAGACCCTGTACTGGCCGACCTCGGAGCGATTCAGTCTCGAGACGGTGTTCGACGGCACGACCGACAAGGGCTATCACTATTCGGCCAATCAGTTCTGTGCCGCCGAGCATGGCGGCACGCACGTCGATGCGCCGATTCACTTCGCCGCCGGCGGTGCCGGAATCGACGAGGTCGGACTGGATCATCTGATCGGTCAGGCCATCGTCGTCGATGTCTCGGAACGTGCCTCGCTCGATCGTGACTATCGCGTCGGCATCGCCGATTTCACCGGATGGGAGCAGCGCAACGGCCGGATTCCGGCCGGGGCGTTGGTGCTGTTGCGGACCGGCTACGACCGGTATTGGCCCGACGCGGGCCGCTATCTCGGCACCGCCGAGCGGGGTCAGGCCGCCGTCGCCAAACTGCATTTCCCGGGTCTGGATGCGCAGGCCGCGCAATGGCTGGCGGATGAACGCCGCATTCACGCGGTCGGCCTGGACACCGCCAGCATCGACTACGGCCAGTCGACCCGGTTCGAGAGCCACCGCGTTCTCGCGAGTCGCCGCATTCCGATCTTCGAGAACGTCTCCGGACTCGCAGCGCTGCCGCCCACCGGGGCCTGGGTGATCGCGTTGCCGATGAAGATCAAGGGAGGAAGCGGGGCTCCACTGCGGCTGATCGCCTGGGTTCCGTGATCGGCTTCAGGTTTCCGCGAGCAGGCGGTGCAAGGCCGCATCGATGCGCGCGGCCGCCTGCTCGTAACGCTCTCCCGGAATCGCCATCAGCGGCGCGCCGAAACGCACGCGGACCTCACCGCGAGCACGTGGAAGCAGCGTGTCAGGCGGCATGATCCGTTCGGTGCCGTCGACGATCATCGGCACGACCGGCACGCCCATTTCGACCGCGATGACACCGGTTCCGGCCTTCAGCGCCTGCAGTCCGGTTCCGTCCCGGTTCATTCGGCCCTCCGGAAAAATCAGCACGTTCCACTCGTCATCGAGCAGTCGTCCGAGTAATTCCAGTCCCGGACGGATGTTCTCGTCGACGCCGGTCGGAAACGGAAAGGCGTTCATCGCCAGTTCGCCCAACGGAACCGCCCAGCGGTAACGACGGTACAACACCTCGGTCGATGCGGCGATGCCGAGGCGCTGTTGGATCGCCGCCGGCATCGCGAAGCAGGCGACCGCCGAGTCGAGGAAGCTGCGGTGGTTCGCCATGAAGATGGACGGACTACGGAGTCCGGCGAGGTGCTCGGTGCCCGACACGCGCAATCGGCAGCAGCGCAGGATCCATGAGCGCAGGAATACCGCGCGTGCGATCGGACGCAGCGCCTGCGCCCACCCGGACAGCGACCAGCGCGGGTAATGCGTCGGCGGCGGCGCGCTGCGTGCCCGCTGCGCAACGAGGCCTTCGAGATCGGCGACCGTCGTCGCCGGCGTAATCTGCAGTTCCTCCAGGTAGACCCCGAAGCTCTGCTCGATCCGCGCGACGAGTTCGATGCGTAGCAGGGAGTCCAGGCCGAGGTCGGCGCCGAGGCGCAGTCCGGGTGAGAGTTCGGCGGGTGGGTGCGCGGTCACGTCAGCCAGCAGGCGCATGACCGGCGTAATGCGATCGACGGCAATGATCGGCGCGCTCGCCTGCGACGCCAAATGCTTGATGACCTCGTTCTTGCGGACCTTCCGGGTCACCGAGCGGGGGAAATCGGGCTCCGGCCAGATCGACCAGTTCATGATTTGCTGATGCGGTGCGAGACGCCGATTTGCCGCGGCGACCGCGGCGTCGGCGCCGCCCGGGTTGCCCAGCAGGACGGCGTGGATCACGGTCCGGCCGTTGACCGTGAGTCCGACCACCGCGCTGTCGACGATTCCGTCCTCGCGGTTCAATTCGGCTTCGATGTCCTCGGGGAACACGTTCTCACCGGACGGCCCCAGGATCATGTATTTGCGGCGGCCAAACACTCGCAGATAGCCGTCCGGGTCCAGTTCGCCGCCGTCGCCGGTGTGAAACCAGCCATCGCGGACCACCTCGGCGGTCGCCTCCGGGTTGCGGAAATAGCCCTGCATGACATTGGCGCCGCGCACGAGGATCTCCCCGTCGTCGGCGATGCGTACATCGACTCCCGGCAACGGGCGGCCGACCGTGCCGATGCGGTGAGCCTCGGGCGTATTCGCGGCGACGACCGGGCTGGTTTCGGTGAGGCCATAGCCCTGTAGAACCTCGATCCCGAGTGCCCACCATTTCTCCTCGAGTTCCGCATCGAGCGGGGCGCCGCCGCAGACGATCGTGCGCAGCGTAGGCGACACGCGCGCCCGAATGCGCGCGCGCAAGGCCGCTCGCATCCATCCGGGCATGCGGCCGAGCCGTGCCTCGATCCGGTCCATCATCGCGTTCAGGACCTCGGGGATCGCGATCAGGTGGGTCACCGGCGTGGTCCTGAGCGCATCGACGATCGCCCGCGAGGTCGGCGCGCCGACGTAACTGATCGCGCAGCCGCCGGCGAGCGGGCCGAGGATGCCGGTCATCTGACCGAAGACATGGAACAGCGGCAGGAGGTTCAGCACGTGATCGTCGGGCTTGATCGGCACCGCCGCCCCGATCGACGCGAGGTTCGCCAACAGGTTGCCATGGCTCAGCATGACGCCCTTCGGATCGCCGGTCGTGCCGGACGTGAAGATGATCTCGGCGATGGCGTCCGGCGGCGTCTGCTCGCTGACGCGCAGCGGTTCGTCCGGACCGTCGGCCGGAACGTCGATCGTCAGCGTCGGCAGCGCGCCGATGCGGCCGACCAGACGGGACGAACGCAATATGAGCCGGGGCTCGGCGGTCGCGGCGATCCGCTCGATCTGCGCCGCGGGGCTGCCGGGGTTGAGCGGAACCACGACCGCGCCGCGCGCGAGCACCGCGAAGAACGCCGCGACCCAGTGCGGTGAATTCTCCGCCTGCAACAGGACACGCTCGCCCGGTTCGATGCCGGCCTCGGCCAGCAGTCGCTCGAGCCTGGAAGTCCGCGCACCGAGTTCGGCGTAGGTCCAGCGCTCGGTTCGGTAGCGTGGCCGGGCGCGCAGCGCCGGACGGTCCGGATGATTGCGGATCAGTTCAACGAGCAATGAGCCGAGTGTCGTCATCGCACACTCCAGCCGTCGGTGCGCTGTTCGATGTCATCGGTCCGCGCACCCTCAGCGGCTTTCACGGTCGCCTTGCAGGAAACGCGGCTCGACGTCGCGCGACGGGTCGAAAACCGGGAACGAGCGCGGTGGCTTCTTGCCCTCGCTGCACAGGAACTGGCTCAACGTATCCTGCAGGGAATCGCCCTCGATCGGCTTCATTCCGGGCGGTTCGTCGGCTTGTCGGTATACTCGCCCGCCGAACGCATCGAGCAACTCGATTCGTGAGGCGCCGTAGGATTTCGCCGCGCATTCGACACTCGCCGAGTGTCTCTCGCTGCGGTAGGTTCCGTGTTCGGAGGTCTGGTCGGCGCGATGGACGATCCAGACGCGTGCCGTGACCAGGCTGCTGCGGCTGCGTCGCTGCAGGCTGGACTTGTCGACATAGGTCAGGGCCTGGCCGCGCCACGCGGCCGGGGGCGGGACGAACCACCATTCGGCGGCGACGGCCGGCCGCATCAGGCAGGCCGCGAGCAGCGCGGCGCCGGCTGCATGGAATCGCTTCGGCGGGATCGGAATGTTCCTGGCCATCGGATCGATTGGTCTTGTTCTGTCGCTTGTCTGGCGTCCCGGGTCGCGGTGTCCGGCGCGAATGCGCCGCTGCGTCGGCCGAACCGGCGGTTCGACGGGTTGCAGAGAATCCTGCTCCGAGCGTGCCCCTCAGGCTAACACGAATTCGATGCGGATCGTGGACGCCGGGGAGTGGCAGTATCGTGAGCGGAATCCTCTCGTGCCGCATCGTTTTGGCCTTGGCTGTCGAGCGTTTATCATGGTGGCTCAATCGTTGTTGGTGTCGGTCCGGTCCGCTTCGGGCCGGCGAGCGCCGCAATCAGGAGTCACCGTTTGTTGAGTAATCGAATCGATCGGACGCGGTTGCCATGGGTAGCCGCGGCCACATTTTTAGCGCCGGCCAGCGTTGTTGCCGACGCGCCGCCGGTGTCGATCGCCGATTTCGACCGTGAAGCGCTGGAACAAGGCTTAGGTGTCGGGGTCGTCGCCGAGCCGCTTCCGGCTCCGGTGCTCAGCGATCCCGAGTTGTATGCCGGCAGCCGCACCGGTTCGCGTCATTTCCGCCGGGTCGACGCCGGTGGAGCCGCGGTGGTCGAGGCGATGAACTGGACCTCGCTGAGCTTGGCCGACGGCGCGCGCGCGTGGCGGTATGCGGCGGGAGCGGACGAAGCCGGCATCGTTGCCCGAGATGCGGATGGCAGTTTCGTCGTCACCGGCATCGAGGATGCGCGGGACCATGCGTTGACGCGGTACGAGCCGGCGGAACCGTTGCTGGTGAAAGACATCGCCCCGGGACAGGAGAAGCGGATCAGGATGGCGGTGCGGGTCTACGACCTCGGTCGTCCCGATGAACTGATGCACGACGGCGCTCTGGACGTGACCTATCGCTACGTCGGCGCGTATCGCCTGCATCTTCCCGCCGGGACCTTCGACGCGATCCTGATGAAGTCGACGTTCAGCGGCACGATCGGGCCGGCCGTGCTGGAGGACACGCAATACCGCTTCTTCGCGCCCCATGCCGGTCTCGTGGCGATGATCGAGCGCCGCGACGTCTCGGCCCTGCTGGTCTACAACGCGCAGACGCGCGTATCGAGGGTACTGATGGTTCCGTCCGATGGCTAGGCGCGTTTCTCCACCGTCGAAATCGCGTGAACCCGCCGCGCATGGCGGCCGGCTTCATCGCATCCTGCGGGCGATCGGAAAGGAGATACGCGAGGTTATCCCGCCGACGATCTTCTTTCTGGTCATGTTTCATATCGCCGCGTTTTTGCGCGCGCTGAACGAGGAGTCCTACGGCATCACACCCGTCAGCACCGCGACTGCGACGATCGGCGCGCTGCTGGTCGGCAAGGCGATTCTCGTGGCCAACAAGCTGCCGCTGACGAACCGTTACTCCGAGCATCCGTTGGCCGTCTCCGTGTTATGGAAGACCGTGATCTTCGGCGCTCTGGCGCTGCTGTTCCAGTTGCTCGAGGAATGGATTCCCCTGGTCTCCAAGTACCATTCGTTCTCCGGCGCCTTGACCCGCCTGTACGACGAAACGGTGTGGGCGCGCTTCTGGGCCAACCATGTCATCTTCCTGATCTTTCTCGTGATCTATTGCTGCGCGATCGAACTGATCGAAGTATTCGGCGCGCGGACCGTTCGTCGCCTGTTCTTCGGGCCGGGGCCGCGGCCGGAGCACCTCGACGTCGCCGTTCGGGCCGGACGTCAGCGTCGGTCGGAGTGACCGAGCGGCCTGTCCGGCGCGATCAGGTCACGCACAAGCTGCTTCAGTTCCTTGGCCTCGGGGAAGCGACCCTCGGACTTTCGATCCCACAGGATCGAATCGCCGCAGCGGACCGTGAATATTCCCCCGGTGCCGGGAATCAGGCTGACCCCGCCGAGTTCCTGCTCGAAGGTCGTCAACAGTTCCTGCGCCAGCCACGCGGCGCGAAGCAGCCAGCGGCACTGCGTGCAATAGACGATCTCGACCGTCGGTTTGTCGTGTGTCATCGGCATCGGCCGGTCATGGGTGCCAGAACGGCGGGTAAAGGGCAAATGCGCGTATGGCCTGCACCAATAGCCGGACTCCGACGATCGCCAGCAGCAGCGCGAAGCCCCGGCGCAGCGTGCGTGTCGGCAGGCGGTGCGCGAGATGGGCGCCGAGCGGCGCGAACGCGATGCTCGTCAGAATGATCCCGACGAACGCCGGCCCGTAGACGTAGCCGATGTGCGGGTCGGGTATGTCGTCGCGGCGCCAGCCGAGCAACACGTAGCTGATCGTTCCGGCCACGGCCAGCGGAAAACCCAACGCGTTCGAGATCGCGACGGCGTTGTGCACCGGTATCCCGCCTCGCGTCAGGTACGGGACGCTCAGCGTGCCGCCGCCGATGCCGAGAATCGCTGAAACGGCGCCGATCAAGCCCGACGCGGCGAACCGCGACATCGGTGATGACGAACCTGTGGCGCGGTCCGCTCGCGCGCCGCGGTACATGCGGGCCGCGACGATGAACAGGAACAGTGCGAACAGCAGCTTGAACAGCGGCACAGGCAGGCGTTCGGCCAGCAGTGTACCGGCTGCCGCGCCGAGCAGAATGCCGGGCGCGAACTGCCGCACGACCGGCCAGCGCACCGCGCCCTTGCGATGGTGAGCGGTGACCGCGGAGATCGACGTGACGACGATCGTTGCCAGTGAGGTCGCGACGGCGACCAGCATGACCAGTTCGTCGTCGAATCCGCGCCGCGGGAGCAGCCAGGCGAGGAACGGCACGATGACGATGCCGCCACCGACGCCGAACAGGCCCGACACCACTCCGGCAAGCGCGCCGAATCCGGCGTATAGCGCGACGTCGTCCCACATGCGATAGGCTTCCGCGATTAGAATGACGCCGATCCTAACAGGATCGCGGCGAAACTCCGATAAAGGCGATGCGTTGTTATTTGGTCGGTGGCGCGGTGCGCGACCAGTTGTTGGGCCGCCCGGTGGTCGAGCGGGACTGGGTCGTCATCGGTGAATCCCCCGCGTCGATGGCGAAGCGCGGCTTTAAGGCCGTCGGACGCGATTTTCCGGTGTTTCTGCACCCCGAGACGCACGAGGAGTACGCGCTGGCGCGGACCGAACGCAAGACGGCGCCCGGATACCGGGGGTTCGAGGTCGCGGCCGGGCCGGATATCTCGCTCGAGGACGATCTGCTGCGTCGCGACCTGACGATCAACGCGATGGCCCTGGATGCCGAGGGCCGTCTGATCGATCCCTACGGTGGCCGCGCGGATCTCCAGCAGCGCCGCCTGCGCCACGTGTCGCCGGCCTTTCGCGAGGACCCGGTCAGGATACTGCGCGTCGCGCGCTTCGCCGCGCGCTACGCCGAACTCGGCTTCCTCGTGGCCGATGAGACGCTCGATCTGATGCGCGCGATGGTCGACGACGGGGAGGTCGACGCGCTGGTGCCCGAACGTATCTGGGCCGAACTGGAGCGCGCGCTCGGCGAATCGGTTCCGGGCGCGTTTTTAGCGGTGTTGCGGGCCTGTGGGGCGCTGGCGCGGCTGCTGCCGGAAGTCGATCGCCTGTTCGGTGTTCCGCAACCCGCGGAGCATCACCCGGAAATCGACACCGGAGCCCATGTGCTGCTGGCCCTGGAGCAAGCCGTTCTGCTCGGCGCGGATCGCCGGGCGCGCTTCGCGGTGCTGACGCACGATCTGGGAAAGGGCCTGACGCCCTCCGACGAACTGCCTAGTCATCACGGGCACGAGCAGCGCGGCCTTGAACCGCTGCGCACTCTGTGCGAGCGCTTCAAGGTGCCGAATGCGTACCGTACTCTGGCCGAGCAGGTCATGCTGTTTCACGGCTGCTGCCATCGCGCGCTGGAACTTCGTCCGGCGACCGTCGTCGACCTGTTGCAGCGGCTCGACGTATTGCACCGCCGTAACGAGATCGAGGCGTTCGTGCTCGCGTGCGAGGCCGACGCACGGGGGCGGACGGGCCTGGAGCGGCGGCCGTATCCGCAAGCAGCCTGGCTGCGCGCGGCACGCCAGGCGGCGCTCGATGTCCCGACCGAGCCCCTGGTCCGGCAAGGCCTGCGCGGCGAGGCGTTCGGTGCCGAACTGCGCCGGAGGCGGATCGACGCGGTCCGCGCCGCGAGACCCTTGTTCGACGCGGCGATGCGCTGAATCCGGGGGCCAGCAAGCCTAATCGCGTGTCAGTCGGGCTTCGGCCTCGCGGTATTTCTCCGCGGTTCGAGCGATGATGTCCGGCGGGAGATGCGGACCGGGCGCGCGCTTGTTCCAGTCCAGCCCCTCGAGGTAGTCGCGGACGAACTGCTTGTCGAAGCTCGGCGGATTGCTCCCGGCCCGGTACTGGTCGGCCGGCCAGAAGCGGGACGAATCGGGCGTCAGCGCTTCGTCGATCCAGTGTAATGCGCCGGATTCGTCGAGGCCGAATTCGAACTTGGTGTCGGCGATGATGATGCCCCGTTGCCGCGCGTAGTCCGCGGCGTCCCGGTACAGGCGCAGGCTGATCGCGCGAACCTGTTCGGCCAGCGGCCCGCCCAGCAGTTCACAGGCGCGCTCAAAGCCGATATTTTCGTCATGCGCACCCTGCTCGGCCTTGGTCGAGGGCGTGAAGATCGGCTCCGGCAACTGTTCGGCCAGTTGCAATCCCTTCGGCAACGTAATTCCGCACACCTGTCCGGTCGCCGAATAGTCCTTCCAGCCCGAGCCGATCAGGTAGCCGCGGACGACCGCCTCGACCGGCAGCGGCTTGAGCCGCCGAACGACCATCGAACGGCTCCGGAGTCGGGACGCCAGCGTCGGATCCGGTATCGCACGCTCCAGCGGCAAGTCGGCGAGATGGTTCGGGATCAGCCCGTCGAGCCGGTGGAACCAGAAGTTCGACACCGCCGTCAACACCGCGCCCTTGCCGGGAATCGGGTCCGGCAACACGACGTCGAAGGCCGACAGGCGGTCGGTCGTGATGATCAACAGATGTCGCTCGTCGATTTCGTAGATGTCCCGGACCTTGCCCCGCGCGAGCAGTTTCAAGCCGGGAATCGCGCTCTCGTAAAGGGTATCCGCCTCAGTCATTTCGTTATCATTGACGCATACGTTTTGAAACCGGCTCAATCATGGTAGTTTGGTCTTCTTATGGCAAGCGGAACGGATCGGCTCGGCGATGGGTTGGCTAGGTAAGGTGCTCGGCGGGGCCTTCGGGTTCCTGATGGGCGGACCCCTCGGAGCAATGCTCGGCACTGCCGTCGGGCATCAATACGACCGCGGCCGGAAGGGTTTCGATCGCAACGATCCGCGCCTGGAGTCCGGCGACCACCAGCGCGTCCAGATGGCGTTTTTCCATGCGACGTTCTCGGTCATGGGGCATCTGGCGAAGGCCGACGGCAGGGTGTCACGCGCCGAGATCGACGCGGCGCGCGCGGTCATGGGCCGGCTGGAATTATCCGAGGATCTCCGGCGCCAGGCCATCGAACTGTTCAACGAGGGCAAGCAATCGGACTTTCAGATCAACGACGTGCTCGAGCGCTTCCGGATGGAGTGCCACCGACGCTACTCGCTGATCCGGATGTTCATGGAGATCCAGTTGGAGACCGCGTACGCCGACGGTCCGTTGCGCCCCGGCGAGGAGCAATTGCTGTTGCAGATCGCCGACCGTGTGCATCTGTCGCGCTTCGATTTTCACACGATCAAGGCGCGGATCGACGCCGAGAGCCGCTTGCGTCGGGCCGGCTATGATCGTGACTGGCGGCGCGCCTCGCCGTCCGGACCGCCCGCTTCGCTGGAGGACATGTACGCGGTGCTCGGCGTCAAGCCGAGCGCGTCCGACACGGAGATCAAGCGCGCCTACCGCCGGCTGGTCAGCCAGCATCATCCTGACAAGCTGGTGGCGAGTGGACTGCCGGATGAGATGGTCCGCCTGGCGACCGAGAAAACCCAGCAGATCCGCAAGGCCTACGAGCGGATCGCGAGATCGCGCAACCTCTGAGCAGCCAGGAGTACACCCATCATGCCATCGTTCGACGTCGTGTCCGAAGTCGACATGCACGAGGTCACCAACGCGGTCGATCAGTCCAACCGCGAAGTCACGACGCGGTTCGATTTCAAGGGCAGCGGCGCGCAGTTCGAACTGGAGGAACAGTCGATCCGGCTGGTCGCGGAATCGGAGTTTCAGCTCGAGCAGATGCTGGCGATTCTGCATGCGAAGCTGGCCAAGCGTGGCGTCGATATCGCCAGCCTGGAGACTAAACCGGCCGAAACCACCGGCAAGCAGGCGCGCCAGACGGTGACGTTGAAGCAGGGCATCGACTCGATGCTGGCGAAGAGCATCGTTCGCATCATCAAGGAGTCCAAGCTGAAGGTGCAGGCCGCGATTCAGGGCGACAAGGTTCGCGTCACTGGTGCGAAGCGGGACGACCTGCAGGCGACGATCGCGCTGCTGCGGAAGGCGGAACTGGATCAACCGCTGCAGTACGAGAATTTTCGCGACTGATCCGGTCGCCTGGATCGATCCCCGCTAGTCGTTCCCGCTTCCGTTCATCGTTGGAGACAGTCCCATGACCGGACCGCGTCCTCGTTCGATACCGACTCCCCGTAGCCGCCGTGCTGTCAGTGCCGCAGCGCTCGTGCGTTCGCTGGTCATCACGGCGTTGGCGGTCGTCTTCGCGCTGCCTATCGCGAGCGATGCATCGGCCGCGACCGTCAGTGGCACCGCCAGCTATCGCGAGCGCATCGCGCTGCCACCGGATGCGACGTTCGAGGTCACGCTCGAGGACGTCTCGCTGGCCGATGCGCCGGCCGAACTCATCGGCAACCTGTCGGCCACGCCGGCGGGTCAGGTGCCGATCCGCTTCGACGTGTCCTACAACGAGGGCGACATCAAGCCGAACCATCAGTACGCGGTGCGCGCGCGAATCACCCGGGCCGGTGTCTTGCTGTGGACGACGACGCGGCGTTATCCGGTGTTGACGATGGGCGCCGGCAATCGCGTCAATCTGTTGCTCGAGCGGGTGGTCGAGCGCGCCGCATCGACAGCGCCCCGTTCGATCACGGAAACCTACTGGAAGCTGACCGAACTGAACGGTGCGCCGGTGAATGCCCCGCGTCTTCGCACCGAACCGCATCTGATTCTCCAGTCGGGGAGCCGCCTGGTCGGCTCGGGTGGGTGCAACCGGATGCTCGGGACCTACACGCTCGATGGCGCGGCGATCGCGTTCGGCCCGGTCGCGTCGACCGAGATGGCCTGCCCCGACGGTATGGAACTGGAGTCGGCCTTTTTCAGGACCTTGCCTTCCGTCCGGGCATGGAAGATCGACGGCGATCGCCTCGAATTCAAGGGTTCGCATGGCGAGTCCCTCGCTGGTTTCGTCGCCGTCGATCTGAAGTGAATCGACGCGGCGCCGGGTTTGTCCGCGACACCGCAATCAAGCCCGCTCCGGCGGGACGACCGCACTTGTCCAGCCCATCCGCAGCTTTTCCTAGTATTCCGCTTCGTTGAATTCGCATGGCGTCGGTGCTAGAAGCGAATCGTCGGTAGCGCGTGCGTGCAGGGCGTCATCTCGGGGGCGCGCGTGAGTCATCGACCCCGGCTTCGGTGATGCGTTCACCGGATCCTTTTTCCGGTGAATGCCGTCGCTGACCCGCGGTGCCTTCCGACCGCCGGGATTCACCACTCTCGTCTCCTCCCGAGGCGGATGCTTTCTCCGCTCGACGCCGTCGACGGGCATCCATGATCAGGAATGGAGGAATGACGTCATGAAGATCATGTCATTGACCGCAACCGCCGCGGTGCTCGCGATGATCGCTGTTCCGGTGTCGGCAGCAAGCCTGGCGACCGGCGGCGTCTACGGCGGCCCGCAGCAGAAGTTCGCGTATTGCTATGTGTTCAACGCCGGAGCCAGCGTGAGCTTGGGGCGGGCTCAGATCATCGATCAGAACGGCAACGTCGTGTCAGGTCCCGGCTCGTGTCAAGGACAGTTCCTTCCGCTTAAGGGCACGTGCCAGCTTTCGGCCAATATCGCCAACAATCTGACCTATGGTTGCCGCGTGCAGGTCTCGGATCAGGCCGCGGCGGGCTTGCGCGGCACGCTCGACATCCGTGACGCCTCGGAAAACGTGCTGGTCAGTTCGCCGCTGCGTTAGTCGTCTGGCGCCATGATGCCTGGGCTGGGCCAACCCCGGCATCATGGGCGACATCGTTCCCCGTTGAGCCGGAGGGCTCAGAAGCAGACCGGACCGGCGTGTGCAGTGAATGCGCCGTTGTTCGAGTAGCTTGCCTTTCCATTGATCTTGAACGTCGTCTGCTGCCGGTAGAACCACGAGAAGAACGCCAGTTCCTGAAGTCGGTAGCTGTGGCCGTTCGGCATCGTGACGGGGGGCAGCAGCGTGCCACTCAAGGGATCGCCGACCTCGTAGTTGTTTTGACATCCGCCTTGCACCTGGCCGACGTCGCCCCATGCGGGTGTCAGGTTATCCGAGAAGGTCGGGATCGGATCGTTCATCCACTCCGAGACCTCGTGCGACAGCACGCTGACGTCCGATGTGTTCGTGAATTCGCCGCTGGTGTCGTACTCCGACACGGCGTAAGTCTGGATTCCGGAGCGGTTGAAGGCGCTATGGTAACCGAGGATGCAGCAATTGCTCCCGGTCTGGTTCAGCCTTCCATCGGACATCACGACGTTGTACAGCAGGAAGTTCGGAAAGGTTCGCGGGCTGACGCCCTTCGCGGCGACCGCCGGAATCAGGGTGTCCTTTACGATCTGGTCGAACCAGTTGATGTCGATGACGGCGAGCTTGACGCATCCGCCGAAGTCGAAATTAAAGCCGCTACCCTCAACGGGGACGGTCACGGTGATTGCCTTCAGGGTCTTCAATGCCAGGCGGGTGTGGTAACCGGGAGATACCGTCGAAACGGCCTTCCAGAAGTTCGCGCGCTGAAACGCATCCACATATTGCGTGTTGCCCATGTCATTGCCACCGAAAACGAACGGGTGGTCGGTAAATATCGGCGACTGCGCGGCGAGCGTCGAGGGTACGCCACCGGCGCAGGATTGATCCGGCTTGCTCGGATCGTAGACGATCGTTCCGTTCGAATCACTGATCTTGATGATGATCGGGATCAATTCGGTCGGAATGCTCGTCGTCCCCGCACCTTTGCGAAACGGATTCGTTCCGACGATTCGGCCGGTATACGTCTTGCCGTCGACCTTCGGCGTGACCGAGTAAGTCCAGAACGGGACCGTCGAGGCCCCCGCGGCGGATTCGCGCATCGCCGCTTCTGAATCGGCCGTCATGGGTCTGACGACGGTGTAGCCCCGCAGTTTGGGTACGCCGGAATAGGGCGTTTGTTCGAGTTGGTTCGCGAGCGCTCCGTGGCTTAGCCCGAATGCGCAAAATGCGGCGACCGCAAAGAATCGTTTCCGTTGGTTACGGAAGGGCATGGGAATCTCCTGTGTCTAGGTGGACCAAAAATCGGCGGGACGGTCACTGTTGGAGGCGGGTCGATGAACGCGTTGCGTTCGGCCTCGATTGAGTCGGTACGGGGGCATGCTTCAGAGCGAAGCACGATGCAGGCCAGTGGCTGGAAGTGTTTGATCGAACAGGTGATTGGCTTCTTTGTGTCGGCTTCATCGTCGGAGGCGTAAAGAAAACCGACGGTCGGTTAGGCTGGCCTCGCTCCGGGCCGGGTCGGTCCGGTACCTAGGGACTTTCATTAGGCAGACGTACCTATTGTTTGCTGCCCGTACGCGGAACACACTCTGCACGTCGTGGCTAGGCGGATCGATCGTGGGGGCGATCGATGAGCCGTGCCCGGACCTGTGACGACGGGGCCTCCCGGCGTTGTGGGCGGGCGGCCCTTGCTCCCTCTTGATCGCGACCGTAACCAGGTGGGGAACTGCCCCTTGCGGTGGCGTTCGTTTCCACTGTGCTCGTTCCTGATCTCCGAAGCTTGATCCGGGGCAGAGTCGACGCTGAGCGACGAAGGGCACGGGATCTCACTGGACTTGCAGGCGGCGCGTCGTGCCGAGAATCGGTCGTCGATCGGGTGCGCCGCGGACAAAGGAGCAAGATCATGAAGCGAAGCCTTGCGCTGGGTTTGTTACTTTGTTCCGGGCTTCCGACGCCCGGTAGCGCCGACGAATGGAATCTCGTCCATACCTTCCGGCACCAGACCGGGGATCAGTTCGGCGAATCTCTCGCGATGTCTGACGACGGGGCGACCGTTGCGATCGCGGCAGCGATGGAGGACTGCGCGGCCGGGCCTGATTGCGGGGCGGTCTATGTCTACGACCGGGGAGATCGCGGTTGGCGGAAGCCGACGCGTCTGGCCGCGTCAGACCAAGCCGCCGGTGCCGGATTCGGCGGCTGGGAGTATCGCGACCGGACGATCGCTCTGTCGGCGGATGGCCGCACGCTCGCGGTTTCGCTGCGTGCAAACTGGAACGGGCCGGGCACCGGCGCCGTCTACGTGTTTGAACGGACCGACGATGTCTGGCACGAGACCCAGAAGCTGACGATTCCGGATAACCTGCTTCCCGGGCCGCTCGGCTCCGAATTCAACTCGTTCGGCGCATCGCTGGCCTTGTCCGGCGACGCGAAAACGCTGGTCGTCGGTGCTCCGTCCGAGGGCCTGGCCGAGGAGCAGGGTGGCGCGGTTTACGTATATCGGCGGCAGCCCGATGGCTGGAAGTCGATCGCGCGTCTCGTGGGGTCCCGCCTGCTGGCAACGACCGGACCGAACCGCTTCGGCGCGCTGGGGCAGAGCGTCGACATCACATCCGATGGTCGCACGATCGTCGCCGGATCGCCGGGGTCTCCGTCCGATCTCCGCGAGACCTATGTCTTTCAGTGGCATGATGGGAGTTGGGTCGAGCGGGACATCATCCATTCGAGCAATCAGGTCATGGCGGCCGGGTTCGGCGCGTCCGTTTCGCTGGCCGGCGACGGTGAGACGCTGATCGTTGGGGCACCCGGCAGCGCATCGGCTTATCTCTACGTCCTCGACGCCGCCGGCGGTGACTGGCGGCTGCAGGCAAAGCTCGGTTCGAACATCACCAATGCCGATCGATTCGGCTTTTCGACGGCGGTCGATCGGCGAGGCAAGATGGCCCTGGCCGGGGACTGGTGGATCGGTAGTGTGTTCGCGTTCACTCGGTCCGACAGCGGGGGCGTCGTCACGTGGCCGCCGGTCCTGGTCAAGAAGGCAACGAGTATTCTGGGTTCGAGTGTCGCGCTGTCGCCCGATGGCCGGACGGCGTTGCTTGGCTGGTATGTCGAACCCGATCCGCCCTGCGCCCGATCCGACGGCAGCAGTGGCCCCTGCGCCGTGACCTATCTGATGCAACGTCGCCAGGCATCGAGGTAATCCGCCATGACGAATCAACCCGTATACCAATCGACCCGGGCCGGGACGCGGCGCGATCGCTCGCGTAACGGTCGTTCGCCTTGCATGTTCGTGACGCTGCTGCTCGCGCTTGCCGTCGACGCGGCCGCGGTCGACGTCGAATGCCTGCGCGATGCGCAGGCGGCCCGGGCGGCGTTCCACGCCCGAATTCCGGCGGACCCGAACGCGGTTCAGTCGATCCTGACGCTGCGGCGCGAGGGCGAACGCTTATGCCATCGGGGCGCGACCGATAGCGGACGGGCGAAATTGCGCGAGGCTCTCTCGCTGCTGGCGCCCGAGTCCGCATCTGCTGCCCGCGACAAGCGCCCGCCCACGGAGTAAGTCCCATGCGCAACGATCCAGTTCGCTCAAGTCAATTCAGCCTCCTAGGCGCCTTGTTGCTGTTCGCGACCGAACCGCTGTGGGCCGCGGGCTATTCCGTGGAGGAAGTCGCCCGCGAGAGCCGTCCGGCCATCGACACCGTGATCTTCTCCGGCAATGCAGTCCTGAACGCGCAAGGAGACATCATCGGGCAGACACGGCGCTACTCCGACGACCGGGTGTTCACCCGAGGATGGCGCGCGTTCCTCTGGCGTCACGGCGACGTGCAGGCCGTCGGCCCGTTCGGCACCGACGCCAACGGCTACGGAATGAGTATCGCCAACGGGATCAACACCGACGGCCAAGTCGTCGGAGTGAGTACCGTTTTTCGCGATGGCCTGGATCTCGGGCCGCGTGCATTCGTCTGGACCGATGGGGGGTTCGACCGCGTGGGCCGGGAATCCGGGTTCGTGGCAACTCAGGCCAATGCGATCAGCGCCGACGGTCGTATCGTCGGAGTCGGCCGTCTCTACGAGCGCGGCCAGGACAAGGGCAACCGGTCCGTGATCTGGATCGACGGGCGTGTTCGCGACCTCGGTGTGCTGAGTACGGCCGATGACGGACATGGCAACAGCGCGCCGGTCGGGATCAATGTCCAAGGTCAAGTAGCCGGAAATAGCGAAATCTATACGAAGGGCGAGTGGAGCGGCGTGCACGGTTTCATCTGGCGCGATGATGTGCTCCACGATATGGGCGCACTGGGGGTGACCTCGTACGGCTACAGCTTCAGCAATACGGTCGCCATCAATGATCGTGGTCAGGTCGCCGGCTATGCCGACTATATTCGGAACGGCGACTGGTTCGGCACACACACGGTCATGTGGACGGACGGCGTGTTGCGCGATCTCGGCTCGCTCGGCGTCGACCCAGCCGGCATCGGCTATAGCGTGCCGACCGCGATCAATCCGTCGGGGCACGTCGTCGGCTACAGCGAGACCTATGATGCCAAAGGCAATTACCATGGCTCCCACGCGTTCCTGTGGGCGCGCGGCGCGATGGCGGACCTGGGAGTGCTCGCGGCCGACGGCGACGGCGTAGGCACCAGCTTTCCGAACGCCATCAACGCAGCGGGGGATGTCGTAGGCTTTAGCACCGTAGCCGACCAGACGGGGAACCTGATCTTCCACGCGTTTGTCCATCGCGGTGGTGCGCTGACCGATCTGAACACGCTGATCCCCGCGGGCAGCGGCTGGGAATTCGAAAACGGCATGGCAATCAACGATCAGGGCCAGATCCTGGCTTACGGCACGCGCACTCGCGACGGCGGCAGCTACAAGGGCTTCGCGTTGCTGACGCCGCGAGCGGACTGAACGATCGCGGGCTAACGACGCCTCGGGTCCCCGGCATCGTTGTCTTGCCGTCGATACGGGGCGGGATCGTCATTCCGGATGGAATTCCGGAATCCAGACGTCCAGGGATGGATAGCATGCCGCGCGCGGCAGAACCTCTGTCGCTTCGCGTACGCCCGGGTCCGTTTTCCGGAATTTGGTGGATCGCCCCGCTCTTACCCCGCCAAACCCAGGAACAGGTTCGGCTCTACGGATCGTTTAGCCCAAGCGCATCGTTCGCTATCGATGCGCCTCCTGCGTCGGCACATCCTACAGGGGCTTGGCGCGCCTGACGGCGATCCCGGCTGAGCCGGCTGCCGGGCTGGCGGTTCGATCCTCATGCGCCATTGCACCGGGTCCGTCATTCCGGACGG
>JAXMGB010000006.1:0-1954 GCA_046347485.1 Methylotetracoccus sp. | reverse complement strand
GGCACTGCTGATTTCCGGCGATGAGGGCCAATAGCCCCGGCGCCGTCCGGCATGCTCCGTGTAAGCGCTTAATGTCTCCGGGTCAGGCTGCACCGGCACGCCGTCCTGGAGGAACAACAGTCCTTCCTTGCCGACAGGCATGGCGCGGACGAACATGTCCGCTTCATCGAGAACCGCGCGCAAACGCCTCGATACGGCTCCGGCGTCAACCGGTTCGACCAAAGCCAAGTCGGCGTAATCGTCTGCTCGATAGCGGGCGTTGCGACGGATCTCCGTAATCAAGCTCTCCGGCGAATAGCCGGGGTCCTTGCCGACCGCGGCCCATATCACCGCACCGAGCGGCAAATGACGCTCATGAATGTAGAGCAGGTCGAGAACGTCGCGCGGTTCGCGCCGTCCCGCCGCCGCCAAGGCCTTGTTGGTGGCGATGTCAACGACGTGCAGCCGGTACCCGAACAGGTTGTCCTGGACCGTCGGAAAGAACCGGAAATCGCTGTCCGTCACCCATTCAAGCTTTGTGCTTTCACTGCGTCGTTGCACAACGGCGGCATGAATGCCCGGCTCGCGGCGAAGCCATCGAGCAATCGCAAAACCGTTTTCGGTCAGCAGCGCCGTGTCCTCGGCGGCGGCCTGCGCGACGCGCTCTTCCCGGTCGTGAAAGATGTCGATGTCGCTGGAGAAGCGCGGGCCGTCCTGATTGAGCACCGTTGCGCCAGCGACGTAGCTTTCGGGACTCCTGTGGGTGGCGAGAAGCTGCAGTATCTCGCTTTGGAGTTTAGAGAGCGGCACGACAGGCCTGCTCGATCTGCGCCGCGAGGGCCCGTGACTCCCGATTGCCTTCCGTGCGCAAGCAGTTGGCGATCGTGAGCGCCTGCGTGATCGTCGGCGCGTCGCCCTCCTGTCGGTTCCAAAGCGCACGCACGCCAAACTCCCGGAACGCTCGATGATAGAGGGATGCAACCGGCGCGGGCGCGGGTTTTCCCGCACCGAGTTCCTTCAGCTCATCAAGACTGCGTCTGTCGTTTGTCATGAAATCAACCTCACCAACCGCGATCTATACCACACATCCGGGATGTGCAAAATAAGCGCGCGTTTTGGGAGGTCAAATGTCCCAACAGAATCAGCCCTGACTCTGCCAAGGCGTTCCCACTTGCCTTGCCAGCCGCCGGCGGCTTGTCTCGGCCAGCCGGCGGCGCGGGGGCACCAGCCGCTACTCGACGGTGACGCTCTTCGCGAGGTTGCGCGGCTGGTCGACGTCGGTGCCCTTCAGCACCGCCACGTGATAGGCGAGGAGCTGGATGGGGATGGTGTAGAGGATCGGGGCGACGAACGGATCGACCGTCGGCAGCTGCACAATCGCCGCGGCGACGTCGCCCAGCCGGTTGACCCCCTCCTCGTCCGACAGAAAGATCACCTTGCCGCCGCGGGCGATCACCTCCTGCATGTTCGATGCCGTCTTGTCGAACAGCGAATCGGAAGGGGCGATGACGATGATCGGCATGTTCTCGTCGATCAGCGCGATCGGTCCGTGCTTCATCTCCCCGGCGGCGTAGCCCTCGGCGTGGATGTAGCTGATCTCCTTGAGCTTCAGCGCGCCTTCCAGAGCGATCGGATAGCCGGTGCCGCGGCCGAGGTAGAGCACGTCGCGGGCTTCGGTGACGGCGCGGGCGATCTCGGCGAGGCGCTGGTCGTGGTTGAGCACCTCGTTGGCGCGGCTCGGCACCTCGGTCAGCGCCCGGCACAGCCGCCGCTCCTCGGCGCGGTCGATGGTGCCGCGCTTCGCGGCGAAGGCGATGACGAGGCAGGCGAGCACGGTGAGCTGGGTGGTAAACGCCTTGGTCGAAGCGACGCCGATCTCCGGGCCGGCGCGGGTGAGCAGCACTGCGTCCGCCTGCCGCCCCATCGAGCTTTCCTGGACGTTGACGACGCTGATCACGTGCTGGCCCTGCTTGCG
>JAXMGB010000005.1:0-3667 GCA_046347485.1 Methylotetracoccus sp. | reverse complement strand
GCCAGAAGGCGTTGCCCCCGTCGCCCGCAGCCGACCGCAGATCGCCCGCCCGCGCCGCCGCGGCGAAACAGGCCAGATAGGTCGGCTGGATGCGCTCGACCATCCACTCGGCGACCAGCCGGACATACTCGCCGTCCTCGAGCAGGCTGTGCAGCGCCAGCCGGTCGTCGACCTCCTTGACGCGCGCGTCGCACTGCTCGCCCAGCGCCACATGGCCGATCAGCATGCCGACCAGCTCGCACAGGGAGCGGGTCGACGGCTCCAGCCCGCCCAGCCGCTCCAGCCCCGGCTCGCCTTCGCACCCGAGCAGCAGGATCTCGCGGTAGAGGGCGGCCTTGCTCGGGAAGTGCTGGAACAGCAGCGCCTCGGACACGCCGGCGGCCTGCGCGATCCGCCGCGTCGTCGTGCCGGCGAAGCCGTGCCGCGCGAACAGCGGCTTGGCCGCCTCGACGATCCCGACCCGGCGCTCCTCGGCCGGCAGGCGCATCTTCCCCATGGCGCGGATGTAGCGAGCGGCCCACCGGTTGGCAATGGTAAGTGAGTGCTTGCTCAGCTTCTCCGGCCGGTTGCGTGACACTAGCACCGAGTTAACCGTCGTCGACCATAGTGGCCGGCGGGCACGTGCAGCCGGCGAGCTAAGGGTTGCTCGACGGGGGCTGGCGTTGCATATCTGGCCTGCCCGGCCAGCGAGGGACACAAGAACTCGAGTCATGAAGGTAGCAGGACTGTTCGCGGGGATCGGCGGCTTCGAGCGTGGCCTCGCAGTCAGCGGTCACGAATCCGTCCTGTTCTGCGAAAGCTGGGCGCCGGCCGTCGCGGTGCTGCGGGCACGCTTTCCCGATGTACCGATCCATCCCGACATCCGGGAACGGTTCGACCTCCCGGGCGGCACGGATCTCGTCTGTGCAGGGTTCCCCTGCCAGGATCTGAGCCAAGCCGGCAAGACGGCGGGAATCGGCGGCGAGCGCTCGGGCCTGGTCGGCCACGTCTTCGACCTGCTGTCTCGGCAGCGGGTCCCCTGGGTCGTGCTCGAGAACGTCTCCTTCATGCTGCATCTCGACGGCGGCCGCGCGCTCGACCGTCTCGTCTCGGCGCTCGAGGAGCTGGGCTATCTGTGGGCCTATCGGAAGGTCAACTCGCTGGCCTTCCTGCCGCAGCGGCGCGAGCGGGTCTTCCTGGTCGCCAGCCGTGTCGGTGATCCGGCCGACGTGCTCTTCGTGGACGAGGAGCGCCCGCCGAAGGTCGACACGACCCTCGATACGCATGCCCACGGCTTCTACTGGACCGAAGGTACCCGAGGCTTGGGCTGGGCTCCCGACGCGGTGCCGACGCTCAAGAACGGCTCCACCGTCGGCATACCCTCGCCGCCCGCGATCCTGATGCCCTCGGGATCGGTCGTCACGCCCGACATCCGAGACGCCGAGCGACTGCAGGGTTTCCCGGAGGATTGGACGAAGCCCGCGGAGCAGGAAGGCCGCGCTTCGTTGAGGTGGTCGCTGGTGGGCAATGCGGTCACGGTGCCCGTGGCCGAATGGATCGGTCGGCGGTTGGTGGAACCCGGCGGCTACAGCCGCGAGCTCGATCTTACGGATGCACTGGTCGGCAAGTGGCCGAGTGCGGCGCGTTTCAATGGGGTATCGCGTTGCGCTGTCGAGATATCGTCATATCCCGTCTGGCAAGAACGGCAGCATCTACATACGTTCTTGAGGTACGGTGGTAAGCTCTTGTCTGCCAAGGCTTCACGAGGATTTCTCAGCCGTGCGGATTCGAGTTCACTGCGATTCGTAGATGGTTTCAAAGACAAAGTGCGATTGCATCTGCAATCTTGCCTGGCCGAGTCGTCCAAGGTGAGGCGTGTAGCTGCCTAACCGTGACCACCGCAGTGAGCTAGAGACCGATCCCGCGCGAAGTGCCTTGATGGCCCGAGTGCGGCAACGGGATACCCGGCCGGAGCAGCGGGTCGCTAAGGCCCTGAGAGCACTAGGCCATGCGTACAGAAGGAACGTTCGCAGTCTACCTGGCTCGCCCGACTTCGCCAATCGCAAGCGTGGATGGGTTGTCTTCGTGATGGGATGCTTCTGGCATCATCACACCAATTGTACCCGCGCCACAATTCCGAAGCGGAATAAGGAGTTCTGGGTCAGTAAATTCCGAACAAATCGTCTAAGAGATTCGATAAAAATAAAATTTCTTAGAAAAAGAGAATTCAAAGTATTTTTGATATGGGAATGTCAAACCGTTTCGCCCAATCGCCTCAGCGAGAGAACGATGAGAATCAATTCTTCTCTCCTGGAGCGTGATCGACTGTGCCGGCGACGTTCGAGATAGTCGAGACCTCCCCATAATCAACAAGAAATTCGAACGTACTGGGTAGCTCGCCTAACTGACCTGATTTCCATGATCCGGGCGCTCCATAATTCGCAATTACGGGATTTCTTGCATTGTAGATAGCCTGTATTTCTTCTAGCATCTTACTAAGATCGAGGAGATCATCGTCACCCGGATAGCCATATAGCGGGGGCATCTTGTCTACGTCAAAGAACGCGACAGCGCCACGCTGATCACCTTGCTTGACATAGGGAGCCACGAAAATTCGTTCAAACAGTTCATGAGCTGAGTCGGTTCGATCTCGCCCAGCCCGTTCTCGCAACTTATTCACCCATCGCGCGAACCCCGAGGGATTCCCTTTCACGCGCGGTATGACGCTCTCATGCGGCAAGAAGAACAGGCCGATCAGAATACAATAGGGGTGACGTAGATGAATTTCGTGCGCTTCGGATCGAAATTCATCATCAAATCGGCTCATGTTATGATTAAAATCTGATATCCTTGACTTCTTCTGAAAATCACGGAAGTTCGTGGTCTTGATGGATATAATAAGATGAGGTCCATTAATCTCGTCGCTTACCCGAACGTCTGTTCTCTTGTTGCCGCCCCGTGGCCTGACGACCGGGCGTTCACCATGCACGGCCGACTCGAATGCAGGCATGCCTTTTAGTCTCGATGATATCAGTATAGCGAGTTGACTGGATAGTTCTTGAGACCAGGTGCGTTTCAGATCCTGAGAGGATTCTACGGTGACGTTAGGATATTTTTGGTCCGCCGCGTCAAGCGCTTCGACTATATCATTCATCTTTAGCTTGATCCAGAGTTGCGATCCAAGTCAAGAAATCTTCGCTTGGTAGCAACCACCGGTTACGCGATCGATTGCGGCAATGCAAGACTGAAGCGGTGGCAAATTCTGCCGAAGGATTTCAACATCCTACCGTTGCATGATCTCGACGTGCCCCGGCTGCGCCGCAACCCGCGCCAGCCATGCCGTAACGCCCGGATAGCCTGCGAGATCGAACCCGCCCTCGGCGCTGACGTGCGTGTAGGCGTAGAGCGCGATGTCGGCGATCGTGTAGCGGTCGGCGACCAGGAACGGGTGCTCGGCGAGGCGGCGCTCCATGACGGCCAGCGCGGCGTGGCCGCCCTGGTGCAGGCGCGGCAGCTCGGCGCGGCGGGGGGTGTCGGGCGGCAGCAGATGGAGGATGAAGCGGGCGACGGCGATGAACGGCTCGTGGCTGTACTGCTCGAAGAACAGCCATTGCAGGACCCGGGCGCGGCCGAGGCGGTCGTCGGGCAGGAAGGGCGTGCCCTCGGCGAGGTAGAACAGGATGGCGTC
>JAXMGB010000004.1:0-20883 GCA_046347485.1 Methylotetracoccus sp. | reverse complement strand
GTGGCCAGGGCCGGGATCGAACCGGCGACCTTCCGCTTTTCAGGCGGACGGGATAGCCACTGACCTGCGGTTTATTTGATTCTGTGCGTCGTATGCGCCGCGTTGAGCTGCGCTGACGTATTCACCCTGTCCGACGAACGGACATAAACCGGACACGGTGCTTGCACTCCTGACTAGGAGCTTCGGCGCTACCCCTTGCGTTGTGGGCGGCGTCGGGGCCTCCGGGGAGCAGGCATCCCGATGCCCAGCATCGCATCATCAGCCACCGACTCGGCACCATCAGCGGGCGTCTCGACATCGGCACCTGGTGGGCCGCCATTCGGGCACGGTTCTGCTGGTGGCTCGGTGGACGGGAGGTCGCGAGCGGCCGAGGCCGCCAGGCCGCAGGGCGCGAGAGCGACAGCGGTCGGCCGTACGTCTACCGAGGCACCAGGCCTCAACCCGGCCGCGGCCGGCGGGCTTGTTATATGTGCCGAAAATGTCCGCGAGTCGGTTGGCGACGGGATCGCGACCGGCGAGCTGCGTGCGATCGATGCTTTGGGGTTGCGGTTCCCGACGCCCGAAATGGTCGCCGCGGCCGCGGCATTGTTGGAAGCGGCACCACCGTGGGCGCATGGTCCTGGGCGTCGCGGCGTCGAGCCTGAATCCGGACGGTTTCGCATTTCCGTCGGTCCCGGTGTTGTGCGGCTCGGGTGGACCAATCCTGTCCGGGCCGAAAAGACGGCCGAACGGGCAGTCAGCCATCACCAACGGGATGTTGACGATGCGGCGTTCCATGTCCGAAGAGACCTCGACGGCGATGCCGGGCACGGTGATCGGGCCGTCGGGTCTTCGATCCGACGTAGTCCTACGGCAAGCGAGCAGCCTGGCACTGGCGCTGTCATCACAGAGTGGTCCCGAAAGTCACGGTCGTCGATGTGCCGCGCCTTCGCCGAACTTGATTACCGCCCACTGATCGAATCCGGCCGCGTCCCCGCCATGGTCACACTGACCTACCCCGGCGACTGGGAAGTGGTCGCTCCTGACGGAGCGAGCGTGAAGCGACACATGGTGTTGTGGCGCAAACGCTTTCAGCGCGAGTATGGCGAGCCGGCTCGCTATGTCTGGAAGCTTGAGTTTCAGCGGCGCGGCGCTCCGCACATCCATCTATGGATGGCGCCACCAATGTCGCCGGGGCGCTCGGGGCGAGGCTTCGCTCAATGGCTGTCCGAAACGTGGGCGCAGGTTGTCGACCACCCCGACCCGGTGCAGAAGGCTCGCCACCGGCTGGCCGGCACCGCCATCGACGTACGCAACGGGCTGAAAGCTTGCGACCCGAAACGGTTGGCCATCTACTTCACCAAGCATTCCTCGCCAAACATGAACGGCGACAAGGAATATCAGCACATCGTTCCCGAACTGTGGCGACAGCCGGGTCGCGGCCCTGGTCGATTCTGGGGCGTGTACGGACTCAAGAAGGCCGTCGCTGTCGTCGAGGTCGCTCAGGACGCATATCTGGCCGCGCGCCGGATCGTGCGGCGGTGGTCACGCAGTCAGGCGGTGTACGGCGATTCGGGTAGCCACTTCCCCACCGCCGTGGTGCCGCGCACGGCCACACGTTTCGTGCCCCGCGCTGATCGCGAATCCGGCGTTGTGACGCACCGTCGGGTTCGACGGCGGCGAACGCTTTGCGATCAAGGCGGACTCGCCGGCGGCTACGCGCTGGTGAATGACGGCCCGGCGTTTGCATCCCAGCTCGCGACCGCTCTATTTGGTGCTGCTACGACGGCTCGCCCGTCGCCTCAGCGCGGGATTTGTGTGTGATTGCGCATGACCTCGGTGGCTGCTTGTGTTGCGCCGCTGGCCTTCTGAAACGCGCGTTTGGCGCCGTCGAACGCCTCCAACACCTCAAGCCAATGATCGAGGTCGATCATTGACCGGTCCAGCTTGCCCGACAGCGAGTGGACAATGTCGGCGATTTGCCAGCCCATGCATGCCAGCCGATTAACGATGTGATTGACCACCGCAGGATCGCTCACGCGGGTTCCGAAGTCATCGATATCGCCGGCCAACGTGCACGTTTTCGAAAACAGGCGTTCGGACAGCGCGACAATGGGCGCCGCCTCGCCCCATCGCGGGAAGTCGGGGACGCCGGGTTGAGTACTTTCGATGGGCATCCTGGGCCAAATCTCGTTATCCATGACCCGAACCCTATGAGCGGAAGCATGCATCTAGCACCGCCCCTGGAAAAGGAGTCGACTGCACCGTCCGAAGTGTGTCTGGGCACCGGGGGCTCGGACGCGGACGGCGACGAGGTCGCCGAGTTGCTCGCCGAGGCGAAACGTAAGCGCTGATCGTCCGCGGCGCCTGAAAGACTCTCCACGTGTATGGCGCCGCTTTGGATCTTCCCCTGACAAGCCCCTGGGTCGAGGTTCGGGTGTTCAGTTTCTGAACACCCAGAGGTCGGCTCTGGTTCGGGTGTTCAGTTTCTGAACACCCAGGTCGATCGGATCTACCGACACCCATGCACGGCAAACGGCGTCGTAGCTTCCACGGCACCACGTTGCCAGCGCGGCTAATGCAACTGAACCGTTCGGGTTAAGAGCCGGTTCCGTTGACAACGGAATGCTGCTATATCGCGAACACGCGCGACGTACGCTCAGCTTGCATGCGGGATGACATGGGTAGATTCACATCGTTCGGGTAAATCCCTTGTTCCGCAACCATCGGAACAGGTATGTTTTCCGAACAGGAGATACTCATGACTGAACCGATTACTGCACCGCCGGGCACGGAGGCGGAGATCTTGACCGAGTGCACCGAGCTGCTCCGCGATCGTCTACCTGACGACTGGCGAGTCGACGTTCAGAGACCGCCGATGGACGCCGCCATAGACGCGATCCTGGCACTCACCGCACCCTCGGGTGAGCAGGTTCGTTTCCTCGTGGAGGCGAAGAGGCTACTCGTCGGCCGCGACGTGCCGAGGGTCTCGGAACAGTTGCAATGGGCAGCAGATCGCGAGCTTATCGACACCAAGACCATGGTCATGTCCCGATACCTCGCGCCCCCAGTTCGCGAGCGGCTGTCGCAGGGGAACATGTCGTTCATCGACGCCACCGGCAACATCTTGATCCAGTCGTCACGTCCCGCGCTATTCGTTCGCGACCGGGGCGCCGACAAAGATCCGTGGCGAAGCCCTGGCCGCCCGCGCGGCTCGCTGGCAGGTGAGCCCGCCGCTCGTGTAGTCCGGGCACTCATCGCAAGGCGGGGTCCGTGGTCGGCACGCGATCTCGTCGGCGCGTCCGGGGCGTCCACCGGCGCAACGTATCGGGTGTTGGAATTCCTTCAAGAAGAGGGGCTAGTGCAGAAGACAGGGACGGACTACGTCCTGAACGACTGGCCAACCCTCCTACGCCGATGGAGTCGTGACTACAGCTTCTTGCGCACCAACCGCACATCACGCTACATCGAGCCTCGCGGCCTAGAAGCGCTGCAGAGCAAAGCTGCCAACTCTCAGTACTCGCAGTACGCAATAACCGGAACGATCGCGGCTGCGCAGTGGGCGCCTTACGCTCCTGCCCGTGCGGCGATGGTCTACGTCGATGATGTGGCGCGCGCAGCAAAAGAATGGGGCCTACGGCCAGCGGATAAGGGCGCGAATGTGATTCTCGCCGAACCTAAGTACGACGTCGTGTTCACCGGAACCGGTACCAATCGCGACGGTGCGGTCATTGTCGCGATTGAACAGGCGGCAGTAGACCTACTCACAGGTCCGGGCCGAAACCCCTCCGAGGGAGAGGAACTCATCTCGTGGATGGTGCGCAACGAAAGTGATTGGCGCCGTGAATGATTTACTCATCAAAGCCCGTTCAGCCCTGCTGGACGCTCTTGAAGCCTTGAATGAACAACATGATTCGATCGTCGTGGTCGGCGCGCAGGCCATCTATCTTCACAGCGGCCACGCAGACGTTGCGATCGCCGAGGCAACTAAAGACAGCGACCTGGCGGTCGACCCGCGGGCACTCCCCGAAGATCCGCTTCTTGAAGAAGCGATGAAACGAGCTGGCTTCTACCCGAATGTAAACGGGCAGCCTGGAGCATGGCTAAACCCAGCAGGCATTCCGGTCGATCTGATGGTTCCAGATGCGTTGTCGCAAGGCGGTAGGTCTCATCGCGGCGCCCGTATCCCACCCCACTCCAACCAAGCAACAAGGCGAACCGTCGGGTTGGAAGCCGCCATGGTCGACAACGAGTTCCGCACGATAACTGCGCTCGACCCCTCCGACACAAGAATTTTCGAAGCCCGCGTCGCCGGGCCAGCCGCCCTCTTGATTGCGAAAGTCCACAAGATCCATGAACGACGCGACCAACCCGACCGCCTCAACGACAAGGACGCTCATGATGTCTACCGCCTCCTCGTGGCCACGACTGACACGGCTGCCCTCGGCGCAAGCTTTCAGCGCCTACTGTCCGACCCGGTCTCCAAGACCGTGACGAAGCAGGCCCTCGATTGCCTACCCGCCCTGTTTGCGGACGGACCCGATGCCCTCGGATCAGTCATGGCAGGTCGCGCAGAGGAAGGGATCGGAGACCCCGACCTGGTCGCCGCCTCCGTTGCTGCGCTTGCAGCCGATGCGCTCGCGGCCGTTGCGGACGCCTCCAGGTAGTGGCCGAGAGCGCGAGGGATCCCTCATTGATGAACGTGCATTATCTGTTGCACAACTGGCCTAGCATCTTGTCCCGACGGATCACGTGCGTCCGCTAATGACCAGTCTGAACTGCTGGAATACGACGTACAAGGCGATATGTGACCTATTCATGAAGATGATGTTGGAGATGACTAAAGCCAGATGACGCGCCCAAGAAAGACAGCAAAGACGCCGGCCAAGACCCTTGAGCAACGCCTCTGGGATGCAGCCGACGCGCTGCGCGGGAATCAGGAGCCGTCCGAGTACAAGCACGTCGTCCTCGGCCTCGTCTTCCTTAAGTACATCTCCGACCGCTTCGAGGCGCGTCACCGAAACATCGAGGCTGCTCTATCCGACCCGAACTCCGACGATTACATCCCGAACGAGACGCGCCGCCTGACGTTCCTCGAAGACCGCGACGAGTACCGCAGCCACAACGTGTTCTGGGTCCCCGCTGAGGCCCGGTGGGAGACCATCCAGGCCAAGGCCAAGCTGCCCGAGATCGGCCAGATCATCGACAACGCGATGGATTTGATCGAGAAGGAGAACCCGTCGGTCAAGGGCGTTCTACCGCGCAACTACGGCCGCGAAGGCCTGGACAAGGGGCGTTTGGGCCAGCTCGTTGACTTGATCGGATCAATCGGCTTCACCGAGTCCGACGACCACGGCTCCGATGATGTGCTTGGCCGCGTCTACGAATACTTCCTAGGCCAGTTCGCCGGCAAGGAGACCGGCAAGGACGCCGGTGCGTTCTACACGCCGCGATCAGTGGTCAAGACGCTCGTCGAGATGCTGGAGCCCTACCACGGCCGCGTGTACGACCCGGCCTGCGGCTCGGGCGGCATGTTCGTGCAGTCGGCCGAGTTCGTAAAAGCCCACGGCGGCATGCGAACTGATATCTCGGTGTACGGGCAGGAGTTCACCGACACCACGTGGAAGCTGGCCAAGATGAACCTTGCGCTGCGCGGTATCGAGGCCGACCTCGGCGATCGCTCGGCCGACTCGTTCAGCAATGATCTGCACCCGGATCTGCGCGCTGACTTCGTCATCGCCAATCCGCCGTTCAATGTGTCGAATTGGTGGAACCCGAAACTAGCCGACGACCCACGCTGGAAATACGGGACACCGCCGGAGGGCAACGCCAATTTCGCCTGGGTACAGCACTTCATCTACCACTTGTCACCACAAGGCACAGCGGGATTCGTTCTCGCGAACGGGTCGCTGAGTTCCAAGTCGGGCGGAGAAGGCGAAATTCGCCGCAAGCTTATCGAGGCGGACCTCGTCGACTGCATCGTCGCGATGCCGGACAAGCTGTTCTTCAACACCAGTATCCCGGTGAGCCTGTGGTTCGTGTCGAAGGATCGCTGCGGCAATGGGCACCGTAAGCGCGAGAGCGAAGTGCTATTCATTGATGCACGCAAGCTGGGTCGCATGGAGACCCGGCGCCTGCGCGTGCTCGACGATGCCGACATCACGAAGATCGCCGATTCATACCACTCGTGGCGCAACCATGACGGGGGATTCGAAGACGTCGCAGGCTTCGCAAAAGCGGTTTCGCTCAACGATATTGAGCAGCACGGTTTCATACTAACACCGGGGCGCTACGTCGGCGCCGAGGAAGCCGATGCCGACGACGAACCGATCGCCGACAAGATTGGGCGACTGACGAAGGAGCTGTTCGCCGAATTCGACCGAGGACGCGAGCTTGAAAATGAGATCCGACAGCGGCTCGGCGGTCGGTTGCATGACTGACTGGACCTCGATGACACTTTCGCAGGTTGTCAAACTCCAACGCGGGCATGACCTTCCGGCCACCCGACGTGGCGAGGGCAGCGTGCCCGTTATTGGCTCTTTCGGTGTCACGGGACTCCACGATGAAGCGATGTATCAAGGGCCAGGCGTCGCTATTGGACGAAGTGGCGCATCCATGGGGGTAGCTACCTACTGCTCAGAAGACTACTGGCCGCTCAATACATGCTTGTTTGTCAAGGACTTTCAGGGCAACAATCCACGTTGGATCTACTATCTGCTGCACTCGATCGACTTCAGCGCATACAACTCCGGAAGTGTTCAACCGATGTTGAACAGGAACTACATCGCCAACATGCCGATTGAGGTTCCCCCTGTCGGCGAGCAGTGCGCAATCGCCGCCACCCTCGGCGCGATCGACGACAAGATCGAATCGAACCGGCGGATGGTCGACCTCAGCCTGGCACTGCTCGACTCCTGTTCAGCAGACTTTGCAGCCAAAGCGGACAAGGTCGTACCGCTCGGCGATCTGGTGCAAATTTCCCGCGAGTCGGTCAACCCAGTTGGCTTTGCGACCTTGGAGGTAGACCACTTCAGCATCCCGGCCTTCGACGATTCGAGGTGGCCGGACCGTGTGAGCGCATCTTCGATCATGAGTAACAAACTCCTGATTCGTCGCCCGTGCATACTCGTTTCACGTCTCAATCCTCGTTTCAACCGCACCTGGTGGTGCGTCCCCGCCAATGGTGTGCCAGCTCTTGCATCAACTGAATTCCTCGTGGTATCGCCCCGCGAGCCAAAGGATTTGGGGGGCCTCTGGCTCGCGCTGAGGGATGAATACTTCAGAACCGAGCTCATGCGTCGTGTGACCGGTACGTCCGGGAGCCACCAACGGATACGGCCCGATGACGCATTGGCAATCGAGGTGCCCGATACGCGACTACTCTCGGTCGAGCAGAAGGAACTGACGTTATCGTTGCTGACTCTGATCCATCAGCGTCAAGACGAGAGCAGGCGTCTGGCCGTACTCAGGGACACGCTCCTTCCAGAACTTCTCTCCGGCCGCATCCGCGTCTCCGAGACCGCCGGAGCCATCGCGTGACTACCTTCAACGAGTCCACTATCGAGGGCGCCGCACTCGATTACCTTCGTGCCCTTGGCTATTCGACGGCATTCGGCCCGAACCTCGCTCCGGAAGGCAGTCAGCCAGAGCGGACCTCCTTTGAACAGGTCTACTTGTACGACCGTCTTCGCGAGGCTGCCGGCCGCATCAACCCCGAACACCGCGACCTTGTCGACGAAGCGATCAAACGCCTCGAACGTGCCGAGAGCCAGAGCGAGGTCTCCGAGAATTCTCGCGTCCACAAGCTGCTAATCCATGGCGTACCAATCGAATACCGCGACTCCGACGGTTCGGTGCGCACCATATCCATCAAGCTCATCGACTTCGACAACGCGGCGAACAACGACTGGCTGGCTGTCAACCAGTTCACGATCGCCGGCAACAAGAACCGACGCCCAGACGTGCTGGTGTTTGCTAATGGCATACCGCTAGCGCTGCTGGAACTCAAGAATCTCGCCAACGAGCACGCCACACTCAAGAACGCCTGGAATCAGGTGCAGACCTACCGCACGGACATTCCCGCCGTTTTCGTGCCCAACGCAATGACCGTCATCAGTGACGGCATCAGCGCGGCGATGAGTTCGTTCGCTGGCGGCTTCGAGCACTACGCGCCCTGGAAGACGATCGACGGCCGTGAGGTGGTGTCCGGCGTTCCCGCGCTGGAAGTGCTCGTCAAAGGCGTCTTTGAGCCGTCACGCTTCCTCGACATCGTCAAGAACTTCATCGTCTTCAGCGAAGAGACCGTCACCGACAAGAAGTCGGGCCAGAAGACAACCGTCCTGATCAAGCGCGTCGCAAAATACCACCAATACTGGGCTGTGAACTCCGCAGTCGAGTCGACCGTCGAAGCCGCCGGTCCGGACGGTGACCGCCGCGGCGGCGTCGTCTGGCACACCCAGGGTTCGGGCAAGTCGATCGAGATGTTGCTCTACGCCGCCAAGATCATGCGTGATGAGCGGATGAGTAACCCGACGCTGGTGTTCTTGACTGATCGCAACGATCTCGACGACCAGCTATTCGGTGAGGTGTTCGCGCCCGCTGACATCCTGCCCGAAAAGCCCGTCCAGGCCGATTCCCGCGCCGACCTGCGCACGCTGCTGCGCCGCGTCTCAGGCGGGATCATCTTCACCACGCTGCAGAAATTCGCGCCCGAGCAAGGCGACGACGCCAACCCGGTTCTGACCGACCGGCGTAACGTCATCGTCGTCGCCGACGAAGCACACCGGTCGCAATACGGTTTCAGCGAAACACTCTCACGCGACGGCACATTGAAGGCCGGCCTTGCCAAACACATGCGCGACGCGCTGCCCGCTGCAACGTTCCTCGGCTTCACCGGTACCCCGATTGAATCGACCGACAAGTCGACCCGCGCCGTATTCGGTGACTACATCGACGTTTACGACCTAACCCGCGCAGTCGAGGATGGCGCTACCGTCAAGATTTTCTACGAGTCGCGTCTGGCCAAGGTCGCACTCAGCGACGACGACTTGTCCAGCCTCGACGAGCTGGCCGACGAGATCACTGAGAAGGTCGAACAAGACGTTGCCGACAAAGCAAAGTCGCGCTGGGCCCGCCTCGAAGCGATCGTCGGTGCCGAGGAACGCCTCGACCTCATCGCCCGCGACATCGTCGAGCATTGGGAGAAGCGCCGCGAGGCGATGCTCGGCAAGGCCATGATCGTTGCCATGAGCCGACGTATCGCCGTGCGGCTGTACGAAAAAATCGTTGCGCTGCGCCCTGATTGGCACGAGGCTGACCCTACGAAAGGCAAGATCAAGGTCGTCATGACCGGTTCGGCTGCCGACCCTGCCGAGTTCCAGCCACACATCTATCCGAAGGACGTCCGCAAGGACCTCAAGGCTCGCGCCAAGAATCCTGATGATCCGCTGGAAATCGTCATCGTCCGCGACATGTGGCTCACTGGGTTCGACGCTCCGTCGATGCACACCATGTACCTCGACAAGACCATGCAGGGCGCCGGTCTCATGCAGGCGATCGCCCGTGTCAACCGCACCTTCCGCGACAAGCCTGGCGGTCTGATCGTTGACTACATTGGCGTCTTCGCCAACCTGCAGAAGGCACTGGTCGAATACTCCCCAAGCGACCGCGACCAAGCCGGCGTCCCGATCGAGGACCTCGTTAACGTCATGCTGGAGAAGCACGATATCGTCCGTGGTTTGTTGCATGGCTGCGAATTCAATTCCAGCCCAGAGCTTTCTGCGTCTCAGCGATTGACCGAGCACGCCAAGGTGCTCGACTTTGTCATGGCAGACCCAGACCGCACGCAGCGTTTCCTGGACCAGGTGCTCGCCCTTGCCAAATCGTACGCGCTGTGTGGCTCACGCGATGAAGCTGCGGCAATCCGCAACGATGCGCGCCTGTTCGCCGACGTCCGCGCTGCGATACTCAAGATCCTGAACCCCGACGCCGGGCGTGGCGGGACCGGTGCCGTTGAAATGGACACGGCGATAGGGCAACTCGTTAACGAGGCGGTGACCGCCGACGAGGTCGTCGACATCTACAAGCTCGCCGGCGTCGAAACACCCGAGTTGTCAATCCTTTCCGACGAATTCCTCGACTCGCTGGCTCACAAGGACAAGCCGAACCTCCAGATGGGTCTACTGCGCAGGCTGCTCAACGATCAGATCAAGACGACCTCGCGCACAAACCTGGTACAGAGCCGTAAGTTCTCAGAGCAGCTCGAAGAAGCTATCAACAAGTACACCAATCGCTCCCTAACGACTGCCGAGATCATCGCTGAGCTTGTGAAGCTCGCCAAGGAGATGCGCGACCTGTCCCAGCGGCACGCCCAGCTCGGTCTGAGCGAAGCCGAAGCCGCGTTCTACGACGCGATCGTGCAGAACGATGCGGCCGTGCTGCAGATGGGGGACGACACGCTGAAGAAGATCGCCGTCGACATCGTCTGGTCGGTGCGCCAAAGTGTGACGATCGACTGGAACCTCAAGGAATCGGTTCGCGCCGGGATGCGCACCAAGGTCCGTCGACTTCTCGCGAAATACGACTACCCACCTGACCTTGAAGAGAAAGCGGTTGAGTTGGTGCTAGCGCAGGCCGAATTATTTGCCGGCAGTTCGGCTGTGGAACCATGATCGGATAAGGTGCAAACACTTGGCTGCTCTATGGCGGGTCGTTCAGTGACGCCTCTATGGTTCCGTCGCGGGAGGGTGGCTGGCGGACACGCTGTGTGGAGAAGTACGGTGCCGCTATGGCAGAAGAAAACAGCGGCGATGGAACCGCAGTTGATGCTAGTGATCGTACTCTTTCAGATGAGGAACTCGAAGACCTCATCTATGTTGAGCAAACCCCGGCCCTTGTCACCTACTCGACTCAGGACCTCAGCATTGACGGGCTGGTGCAGCGTCTGAATAGACGCTCGATGCTCGTGCCGTCGTTCGGCGGAAACGACGAACTTGTACAGTCCACCGGGTTTCAGCGTGGATTTGTCTGGACCAAAGCGCAGATGGATCGATTTATCGAATCTCTCTTGTTGGGCTATCCCGTTCCAGGAATTTTTCTTGTCAAACAAGCAATAGACAACCGAATGCTGATCCTTGACGGCCAACAACGTTTAATCACGCTGCAGAGGTTCTATAACGGACTCCACGACGGTCGAGAATTTGCACTCACATACGTTGGCGACGAGTTCAAGGGCCTCACGTACAAGACCCTCGACGAAAGTATGCAATTTAAGCTGGACGATTCTTACCTTCAGGCGACGATCGTGTCTGCCGATGGTTCTGCCGAAGTAGACGATTCTATCTACCAAATCTTCGAGCGGTTGAATTCCGGCGGTACCCAGCTGACTCCTCACGAGATTCGTGTCGCTCTGTACGCCGGGCCGCTCATGACGTCGATCGAAGCCCTAAACGAAGAGCCAGATTGGCGCGAGCTGTATGGCAAGCGTTCAAAACGCATTCGTGATCACGAACTTATTACACGAATTCTGGCGTTTTACACTGACGGCAGCCGTTACAGTAAGCCGCTGAAAAGTTTCCTCAATGCGTTCGCGCTGAAGAATCGCCAGATCGATATACTAGGCGATCCACGTGCTCATCTGTTCCTGGAAGCTACCCGCGCACTAAACCGAGGAGTCGGCCCCGCTGCATTTCGCCGTCAGGATAGCAATCAGCTGAATACGGCTCAAGCTGAAGCAATTTGCGTCGCAGCCATGGAGGCAATCGAGGCATCTACACTCCCGGGGGATCTCGCCGAGCGTATCGTCACGCTGCTCCAACACCAAGACTTCCTGAGGCATACCGCGCGGAGTACCGCCGACAAAGAGGCCGTTGACCGCAGACTGGAGCTCGCGCGGGAAGCACTGGCCTGATGGGTTCGTCACCTCGACGAGCGACGATCCGCCAGAGGTTGAACGATCTTAAAGAAGTTCAGGACGCCCTTCGAGAGCGAGACGGCGACCGGACCGATGCCGTTGAACGTGCATTGGCTCGATACCTCACGGTCAGGGCAGTCGGCTATATCGAGGCCGTACGGGACGACCTAGCGGACCTGTATGCAGAGGAATGCGGGAATCCCCGGCTACACCGTCGCGTGACTCACCATCTGAGGACCGGACAGGGGGTCACTCCAGAGCAGCTTCTAACGTTTGTCGGTTCATTTGACGCAGCTTGGCGCCGTGAACTTGAACAGTTTTTGGACAGCGACGATCAGCTACTAAGGGACCAACTGGGAGCGATGGTCGCTGCGCGGAAGAAGATCGCTCACGGTGACGGCGATCAAGTCACTTCAGGCCGAGCTCTTACATGGACAGACAGTGCGATTAAGATCGTGGGCCGCCTCAAGACGTTCTTCGGAGCTTGAGCGGCACGCAATTGCCTCCGCGCCGTTACGCGCTTTATACCAGGTTGACGCCGTCATGCGCCCGGGACTGCGGTGCATCCTCAAAAGCATCCAACACGCGCACCGCGAACGCCGGCACCATCGCTCCTTGAACGTCTTCCTTTGTCATCCAAAGGATTTCCCGAGCTTCCTCGGTGGCGTGGGGCTCACCACCCGTTAGCCGACATCGGTACACCAACGCGACAATTCCGTGAGTCAAGTTCTTGTAGACGCCGGTCAGCCTCTCCACCGTGACCTCAAGTCCGGTCTCCTCCATCACCTCACGCTGAACGCCTTCCTCAAACGACTCATCGAGTTCGAGGACTCCCCCCGGAGCTTCCCAGTGGCCATTGTCGTTGCGCTTGATGACAAGCACCCGGCCATCATCGCGGACCACGATGCCGGCGACGCTGACCGAATGTTTCGGTGTGGCTGCCATGCGAGACTCCCTCTCGGGCCTGGTTCTGTAGTGACAGGGGACGTGTCGTTTCCCTAGACTAGTCGCCTAGACATGTATGGGAAGGCTCTCAGTTGCTGCAACTTGGCCAGATCGACCGCGCGGACGATAAGCCGCCGTATCGGCAGATTGCCAGCATGTTGCGTGACTCCATCATCTCTGGCCAGCTCGAAGCTGGTGGACGTCTGCCCTCCGAGGCCGAACTGATCGAACATTTCGGGGTCGCACGAATGACGGTCCGGCAGGCCGTCCAGGAGCTGCGCGCCGAAGGACTAGTGATCTCCGAGCACGGTCGCGGCGTGTTCGTTCGGCCCGCTCCCCCAATTCGCCGACTCGCCTCCGACCGGTTCGCAAGACAACATCGCGCCAGCGGCAAAGCAGCGTTCACCGTCGAAGCAGAGAAGTCGGGCTATACACCTCAGGTCGACAACATCACCGTGACGCGAGGCCGGCCGGATTCGGTTGTAGCCGAACGCCTTCGACTACCTTCTGACGAGGAAGTCGTGGTTCGGTCACGGCGCTACCTCGCCGATGGCAAGCCAGTCGAAACGGCGACGTCGTACATCCCGGCCGGATTCGCCAAGGGCACCAAGATCGAGCTGACCGATACCGGGCCAGGTGGCATATACGCGCGCCTCGAAGAGGCCGGCCACACCCTCGCGCGATTCACCGAAGAGGTCGGCGCCCGAATGCCCACCCCCGAAGAACGCCGCGCCTTGCAACTTCCACCAGGGGCACCTGTCCTAACGGTGGTTCGGACGGCCTACGACACCAATGACGTGGCCGTCGAAGTGTGCGACACGGTGAAGGTGGCATCGGCCTACCTGCTGGAATACGACTTTTCTGCGCGCTGAAACGTCGCGAAACGACCAAGTGTGTCGGAACGCTTGACTTACTCCTCTAGACGACTAGGTTGAGTAGTCATCTAGTTCAATCCACTCGAAAGGTTCAGCAATGTCCATCCCCAAATGGCTCCAGATCGGCCACGACCAGCTGTTCGCCCTCGGCGCGTTCCTCGTCTCCGAGGTGACACCCATGATCGACTTCGACAAGTCCTCCGGTGAGAACCGCGTGCAAGCAAGGGATCGGGATACCGGCTTGCCGATGTGGCAGGTTGAAGTGCTCGACGGCGACCCGGCTGCACCGAAGCGCAGCCGGACGGTGACGGTCAAGTTCGCCTCACCGACGCAGCCGTCTGCGCCCGCCAATTCCAGCGGAACACCCTTTACCCCAGTGGTTTTCGACGGGCTCATGGCGCTGCCATACGTCGAGAAGTCGGGTGACTTCTCCCGGATCGCCTGGTCGTTTCGAGCCTCCGACATGAGGGCACCGGGCAAGCCGTCCACGAGCGCAGCGACAAGCCGGGAATCGGCATGAATCCCGATCCATACGCATCGCTCGATCCCGACACCCCGTTCCGGCTCGATCACGTCGTGAATTTCCTCACCGCGCTCGGTCTGTGGGGGGTGATCTTTGTAGGAGTCAGCGCCGCGGTGCTCATCTCCTGGCGACTGTGCTCACCCGAGACCTACGAGGAAGGATTCGCAACACCGGCCCGAGTTCTGTGCTGGCGACTGTGGGCTTACGCCTCCTGGCGCAGGCTCTGCAAACGCTGCGGATTATCCGCCTCCGAGCAGGTGACGCGTCGCGATAAGGAAGGGCGACAGGTCACGTTGACACGTTGGGTCCATCCAAAGCTGTTGGGAACAGAGGTGTCTCACACCGCCCTGCGTCTCACAGTACGGGCGAGGATGGGACAGACCGTGGAGGACCTGGAGCGCGCAGTCCCTGCGATCCGTGACGCTGCTGGCGCACATTCGGCGCGGGCGGTTGTCGCCTCGCCGGGGACGCTGCGCATCGAGCTGATCAAGCGGGAGCAGTTGTCGACGGTACGTCACGCAGCGCCGCCAATGGCGGTGACAACAACACGGGTGACGCTCGGACGGCGCGAGGACGGTTCCGATTGGATACTTCCCTTGAGCGGCCGACACACCCTCACCGTGGGCTGCTCGGGTGCAGGCAAAGGTTCCGTCTTCTGGGGCATCGCCTGCGGGCTTGGTCCTGCCGTCGCTGCCGGAGTAGTTCATCTCATCGGTATCGACCTGAAGTACGGCATCGAATTATCAATCGGTGCAGGGCTATTCACCAAGATCGCGACCACCGAGGCCGACGCCGTGGCAACCCTTGCTGGGCTGGAGATGCTGATGGACGAGCGCGGCAAGGAGATGGCCGGCCGCACACGCGAGCACCGTCCGACCAAGGCCTCACCGCTGGTCGTGCTGCTGATCGACGAGCTGGCCGGGCTGACTGCCTACATGAGCGACCCAGCCCTGCGTAAGGAAGCCCCCGCCTCGTTGTCACGAATCCTGACCAAGGGTCGTGCGCTGGGCATCGTGGTCGCCGCGTTCCTGCAAGACCCCCGCAAGGAAATCTTGCCGATGCGAGGCCTCTTTACCCAGACCATCCCGCTTCGACTGCGATCCCGCGAGGAAGTCACGATGGTCCTCGGCGACGGCATGGCCGAGAAAGCGCCAGCGCACCGAATCAGCCCCGATAGACCCGGCACCGGCTACATCATCGCCGAGGACGGCCATGCGACCAAGGTTCGATCCGACTTCTGGTCCGACCATCAAATCCGCTCCACTGCAAGGAAATACGGAAGGTCGAAGACCACCGGGGGCAGAGCAATGGATGCCCGGTTCGACTCGACCCACGCAACGAGGTGACGCGATGGTGATTCACGGTCTCCGGGAAACGCTCGTATCGACCGGCGGCTTTCCTGAGCTGCTGACCGCAGATCAGGTGTCGGCTCTGCTCGGCGTCTCCGCTGCGACGCTCAATCGCTGGGCAGCGCTCCGCGAAACGACCGGCGAGCAGATCGGACCGCCCTGCTACACCCTCTCGGAGCGGGTGCGCCGCTGGGATGCGGCCGAAGTCCGGTCCTGGCTCAAGCAGGTGCGTCGGTAATGGCCGGCAACACCCCGCGCGGCATCCGTAAACGGCTGAACGCCGCCGGGGAGCCCCGCTACCAAGTCCGCTACCTGATCCGCGACCCGGACGCCCCATCCGGCTGGGTGGAAACGTCCGCGACGTTCCCGACGCTGCGCGAGGCGAAGGCCTTCAAGTCCGAACGGGACAACGAGGCCGCGCTGGGCACACGGCGGTTCGACCCCCGCCTTGGTCGGACGCCGCTCAGCAGAATCTGGACGCAGTTCTCCGACTCCAAGAAGTCGGCGGTCTCACCGAAGACCTGGAGCGGCTACACCCAGCACTGGGAACTGCGCATCAAACCGCGGTTCGGCCACGTGCCCGTCGACGAGATCACCCGTGCTGATGTCCAAGCGTTCGTCGATGACCTGACGGTCGGGCCGTGGGCGAAGGTCTCAACGCTGCGACTCCTCCGGTCGATCCTCGACGTCGCACACCAGGACGGCCGCATCCACCGGAATCCTGCTACCGGCGTCTCGGCAGGCCGCATCCCCGAGCGAGAACGTCACCGCTACCTCACCGCGCAAGAAGTCCAGACGCTTGCGACGGCGTGCGGCGACCAGGGCGACGTCGTGACCCTCCTGGCCTACACCGGCCTCCGCTGGTCCGAACTCGTCGGCCTCAGAGTCAAGGACATCGATCTCAACGCCCGGAGGCTCTACGTCCGACGGGCGGCACCCGAAGTAGAAGGTCGCATCGTCATCGGACCGCCCAAGACCCGCGCCGGTATCCGAACTGTCCCGCTCCCCCAAGTCGTCGTCGACATCCTCAAAACGCGAATCGGCGGGCGGGCACCTGACGAGCCCGCTATTACGTCGCCGAACGGCGCGATGCTGCGCTCCAATAACTGGCGCCGGCGTACGCATTGGAACAAGGCCCTGAAGAAAACCAACTTGGCTCCGTTGACAATCCACGATCTGCGCCACACCTACGCCAGCCTGGCCCGCAAATCTGGCGCTGATCTCCGCTATGTGCAGAAGACCATGGGCCACTCGACGCCGACCGTCACCGCGAACATCTACAGCGACCTCTACTCCGATGAGCTGGACCAGGTCGCAACGAACCTCGATCAACTTCACGCGACCGAGATTCACACACCCGAGACCGGACAAGAACCGGACAAAGAAAACTGACAACCGAGTGCAAGACCCGTGTCGATGCAGGTGAAGATTGGTGGCCAGGGCCGGGATCGAACCGGCGACCTTCCGCTTTTCAGGCGGACGCTCGTACCAACTGAGCTACCTGGCCGGAAGGCATCCGGTGAAACTACAGTGCCTCGCCGTGATGGCGACCCTGACGGGACTCGAACCCGCGACCTCCGCCGTGACAGGGCGGCGCGCTAACCAACTGCGCCACAGGGCCTTACATCGCTCCGGACGCTTCGGCGTCGTGCGTACCCCCTACGGGATTCGAACCCGCGCTACCGCCTTGAAAGGGCGGCGTCCTAGGCCGCTAGACGAAGGGGGCCTGAGCCGAATCTCTCCGGGGTACCCGCAACGAGTCAACGTTGGAGCGTCGTTAGCTTAGGGCACCGAGAGCCCAATCCCAAAACCAGGGCCCGCCCCCCGAGGCAGTATTCTGTGCGTCGCGCCCCTATAGCTCAGTTGGTAGAGCTACGGACTTTTAATCCGCAGGTCCTAGGTTCGAGTCCTAGTGGGGGCACTCGTTCCGACCGGCTCTGGGGCCGACCCCTCACGCCATCTCGCCTCTTCCCCGGTCACTGGGGCTTGCAGCTAATTGTTGAACGCCCAAGTTCGCGCCGTGCTTGAATCCGCGACGACATGGTGGCGGGCGGGAAGAATCTTTCCTGCCATCGGTTGATATCCGCCGCGCCATCGCGGACCGGGTCCGCCAACTCGGTGGTGACGAGGAGGCGATCGAGGGCATCGCCGCCGCCTACGCCATGTGGTGCACCGCGTTCTCCCCCGCCCACGTGCGCTGACCCTGGCAACACCGGCCGCCTAAGATCGGCGGCAATGTTCCACCAGCGCCTAGCCCTGCCTTACTGGCGGCGTCACCCTGTGGTGAGCGCCGTCGGCCTCGCCGTTGCCTGCTGGGCCTTGATGCACGGCTGGTATGGAACCGTCGCACTTGCTGTGGGGTGGACGGCCTTGGTCAGCGTGCGACGGCACTGGCGCGTTGCCGCGCGCCGACGCGCGGAGTTGCGTGCCCGCGCCGACTACGAGCACCGGCTGAGCCTGGTCGGGGACCCGCGCGGTCTCTACGGCCGCTTCCCGCCGGTGCAAGCCGGCTGGTTCCCCGATCCGGGGCAGTCCAGCCAGTGGCGCTACTTCGACGGCGCCTTCTGGACGGGGCACATCGCACCGAGGTAGTGGATGCCCTTGTCCCGCTCGTCGGCCGGCGGCAGGTTGCGCGCCGGGGTGTGCACCAAGGGGGCGTCGGCGGGGATCCGACCGGTGGCGCGATCCCAGCCCGCCCGCGCGCGGGGATGCATCCGGCGGCGCTTGGGCAGCAGCTTGAACGCGACGTTGACCGAGCGACCGAACAGCCAGTGCAGCCGCTCGTCGCGCTTGGACCAGGTGTAGCCCATCAGTTCGCGCACCGGCTCGTCGTAGAGACCGACGGTGATCCACACCGCGAGCGGACCGAGAACCTTCAGGTAGGCAGACCATAACGGATCCGGAACCCATTGCAGCAAGGGATGTTTCGGCATCGTCGACAGGTCGAGCACCTCACGGGTGGCCCAGTTGGCCTCAAGGACTTCGCGGCACATGCGGTCCCAGTAGACGCCGAAGTCCTCCCAGGTTTCGGGCACCGGCCGCATGCTCATCCCGTACATGCGATACCAGGTGATGTGCTCGTCGAACAGTTGGCGCTTGTCGGCCTCGGTGAGCCCGTCGCCGAAGTGCTCGGCGGTCAGGATCGTGCCCATGAAGAAGGTGGCGTGTGCCCAGTAGAAGACGTCGGGGTTCAGGGCGCTGTAGCGGCGGCCCAGGTCGTCGACACCCTTGATCGGGATGTGATAGTCGCGGACCTCGGCACCGGTCATCGGGGCGCGGTCGCCGTCGAACACCACGCCGCCGATCGGGTAGAGCGAGCGCAGCAGTCGGGGCAGCCGTTCGCGGAAGAAGATGGAGTGATCCTTGACCGCGGCACCGAGTTGGGGGTGCATGTTCTGCATGGAGCCCGCCCAGGGTCCCTGCAGCAGGCCGCGCCAGTCGCCGAAGTACTTCCAGGTCAGCGAGTCGGGCCCGAGCACCGGCGGCGGCGCGTCGTAGGTGCCTGCGGTCACCGGGCAGCCGGGCGCGGGTGCGGCGCTGTCGCTGGTGGCGGGGCGGGCCTCGGACGTATCTTGGCTCAACTGGTGACCTTCACAATCTGACTACGCGCGTTGTCACCACGAGCCTAGGAGCGCTGTGACGTCGGGTCAACGACGGGGCCGCTGGTCGGGCGTGCCACTGCAGGATCGCCAGGCGTTGCGCCGCGACCAGTTGATCGCAGCGGGCGTCACGCTGCTCGGTGGCGCCGGCGGCCCGGCGCTGACGGTGCGGGCGGTGTGCCGCGAGGCCGGGCTGACCGAACGCTACTTCTACGAAAGTTTCAGCGACAGAAACGAATTCGTGCGTGCGGTTTATGACGACGTGTGCACCCGGGCGATGTCGACGCTGATGTCGGCGACCACCCCGCGGGAAGCCGTCGAGAGATTCGTGGCGCTGATGGTCGACGACCCGGTGCGCGGACGGGTGCTGCTGCTGGCGCCGGAGGTCGAGCCGGTGCTGGTTCGGTCCGGCGCGGAATGGATGCCCAGCTTCATCAGGCTGCTGCAGGGCAAGCTGACCGAGATCAGCGACCCGACAGTGCAGAACATGGTCGCCACCGGGTTGATCGGGGCACTGACGGCGCTGTTCACCGCCTACCTCGACGGTCGGCTCAGCGCCTCCCGAGAGCAGTTCATCGACTACTGCGTGGAGTTGCTGCTCACCCGAGCGACTCGCTAGCCGCCGGCGACCTCGCCGGACTGCGTGAGCTCTTCGGTCTCGCTCTGCTGCGCTTCGGCCTCCGCTTGGGCTTCGGCGAGCTTGTCCTCGTAGTCCTGGCGCGCCTGGCGACCCTCCGGGCTGCCAAGGGAGTTACCCGGGACACCGGCTGCGGCGAAGGTGTTGTTGCAGTTCAGGTCGAGCAACACCCGACCACCCGGATTCACCCCGGAGGAATCCAGGAAGCTCGAGTTGCGCGAGCCGGTGACGATGCAGGCGCCGGTCGGCAGGAAGCTACCGTTACGAGTCGCGATGATCGGTGACGAACCGGAGTCACTGATGGCCTGTGCGGCGTCGTTGTACGTCTGACCGACATACTCGTTGATCGCCGCAGCGGTGCCGGAGCCGAAAGCCGCAAACGATGCCGCCGCCACACCAACGGCGCCGATGCCGAGGACAAAGGGCTTATTCACGTCTGAACTACCTCCGACTGGACGGTACCTGTGCGTTTACGTGCGAAACACTGGACTCAGGATCGAGAGCGTACTCCACTGAATCGGTCTTTGCAGAGGCACCGTTACCCGACTCATGAATCCCCTGCCACACGGGCAACAGCCGGCGACGCGCCCAATCCCAGGCAACTTGAATGTCACCGGGATACACAGATATATTGGTGCAACTACTAGATACAGATAACTGGAGGGTTCATGTCGCCAGACCTGCCCAACGTTGACCTTCTGCGCGAGCTGGAGCCCGTGGCAGAGAAGCTGATCAATCGCCACATGTCGATGTTCAAGGAGTGGAACCCCCACGACTACATCCCGTGGTCGGACGGCAAGAACTACTACGCCCTCGGCGGCCAGGACTGGCATCCCGAGCAGGCCCAGCTGTCTGAGGTCGCCCGCACGGCCCTGGTCCAGAACCTCCTGACCGAGGACAACCTGCCCGCCTACCACCGCGAGATCGCCATGAACTTCTCCATGGACGGACCTTGGGGTTACTGGGTCAACCGCTGGACCGCCGAGGAGAACCGCCACGGCATCTCCATCCGCGACTATCTCGTCGTCACCCGCAACTGCGACCCCGTCGAGCTCGAAGAGCTGC
>JAXMGB010000003.1:0-4432 GCA_046347485.1 Methylotetracoccus sp. | reverse complement strand
GGCGGCGACCAGCAGATCATCGAGCGCATGGAGGTCGAGCATTCCGGCACGACCTTCAAGCACGTGCTCTTGCCGGTCTGGGTCGCGGCGTTCAACTTCGTCGGCCGCCAGTACCGCTTCGTGGTCAACGGCCGCACCGGCGAGGTGCATGGCGAGCGACCCTGGTCGGCCTGGAAGATCGCCGGGGCAGTGGCGCTCGCGATCGTCCTGTTCCTGCTGCTCGCGCTGCTGTTCTCGCAGGCCGAGGCGCTGCAGCAAAGTCTACGTTAACTTCAATCTGGGAGATTCGCCAAGGATTTATTGCATATCTGTTTCAAATTGCTCCCAACAATACGGAGGGTCATGGTTCATGAGGCGTCCCTTTCTTAGCTGGCCGATTACCGACCTGGAGGCGGAATTTGACCGGGCTCACAGGGGCGCTAGTCAGCGGGCGCTCGAAGTGCTTCTCCACGAACTGCAACATCGCGACGCCTCTCGCGCGAAGGCACTTCGCCGCCGCGTTGTGCAGGCGCTCGGGGTCATCGCCAAGTCTCCAGAACCGGCATTGGGCCTGGCCGAGGCACCTGCCGATCCGCCCATTGCTTGCATTGAAATGGGGCACAGTTCGGCGCTACCGCCGGCGAAGGATTTGGACAGTCTTCCCCCCGTGCGCGCACCAAGGGCCGAA
Organism: Methylotetracoccus sp.; assembly: GCA_046347485.1. Classification (GTDB taxonomy): domain Bacteria; phylum Pseudomonadota; class Gammaproteobacteria; order Methylococcales; family Methylococcaceae; genus Methylotetracoccus. The sequence continues at coordinate 3,765 of JAXMGB010000003.1, read as the reverse complement.
ACGCCTCGACGACCGCCCACTCAGCGTGGAACGGGGCCAGTCGCACTACGCGGTCGCCAACTTAGTCCCGAGCAGGCGCAGAATGTCCTGACAGCCTGGGCAGCGATCGAGGTTCTCTCGCCGCCTTTGACCTTCAAGACTCCAGCGGGCCTGGTTGATGGCAATATCGTAAGTGTTGATAAGATCAATCCGACCACCACACTGCCCTGGCTATCGGGTGCCAAGGCGCGACCCAACTCCCGTCTCTTCTATCATATCGTCATCGGGTCCATTGATCTGATTCAAGCCACCACTAGACTTCTTTCGATATATGGCGACTCTGATATCGAGCGTTCGCAATCCCCTGGCTTCACGCCCATAGCCATCGTAACTGTTGATGCAGAGGGCAAGCCGGTCCTGCCGAGGTGTGCATCGATTTCGAGCTTTGCGTGGGGCTTGGCCCCTGCCTTGCAGAGGCGACTCTCAAGCTTGGCGGAGTGGTCAGCGACAGAGCCAAAGCTCACCCAAGAGATGGAATCGGAAATACGTCAGGCCGATGAACATGGTCAAGTGCTGGCTGTGAGCTATGAAGCCTTGGAATCATTGTTGAATTTCTTGATGCGCCGACTTGTAATTTCAGAAGACTGTGTATCGTTATCCTTGCTGGCGCTTCGCGTACAGCACTTTAAGTGGGCTCAGGAACCGCCCGACCCGCCTCCTATGGGGAGCTTCTTTCTGGGCGATCTGGAGAACGCAAGGCGGCTTCTGGCGACTGGCACGTCCTTGGACGCACTCTATCGCTACTTGGGCATCATTGTGCCAGCACGGCTATTCGACGTCCGGCAGGACCATTTGGTGCTCTCTGATGCGTTGGCGCCGACACGTATCCCCACTGCCCGATGGCCGACTGCCGCAGGCCACGCTCTGGTGACGCTTCAGCAGGCAGCGGTCAACTTGGCCACACGCGGCGGCGAGCCGACTCGCCTGTTGCCCGTGAATGGACCCCCGGGAACCGGGAAGACGACTCTGCTTCGAGATCTGGTCGCGTCGATTCTCGTTGAACGTGCCAAGGTCATGGCGACCTTCGAGGATCCGAGTAAGGCGTTCACACCTTCGGGTCCCGGCATTGCGGTAGGCGGATTGAAAGCTCGTCCTCATACTATCGATGGAAAGCTCAAGGGCTTCGAGACCGTTGTTGTTTCGTCCAACAACAGAGCGGTCGAAAACATCAGTACCGAGTTGCCATCGACCAGGGCAGTAGGTCCGGAACGCTCGGACCTGCGCTATTTTAAGACCGTTGCGGACAGCGTCGCCCGGGGACTGAGCGCCAGCGGGGTGGGACCAGGAGCGAACGAATCGTGGGGCCTTTGCGCGGCGGTGCTCGGCAAAGCCAAGAACCGGTATGTTTTCCGTCAGACGGCATGGTTAGACCCAGACCATGGATTGCGTGCCTATCTGTTGGAGGCTTCTGGCGACCCGCAGGCAATCCAGACCATTGACCCGAAAACCGGCCGCATCCTCAGCAACCGAAAGCCACTTGTCGTTGCCGCGGAAAAGCCGCCAGCCAGCAGCGCAGCGGCACTGAAGCGTTGGCGATCGGCGCGCCAGCGTTTCCAGGATGTCGTAGCCGAAGTCGACGCCCGGTTGGCGGTCCTTGAAAGCGGTCGCCTTGCCGTCGAGCCCAGCGCCCTCCTGTCGGAGCAGGAAACGGTCAGCAGAAGGCTCACGCAGCTTGAGACTGATATCGCAAGGATGGCGGAGGATCGAACGGTGCTTGGGCGCCGGATAGATCAGCACCAGCGTGATCTCGTCCAGCTGGATGGCATGGTGGCTGCGCATGATCAGAACAAACCGGGGTTGCTCAGCCGCGCGTTCGGAACACGAGAGCACGCTGCCTGGGAAAGGCGCCGTTCACAGCTCTCGGCGCAGAAGGAGAATCAAATTCGGCGTAAGCAATCCGATGAGCTCGCGATGCAGTCAGTTCGGTCGGCGGAGGCGATCGCGGCGAGAGAAATCATCGCACTGCGCCAGACGGTGGCTCGGCTACAGGCTGAGATGAACGAGCGTTCGATTGCGATCGAGAGGGCAATCGCGATTGGCGGTGAACGGTTTGTCGACGCAGCTTTCCTGGAGCGTGACGCGATAGACCTGCAGCGGGATGTTCCCTGGCTCGACGACGCCACGCTACGTCTGCGTGAGGACGTCTTCGTCGCGACCATGGACCTTCATCGCGCCTTCGTGGATGCGGCGGCCAAGCCAATGCGCAACAATCTCGATCTGTTGTTTCGCAGCTTCTTCGGCCGAAGCGCCTGGACGGATGGGTTGCGCCCGCTGATGCCCGACTTGTGGGCGTCGTTCTTCTGCGTCGTCCCGGTGGTCTCGACAACCTTCGCATCCGTGGACCGCATGTTCGGCTATCTTGAGCCTGGCGCAATAGGTTGGCTCCTTGCCGACGAGGCCGGTCAGGCGGTCCCGCAGGCGGCCGTCGGAGCATTGCTACGTGCGAGCAGAGCGGTCGTTGTCGGCGATCCCCTGCAGCTTCCGCCGGTCACCACCCTGCCCACGGAGCTGTCGGACAGGATCGCAGCCGAGTTTGGTGTCGATCGGAACCGCTTCATGGCACCGGAGGCATCTGTCCAAACTCTTGCCGATGCGGCAAGCACCTATGGGTCGACGATTCTGTCCAATGGTACGGAGGTCCGTGTCGGCGTGCCGCTCGTTGTCCATCGACGATGCGCCGAGCCGATGTTCTCGCTGGCGAACGGAATGGCCTATGACAACACGATGGTGCAGGGGCGCGGCGAACGGGCCTCAGCCGTGCGCCAAGTTCTGGGGCCATCCGCGTGGATCGATGTAAGGCCGGAGCGCTGTGAAGATAAGTGGTCCGAGGCCGAGGGCCGTGCCGCCCTGGCGCTCTTGCGTAGACTTTCTGCAGCAGGACTAGACGATCTTGACGTCTATCTAATTTCGCCATTCAGGATCGTAGCACGGCGACTTCGCGAGTTGATTGTCGCGGAGAAGGTGTTGTCGCATTGGACCCAGAAGCCGCACGAATGGGCTAAGGAGCGCGTCGGAACGGTCTACACGGTCCAAGGCCGTGAGGCCGACACCGTGATCCTGGTCCTCGGCGCGGCACAGCCGGGTCAACGGGGCGCCCGCGATTGGGCCGGGCAGACCGTCAATCAGCTGAACGTCGCTGTCACGAGAGCGAAAGAGAACCTTTATGTCATCGGCAACAGATTTGAATGGGCATCGGCGGGCTGCTTCGCTCACTTGGAGCGGATATTTCCCTAGCTTCTCCCGCTTGCACGGTTACGAGCTTTGCCGCGCCGTAGGACTTGCCGGTGCGATTTCTCGGCGTGCGCGACGGGATGCGTCGGTTTGCCTCCTCGACGTGCATCACAATGTTCCGGATGTGCGCCATGACCAAGCCTACCGAGCTTGCTAGTAAGTCATCCGAGGGATAATCTCCATCAAATGAGCGTTATTCATCGCATCTGAGCGGATCGAGACGGGAATGCCGCGTCGTCCCCTCCAGCGGCTGCAAGCCTCGCTGGTCGCCCGTCGCTTCTATTTCCACCAGCAGACCAAGTCGCAGATCGCCGGTGAGCTGGGCATCTCTCGGTTCAAGGTCGCTCGGCTCATCGACATGGCCCTCGCCGAAGGGATCGTGCGGATCGAGATCAACGATCAGGGCGACCTGAACTCGGAGCTGGCGGAGCGCCTTCGCCAAGTCTACGGCCTCAAGGCGGCGCTCGTGCTCGACGGGCCGGATCTGGCGTCCGG
>JAXMGB010000029.1:0-3339 GCA_046347485.1 Methylotetracoccus sp. | reverse complement strand
CTGCGAGCCCTGCTATGATGCGCGCCAAGTAATCGGAACGACGGGCTTCCGGTTCGGTGTGGAGAGAGGCGGCGGACCGCTCGACTGATGGCGAACAGCTTGGCACGTTACTCGGCAGGCGCTTTGCTGTTGATCCCGGTGAGCCTGACCGCCGTGGTTCTCTGGGTCTTCTATCGTTCATTGCCGGCCGACGACGCGCGCTACCTAGTACCGACCCTGGTCGCGCAGGTCACCGTCGACCTGGACCGTTTCGGCATTCCTTCGATCGCAGCGACGACGCGACTCGATGCCTACCGCGCGATGGGCTTCATGGCCGCGCGGGATCGATTGTTCCAGATGGACCTGCTGCGACGCCTCAATGCGGGCACGCTGGCCGAGGTGCTCGGCGAGGATGCGCTGGCCGAGGATAGGCGGCACCGAATTCTGGGGTTTACCGGTGTTGCCGCGGCGGTCGCGAATCGGCTGCCAACCGAGCAACGGGCCGTGCTCGATGCCTACACCGAGGGTGTCAACGCGTATATCGTCCAACTGGACGCGTTGCCGTTCGAGTTCCAGTGGCTCCAGTACCGCCCCGCGCCGTGGCGCGTCGAGGACTGCGTTCTGGTATTGCTCGGCATGTTCGACAACCTCGATCTCAACGAGGGTGAGGAACGGATGCTGAGCGTCATGCAGCGAGCCCTGCCGGAGTCCGTCGTATCGTTTCTGACGATGCAGCGAGTTCCTTACGGTTCCGAGCCGATGGACCTGCAGGGCGTCAAGCGACCGGTGGCGATTCCGGTTCAGGCCCTCGCGGCTCTGCTGCGCCCGCATCGCGATGGGGCGTCGGCGGTTCGCGTCGCGCCGCGCAGCGTAGGATCGAACGCCTGGGCCGTCGCCGGCTCGCGAAGTTTCGACGGCAGGGCGATTCTCGCCAATGACATGCATCTGCCGCTCGCGGTACCGAATATCTGGTATCGCGTTCAATGGACCGCCGGCGAGTTGTCATTCGCCGGCCTGACGATGCCCGGAACGCCGCTGTTGATCGCGGGCACGACAGGTCATCTGGCATGGGGCTTGACCCACCTCGGCGCGGATGTACTGGATCTGATCAGGATCGAGACCGATCCGGCCCAGCCTGACCGCTATCGAACACCCGCCGGGTGGCGTACGTTCGAGCGGCGCCGCGAGCGGATTGCGGTGCGCGGGGCATCCGATGTCGATGTGACGATACGCCAGACGATCTGGGGTCCGGTACTGGAACAGCCACTGCTCGGCCAGGATGTCGCGGTGCAATGGACGGCCCTGGCTCCGCAGACGGTCGACTTCGCGATGCTCGCGCTCGATGGCGCCCGAACCATCGGCGAGGGTATCGAGATCGCCAATCGAGCTGCCGGTCCCGCGTTGAACGTCGTGCTGGCCGACGCGTCCGGTCATATCGGTTGGACCGTCATGGGCCGAATTCCGGTACGTTCGGGCGCAGACGGTGCCATCGCTCGCTCCTCGACCGAGGACAGTGGAGCATGGGGCCGTTACATCGCCGCGGGCGAATTGCCGCGGATCGTCGACCCTCCCGGTGGACTCGTCGTGTCGGCGAATGATCGGGCCTATCCGACAAACTATCCATACCCGATCGCCCACGGCTTCGATGTCGGCTACCGCGCGTATCGCATCCGGCAACGACTGGATGAACTCGGCCGCACGACCGAGGCGCACATGTTCGCGCTGCAACTCGATACGCGTGCCGAGCCGTATCGGTTCTACCGCGATCTGGTGCTGGAACTGTTGAGCGACGATGATGTCCGGGACCATCCGGAACTCGAGGAGATCAGGGATTACGTGAATGCTTGGGAAGGCGATGCCGAAATCCTGACTTCGGGCCTGCCGCTGTTGGTCGAGTACCGGGCGGAATTGGCGGACGCCGTGTTATCGCCCTTCCTCGGGGCATGTCGGGATCTGGAGCCGGACTTCGCGTTCGTCTGGGCTCAAGTCGACGTTCCCCTGCAACGCCTGCTGACCGAACGCCCACCCGAACTGAATCCCGATCCGGGGCATCATGCCGACTGGCGGGCATTCCTGATCGATTATCTCGTTCGCAGCGCCGAGCGTCTGCGCAACCGCTTCGGCGTAAGCATGCTGGGCGATCTTCGCTGGGGCCGTATCAACGAGGAGCCGCCCACCCATCCGTTCAGCGCCGGGTTCCCGTTACTCGGGGCCTTGTTGGACATGCGGGCCATGAGTATGTCCGGCTGTGAATTCTGCGTCCGGTTCATCGCGGGCGGGGGAGGTGCGACCGAGCGGCTCGTCGTGTCCCCGGCACAGCGCGATGCGGGAATCCTGCACATGCCGGGCGGACAATCCGGGCACCCGTTGTCGTCGCATTATCGCGATCAACACCGCTTCTGGGCCGATGGGTTACGGCTGCCGCTGCTGGGTGGCGAACGCCGGCATACCTTGATGCTCGATCCGATGAGGTGAATCGACCGGGCATTCGATCGCGCAACGCGTCGTGTGAGCCGGGGTCCATCTCGGGATGAGGAAAGGAAGGAGGCCCTCCATGGCCGGATAGTCCATCTGAACCCCGCGTGCCAGCGCGTCTGTTGAGGTCGCTGCGCGCAGGCTGCCGGGTAACCCGTGCACGGCATGCTCCGCAGCCGGACGGGGTGCGAGATTCCTTCCTCGCTAGCGGCGCGACAGTCGCACGGAGTTCGTTGCGCCCTGGTTGTGTGCGTCAAGTTGTGCAAAAAGGTGGTCATGGGTGAGGTGAGTCGATTGGCGAGTCAGGCCGCCAATCGCAGGAGTTCCTTTTTCTGCTCGACGAGCAGGCTCATGTTCAGGTAACGGTTATCCTCCAGCCAGGCCTCGTGGGTTTCGACGCACAACGCGCGCACCAAGCGGAGGCAGGACTCGGTGTTGGGGAAGATCCGGACCACCCGGGTGCGACGTTTGATCTCCTCGTTCAAGCGCTCGAGCATGTTGGTGCTTTTCATGTGCTTGTGGTGCTGCCGCGGCAGGCGATAGAAGGTCAGTGTCTCACCGATATGGGTTTCCACCCAATCCACGAGTTTCGGATACTTGCCGGCCCACTTGCCGATCCAGGCGGCGAGGTCCTGCTGGGCTTCCTGGTGGTCGCGGCGGTCATAAAGCCAACGCAGTTCCTGTAAGCAATCGTCGTCGGCCTTGCGGGGCAGGTAATCCAGCGCGTTGCGCAGGAAATGCACATAGCAGCGCTGCCAAGCCGCTTCCGGCAGTACTTCGCCGATGGCGCGCTTCAGTCCGGCATGATCGTCTGAAACGACAAACTCGACGCCGGCCAGTCCGCGCTCCTTGAGGCGTACCAGGAAGTCTTTCCAGGCGCTGCGA
>JAXMGB010000028.1:0-3783 GCA_046347485.1 Methylotetracoccus sp. | reverse complement strand
AATGCGGTCAAGCGCGCGCGGCGCTATACCGATGATGTCGAGTTCTCGCCGGAGGACGCCGGCCGCTCCGAGGAGGATTTTCTGTGCCGCATCCTCGAGGCGGTGATCCTCGCCGGCGCGCGCACCCTGAACATCCCGGATACCGTGGGATACGCATTACCCGATCAGTTCGGGCGCACGATCGCGCGCTTGATCGAACGCATACCGAATTCCGACCAGGCGATCTTCTCGGTGCATTGCCACAACGATCTCGGCCTCGCGGTCGCGAACTCGCTGTCCGCGGTGCTGAACGGCGCGCGTCAGGTCGAGTGCACGATCAACGGGCTCGGCGAGCGCGCCGGCAACGCCGCACTCGAGGAAATCGTCATGGCGGTCGCAACGCGCACGGATGTCTTCCCGTGCCACACGACGCTGGACACCCGGGAAATCGTCGCCTGCTCCAAGCTGGTGTCGGGCATCACGGGCTTTCCGGTGCAACCGAACAAGGCGATCGTCGGCGCGAATGCATTCGCCCACGAGTCCGGCATCCACCAGGACGGCGTGCTGAAGAGTCGCGAGACCTACGAAATCATGAGTGCCGAGGACGTCGGCTGGACCGCGAACCGCATGGTCCTGGGCAAGCATTCGGGGCGCAACGCGTTCCGTACGCGAATGCAGGAACTCGGAATCGACTTCGCGTCCGAGGAAGAACTGAACGCGGTGTTCCAGCGCTTCAAGGAACTGGCCGACAAGAAGCACGACATCTTCGACGAGGATCTGCAGGCCTTGATGACCGAGGTCGGTGTCGAGGCCGAGGACGAACGCGTGCGTCTGGTCTTCCTGCACGTCTGTTCGGAAACCGGCGAGGTGCCGGAGGCGCGCGTCACGGTCAAGATCGAAAGCGAGGAGGTGACCGGCACCGCAACCGGCGGCGGCGCGGTCGATGCGAGCCTGAAGGCGATCGAGTCGCTGGTTCGGACCGACGCGACGCTGCAGCTGTACTCGGTCAACAGCATCACCAGCGGGACCGATTCTCAGGGTGAGGTCACGGTACGGCTGGAGCGCGGGGGTCGCATCGTCAACGGCCAGGGCGCCGATACCGACATCGTCATCGCCTCGGCCAAGGCCTACATCAACGCGGTGAACAAGTTGCAGAGCACCAAGCCGCGCACGCACCCCCAGGTCGGCGAAGTCTGAGCGCGGCGTCATGGGTTTGGAACGGCGCCGCTCGCAGTATCTGGAGGCGATGGGGATTCCGGTCTGGGTTCCGCGCGTCGCCCCGCCGGAGCCGTTCGTTCCCGAGGCCGAATCATGCGTGGCTCCGGACACCCCGCCGGAGCCTTCCCCACCCGTGATCGCGGAATCCGCGACAGCCTCCCCGGTGGCAGCCTACGACTGGGACGATCTGGCCGCGTGCGTCGCATCGTGCACGGCCTGCCCGCTGCATCGGACACGCACGCAGACGGTGTTCGGCGTCGGGAACCGTGGTGCGCGGCTGATGGTCATCGGTGAGGCGCCCGGTGAACAGGAGGATCTGAAGGGCGAGCCCTTCGTCGGGCGTGCCGGCCAGTTGTTGAACGAGATGCTCCGGGCAATCGGTTTCGCGCGCGAGGACGTCTACATCGCCAACATCCTGAAGTGCCGGCCACCGGGCAATCGCGACCCGCAGGCCGAGGAGGTCGACGCCTGCGAGGCCTACCTGCAGCGCCAGGTCGCGCTGCTCGCACCGAAGGTGGTTTTGGCGGCCGGTCGCATCGCCGCGCAGAATCTATTAAAAACGGCGACGCCGATCGGTAAACTAAGGGGACGCGTTCACAGCTACCGGGCGATTCCGCTGGTTGTCACGTACCACCCGGCCTATCTGCTGAGGACTCCCGGCGAGAAGCGCAAGGCGTGGGACGATCTGCGGCTGGCGTTGCGAACGTTGCGCGAAGAACAATCAAAATGACGCCATGTTCGAAGTTTTTGACCGGATCAGACGCTGGATGTCGTACGACGCCGAACGCGATTTCTACTACAGGCATTTTCCGCAACTCGCCGAGCAGGCCGAGTTCCAGTTGCGGCCGATGCAACGGGCCGACCTCGCGGCGGTCAACCGGATCGAGCAGGAAGCTTACGAGTTTCCGTGGGAGCCGGTGGCATTCCGCGACTGCCTGGCCGTTGGATACTGCTGCTGGGTTGGCGAGAAGGCCGGCGAAGTGCTCAGCTATGGCATCGTATCGGTGGCCGCGGGTGAATCACATATCCTGAACCTGTGCGTCGCGCCGCGTGCCCAGGGCAACGGTTACGGCAGGCGGATGCTCGAGAAGTTGCTCGAGGTTGCCCGCGGGCACCGTGCGGAGATGATCCTGCTCGAGGTCAGGCCGTCGAATACGCTCGCCCAGAGCCTTTACTACAAGATGGGCTTCAACGAGATAGGCACGCGCAAGGATTATTATCCGGGGCGCCAGGCGCGTGAGGACGCGTTGGTGCTCGCGCGCATGCTGTGAACGATCCGCGGTCCCACGGCCGATCGACCGCGGCGGGTTCGCTCGAAGGCCAGTCGGAACGATCTCACGATAAGGAAGGAGCAGTGATGCGCGCAAGCAGGTTTGGCCGATTTTGCGCAGGTTTGTACCTGTCGTGCTGCGCGTTGTTCGCGGTACCGGCTGGCGCTGACAATACGCTCAGGATGGCGATCAGCGATTGGCCGCCATACGTCGAGACGACGGCGCCGGATCAGGGCCTGGCGATCGAACTGGTCCGGACCGCGCTGGAGCGGATGGACTACGAGATGGAACTGGTCGATGAACCGTGGTCCCGCACGCTCGAGGGCGCGACCCTCGGGGTCTACGACGCGCTGGCGGCGGCTTGGCCGAACGATGCGCGGGCGGCGAAATTCGTGTTCAGCAAGCCGTACATCGTCAACGAAATCAAGTTCATCAAACGTCGTGGCAGTCCGTTCCAGTTCCGCACGATGGACGACTTGAAGGGGCAGGTCATCGGCATCGTCAAGGATTACGCCTATGACGATCGTTTCGACCACGCAACCGGGCTGACGCGCTTCGTCAACAACCACGTGCTGGAGAACCTGCTGTTGATGTTGCAGGGCCAGGTCGACGTGACCCTGGACGATGAGCGTGTGCTGCGCCATGAGATCGCTCAGTACATGGCCAACAGCCGTGATCAGTTCGAGATCCTGCCGACGCCGTTCTCGACCAAAGGGCTGTGTTTCGCGATGAGCCGGCAGTATCCGAAAGCGCGCGACCTGATCCGTGCGTTCGATGCCGAAATGGCCGAAATGCGCTCAGATGGAACCTACGACCGGATCCTCGAAAAACACCGAGAGTAGCGGCGCCGATCAGAACCAGCCGCCTCGACGCCGCGGCGGCGTCCGGTGGTCGTCGTCGGACTGTTGGTGCCGGAACGTCCACGGCGGTATCGGTCGGGCCTGCGACCAGAGCCCGATGCGGGAGCGCTTGGCACTGGCTTCGGCCGCCAGGTATGCGGGGTCTTTGCCGTACTGCCGGTAGACCCAGGCCATGCCGGCTCGCACCTGCGCCAGGTTGATGTCCTGACCGGCGGCCCAGACGGTGCCGACGATGCGGCCATAGCGGTCCGTGTCGACCTGTTCGACGGTGACCTCGCGGCCCGCGACCAGTTGTGCCAGCGACTGTTTCGAACGCGTGCCAAAATCCTGCGCGTGTTCCGGCGCGTCGATCTGATGCAGGCGGATCCGGTGTTGTCGATGGCCGATGTCGAGCACCGTCAGCGTATCGCCGTCGACTACCGCGACGACGCGGCCACGCAGCGTTTCGGAGCACG
>JAXMGB010000027.1:0-5710 GCA_046347485.1 Methylotetracoccus sp. | reverse complement strand
CAGATCGCTCCGGTATGCGGATCGATCGTTGCCAATTGCACCCATGAATTCCCGATCAACTCGCGCAGACTCGACTGCCGTTCATAGATCGCCGTAAGGATCGCCGGGGTCTGCTCGACCACGACCAACAGCCGCATCGGCTCGTGGATCTCGATCATCTGGCGCGGGAGACCGGTCCGCAGGTCACCCGCGGCCCCCTCCATGACGCCTAGGTTGCCGGTCGGATTATGCGGAACCTTGGTGCCGCAACCGAATCGCTCGTTGTCGACGGTCGAAAAGTAGTACTCCAGATTGATGCCGGCGCCGACCGGTCCGACGGCGAGCAGCAGGCCTTCGAGCACCGCGCCATCCGGGTCGATCGTCGGATCATACGAAATCAGGAATACGCGTCGATCGAAGAAGGCGCCCCGGCTCATGGAGCGGCGGCCGATGAACGCCGCCGCGTTCGTCGCATGTCCGAGTTCCGGTCGGGCCTGGCTGAAGTCCGCGGCTCTGGCGGCGACGTGGCGTCGTGCCGACTCCGGGGTCAGCCGGGGGGAGGCCGAGGCGAAGCGCCGGCAGCGTTCGTGAGCCGAGCATCCGGCGGCTTGCTGCAGTTGTTGGCGCAGCCGGTGCAAGGCCGGGCGCAGCAGCGGTGGCACGTCCGCCGTGTCGTACAGATCGATTTCATCGGTACACGTATCATGCTCGCCGCCGATGAACCAGGTGTCATCGGGTATCGCGATGCCGCGCTGCGACAGGATCTCGCGTACTTCCCGACGGTTCGCGATCGCCGCGAAGGCCCGCGCATTCGGGCCGCCATGGCGACCGCTGCACGCGCCGCAATCGTACGCCGCGAGATGTGGGTTGTTCTCGCTGCTGGATCCATGGCCGATCAGTGCGATCAATGGCGCGAAACCCTCGACGAGGCCGGTGGCTCGCAGGAACGACGCGACGCGTTCCGCCTGCTCGCCGTCGGTGAATCCGCGCCCGGGCTTGCCGGGCGATGGATGCTCCGCATCGCGCTCGGCAGTGACATCGAGTACCGTCGGTACCGGCTGCAGAAGGGCGGTCCGGGCGCCGAGCAGCGTGTGCCGATGCTGCCCGGGGAAGAAAGTGCGGGCGATCAGGTTGGCCAGGAAGACCGGGGCCAGCAGCAGCATCGTGCCCATCGAACTGACGAGGTTCCGACGCAGTTCGAAGAATGTCAGGCGCGAGATCGTGCCGGCCAGCGCGCGCGACCACCGGTGCTTGCGGTATGTGGATTCGCTGCCGGGGCGCGGGCGCTCGCGAACTTCGTGACTCGGTGTCACGACGATCGGACACAGTGCGGTCGAGTTGGCGTCATCCAGTCCTCGCCAATACATCGCGATGCCGAAGAACCCGGCGGCACCGAGGGTTTCGATCGCCGGATCGATTTCCTCCAGGTGCCGGCGGATGCTTTCCTCACGGTCGTCCATGCAGAAGACCGCCTGCACATCGGGTCGTCGGCTTCGGTGATCGACCGCATAACCGTGATTCGCCGCCAACGCCGCGAAGATCTCGTGACGGTAATGGCGCTCATAGGCCTCGAGCCAGATATGCGAGCGGCGCATCGGCGGGAAGCCGTCGAGTGTCGCCAACAGTCGCTCGACCTGTCCCCGATTCAGCGCTTCGACATCACCGGCGGTGAGCCCGAGGTGCTGCATCAGTCGGAACAGTCGCCACGCGCTGCCATGGACGGAGTGGGACGCGCTCGGTGTGGAGCGACCGTGACGCCACGTGAGGATCAGGTCGGCCAGCCTTTGCCACCGGTCGTTTCGCTCGGGCCGTCGATAGCCTTCCTCGGCCAGTCGTCGCGCGGCATCTCCGAGATAATCCGGCAGCTCCCCTTCGAACAGAGTGAGGCGAACGAGAGCCTCGGCAAGGTGCGAACGTAGATAGCGTTCCAGTTCGGGGATGTTCGGCGCGATGCCGAACGCGCGACGACAGATCCCGTCGCATGCAAGGCGATCGAGAATCAGCCGGACCGCCAGCAAATCGACCAGGCTCGCCGGTGCTTCGGTGTTCGCGGGGTAGTCCGGGTGGGTCGACCTCCAGTTGAACATCCCCGACCAGCCCGGCAGCGCGAGTGCCACACGTGCCAGATAGTCCTCCCATTGCGCTTCCGGCAATCCCAGGGCGCGAAGTTCGGCAATCACCGCGTCGGTGGCATCGTCCGGAAGGCGACCGATTCCCGGGTCTCGCCTGTACGATGGTCCGTCGAGGTCGGGTAGCGGGTCGTGGGCGAAGATCTCCCGCCACGCGGTATAGAAGCCGCGCGCCCTTCCGGGCATCGTCCATGCTGCCACCCCCTCATCGAGGAATGCAGAGGCTTGGCGAATGAGTGCGGCGCGAACCGGTGCGTTGGCATCCTCGCCGGTCAGATGCCACAACAGGTCCGCGCAGGTCGCACGCTGCGCAAGCCCGGACAACAGCAACGCGACGCGCTGCTCCGCTTCCCGTTCGACCGCGGCGCGCGCCGCGTGAACCAGATCGGCACCGGGCTCGGGTATGTCCGCTTCGGTATTGGGGGCGTGGCGCAACAGCAGGGCCTCGGCCTGCTCACCGGACAGGTCGGTCAATTCCTCCGGATGCAACTCGGTATGGTCCAGGCCGAGCGCTTGCAGGCAGGCGTTCCACAACCGTGGAATAAATTGTTCCTCGCGCGGCGTGGCTCCGTCGTCTACGCATTGATGATGCCTCAGCGAGATCAGCATCTGCCGGCGGGCGGTCGGTGGGACGTCGGGCTGCACGCGCTCGAGCACGTTCAGTTCCGCGCGCTCCCAGCGCATTCGATGCGGCGAGATCGCTTCGGTGCCGTACTGCATGGCAATACGGTGGACGTCGATCAAGGTGACGTCACGATGGCCGGCTTCGATCAAGACGGTGTCGGCGGTCGTGCCGAGCAGGCTACGCAGTCGTGCGTCGATGTCCTCGTCGGATATCCGCCCCGACTGGTTAAGCCCGCGAAACTCGTGCTCGGGCAGGTAGGTCAGTACGCCATATCGTTTCTGGGCGGCCTGCAGTGCTTCATCGAATGGCAGGCGCTGCAGGCCGTGCAGCGTGTTGTGGTGGACGAAGTTGCCGATCGGCGCCTGCCCTGGAAGTAGATGGTCGAGGCGGGCGACAATGCCGGCGATTCGCTCGGCTGCGCGCGGCTCTTCGTTCGGGGCCGTGGAGGAGGGCATCCGGGTGCCGCTCAGAAGACCGCCGCGAACCGCGCGATCGACGCGCTGATCAGTGCCAAAGGCAAGGCCGGAGCGATACCGAAGGCGATCGTGCCACCGATCAGAATACCGGCGGCCACCAGCTCCACCGGTTTGAGGTCATCGAGTGCCGCCATGGCCGGGCGGACTGGGCCGGTAAATAACCCGCCTATCGTGCGAAACCCGTAAGCGGCGGTGATCAGGATCCCGGCGCCGAGCGTCAGCGTCCACCAGCCAAAGCGCTGGAATCCGCCGATCAAGGTGTGCAGCTCGGCGACGAATCCAAGCGAACCCGGCAATCCGGTCGCGGCAAGCAGCGTCAGCGTCGTCAGCGCCGCGAATCGCGGGGTCACTCGTACCAGCGCGCTGTAGTCTCCGATTTCACGCGTATGGGTCCGCTCGTAGAGCAGTCCGATCAACAGAAACAGCGATCCCGCGACGAGTCCATGCGCACTCATCTGCAGAGTCGCTCCGATGAGTCCGGTTGGATTCAACGTCGCCAGTCCCAGGAGTACGATGCCCATGTGACTGATCGATGAGTACGCGATCATCGATTTGAGGTCGGTCTGCCGCCAGGCCAGCAGCCCGCCGTAGACAATGCCGAGCAATGCGAGGCCAGCTAGCATGGGCTGCAGCAACTGCGTCGCTGCGGGTAGCATCTCGGCGGCGCGTATCAGTCCATACGCTCCCATCTTCAGCAGGGCACCGGACAGCAGGATGCTGACCGGGCTTGGGGCCTCGACGTGCGCCAGCGGCAACCAGCCGTGCAGAGGCACGATCGGGGTCTTCACGCCGAACCCGACCAGTAGTCCGATGAAGACGGCTGCCTGGGTACCGGGTGACAATGCCCGCGCGGCTTCCTGCATCGTATCCATGGACGTCGACTTGACCGGCGAGCCCTGGTAGATCGCCAACAGTGCGAGCAGCATGAAGACCGAGCCGCCCATCGTGTAGAGGACGAAATTCATGCTGGCCCGGTGACGTTGCCGTCCCCCCCAGAGATCGATCAGGAAGAACAGCGGAATCAGCGTGAGTTCCCAGAACACGTAGAACAGCGCCCAGTCCTGCGCGAGGAACACCCCGATCAGGCCGAACAGCAGCGCCAGCAGCCAGATGTAATAGCCCTTGATGCCGCGACCGGCCGCAGGCGAGGCCAGAACCGCGACGACCCCCAGCACGCTGGACAACAGCAGCATCGGCAATGAGAAGCCGTCGACCCCGAGCGCGTACCAGCTGCCCATGGCCGGATTCCAGACATGGCGTTCGACCAGTTGGAGCTGCGGCGACAGCACGTCGAAGTGGAATGGAAGCGCCCAGCACAGGGCGCAACACAGCGTGGCGGCCGCCAGAGCGATGGCGCGGATGGCGCGCGGACAGGTGCTCGGTACACAGGCGACCGCCGTGGCACCGGCCAGCGGAGTCAGGAGAACCAGGCTGAGAAGTTTCACCGTGCGAAGGCAGACTCTGTGGGATCGCACGCCGGATTGGGTGGGACCAAAGCCGGAATGGTTCGAGCGGTCGGAGGTAGCGCCGCCAGGCCGTACAGCGTCGCGAAGCATATCACGGCACCCCAACAGCGAGAACCCGGCGCAGCGCATGCGGACTGTCGCGCGGCTTGCGGGTTTTGACGGCGACTTGTTAAAGTTCCAGGGTTTACCAATCCCCGCTTAGCCCATCATCATCATGAGGATGTCCATCAAGACGCGCTTCGCGCCGAGTCCATCCGGCCTGATGCATCTCGGCAACGCGCGCACGGCGCTGCTCAGCGCGCTGGCCGGCAACAGGATGCTGCTGCGCATCGAGGACACCGACCAAGCGCGTAGTCGAACGGAGTTCGTCACGGAATTGCTCACGGATCTGCGGTGGCTCGGCATCGAATGGCACGAGGGGCCACGGGCGGCCGACACCGATCCGGAATATTTTCAGAGCCGCCGTGGCCCGGTTTATCGGGTCCTGTACGAGCGGCTGTTCGAACAAGGAAAGGTCTACCCGTGCTTCTGCTCGCCGCAGGAACTCGAGATCTCCCGCAAGGTGCAATTGGGGTCGGGACGTCCACCGCGCTATGGCGGTCGTTGCGCATCGCTTGCTCCGGATGAGGCGGCCACCCGGCTCGCCGCCGGTGAGCCGGCGACCTTGCGTTTTCGCGTTTCGAAGGGCGAGGTCATCGCGTTCGACGATGTGGTTCGCGGTCTGCACCGGTTCAATTCAGACGATATCGGCGACTTCGTCATCCAGCGAGCCGACGGTTCTCCGGCATTCTTCTTCTGCAATGCCGTCGACGATGCCTTGATGGGCGTCGATCTGGTGCTACGCGGAGAGGATCATCTGAGCAACACGCCGCGCCAGTTGATGGTCTTGTCGGCGCTGGATTTGCCATGTCCGCGCTACGCGCACATATCGCTGATCGTCGGGGATGACGGTGCGCCGCTGTCGAAACGCAATGGCAGCCGCAGCATCGGTCAATTGCGGTCGGAGGGCTATTTTCCCTCGGCCGTCGTGAACAT
>JAXMGB010000026.1:0-5794 GCA_046347485.1 Methylotetracoccus sp. | reverse complement strand
AAGCGCCTCCGAAAGGCAACATTCCTCAGGTGTAGAGATCTTGGGATGGCGCCAAGAAAAACCTCGTCTCGGCGTTCGTTGCGCGGCGTGATCGCCGGTCAATCCTGATTCTCGCCGCGCGGTTCCTGCGAAGGAAAATCCGCGGGCAGAGGATATGCCGCGAGCGCCAGATCCACCGCGCCGGCGATCTCCCGCAGCAAACCGACCAGGCTGGGAAAGTCCCAAACGGCCACACGCTCGTCACTGTAGTGGCCGATGCGCAGGACGACGACGAAGCGCGGCAAGGCCTTGGATCCTTGCCCGATGCGTTCCCACAATTGAAAAACCGGCCACGCTTCGTCCTGCGGCAATTCCCGGCTCTTCAGGTAACCGTTGTAAATCCAGAACGCATCCTCGTCGGCCGCGCTCCACACGGTATCGCGTTCGGCAAATGGGCTCGCGAGGTCGAGCCTTGTCTCCGACCAATCGCCGCGGTCGTATTTCCAGATCCGATCGATTCCGGGCTTCCCCTGTAAATGGTCGATCTCTCTCATCGCGCTTCTCGCTCGCTACGCGGCAGCCGTTGCGCTCGCGCGAACTGCCTTTCCAAACTCCGGACGCATCCGCACCGCCTATGCCATTCGCGCGTCGAACCGCCTCGTAAGAAGGACCGCCGCCTCCCGGCCCTCCGCGTGGCCGCCGATCCCCGGACGAGCCCCGTGCCACCCACTCGGTGGGTCGGGATCGTCTGGAAATTGACGGAAACCCGATTAACCGCTATCATCCGCTGATTCATGGGCACATGTCGCGTGCCGTGGTTGCTTATCCGGGGTATAGCGCAGTCTGGTAGCGCGTCTGCTTTGGGAGCAGAATGTCGGGGGTTCGAATCCCTCTACCCCGACCAGTATGCGCTTGTAGCTCAGCCGGATAGAGCATCGGCCTTCTAAGCCGAGGGTCGCAGGTTCGAGTCCTGCCAAGCGCGCCATTCGTGACTCCATCACGTCAGTGTAATGGTGGCCGTAGCTCAGTTGGTAGAGCCCCGGATTGTGATTCCGGTTGTCGTGGGTTCGAGCCCCATCGGTCACCCCACCTTCTCATAGTCGGCGTCCATCCCGGTTCGCTGATTTTTCCCCGTCTCGACGCCGCCCGCCTGTTTCGTGCCGGAAGACGCGAACACGAGTATCCGTTGTCCGCGCCCATCGACCGGCTAGATTCAACATGCAGCGCTTGGTGCAAACCAGCCAAGAGCCCACGCGGGGTCCAACGTATGACGCGCGCGCCATTGCCGCCATGGGCTCGCCGTGCTCTCTCCTCAGTCCGGTTACCCAGCGGGTTCGAGTCGAGGTCGCTCCGGTTCGTAATCGGGCGTAGCCAGGTATTCAAGGTTCGCAACGAGGTGCAGCTGACGCCGAGCGAATTCGGTTTGCGCGACCTTCTCGTCCGACATGCCGGCTTCGTCGTCGCGCATCGGTAACTATTACAAGAGATCAGATCCGGGGACTGGAGCAACCGGAACGACAGCCATGATCTGCCGATCTGGATGGACCAGTTGCAGTGGACGCTCAAAAGGGGCCCGCTCGGCCTCGCAAGCTGCTGGTAACCGAAATGCCGTTGGAAAATGTCGATTGGTATCCGGCCATACCGATTGCGAAATGCGCGTCGACGGGCTTTCGCCGATGAAAACGGTCAGGCGATCCCATCACCGACGGCGTGCGCAGTCGCGTGAGCGTTGCGGAAATGTGCAGTCGCAACGCAGTCTCACCACCAGAGTCGCCGTCTAGACTTACCTGCTAGAAACCACAACCGTTGCCTAGCGCGGGCTGGACTGCCACCCCGTCGCCTCGCCGGAGTGTGGCCGTCCGTACTATTGCCCGGGCGAATTCATCGATGCACGCGACGACTCAAGAACTTCGAGACCGAAGATGCCGGAAGCCGACCCGCAGCAAATTGACACCTGGTTGGACGACATCCTGTGGGGCCGCGAGTCCGCCGCCAGCCCCGCTCGCGCTGCTCGGATACTGCCGTTCCCCGCCTCGATGGTACGCAACGGGTCAGGTTGGCGGACTACCCTACGCCACTCCGTCGTCGATCTCGTTGACTCCACGCTGGCAGGCGGGGTCGATCGTTCGCTGCCCTATGCCCACGACATCGAAATCGCCACGGCGTACAGCCGCGCGATTGCACATTCAACTCGCTCGCTTCTACCACTCGGCGTTGGAGCATATAACCGACCATCACCCGATGGCAGATGGCGACGCGGCATCGGCCCGCGCACAGGTCGCGCTCAACGCGCTGACGCAATTCGGGCAAGCGCGCCTGACCTATGCCCTGCTCTATCGTGGACGAACCCGGGGATTCTGGCGCGACGTCTATCGCACACTGCGACTCGTCCATGGCCTGACGCGACGACACCGGTGTCACGATCCCCGGCCGCGGAATTCGGCGCCTCGCTATTCCAGACTGCTCGGTCCGAACCGGCTGAGGCAATCCGAGATGCGCGAGGTGTTTCGCATGCTCTCGAAGGTGTTCCCTTGATGCGCGTGACGCTGGACGAGCGCAGCCGCTGCCGGCAATCGCGTGGCCGCTTACTCGTTCGATATGAACAGCGATCAGGCTCGGAGCACGCTCCGCCCGTTGGCGAAACGCACAGCGCATCGTCGTACGGCATTCTACACCGAGACGGTCGCCGAATTGCTGGAACGAAATGGTACCGACGACCCTATGCCAAGCCCGGGCCGCTGCAGCCGGCGCTGAGCATCGGTATGCCGTCGCTGTTGCGCGTTCTCTGGGAGTGCCGCCGAAGCGCACCTCGCGACGACTCCGCGAGTTCAGGTGCCGCGTGCCGTCGAGGCTGGAGATGGCTCGCGCTGCGGTGTCGACTGGCCGCGCATGCGCCGGTCTCGAAGTCAATCAGGACAGCCGCGTGGCCTGGCTCGCGCTGGCGGACATGACTCTAGGCCCCCCGGTCCCGGAACGGCCACTCGTCCCGCGGCAGCAGGAACGAAGCGCGATCATCAACCAGTTCGACGGTCTTTCCGCGGCAGGACGCGGTTCGCCAGCAAACGGACGAGTTGGGGTCAGCCGCTTGACAAGGGAGATTGTTGAATTCCGAGCGCCGGCGGTTACTGCGTGGCCTGGCTGGAACAGCGGAGGCGGCATCTGCCGCGGTCAACCCCGAATTGCTCGGACTCCCGCTGGACAAGTCCGGCATGCAGATCGGCGTCGTTCGTTGGATCAGTGCCGCGACACCGCAGCTCGAACTCGGTATCGAACTGCTGTCACCGGCGGTCGAACCGATCGAGGTCCTTGGCGGCCTGACGACGATACATGGGTTGATGCTGCCCCCGTTGCCGCCAATTCGGAAGACATCCGAATTGCTGCTCGCCCCTGGGCACGGGCGCGAGGGCTCGCGGATTACGCTTCAGACCTCGCTGATGACACGCGCGATGAGGCTGGCGGAGCGGATCGAGGCCACGCCATCGTTCGAACGTTACGTCCTCTTGGAAGATCGTTGAGGCCGATTACGGCCTCGCGTCGCTAGCCCCTTCCTTTTCGGGCAGCAACAGGTCGGCGCGACTGACGCCAAGTTTCAACGCCAGTGCGCTCGCGACGTAGATCGATGAGAAGGTTCCGACGACGATACCGACGATCAGCGCCAATGCAAAATTGTGCAAGACCTCGCCGCCCCAGATCGCCATCGCGAACACCGTCAGGAACGTCAGGAACGAGGTCATGAGCGTTCGACTCAGCGTCTCGTTGATGGACAGGTTCATGATGTCGATAACCTCTCCGCGCCGGTATCGGCGGAAGTTCTCGCGGATGCGGTCGAACACGACGATCGTGTCGTTCAGCGAGTAACCCATGATCGCCAGCACCGCGGCGAGCACGCTCAGGTCGAAGTCGAGTTGAAGTATCGCGAAGACGCCGAGAATCATGACCACGTCATGCAAGGTCGCGAGAATCGCGCCGAGCGCGAATCGGTACTCGAAGCGCCATGCGACGTAGATCAGGATGCCTATCGTCGCGAGCACCAGCGCGAGGATACTGCTTTCGGTCAGATCGTCTCCAACCTGCGGCCCGACGAACTCGATGCGGGTGATTTCCGCCTTCGCTCCCGGCATGCCGTTCAGCGTCTTGAAGATCCGGCTCTTCAAATCGGCATCCGCCGCCGCGGCGCCATCCTGTGGCCGAACCGCCGGAACCGCTGAATCCTTCTCGACCGGCGCCAAGCGGATCAACAGGTTGCGCGTCGTTCCGAAGTGCTGCACGGTAGGCTTGTTGAAACCCGCCGCTTCCAGCGTCGCCCGGACCTGCTGCAGATCGGGCGGGCTCTCATAACGCGCCTCGACGACCGTGCCACCGGTGAAGTCGATCGCGAAATTCAGGCCCTTGGTGAACAAGGCGACGATCGCGATGACACTGAGGATGATCGACAGGCCGACCGCGATCGCGCGCTTGCCGAGAAAGTCGATTCGATAGTTCTTCGTGCTGCTGGGTTCTGCCACGGCGATTCTCGCTGTTTGTTCAGTCGGACGGCGCTAGATCCAGAGACGCGCACCGCGCCGCTGGCCGTAAATCCAATTGACCATCATTCGGGAGCAGGTCACCGCGGTGAACAGTGAACTGATGATGCCGATCGTCAGCGTCACGGCGAAGCCTTTTACCGGGCCCGCGCCTACGCCGAACAGCATGATTGCCGACAACAGATTCGTGACGTGCGAATCGAAGATCGTGCCGAAGGCCCGATCGAAACCGGCATAGATCGCCGATTGCGGCGAGTTGCCCTTGGCCAGTTCTTCCTTGATTCGTTCGTAGATCAGAACGTTCGCATCGACCGCCATGCCGACCGTCAGCGTGATGCCGGCGATGCCGGGCAACGTCAGTGTGGCTTGTAGTAGCGAGAGGATCGCCAGTACCAGCGCGACGTTGAACACCAGCGTCAGGATGGCGACGACGCCGAACACCTTGTAGTAGAAGAGCGCGACCAGACCGACCAGCGCGAAACCGATCATGAAGGAACGCACGCCCTGCTCGATGTTCTCCTTGCCGAGACTCGGCCCGACGGTGCGTTCCTCGACGATATCGACCGGCGCCGCAAGGGCGCCGGCCCGCAACAACAGCGCGAGGTTGCGCGCCTCATCCGGGCTGTCGAGACCGGTAATCTGGAAGCGCTTGCCGAGGCGGTCGCGGATCGTCGCGACGTTGATGATCTCCTCGACCTTCTTCTTGTTGACGACCTTCTGACCGTTGACTTCCTTCGTCTCGGTCTTGTTCTCGATGAATACGACGGCCATCGGCTTGCCGATGTTCACGGCGCTGGTATCGGCCATGCGCTTCGCGCCGACGCTGTTCAAGGTGACGAACACCGCGGACGAACCGACCTGCTGGTCGATTCCGGATGCCGCGTCGACCACCTGATCGCCGGTGACGATGATCTTGCGCTGCAGCAGATACGGCTGCCCCGCCCGGTTCCGATACAACTGGGAGGTCAGCGGGACGCGTGAATCCAGTGCCGACTGCACGCTGTGCTCGGTATCGACCAGGCGAAATTCCAGCGTCGCCGTCGCGCCGAGAATCTCCTTCGCACGCGCCGTGTCCTGGACGCCGGGCAACTGCACCACGATCCGGTCCTGACCCTGCTGCTGGATCACCGGTTCGGCGACGCCCAGTTCATTGACGCGGTTGCGCAGGGTCGTGATGTTCTGCGCGACCGCGTTGCGTTTGACCTCGAGGCGTTCCGGATCGGACAGACGGGCAACCATCAGGTTCTGGTCGTCGTTGTTGTCCAGGATCAGCCCGCGCAGTTCGCGGCCGA
>JAXMGB010000025.1:0-7434 GCA_046347485.1 Methylotetracoccus sp. | reverse complement strand
TGCAGGTGCGCGAGGATCCCGATCGCCCCGGCCGTTACTATGGGATCGACGCGCCGGAATTCGGCACGCACGCATCGGGCCAGATCATCAGCATCGACGGGGCGCCGTCGGTCAACCCGGACAAGATGGCGATCGGCTATGTGACGCACCGCGACACCGCCGGCGTGACGGCCGACGATGCCACGCCGCCACCGACCCACTCCGGCTTGTATCGCGATCCGTCGAAACTCAGCGGCGGCACTCTGATCGCCTCGCACACGTTCGAGACGCGCGCGGACCGGAACGAAGGAACGAGCCAGCAGCCGGCCTCGCGTTATGCGTATCGGCTGCGCACGCTGAAACCGTCGAACGGATACTGGGTCGCGGACCAGGCCTTGACACCACCGATCACGAAGCGCATCGAGTATTGGGATACGTCGACCGGGCAGATCGCGCGCTACGACGGCGAGCTGTGGCAGTTGCAAGCCTCCGAGGTTCGGCAACGCCCCCGGCCGCCGCTGCGCACGAGCGCACTGCCGGCGCCGGAGCGACGGGTTCTGACGGATGAAGGCATCGCGGAAGATGCGCTGCGCGCCTTTCTGCGCAAACGTCGGCTGGCGCTGATCATCGTTCGCAACGCGACCTCACGCGACGGCGCCGATCGCCAGCAACCCTTCAATCTGCGCGTCGCCGGCACGACGACGGCCACGGTCGGCGGTCCCGGCAAGCTCTACGACATCGCGCACCTGCAAGTCTTCCAGGGCGACCAGATTCGCGGTTTCACCGGCTGGGGCGACACGATACGCCCGGGTCGCCGCGTGCTGGCGACACCGATGCATGGACTAGGCGGCCTGAACACGCCGAGCGCCAAGGATCCCGCGGGCAGCGTGAAGATCGCACCGGACGGATCGATCGCGGCACTGGTTCCGGCCAATCGGGCGCTGACCTGGCAGACGACGGGCACCGACGGCGCGCCGGTCGTCCGGGAACGGGTCTGGCTGTCATTCCAGGCCGGCGAAATTCGTGTCTGCGCCTCCTGTCATGGGGTTAACACGAAAGATCAGGCGGGGCAGCCAGCACCGAGCAACCGACCGGAGGCCTTGCGGGATCTGCTCGGCCGGTTGCGTCAGCAAGGGCTGTTGTGAGTCGGGGAACACCCACCAGCGTTCATGAACCGACCGCGTCGCCTGCGCGGTCGGCAAGCGCGCGCTCCAACTCGACGACTCGACTTTCCAGATGTGCGATGTGCCGCTGCCCAGCGGTATGCAGCACGGCATTTTCCTCCCAGAGTTGCGCGAGATTCGCCTCCAGTTCGCGTATCCGCGCATCGCGCTCGGTCAGCATGCGCCGCACCGCCCGTAATGCCTCAGGGATGTCGCTGTCGGCGTTTCGCGTTACGAGCCGGAGGGCCGATCCGAGTTCGGCGACGAGCCGTTCGAACAGACTCCGCAATTCCGTCCAGGCCGCGGCGGTCGGTGGTTCGCAGATGCGCCCGTCGCGCCAGTCGCACCATAGCGGCGAACATCCGCTGGTCGTGTAGCGCCCCGCCAGCATCCGGCTGCGCTTGGCGATCGCCCGAGGCGAGTTCCAGATGCCGGCCAGCGGCGTCTGATATAGGTTGCCGACCGGTTCCGACAGAAAACACAGCGACACATCGCCATTCTCCGTGATGAACAAGGTGGACCACGGATTCGGGCACAGGCCCTGCTCGAGCTGCAGCCGTTCGAGAGCCTCGGGCACCGGGGACACCCAGGCCGGCGGTGCCGGCTTGTCATAGCGCCGAATGCGCCGTTCTCGCCGATCGACATCGGTCAGCAGCGTGTTGGAGGCCTCATCGAGAAAGGCCGCATCCAGCCCGAAGCGTTCGAACAAGGATCTCATGCCGCTCCAGGCGATCCGATCGAACGCGGCGCCGCGGGTCGCCACGACATCCCGCAGCAGCTCATGGAGTTCGGCGACCTCGCTCGGGTCATTGAATTGCTCGGCGCGCAGTTCGGGCTCGCGTTGAAGGTTGCGCGCATCGACCAGCATCGTCTGGAACGAGACCTCGTGGATCTCCAGGTCCCGCAACAGGTCGAGAAACGCCGGAATCTCGCGGAAATTCGAGCGCATGACGACAAAGAAGGCATCGAGGTTCGGGTACCAGCTGCGAAGCCGGCGCCGATGGCTTTGGACCCGCTCGATATTCTCCAGAACTTGACCGAGGTCCGCGCCGCGCCGCAGCCGAGAAAACGTATCCGGTGTCGCCGCGTCCAGGGAGATCGTCAGTGTCTGCCACGGCATCTCGACGATGCGCCGCGCCCATGACTCGGAGATCAGCGTGCCGTTGGTACTGACACTGATCAAGGGCCGCCCCGCGACCGCCGCGACATCCTCGACCAGGCTCTCGAAGCCGCGCAGCGCGAAGACCTCGCCGCCCTGCAGGCGCAAGGTTTCGAGGAAGGGATAGAAAGCCAGGAACTCACGCCGCAAACCATCGCCGACTTCTGGCGCGCGCAGCAGGTTGTCGCCATTCTTGTGCTGATAGCAGTGGACGCAATCGATGTTGCAGCCGTTGCCGAGGACGATCGTCATGTACCGCGGCAAGGAATGTAGAAAGGCCTTGCCGAGGGTTGACTCGACCCGGTTCAAGCTAGCGTTGACCAGATGCAGCGGAGGCGCGGGCGGCGCGCCCCGTTCGCCCGGACCCATTACAGGCGGCAGTCGATCAGGCAGATCGGCGGATTCTCGAGGAACAGCGACCAGAACTCATCGCCGAATTCGCCGCGTCCCGTCGGGGATACTTGCGGGGGATGCCAGTGGATTTCGCGAAAACCGGCCGCCCGCAGCGCCTGCTCATGCGTCTCGCGATCGAGCAGGTAGTTCTCGATCGTGAATTCTCCGCCGTCGTTGAAGAAA
The DNA here is from genome assembly GCA_046347485.1 of Methylotetracoccus sp. GTDB lineage: Bacteria > Pseudomonadota > Gammaproteobacteria > Methylococcales > Methylococcaceae > Methylotetracoccus. The sequence goes on along the minus strand of JAXMGB010000025.1, from coordinate 4,557 downwards.
CGCCAGGTGATCGGCAGGCCGCTGCGCTGCTCGCCGACGTAGGCCAGCTCGAAGCCGTAGCGCCGATAGCTCGGCACCGATGAGGGATCCAGATCGGGATTGACGTTGACCGCGACGAAGCGCCCCCCCGGCGCCGCGGCGCTCGCGACGCTGCGGCACATCGCGGCCAACTCCCCGGGATTTCGCGAATAGTTCAACAGGTAGGCCGCAACGACCAGATCGTACCGGCGCGGCAGGCGAAGTTCGCGCACGTCGGCGACCAGATAGTCGACGCCGAGCGGACAGGCCGACTCGGCGGCACGCGCGAGATCGATCATCCGCTCCGAGAGATCGACTCCGAGCACCGGGTCCGCGCCGAAGCGGGCCAGGCGCCTGGTGTGGAAGCCCTCGCCGCAGGCAAGATCCACGGCCGAACGTCGACGCACGTCGCCGATCAATTCGAGCAAGGAATAGGACTCGATCGCGGCGCGCCAGGGCTGCGCCTTGACCAGTTGATAATCCTCGGCGATCTGGTCGTAATCGGTCGTCATCATCACCCCCGTGATTCGCGCGGCCCCAGGGACGGACGCCCCGCCAACGGCTTCGATTTTGCCACAGGATTCCGCACCGCACCGAGCCTTTCAATCAGCTCACACGCGGGCTCGCGGTTTATACTTGCGGCGCACGGCACCATGGACCACGACCGACCGCCGCCCCGGTCCGCAGCGCCGCGGATCGGCCGTGAACGCGCCGGACGATCCGGCGCCGACGGGTCGCACGGCCAACTCCGATGACTACCTTTACCGAGCTTATGAGCCCTGAAATCGATCACCTGGATACGCTGCGCAGCAGACTCACCGAGGAACCGCAGGCCCTGCAATTCGGCACCAGCGGGCGCCGCGGCCTGCTGATCCACCTCAGCCAGCTCGAGGTATTCATCAACGCGCTGGCCGAACTCGAGTACCTGCAGACGCTGCCGGCGACGGACGGCGGCATCGTTCGCGGCGATCCGTTCTACTTCGCCTATGACCTCCGACCCAGTTCGACCCATTACATCGATCAAACGCCCCGCCGCGGCGAACTGGCGCAGGCGATCGAAGCCGCGATCCGCGAGGCCGGCATGCGGCCGGTCAACCTCGGCGCGATCCCGACGCCTGCTCTGACCAGCTTCGCGGTCGACGCCGGCAAGGGCAGCATCATGGTGACCGGCAGTCACATTCCGTTCGACCGCAATGGCTACAAGACCAACACCTCATGCGGCGAACTGCTGAAGCAGCACGAAGCACCGATCAACGAGCGCGTCCGGCAGGTCCGCGAACGCGTGTATCGGCAGTCGTTCGATACCTCGGCGTTTGATGTGCACGGCCTGTTCAAGGACGGCCACCGGGAATTGCCTCCCGCGAGCGATGCCGCGCGCCGCGCGTATCTCGAGCGTTACGTGAACTTCTTCGGCGCCGGCGCAGTCGAGGGATTGCGTGTCCTGGTCTATCAACATTCCGCGGTCGGGCGCGACCTACTGGTCGAGATCCTGCGCGGAGTCGGCGCCGAGGTGTTCGTCGCCGGTCGCAGCGAGACCTTCGTTCCGATCGACACCGAGAACATCGGAGCCGATCAACTGGCGACGATCCAGCAGTTGTTCGACGAGGCCAGGGCGGCGCACGGCCGGATCGATGCGGTGGTATCGACCGACGGCGACAGTGACCGCCCGCTGATCCTCGGTGTCGACGCCGACGGCACCCGCCTGCGGTTCTTCGGCGGCGATCTGGTCGGCATGGTCACGGCCGAATTCCTCGGCGCCGACGCTGCGGTGGTACCGATCAGTTGCAATGACGCGATCGACCGAGGGCCGTTGCGGGCGATCACCGAGGCGAAGACGCGCATCGGCTCGCCGTTCGTCATCGCCGGCATGGAGGCCGCGCGCGCGAAGGGCAAGCGAACCGTGTGCGGCTGGGAAGCCAATGGCGGCTTCCTGACCGGCTCCGAGATCATTCGTGACGGCCGCCGGCTCGCCCCCTTGCCGACGCGTGACGCGGTGTTGCCAATCCTGACCGTGCTGGTCGCCGCGCGCGCCGCCCGGGTCTCGCTGATCGAACTGTTCGATCACCTTCCGAAGCGTTTTAGCCGCGCCGCGTTGCTGAAGGACTTTCCACGGCCGATCGGTCTGGCGATCGTTCAGCGCTTCTCGCCGAAACGCCCGGACATCGACGCCGTCACGTTCACGAATGATGGCGTACTGGTACAAACGAGCGGGCGCAACCCCGCCCCCGCGCTGGCCGAGGACGCGGCCGTTTTCGCCGCGATACGCGAGGATCTGGCCGGCTTCTTCACCGCGAACGACGGGTTCTCGACGATCCACGGCATCAACTTCGTCGACGGTGTACGCGTGCTGTTCACCGACGGCGACGTCGCACACCTTCGACCATCGGGAAATGCCGATGAACTGAGAATCTACGCGGTATCGGACACCCAGCAGCGCGCCGACGCGATCGCCGCGCTCGCCGTCGCGGAGCCCGACGGAATCCTGCGCCGGATCGAACGAGCCGTGGGACAAGCGAGTTGATCCTGGCGCTTCGATGCGCCGGTGCGCACCGCGCTGACCTCTCGGTATAGTCATGAGAGCGGATCGGCCGAGCCTCGTCACGCTCCCGGACGATTTGGAGCGGGAACCAGATCGCGGCGCATCAGGCGTTCCATCGGGTGCCGACGGTTCGGCGGCAAACACGGACATCAACGGAGTCTTCGATGAAAGGGATGGTTTTCACGCAGTTTCTCGAGATGGTCGAGCAACGCTTCTCGATGGATATGGTCGATACGATCATCGACGAGTCGAACGTACCCTCCGGCGGCGTCTATACCGCCGTCGGGACCTACCCTCACGAGGAGATGGCGTCGCTGGTCAAGGCCTTGAGCGAACAAACCGGCATCCCGATACCGGGACTGCTGCAGGCCTACGGCGAGCACCTGTTCACGGCGCTGGTCGGCGCGTTTCCTCATTTCCTGGATGGCAAATCGAGTTCGTTCGACTTCCTCAGCGTGCTCGATACCTACATCCATGCGGAAGTTCGGAAACTCTACCCCGATGCCGAACTGCCGAGATTCGTCATCGAACGCGCGGAACCCGGGCGGATGCTGATGACCTACATCTCGACACGACATATGGAAGACCTCGCGAGGGGCTTGCTGCTCGGCTGCTTCAAGCATTTCGGCGAGACCGTCGTGATCGCCACCGAACCCCTGAGTAACGGCGACACCCGCTTCCTGCTGACGCGCGTCGACTGATGTCGGACGACGCGGAGAAATGGCAGCGCCGCTTCGAGCGTGAACGCGCCGCGCGGCGCGAGGCCGAACGGCTGCTCGAGGTCAAGAGTACGGAGCTGTTTCAGACCGCCGAGCGGCTCAGGCGTTACACCAGCGAACAATCGAAGACGATCGCCGAGGCCGAGGCGGAGATCGCCAAGCTGTCGATGGTCGCCAGCCGTACGGCGAACGGCGTCATCATCACCGACCGCTATGGCCTGACCGAATGGGTCAACGAAGGCTTCACCCGTTTGTCGGGCTTCACGCTCGGCGACCTGATCGGACGCACGCCGGGGAGCGTGCTGCAAGGTCAGGAGACCGACCCGGCAACGACCCGCTCGATCGGCCAGGCGATTCGGGCAGGACACGGCTTCGACGTCGAAATCCTGAACTACCACAAGCGCGGCGGCCCATACTGGGTTCAGATCACGGCCGATCCGATTCGTGACGAGTCCGGCGAGATCGTCCGTTACATCGCGATCGAGACGGATATCAACGGACGCAAGGATGCCGAAGAGGAACTGCGCCATAACCACACCCTGCTGAACGCGACGCTCGACGTGCTTCGCAGCCTGCTGGCGCAGCCGCCCCAGGATTTCGAGCAAAGGGCGATCCGGGCACTGGGCGCCGGGCTCGCGCCGGCGTTTCGCTTCGACGTGCTGCTGTGGTTCTCCAATGAGGACCGCCAACGGCGGTTTCGCCTCGTCGGCTCGTGGGACCGGGAGGAGGAAACGGAGGGCGCGGACCTGCAAATCGACTGGAGCGATGGCTTCGACGACTGGTATAACCTACTTGCGTCGGATCGACTGGTCGCGATGCGGATCGGCCAGGCCAGGGAACAGCCGAGAGCGCTGCTCGAACGATTCGGCCTGAACAACATCATCGCCGGACCTTTGCGGCTGGGCCGCGAGTTCAGCGGATTTCTCGTGCTCGGACGGCGGGACAACCAGTCGTGGGAGCCCTCCGAACTGAAGATGACGCAGATCGCGATTCAGAACCTCGCACTGGTCTGCGAGCGGAGCCGCGCGATCGAGAGTCTGCGCGACAAGACCGCGAGCCTCGACCGGCTCAACGTCAAACTGCAGCAGGAGATCCAACGTGCGAACACGCTGGCCGCCGAGGCAGCCGAGGCGAATCAGGCCAAATCACGGTTTCTCGCGACGATGAGCCACGAGATCCGCACACCGCTGAACGGCATCCTCGGATATGCGCAGGTACTGAAAAACGCGCCCGAACTGACGCCCGACAGCCGTGAAAAACTGGATATCGTGCGTCGCAGCG
>JAXMGB010000024.1:0-8860 GCA_046347485.1 Methylotetracoccus sp. | reverse complement strand
GCGGGCATACTGCCGCCCGAAATTCAAACGAAAATGCTGTATCAGATATTTTGGCACTCCCTACACTGGCGGGAAAACGGATGCTTTTGCCCTAAAAGCGACGATTTCGAGAAAACAGTCTTCATAAAGAGCATGGCTCAGCGCTCCCAGTTGAGAGCCTTTGACTAGGGAGGACGCCGATTATGTCAGCAACAGTCAGCGAGCCCATGGCTCGCTTGATATCTTTGATGCCGCGATACCCGGAGGAAGGTGGGGATGCTTCGTCTGTCCACAAGGAAGACATTGCAAAAGCACTGAGTCCTGGAAATGATACCCAGCAGCAAGTTGCGATACGAACCACTTTGGAGTTGATAGAAACTCTGCTGAGTCGTCTCAGTTTGTTGGATATGGAAGCCTTGCAGACAGGGCATTGGAAATTCGTGTCTCACCCCGCGCAACTCTGCGCCTTATCCGTGCTGAATTCGCTAGCCGACTCGAGACAAAGAATGTTTCCGCCCGGCTTCTGGCAAACAACTGGGGTCGGCGACAAGGAAAAGGAGGAACAGAAGCGAGTCCTCCGTGCCATGGAAGACCGGCGCAAGGCACATCATTTGGACGCTGATGCCAAGCCCATCCGTTTCATCTATGTGGCCTGGGGCATCATTAAGCTGGAAGGCAAGTACCTTTTTTACGAAGCTGAGGCACGGGAGCACCGTCGCGAGTATGGCTTGATCGGTGGCCGGGTCAATCTCAGTGACCTGCGGCACGTGGTGGGCGAAAATTTTTCGTTGCCGGAAAGGCTCGCTGTGCTGCAGTCGGCCCATTCATCTTTGATGTTCGAGGCAATGCCGTATGCCATGGCTCGGGAACTCGAGGAAGAGTGTGGATTGCTATCCTGCGAGCCACACTACCAGGCGGAGCCTTGGCGGGATCTAACGCCGTGGCAGGACTGCATGGGTGGAGCACCGAATTATGCCTTGACCCAGTATTTTTTCAGGCTTTATCACATCAGACTCACTGTCCAGGGTTTCCTCGCGCTTCGCAAAAGGCTCCTTCAACCGGAGTCGGGGCTTCTTGAGTGGAATCTTGACGAGGTGGTGGCAGGTAAAACCCATGATGGCAGCAGGACGCTGAGATTCGACGCCATCTACGCGGACTTCGGAAATGATCGATCAGCACTTGAAGGAGCCTTACGGGGCTTACCAGAATCCCATGAGAACCGATATCGATATGTTGAGGAACGTGATGCGCTCATTTTTTCGCTTGAGAACAATGTCCTACAGGGTGATGCTGGCAAGGAAAAGCCATTTCTGGCGGAGCTCACCGGCGAACAGAAATCTATTCTGATGGGCTTCGCCGCGCACGCTAAGGGATGCGCTATTTCAACCGAAACCGACCGCGCTCTGACCTTTCACGAACATGGTTGGATCGAAATCCACGACTCCGTTTTAATGGAGAACGTAATTAAACTGAGCGATAACCTAAGGAGAAAACGCGCTCCGATTATCGACGTGATTGACGGCACTTTCTGTCGCCTTTCTGTAGCTAAAAATAATATCTTTTTCGATCCGAAGTTTTTTAGTTACGAACTGGATAGCCCTTTGGTAATGGACGAAAATAAAACTAAATTCACTCTTATACGACTACCGATACCAACTACATTTGGTATCGCGGGAGAGGGTAAATGTTCGCATCTGCCAGCGACTAGGTTAGCGGAGCAACTTCAAGAGTTGGCAAAGGGAGATGTGTTTCATTACGCACAAGAGGAGTATGAACATTGGCCAAGGAATATTCGTAGTGCGTTACAGCCCATGTACCGTAGTCTGGGTCTTCGGACTTTACTAGTAACCAAAGGCAAATATTATCAATTTTCATGCGCCCCTAGAGCACGTTAAATCATTTTAACCTGGGCCTTAGGCGTCAGAACGCCCGTCAGTGAACAATCAGCAAGCGCTCGAACTCGGTACTCAGATTCAGGAACTTCAAAACCTGATGATCGCGTTTGTCACCAATGGTCGAACCCCCGAGCAGCCGGCCTCGTACCGAGACCTCTACGCATCAGTGCAGATTGGGCCGGAGAACGCCAAGTACGCCCACCCGAATCCACACAAGTCACTTTGATCTGGCTATGGAGAAAGTCGCTCCCAAACGTGCTATTGGTCTTGGGCCTGCCACCCAACCAGCCGCTGGAACGGACGCCTCCCCGCCGCTCGCCAACGAGGCGAGTCCGGTTAACCTAAGTGACGGCAGTAGGAAGATAAAGGGCCATACTGCGATGAGAACCAGGTGGCGGATTCTGGGCGAAAACACCGCGTAAAGCCTGTTTCCCACGAGCCGACATCCAAGCCAAATCAACAGCGAGGAGCGAACGTCAGCACTGGCCGATCACCAGTCAGTGATTCTCGCTTTAAGAGCGGCAGCAGTGGCTTGGTAAACTGCCAGTCATGCTCAACAGTCCCGACTCCGAACTCGGGAGTTCCATTGGTCAGTCGGGCGCCTGACGATCCGGGGCGCGCCATCGGATTTTTCTTTTGGTTTGCGTGCGACCAAAACCCGACACCGGTTACAGTAGGCTCGATCGCCGAATCGGCCTACATCCCCCTTCGCGTCATGTCCTCCGAACTGTTCTGTTTTGAGTCCGCAGAATCCGTCGCCGACTGGTCGGCCATCGACGACGTCGTCATGGGTGGCGTCTCACGCAGCCGCCTGCGCCATGATCCGGCCGGCTACGCCGTGTTCGAGGGCATCGTTTCGCTGGAACACAATGGGGGTTTTGCGTCGGTCCGTTGCCGCCCGCTGGACCTGGGCGTACCCGATGCCAGCGGTTACCTGATCGAGGTCCTGGGCGACGGCAAACGCTACAAGCTGAACCTGCGGACGAACGACGCCTTCGATGGGGTTAACTATCAGGCTGTATTCGTGGCGCCTGTGGGCAACTGGACCCATGTCCGATTGCCGCTTTTGGCCTTCGTTCCGAGCTTCCGCGGTAGGCCCGTGTCCGATGCGCCGAAGCTGGACCCGGCACGAGTCAGGCAGATGGGATTTATGGTCGCTGACCGACAGGCCGGACCGTTCGCGCTGGCGGTACGCTCGATTCGCGCCGGGTGAGGTCCACTCGCGGTCGGTTGTCTTGATCCCGGTTCCGGCGTAAGGTCCGACCCAAGCGGGCGCCTGCCACCACGCCGGCAAACCCGTGTCGATCCCTGAGCGCTGATCCGAGCGCCGGCCAACACCTGGACCCACTCTGACCGGAGGTTATCATGCGTCTGTTACCGAGCATCTGGTTCGCCGCTGCCGTGGCGCTTTGCGGCTCCGCGCCGGCAAACGCCGCGACGGTCGACGTCGACATCGCCAATTTCAGCTTCTCGCCGCAGACGAAGACGATCAACGTCGGCGATCAGGTTCGATGGACGAACAAGGATTCGACCAACCACACGGCAACGCGCGACAGCGGCGCCGAACCTTTTGACTCCGGCCAGCTTGCGGTAGACAACACCTTCACGCAGACTTTCGCGACCCCCGGAAAGTACGCGTACCACTGTTCGAATCACCCGAGCACGATGACCGGCACGATCGTCGTCCAGGCTCCGACCGACCCGCGCGTACAGGCCGGCAAGGACATCATTCGGAAGTTCGTGCCGGTCAAACTGAATCTGAAGGGCAAGGACCCGTCGAGCGTCTATCTCGGCAGCTATATCGTCAATGCCCAGTCCGCGTGCGCGAACTGTCATAGCTGCCCGACCTACAAGCCGGGTAACAACCCGTATAGCGGCGAGCCGAAGCTGTTCAACACGACGAGCTATCTTGCCGGCGGTACCCGCGTGCGCGGCGGCGGCATCGAGGCCGTATCGGCCAACCTGACACCGGTTGCGCCGAACGGTCGCCCCGCCGGTTTGACGCGCACCGCATTCGTGAAGCTGCTGCGTACCGGCCACGACCCGGACGTGCCCGGCGAACTGATCCCGGTCATGCCATGGCCGATCTTCGGCATGATGACCGACACCGATCTGAACGCGGTCTACGACTTCCTCAGCGCGATCCCGCCGGCCAAGACACCGGGCACGCTGTGCTCGGAGCCGGGACAGTAGAAGGCGCTGTTAGCACAAGCCATTCCAACGGGTACTCCAGACCCGGCCCCAGCGGAAACGGGCCGGGTCGACGTACGCGCCGACCCGCCGCCACCGGCGCCTACAGCCAGCGCAGACGGTTGGCGTTGGTCACGACGGTGACCGAGGACATCGCCATCGCGGCGCCCGCGATCATCGGGTTGAGCAACAGCCCGAAGAATGGATAGAGCAAGCCCGCGGCGATCGGTATCGCCAGCACGTTGTACAGGAAAGCGCCGAAGAAGTTCTGCTTGATGTTCGTCAGCGTCGCCTGTGACAGATGCATCGCCTCGGGCACCTTGGCCAGCGAACCGGCCATGATGACGACATCACCGCTCTCGATCGCGATATCGGTGCCGGTGCCGATGGCGAAACCGACATTCGCCTGGGCGAGCGCCGGCGCGTCGTTGATGCCGTCGCCGACCATGCCGACGATCGCGCCTTCATCCTGCAGGGCCTTGACCACGGCCGCCTTGTCCTGCGGCAGCACCTGCGCCCGAACCTCGGTTATTCCGGCCTGACGCGCGATGGCCTGCGCGGTCGTCGCGTTGTCGCCCGTGACCATCAGCACGCGGACTCCCATCGCCTTCAGCCGTTCGATCGCAGCCTGCGAATCGGCCTTGATCGGGTCGGCGACCATCAGCAAGCCGACGAGTTCGTTACCGGCGGCCACGAGGATCGGCGTACGTCCCTGCTCTGCGTGCTGCTCCAGACGCTCGGTGAACGGACCGAGTTCGATCCCGTAGCGACTCATCAGCGCCGGATTGCCCAATAGTGCGCGCTGACCTTCGATCGTTCCCTCGACGCCATGGCCGGCGACCGCGGTGAATCCCTCGACGGCGACCGGCTCGACGCCGCGCTGCCGCGCCGCGGCCAGCACCGCCCCGGCCAGGGGATGTTCCGACCCCTGCTCGAGACCGGCCGCCCACGCCAGGATGCGCGACTCGTCCCAGCCGTCCTGGCCCTCGATGGCAACGACCTCCGGCCGCCCGGCGGTGACGGTCCCGGTCTTGTCGAGCACGACGCAATTCAGTTTTCCGGCGGTCTGCAGGGCGTCGCCGTTGCGGATCAGGATGCCCTTCTGCGCGGCCTTGCCGACTCCGACCATGACCGAGATCGGCGTCGCGAGACCGAGCGCGCACGGGCATGCGATCACGAGCACCGTCATCGCCGCGACGAACGCATAACCGAATGACGGCGGAGGACCGACCAGCCACCAGAGCACGAACGCCACGGCCGCGATCGCAACGACCGCCGGCACGAACACCGCCGCGATGCTGTCCGCGAGCCGCGCGATCTCCGGCTTGCTGCCTTGCGCCTGGCGAACACTCGCGATGATCTGCGCAAGTACGGTGTCGCGACCGATGCGCGTCGCCTTCATCAGGAACGTGCCGCTCTGGTTCAGCGTGCCGGCGACGACCTCGCTGCCGACAGTCTTCTCGACCGGCATCGCCTCACCGGTCAGCATCGATTCATCGAGCGTCGAGTGTCCGTCGACGAGTACGCCGTCAACCGGGATCTTCTCGCCGGCTCGCACGCGCAGCGTTTCGTCCAGACCGACATCGGCGATCGGAATGTCGATCTCCTGTCCGTCGCGGACTACGCGCGCGGTGCGCGGCTGCAGGCCGATCAGTTCGCGGATCGCCGACGAAGTCTTGCCCCGCGCGCGCGTTTCCAGCGCCTGGCCGAGATTGATGAATGCGAGGATGATCACCGCGGCCTCGAAATAGGCGTGCTTGGCATCGGCCGGCAGCATCGCCGCGAAGTCGATCGCGACCGTCGAATAGAACCACGCGGCGCCGGTACCCAGCGCGATCAGCGTGTCCATGTTGGCCTGCCGGTGCTGGAACGACTTGACCGCGCCACGGAAGAAATGCCCGCCGGCGTAGTACATGACGACCAGCGTCACCAGCGACATCAACGACCAGAAGCGCGTGCCGGCCACGGTGCCGAGATCCGGCAGCCAGCCGAGGTGGGCCCCGAGCATCATCGGCACGCCGACGGCGCCGGCGATCGCCGCCTTGCGCAGCAGATCGCGATAGCGCTGTGCTTCCAGATCTTCCTGCTGGCCGACGTCCTCGAGTCCTTCCATGACCGCGCCGTCATAACCGGCCTCGACCAGTGCCTTCTTCAGCACGGACGGCTCGACCGTGCCGCTGACGACCGCGGTGTGATCGGCGAAATTGACGTTTGCCGCGGCGACGCCGGGCACCGAACTCAGCGCGTCCTGCACCGACTGGACACAGCCGGCGCAGCGCATGCCGAGGATGGAGAGCCTCAGGTTTCGGGGCTGCTGAACGGCTAACTCTGACATCATCGGTACTCCCAGGTTTACTTGCTTCGACCGGTCGGCGCGTCGCAACGTTGAGGAAATACGAGCTGGGCCGGGAATGGACTCGGACATGCGGGCCAGGACTCCGCCGGCGACCGGCGCGTGGACAGCCCGAGCGGATCGACCGGCCGCCATGCAGGCGCAACCTGTCCCGGTTGAACAGCGGACGTCGATCCACCCTCGGTGGTGCGCGTCGCGGGACCGGCCGGCGCCTCGACGACGAACGTGCCGGGCAGCATGCCCATCCAGCAACTCCACGGTATCACGCCGGGTTCGAGCGGGACAAACTCGATCTCCTGCACGCCGGGCTTGAGGTCGATCTGCAGACCGAGCATCGGCACCTCGATGCGCCGATTGCAACTCGTCAATTCGATCGCATCGATGACCCAATGCACCGGGACGCCCTTGCGCAGCACGAATGCATTCGGCTCGTAGCCGCTGGCGGTCACGCGCATGCGGATCGTCTGGAAGGTCTCGGATTCGGTCGTCTCGGCATCGCCCTGATGCAATCGCCGATCGATCGCGAGCGCGGCGACCGCGGTCAATGTCCGAACGTCGTAGCCCGATCCGGTCAGGACTAGCCCGCGATTGATCATGATCAGGCCGATCAGCAGCACGAAGGCGCCGGAGGCCTTCAGGATTCGCTCGGTCGCCGTGTGCGACACCAGGCTCGCCATCATGCCGAATCCGAGCAACACCGGGAGCGTGCCCACGCCGAACACGAACAGCCTCTTCGCTCCCTCGATGGCGCTGCCGGTGCCGGCCGCCATGACATACATTGCCTGCAAGGGCCCGCAGGCAATCATCAGGCCATTCAGCAACCCGATGACGAAGGGACCGCGGTAACGCGCCGCCCCGCCGCGCACCAAACGCTGCAGGAAGACGGGCATGCGCACGCCGAGCCGTAGCCCACGGATCAGGCGTAACATGCTGAGTCCCATCAGGACCAGGAACGTCCCGGCGACGATGCCGGCGATGCCACGGAGCTCCGGCGTGAACGCGATGACCGAGCCGAGAAAACCGAACAGCGCCCCAACCAGCGTGTAGGACAGGGTCTTGCCGATCCCGTACCGCGCGTGGCACAGCAGCGTCGACGCACAACCGCGCCCGGCGTTCGATGTGGCGTAGCCGAGCACGAATCCGCCACACATGCCGACGCAATGGAAGCCGGTCAACAGGCCGACACCGAACAACAGACCGTAGCTCAGGTTCTGGTCGAACTGCGGCAGATGCACGCGATCCGCCCACCGCGCGCCGAGCACGATCAGCGCCAGCCCGGCCAGTCCGAGCAGCACCCACAACAGGGAGCGCCATCGCAGCGGCCGGCGAGACGGCGGCGCCGTCACACAGTCATAGCCCTGTTCGCGAATGACCTCGGCGATGCGCGGCTCGGCCACGAGGCGATCGTCGTAGCTGACCTCGACGCGCTCGCGCGAGTAATCGGCGGCCACGCGACGGATGCCCTGCAGCTTGCCGAGTGCCCGTTCGATGATTTCCTCGCAACCAGCACACTGCATGCCGCTGACGTTGAGGCGCGTGTTGACGATCGACATGTCTCAGGGGGATTTCCTTGGCGAGCCCGCCACCGCTTTCATGCGATCCCGGCGGGCGCGAAAGCGCGACAGCATAATCCTCGGGCCGGATTCGTCCAAGCGTCGACGCCGCGAATAGCCTGCCGGCACCCCGGACCGGATGTCATCGAGCGGCGCGAACGCGTCCCTTGCGCGACCAGTAATCGCTGAACTTCGCGACCCAGCTCGACTTGGCGAGCCGATCCCGGCGCGCGCGCTCATATTCGGCGCCGAAAAAGGCCTTCGTCAGCTCACCCGGCGTGGGGACATGGCCGTGCTCCGTTTCCCAATAGGATTGCGCCTCGGCCTGCAACCGGAAAAACATGTAGTCGTAGGCCGTGTTGCAGTCGTAACTCAAAGTCTCGTCGTCGACACCGACATCGAGTTCGTCGAGCCGCCGGATGAACCAACGCAACAACTCGTCGGATTGACGGATGTCATCGGTATCTTCGCAGTACATCGCCGTATGCCTCACGATCCTGTCACGCCGCTCGCGCAACGCGCTGGTTTATCAATGTCCGGTTGGACAGATCGGGGCGCCCGTGGTTCGCGCGCACCACCGACCCATCCCTGCCCTCGACTCACCAATCGCACAGCCGATACCGATACCGGCCGCCCCCTGGTTTCCTGACCGCGGCAACCCGGCTCCCGTCGGCCGAGCCGCCGACCAACGGCCCGCGAACTGGAACCCCGGAAGTGATCTCGGTATCATCGAAGCCTCCGGTCCCCGCGCGATACCGACAACGCGAGCAGCCGCGACCCGCTGCCCCGCCCTCGTCGATGACGACCTTAGTCCGCCGTTTTCCCCGATGCGCACGACTCCAACGATCGCGATACGCGAGCTGATCGACCGTTACCCAGCGATCCTGCTG
>JAXMGB010000023.1:0-25828 GCA_046347485.1 Methylotetracoccus sp. | reverse complement strand
TCGGCGCAACCGCCGGGCGAGCGGCTGCAGCCGCGAGTGCTGCATCGCTTGCTGATCGATCCGGACATCGCCGGGCCTGAGTGACGCATCCTAGCCATCCGTTGGCGGCGACGTCGCGTCAGTCGGGCTCGTCGCCGGGATCGGCATCTATCAGAAGCTTGCGGTTCATCAGTCCGTCGAGAATCAGCCGATAGGTATCGGACGACACTCCGACCTTGCCTCTGAAGGGGTTGTCCACGACCGCGGTCATGAACACCATCAAGCCGATGAACATCGCCAAGGTCCCGGTCATCACCAGGTGCAGGCGAACATCCGGGATATGCAGGAAGAACGTCACGAACACGCTTAGCGCGGCGCCGATCAACACGACGGTCCACAGCACCGCGGGCAGCCCGGTACCGACCGCATCGACGCGCATCCGGCGCGCCTCGACCAGATGGTTGAATGCGCGGAATGCCTCGGCGTGAAGCACCGCCTGCCCTTGGTCGGACGGTTGAAACGCCAGCAGTGCCTGCTGCACCTTGTCGATCAGCAAGGTTCCGCCGATCAACAAATGCCCGCGCCGTTGCGCCGGCCAGTCTTCGGCGATGACGAACGTCGTGTACGCCCGCAGTTCGCCTTGTAGCGCTGCCCGGTAGGGTTCAGGGTAGCTGGACACATCACGGTACAGAGCGCCGAGCGCGGCGGCTTCCTTCGACACCAGACCCGACACGTCCTCGTAGTTCTGCCAGGTCGCGACGGCCACGAGGCCGAGCAGCAAGCCATAAAAGACGCCGACACCGGAGAAATAGGTGTTGACCGACTCGTTGGTATCGTCCGACAGGCGGAAGCGCTGTCGCAAGGTGCGGCGAAACACGATCAATCCGGCGCAGGCCAGAACGACGAACGCGCCGACGGTCAACAGACCGAAGGCCCAGGTCGGAATATCGTAAATCCAGTACATAGACGTCCTTGGCTCTTCGCTGGCTCACAGCAAGCGGTGGATGCGCACCGCTCGATGCATGGGCGGGCTCCGCTCGCGACGCGCAATGATGCCATGAAACACCGCTGGAACTAAGTGGTGTCTGCCGCAACGCGAGGCACCGCTCACGACTGTTGCCGGGCCTCATGATCCGCAACGGAGACCGTGTTCATGACTGCCTACGCGTTGCCTGTGCGGCGGTGAAAACCAGCGTCAACCAGGTGCCTTGACGAAACTCTTGATTTCGCCCCGATACCTTGTAAGATCGCCAAACGACCCGTTGCGGAAATCCGGAATCTATTCCGAACGGGTCGATCGAGGGCGACCCGCCCGCGGATCCGCAATGTCTCCGCATTCTGCGGCGCGCCCCAAGAATAAGGACGTCTCAAACATTCGCCAAACGAGAGAACAGACATGACTACCACTACACGCCGAACACCTCTCTTGAAAGCAAGGGCTAGCCTGTTGGCCGTCGGTCTATGCTGCGCCGTATCCACCATGATTTCGGCGGCGGAACTGCGGGAGGCGCGCGAATCGACCGTCAGCGAATGCGAGTTCCTCGGCAAGGTCGAGGGAACCTCAGGATACGGAAAGCGGATGGGCAGTTGGGAGCCGGTGGCGAAGGCACAAGCGATGAAGCGCGCGGCAAAACTGGGCGCGACGGATGTCGTCTGGCAGCAGATGGTGGACGTTGGCGTGTTCAACGGTCGGGCCATTGCTCGAGCCTACCGGTGCACCGTGGGGCAAGGCTGAGCGATGAGGACCGAACCTTGCCGCCAGGCGTCAGCCGCGGACCAGGCCCGAACCTCAGAACAGGGGATTGCCTGAACCGCTGACGATCACGTGAAGGAGATGCGCGACGATCTCGTAGCGGCCTGCCCGACCGGCTCCGACCGTTCGACGGGACACACCCAAGCACGCAATCAATGACGAGCGTGTGCCACGTCTGACGACCGGGGAGAGCACGCGCCGGTCATGAAGTCCGCTTCGTCCGTGCCGATCCGCGCGGCATCGGCTAGGGCGTTCATCGAAAAAGCGAGGCCCGAGCAGGCCTCGCTCGACTTGATTCACGAGGCCGGCGAGGAGGCGGCCCCGAATCGGTCCTTGGCGCCCGGCACTACAGGCGGCCGTGGTTGTAATCGCAGTTCATCAAGTAATAAAGCCCGGCGACGCGCTCCATCGTGTCCGAGTTCTTGTTCATCGACTGCGTATACGCGCAGTCGCCGGAACACACCTGCGCGTGTTCCTGGCTGAACCGGGAGAGGAAATATCGGTAGTCCTGCTTGTGGTTCTCGCACAGCTTGTCGTTTTCGCTGCTCATCGCACGCGGATTCGACGAACTGCCACTTGCCGCCATCTGTTGATGCGGGGCTGAAGCACAACCGGAAAGGAATAGCAGTGTCGCGACCAGTAGGGTGGATCTCATCGTGATTGGCCCGTTCATTGGTTCTATCGATAAGGCGATCGTTCGGACTCGAAGAAGCGCTCCGACCGCGGGCTGTCGCACCCGCTTGAGATTGATGTTGCAAATGCCAAGCCAATTTTGGATCGACACCAAGAGAGCCAGGCTCGACGAGCGTTCAGACCATCGACTTATGCAAATAGATCATTGCCTTAAAGAGAAATCCTAGGGATACGCACGTTCCCGGCCACTGTCTCCGTTCACGGACCGAAACGATCCATCGCCGACTGATTCGAAGCATTGCTCGCGTGGTCGCGCAGACACCCTGATCTCCCGCGGCCAACAGGCGGAGCAGCCTTTCTAGCCGCGGGACGCGCGGTTTGCACCGTATCGCTTCGCTAGCGGAAGCAATCCAGCGTTCGTCAGCAGGCATGCGTCCGTCCAAGCCAAAACAGCCCGAACGGGCGGTCCATGCCGCGCTAACCGTATTCGACGAAAGTTTTGCGCCAAAACGGAGTTGATCGCACCAAACAGGTGCGCCTGCATGAGGTCAAGCAATTCGGGCTCACCCGTCGACGCCCGCGGATTGACGAGGCAGTCGCGCAGCACGTCACATGGAGTCACGCGCCGCTCGTCATGATCGACCTGTTAAGCTCTGGATTCACCCGCTTCGCGACTCGGTCAGCACAGCCGGCGACGGCGACTCGCGTATGGCGATCGAGGCGGCTATCCGGCCGGAGCACCCATTGAACCCCGACACCTGAACACCAGACGCATGGCCCTACCTGAACTCCCGAGCACAACATCGATCGCAGTGCTGCTGTCGCTGGCGCTGGCCGGATGCACCGATGCGATGCGTCCGGGCGCTCCATCGGGTTCACTCGGCCTGTATGCCGAACCATGGCAATGGACGACCGATGCCGGCCTGACTTTCCGCTTCAATGAGCTTCGCGGGCAACCCGTCGTCTTGTCGGCGATCTACACGAATTGCACCGGAAGCTGTCCGCTGACCCTCGCGCGCATGAAAACGCTGGAACTAGCGGTCAAAGCGCGTAACCTCGCCGCGCACTTCGTGCTGGTCACGCTGGACCCCGCTCACGACACGGCGGCAAGCTTGGCGGACTATCGCAGACGAAACCAACTCGATGCCACACGATGGATCATGCTGCGTGGCGACACACCGACGACCGACGCGCTTGCACGGCGTCTGTCGGTACACCGGATCGATGACGGCGCCCATCTACTGCATGTGTCGCGCACGATGATTCTCGACCGCGAGGGCTCGACGCTGGGACTCTGGTCAGAAGCGGATGCGGGCGAAGCGCTCGCGGTGCTGACCCGGTCCGAGCCCACGGAATCGCGCTAGACACCGCTCGGCGCGGCCACGTCCGGTGCAAGGCCCGACGTGACCCAAGCTCCAGGGCATGGGCGACGGAATAGGGTTTAGCCAGCTCAACGGCGTGCGTCGTACGAATGCTCCGGTCGACGCCCATCGATGCGCCGGATGCGTCAACGCTTCTCGCCTACACTGCACGCGATATCCTTTTCCAAGCCTCGCACGGAGGCCGCCATGTACGGTTCATCCCGCCGCCTGCTCGGCGTCCTCGGGTTCCTTTCGATCACGTCGCTGCTGTGTATCGACATGGCGGCTGCAATCGAAGCGTCCCCGGACCCGACCCTCTACATCGGAACGCCCAGGCTGAAGAACCTCTGGGTCGATCCGGTACACGGCCTCGACAGCCGGTCGGGCGCAACCCGCCGTGACGCGCTGCGCACGATCACCGCCGCGTGGAACCGCGTTCCCGAAACACCCGAGGGCAATATCGGAAGTCGCATCCACCTGGTCGCCGGGGAATACACCGAAGCGGACTTTCCGGTCTTCTGGGAAAACCGCCACGGGTCGCTTCGCGCGCCGATCGTCATCGACTCCGTGGACGGCGAAGGCAAAGCCCGGCTACGCGGCAGCCTGAACTTCTTCGACGTCGCCTATCTGTACCTGATCGGGCTGAACGTCTCGGTTGCGGGCGACGTGCTGCATTGCGAGCGCTGCGATCACCTGCTGCTGCGCCGCTCCACATTCACCGGTGGGCATCGCCAGGCGCACGAAACGATCAAGATGAATCAGTCCCGGTTCATCTACATCGAGGACAGCGACATCGGGCAAGCCTATGAGAACGCGATCGACTTCGTCGCGGTTCAGCACGGGCATATCGTCCGCAACCACATTCACGATGGCGACGACTGGTGCATGTATCTCAAGGGAGGCTCGGCGTATTTCCGGATCGAGGGCAACCGCATCGACCACTGCGGTACCGGCGGATTCACCGCGGGACAAGGCACCGGCTTCGAGTATATGGTCCCTCCGTGGCTGCACCATGAAGCCTACGCGTTGCGGATCGTCAACAACATCATCAGCGACACACAGAGCGCGGGCCTGGGTGTCAACGGCGGCTACGACATCCTGCTCGCGTACAACACCTTGTATCGTGTCGGCGCACAGAGCCATGTGCTCGAATTCGTGTTCGGTGGCCGCAGTTGTGACGGTGATTCGACCTTGGCGGGCCAATGCGCGGCGCATCTGGCGCTCGGCGGATGGGGTACGACCCGCCTGGACCAGGCCGAACCGATCCCCAACCGGAACGTCTACGCCTACAACAACCTGATCTATAACCCACGCGCGGCCACGAGTCGTTGGCAGCAGTTCGCGATCCACGGACCGCTGCGACCCAGCCCGGCGTCGAACATCCCGAGTCCCGCGCGCACCGACACGAATCTATCGATCCGGAGCAATCTGATCGCCAATGGCCCCGCGGATCACCCACTCGGCCTGGGGGAAGGCAGCGGCTGCCAGCCAACGAACGCTTCGTGCAATCACGACCAACTGCTTCGCGACAACCGTATCAATACGATGGTACCGGATCTGATCGCGCCCGAAGCCGGCGACCTGAGGCCGATTCCCGGTGGACGCGTCGAATCGATCGCCGGAATGCCGATACCCGCGTTCGGGGCCTGGAGCAGGTTCACACCGTCGGTGCCGCCCGCCGATCTCCGCAATACGGTCGGCGTCGACTTCAATCGCATGACACGCAAACAGCACAGTGCCATCGGCGCATTCGCTTCCGGCGATAGTGCCCGCGGACATTCTTCGGCCCCGAGCGAGATATATGGGAGCGTGGCCGATGATGGTTACGCGCCGCTGGTCGGCGTGACCGTCGAGTTGCTGAGGCAGAATACGGCGGGGAAATGGGATTCGGCGCGGCAGACCTCGACCGACAGCCTCGGGGAGTTTCGCTTTGCCGGCCTGAAGCCGGCCGGGTATCGGCTTCGTGTGACGCCTGTGGGCCGCACCGCAAGCTACTGGCCGGGCGTCGCGGGTCCGGCTCAGGCCTGGACGATCCCGCTCCCACCCGCGACGTCCTATCTCGTCGACATCACGCCAATCGATTGACCTGACCCTGACATCGGGTCAATCCGGCGCCACGGCGTTGAGGCACCGGCAGCAACGCATGGCCGCCGCTTATGTGGGCGACCACGCGCCAGACTCCGCGGGAATCGTCGGTCACTCGAAACGCGGCAAGCCGGTGTCAAGGACCCACACACCGCGTTCGGGATCGAAATGCCAGTCCTGCTCGTCGACGATGTCCTTCTCGACCGATTCACCGATGTGGTGGTAGCGGATGTTGACGGTCTGGTGCAGGGTCATCGCGCGCGTATCCTCGCGTGCTCGGATCACGTCATAGCGCCTGACGCGGATGCTTTCGCGCATCCGGTCCGTCGCGCGCGACGGGCGGGTTACTCCATTCTGGAACGCCGCAGCCTCGTCGAAATGGTTCCAACGAATCGCGTTCTGGTAGGCCCTGAGCGTATCGTTCCGGCTGGGACTCGAACCGGAACGCCCGGGTTCATGGACGCAGGCGGCGAACACGAGGGTCGCGGCCAGCGACATCAGCAGTCGCATGAAGCTGCCGAGGCATCCGCGAGCACAGCGGGCTCCGGACATGCGTGTGGGCGAATCCACGGGTTAAGTCTCCACGGTGTGCGATCCGGAGTTTCTCTAGGCGCCGGGCGGCGACGCGGCTGATTACATCGACGGGGAATTACGGTCGTGGATCCGCCCGGCACGAATCTCAAGAGTTGCGCCCGCAGGTGCCAACCCAAGGCTACGAAACATGCGCAGGCGTCACGTCGCTAACGCCCGAACCCTTCGATCGCCGCGCGGCGGGCCAGGTAGGCCCAGGCGTATCATCGGCAACCGGATGAGGGCATCCGAAGATGCCCTCATCACGGGTCTCGGCAATCAGACGCCGTCGGGAAAATCGTAGCTGTAGTGCTTTTTCAGCGGTTTCACGACTTGCCAGTCGCTTTCGAGACCGGCATGGAACGACACCAGATCACCGGGAACGATCCGCACCGGCTCGCCGTCGGCAGGGGTCACGATGATCTCGCCTTCCAACACATACGCCGTTTCGGTTTCATCGAAATCGATCTCGAACGTCGACGGCTCCTTTTCCCAGATCTCCCAGCCGGCGACGCCGAGTTCCTGCAAACGCTGTTGGCTGGGATTGTGCTCGATCGTGATCTTGCTCATGCGGTTTCAGTAGACCTGTTGTCGAAAGCGCGCCAGCTTAGCACCGCTCGCCCTCTCCGAGCTACAACCCGGAAGGCCGGGTACGATCGACCGCTGAACGCATCTCCGCGCATTCGATCGCTGTGGCGCGGCGGGCGCGGTTTTTCGCGAGAACTCCCGATGCGCGAGGACCCGGCACCGGCGTTGCGCCGCGGCTTTCGACATCGATTCGATGCGCATGCCCGCCGCAGCGGCGAACGGCCCGGGTTCGAAATCGGATCACTTACGGCGCCTCGGGCCATTGACATACGTTCGTAACCGGCATTCGGTAGGATTCCCGTGCTAATATATGTTTTCCACCAACATTTGTTGTGCCGATGCAAAAAACCCCACTGACTGCACTCTACGCTCCCGACTTCCAACTCCTGCAACGCCTCTTCCACGCGCTCAGAAAGCCCTACGGGCTGACCGAGATTCGCCATTTCAACCGCGTTTACAGCAGCATGTACGCACAGCTCGCGCCCGACGAGAAGCGTCAGGCCGAACAATGGGTCGACGAACTGGTGGCCCATGTCGAACATCCCGGGCTCGCGCCACGCATCTACGGCGTAGTCTGACTCGACGCAGACAGTTTCCGGGCAATACACGCCTCAGGATTCCAGCGGTTCCCGGCTTTTTCGGATGAGGTTCGCGGCGACACGTCGCAGAACCGTTCCGCCGAGACCCCGGGCGCGACGAAACGCGCTGTCGAACCAAAAGCCGGCGACGCCCGCCTGCCGGTCGACTGGACTAGACCTTACCCGAGAAGGTTCCCGGACCGGTCATGATCGCCCGACCTCGTCGCGCGGTCGTCACCGCGCCTTGCACTTCAGGTCGTCGGTGACTCCGGTTTCTACGTTTAGCCAGCTCACATGCATCTCGTTGGCCTTGTGTTCCAGGCTGACGTTCTGCCCCTCGTACTTCCCATCGTTCACCGGCCCGACCTGCCACATCGTCACGGTCCGGTCGCCCCGCTCCAGTCGAATCGTCGGCGGATCGGTGGCGAAGAAATTCGCCACGACCTCGTTGGCCGGATCATTCTGGCAGGAGAACGAGACGGTCCTCGGTGCCAGCAAGCGCCATACCGATTGCAGCTCGGTCGTGCGGATTCTGTATTGGCCCTCGACGCATTCCTTCACCGAGTTGGCGGTCCAACTCGCGGTCAACCAGGTCGGCGTGCCGCTCTGAGTCTTCCAACAGTCGTCCCGACCCTTGACCCATCCGCGCTGTTCGGCACGCAGCTGCGTCTGCAGTTTGCCCTGGGCCTTGGCCGACGCAGCCTTGTAGACCTCATCGAGCTTGCGGTCGCGAGCCGCCAGCGAGGCGTCGCTGCAGATCAGCTTCTGGACCTGCCCCTCGGCTTTCGCGCAATTGAACGCCGGACCGTCCGCGAGTGCCACGGCGGGGATTCCAAGCACGAGGGCCAAGGCCCACTTCGTCGCTGCACGCATGCTTTGGTTCCTCATGCTCCGATCTGTGGATGGGGTTCTCGCCGTGATGCGAAGGACCCCGTGGAATATGCTCCGGTTTTCCGCGGGCTCCGAGCATGGTCGCTGCCCGGAGTCTTGTCAACGAGCCAGAACGATCGAGGAACGATCGATAGGCCTGATCCACGCGAGGAAAACACCCTGGACAGTCGCGTCATCGAACCTGACGGCCGGTGAGCATTGGATCAGCCGGGATGCTTTGCCGGGGCACGGTGCCGGGCGGGTCGGTAGGACGACGGCTCGATGCCCGACTCCTTGAGCTTCATGTAAACGGCTCTCTGCGTCAGCTCCATGGCCTCGGCGACCTGCCCGATATCCCCGTTGAAGCGCCGGAGCGCCTGCTCCAGATAGTCCTTTTCCAACCGGTCGAGGACCTGCTTCCGTAGCAACTTGAAGTTGGGCTGCGCCGGCGTAGCACTCGCCTCCATACCCAGTTCGGCATCGCCGAGCTCGGGGCCCACGGCGAACAGCACGGCGCGTTCCAGGGTGTTCTCCAACTCGCGGATATTGCCGGGCCACGAATATGCCTTGAGCCGAGCCATCAGTTCCGGGGTCACGCCCCGGATGGGCTTACGGTAGCGAGCGGCAAGCCGCTTCAGAATCAGTTCGACCAGGAACGGGATATCCTCCTTGCGTTCGGCAAGCGGGGGAATCGCCAACTTCAGGACATTGATTCGATAGTAAAGGTCCTTGCGGAAGGCGCCATCTGCCACCGCCCGCTCGAGGTCGCAGTTGGTGGCAGCGACGATACGCACGTCCACCACCAGGGTGCGGTGCCCGCCGACGCGTTCCAGCTCACCCTCCTGCAAGGCTCGCAGCAGGCGCACCTGAACCGCCGGGGCCAGGGCGTCCACCTCGTCCAGAAACAGGGTACCGCCGTCGGCTCGTTCGAAGTATCCGCGGTGTATCTCGACGGCCCCCGTGAACGCCCCCTTCTCGTGTCCGAACAGCACGCTCTCCACCAGGCTTTCGGGGATCGCACCGCAGTTGACCGGAATGAAGGGCTTGTCGCAGCGTTCGCTGAGCGCGTGAATGGCCCGTGCCGCCAGTTCCTTGCCGACGCCGGTCTCGCCGCGGATCAGCACCGTGGCCGGCGTGGGCGCCACGGCCTCGATCGCGCGCAGCACGTTCTGCATCGCCGGTGACTCCGCAACGATCGCTGGCCGTTCGGAAACCGGAAGCGTGGACCGACGGTCATCCATCTGGCACCAGAGCTGATGCAGCCGTTCCTCGATGCGACTCTGCAGCGATGCGATGCGGGGCTGCTCGGACACCGCATCATCAAGGTGGCCATAGTCGATGCCCGGTCGAGCACCGGCTGCCGCCGGGTTCAAATAGATCGACACGGCGCAGCCGTCGTGGCCGAGAGCGATGCGCCTGTCCAGAACGACCCGCGCGTAACCGAAGTTGCGCGCGGCGATACCCCCGAACACGCTGGACGTCATGCGGCATAGCTCCGGGGAGTTGCGCACGCCCTCGCCGAACGGACAGCGACAGCTGACGACGCGAATACAGTCGGCATCGCTGGAAACCAGCGAGAAGTGGCCGCCGATCTTGTTCTTGAGGCCTAGGATCAGGTCCGCGTAATCGTTCCGGTCCAGAGGCCCCGCGAGACCGCACTCCCGCCGGAACGCCTCCTCGAAGAAGCGCCCGGCGCTGCGAGCGATGCGCTCGATCAGTTGTTCGGTCTGGCTGAGACCCGCTTCCTCGCAGACATCCATCAATTCCAGCACGAAGGTCTGCAGGAATCCGATCGGAGTCAGGTGTGAGAAGGATGTCTGGCTCATGGCGAGGTTGCGGTGTCATGGCGCGATGCGCCGTCAGAGTGAAACGCATTTTCACTTGTTGAAACCCGGCTGCATAGATCGGCGCTGATCGGATTCGTAAGTCGTTGTTATAGCGAGCCCATACCAATCAACAAAGCCTGGCATGCAAGCTGCACCCCACACCGCGTCCGCTTCGTTTCGAACCGGGCTCTTGCCCGGGGACGGAAGCTCCGTACATGGGCTGGCCGGGAGCGGTTTGCTGGATTGGGGTTTGGCCAGATCGCTGTGATGCTGGTTGTTTCTTGACACCAACTTGGAATGAAACTCGAGGAGAAGACACGATGAGCAAGGTTCTGACGGAAGTGCTTAAAGCCAACGCGGGTTATGTGTCCGGCTTCGACAAGGGGCATCTGCCCCTGCCTCCGGCCCGCGGGTTCGCAATCCTGACCTGCATGGACGCGCGGCTGGACCCCGCGAAGTACGCGGGACTGTCGGAGGGCGACGCCCACGTCACGCGCAACGCCGGCGGCCGCGCCAGTGACGACGCGATCCGCTCCCTGGTGATCTCGCACAAGCTACTGGGAACACAGGAATTCTTCGTCATTCATCACACCGATTGCGGCATGCAGCTGTTCGACAACGAGATCATGAGCGGCCTGCTGAGTCAGAGCCTCGACACCGCGACGATCGATGCCAGCGGCTGGCACGATACCGGCCGCTATCCAGGTTCAACCGACGGTAGGTACATCAACTGGCTGACGTTCAAGAACAACGAGCAGAGTGTGCTCGAAGACGTGCTGCGCATCCGCCATCACAGCCTGGTGCCGAAGTACATTCCGATTTACGGATTCGTTTACGATGTGACGACCGGCAAGCTGGTCGAGGTTCCAGAGGCCATGAAGGCTGGCGCCGCGATCTAATCAAGTCGGCGAGACCTGCCTGCCGTCCCGCATTGTCCGGGGCGGCCGGCCCCCTTCCCACTCCAAACGGAGATCTAACGATGAAAACCTGGTCACGCCATATGCACCTCGCGCTGCTCCCGGCACTCGTGGTCATGGATCTCGGCGCGGTGGACGCCGCGGAAACACTGCCGATGATCCGGCAGACGCTGATGAACAAGGTGGTGCAGGCTCCAGCCGCGACGTTGGAAACCCATGTCATCCGGGTCCAGTTCCCACCCGGCTTCAAGAGCGCCGAACATACCCACGACGGTCCCGGACCGCGCTATGTGGTCAGCGGCCGCGTGCGGGTGGAGGATTCCGGCCAGACCAAGGACTTCGGTCCCGGCGACGTGTTCTGGGAAACTGGCGGTCCGATGACCATCGCCAACATCGGCGGCAGCGACGCCGAGATGGTGATATTCGAGCTGGCACCGGCGAAGTGAGGCACGAGGATCATGACCGGCGGACTCGTCCGATCCGCCATGATCCTGGGCGCTGGGCCCAGCCGGGGCCTGGCCCGGAGTTCCCCCACGGAAGGCTTGCGCAGAGATATGACAGGCCGATCGAAATGGATTGCCTTGTTGCCTCGTAGCCAGGCGGGACGATCGAGCGTTGAAAGACCCGCTGTCCGCCGCTGCACTGAAAGGCGATCTGCGGTAGTTGCCGGAGAGGCGGCACGCCGCTCCCATTGATCGCGACGCGCCCCGCTAGACAAGGGACCAGCCGGGGAACAACGCGCAGGGTCTCGACAACCGGTCGGATAGGAGCAATCAGGGCCAACAGGAATTCAGACAGGCTGCCGCGATCCGCCGTTCACTCGCCCACCTGGCGATTCACCCAGTTGATCAGGCCGCCCGCCAGAACGACACGGAGTTCCCGCTTGCTGAGCTCGTGGAGAACCTGAAAGCCGGTCTGGCGACTCAGGTTCTCGACCATGATCGGCGCGCTCCGCTGCAAACTGCCGTGCAGATCATCGATCCGCAACACCTCATCCAACCCTATCCCGTCCGCGACATCCGGGTCGATGAAGCTCAGTGGAAGCACACCGGAATTGATCAGATTGGCCCTGTGTATCCGCGCGAAACTCTTGGCCACGACGGCGCGGAGTCCCAGATAACGCGGCGCGAGTGCGGCATGTTCGCGGCTCGATCCCTGCCCGTAATTGTCGCCGGCAATCACGAAGAAGCCGGAGTCGCGAAAAGGCTGCGTCCGCTGATGGAAGCCGGCATCGATCCGGGCGAAGACGAACTCGCTGATCGCTTGAATATTGCTGCGGAACGGCAGGACCCTGGCCCCGGCCGGCAGGATCTCGTCGGTGGACACATCATCCGCCAGCGTCAGTAGCACGGGTCCTTCCAGACGATCCGGAAGCGGCTCGAGCCGGGGCAAGGGCTTGATGTTGGGCCCGAATGCCAAGGGGGTCTCGCGGTCCCTGGGGTCCGGCTCCACGAGCATCGCCGCGTTGATCAACGCCTTGTCCGGTTCCGCGAAATACGGGCAAGCTATGCCAATGTCTCGTGGATCGGTGATGACCCCGGTCAGGGCCGAGGCGGCAGCGGTCTCGGGACTGCACAGATAGACCTGATCGTCTCGGGTACCCGATCGACCCGGAAAATTGCGCGGCACCGTGCGCAGGCTGATGCGGTCGGTCGCGGGCGCCTGTCCCATGCCGATGCAACCATTGCAGCCAGCCTGATGGAGCCGGGCACCCGCCCTGACCAGCTTGCCCAGCAATCCGAGCTCGATCATGTTTTCCAGAATCTGGCGCGACGTCGGATTCACATCGAACGATACGCGCGGATGTACCTGCCTGCCATCGACCATCAGGGCGGGAATTGCAAAATCCCGAAGGCCGGGATTGGCCGAGGATCCGATGTAGGCCTGGTAGATCTCCCTGCCGGCCACGTCCCGTACCGCAACCACATTGCCCGGGCTTCCGGGCAATGCGATCAACGGCTCCAGCCTCGACAGATCGATCTCATCGTGTTCGTCATAGGCAGCGCCAGGTTCCGAGTGGATGTCGCGAAACACCGCCTCCCGCCCCTGTGCGCGCAGAAAGGCGCAAACCGCACTGTCGGACGGAAACACCGTCGTCGTTGCGCCGAGTTCCGCTCCCATGTTGGCGATTACGTGGCGATCCATCGCGGTCAGACCTGCCAGACCCGGCCCGTGGTATTCGATGATCCGGCCACGTCCGCCGATGACCCCATGACGGCGAAGCATCTCCAGAATCACATCCTTCGCGCTGACCCAGGCGGGTAGCGTCCCGTGCAGTCGTACACCCCATATGCGCGGCATGCGCAGGTGGAACGGTTCACCGGCCATGGCCATCGCGACCTCCAGTCCCCCGGCGCCGATCGCCAGCATTCCCAGCGCTCCTGCGGCGCAGGTGTGGCTATCGCATCCCAGCAGCGTCTTGCCCGGTGCACCGAACCGCTCCATATGCACGGGGTGGCTGACGCCATTCCCCGTGCGGCTGTACCACAGACCGAACCTGCGGCACGCGCTGTACAGGAAGAGGTGATCATCGGGGTTACGATGGTCTTCCTGCAGCAGGTTGTGATCGATGTACTGGACCGACAGCTCCGTACGGACCCGCGCGATATTCATGGCCGCGAATTCGAGCATCGCCAACGTTCCGGTCGCATCCTGGGCCAGCGTCTGATCGATGCTCAAAGCAATCTCCTCGCCCTCCACCAGACAACCTGAAATCAGGTGGCTGTCGATGAGCTGCTGTGCAACATTGCGCTTCATCCCCAACCCTCGCTAGACGGCCACGGCCTGAGGCCGACCGTGGCCCGACATGTCTTCGATTCTTATATCGCTTCCCGACCGGATCGACCATCGGCCCGACTACGTAGAACTCGCGCCCCCTTTCGGACGCTTCGATCGGCGTAAAGCGCTATCGGGACCTATCGCCGCAATTGCCCGTTGCAAACGGTGGGTCACTTCTGGCGAGACCTAAGCGCGTTGAAGTGCACGTGTTTCTGAACCAGGACCGCGCTTCGTACCTTAACTAGGTAACCGCACGGATGGTCACAGCGTCGGGCTTGCCGGAAATTAACCTGGGGAATGAGCGACCACGACGCTGTCGTGGAAGCCGGTAGGACATCCGCGGCGGGGGGCGCACGACGTGCCGCACACCACACCCCGAAGCGAGGGATTGGCTCACCAGGCCGAACCGGACTCGCGACGGTACCCCGATTCCCGGCATCCCAGCGGAATTCCTCATGTCATCAAACATTGGAGGTAAGGTGCCATCACAAGTGCGTCCATCTTCGAGACGACCCGTGACCGGCGAGGAGAAGATCACCCCGGACGATCAGTCCCGCCGTCGGCGAGTATCGAGCGGCGAAGGTGCCGATCACGAGGCGATCACGGCCGAGGGGACTCCCGCACCGCAGGTTTCCCAGCTGTCACAACTCCAGGCGGAACTTGAACGCACCAAGGACGAGTTACGGCTGGCCATCGAAAATCTCGAATATTCGACGGCTCACCTTGGAGATTCGAACGAAGAAATCAACGCGTTGAGCCGCGAGTTGCGGTGTGCAACCGAGCGACTCGGCGCAAGCCGGGATCGACTCCGAACGGCGAACCAGCATCTGGCGCGACTCGATCGGAAGCATCGCGACGATATCGCTGAACTGCACCGCGCGAACGGCGAACTGCGCGATCTGATGGCCGCGACCAACATCGGAACCTTGTTGATCGATGGTGAACTGCGAATCAAGCACGTTACACCGCGCGTCGCCGAACTCGTCCCGATCGGCGCGGGCGACCTGGGGTGCGCGATAGGCTGCCTGGCCGATCGCCTCAACTATCCGGGCTTGACCGAGGATTGCGAAGCGGTCCTCCATACCCTGAAAACGCGTGAAGCCGAACTCGAGTTTTCAGACGGGCGCCGGGTTCTCGCGCGATCCCTACCCTATCGCTCCCTGGACGACCGAGTCGATGGAGTCGTGCTCACGCTGCACGTGATCGCCGAACGCGGGCACGACGATGCCGACCGAGTGAAGTCAAACGAACGCGCCCACATCACCCTGACGTCGATCGGCGAAGGTGTCATCATCACCGACCCGGGCGGGCGCGTGGAATGGATCAACCCCCGGGCCGAGTCGTTGACCGGGAGTTCGAACGCGGACTCGCGCGGGCTACCATGGCAACACGTGGCGCCGATCCGGCGGGAAGACAACGGCCAACCCCTGCCCGATGCGGTGCAACAGTGTCTGTCCAGACAGGAGATCATCGAACCAGGTACCGCGGCGATGATGATCCGACCGGACGGCACGGAGATACCCCTGGAATTCTCGATCGCGCCGATTCGAGGACCGGCCGGGCAGAACCTTGGCGCGGTCATCGCCCTGCGTGACATCAGCGAGCACCGGCGGCTCATCCGGCAGATTTCCTATCAGGCCACCCACGATGCCTTGACGGGCCTGATCAACCGTCAGGAGTTCGAACGTCGGCTGTCGCTGATGCTCAAACGTGCGCACGAACTCGGCCGCCAGCACGCGTTGTGCTTTCTCGATCTCGACCAGTTCAAGGTCATCAACGACACGTTCGGGCACGTCGCGGGGGATGCCCTGCTGCGCCAGCTCAGCGGCCTGTTGCAGGTCCAGGTACGTCGCGAACGCGACACACTGGCACGGATCGGGGGCGACGAGTTCGGACTCTTGCTGGGCGAGTGTGCGCTGGATCGGGCGATTCGGGTCGCCGAAAACTTGCGTGATTCGATCCAGAAATTCTGCTTCATGTGGGAGAACCGGCCGTTTCGAATCGGCGTCAGCATTGGTGTAACCCCGATCTCCGGCGAGACGCCGGATCTGTCCAGCGTCCTGAGCGCCGCCGATACCGCGTGTTACATGGCCAAGGACCGAGGCCGCAACCGGGTCGAGGTTTATCGTCCAGACGCCGTCGAAATCGTGCAGCGCAGATGCGAGATGCGATGGGCCTACCGTCTCCAGCAGGCGCTTTCCGAGGGCCGGTTCCACCTTCACTATCAACCCATCGTACCGATCAGCCCGGAGCGCGATGAGGGGCTTCACGGCGAAGTCTTGCTGAGGATGCTGGACGAGGAAGGACAAGTACTTCTGCCCAGCGCGTTCATCCCCGCCGCCGAACGGTATGAACAAATGGTCGCGTTGGACCGTTGGGTCATAGGTACCGCGATTTCCTTGTTGTGCGAACTTGACACAGGCTCCCCGGAGCACGTGTGCTCGATCAACCTCTCCGCCCAGTCACTCGGCAATTCGGAGCTGCTGCAGTTCATCGTCGCGCAACTCGACGAGACGGGCCTCTCGCCCCGCCGGGTATGTTTCGAGGTGACCGAGACAGCCGCCATCGCGAATCTTCCGGCCGCACTGGAATTCATGACCCACCTCAGGGCAAAGGGGTGTCGTTTTGCGCTGGATGACTTCGGCACCGGCCTCTCATCGTTCGGCTACCTGAAGAACCTGCCGGTGGACTACCTGAAGATCGACGGCAGCTTCATGCGACACATCGCGGATGACCCGATCGATCGTGCGATGGTCGAGACGATCAACCGAGTCGGCCACCTGATGGGTATGAAGACTATCGCAGAATGCGTGGAATCGGCTGACATGCTCGAGACGCTCAAGGGACTCGGTGTCGATTATGTGCAAGGCTATTGCATTTCCGATGTGCAACCGTTCGAGCGGTACCTGAAATGACGGGCGGGAGCGACCGGGCCACCACATCAAGATCGGTACGCTCGATGGTACCCACGGGCACGGCGCTACCTGACGCCGACAGACCCTATTACAGGCCGATGAAGGAGGACCCGACAATGAACGTCAGCGAAGAAATTGCCAAAGTCGGTGAAGGCTTACGACAACAGCGCGATGAACTGGTGGTTCAGCTCAATCTGGCCAAGCTCGAGGTCAAACAGGAGTGGGACAAGGTAGAACATCAGCTCGAGCAGTGGCAGGTCAAGGCAGATGCGGCGTTGATCGAAGCCAAGACCGCTTCGGACGACATCGTCGCGGGACTCGGCCTGCTGGCCGATGAAATCAAAGCGGCTTACGAGCGGATCAGGGATCGACTCTGACGGTGCTGGAGCCTTCGCGTCGCCGTCCCGCCGAGCTTGCGGGCGAGGCCCCCGCACCACCTACCGGCCACAAGATCACTACCAGAACGCTTGGCCGGAGCCCGAAAGTCGCCGGCAGCTGACGAGCGGATCTCCGATCACATGGCCGATCATCCGTGAGCCTACTTGCCCGGGTCCACACGGATGGGCGGCTCCGGGCGTTCCCATTAATGTGAACATCGAACTGTCGCCCGGTCGGTTCGCCGTTCCCGACCGACCGCAGAAGGCCCGTGACGCTCAACGCCTTCTGCAGGGACGCGCGAGGATTGCGGCGACGGGCCAGCCGTACCGGTAGTCGCTCATTTAAACGTACGCGAACTCGCGGTCGCCACGGTGTCCCCGGGTACCGGTCGGTCACATGAACCCGGTACCACAGGAGTAGCGTCAATGAGCGGGCCCAGGATCGATCGAGCACGGGGCGCCGAAGCCTCAGCGGCCGACGGCAGAGAAGTTGCACCGATCGACCGGATAGCCGTTTCAGACCATGGCGCCAACGTGCGGGACTCACGTATCGCGTCGACCGACCCTACGCGACGAGGCAACGCGCTGCCGGCGTCGAACGTGCCGAATGCGGCCTCCATGCGCCCCGGGGATGGTAAGACTCTCAAGCCGACTCCATGTCCCGCATGGGCCAGGCCGCTGGTGTCGTTGATGGTGGTCTTCACTACCGATTCGACGGCCCTGCCTATCGATTGCTGGGTCGACCTGTTCAACGGGTCGGACTTCAAGGGCAAGCAGGAGCGCATCTATGGTCCGGTCGCACTGCCGAGTCTCGGCAATATCCGGGGGATAGACTGGAATGACTTGATCGAAAGCATTGAAGTCGGGCCCGGTGCGGAGGTCACGGTCTACGGGCGGGAGAACTTCGCCGTGCCTGATACCCCACCCTACCACGTTCCCGAACTGCAGGCCTGGGACTTCAGGGATGAAAACTATCGAAGCGGGGCGGTGACGTTCACTCAGGGGCATCGAATGCACCACTTGGGCGAGTATCAGCTTCATCGCCAGATCAGTTCCCTGGAGGTGGTTTGCCGGCATTGAGGCCCGGGGCGACGCATACCGCGGTCGACCGCGGGCAACGCACTCGCCGAGGCGACCGGGAGCACGAGCCAAGAACCCGCCCATCGACTCTGGCTTTGACGATGCGGCTCCGGCCCGGTCCACGGCGGACCCGAGAGTGCCCTTCCAAAACGAGGAGCCACCAGAATGTACGAATACAACTATCTCATTATTGGCGGCGGAATGACCGCGGATGCGGCCGTCCGAGGGATACGGGCGCTCGACCCCGGCGGGTTGATCGGTTTGATCGGCAAGGAGTCCGACCCGCCCTATGATCGGCCGCCGCTATCGAAGAAGCTGTGGCAAGGAAAGCCGGTCGACCAGATCTGGCGCAAGACCGAGGACCTTGACGTACGGCTGCACCTCGGACGCAGCGCGGTCGCTTTGAACCTCGATACCAGAACCGTGTCGGATGATCAGGGTGATCAGTACCGCTTCGTCAAGCTGCTTCTCGCGACCGGCGGAAGTCCCCGGCGCCTTCCGTTCGGTGGGGATCACATCCTCTATTTCCGCACGGTCGACGACTACCGTCGTCTGCGTACGCTGTCCGATACGAAACGTCGCTTCGCGGTCATCGGCGGCGGCTTCATAGGCTCGGAAATTGCCGCTGCCCTGGCGCTGAATGGCAAGGACGTAGCCATGATCTTTCCCGAGGCATCCATCGGCGCACGCGTCTATCCCGAGGATCTCAGTCTCTCGCTCAACCAGTTTTACACCGACAAAGGGGTGGAGATCTTCGCCGGGTATTCGATCACGGCGATGGATCGTCAACAGGACCGGCTTTTACTCCATCTGCGCGCTGGCAAGGGCGCGACGGAGAGATCGATCGAGGTCGACGGTGTCGTGGCCGGAATCGGCATCGATCCCGACACGAAGCTCGCCGAAGACGCCGGTCTTCCCGTCGACGGGGGGATCGTCGTGGACGAACAACTGCGTGCCGGACATCCGGCGGTCTACGCGGCCGGAGACGTCGCGCGATTCTGGAATCCGATCCTGCAGCAGTCCGTGCGATTCGAACATGAGGACAATGCACTCGCCATGGGGGAGCGCGCCGGCAGAAACATGGCCGGTGAGTCCGGTACTTACGATCGCCTGCCGTTCTTCTATTCCGATCTGTTCGAACTGGGTTACGAGGCGGTCGGCCTGCTGGATTCCCGCCTGGAGACCGTCGCGGACTGGGTGCAGCCATTTCGCGCGGGTGTCGTCTATTACCTCCACGAGGATCGGGTGCGAGGTGTCCTGCTGTGGAACACCTGGGACAGAGCGGAATCGGCGCGAGCACTGATGTCCGAGAAAGGTCCGGTAAACCGATCGGACTTGATCGGCCGACTGTAACTCGTGCCTCCGCGCCGGATGTTCCGGCAAGCCCGTGAGCGGACTGACCTGCCGGTGGCCGGGGCAGCGAGCTTCGCGGCGCCTCACCGGTCCCGCCACATGGCTTACCACCCCCTACCCCCTGGGCCCCGGATCACCCGTAAGCTCACGGACTCCCTTGGCCGTGTTTATCCGGGATGCTGATGATCACCGTGCGGGCCGTGCGCCAAAGAGGTTCGATCATGTCGGCAAGCAGCGAACACATGAAGCGCGACAAGAGACCGGGAATTCCCGGGAACGGGCTCGACTGGAAAAGTGTCTGCGAGCGGCTGATATCGAGATCGATGGCCGGCGCCCCTGGGATATCCAGGTGCGCGACTCGCGGCTGTACGGGAGACTCTGGGCCAAGGGTTCCATCGCCGCGGGGGACGCGTATGTGGACGGCTGGTGGGACTGCGAGGACCTCGATGGAATGATGTACCGCGTCATCCAGTCCGGAATGCACACGAGATTCTCGCACTGGACGGACATCGTGGTGGCGCTGAAGGCCAAGGCGCTGAACCTGCAAACCTCGAGTCGCGCCCGGGAGGTAGAACGTCGGCACTACGACATCGGCAACGATCTCTATCGCCACATGCTGGACCGCAGGATGATCTACAGCTGTGCCTACTGGGAACACGCCGACAATCTCGACGATGCGCAGGAAGCCAAACTGGACCTCGTGTGTCGCAAACTCGGACTCGAACCCGGTATGCGGGTTCTCGATATCGGATGCGGCTGGGGGGGCGCCGCGCGATTTGCAGCCGAACGGTACGGCGTGTCGGTTGTCGGCGTGACGATCGCACACGAGCAATTCAACGTGGCACGCGAAGCCTGCGAGGGGCTGCCCGTAGACATACGCCTGCAGGACTACCGCGAGATCCGTGGTCGATTCGACCGGATCTATTCGATCGGAATGTTCGAACACGTGGGATACAAGAATTACCGCACCTACATGCGCATGGTTAACGAGCGTCTGGCCCCCGACGGATTGTTCCTGCTGCACACGATTGGTTCGAATGTCTCCGATAGCCATGGAAACCCGTGGGTCGAGCGGCACATCTTCCCCAATTCGATGGTGCCGTCGTGTCGACAGATTGCCGACGCGGCCGAAGGGCATCTGATGGTCGAGGATTGGCACCGCTTCGGATCGGACTATGACCGGACACTGACCCAGTGGTGGCGCAACGTCGATCGCCATTGGGACAGCCTGCGGCACCGCTACGACGAGCGCTTCTACCGCATGTGGCGGTATTACCTTTTGAGCTTCGCCGGAGCATTCCGAGCACGCCACAACCAGGTGTGGCAGGTCGTGCTTTCCCCGCTGGGCTCGGCGCGGCGCTACATCGCCGTCAGATGAACGAACGGATCGCATGCTGCCGAGGCGCCGGGCTCCTTCGCACAGCACGCGGGTAGCCTTTCACAGCGACCTTTCGCCGTTAGCGTGGTTCAACGACCGGGACAAGCCGCGACATGCCTCGACTCCAGCCGTTGCAGCCGCATGCCAGCGTCCCCCATCCAGCGGGTCATCCGGCCGCCCGGTAGCTGTCGCCCGGCGGATTGGTAGGGATCGCCTCGCCCCGTGTCCAGCGGCTCGATGTCGCGCGCGGCGGTGACCCGCCCTGTTCGAGGAGCGTCCGGAGACCGGCCGGGTCCGGCTCCCGCATCGGGACGGACCGACGATCGCCGTGCCGCCGCGCCTGCGTGGTCACAACGAACCAAAAATATACTTTAGGTGAATACGTTATTGCCCTATGGGAAACATTACTCTGCGTCGACAGTCTAAGACGCATGAGCCCTACCGACTACCCAGACGAGTGGCCCGACATCGACACCGATACCTATGATCGTTCGGTCAGGCTGTTCAGGGTGATCAAGAAACTGCTTCGCGTAAAGATCGAGCTTCACGCGACATCGCAGCCAGAGGACGGAGAAATTTTTCTGTTCAATCATTTCTCCCGCTTCGAAACCTTCATTCCGCAGTTTCTGATTTACGAGCGAACCGGCTCGTGCAGTTGTGCCATCGCCTCGAGGGAATTCTTCAGGGAAGACACCGCTCTCTCGCGCTACCTGAAGACGGTGGGTGTTTTCCCAAATGACCACCCTCGTCTTTTCCCGATGCTCGCCGCGCAGATTCTTCGTGGACGCAAAGTGATCATCTTTCCCGAGGGTGGAATGGTCAAGGACCGCAACGTCGTGGACCGCGACGGCAATTACACGATTTTTTCCAGAATCACCGGCAAGCGACGCAAGCCCCACACCGGTGCCGCGGTGTTGGCCCAGGGTCTCGAAGCCTTCAAAACCACCATACGCAACGCCTACCGTTACAAACGCCGTGATGCGCTGTTGAGATGGATGGATCAGTTGCAGCTCGACTCCCTCGATCAACTGTTGATGGCGGCGCTGAAACCAACACTGATCGTTCCGGCGAACATTACGTTCTATCCGCTACGCTCCTCGGAAAGCCCTCTGCAGAAGGGTATCGAGTTGCTAAGCAATCACCTGACACCGAGGCACATGGAGGAAATACTCATCGAGAGCAACATCCTGGTCAAGGAGACCGACATGGATATACGCATGGGTGCGCCCGCCGATCCCCGGATGGTCTGGCATTGGTGGAACCGTTACATTCTCGAGCTTTTCTCCAGCGACTTCGCGACACTGGATGAGGTATTCGCCCTTGATTCATCGCCGCAAACCATCAGGCAACGGATACTGGGTCGATATTTCAGGACCTGCGCCAATGCCACGCGCGATCAGTATATGGCAGGCATTTATGCCAACGTCACCGTGAACCTGAGTCATCTGGCCTCGAGCCTGATCATGGAATGTATCGCGCAAGGGCACCGCGACATCGGAAAGGAGAAGTTCTATACGACACTGTATCTAGCCATTCGCGAACTGCAGAAAAGCAGTCAGGTACACCTGCACCGCAGCCTGGTCGACCCGAACGAGTACATCGATCTCATCGATGGAAGGAGTCGACGCTTCGAGCAATTCATCTGTCGTGCCAAGGAACATTCGCTGATTTCCGAGGACGCCGTCCATTACCGCTTCGAGGCGAAGCTGTCCCGGGAATACGACCTCGACGTCATCCGGCTTGAGAACCCGATCGCCGTCTACAACAACGAAGTGACACCGATCCGGCTGGTGCGGGAGACCCTGACCAAAGCGCTCCGGGCTGTCGATGAACTGAAGCCCCGGCATCTGGCCACGTGGCGACTCGAGGACGAGGTCCGCGCCCTCCGAGAGGAGCGCCGCCGCTACCTGTCCCCGCAATATGACGACATCAACCGGCTCGAAACGGCGACGGCTCCGGCCACGCCATTCGTTCTGGAATCGCCCCGGCCGAACGGCGTTGGCGTCCTGTTGATTCACGGGCTGCTGGCGAGTCCGGCCGAAGTCCTGGCGTACGGAGAACACCTGGTCCAGGCGGGCTATACGGTTCTCGGCGTAAGACTGAAGGGGCACGGCAGTTCACCCTACGCGCTGCGCGACCAGACCTGGCAGGACTGGTATGACTCCGTGCGGCGCGGGTTCGCGACGCTGCAGCTCTACTGCAGGCACATCGTCGCCATCGGCTTTTCCACCGGCGGCGCATTGGCGTTGAGGCTGGCGGCCCGCCACGGTGCGGATCTCGCCGCGGTGGTGGCCTTGTCCGTCCCGATCAAATTCATCAATCCTGCACTGATCCTGGTGCCCCTCTTGCATGGCACCAATAAGGTGGTGAATTGGGTGTCCTCCTACGATGGAT
Source organism: Methylotetracoccus sp. (assembly GCA_046347485.1). Taxonomy (GTDB): domain Bacteria; phylum Pseudomonadota; class Gammaproteobacteria; order Methylococcales; family Methylococcaceae; genus Methylotetracoccus. The sequence continues at coordinate 2,393 of JAXMGB010000023.1, read as the reverse complement.
TCAAGTCGTTCATCTATAACGCGACTGAACATCCCAGGATCAATTACACCTGGGTTCCCGTTCGAAGTCTCTACCAACTGAGGCGACTGATCGAGGAACTCGATGATTGCCTGGGATCCATCGAGATTCCCACGATGATCATCTATGCGGACCAGGATCCCGTGGTTTCTCCAAAAAGCGCGCCGAGACTGATGGAGAAACTCGCGACGGCAGACAAAAGGCTCGTCCTGGTTCCCGCAACGCGACATGGGATCCTGATGGAAAATCTTGGTGAAACCTGGCAGAGAATCGACGCGTTTATCGCTGATTTGCGCTTATCCCAGGTTGCGCGGTGTGATGCGGCCGCCAACCCATCCGGGGATCAGCGCTTTCCCCGATACAGGGAGGAATCCCCGGAATCGACCGAGCTCAGCGGTCGATTTCGTCAGGTGAGGTGAAATCGCGTTTGTCCTCACCGGCGCTGTACAAAGCAACCCTGGCTTTTGTTCAGCGGTACCCCAGAAAGACACAGAGGATCGTCGATCATGGAAGCAGCCGTTATAGCCGGTTATCTCCGGTCACCGTTCACACCGGCCCATAAAGGTCATCTGGCGAGGCTCAGAGCGGACAATCTCGTGGCACAGGTGGTACGGCGCCTGATCATCGATACCGGGCTCAGATCCGGGGATATCGAAGACCTGATCGTCGGCTGCGCGTTTCCAGAAGCCGAACAGGGCCTCAATCTTGGCCGCCAGCTGGTCTATCTGGCCGACTTGCCGACGACCGTCGCCGGGACCACGGTCAACCGCTTCTGCGGCTCGTCGATGCAAGCCATTCATTCCGCCGTTGGCGCCATTCGGGCTGGAGCGGGTGAGGTGTTCATCTGTGCCGGTGTCGAGTCCATGACACGGATACCCGTCGGTGGTTTCAATCCGATGCCAAACCCCGCGCTGTATACCTCGCATCCGGAGATCTATATCAGCATGGGCGAGACCGCGGAAAACCTGGCCAGGAAGTACGATATCGATCGCGGTGCCCAGGAAGCATTTGCCCTGGTCAGCCAGCAAAAGGCCTCCTCGGCCCAGCGGAATGGGCTGCTCTCCGCGGAAATCGTGTCGATCGACGCCGGCGAGGCCGGCTTCATCGATACCGATGAGTGTATCCGGCCGGATTCGAGTCCCGACGCGCTGGCGAAGCTTCATCCTGCGTTCCTCGCGCACGGCAGTGTCACTGCCGGAACCTCATCCCCGCTGACCGACGGCGCGGCCGCGGTACTGGTCTGCAGCGAGTCCTATGCGGACGCCCATGGCCTGGGCAAGCTGGCTCGCATCCGATCCATCGCGGTGTCCGGGTGCGCCCCGGAAATCATGGGCATCGGTCCCGTCGATGCGACACGGAAGGCCTTGCTGCGGGCCGGATTGAAGCTCGAAGACATGGACGTCGTCGAACTCAACGAGGCCTTTGCCGCCCAGGTATTGGCGGTACTGAAGGATTTGCCGGTACCCCCGGAAAAGCTGAATGTGGATGGGGGAGCCATAGCCTTGGGGCATCCGCTGGGGGCGAGCGGTGCCCGGATCACCGGGAAGGCCGCCAGCTTGTTGCAGCGGCTGAACGGGCGCTTCGCGCTGGCCACGATGTGCATCGGCGGCGGCCAGGGAATCGCGACGATCCTGGAGTCGCCGTCATGAACATCGAGAAGGTGGCCGTCGTTGGAGCCGGCATCATGGGCGCCCAGATTGCCGCGCACATCGCCAACGCCGGAATCCCGGTGATCCTGCTGGACATCGTGCCAAAGGATGACCGGAACCGGAATTCGATCGCCGAGACGGCCATCGGCGCTCTCGCGAAATCGGACCCACCGGCGCTGATGCGTGGCAGTAACGCGCGGCTGATCACCCCCGGAAATATCGAAGACCATCTGGAGTGGCTGACGGACGTCGACTGGGTCATCGAGGCGGTCGTCGAAGACCCAGGCATCAAGCAGGCGCTCTATCACCGACTCGCACGGGTCTGTCGCCCGGACACGCTGATTTCCTCCAACACCTCGACCCTGCCGCGCCAGTTGCTGAGCCGAGATATGCCGGAGAGCTTCCGACGGCACTTCATGGTGACCCATTTTTTCAATCCGCCTCGCTACATGCGTTTGGTGGAACTCGTCGCCGACGCCAGCCTGGAACCCGATCTGTTGGATGCCGTGCGCCGCTTCGCCGATGTCCGGCTGGGCAAGGAGTGCGTGCTGTGCAGGGATGCGCCGGGCTTCATTGCCAACCGCCTGGGCACGGTGTGGTTGCAGGCGGGCTTGCTCGAGGCACTGGATCTGGGGTTGACCGTCGAGGAAGCAGACTCCGCCATCTCGGTTCCCTTCGGCATCCCCAAGACCGGCATATTCGGCCTCTATGACCTGATCGGCCTGC
>JAXMGB010000022.1:0-30830 GCA_046347485.1 Methylotetracoccus sp. | reverse complement strand
CGCACGCCGCCGAGTTTTTTCTGCAGATTGAACGGCTCACATCCCGGCATTCCCGCCGATTTCGACAGACCCCGGCCTTCGCATCGCTTACTTCGGGGCGCTGCGCCTCCAGACTATTGCAGGCGAGGGTGGGGCGGCGCGCCGCGCCGATTTCCACCGACGTAGTGTCGGGTAAACTCTGCCGCCGGCAGTGGCGGACTGCATAGGAATCCCTGGTAGCTGTTGCAGCCCTGCTCTTTCAGGAACTGCAACTGTGACGTCGTTTCGACGCCTTCGGCAATGACCTCGAGCCCGAGAATGTGCGCGATCGCGATCACTGTGCTGGCGATAGCCCGGTCGTTCGGATCGTCCGGGATGTCGCAGATGAAACTGCGATCGATCTTCAAGGTGTCCAGCGGCAGGCGTTTCAGGTAAGCCAGTGACGAGTAGCCGGTGCCGAAGTCATCGATACTCAGCCGGAGGCCGAGCGATTTGAACCCCTGCAGGCTGGATTCAGCCTCGGCGCTGTTTTCCAGCAGGCAGCTTTCGGTGATCTCGAGTTCGAGGTGCTGCGGGGCCAGGCCTGTTTCGGCCAATACCCGCTGCAACAGCTGCTTCAATTGGTTGCGCCTGAACTGCTGTACCGACAGATTGACCGATACATAGCCGAACGAGTTGTCGACCTCGAGCCAGCGCCGCGCCTGCCGGCAGGCTTCGCGCAAGGCCCATTCCCCGACCGGTCGGATCAGGCCGGTATCCTCAAGCACCGCGATGAAGCGGTCGGGCAGGACCAGTTCGCCGTTCGGAGCCTGCCAGCGCAGCAGAGCCTCGGCCCCGAGCACATGTTCCCCGTCGACCGACATCAGAGGTTGGTAGTACAGCACGAACTCCTCGCGCGCCAGAGCGCCGCGCAGCCGCGTCTCCATCTCCAGCCGGGCCTCGGCGATTCGTGTCTGTTCGGCCGTGTAGTAGGCATGCGCGTTGCGTCCACTGTCCTTGACGCGATACATCGCGGTATCGGCGTTGCGGATCAGATCGGCGACGGTATTCGCATCGTCGGGGTAGATGCTGATGCCGATGCTGGCCCGAATGTAGATTTCGCGCCCGTTGGCAATGGTGAACGGCGCGTCCAGCGCGTTCAGCAGGTTGCGGGCGACGATCGATGCATCGTCCGGCGCGCCGACCTGCTCGACGATCGCGACGAACTCATCGCCGCCCAGCCTTCCCAGCGTGTCCGATTCCCGTAGCGTGTGACGAAGCCGATGTGCGGCGGCCCGCAGCACCTCATCGCCGGCCGGATGACCGAGGCTGTCGTTGATCGTCTTGAACGAATCCAGATCGAGGAACAGCACGCCGATTCGGCAACGCTGACGGTCCGCGCGTTGCATCGCGTGTTCGAGTCGCAGCTGGACCAGAACGCGGTTCGGGAGGTCGGTCAGCGGATCGAAATGGGCGAGGCGCTCGAGTCGGGCCTCGCTTTGCTTCAGTTGCGTGATGTCGGTGAAAACCGCAACGTAATGCGTCGGTTGGCCGGCGCCATCGCGGACCGTGCTGACGCTCAGCCACTCGGGATAGATCTCGCCGTTCTTCCGCCGATTCCAGATCTCGCCCTGCCAATGCCCCGATTCGAGCAACGAACGCCAGAATCCGAGGTAGAAGGCGCGGTCGTGCCGCCCCGATTGCAACAGCCTGGGGTTCTTGCCGAGCATCTCGTCTTCGCCGTAGCCGGTGATCTGGGTGTAAGCGGGATTCACCGCCAGAATGTCGGCATTGAGATCGCAGATCATCACGCCATCCCGAGTGCTGGCCATCACTGCCGCATGCAGGCGCAGGCGCTGCTCGGTGGCGTGCCGCTCGCTGATGTCGACCAGCGCTCCGTAGAGGAAGAAACGACCGGGCGTCATCGGGTCATCGACCCGTTGCGCGAAGGCCTGCACCCAGACCACGCTGCCGTCCTTGCGCCGCAGCCGCAGTTCGAGCGAACCCGAGGCACCAGGAACGAGCTTGGCGATTCGCTTGGCGACCGCCTCGCGATCGTCCTCGTGCACCAGCGCAAGCCAGTGCTCGAACGAACGCATCTCGTCGATGCCGTAGCCGGTAATGGCCTCGACGGCGCCGGTCAGCCACTCGATCGAGCCGGTTCGGTCGGTGGTCACCGAGATCGCATACGCGATGTCCGACATGATCGAAGAAATACGGCGGAATCGCTCCTCGCTGGCGCTCAATGCCTGCTCGGACTGTTTGCGGTCGGTAATATCCATCGCCGTGCCGAACAATCCCGATATGCGGCCCGAATCGTCGCGTAGGCCTTCGGCGACGTTGTGCACGTGGCGTATCTGACCGTTGCCTTGCACGACCCGGTAGCTCAGGTCGATCGATTGGCCATGCTCCGAGCATCGCCCGAACGCCGCGGCGAGACCCTTGCGGTCTTCGGGATGCACCTGTGACAGATAGTCGTCGAGCGACGAGATGCCCGAGTCCGTGGCACGGCCGAATATTCGGCATACCTCGGGCGAACAGATTCCCGAACCGGTGCGCAGATCAAACTGATAGTGACCGACATGCGCCGTTCGTTCGGCCTGCTCCAAGCGGCGCAAGCTCTCGCGCGATGCGTCCTCGGCGCGGCGTCGCTCCGTAACGTCGGAGGCGACGCCACCGATCGCGATCGGCGTGCCGGCTTCGTCGCAGATCATCGCCGTACGGTCGCGCAGCCAGCGGATAGTGCCATCGGGTCGAATGATGCGGTATTCGGTTTCGATCGACCGATCGATCGGCAGTCGGCGAAGCGTTGCCTCTACACCCGCCTGATCGTCGGGATGGATCACGCGCGCCCACAGGCCCGGTTGCTCGAGAAACTCATCGAGCCTACGGCCGTAGATCCGTTCGACCGCGGGACTCAGATAAAGTAGCCGGGTGCCGTCCAGCGTCGTCGACCACATGATGTCGTCTATGCTGCACAGCAGATCGCGAAAGCGACGTTCGCTCAGTTCGAGCGCCGCGACCGCGGCGCGCCGTTCCGCCTCGCGGTCGAATTGCGAGAGGGCATACGAGATGTCGAGCACCATCTCGTTCAGTAATGCGGCGATCGCCGGGTCAATGCCGTCGACATCATCGATCAGGCGCGGTCGGACATCCAGCACGTAGCGGTTGGCTCCGCCTCGCTGGATCGGGAATGCGGCCACGGAATGCGATGATTCTTCCGCGGTATCGTTGCGATCCGGGACGCGTTCGGTCTGTTCGCCGCTGTACCTGCTCGGATCGAGCGTGCTCGCGCTGCGGTGTTGGAAGGGGCGCCGCGGGAATGCGGCAATCGCGTGGATCGCGCTTCGGTCGGCAGTCAGTTCCCCAATCGTCGCTTCGGCCATTCCACCGTGCTCGACGATGATGCGGCAGATCTCGGGAAACAGCGTCGTCTCGTCGTGAGTATGCAGAATCGCATGGTTCGTCTCGCTGAGTGCGGCATACATGCGGGTGACGCGACGTAATTGCTCATCAGCCAGCTTACGCGCCTCGAATTCCCGTCTCAGCTTCTGGTTGGCCTGTTCGAGATCGCGCGTGCGTTCGGTGACCCGTCGTTCGAGCGACGCGTTCACCGCGCGAAGCGCGGCCTCGGCCTGCTCGCGCTGCAGGACCTGCTGTTGCAATTCGAGATTCAGGGCCTCGATGTCCTCTCGTCGCGGAATCCTGAGCACATGCGGCAATAGCGGCCACAGCATCACGGCCGTCACTACCGAAATCAGCGCGGTGACCGATTTGATCAGCGCTTCGGCCGCGTAGTCGGCGTGCCACAGGACCCAGACGCGCATCAGATGGGTCATGCCGCAGGACATGATGAAGGCCCCGAACATCCAGAGCACCAAGCGGTGCTTCGTGGTCGGGCGCTTGTGGAGGTACACGGCGATGACCGCCGGTATCGAGAAGTACGAGAGCGCGATAAGAACATCGGCGCCGACGTGGGAGACGACCAGGATCGGATTCCACAGCAGGCAATAGCCATGAGGCGCGCCAGTGTCCAGGGACTGAAAGGCGTCGAGCAGGTTCATGGTCGATGGTCTCCGTATGCGCAGGGTCGCGTCCAGCCCTGGCGCGGCGCTGACCGAATGCCTCCGGCGGAACGCCGCCGGGCACAAAAATCCAAAGCAGAACAATGGTGTCCGATTGTGCAGCAAACCGATGCAAAGGAAAACCATCCACGTGCCCGGTAAAGGGCCGGATGTCCCTCGTGGTGACGCAGCCCGCGATACCATCAGATTCCATGTGGGGTCTCTGCTCGATGGACGTGGTCGCGGCGTGGCGGACCATCGGGCGGCAGACGTGTGACTGGCCGGAAAAGCCGGAATATGGGTAATTTTTCACAAAACTCGCGTGAACTGTGTCACAAACAACGCAACGGCCGGGCGGGTATGCTCTTGCCAAGTGCCGGGGTGGGGAGTCCGGGCGGGGAAGGATCCAGGCCTTTGCTGAGGGGGCAGTTTATCGCTCCGGCACACCTGCTGACGTGCGCGCCGACTCGGGAATGCCGGGGCTCGATGAACCGACCATTGGGGGGAATCGATCCACGTGCTGACCGGGCGGTCAGCGCCCCGGCACGGATTAGCATCATATCATCAGAATTTCTCACGCGCGAAGCAGCGAGTGTCCGAGTATCTCCTCGCTCGTGTTGCGTCAGCGTGTCGCGATATCATCGCCTCGAACCTCCGACTCACTGAACGATTTCACAACGGAGCGCGCGATGCCGTTGAGGATCTTTCGCCCCTCACCGCTGCTGGCCCCTTACGTTACGGCGATCTGGGACTATGACAACCTGCTTGCCGGCGACGATGTGGCGCTATCGATCCTTCCTGATACCGCGAGTTATCTGTGCTTCCTTTATCGGGACCCGCTGACGACGGTGCATCGGGAACGGCGCTACACCACGCGCAGCGGATTGGCCGGATTCCAGAGCTATCGCAGCGATCTTGGTGGCACCGGGGACGTCTCCGGCGTCTCCGCACGCTTGAGTCCCTGGGGTTTGAGCGTGTTTCGCCGCGGCGTAGTCGTCGATTGCGCGGAACATCGCGTGGACTGCCGTGACCTGTTTCCCGGCGGTTCGGTCGAGCGCCTCGAGGATGAACTCGCGCAACAAGCATCGCCGCGCGGACGCGTCGCCTGCATCGAAGCATTCCTGTTATCCCATCTGAATCCGCACGATGGCGATCGTTTGGTCGAAGCGGCCTGTCGGGCGTTGAATCGAACTCATGGCGTCCGATCGATTGCCTCGTTAGCGAGCGCTCTGGCCCTCAGCGAGCGTTCATTGGAACGGCGATTTCGTCGACAGATCGGTACGACGCCGAAGACCTACGCGCGGATCGTGCGTCTTCGCGCGGCCGTGTCGGCGCGCGGCGCGCACTCGAATTGGGCCGATGTCGCCCATGCCTGTGGTTACTTCGATCAAAGCCACCTGATTCGCGATGCGCATCATTTCTATGGCCTGTCGCCGGATGCACTGCAGCGCGGCATCGTTGCGTCCGGGATGATCCAGGGTTCCGGATTATTGAATCTCGCCGGGCTCAAGCGCTGAGCCTGCGATCCGGGTTCGCGCGTGCGCGCCACCCAGGGCCGATATCCCGGAGCCTGCAGCCTGTCGGATTTTTCCAATACCACGCGGCGGTACCCGGTTTACAGTCGAGTTCGCCAGCCCGGAGCCGGGCGGTCGATCCGCCCCTGGCGGACGGACTGCGCCGGTTCGTGTGTTCAAACCCCGCTGTATCGAGGAGATCCAACATGCAGGTCATGACGAAACAAGCGATAACGAAGAAGGTGAACGCTCCGGCGGAGACGGTCTGGAACGCCTTGCGGGCGATCGACCGGCTCGATGTGTGGTTCCCGATCATCGATAGTTGCCGGGTCGCCGGGCAGGGGGTCGGTGCGATTCGTTCGATGAGTCTCGTCGGCGGTGGAGAGATCGAGGATCGGATCGAAGCCCTCGACGATGCGCGCATGTGCCTGAGTTACCTTCGTCCGGTTTCACCGTTTCCGGTGAGTTCGTATCGCGGAACCGTCGAGGTGTTCCGGTCGTACGACGGTCTCGCGGTCGTCGCCTGGACGATCGACTTCGAATCGCTGCCGGAGGATGCGAAGGCGGTCGCGGACATCGTCCGCGGGGCCATCGGCGACGGGCTCGACGGCCTCGAACAGGACCTGATCGCGGGAGTTCAAACGTCCTGACGGCGATCGCGCCGCGAGCCTACAGCCACCGGCGGACGCGATTTCGGTAGGCTGCGTACTGGCGGCCGAAAGCGGCCGACAGCTTGCCTTCCTCGTAGGGACAAAAGACTTGGTCGATGACGATGAAGAACGCCGCCGTCGCGAGGTAATACGGTGGTGTGCCGACCGCGACCGCGATGCCGGCAAGGATCAGCAGCAGCCCCAGATACATGGGGTTTCGGGAAAAGCGGTAGATTGAACCGGTGACCAGCTCGGACGCGGCCGAAACGGGCGACACCGCGATGTTGAGTCGGCGGAAGGTCAGCCACCCGGTGATCATGATCGCGAAACCGAAGCCGGATATCGCCGGCGCCGCCTTCGTCGAGGATAGGTGGAACAGGCCCCAGTCGGGGACGAACGCGTCGAAGCCACGCGCGGCAAGGGCAAGGGCAAGGGCGATCAGCGGGGGGCGAAGTTCGATCATGATGATGGGCGTGACTCGTATCGGCAATCAGTCGAAAGCTCAGTATTCACAGGCCGGGTGGCGAGGTCAACGTGGCATCGCCATCGAACGGCGACGCGAAGCGTGCGTTTGTTCGGGAAGAGTCCCGGGCGTGCTTACGGAGAGGGTGTGCGCAGCCCCTTGCGGCGGTCTGGTGCGGGAGTGGATTGCGGAGCAGGCATGCCGGGGATCGACGATCCTGTCACAGTCGGGTCCGATCTTCCCCCCAAGACGAGCGGGCCCGGAACCCCGGCACGGCTACACTGTACCGATTGCCAGGGATCGATTCCGTGAAGCAGTTCACGGTCCTCATCGGTAATCTCACCAGTGCCGGTGGCCCGGGCCGGGAACATTGCCCGCCCGGCCTGTCGACCTCTCGCCTGCTACCGAGGTAGCCCTACCTGTGCATCCTGTCCAGCGACGCAGGCTCTGGGTAGCATCTCGTCCGAAGCACGCCGGATTGCGTCAGGCAAGGTCCTCGACGACCCGTGGGGCGCGGGACGGATGCTGGAATCGCTTGGTAATGCACGGAAGGGACGGATCACCGGCGCACTCGGTGGTGGCCGATTCCCGCTTATCGGAGGACTCGACATGATCAAGAACATCGGCCCGTTGGCCTGGGCCTACTGCATCCTGCTCGGTGGTGTGCTGTTGCTGACGCCGGGCGGAATCATCCCGATCGTCACGAAAATTCTCGGGATCATCGGGATTGCCATCGGATCGTTCGGCTTCCTGTCTCAGTCGGGCAAGTTCGCCGCGCGGTGACAGGACTTGCGGTTTCCGCAGCCCAGGGACCAATTGACTCAGTCCAGCGTCTGTTTGAACCGGTGTATCAGTCTGCGGTCTCGTTTGGACGGCCGGCCGTCACTGCCGGCCGGCGCCTCGCGTTCGTCACGCCGCTTTTGCAAGGCCACCTGACGAGCCGCCAGACTTTCCGGTGTTTCCTCGTAGAGTGCTACGGCCTGGCTGGCCGGACCGCGGCGCGTACTGAGCAGCTTGACGACGATCTGCCAGGTTAGCTGGTCCTTGCTGATCTCGATCGATGCGCCAACGCCGATATCCTTGCCGGGCTTGCAGCGTTGACCGTTGACATGGACACGCCCGCCGGCAATGGCTTCGTTGGCGAGTTGCCGCGTCTTGAAGAAACGGGCCGCCCACAACCACTTGTCCAACCTGACCCGCGACGCATCGGTATCGTCCGCGGGCGTCGCGCGTCTCGCGGGCATCGAACGTTTCGCCGCCGTTCGCGGCCTTAGGGCTTCTGGGTCGGCAAACCGGCTTCGCTCCAGGCCTTGAAGCCACCGGCAAGGCTCACGGGGTTCAAATAGCCGATTTTCTGCAGAGCCTCAGCGGCGAGCGCCGAGCGACCGCCGGTCTGGCAATAGACGATGATCTTGTGTTCCTTATGACCGGCGCAGGCCGGGTGGGCATCGATGCGGAACTCGAGCACGCCGCGCGGAATATTGACGGCACCGGGAAGGGATCCGGCCGCATACTCCTCGGGTTCGCGGACGTCGACGATCGGACAACCGCCGAGCACTTCCAGTGCGGCGGATTGATCGATCTCGCGGATGCGCTGCTTGGCTTCGGCAACCAGGTCCATCGCTGTCTTGGCCATGTTCGTCTCTGGGCTAGTCGGTCTGATGATGATTCGGCTGGCGCCGTTGTCTTAGCTACGGGTCAGGCGGACCGGCGCAGATCCTTCGGCAGGGAAAACACGACCTTCTCCTCGATGCCATCGTTCTCCATGACGGTGTGGCCGCCCCATTCCTTCAAGCGCGCCACGACCTTCCGCACCAGGATCTCCGGCGCCGAGGCTCCGGCGGTCACGCCTACGCGACGCGCTCCGTCGACCCAGTCGCGCGACAATTCACGGGCGTCGTCGATCAGATATGCGCGCTTGCCCATCTTCTCGGCGATCTCGCGCAGGCGGTTGGAATTGGAGCTGTTCGGGGAACCGACGACCAGGATCACGTCACACTCGTCGGCCAGGCTCTTCACGGCATCCTGGCGGTTTTGCGTCGCGTAGCAGATGTCGTCCTTCTTCGGCCCGATGATGCGCGGGAAGCGTTGGCGCAATGCGTTGACGACGGCATGGGTATCGTCGATCGACAACGTGGTTTGCGTGACATAGGCCAGGTTCTCCGGGTCCTTGACGACCAGCGTGGAGACATCCTCGGGCGACTCGACCAGATAGATTCCACCTTGGGCATTGTCATACTGGCCCATGGTCCCTTCGACTTCCGGATGGCCGGCATGGCCGATGAAGACGATTTCCCGTCCCTCGGATGCGTGATGATGGACCTCGATATGGACTTTCGTCACGAGCGGGCAGGTCGCATCGAAGACCTGCAGCTGGCGCTGTTTCGCCTCCTGCTGGATCTGTTTCGAAACCCCGTGGGCGCTGAATATGACGGTGGACTGGGAGGGAACCTCGGACAATTCCTCGACGAAGACCGCGCCGCGCTCACGCAGCCCATCGACCACGTAGCGGTTGTGGACCACCTCGTGCCGCACGTAGATCGGCGCGCCGAACACTTCGATCGCACGCTCGACGATCTCGATCGCGCGATCGACGCCGGCACAGAATCCGCGCGGATTCGCAAGAACTATTTCCATGATTCGGCTAGCCTCGATTTCTGACTAAGTCGGTCAACCATTCTGACACTCGGAGCGCTGCAGATCAACGCGGGAGCGGGCGCTTTCGGTCCCTGCTCCAGAGGATCTCGGTTCCGTGCGCACGCGCCAGGCGGCGGCATGCGACGAACAGAAGATCGGAGAGACGGTTGATGTAGGCCAGTGTTGCGGGGTTCACGGATTCCGACCGCGCCAGGCCGACCAATAGCCGCTCCGCGCGGCGGCAGACGGTTCGAGCGACGTGACAGGCGGAGGCCCCGTGCCCACCGCCGGGCAGTACGAAGTCGCGAAGCGGGGGCAGCGCCTCGTTCCAGTGATCGAGCCAGCCCTCGAGCCAGGCCGCCTGATCCGACGTGATAACCACGTGCCCCGGCATGCACAGTTCGCCGCCGACATCGAACAGCGTCTGCTGAATCTCGGCCAGGCAGGCACGCATGTCCGAATCGGAGCAGTCCGCGAGCACGACGCCGATGTGGCTGTTCAGTTCGTCGATCGTACCGTAGGCCTCGATCCGCAAGTCATCCTTCGGCACGCGACGGCCGTCGCCGAGCCCGGTCGTCCCGTCGTCCCCGGTCCTCGTGTAGATACGCGTCAGTCGGTTACCCATCAGGCCAGTTCGGTCTCGCTGACGACGATGCCGTCCTGGTCGGCGTAGACGTAATAATCGGTGCGGAAATTGACGCCGGCGAACGTGATCAGGATGTTCTCCTCACCGCCGCCGCGCTTGTGGCTGCGCAGCGGATGCGGGTGCAGGGCGCGCACGCCGATCGGCAGGTCATTGACCTCGAGTGTATCGCGCAGACATCCATAGGCGATGATCCCGGCCCAGCCGTTCTCGCAGGCCAGTCGGGTAATGTTGCCGCCGAACAACGCGCAGCGGTCCGAGCCACCCCCATCGACGACCAGAACCCTACCGTCGACCTTGCGCTCGAGCGTACGCCGCAAGGCGAGGTTGTCCTCGAAGACCTTCAGCGTCGTCACCGGCCCGCTGAATGTCGGGTGCGCGCCGAAGCTGCGGAATATCGGTTCGACGATCTGCAGGCGATGGGTATCGGCGAAGCGATCGCACAGGTCTGCGGTGCGGAATGGCGCGTTCATGATGAGTTCGATTCTCCAAGGTAACGGGCTATGAGTCCGTGTTGCCAGCGTCCGGGGGGTAACGGAATCCGCACCTGCCAGCCGCCGCCGGGCGCCGTCTGCAGCGGGTTGCCTCCGGAATCTTCCATCGCGTCCAGTTTCACGTCGACGTTGCCGTCGGGGGAAATGAGTTCCAGACGATCGCCGATCGAGAATCGGTTCTTGACGTCGATCGACGCACGACCGGAGCGCTCATCGATCGCGGTAATCTCGCCGACGAACTGTTGGCGATGGCTCTGCGAGTGTCCGCGCAGGTAGTTTTGGTAGGACTCGGTGTGGTGGCGCTGATAGAACCCATCCGTGTAGCCGCGCTGTGCGAGGTTTTCCAGGACGCCGAGTAATCCGGGATCGAATGGCCGACCGCCGAGCGCGTCGTCGATCGCCCGGCGGTACACCTGTGCGGTGCGTGCGACGTAGTAGAACGATTTGGTGCGACCTTCGATTTTCAGGCTGTCGACGCCGATCTCGACCAGCTTCTGCACGTGTTCGACCGCGCGCAGATCCTTCGAGTTCATGATGTACGTGCCGTGTTCGTCCTCGAAAACCGGCATCAGTTCACCGGGGCGGGTTTCCTCCTCGAGGAAATAGACGCGGTCGGCCAGGGGATGGCGGGTAAGCGTTTCGCTCGCCGTGGGACCGTCGCGAAGGTCCGCGGCACTGAGACACCCGGAGGCGGGCAGCAGGTCGCCCTCGGCGTTCTCGTCGGCCGCCTCGACCCCGTATTTCCAGCGGCACGCATTCGTACAGGTGCCCTGGTTCGGATCCCGGTGGTTGAAGTAACCCGACAACAGACAGCGCCCGGAATAGGCGATGCACAGCGCGCCGTGCACGAAGACCTCGAGCTCGATATCCGGGCATACTTGCCGGATCTCGGCGATCTCATCCAGTGACAGTTCGCGCGACAGAATGATCCGGCGGATGCCGACCGCCTGCCAGAAGCGAACGGCCGCATAATTCATCGTGTTGGCCTGCACCGACAAATGGATCGGCATATCGGGCCAGGCCTCGCGAGCCATCATGATCAGTCCGGGATCGGCCATGATCAGCGCGTCCGGCCCCATCGACACGATCGGCTCGATGTCCTTCAGGAACGTCCGCACCTTGCTGTTGTGCGGGAGCACATTGCTCGCGAGGAAGAACTTCTTGCCCAGGCGGTGGGCTTCGGCGATGCCGATGCGGAGGTTCTCGGCAAGGAAATCGTTGTTCCGCACGCGCAGGCTGTATCGCGGCTGACCGGCGTAGACCGCGTCGGCCCCATAGGCGAACGCGTAGCGCATGTTCTTCAAGGTTCCGGCCGGCGACAACAGTTCGACGTTCTTCATGCCCTGACGGCCGCGATGGTAAACTGCAAAGCCACAAATAGTAACGTAAACGGCGCCCGCGCTGTTCAGTGAATTCGAGTTCGCTCATGCATTTTCCGAGTATCGAGGCTTTCGTCGGCAATACGCCGCTGGTTCGGCTGCAACGACTGCCGGGACTCACGTCGAACGTCATACTGGCGAAACTGGAGGGAAACAACCCAGCCGGATCGGTCAAGGATCGGCCAGCGCTGAGCATGATCCGGCGGGCCGAGGAACGAGGTGACATCCGTCCCGGTGATCGCCTCATCGAAGCCACGAGCGGGAATACCGGTATTGCGCTGGCCATGGCCGCGGCGATGCGCGGCTACCGGATGACCTTGATCATGCCCGACAACATGAGCGCGGAGCGGCGGGCCACGATGAAGGCGTTCGGCGCGGAAATCCTGCTGGTGCCGGCGAGTGGTGGCATGGAGGCGGCGATCGACCTGGCGCGCGGGCTTCAGATGGAAGGGCGTGGCAAGATTCTCGACCAGTTCTCGAATCCCGATAACCCGCTCGCCCACTACGAGGGTACCGGTCCTGAAATCTGGCGCGACACCGCCGGCAGCGTGACCCATTTCGTCAGTTCGATGGGCACGACCGGCACGATCATGGGTACGTCGCGCTATCTGAAGGAGCAAAGCGCCGAGGTTTCGATCATCGGGGTGCAACCGGCGGACAACGCAAAGATTCCCGGCATCAGGCGTTGGCCTGCCGAGTATCTTCCGAAGATCTACGATTCCGCCCGTGTCGACCGGATCATCGATGTCGGCCAGGAGGAGTCCGAAATGATGACGCGGCGACTCGCGGCAGAGGAGGGCGTCTTTGCCGGCGTTTCGTCGGGGGGAGCGGTCTGCGCCGCGCTGAAGTTGTCCGCGGAGGTCGAGAATGCGGTGATCGTCGTGATCATCTGCGACCGCGGCGATCGGTATCTGTCGACTGGCGTCTTCCCTGAATGAGACGGGCCGCGGCGCGACGCGCCCGACTGCAGACGGCGGCGCCGGAAGTCGCGCGAGTCGAATCGCTGAGTCACGATGGTCGGGGCATCGCCCGGGTCGACGGAAAGGTCGTATTCGTCGATGGCGCGCTGCCCGGTGAAGAGATCGTGCTGGTCTACACGGCGTTGCGCCGGGATTACTCCGAGGCCCGCCTCGAACGCATCATCACGCCATCTCCGGATCGCGTCGAGCCACGTTGCTCCGCGTATCACGCCTGCGGGGGGTGCCGTCTGCAACATCTCGACCAGGCGGCGCAACTGGCGCTGAAGCAGAATGAGTTGCTCGAGCAGATGCGCCGCATCGGCAAGGTCGAGCCTGAGACGATCCTCGACCCCCTGGCCGCACAGGCCTTTGCTTACCGGCGCAAGGCGCGCCTCGGTGTCAAGTACGTCGCGAAGAAGGGGAAGGTGCTGGTCGGGTTTCGCGAGAAGGCCAGCAGCCTGATCACCGAGGTCGAAAGCTGTCCGGTGCTGCATCCGGCGGTCGGTGAACGCATCGCCGCGCTTGCGGAGCTGGTCGAAAGCCTGGACACGCGCGATCGCGTTCCGCAGATCGAAGTCGCGATCGGAGACGAGGACGTGGTTCTGGTCTTCCGGTTCCTCGCGGAGCCGACGCGCGAGGATTTGCTGCGGCTCGACGAGTTCGGCCGATTGCACCGGATCGCGATCTGCCTGCAGCGGGAAGGGCCGGATTCGGTACGCACGCTGGATGGCCGTCCGCCGCCCCTGTTGCATTATTCGCTGCCGGACCAGGACTTGCGGCTGGCGTTCGCGCCCGGCGAATTCACCCAGGTGAATCTGCAGATCAACCGACTGCTGATCGGTCGGGTCATCGAGCTGCTGGATCTGGCGCCGGAGCATGCGGCGCTCGACCTGTTCTGCGGGCTGGGCAACTTTTCGCTGCCGATCGCCCAGCGCGCCAGTCATGTCCTCGGTGTCGAGGGGGATGATGCGCTGGTCAGCCGGGCGCGCGACAACGCGGCCGCCAATGGTATCGCCAACGCCGAGTTTCTCCGCGCCGATCTGTTCGCGTCGCAGCACGGCGCAACGACGATCGACCGCCCGTTCGATCGAGTTCTGCTAGACCCGCCGCGTTCAGGTGCTCTGGAGGTGCTGGCTCTGGCGCCGCGCTGGGGTGCCCCGCGGATCGTCTACGTATCGTGCAATCCAGCCACGCTGGCCCGCGATGCCGGATTTCTCGTACAGCTCGGCTATCGGCTCGACTCGGCCGGTGTGCTGGACATGTTTCCCCAGACCGCGCACGTCGAGTCGCTCGCGGTATTCACTCGACGATGATCGGACAATCCGGCCTGTTCGACCGGTTACGGGTCAGTCTGAAGCAGCAGCAGCTCGATGGTTTCGTCGGCGAGCGCTGCCTGTGCAGCTATCCGGTGTCGACCGCGCGGAACGGCCCCGGCGAACGCCAGGGCAGCGGCTGCACGCCGCGCGGCTGGCACCGCATTCGCGCGAAGATCGGCGCTCACGCGCCCGCCGGTACGGTGTTCGTCGGCCGTCGCCCGACCGGCGAGATCTACGATGCGGAACTCGCCGCGCGCTGGCCCGAACGCGACTGGATTCTTACGCGGATTCTGTGGCTGGGAGGCATGCAGCCGGGCTTCAATCGCTATCGTGATGTCGATACCACGTGGCGCTACATCTACATACACGGCAGTCCCGACCATGGCGTGCTCAACGGTCCGCAGTCGCATGGCTGCGTACGCATGCGGAGCGCCGACCTGATCGATCTGTTCGATCGCGTCGCGATCGGCACTCGCGTGCTGATCGAGGAGCATGACTGATACGCCCGTTTTTGCCCCGATCGGCGCTGCTCGTCCTCCGACGATGGATCGGTTGCCATTGCCGCCATGTAGGCGACCGAACCGTCGCTTGTAAACCAATAGGAAATGACCTGTTTCTATATTATCGACTGCCTGCGTAAAACCATAGATTCCGCATGGAATGTTTCGGCGATCCGGACCGTTAAGCGATTCATAAGGTGACAGCTGGCACCCGGGAATGTTATTAAAGAGATGCTAATGGATCACCGTTCTTTTCGGAACGGCGAGTGAGTGCTTGAAGCGAAGGATGCTTGTTAAAGACAAGGGGGCGGGGAACCTTCGGGTGCACGACGCGAGCAGGGCCGGCGATGTTCGAACCGGCCAGGTCTCGTGGGCGCGTATGGCTTAGTGTCTGTTTTGGAGATGTTTATGATCTGGGTTCGTCCCGCTGTCGCAATCGCGGTCTTTACCCTTACCGGATCCGTCGCGATTTCGGCGACGGTTCCGCCATTGCCACCCGTTCCGTCGGTCGTGCGCTTCAATCCGTTGAAATCCTCGCCAGGCGGCGTGTCGGAGAAGGATCACCCGGCGCCCGTGGATTACGGGTTCGGGCCGGGAGTGCCCAGGGATTCGGTCCGGACCTTCGCGGCGCCGATGTTGACTGCCGGCGCGGATGCGCATGTCAAGGGAGCATTCGGTTCGCCGTTCACGTGGCCGATCATTCCGATTCATGTAGTGCAACTGCCGGACGGCCGCGTGCTGAGTTACGGCTCGGACGAAACCGGTCTGCAGGGCGCATTGTTGAAATATGTCGTATGGGATCCGGCGCAGGGAACGGGCAGCAACGCGTTCACGCTGCTGAACAATGCGACGCACACCGACGTCTTCTGCGGTGGCTTCTCCGTCATGGCGGGCAGTGGCGACGTGCTGTTGGCCGGCGGCAACCTGACCGACTATTCGCCCGGGGGGACTTGGAACAATTCGATCGACGCGACGAATATCTTCTTTCCGGGAACGAACGCGCTGGTCAACGAACCGTCAATGACCTACAAGCGCTGGTATCCGACGCTGATAGGCTTGGCACGTGGCGAACTCCTCGTACTGGGTGGACGGATGAGCCAGTTGCCGGATGTTGGAGTCGGAACTCCGGAGATCTACAGCGAAGGTCAGGGCTGGCGTCTATTGTCCGGTGCGACCAGCAATGATGCGTATGGGACAACCCCGGCGAATGTCGGTGCGACGGATTGGTACTATCCCCGCGCGGCACTGGCGCCGAACGGCAAGGTCTTCGTGTTGACGCATGATGGATACAGTTACTACGTAGACTCGAGGAACAATGGATCTGTGGCGTTGGCGTCAGCAACCGTGGTACCGGCGTCGGATTCATCAATGCCGGCCGTCTGGTATCGCCCAGGAAAAATGCTGGCCCTGCGCACGCCATGGGATTCGACGATCCAGAACAAGCGCCCATATACGCTGCTGGTCAGTCTGACTCCCGGTACCGGAGTGCCGACGTTCCGTGAGGGGGTCCCGTACGACCGACTTCGCTACTATTCGAACCTGACGGTCCTCGCTGATGGCCAAGTGGCACTGATCGGTGGTTCGACGTTCTGGAACGAAATCAAGGCCCCGTATGTGACCTCGTATGACCTGCAACTGTGGAACCCGGTGACAGAGACCTGGCGGCAGGGCGCAACTGCGGAGAAATATCGCCTGTACCATTCGACGGCGATGCTGATGCCCGACGCAACGCTGTTCACTGGGGGTGGGGGCGCACCCGGCCCGACGAACATGTTGAACGCCGAGATCTATTATCCGCCCTACCTGTTCAAGAAGGACGGATCGGGTCAACTCGCCACACGACCGACGATCACCTCGGCGCCTGCCACGATCACGCGCGGAC
The DNA here is from genome assembly GCA_046347485.1 of Methylotetracoccus sp. Taxonomy (GTDB): domain Bacteria; phylum Pseudomonadota; class Gammaproteobacteria; order Methylococcales; family Methylococcaceae; genus Methylotetracoccus. The sequence continues at coordinate 14,371 of JAXMGB010000022.1, read as the reverse complement.
AAACCTTTGACGTGCAGGTCGGCACGGGGACGGCCAACACGATCAAACGCGTATCGCTCGTTCGGATCGCCGGTGCGACGCACGACTACAACGGCGATCAGCGCTTCATCTGGGCGACCTCTACGCAGAACGGCCAGACATTGTCGATCACGCCACCAACGAATCGTAACGTCGTTCCTGCGGCCTACTACATGCTCTTCGCGTTCAACCAGGCCGGTGTGCCATCGGTTGCGAAGATCGTCAAGGTCGCGGTCTGATGTCGGATCACCTAACACCATGACGGAAAAACGCATTGGCCATAGTCGACCGCATGCATCGCCTCGTCCACCGGTGTCAGCTCTGCTGTTCGCGCTGACGACGATGGCCTGTGCGGCCGTGGAACCGGCGGGGACATCGAGGCTTCGATCGCCCGAGGCAGTGATCGGCGTGGAATGGCATTTGGAAGAGTACACGACGCCGAGCGAACGGGTCCTGATCGACAAGCCCGATCGCTACACGCTGCAACTCGATCCGGACGGCCATGTCAGCGCCCAATTCGACTGCAACCGGGGCGGCGGTGACTATCGGATCGAGCCCGGCAAGCTGCAGTTGACCGGTCTGGTTTCGACCCGGATGGGTTGCCCTCCGGAGTCCTTCGGCGACCGGTATGCCGGTGAACTTTCGCGTGTGACCGGATTCTTCGTCGAGGCCGGCCGTCTCTACCTGGAGTTGCCGGAGGCGGGGTCGACCTTGCGTTTTGCGCGCGCTCGCTGAGCAGGGGAGCTACTCCTTCCTGCGGATTGTCATCGGGTGCGCCGATCAACAGCGGCTGGATGCCGCCACAGCAGTATCAGTGAGAAGATGCAGAACGCGGCGCCGACGATGAAGGTTGCGGGAGCGCCGTACAGCGTCCATATCGCTCCGGCGATCAGGCTCGCCAAGAGCGTTGCCAAGCCGCTGCACAGATTGAATACCCCGAATGCCGTGCCACGCAGGTCCGGCGGTGCGGTGGCTGCGACCATGCTTGCCAAGAGACCCTGCGTCAGCCCCAGGTGGGCGCCCCATAGCGTGACACCGCCGAGCGTTCCGAGCGGCTCAGGCCAACCGGCCAACACGATGTCGGCGAGGAGCAGCAGGACAATGCCCCAGGCGAGCAACAGCGTGTGCTCGATCCGATCCGACAGCTTGCCGGCAGGGTAGGCCGATAACGCATAAACCGCGTTCATCGTGACCATCACCAGGGGCAACCACTGTTCCGACATGCCATCCTCGCGTGCCTTCAGCACCAGAAAGGCCTCGCTGAATCGGGCCAAAGTCATCACCGCACCCAGGCCTACGACCCACCAGTAGGCCCAGCCGAATCGGCGTAGGGCCGACCAGCGAAGCGGGAAGCTCGGACGATGCGCGCGGGGCGGCGGGTTTTCCCTTACGCCGATGAGCAGCACGACGACGGAGAGAGCACCGGGTACGAATGCCAGCCAGAAGATGGCCCGAAAGTCACCGGGCAGAATCATCAGCATCAGCGTCGCCAGTAGGGGGCCCAGCAGTGCCCCAACGGTATCCAGCGCCTGTCGCAATCCGAATGCTGCGCCGCGTAGATGCGGGGGTGTGACGTCGGCGATCAGGGCATCCCGTGGGGCGCCACGGATGCCCTTGCCGAAGCGATCGATCAGACGCGCTCCGAGCACCATACCCGCGCTACCGGCCAGGGCGAACAGCGGCTTGCTGCAGGCGCCCAGCCCGTAGCCGGTGACTGCCAGGATCTTGCGGCGGCCGATCCAGTCGCTCAGGCTTCCGGAGAAAACCTTGACGATCAGGGCCGTTGACTCGGCGAGTCCCTCGATCAGTCCGACGGCAATGACGCTGGCGGTCAGTTCCGTCACGAGAAACAGCGGCAGCACGCTGTGGATCATCTCCGACGAGGTGTCCATCAGCAGGCTGACGAAGCCGAGAACCCTGACCGTTGGGTTGATGCGCTGCGCGCTCTCGCGGTGTCCCTGTGTCATCAAGCCAGGCTGGAACGGCGCGCGTCGGTGCGCCTGGAACACGCGACCGCCGGCCGTCGCGTCCGACCGGTGTCCTTGCAGGTGAGGGGGGCCAGAGCCCCCCGGAAGATCGTCGTCACCGCGTCACACTGATCTCGACGCGACGTGCCTCAGCGTCCGACCCGCTGCCGGTCGTCGAGCCGGTCAGGGCGACGGCCAGCGGTGGTTTCATCGTGATACGGCTGGCGGCGATTCCTTTCGCGACGAGGCGATCGCGAACGGCAAACGCGCGCTGCTTCGCGAGTTCCATGTTCTTCGCCACGTCGCCGGTTCGGTCGGTGAAACCCGTCAGCTCGACATTGAGGCTCTGTGCCCGGATGGCCGCCGCAACGCCGTCGATGGTCTGTGTCGCCGCCTGCCCCAGTTGCGCGGTACCGACCTCGAAATAGATCTTTGCCGGAAGTGCCGTGGCGGAATCCGTAGTCGCTGCGGGGGGGGAGGCAGTCGCCGGGCCCGGAGCAGGAGGTGGCGACTGGCCGGTGAACTGCATTTGCGGCTGGCACCCGCGTAGCCAGGCCAAGCCGCCCAACAGGCCCGCCAATAACAGCAACCAGGGCAGCAAACGGCCGATCAGCGAATCGGTTTCATCCTCGTCCTCGGACGGGTCGTCGAGGGCAGAGGCCGGCACCGCGGCCAGGCTCATATCGGGTCCCGCCGAGGCGGCGGCGATCGCCGGTGTTACCGGGTTCTCGAACAGCGCACCCAGACCGAGGGCTTCGATGATGCGCGGATCGAGCTTGCTTTTTATCGAGGCGAACTGCTCCTGAAGCAGGTGCATCAGGTCGGACGCAAAGAGATCATGCTCGGCGACCAGTTTCTTTACCAGGCCGAACAATAGTGGGGCTCCGAGCGACAGCAACTTGCCCACCGAGCCGGAGGACATGCGGGTCAGGCCGACCACGGCGCTGATCAATGCGGCGGCCTTTTCACCCAGGAGGCCCTGCACCAGACGGGTACCGAGATCCATGACCGATTGCGTGCGCGCCGAGCCCGAGAACAGGCCCGCGAGATCGCCGAGAATGCCGCTATCGACATCGCGATCCGCCAACTGGGACAGCAGACGTGCGGCGCCGTCCGTGGTACTGCCTTCCGCAGCCATGCCGCCGAGCAACGCGGGAATCAGCATCCCGAGAGTCGATTTGGTATCGTCTTCCGATTCGCCGAGATACGTCGACGCCTGTTTGGCGAATTGGTCTCCGATCGCTCCCGCCAGCATATCCAGAATATTGGTGGACATCGAACCGCTCCTCGTGTGGTTTGGGATTTGCGACAACCTGCCCCTGACAGGATTCTCGCAGCATAACAGAGGCCAGCTATGCAAGGTATTGGCCGGATCGCGCCGTCTGGGCAGCGGGCCAGTCGCGCGGCGCCACCGGCGTGTCTTCCGTCGCCAAACGGCGCCGGCCAACTCGCGCCTCAGCCGATTGTGGAGACGGCGGCCTGATCCGCGCGCCGCGGCGCTTGGAACGCCGCTTGACATTCGCTGCCGCGGCGCATTATCTAGCGACCCTGAGAACCATAGGGTCGCCCCGCACATTCGCAGTGTGCGGCAAGCCCACGTCCGGTAGTGTTGCCGCCCGCGGTCGATCGCGTCCAGCGCTCGGATCCCGGCAGTAACGGAGCGCATGATCGCATCGACTACAAGGAGCAGCCAGGAATGAGCGCACCGAACACCCAGCCTTTAAAGTATCTCGACAAGGCACTCGGAACCTTGCGCGACCTTGGATTGTTTCCCGATCAGCGGACCCCGGCGCCGATCGTTCCGCTGCTGGAACGGATCACCGGGCTGGATCCGACCCGGGTCGCGGTCATCGCGAGGACCCTGGACCAGATGTCCCTGTTCAACGAGGTCGTGCGGGAGCAGGTCGGCGGGATGGAGATCGGCGAGCGTTACGATGCGATCACGCAGGCGTTCAACTCGATCCGCGACGATGCCCGGCAAATGGTCGGGCAAATCGAGGACGGACGCATCGATACGCTGGAACGGCTGGCTAACGTCTGGCAGAAGATCTCGCGCGGTGACATCAGCAGCCGATTCGACAAGATCAAGCGCATCTACCTCGACGTGGCGCGCGATACGACCGACCAGGTCGAGCGGGAGCGCCGAATACTCGAGGCCTATCGCGACTTCCGCGGCGCCTTGAAGGAATCGGAGGTGTTGGCGCTCGAGTTGCTGACGAAGGCCGAGGGCGAGCTTGCTGCCGCGCGCCAACGTATGGACGAGGCGTCGCGGGCGGTCGCGGGCGCCGGCGCGATCGACGCCGCGGCACGGGCCAGACTCGAACTGACGCGCGATGAGCGCATCCGCGAGTTGCAGGACGAGGAACAGCGCTACCAGATCGTCAAGGATCTCAGCGACAACCTGACCGTCGGCTACAACACCTCCGAGGTCATCATGGCGCGCCTGCAACAGACGACGAGCGCCAAGGAACGGGTCTACCAACAATCGGCGGTATTCTTTTCGACCAACGAGTCGGTGCTGACCGCGCTGAGTGCCTCGTTTTCCGGACTGCACGGCCTGCACGAGAGCACCGAGACCCTGGAGCGCATGAAGAATGGAATCAATGCCAGTCTGGAGACGCTGTCGGAGATCGGCGGTGATGTCCAGGACGCGGCCTTGCGTGCCGGCTACGGCCCGACGGTGCGGGTCGAAGCCGTGAAGAAGTTGATCGATTCGGTCGTTGCCTACCAGCAACGCGCGGGGCAGATCGTCGACGAAATGCGCCGCGCAAGCACACGGAATTCCGAGGAGATTCGTGAGGCAGTGGAAGACGGCAAGCGGCGACTCGCCGCATTGGCGGTCGCGGGGCAAGCGCTGGCCGATGGCTGATACAGCGGTTGATCGGGCGTCGGCGGCGCCCGGTAAGGGAGAACCGCCACTCGACGACCTGATGCTGGCGATGGACGTCGTCGACACCTTGCGGCACGCCGAGCGGCTGGTCGAGCGTGAGCTGTCGTCCGAGCAGCGTGATGCGCAGCTGCGCGAACGCCTGCGCGAGATCTATCGTTCGCAGGGCATCGACGTGCCCGATCGCGTGTTGAACGAGGGTATCGCGGCGCTGCAACAGGACCGTTTCGTCTACCACCCGCCCGGGCCGAGTCTGCAGCGGACCCTGGCGATGATCTGGGTGCGACGCGCGACCTGGGGCAAGGCGCTGGCCTGGGCGTTGTTCATACTGATCGTCGCTGTCGGCGCCTATCAATTTTTGTGGAAGCTGCCCGGCGAGGAGCGCACCGCCGCCCTGTCACGGGAGCTCGCGCAGGAACTTCCGACGGCGATCGATCGGGAGTTCCGGCTCATCCAGTCGCTCGTCAGGGATCCGTCGGCCACGGTCTCGGCGGAGCAGCTGTTGGCGGAAGCTCAGGCCGCGATCCGTGACCGTGACGCAGCGGGCGCGCATCGCCGGCTAGCGGCGTTGCAGTCGCTGCGGACGCAACTCGAACAGACCTATAACGTGCGCATCGTGTCCAGACCGAACCAACCCAGCGGTGTGTTCCGCATTCCTCGTGCGAATTCCACTGCGCGCAATTATTACGTCATCGTCGAAGCCATCGACGCCAACGGCGCGCCGGTCAAGGTCAGGGTCAGCAGCGAAGAGGACGGGCGCACCGATCAGGTCAGCGTCTGGGGGGTTCGGGTCGATCAATCGGTTTACCAGCGCATACGACAGGACAAGCTCGATGACGGCATCATTCAGCAGAATCGGGCCGGCGAGAAGCGGCGGGGATTCCTGAAGCCCGACTACCTCTTCGCGACCGATGGTGGAACGATACTGACGTGGTAGGTGCGATGCTGAACGGCCTGCAAGTGCTCGAATCGATCGATGACAGTCTGGCGCGCGCGCGGCGCGATGCGGACCTGATCGATCAGGAGATCGCGGCGTTGTCCAATCGGCTGCTGGCCTTGCGCGACGAGGCCGCGGCGGCCTATCGGACGCTCGCGCGTTTGCGACTCACCGGCGGTGGTCGCGACGCGCTGATCGAGCAGTTGACCGAAGCCGATCAGCGTCTGAAGGCGCTGCTGGCAGAGCGTGGAGCGGAGTTGGCCCGGCTCGACGAGGAAATCGAGCGAGTTCGCGCCGAGAAGCAACGCATGAGCCAACCACGCGACGCCGCGTCGGGCGAACTGGATCGGCGCGAGAGAGCCTTGGCGGCCGGCGAGGCTTCTGCGCGTGCGGCGCTCGGCGAGACCAACACGTATCGGGAAGCGCACGCGGCGATGCAGATCGCCGAGCAGACGGCGCGGTTCGCGGCACAGAAGTCCGTTCTGGCCGCGCGAGATCGGCAACAGAAGGGCGCGGCCTACGAGTCCGATCCGCTGTTCGTGTACCTATGGCGCCGCCGTTACGGCACGCCCGATTATCGGGCCAATCCGCTCAGTCGCTACATCGACTCGAAGGTTGCGCGGGTTTGCGACTTCGAGCGCGCTCGACCGAACTACGCGATGCTGCTGGAGATACCGTTGCGCCTCGCGGCGCATGCCGAACTCAGACAGGCGGCGGTCGATGAACAGAAGGACGCGCTGCGACGGCTGGAGCAAACTGCCCTTTCGACGCCGGAGCTGTCGGCGCTGCGCGCGGAGCGCGATCTCGCGAAGCGGGCGCATGACGAGGTCGATGCGCGCGTCAACGCTCTCGATGCACGAATCGACGAACTCGGCGAGGAGCGTGGACGTTTCAATCGTGGCGACGACGACTTGTCGCGCCGGGCTTCGGCGTCGATCGAATCGGCACTGCGCCGGGCCGATCTGCAGACTCTGCGCGAGGCGGCGATCGGAACGCCACTGGAGGAGGATGATGCGGCCGTTCAGCAACTCGAGGCGATTGACGTCGAACGCGCGCGTTCAATCGGCCTTGGAGACGCAGAAGCGAATTCAACGAGTCCAGCGGGAGCGACTGGCCGAGTTGGAACACGTTCGGCACGACTATCGTCGCGGCCCGTATCGCGCCGATCAGTACGATTTCCGCAACGGGGATCTGGTCGGGGTGTTGCTCGGCGAGGTGTTGCGCGGTGCGATTTCGCGCGACGTGTTCTGGGACAGCATGCGCCAGCACCGACGCGCGGGCGTCGGCGACAACCCATTCGGCTGGCCGGGCGGTGGCGGTGCCGGTTCCGGGTCGGATGACGCGGGGTTCGGCGACAGCGACTTTCGCACCGGAGGCTCGTTCTAGGCGCAGTCGATTCCGTGTCTGCCAAGAGGCGCGACCGACGGGCGCTCAAGTGTCACAGGTCGCCGACGGTGCGTTAAGATAGGCCCGCGTCAGGCCGGCAGGGCGGAGTCACGGGCGATCGGTGCGCCGAGCATCGTGGCGCGGTGCCGGGGGCGCCAAGCATGCTGGCAAAGACCGTCCGGTCCCGCCGAGGGGCCGGCCCATATCAACACGAAGGGGAGAGCACCATGGCGCAGGCGCCGGAGAGCCGGATCATGTCGACGATTCACTTCCTCATCGACTGGTTGCAGGATCGACTTCGCGAACGAACCTCGTGGGACGGGCTCACGATCATCGTCATCAGCGTGCTGGCGCTGGCGGCATCTCCGGTCATCAAGTACGCGGCGTGGGCCGGCCTGGCCTACGGTGCGTGGACGCTATGGCGTCGGGAGCCCCCGCGCCGCTGACCGGCTGTGCGATGACGCGCCCGTCGTTGCGGGCGCGGCTATGGAATGCCAGCGATCGCGCGGGGATCGCTCGATTACCGGACGTTGTTGGAATCCCTCGTCGTCCGATCCAGAGCGACGCCGGGTGGCTCGTCGCGGCCCCGGCTCCCCCGGTGCCGTCAGTCGGCGGTGGCGACGCGGCGAGGTAGATAGGCCCGGGCGATTCCGACGTACTCCCGCAGGGACTGCCGGATGGCCGTCCGTTGGAATTCGACGCTCTTCCACAGCAGCGATGCGACGCCGCGGTGCCAGGCCAGCCCGGCATCGTTGGCGAGCCAGTGAGGGAACAGCCGGAAAGACTGCAGAGAAACCATCGCGTACTGCTTCGCCAGCGAGAAGATGCTGCTGTCCAGCGTCGACAACAGCGCCATCGAGTGCATGCGAGCGGTCTCGCTGGACCGCCAATAGGCGAAGATGCACTCGTTGAGCAGGCGCATCTCAGGCGTCTTGGCCAGAAATGCCTCGCGTAATTCCTCCGCGAGCGTGCGCCGCGTGAGTTCCAGGCGCCCACAGATTCGGGCATAACGCCGCAGCGCGACATTCAGATCCATGCGCGACTTGCGCAGCGAATCGCGCAACACCATCGCGTCCTTCACGGCCGCGGTAATGCCCGAGGCGGTCAACGGATGGCAGCACCCGCGGGCGTCGCCGACCAGCACGAAGTTGCCCTTGACGCTGACTTCCGGGACGATGCAGTAGTTCGCCGCGGCCAGTGGCTTGCTCGTGGCGATAACCTGTTCGATGTCCGCGCGGAAGCTTTCCGGAAAATAGCTCAGGTGCGTGGCAATCGATTCCTTCGCATCGGCTCCGCGCAAGACCTCGAACATGATTCGCGCCCGTCCCTCGCCGATGCCGTACGCGTAGGCGACGCCGGCGGGGTTCAGGAAGATATTGCCAAAGCCGTGGTGCGGCAGGTGCGTATCATCGACTTCGACCCCGGTCATGCCGGAATAGCGCTGGGTGTCGTGGCTGATGCCAGCCATCTTGCGAAGCTGCGACATTGGGCCGTCGGCGCCCAGAATCATTCGCGCCTGGACGCGGGCGATGCCGCCTTCGGTTCGCACGATGGCCGCGTAGCGGTCGTCAGCGCCGCGCTCGAGTTCGATGACGCGAGCGCCATGCCACACGGTGACGCCGGGAAAGCTACGGACCGTTTCCAGCAAATGGGTCTTCAGCACGTTGTGTTCGATCGCGAGGCCGGCGATCTCGCCGTCCGTCGAACGGCCGTAAGGCAGGACCATCGCCGCCTGGTCAGCGTTGACTCCGCCTGGAAAGATCGCAAATCCCTTCACGTCGGAGCCCAGTCGCGCGGTATCGCCGAGCAGGCCCAATTCGCGGAGTCCGTCGATGCCGGGCGGGTGGATCAGTTCGCCGGCGAGGCGACGGCCCTGTTGCAGACCGGGTTCAATGATCAGAATGTCGAGGCCGAGTTGGGACAAGGCCGCGGCGGCGGCCGCACCGGCGATGCCGCCACCGGCGATCAGGACGTCGACAGTCTCGTTCAGGTCGATCTGCTTATGCATAGGTCCATTCCCGTGAGCGAGGACAGCGCCGCGATCCGGCGCGAGTGTAGATATTGTCATGGAGCTCCGGACGGCGCGCCGATCCGGCTCCCGTTCGTCGAGGCGACGCGCCGTGTCGTGGCCGCCGGGGCGGCCACGCCATCCCTGGTCGGGGAGCGGGCGTCACTATGGACCTGGGCCGTCGCGCGAACGTACTTGGCCAGGGCCCAGGCCGGAAAATAATCATGGTAGAGGCGGTAATCGAGCATCGCCGCGCCGAAGAACACGCCGTTCACCGCGCCGCGCGGACATGCTCCGGCGCCGGCCGCCTGGCTGGCCAGCCAGTCGATGCCACGGCGGATCGCCGGGTGCTCGGCCGGAACGATGTCCATCAAAGCGAGCAGGGCCCAGCTGGTCATGACCGGCTGGCTCGTCGGGTGTTCGACGTACTCGTTCACGAGGCAGCTGCGATAGTGTTCGCCCCAGCCGCCATCTTCGCGTTGCTTTGCGATCAGCCAGGCGGCGGCGGCCTGCAACACGGGGTCGTTCGCGGCGATGCCTGCGGTACGGAATGCCTTGGCTACATGGAACGCCGCGTAGGTGTAATTGATGCCCCAGAAGCCGGTGAAGGAGCCATCGGATTTCTGCTGCGTCCGCAGGAAAGCCAGCGCGCGAGCGATCGCGGTATCGATCGTCGTCGCGCCGGAGTCCGGGGCGTGTTTCCGGTAATGGGCGAGTGCGGCGACCGCCGAACTCGTGCACTCGATGTACGACAGTTCGGTCATGCACTGTCCGAACATCTCGGACGGGTTGATCGCTTCGAGCAGCCGGCCGGCGCGCCGACGTTCGTAAGTGCCGAAGCCGCCGTCATCGTTCTGCCGCGACAGCAGGAATGCGATGCCCCGCTGCAACCACGCCGGATCGAGTCGCAGATCCCGCGGAAACTTGGGGTGTTCGTACATCGACAACAAGGCGCTGACGGCCTCGGCCGCGCAGTCGCTGACCGGCCAGCGATGCTGACCGTTGGAGAAGCACCAGCCGCCAACGGCGGTGTCCCGCCAGCCGTAGTCGCGATCGGGAATCTCCTCGCGGCTCTGCGCGCGGTCGAGGAATGCATGCGCGGCTCGCAACGCCGGGATCTGTTGCGCGGGCGCATCCGGGTGTTCGCACAGCGCCTGTACCGCGAAGGCCGTGTCCCAGGTGTTGGAGCGCGCGCCCACGTAGCGGATGCCTTCCCCGGCATCCTCCCATCGCCACGCCTCGACGCCGTCCAGGCTGGCCGGGAGATCCGGGTGCTGCGGGTCGTGGCAGTGGATGGCCAGGCAGTTCAGCAGTCCGCTGACCGGCGAGATGCCCTGGTAGGCAGTGGTTCGTTGTTCGAACAGAACGCGTTCGAAGCAGCGATCCAGGGCCTTGTCGCGGAATGGCTTGGGGCCATGACGTTCGTAGAGATGCAGCGCGTCGTAGATCACACGAAGCAATCGGCTGATCGGCACGAACGCATCGCTCGCGGCGACGGCATGGCGGAATCGGCCGAAATCGATCGTCTCGTAGCTCGCCTCGGGATAAAGCTCGCCGCGCAGCGCATCACGCAACTCCTCCCCGATCTCGGCCACGAAGCGGCGCCCATAGAGATAGGCGATGCCCAGGTAGATCTGCCGCGTGTGGCAGTAGTAGCGTCGCGGATGGAACGGCAGCGATTCCGGCAGCAGGAACAGCTCCGGCGGAATCGAATTGAGGGCGTCGTAGGGATACAGGCCGAGCATCGCCAGCCAGAACTTGCCCCAGCTCGGGATGGTCTTGACGCCACCCGGCTGGTGATGCAGCCAGGTCGCGGCGGACCTCAGGATCGGCCGGTCGGCAGGCACACCGAGCAGGCGCAGCGCGATGTAGCCGAGCGCCGTGAAGAACACGTAGCCCTCGGATTCCGGATGCATGCCCCAGGAACCATCGGCGCGCTGGTTAAGCTCGAAATGCCGTTCGATGGCCTGTCGTTCGGATTCGCTGTAGGGTCTTCCGACGATCGTCCGGACGATGATCGCTTGCGCGAGGATCATCGTGCACCAGACCATCTCTCCCTCCCAGTCGCCGCCTGGACGCTGCAGGTCGAGAAGATTGTGCCCGGCGCGCAGGCTGATGTCCCTGATGTCGAGAGGGGCGGTTTCGTGCCTTTTCAGAACGGGGACTCCGACATCGGTTTTTTTGATTCCTCGCCTTTTGCCCGCAGTCGCCGCAAAACCGCCCGTCGACAGATGAATCGGCTGGTGCGGTCGTATCACGCGTGAATGCTCGCCTTCGACGCGGCCATAACAACCCCTCGCGGCACTCGGTGCGCGCGATGACCCTCGATCCGTTCGAGGCGGTTTCGCGGAGTTATTGACCTGCGGCGGACGGGCGATTCATGCCCTGCGGCGAAAGCTGCTCCTTGGTGTTGACTGCAGTTTCGCTCGACACGCCTACTATTGTGCGGGAAAATCTGCCCGCAGTCCACTGCGCCGGCGCGTTTAAGCCGGCGGTCTCGCTGTTTAGTTTCCTAGAAGCACGATTCGCGCCATGGCCAGAAGCCCTTTGGCGCGGGACCAAGTGCCGCGCGGCGGATTGATCGGGTAGACCCCGGGCAGGGGTTGACCCCGCGCGAGTTTCGACAAGCGCTGTTTGACCGACGCGTCCAGTTGCCCATCGGCCGCGAGTTCCATGAACATCGCCTTGACGTTGCCGAGGTCGAAGAAGTCGCGTTGCCAGCACCACTGGAAGTCGCCGCCGTAACGGAACCAGGAGCCGCCGAGCCCGGAGACCTCGTATTGCCGTCCATCCGGACGGCGCACCGGGGCGACCTGACGCCAGATGCCGATGACCTCACCCTGCTTGTCGTCGATCAGGACCTTGTCGTACGGATACCGCCATTTTTCGAATCCTTCCATGTGCGCGCCGAGTGCCCAACGCTCGATCTCACCGCGTCCGCGGGCGATGAATTCCTGGTTGGGTCCCATGTTCCACGAGTATTCGGCATCGTCGCTGTACAAGGGACCGAGATGTCTGATCCAATCTCCGTCGCGCTCGGCGTCGCGATTGGCGACGAGCCAGCGTTCCACCATCTCCTCGAGTTCGCTCCGGCTGAATTCCGGCATGTCTGCATCCTGGTCGTGGGGCGTTGCCCGGGCGGCTGGTATCGGCGTCCGGTTCGGGCGGGCATGATAACAATGTTTGCCGTCGGCTTGCCTCAGGGTGACCGACGACTTTGGACAGCAACAAGATGAGTCAATCGAATCTGCCTAGGCCACCGAAGCTCGGTGGCGCGTTGCCATTGCTCGGCCATATCACGAGCTTCGGCAAGAATCCGCACGAGTTCATGATGCGGCTCCGTGAGCAGCTCGGGCCGGTTGCGGAATTTCGCCTGTTCCACCAGCGCATGGTGCTATTGACCGGGCCGGAAGCCAGTGAAACCTTCTATAGGGCGCCCGACGAGGTTCTGGACCAGGGGCCCGCGTACCGGTTCATGACGCCGATCTTCGGACACGGCGTCGTATTCGATGCGCCGATTCCGAAGAAGAACCAGCAGTTGCAGATGCTGATGCCGGCACTGCGCGACAAGCCGATGCGCAGCTATTCGGATGTCATCGTCGACGAAGTCGAGAACATGGTGCGGGCGTGGGGCGCCGCCGGGGAAATCGATCTGCTGCACTTCACGAAGGAACTGACGCTCTACACGTCAAGTCATTGCCTGCTCGGTTCCGAGTTCCGGCACGAACTGAACGCGGAGTTCGCCGAGATCTATCACGACCTGGAACAGTCGATCCAGCCCATCGCATACATCTTCCCGAATCTGCCGCTGCCGATGTTTCGCCGGCGTGACCGCGCGCGGGCCCGGCTGCAGCAACTCGTCGAGCAGATCATGGCGAAGCGCGCCGAGTCTCTGGAGGTCGGCACGAACGTGTTCCAGACGCTGATCGATGCGCGCTACGAGGATGGCACTCGCCTGACGCCGCACGAGATCACCGGCATGCTGGTGGCCGCGATCTTCGCCGGTCACCATACGAGCTCGGGTACGGCGGCGTGGATTCTGATCGAATTGCTACGCCATCCGCGGCATCTCGCCGCGGTGGTCGCCGAGATCGATGAGGTCATCGGGCGGACCGGCGGTGTCACGTTCGAAGCGCTGCGACAGATGCCCAAGCTCGATGCGGTCATCAAGGAAGTACTGCGGCTGCACCCGCCATTGATCGTCCTGATGCGCAAGGTCGTGCAGGATATCGATATCGCTGGCTATCGTATCGACGCCGGGAAGTACGTGTGCACCGCGCCCTCGGTCACGCACCGGATTCCCGGCCTGTTCCCTGATCCGGAGCGCTTCGAACCGGAGCGCTACGGCCCGGAACGCGCCGAGGATCGCAATCTGTTCGGCTGGCAGGCGTTCGGCGGGGGCAAGCACAAGTGCACGGGAAATGCGTTCGCGCTGTTCCAGCTGAAGGCGATCTTCTCGGTTCTGTTGCGGCGCTTCGCTTTCGAGCTAGCGGGCGAGCCGGGGTCCTACCGGGATGACTACACGCAGATGGTCGTCGAACCAGGGGCTCCATGCCGGGTGCGCTACCGGGCTGTAGGCGCGGCGACGACCGGCGCGGTCGAGGCGGGCGGGGGGTGCCCGTTCAGCGGCGGAACCGCCACGCGCGGCGGGGTTCGCGTCCGCGTCGATGCCGATCTGTGCCAGGGGCATGGCCAGTGCATGGCCGAAGCGCCGGAGATCTTCCACTTCGACGAAAACACCCGACAGTTGACGCTGTTGAAGCCCGAGGTTCCGCCGGAGCTGGTCGAGAGTGCCCGGCGCGCGCAGCGCTATTGTCCGTCGCACGCGATCGAACTGATCGAAGACCACTAACGCCAGGACCGGCTGACCTCAGCTGCGCGGCGAGCGGCTCGGCCGGCCGCCGCGCGTCCCGCTTTGCGAGTCCGTGGCGCCGGGACGCGCGTCCTGGTTGGGCGCCGGCCCCAGATCCTTCAGTTCGATGACGACCCGTTCGATGGTGCCGGTGAAGCGTGCCGGGACGTCGTAGGTGCGAACGACCGGGGTGCCGGTGTCCTCGCCGACATCGAGTCCCTCATCCAGCGCGATGCGAATCGGGATCGTGCGTTCGATCCGACCCTCCGCGAAGCTCTTGCCGTCCACGTGCAGCACCGCCTTGCCACCCTGGCCC